>OY762281.2:0-972500 GCA_963665345.2 Opitutales bacterium
CGCAAGGCCTACTGCAACAACGATAAACTCAGTGCGGTGAAACTGGGAAGAATCTACCTGAGCGGACTGGCTCGGGAAGTGTGGACCCCAGATGAGAAGACGCGCGAACGCCGTGAAGTAATGCACACCCATCGCAAGGCAGTGTGCAGTTGCACGCGGATACGCAATCGCATCCGCAGCTACCTCAGCGAGCAGGGAAAGCGGATTCCCCGGGGCACCTGCCTAACTCGAGCTTCGGGCCGTGCCTGGGTGCTGCGATGTCGCCCCTGGAGTCCGGTGCAACTGTTCTTGTGCGAAGAGATGTTCGAAGAGCTTTGGATGGCCGAGAGGCGACGCAAAAAACTGCGGGCACTGATGGCTCGCGAGGTGCTCGAGGATCCCGCATTGCTGCCCTTAGTGCGTCTGATGGGAGTGAGGCATGTCGTCGCCTATGCCATCGGGGCAGTCATCGGCGACATCCACCGCTTCGCCAATGCCAAGAAGCTGGTCGCCTATCTGGGGCTGTCCCCCAGCCGGCATCGCAGCGGACTGACCATCAAGCGCGATGGCGGTATTATTGCCTTCGGCCGCAAAGATCTACGTGCGCTGCTGATCCAGTCGGCACAGAACGCGCTGAACCAGAAAAACAGCCCCTTACACCAATGGGGCTGGAAACTCACTTTGCGCAAGGGCCACCGTAACATTGCGGTGGCCGCCGTGGCGCGCAAGCTCACCGTCTCCATCTGGTATCTTCTCAAAGGCCATTTCAGCCCACTGACCGAAGCGACGGAAACCATCCGCGTGAAGATCCACAAGCTGGCTACCGAAATCGGCGTAAAAACCATCAAAATGATGGGCTATGCTTCTAAGACAGCTTTTGAAGAAGAAAAAAATGGCACTCTTAGTAAATCCGGCTTGAAAAACCACAAAGCCGCTCTCCGCGGTTAATTATTCTCCAGTACGAATCGGGAGCTACTCCTTCTTTCAAATCATCCTTGGAAAATTGAACCGCCGAGGCCGCAGAGTGTGCGTCAATCCATTTTCCAATCAAATTTCTGTCTGACTAATTATCTTTGCATCTCTCCCCTTCACTGATTGGCATGAGTTCATTTTTACCGACGAATGGGTGTGGCGTACCAGCTCCGCCTTCTTGGCAGATGAGAGTTTCACGCCCGTCGCCGGGCACCAGGTGTTCGGCGACAACACAGACTTCATTGATTTCGCCTTTGATCCCATTTCGATCGTTTCTTCACCATTCACCACCTTCGTCCAAAAGCAGCTGGAATACATCGGCTCGAGCACGCTCATAGGTTCTCCGGGCAGTCCGATTTCGGTCACTCTCGTTCAATATCCTACCACAATTCCCGAGCCCTCGACCTCCGCTATTGCCGGGGGTCTCTTGGCACTCGGCTTTGTCTTTTGGTGCCGGCGCCGCGCGGGCTGAGCGGAGTCCTGAATCCTCAGTCGTTCAAAAAGCCGGCACCCACGATTCGGGCCGGCTTTTTTGTTGGCTTGCGCGCGAATCGCCGCCGCCAGTCGCCGACGAGCACACGCCCTTCCCCTCCGTCGTCGCAGCGGCTGCAGTACCGCTGGAAGTCCCGGATGTGCGCTATCCGTGACGTCAATCTATTTTCTGTCTGACAAATTATCTTCTTGCTACGCTTCCTTTCTTCCTTTCGGTTTTCTCAGTCATTTCACTACCGGGCCGCTGACCAGGCCTTACCCGGGGAGGCTTACACGCCGTTTACATGCTCCTCCTCAACAGACAACCATTGCCAGGTTGCCCCTCACTTTCACCCAATTCCTTCCAGAAGCTCAGAATCTAAGCCCGACAGATTGCCAGGAGGCACAGATGGCCCGAACAACAGACGTCGTGATCGTCGGGGGTGGGATCGCCGGGATAGCGACAGCCTACTACCTCGCGGAAGAGGGCGCCTCGGTCAGCGTTATCGAACGCGACGGCATCGGCAGCCACGCCTCCGGGTTCGCCTACGGAGGTGTGGGACACCTTGGGCGCAAGGGGAGCCCTGGGCCGAACGACCCCGTCGCGCGGCTCAGTTCGCGCTTGCATGCCGAACTGAGGGAGACCCTGCCAGACGAAACCGGCATCGACCTCGAATACCGGGTCAAACCGGTCATCTCCCTGGCGTTCGACGACGTCGAGGCCGCGGCTGCCAAAGCCGACATTGAGCGCTCACAACGGGAGTTCGGAAGTCTACTCCGCTGGGCGACGACGGCAAAAGCGATGGTCATCGAGCCGCGTATCAACCCGGAGGCGATTGGAGCCGTCATCAACGACCACTCCAAAAATCTGCACCCTCAGCGGCTCACGCTCGCCATCGCGCGGGCTGCGGAGGCACGAGGAGTCACATTCGCCTACGAGACGGTGACGGGGCTGAAACACGATGGAGTGAAGCTGACCGGCGTCTCCCTTGAGAATGGCACAGTCGACTGCGGGTCAGTCGTGCTTGCGACGGGGCCGTGGATGGGAGAAACGTCGAAGTGGCTGGGGTTCACCATACCGGTTACCCCCCTTAAAGGTCAGATACTGAGGCTGCGGGTGACGGGGCCGCCGGTCAACGCCTCCATTGGATGGGGTTCCGAGTACGCCACCTCGAAGCCTGACGGCCTGCTGTGGACCGGTTCAACGGAAGAGGAGGTCGGCTTCGACGAGCAGCCCACCGAGGCCGCGCGCGACCAGATCATGCACTCGGTCACCAAGATGCTGCCCTTCACAAGAGACTCTACGATCGCAATGCAGACAGCGTGCCTTCGACCGGTGACGCCGGACCGGGCGCTGGTCCTGGGCGAGGTACCCGGCCGGGAAAGAGTGTATGTCGCAACCGGCGGGGCCCGGTCGGGAATCATGCTCGGACCGGGCATCGGTCGGGTCACGGCAGACCTGGTGCTCAGAGGGTCAACCGACACCGATATCAGCGAGCTGACGGTCAATCGGTTTCTCTAGAGTTTTCGCTGAAAACTCCCTACGTAATCACATCCTTCTGCAGATCCCGCAGCACGGTGAGACCGCCCCAATCGCCTCCCCGCATGCAACGCGGACCCGACGTCCGGTGCTCGCCCAGAAACTGGCGGAATGCTTCAAACTGCTCCTGCACATACTCACTGGATCCCAGCACAGCCCCGTCGGTGAAATAACGTACGCGGCAGCGCAAAAGGCCTACCTTCAATCAGCACGCTGCGGAACCTTTCCGCCCAAAGCGCCCATGGCTGCGATTGTACCAAATCGAAAAGCGCTTAAGTAATTCTTCATCAGCAACTTCTCTATACTCAGGTATCCTGATCAAGAGATGGAAATGATTACTCATAATGCAAAACGTCAGCACCTCCACTCCGCAAAACGCGGAAACCCGCCCAATTTGCCTCCTTAAGACCTCCTTGGCCCGGTTGTCCAGATACCACTCTCCCCCGACAATCCGCGACATGAAGTGGTAGATCGACTGGCATCAACCTGTAATCTTTACCCTTCGTCAACCTATTTTTTGCCTGACTTATAATTCTCTTAATTCTCTCCACATGCAAATAGTCTCCAGGCTAACCCCTCTTTCTCAACTGGGCGTCATTTTTGACCTAAGTCGTTGATAAACGACCAAAGGTCTCCACTACATCTCGCTAGTTTTCGATTCGATTTTTGGTGGCGGTTGTGCAGGAAGTTCAAGCTTTAGCTGGTTGAGCAATAGCTTTTGATCCTTACTGGGCTCGGTGTAACGGGTGAGCACCACGGTGCGCCCGTCGGTGGTGGGTAGCTTTACATCGAGCATTTGCATCGCCGCCATTTTCGAAAGCACCTCGGCGGCAGTAAGACCAGGGGCCAGATCGCGCAAGCGACGCTTCAGAGTGACCCATAGGCAGTAAGCCAGGAAGCTGATAAAAATATGGGCCTCGATGCGATCGTCCCTTTGGTGATGGATGGGCCGGATGGAGAGGTCATTTTTCATTTCCTTGAAAACTTGCTCGATCTCAGTGAGTTGGATGTAGAGGTGCCAGAGGCGGTGCGGATTGTCGGCACTGAGGGTGCTGCGCAACAGGTAGCGGCCTTCCCGGCGATAGGCCTGACGGTAGTTCTTCCAGTTCAACCGGAAGCTCACCGGCGAGCCATTGGCGGGGCCATCCTTGGGGGCTACGGCAATGTCGAGTAAACGCCAGATCCGCGGGCCGGCTTCCTTCTTGGCTTCGCCCAGTTTAATGAGGATGGTATCGCGCTGGTAACGCCGCTTGCTATCGCGGAGCTTCTTGAGCCTCTCAAGCAATCGGCGCAAACCGCGCAGACGCATACCCTTTTCTTTGTGCAGACGCTCCTTGCTACGGGCCAAAACATAAGTTTCACCCCCCTCCCTGATGAGTTTTACGTCGATACCTGCACGCAGATTCTGCCACTGCTTTTGCAGCAACGATTGCTCGAACTTGTCCAGCCACGAGCGCGGCGTACCCACCAGATAGTCGATCGGCGGGTCGCTTGCACGCATCTGGGCCAAAACCTCCTCGGTAGGTATTCCCCGATCCATGACCCAGATGCGCCGGGCCTTGCCGTAGGCCTTTTCGATGCGAGCAAGAAAATCGCCCAAGGTGGTTTGATCCAGGGTGTTACCGGGAAGCACTTCATAGGCAATCGGAAAGCCCTCCGGGGTGACTACCAGGGCGATCACCACCTGCAGACAATCCCAACGTTTGTCTCGGCTGTAGCCGAACTTGCGGATTCGGCTCGAAGCCGCTGGTTCCTGGTTCGGATCACACTCGAAATAGGTGCTCGTCAGATCGTATAGCAGTACCTCGTAACGGGTGTTGAACAAATCGCTCCAGCGCTTAGTCAGGTGGCTGAACAGGGCCTTTTTGTGCTCCAGCAATCGATCGTGGCAGCGATACAGGGTGTTCTTCTCGGCCAAGGCGAAGTCTTCGCCCAGAAGATCGGCCATGGCTGATTGCTCATACCATTGGCGGTGCAGCCGCCACTCGCTTCCTGGATCGATCAGTCGATAGGCCACCAGGGTTTGCAACACATGGGCCCACCGCCTGCCTTGCCGGGAAGGCCTCACTCGCTCGCGCCAGAACTCACCCAACCCCAATTGTTCATAAAGCACGCAGGACAACCAGCACGCTCCCCATTGCCGGGGCCGCTCTATCCTCAAATCTTTGAGCCGAATCCGTACGATGCTTTCCTCCTCGAGCGGCGGCGCCCGATCTTCGGGAAACAGCGCCACCTGCTCCGGCCGGGCACTACCCTCGGCAAAGATCTCGATACTCTTGCGCCAAGCGCTGCGCTGGCTGTCGTTGATCTCTCCAAGGTAGAGAACCTGCCTCTGCACCACCCGACCGCCACCCACACGCTTATTCTCCACGATGTTCCAATAGCAATGCTCTTTGCCATCTTTGCGCCGACGATTGCACCTCAGAAACATGATGGCCCCCAATTATACAAACATATCGAGGCCTGGGAAGAGGGTAGGTCTACACTACAGGCTGTTCTGCCAACCTTCCCCCACTGTTTATGCGACTCGACAGCCCATTTACCCCCGAAAAAAACTTTTTTAGAGGTTGAGTTGGTCAAGTCGGGCTAACTGTGATTGGTTCATGAGCACAACGGCAGATCAGGTCTTGAAGAGACAGGATGTGGAAGGTGAGCACACTTGGGACCTCGCCAGTGTGTTTGAGACACCCGAGGCTTGGGAGGCGGAGCGGCAAGCGGTGACGGCAGCGCTTCCGACACTTGCCGACTTCAGCGGAAAGCTGAGTGAAGCCCCATTAATTTGTCGCAGACTACCTGGAGGCTAAGTGCGCTATGGCGGTGCGCGTCGCAAGACTCGCGACCTACGCGGCCATGGAGGCTATCGTCGAAATAACAAGCTCCGATGCACGGGCGCTGATGGGGCAGACCACAGTTTGACCCATTTTCCGTCGGGTTTTTGTCGCCAGGTGTAGAGAGGAGATCCGTTGATTTTGTGCACCGCTTTCTCGGTAACCTCCATGGCCTCCGGGATGCCGCGTAAGAAGAAGTCGACGTCATAGGTATTGCCGTCACTTCCGTCGAAGTCGGTGCAGGCGAAATACAGTCCACTGTCGAGCCGAGCGAGTTTGTCCTTGTGAACCTTCCTCAACCTCAGATCCAATTCGGTTCCTTTGTAATCCATCCGATAGACGCCGCCGCCTTCTTTTTTGGAGCTCTTTATGTGACGCTTGATCCCCTTGGCGATATCGGCCTTGTTTACGAATTTCCTTTTCTCAAATTGGACGTCAGAGTCCCCGAAGTGATCGCGATGTTCCCTTTTCCTAGTCCACAAAGATGTTTCCTTATTGCTATCGTAAGGTTGCTCGCTGTGTTCGATGGTTTGTTTTCTCGGATGCTCTTTGTGTCCGGTGGCTCGACCGCTCGGAGGATCACTGGGATGCTCGTCATGTTCGGTGGGATGCTCCTCATATTCGGTTTCTTCAATGTTCGGATCGTCAATGGAATGTTCGGCTATGGCCGGTGAAGAGAGAAAAAATGCAGAGGCGATGCTCAGAGAGAGATTTGTGAGAAGATGGGTCCGCATGGGTCGCCTCCTTGGGTTGGATTAAATTAGCAACAGGAATCGGCGGGCTAAACCATCGGTTGGTTCCGCTTCACGAATCGTCAGGAGAGTATTACAACAGGGGTGGCACTGCAACGGAATCCTTGTAGAAAGCCGAAGGATGCCTTGGGCCAGGCAGAGCGATATTGCGGATCGTAGAAGAGAGAACATCGAACCCGTGGGTCCGCGGACTACAGTTCTGAAGAGTCTATGGCGTCGCGAGCATCCGAAAGCCCGACAGGACGGATCCGGCTCCTGGAGAGTATCCCGGAGCGGAAGAACAAGCAGCGCGCGCTGCACTTTGCCCGCAACGTCGACGACTTTGTCATCTTCGTCCGCAGCAAGCGGGGAGGGAAACTGATGATGAATTTCCCATCATTCGGGCTTGCCTTCCCCTGGACCTGACTCTGCCTGATCAGCCGACTTGTCCGACGTAGCCTTGGCGAAGTTGGAATCGCCACTTACGGACCCGTACGGGTGGTCGTGTGGGAGGGGCTATCCCGATGCTATACGAACTACAGGGAGTGTCATTCCCTTGATCGCTCAAGGTAACGCCGGAAGACCTTGAGCGAATTGTTCAAAAATTGGTCGCCTGCATAGACATGATCTGATCGGGGCCACCCGAGCACCCAGTTCATTATCGCCAACTGTCGCTCGACGAGGAATGTCTCGACCTGGTCATCAAAACGAGAGGGCGTCGCCCGTTCCCGTTGATAGCCATCAAAGTAGGCATCGCGCATCGGGCGAAAACCGTGGTGATAATCGTCGAGGTCGGTCAGATACCAGAAGGTAATGGCTATGTCCCTGACCTGATAGTCGAAACAACTGTCGTCGAAGTCGATAACACGGACTTCCCCGTTATGAAACATGTAGTTCCATTGGTGCAGGTCGCTGTGAATCAGCCCGTGGTCTTTATCCGTGTCGTAAGTGTCGATTGTGCGGACGATTCGCTCAGCGACTTGGGCGATAATTCGAATCTCAGCGGCTGAGAAAAATGCGCCCGTGTGATCCGACCACGCTGGTGTCAGCCGCTTCCCTGCGATAAGGGGCTCGAATGTTCTTCTCCACTCGTTTGGGGAGAGATCAAGCTGCCTTGTCCGCGCAAACGAGGCAGCATGGTTGTGGAGTTTGGCCGTCATTTCGCCAACGAGCCGTAGATGCTCTGGTTTTAGATCTTCGGTATGAAATTCACCCTCCAACCACTCGAAAAGGACACAATTTCGCGATTCTTCCGTACCCGGTATCGTCGCGCGCACGATCATCCTGCCATCGCAGGCGGGTATCGGCTCGGGCACGACAACGTCTGTGTCTCGACGCAATGCGCCCATCCATTGGGTCGTCGCTTCAATCAGCGATTCCGGGTAGGCCAGGTCGCGGATGCGGAGCGCAAAGGTGTTATACCCTAAGTTGCCGGACGGACTCTTGATCGGTTTGGGTGAATCCACCTTGAGGACGATGTTCTCCGAGTACGACCAGAAGTTGATTGTCGCATCAGTGATACCGTAGTTTTGCAGGATTTCGTGCCCAAGTTGCTCGGCGCGTTGAACGCGTTCGTTTGGGGAAAGTGTGTGAAAAGGCTGCATTGTCCTCGCCATTTCAGTCGAATTGCTGGTTGCCTTCCGTTTCTGTTTCGGCGTCCTGGCGTTTCTTAGTTCGTACCTACGCGATTCGTGATTAGGCAGCAAATCGTTTACCTGACAATTTTCAACTAAGGTACCGGATGAGCTGGCGAACAGGTTGTGATTGTAAAGGAAGGCCGGGCGGAAATATCTGATGAGGGGTCTGCGGACGACATTCCAGGCTGCCAGAGTCATACGTGGAAGGCCGATCCAGAAGCGCCGGAAACGGCATCGCCGCTTTGACCCCGGCCCGCGAATTGCATCGTGGCCGATCGCTGTATCCAGGAGCTTTCGGGACAAATCGAAATCATCGTGCAACTCCACCTGGACGCAGCGGTCTCGCGCAGCGAGAGCTTTACGGTAATTTTGTATGCGGATTCGAACTAAGAAATGGGCTATTGCAATGAATTGCTCTCGGATAGATACTTTGGGCACACCTTCCACTTTTTGTAATGGGTCATATCGCCTCGGGATACACGCATCAACAGGTGATAGTGCAAATCATTTGCGCTAGCGAAAGCCGATAGATTGACAACTTCATAGGTCTGACCATTTGGAGATATCACGAGGTAACAATCGATGCCCTTATTCCAAAGCATAGTCTGGGCGATTTTCTCCTTTGTTTTCGGCGATCTCTTCTTCCCTTGCCAGGGCCGATTGGGTTCCAGCTTTTGTGGAACGGGCGGAGCGCCATT
Source organism: Opitutales bacterium (assembly GCA_963665345.2). Taxonomy (GTDB): domain Bacteria; phylum Verrucomicrobiota; class Verrucomicrobiia; order Opitutales; family CAXXNP01. Next base: position 8,857 of record OY762281.2, read on the forward strand.
TTGCTGCGCCTCGTATTCCTGTTGAGTGGCTGCTACCCATCTTTGATGCGACCGAGTCGTGTCGTCGATTCTTAGTAGCTGACTCAGTTGTTTATACTGCAGTCCGTGCTTCCGCGCGAACGCTCGTTGGTTCGCGCTCTTGTAAACCACGCCGTCAGGATCTTTCACGAAAAACGGCTCACCGACGGGTCTTCTTATCTTTGCGCGGTCAGTCTTCGGCAGGGTCCAGCCAAGACTGGATCGCCTCGATCCGGCAATGACATCAGTAATATGGGTTGCACCGGGAATTCCGAACATCGCGCAGAATTCGGGTACATTATTATGGGAGATCACTCCAAATTTGTGATGACGCAGAGTAAACTTCCGGCGCCGAGGCTTAAAAATGGTCGCATAATCCGTTTCGGGGAGAGTGATCCCTTGCACACTCTTGATCTTTTTCGAGAGCAAAGCGCTGATTCCCGATACATCGTGCCGCTGTTCGAATTCGGTAATTCCCGTAAATGTTTCAAAATGGCCATCGGGCATGCGAACCGTGAATGTCTTTCGTCGGCCGAAATGTTTGTAAATGTCCTCGGGGTTAGTATCTGGTCGGTGCCAACCTTTGTGGTGCTTGACCTTCCCGCGAGTCAATGCCGCCAAAGTTGAGGGAACCAATTTCGTTCCGTCTGAACCGACGTGGTCCTCGGCAAATTTGTATACGCCCTTCCCTTTATATGATTTTCCATCCGGCCCAACGAGCGTGAATTCTTTCTGGGTCGCCAGAATCTCGATTCCGAAATTAGACTCTGCGTACTTCCTTAGATTGTATTCGGGTTTGAAAATATCGATGAAGTATTGCTCACGGACAACAAGGTCTTCTTTGCGCGCCACGCATTCAAGGAGTTGCCATTCAAAAGCTTCCTCGCCATGGTGTTGGAATGCACTTGTGACACGGGTGTTTACACCTCTTCGAACTCTGCTTCGATGTTGATAGAAACGGTTTCGGAATTGAACCGTTGATCCGATATAAGCCTTCCCGTTATCCGTGTTGTATATTCTGTAAATTGCCGGAAAATAGCCGAATCCCACAGGCAGACTCGAGCGGAATGGAATCCTGAATAGTATCCGGGGACGTCTGCCAGTTCTCCGACCCATCGTCACTCGATCTATAGCGAACATGAGTCCCGGTCAATCTGTCGTAACGATTACCATCCCGTAATTTGAAAAGTGCTCAAGCGATTTTGCCGTCGCGGTTGGCATCAACCCTACCCGGATAGGCGAAAACGTTCTCACACGAACACAGCGTTCTTCTAGACGCATTAGAGATCGAGGATCAGGCGACCAATCTGGCAGTTTTCAAGGCGCGAGCGCCGTCGATCTAGTACCGGAACCCCTCGATGCCGTCAAGTTTTCACCCCACATGGTCGTTTCAGACGAAAGCACTGAGCCAAGCATCTGCTTGAGAGCGCCATCCACGAAAGAGTCGTAGCCTGCGAAGCTCAATTGTCGCTCATAGATAACACGTTTTCATTGCACATGGTGACCTCAGTTCGGATTATTCTACGTGACGTTAGCCACCAATTGCCGGAATCCATCACATGTAGTGGCAGTGGGCATCATGGCGGTCACTTGGCGATACCCCATCTTGACATTGATGTCGTGAATTCGTATCCATCGATGAGCGACCGCTGGACTGAACTGGGGTTAGCAAGATTCCGTTTCCCTTCAGATCTGTTTTAAGCGGCGGAGTCTCAAACCAGCAACGTGAGCCCTCAACCTGACGCATCGGTTCCAGTCGGTCGGCGAGGGGGCTTTGTGACAACCCGCTGGACCATGGTGCTGGCGGTAAAAGATCAGGTTTCGCCAGAAGCGCGAGCCGCTTTGGCGGAGCTTTGTAAGACCTACTGGTATCCGCTCTATGCCTACGTTCGGCGGAGTGGCTATTCGGAGGAAGATGCCCAGGATCTCACACAGGAATTCTTTACGCGATTTCTCGCCCGGGGATATTTCGCACGCGCGGAACGGAAACGCGGGCGCTTCCGCACCTTCCTTCTCTCATCAATGAAGAATTTCCTGACTGAAGAATGGCATAAGCGGACCCGAGAGAAGCGCGGCGGCGGAAGGCAGATTGTTTCGTTTGATGAGCAGGATGCTGAGGGACGCTACCTGGCCGAACCGGTGGAAAATGTGACTCCGGAGATCATATACGAAAAACGCTGGGCATCTACGTTGCTGAACCGGGTCACGGCGAATTTACGGGAGGAGTTCAAAGTACGACGGAAAGGGGAGATGTTCGAGCTCCTGTCGCAATTCTTATGGGATCGGGAAGCGGATTCGATCCCCTATGAGGAGGTCGCCCACAAGCTCAAGAGAAGTGTGGGTTCGGTGAAGGTGGCGGTGCACCGGATTCGACAGCGCTATCGCGAACTGCTTCGCGCAGAAATCGCCGATACGGTGGCCAGAAGTGACGAAATCGATGGCGAACTCCGGCATTTGATTTCGGTGATCAGTGGGTGAAGCCATCGAACCCGCCGATGACTGTGGTTTCGGAGTTGGCTCGAAGATCACGCGAGATTCATGTGAATTCCCTCTCATATAAAGGGGCCGCTATTATAGAGCTCGTGTTTCGTTAGCCCCGATTCGCTTCCATTGGAGGATTCGTAGGGCTTGGTTATGCCCTGTAATGAACCTCGTCTGCCCACGATCTGGAGGATCGGTCGAGGTCTCTCCAGGCCTTGAAAGTCTATGGCGGACTGAGTCGAGCGACCTTGTCCTCAGCCGAAGGCAACACAGGTTTATTGCGAGGAATGATTTCGTGGCTTTCGCCGCCAGGCCACCTTCGTCGCACCTATGAGCGCGGCGTGTCTATCTATGTCAGGCTTCTGACCATCCGTCCCCAAAAAAATATGTAACCTCTGAAACACTCCCTCGTAGCACCTCCGCAGACAGAGAAATCACCGGGCCAAGTCGGCTCGGGAAAGCGGAGGGAAAACGATGTTTCAGAGCAAGAATTGTAAAAGCAACCGTCACGCGAACACAAATCCAAGTGGACGGATTTTTTCCAGTCTGACGAAAGCCGCAATCGTGCTGGCAGCGCCGAGCGTTTCCGCAAAGACGGTTCAGGCCGCCGGCAACTGCCGCGAGTGGATCCGGTTGGGCAAAAGTGACTAACTCCGTTTCTGAGCCATGCTGTGCCAGGGAAGACGGAACGCTCAGTCAACCAACGTAATCCATATTTTGCAAGCGAATGAGACGAAGCAGGCGGGGCCGCACGGGCATCCCGACGAGTCGGGACTGAGGCTGAAAATGGCTCTGGCATTGGCATGCCTATTTATCGGACACGACACTAGGCTTGTCGAACGCGGTTATCGATGCACGCAGCGGAATGGGTAGGTGTGATAGTAGGTCGTTCGATGCTCCAGACTGGGATCCTTCCGCCTTCTTGCGAAGCCGGCTACAAGGGGAATGCCTGGTCCCGTACCCCTGCTGCTTCCCTGTGAGCGAGGGGTACACCAGCGTAGCGAGAGCGTCCGACATCCGCCGACGCACCAGGCCTTGGCGGACACGGTGGAACCGTTCGATTCCCCTCCCACCTGTTATGCATCCGGATCGCCGTAACGCCCAGCCCGGGCGTCGTCGTTCAGTCGCCCAAAAACCCTGCGGGCGGGGGGAATCGAACCCCCGATTCAAGCTTGGGAAGCTCACGTATTACCTCTATACTACGCCCGCGGAACCTGGGGAACAACGGAACAGGATTTTCGGATTCTGGCAATGGCAAAGGAGAGCTGTCCACAGTCGAGAGTCCGCAGTCACCAGTCTCTCAGTCCCTGTAGTGCAAGGCGCTGGATTCCGGTTTTTTCTGCTCCTCGGCACCTGGTCCCCGCTTCTCCATCGAATAGACCTGACCTGCGTTTCACTCCCAGATCGCAATCTCGACTTCGACCATGCTTCAGTCTGAACGCGAAAGCGTCCAGCTACAGCCGGCCTGTTCCCGGGATCGGACCTGCGAACGGCCTCCAGAGCCGTCGGCCCTCCAATAACCTGCGATGTCCACCAGCCTTGGAGGGACGAGGGCCCCCGAGTCCGTAAGGTCGGCCTCCTTGCAGTTCCCTGTCCATGCTCTGAAGGCAGGCAATTGGCCTGTTCCCGGGATCGGACCTGCAAACGGCCTCCAGAGCCGTCGGCCCTTGTATGCAAAAGCGACCCTCCGCTCTACCGGTAGGCCCGGCGCCCATCCAGCGCACTCTTGAGCGTAACCGGATCCGCGTAGACCACGCCGCTGCCGCTGGGAATGCCGAATCCGATGCGAGTCACGGCAATGTCTCTATCCCCGATGATATCTTCCTGAATAAAATGGCAGGTAGCTTCGCCCTCGATATCATTGGATAGTGCAAGCAAAACCTCCCGGATTCCGCCCGCGTCCAAGCGCTCCTTGAGAGAGCTAAGATTGAGGTCTTCGGGGCCGATGTCGTGGATAGGTGAAAGCTTGCCATGTAATACGTGATAGAGACCTGGAAACGCAGCCGACCTCTCTATAGCGACGAGGTCCGGTATGCTTTCCACAACGCAGATTTGAGACGCATCACGCTTCGGATTCATACAAATGGAACACCTCTCCTGCTCACAGAGATTACCGCACACCTGACACGTTCTGACGTTGGTCTCGCAGTCCTGCAACGAAGACACTAACTCGGTAAGGCGCTCGGGCTTTTCCACCAGCAAATGAAGCGCGATGCGCTCAGCCGATCGATAGCCCAGGCCAGGGAGCCGCCTGAGCACCTTTTGCAGTTGTTCAAAAGCGCCCGTCACATCATCCCGGGAAACCCGAATCCGGCCGTGACTTTGCTCATCTCCTCTTCGTTCAGCTCCTTTGCCTTAGCAAGAGCTTCCTGCACAGCGGTAACCAAGGTCTCCTCAATGAAGTCCTTATCCTCCTCCAGAATTTCCGGATCCAGAGTAATGGCCTTGATCTCCGGCTGAAGGGATATCCGAACATTGACCGCCCCGCCGCCACTGGAGACTTCGATCTCGCGCAGGGCCAGATCTGCCTGAAGCGCTTCCATCTTCTTCTGCATCTTCTGCGCTTGTTTGAGCAGTTTTCCAACTCCTGGCATGGCTAATCAGCTTTCTGTATTCTCGCGCGTCGTGAGCACCTCGACGAGATGGGCGTCATTCTCCCTCAGGATGAACCCGAGTCAAGCTGAATGAGACAGGAGAATGGCCTCATAACCCTCCCGGTAGGAGGCGAACCGGGGGCCCCAACCGAGGGCTTTGCGGAGGCGCGTGTTGTCGACCACGCGGTTCGCCGATCGAGCTATGCGGGGGCTTTTGCTGTGGCCGCCATGGGGCGACGGATCGACGCTTAGGCTGGGCCGCGGAGCGGAAAGGGCATGGGCCAACCAGGATACGACTTCACCTCGAGTGGCGGCATGCCCATCCGTCAAGTTGTAGGTGCCACTTGGAACCGTGCCTGCCCGTTGAATAAGCATGGCAATAGCCGATGCGGCATCATCACGGTGAATCAGATTCAAGTAAGTGTCCGGAGAACCGCTGAAAGCCGTTTCTCCCCGTCGCAGCCGGTCGATGTAATGGTGCCGTCCCGGTCCATAGATTCCTGCCAATCGCAGGATGAACCAGCTCCCGAATCGTCGACGATGGGAACGGACGAGAGATTCGGCTTCCAGCAACATCCGGCCGGCCTTGCCCACCCCTTCGGTAGCGGTCTCCTCATGCACCTGTTCCCCCTGGGTCTGAGGGTAGACCGAAGTACTGCTCGTATAAATGTAGGCCAGGGGTCGGGCCTTGCCCAGCCAACGAAAAATGGATCGCTGCCCATTCACATAGGATTTTCGATAGCCGCTCAACCCCCCTCCCGCCGAACCCACGGTGGTCAAGATATACTCCACGCGAGGATCGATCCGGCCGTGCCACGAGCTCGAATCCAACTCAGCTGCCAGAACCTGATGCACGCCCCGCTCCCGCAGCACACCTGCCTGGCCTGCGTTGCGAGTCAGGGCGATAACGCGAAGCCCCGAGCTGACCGCCCACTGCGCGACGGCTAACCCCACGTAGCCACATCCGAAAATGGCCAGGGTTCTGCCTTCAAGGGCACTTGGGTTCTGTCGGTGAAGGTGCATTGTGATCTCAGACCGAAGGGGCCTCCGTGAATCCAGCGAGAATTTCAGTTTATAGACACAGCTCGCAGCTTCTGCATCCCTTTTGGTGAATTTGTTCAACTTCCTCGCCTGGGAACCGTGATCATTGGTTCTCCCTAACTTACTTCGCAAGTCAGGCCTGGAGTAGGTTTAAATGTTCAGGTGTCAGGATTCGATTGCGCTTCCTCAGAACTGACAACTGTTCACGAGCGAAGCGAGAAGGCCTGACAACCCGGCACCTGAAACCTCTCCCTAGTTTCACCCACGATATATCCGGCAAGCGCAGCGCAGCCGGGGGCCTTGCTAACCTGAAACTTAGCCTCTGGAGCGGGCGGGCGGGCGGTTCGTCCCTGCCCTCACGGGCAGAGCTACACCGGGGCCTTGTGGCTCGCTCCGTGAGGAGCGGGAAGAGTGCTGACGTGAGTTTTACCCTTGATATATCCGGCAAGCGTCAGCGCAGCCGGGGGCTGGACTAACCTGAAACTTAGCCTCTGGAGCGGGTTTGCGGGCGATGGAATCGATGTCAAGTGAATTTTGTTGGAACGTTAGGTTGGATTCATCGAGGAGCCCGCAAGGCGAAGTTTCATCCCTGTTTGATCCGGCCAAGCGCAGCGCGCCGGGGGCTTGGCTGACCTGAAACTTAGCCTCTGGAGCGGGATTGCGGGCAAGGAACGTGCCGGATGAGCGGTCGATCCGGCCAAGGCAAGTTTCACTTCTGATATATCCGGCAAGCGCAGCGCAGCCAGCGGTCCGGCTGACTCGAAACTTCACTGCTGATGCGGGTTTGCGGGCGATGAAATCCGTGTCAAGTAAACTTTGTTGGATCGTTAGGCCAACCTTTCGACTGGTGTTTATTCGACAGAGCTCGCGGCGAAGCTCACGACAAAGAGACGTCGAGAGCTGCTTGCGGGACAAAACCAGGGGCAAACTTCGTCGTTGACTTCGCCGAGACAGGCTGGGCACAGCCATCCGGCGACGCCGGGTGAGGAGCGGGATAAGCGCTGCCATAAGTTCCACCTCAGTTGTTAATCCGGCCAGCGTCAGCGCGCCAGGGCGCAACTAACCTGAAACTTAGCCTCTGGAGCGGGTTTGCGGGCGATGGAATCGATGTTAAGTGAATTTTGTTGGACCGTTAGCCCAGTCGCACTAAAGAGCCGGAAATGACGTAGCGCACTGCTTATCGGAGCGCAGCGTAGATTGCGGTGCGAAGTGGGAGATACGGGCGGTCCGGGATCCCGGGGCAACCCCCGGCGCTGCCGGCGGTAAGCCCGCGGGCTACGAAAGAGCGGCCATTGCCGAAGACGATCGCAGGTGCAAGCCGCGGCCGGAAGTTTCACTCCTGTTTGATCCGGCCAAGCGCAGCGCGGCCGGGGGCCTCACTAACCTGAAACTTAGCCTTGGGAGCGGGTTTGCGGGCGATGGAATCGATGTCAAGTGAATTTTGTTGGACCGTTAGCCCAGTCGCGCTAAAGAGCCGGAAATGACGTAGCGCACTGCTTATCGGAGCGCAGCGTAGATTGCGGTGCGAAGTGGGAGATACGGGCGGTCCGGGATCCCGGGGCAACCCCCGGCGCTGCCGGCGGTAAGCCCGCGGGCTACGAAAGAGCGGCCATTGCCGAAGACGATCGCAGGTGCGGGCCGCGGCCGGAAGTTTCACTCCTGTTTGATCCGGCCAAGCGCAGCGCGCCGGGGGCTTGGCTGACCTGAAACTTAGCCTCCAGAGCGGGCTGGCGGGCGATAGAGTGACGTTTTTGCGAAGCGCAAACATGGTCATGCAGCGTTCGCTTCGGCCTCGGGCACCAGCGTGAAGCCGAGCGATCGGGCGCTCATTTTAAGGCTGCACAGTCTTCGTTGACAGAAGCGATCCTCGTAGCGTTCGGCTCCTTCGTCGACATAGTCTTGGCCGTAACGAAGCATGCGGTAGATGAGCACAGCGAGTTTGCGAGCCAGGGCGAAGACGGCCACCGCGCCGCTCTTGCGCCGGGCGGTGCGCCGATAACAGGCACCCAGCGCGCTCGGGGAGTGGCGCAGGGTCAGCGCGCACATGCGCAGGATGGCGGCCATCCGGATGGCGCCGAAGCTGTTTGGTCTTTTCTTGAGCACCTTGCCCGCCGAGAAGGCCATTTTGGGACTCAGACGCAACCAGGAGACAAAGTGATGTTCGTCGGGGAAAGCGCTCAGATCCAAGCCCACTTCGGTCAATGCCACCTGCGCGGCCCCGGTGCTGATCGCGTCGATACGCGTGAGATCTACCCCGTAGAGCCGCCACAGCGCCGTGCGCATCGGTTGCTCGCCCCGCTTGCCCATGGCCCTTTCCTTGGTCGGGTTGGGATGCGCTGGCGGCTTGAGGCTACGACGCCGGGCCGGCTGCAGCGCCTCGATCTGTTCGATGAGCTGCTGTTCATACTGGGCAATCATCTCTTCGAGCTGGTCATACAACTGCAGCGCCCCACGCAGGTTGAAAAGGTGTTCGCGCCGCCAGTTGCCGATGAGGTGCTCGGCGAATTGGGCCTGGCTCTTTCGGCAGCGTTTGTCCCGCAGGGTGGCCAGCTTTTTGGGACTGCGCTGCCCGGCCACGATGGCCCGGATGATGGCCATCCCGGTCTTGCCGGTAATGTCGGTGACCGCCCGGTGTACCTGCACGTTCATCTGGTCGAGTGCCTTCTGCATCCACTGCACCATCTTGGAACGTTCTTCCACCAGATTAGCCATTTGGCGCTGCAACGCACGAAGCGCACAGATCTTTTCCCCGGGTCGGAAGGAGCCCCGTAATAGTCCGCAACTGTGCAAGAGTTGAATCCACTGACAATCGATCATATCGGTCTTGCGTCCGGGGACCCCATGCAACTGCTTCGCATTGACCAGCACCACTTCGAGGCCCCGCGACTCCAACAGCTCATATAACGGGATCCAATATACCCCCGTGCTCTCCATCGCCACCGATTCGACCCCTTCATGCACTAGCCAGTCGGCCAGCTCGTTCAACTGTGGTGTCGTCGTGCCGAATTGCTGCACATTGACTTTGTTATCCCCGCGGGCCGGGCCGCATACCCAATGCTCCCTACTTCCTAAATCAATCCCCGCGCTGTTCGCCCGGATCACCGGCAAGGCCTGTATCGGCCGCACCTTCTTTTTTCCCCTGCGCTTGCTCTTTTTCGATGCCATGGTAGCTTCCTCTTTGATTGCATTTTGGTTATGGCACTGGCTGCGGCCCGAGGTGGCCGTTATGTCAGGATTCTGACCTGGGGGAGCGCCCGTGCAAACGGACCTCGCCAATGGTTGATGACCGACTCGGAACCAGACTAATGTTGGGGCATATTCAGCTCCAGTGTTCGCATGGGTTTTGACTGCCGCAGCCAATGCCGGTTCACCCTCAGTAATACCCACCACCAACGGCGCCACAAGCTGAAGTTTCACTCCTGTTTGATCCGGCAAGCGCAGCGCGCCGGGGGCTTGGCTAATGTGAATAAACCGCGGAGCAGACCGAGAACAAAGGCCTGTTCCGGAGATTCGTTCCCACCCGATTTGGTCCGTCCTTTCGAAATCTCGATCCACTACTTTCTCAACGGACTTTGCGTTCTTTCGGTTAACTGTTTTTAACATCTCATATTTGGTTTGTGCACAACTCCAAACAACCCTTACTTTCTCTGCGGTGCAGAATAGTACTGCAGAATTGGATGAAAGTGCTGTTGATTTGGGGGCGGTTCGCAACTACCTGCTGAAGCTGCAGGACCGGATCGCACGGAGTCTGGAGTCCTACGAAGAGGAAGCGCGTTTCCTGGAGGACAATTGGGTCCGGAAAGGCGGGGGCGGGGGCCGGTCGCGGGTTCTGGAAGGAAAAGACACGTTTGAAAAAGCAGGAGTGAACTTTTCCGATGTAACCGGCTCCAGTCTACCGGCATCGGCGACGCAGGCGCGACCTCATCTCAGCGGAAGGGGCTTCCGGGCCATGGGCGTGTCCGTGGTCATACATCCGGCAAACCCGTACGTTCCCACGTCTCATATGAATGTGCGGTTCTTTCAAACTACGGGACCGCAGACGAGCCCCGTGTGGTGGTTTGGGGGTGGTTTCGACCTGACGCCGACCTACGGATTTAAGGAGGATGCCGTTTACTGGCATGAAATATCCAGAGATGCTTGCAGCGAATTCGGGGCGATGCTCTACCCACGCTTTAAGTCAGCTTGCGACCGCTACTTCTTTATCAAACACCGGAACGAATGCCGGGGTGTGGGCGGATTGTTGTTTGATGATTTTAATGAGCTCGGCTTTGAACAATCGTTCGCGTTCACACGAAGTATAGGGGATAGCTTCCTTAAGGCTTACCTGCCCATCGTGGACAGGCGCAGAGACCAGCCCTACGGTGATCGCGAGAAGACCTTTCAATTCTACCGGAGGGGACGCTACGTCGAGTTCAATCTCGTTTATGACCGGGGTACCCGATTCGGTTTGCAATCGGGAGGCCGCGCCGAGTCAATTCTGGTGTCGCTTCCCCCACTGGTGCGCTGGAAATACGGATGGCAACCCGAACCGGGATCTCCCGAAAGTCGACTTCAAGAGGAATTTCTTCAACCCATAAATTGGCTGAACCATGCATGATCTCCGACCCTTGATAGAACACATCGCCGATACCGTCTATAGCCACGAACTAGGCGAAGCCGGCCGTTTCCAACGCTGGGACCGACAGGACGCGACCGAAAGCCGTGATCTTGGCGTCAATCCTTACGGCTGCGCCGACGCCGCCAATTTGCTCTACTCTATTAATCGGTTTCCGCGACGCCCTGCTGCCCGCGAGGGAGCCGTGGCCTGGCTGCAGAGCCTGCAGGATCCAGCTACGGGCATGTTCAACGAGCCGACCCACCACACGATTCACACGACCGCTCATTGCCTGGGCGCCCTCGACCTCTACGATGCGGAACCACTCCACCCGCTATCCGAACTGGAGAAATATACCGATGCCGAAGCCATGGAACAATTCCTCGATCAGTTGAACTGGAGCGGAAACCCATGGCACGCCTCTCATCAGGGGGCGGGACTCTTTGTAAGTCTCGTCCTTACCGGCATGGTGGCGGGGGACTGGCAAGATCGTTATTTTAATTGGCTCTGGAATGAAACGGACGCCGAGACAGGTTTTCTGCGCAGAGGAAAGATCAGGCCCATTCTATCGCCCCGGACAACCGATCCCGTCCCAACCATATTTCCCCATCTGGCGGGCACATTCCACTACCTGTTTAACATCGAATATGCACGCCGTCCGCTCCGCTTTCCCGACAGGATGGTGGATACCAGCCTGGAGATTTTCGCGAAGGGCGAATTTCCCTTGGGCGACAACGTAGGTTTCGCCGAAATCGATTGGGTTTTCATCCTTTCCCGCGGTCTCCAGCAATCCGGTCATCGATTCGCTGAGTGCAAGATTGCACTCAGGGCCCTTTGCGACCGCTACATACCTTACCTCCTCGGAATTGACTACGAGAACGACGACGACTTCAACGACCTCCATTGGCTTTTCGGATGCAGTTGCGCCCTGGCCGAGCTGCAACGCATGCTGCCGGGATACCTGCGCACCGATCGTCCACTCCGTCTCGTTCTGGACCGAAGGCCGTTTATTTAGCCCCAGATTCAGCGGACTCGGGGGCCCTCGTCCCTCCACGGTTGGTACGATTTGTGAGCCTCTGGAGGGCCGACGGCTCTGGAGGCCGCTTGGAGGTTCGGTTTCGGGAACAGGCCTGTTGCCCCACCTGCAAGACATGAGCAGAGACCGGTGCGGCTGTCCACCGGGCGGACTCGAGGGCTCTCGTCCCTCCACCGTTGGTACGATTTGCAAGGTTCTGGAGGGCCGAGGGCTCTCGAGGCCGCTTGGAAGATCGATTCTGGGTCCAGATCGGTAGCCGGCCTGCAAGGCATGAGCAGGGATCGGTGCGACTGTCCACCGGGCGGACTCGGGGACCCTCGTCCCTCCACGGTTGGCGCGATTTGCAAGCGATTGGAGGGCCGACGGCTCTGGCGGCCGCTTGGAGCATCGATTCTGGGACCAGATCGGTAGCCGGCCTGCAAGGCATGATCAGGGACCGGCAAGGTTGCTCACCTGGCGGACTCGGGGACCCTCGTCCCTCCACGGTTGGTGCGATTTGTGAGGCGCTGGAGGGCCGACGGCTCTGGAGGCCGCTTGCATGTTCGACTCTGGGACCAGCTCGGTTGCCCGCATGCAAGGCATGAGCAGAGATCCGTGCAGCTGCCCACCTCGCGGACTCGGGGGCCCTCGTCCCTCCACGGTTGGTGCGATTTGCAAGGATCTGGAGGGCCGACGGCTCTGGAGGCCGCTTGGAGGTTCGGTTCTGAGACCTGGCCGGTTGCCCGCATGAGAGGCATGAGCATAGAGCCGTGCGGTTGCCCACCTTGCTGACTCGGGGGCCCTCGTCCCTCCACGGTTAGTACGATTTGCAAGGATCTGGAGGGCCGAGGGCTCTGGAGGCCGCTTGGTGGTTCGGTCTCGGGAACGGGCCGCCCACCTGAATGGCACGATCAGGAATCAGCTCGGTTGCCTGCCTTGCGGACTCGAGGGCTCTCGTCCCTCCACGGTTGGTGCGATTTGCAAGGACCTGGAGGGCCGAGGGCTCTGGAGGTCGCTTGGAGGTTGGGTCTCGGGAACAGGCCTGTTGCCCACCTGAATGGCATGATCAGGAATCAGCTCGGTTGCCTGCCTTGAGGACTCGAGGGCCCTCGTCCCTCCACGGTTGGTGCGATTTGCAAGGATCTGGAGGGCCGACGGCTCTGGAGGCCGCTTGGAGGTTCGGTCTCGGGAACAGGCCTGTTGCCCACCTGAATGGCATGATCAGGAATCAGCAAGGTTGCCCACCTTGCTGACTCGGGGGCTCTCGTCCCTCCACGGTTGGTAGTTGCGCTCCAATTGCAGCGTGTTTTCTGAGCTTTCACTTCGGAAGTGTTCCCGTTGCTCTCCTCCATGAATTTTACAAACCATTGATATAACTACATCTGCGTTTATTTTTACAAGCTTCCAAGGTCCTGATTTAAGCCCCAAAATGCCACTTCGCTTATTTTGGGTCTAGCAATCTGTCAGGTGTTGATTCTGAACATTTGGGATAGGTAGGGCGTGACCGCCGTGTAGCGTCTTGGTACACGCCGGGCGCGCCGATCGCCGCTGCACTCGGCGCGCCGGGCCGTCCCGCCCTACCAGCATCTGCCGAACTGAAGGTACCCGTTGAGAGCGTTTCGGGCTCCCCCGAGCTCGTGGCCAATGGGCGGCAACAGAAAGTATGACGCGAAACACATACACAGGAGGATGACTGCTTCAGGCTTTCCGAAAGATGCACTCAAAGTGTTGCGCATCCTGTGTAGCGTCTGTTCGGTATGGGACTCATGACTTCACGTGAACGATTTTTGGCCGCGTGCCGGTGTCAACCAGTCGACCGGCCCCCGATTTGGATTATGCGGCAGGCGGGCCGCTATCTGCCGGAATATCGTCAACTGAGATCGCGCTATGGTTTTCTGGAATTGGTAAAGACCCCTGAACTCGCGACCGCGGTGACCTTGCAACCGCTTAACCGGTTTCGCCTCGATGCGGGGATTCTCTTCTGCGATATCCTGGTGATTCCGGAAGCGCTCGGGCAACCCTATCATTTTAAGGACGAAGGGGGCATCGAAATGGACTTCCGTATTGAATCGCCCGATCAGATCGACGGTCTAGACGCCAACGGCGTGGGCGAGCGTTTGGACTACGCCATCCAGGCAATCCGCATGGTTCGCAGTGAGGTGGGCGACCGCCAGGCGGTCCTGGGCTTTGGAGGATCTCCGTTAACTCTGGCCGCTTACATGGTGGAAGGAGGCTGTTCGCCGACTTTTGCCAGGTTGAAGCAGCTCTTCTGGCGCGACCGGCCAAACTACAATCGTCTGTTGGAAAAAATCACCCGCGCGTTAATCGAATTCTTCCTGCTGCAAATTGGATCCGGCGTCGACGCCGTGCAGATATTTGACTCGTGGGCCGCTATCTGTCCGGCTCACGCCTATGATGAAATGTCATTATCGTGGATCAGGGAAATCATTGACGCCCTCCCGCGCTCAACGCCTGTTATCCTCTATGCCAAGGGTATGGCGGCTCATAGTCGAATGTTGGCTTCGACAGGCGCCAGCGTCCTGGGGATCGATTGGACCGTGCAATTGAGTCGCGTTCACGCAGGCCTCGAAGAACCGGTTGCCCTGCAGGGAAACCTTGATCCTTTGGTTATGACTACGGAACCCGAAATCGTGGAAAGTGAAGCCAGGCGCATATTGGAGGACATGGCGCCATTCCCCGGGCATATCTTCAATCTCGGTCACGGGATCACACCGGACGCCCGGATTGAAAACGTCCACGCGCTGATCGAGACCGTGGAAGGATTCGCGTGCCGTTGAGGCGTCGAAATTTGGCTCAGGTTCGTTATTGAATGACACCCTCAAAAAGCCTACTCCCCGTCCCGCCGAGCGGGACTACGGGGAATCTGCGGCTTTTTGCCCTTCGGGACAGGGTGTCGTCCTACGAGGTGTTTTTTTAGAACCCCGCAGCAAGCTACAGGGAGTGATCAAGTTCAGGCGTTTTGGCTGCGCAAGCAGAAGGTAGGGGGACGCATCCCCGCTGAGCCGTGGGCCGCGCCTCTCGGCTCAGCGGCACGCTTCGCCCTATCCCAAAGACTCAGTCAACTACACGACAGCCAGGTTCATCAGCGCGTTCTCATACAAGCTTCCGACCATCAGGAAAAGTTGGGAATGAACGGAAAATCCTCGGTTCGACGTTGCGGCGGCAAAGGATTGCCGCCCTCCATTTCTCGGATGACCGTTTGCAATTGGAGGGCGCCAATCCCTTGGCGCCGCCGATCTTCAGCTACGCCGAATAGGAATTCCCAAGGTAGCCGGACGCTTTCACGTTCAGCAGGGGAGTTTGGAAGTATGATTGGGTGAAAGAGGAATCGCGGGTTCGGTTCATCGGCGGGCAGGCCCTCCATCCTTGACAAATCGCTAACGGCAACGACCTGTAAGTCATGCCTGATCGCGCCGTGCTCTTGCTGAATCTGGGCTCGCCTGAGTCGACGAAGGTAGGCGATGTCCGGAACTACCTGCGGGAATTCCTCTCCGATCCTCGGGTGATCGACATAAACCCCGTTGCCCGCTTTCTGATCCTCAATCTGTTTATACTTCCCTTTCGTCCCAAGCGATCGGCGGAGGCCTACTCGCGAATCTGGACCGCAAAAGGCTCACCCCTAATCACCTCCAGTCAGGCGCAGCGGACACTCGTTCAAGACCAGATATCGATACCGGTAGCTTTAGCCATGCGCTACGGGCGGCCGTCGATACCGGAAGCGGTCGGCCGGTTGGCAGGCGACGGCATCGAATCGCTCTTTGTCATTCCGCTCTACCCTCACTACGCCATGTCAAGCTATGAGACAGTAGTGGTACGGGTGGAGGAAGTCATCGAAGAAAACGGTGCAGCCATAGCGACCGAGATCCTACAGCCATTTTACGCGGATACCGATTACATTGAAGCTTTAGCGACAAGCGTGGAACCGCACCTCGAAGAAGACGACGATCGGATACTTTTCAGCTTTCACGGCCTTCCTGAGCGACACCTTCACAAGACCGACCCGTCCCATGCCCACTGCCTTCGATCAAAAGACTGTTGTCAGAGACCTAACCCCGCCCAGGCAACCTGTTACCGGCATCAATGTCTGAAAACCGTCGAGCTGTTGGCGGCACGCCTGGCCATCCCGGAAGACCGCTACTCGATTTCATTTCAATCCCGCCTGGGCCGTAGACCTTGGTTAAAGCCCTATACCGACCGTGAACTCGAACGCTTCGCCCATGGCGGACTGGAAAAAATAAAGGTGGTCTGTCCCGCCTTTGTTTCGGACTGTCTGGAAACCCTGGAGGAGATTGCCATGAGAGGCAACGAGATCTTTACCGAGGCCGGGGGAAAGACCCTCAATTTGATCCCCTGCCTCAATACCCATCCAAAGTGGATCCGGTTCCTCGTCGACAAGATCAGGGCCTGGACGGACGGATCGGCGTAGGCAAACGGACTCGGTGGGCCCTCGTCCCTCATAGGTGGTACAATCTGCAAGGTTCTGGAGGGCCGAGGGCTCTCGAGGCCGCTTGGAAGATCGATTCTGGGACCTGGCCGGTTGCCAGCCTGCAGGGCATGAGCAGAGATCGGTGGGGCTGCCCACCTTACGGACTCGGGGGCCCTCGTCCCTCCACGGTTGGTACGATTTGCAAGGTTCTGGAGGGCCGACGGCTCTGGAGGCCGCTTGGAGGATCGATTCTGGGTCCAGATCGGTAGCTGGCCTGCAAGGCATGAGCAGGGATCGGTGCGACTGTCCACCGGGCGGACTCGGGGACCCTCGTCCCTCCACGGTTGGTACGATTTGCAAGGCATTGGAGGGCCGACGGCTCCGGAGGCCGCTTGGCGGATCGACTTCGGGACCAGCTCGGTTGCCCGCCTGCAAAGCATGATCAGGGACCGGCAAGGTTGCTCACCTGGCGGACTCGGGGCCCCTCGTCCCTCCACGGTTGGTGCGAGTTGCAAGGTTCTGGAGGGCCGACGGCTCCGGAGGCCGCTTGGCGGATCGATTCTGGGACCAGCTCGGTTGCCGGCCTGCAGGGCATGAGCAGGGATCGGTGCGACTGCCGGCCTTACGGACTCGGGGGCCCTCGTCTCTCCACGGTTGGTACGATTTGCAAGGTTCTGGAGGGCCGACGGCTCTGGAGGCCGCTTAGAAGCCGGGGTATGCAACCAGGTTGGTGGCTCGGCGCAAATCTGTGAACAAAGACCTACACCAATTAATATTCCCTCCCTCTCAAGCATCCATCTGTTCCAGCAGCCAATCGGCCGGGCTCGGGGCCTGAGGCTGGTGAAGACACGATAACAGGGACTGGGCATTGTCCTGAGCCTGCATTCCAGATTCAGGAGAGTTCAAAATGCGCTTCAATTCGTCGCTGAGTCGGCCCGGGCTGGCACGACCTTGAATGAACTCTCGATAGACTGGTCTTTCGAGGAGCAGGTTGGCAATGCCCAAGCTGCCTACACGCACGAGCGCGCGCCCAATCCAGTAGGTTACCGGATGGGCACGATAGGCAATGCAACCGGGGATCCCTGACAGACTACAGGCTAGTGAGATTGTTCCCGAACTGGTGATAGCCGCGCGGCCGCTCGCACCGGTTCCAATGGCCTGTAGAGACAGCGCCCGCATGGCGCGCGGAAATCGCTGCAGAGTGGATTCGAGAACACCTCTAATCTCCTCACTGGGAAAGAGGGTTACCGCCTGCAAGTCGGGGAATTCGCCCAGTAATCGTTCGTAAGCGCCCAGCATGCTCGGATAAATCCTCCGCACGGCCGCTCTGCGGCTACCCGGCAGGAGCAACAACGGTCCACTCGGGGAGTAACGCACCGGCAACTCGTGGCCTTGTCGCGCAAACGGGTGGCCGACAAACGTCGCCTGCAACGACGTGTCAACGTAATACGGAATCTCAAAAGGGAAAATCACCGCTAAGCCGTCGAGTGTTTCCGCCATCCGGAACCGGCGGCGGCGGTTCCAGGCCCAAATCTGAGGCCCGATATAGTAGAGTACCTTGGTCGAACCGCCTCCCTTCGCGCTGATGCCCTCTCGTTTGAGTCGCGCCGCCAAGCGCAGGTTGAATCCAGGATAATCGATCATGCAGACCTGCCGCGGAGCGAATTCCGATATCCACGAAACCGCGCTTTCAAAAAGACCTTTAAAGAAATCATAATGGCGCGCGACTTCAACCAGACCCACCACCGAGTGACGGGTGAGGTCAAACAAGAGCTGCGCGCCGGCAGCTTTCATTTCGGGGCCGCCGATGGCTACGAGATTGAGGTCCGCACGCCTTGTAAGCAGATCAGCAATCACCTTCGCGCCATGCTGATCCCCGGAATGCTCACCGGCGATGAACAGCAAGTCAGGACAGCTCTGAACCGGAGGAGGCAGTTGTGGGGCCACCAGCTATCCTTCGTTGATGATTTGCTACTTGATCGGTGATTCGGATCGCCACCTCCAATGCCGACCGGCCAAAGGCTCCCCCTACCTTGGGAGCTCGGTTCTGCGCTACGCATTCGACGAATGAAGCCAATTCTACCGTTAAAGGCTCATCCTGCTCGATGGGAATGTCCTCGCGCACCAGCCGCTCACCATCCTTGCGCAGCAAATGTCCTTTCTGATCCATGAAGTCCAGCGACAGGTAAGTATTGGCCTGGAAGACCCGTATCTCGCGTACCTTTTTCAGACTGACCCTGCTGGTGTTGACGTTGGCCACACAGCCGTTTTCAAACTCCAGGCGGGCGTTGGCGATATCCTCACTGCGAGACAATACATTAACTCCCACACTCTGGATACTTTTGAGCGGCGACCGAACCAGTTCGAGAATGATGCCGATGTCGTGAATCATGAGGTCGAGCACGACGCCCACTTCCGTTCCGCGAGGATTGAAGGGAGCCAGACGATCGGCTGTAATGTAAACCGGCCCCGCCACGGCCTCTTCCAGGAATCCCATAACCGGATTATAGTGCTCAATGTGACCGACCTGAACAATCCGGTTTGCCCCCGTCGCCGCATTCAAAATCAGCTCGGCTTCGTTCAGGGTCGTGCAGATCGGCTTCTCGATGAGGAGATGGCAATCGGCGGCCAAAAGTGACTGTGCCGCGGCACAATGTTGATCCGTGGGCACCACCACACTCACCGCATCGCAAGCCTCGCCCAAAGCTTCCAGACTATCGAAGACACGGCATGAAAACTTGCCTGCGATCGCTGCCGCCCGCTCGCGATCGATATCAAAAACGCCTATGAGTTCGCAGCGATCGAGATCCCGGTAGACGCGCGTATGATGCTCTCCCAGATAGCCCACCCCTGCGACACCGCACCTGACCTTTCGTTCGCCGTTCATAGCCGGCCGAAGATTACGCACGACTTCGGCCTTGTGACAAGATGTCTGTGGAAATGCACATCCGGCCTCCCAATAAGCCCGACCAGAGTTTCGGCTCCTGATCGAAGTCCAAGTCGTGATCATAATCTCTGACTGAACGCGATCCGGCTACGCTCTGCTTCGCCGGGACGAGAAGCGTTCAGCTACCAACTGAGTTCCCTCTCGTAGCTGGAGCTCTTCGGCTTCAGCCAAAGTTGGCAATACCAACCCGGTCTGAACGCGATCCGGCTACGCCTGGCGGCCGCTTTTGGCCGTTACCCTCCCATGCCATCGAGTCGGTCGACCGGGCTCACGAGGCCGAATGGCTTTTTCATCACATGTGTGTAAAGTTGCGTCGTTTCGACACTTTCGTGCCCCAAAAGCTCCTGCACGGTGCGGATATCCGCCCCACCCTCCAGCATGTGGGTGGCGAACGAATGGCGCAGCACATGTGGACTCACTTTCTTCTCGATCCCGGCCGAACGCGATGCGCGCTTGATCGCAACCTGGTAGCTGTTGGCCAACGCATGATGGCGCAATCTCAATCCGGACCGTGGATCCACCGCCAATGTTCGCGCAGGAAATACATACTGCCAGATCCACTCCTTACGAGCTCCCCGATATTTGCGCGCCAGGGAATTGCTCATACTTACTCCGTCAAAATCGTCCCGCAGATCGTCCTCAAAGCCTTCCCTCACCATCGCCAATTGTGCTCGAAGCTCTATCTCCAGTGACTGAGGCAGCATCGTCACGCGATCTTTATCCCATTTTCCTCCTCGCACGGTCAATTGGCCGCGATCGAAATCGAGATCCTTCACGCGCAGGCGAAACAACTCCGAGACTCGAAGGCCGGCCCCGTACTGGAGCCGGGCTGCCAGTTGCTGCTGCGCCGGCAGGGCGTTCACCAGACGGCGGACCTCCTCGACCGAAAGCACTATCGGTACCCGTCGACGCGTCTTCGCCCGGTGAACGCCTCCAAAATCCGGATTTTGACTTTTCCTCACGTGGCGGAAAAAGAACAGCAGTGCATTGAATCCCTGCGTTTGGGTTCCTCCCGATATGTCCGTCTTTACCGCCAGGTGACTCAAAAACTCCACCACCTGGGAGGGAGTCGCCGCCATCGCGTCGACGGGATGGATAAAGGCCTGAAATCGACGCAGCCACGACAAGTAAGACAGTTCGGTCCGATAGCTGAGGTGTCGGTTCCGCATCGCTTGACGCATCGCCTTGCCTGCGTTATCTCTCTTCTCAATGAAATCGAAGAACCACTTTAGAGCCGCCGACCACTGTCTCTTCTGCCAGGCCCCCGGTTGCTTCGCTTCCACCGCCTCTCGCCAGAACTGACGACCCACCCGACGATCCTCCACCTCAGTCAATCCCAGCTTTCGACAATACGAAAGATACCACTTCAACGTAACCACCCAGGCCTTCCGCTGCCTCTCATCGAGCTCGCCTTCACGCTTCAGAACGCCCTCGATCCACACCATCATATGTCTACGAACTATACATGAAATCATGTCATGAAAAGCCAGAAATTTCGTAAACAGGTGAACAGCTCCTCTTTTCAGTCGCGAATTCTTCGCGAGATTTCCCGAAAATCTGCTCGTCCTGACTGCGCTCGACACATCCACCCAGGCGACCCACCCAGGGCACGATCCCCTTGGAAATTTCTACCGTAGATTTCCATAAGCCGTTGCACTCCAAAGCTATTAGAAACTATGATAAGCCTAGAACCAGATCCTGCTCTCGCCTCATTCCGAGAACAACCAAGACAGATATCCACCGTTAAATAGTCGATTCCAAGCAGAATCTCCAAACGATTTATTCTGAAGGTTTGGCGTTGATTTTCACACCTTAATGTGTCATATTTCGTCGTGACAAATGTCACGTATACTAATAGTTCGCTAAAAAAATTGTGCGCCACATTGCCACCATACTCTTAATTATGGGACTATTCTCAGGACTACTCGGATGCAAAAAGGACACCCCCCCAGAACCCCCAACGGCTTCGGAGGCGGACGCTGGCGCGGAGGAGAGCTTTCCTCCGGTTCCCGAATGGGAGCCGGATATTGAAGTTCCATTTGATCAGATCATTGATCGTTTCGGCTACTACACAGACGGAGGGAAGGACTTTGTGGTTTTCACTCACGGGACATGCGCCATCGTTTCGGATGGACTCTCTGATGCGGAGGCGGCAGAAGAAGCCAAGGGGATCCTGTTTCAGATTTTCAACTATCACCCTGATATGAATCCTCAGAACATGGACGATGGGAACATTCTGGTATCCTACAACCATCCCGCTTTCAACGTTGTCCTCGATTCGCTTACAACGAAGCACATGGCGACGATTGAGAAGAATCATCAGAAGGCACTGGCAAGAGATGAGGTTCTGATCACGTCGCTTGGAAACAATATGTTTGATGAATTCGGCATGAAGGCTTTGTTCGGCCGCTGCTATTTCTTCATGGACGCGAAGAATCCAGTAGTTTCACGAATTGTTAGGAAAACCAAAAGCGAACCAAACGATCCAGCTAATGGAGATTCCGCTGGCGCTCCATCTCCATAGCTGATCTCCACGTTCGCCGAATTAAATCATTGAGACGGATGATTGCGGGTTTACCTTATTGGGATGAGTCCGACGGTATTCAGAATCGGCCGGTATCGGTTCTATTTCTTCTCCCGTGAGGAGGATCGAAAGCATGTTCACGTGTATTCGCCCGACGGAGAGGCGAAGTTCTGGATTGAACCGTCCGTTGAATTGGCAGTGAGTAAGGGGCTCAAGGACAAGGAAATCGGGGAGATTTGCAAAATAGTGGAGGATAGGATCGATGAAATCCGAGACAGTTGGAACAGACACTTCCCAGGTTGAGATTCAGAACATTTCACCCCACGGGATCTGGGTATTCCTACAGGGCAAAGAGTACTTCCTTGATTACGAAAGATTCCCATGGTTCAAGAAAGCGACCGTAGAGCAGATTTGTAATGTGCAGCTGCTCCATGGGTTCCACCTTTATTGGGAAGGATTGGATATCGATCTGGACATCGAAAGCCTGGAAAAGCCGGATGACTATCCGCTGGTTGCCAGATAGGGGCGGCGAACGAATCAAGTGATGTAGGTCAGCGGAGCTTGCGGAGCTGAGTTGCAAACGAATCAAGTGATGTAGGTCAGCGGAGCTTGCGGAGCTGAGTTGCATCACAGGGTTGGACTGAGCCGCAGGGACTGAAGGGGAGTGTCGTTTGCGGATTAAAGGTTTACGAGTTTAGGGATAAGGGGGCTTGGGAGGAGAAGGAGGCCCGCGGCGGAGGCGGAATGCTGATAGGTTTCAGCAGGAGAAAGAGCTCGAAGGTATCGGTGAGATGAGACAGATCGGGCCCAAGAAGTGTTTGCACAGCCGGGCATGCGAAGTGTACGTAAAGAGAGCGGAGCAGAATAGAGGCCGCTATTCTGATTGTGATCAGGCATGGGCAACAGATGGAAGTGAGAAAGGAAAGAAACTGGGCGGTGATCGAATGCGGGGGAGTAAGGCGAGGATCTGCATGGGCCGGTGGCAGTTGGGACAGCGGAAGGGTGCGGGGTCGTTCTTTGCTGCTGTGAGCGCCTCGAGGCGGGCAAAAGCTGCAGCGAGGAGGGATCGGACTTTCTGCAGCTTGGCTCGATTGGCAGGACTGAAGAATCCGTAGTAGCGGACACGGGTGAAACCGCGTGGGAGGACATGCTGGAGGAACCTGGCAATGAAGGTTAATGGAGGCAGAGAACAGGTGCAGGGACGGCCGGTGTGGGAATCTTTATAGGCGAATGTGACAGCGTCATTGTTAGCGGAGAGGATGCGGTTGTTGCTGAGGGCGGTACGAAAGACATAGCGACTGAGGTACTTTAAAACCGGCAGGCCGCTGCCGGCAGGTTTGGCATGGACGACCCAGTCGCAGTTCCAGATCTGGGGGTCGACCTGATCGGTGAGAAGCTTCTTGGTGAGGGCGGCTTTGATGTTCTCGCGGAAGGAATAGGAAAGTGCCTGGACCGGAAGGAGGTAGTCGGGCTTTTTCAATCGCATCCACTTCCTGGCGTTCGTGGAAAGGCTGCCGGCGGGGATGAGGTAGTGGATATGAGGGTGATAATCGAGGCGACGGGTGCAGGTGTGAAGGATGCCGATGAAGCCGAGCAGGCCGCCCAGGAGCCGCTTTTGCCGGCCGCGCTGCAGGAGAGCGTCGGCGGAGCAGCGGAAGAGCAGGTGGTAGAAGAGCTTCTGATTGCTGCGTGCAAATTGGTGCAGCTGGCTGGGAATGGTGAAAGTGACCAGGAAATAGGCACAGGGGAGCAGCAGATGCTCCTGGCGTTGCAACCACTCGGAAGCATCGGCGTTTCCGCACTTGGGGCAGTGCCGGTTGTTACAGCTATGGTAACTGTAATGGGTGCGGTCGCAGGGCGCGCAGTGGTAAACGCAGCCGCCCAGCAGCGGCGTGCGGCACGATAAGATATCGCGCATGACACGCCGGTGGCTGGGCAGGATGTGTTCGCCAAAGCGCTGCAGATAGGCCGCCCCATACCGGCGGAAAACCTCCGTCAGTTCGGGCATGGACAGTATGGATGCGCTGAGGCGCTACAAGTGGGCGATCATCGCGTTGAGCCGTTGGGTGGCCTGTTTTTGTACCACTTCGGTGAGGTGGGTGTAGAGCGCCGTAGTCTGAGGGGACTGATGGCCCAGGTTGTTCTGAATCTGCCTGAGGTTCTCGCCACACTCGAGCAGATGGGTGGCGTAGGAATGACGCAGGGTATGGATATGTGCCTGTTTGCGGCTTCCGGTGGCCTTCAGAGCCAGCCGGAAGGCCCGCTGCAGGCTGGTTCGTGACATGGGCCGCTGGGCCGTCGGGCAGCCGATGCCCCCATGGCCCGGAGCAGGAAAAAGCCAGGTAGGGTTGCGATGACGCCGCCATTGGCGTCGCAACGCCAGCAGAGCGCGTTCGGGCAGAGGTACATAGCGGTCCTTCTGTCCCTTCCCGGCACGAATGTGCAGGACCATGCGCCCCGCATCGATGTCCTCGATCTTCAGGCTCAAGCCTTCTCCCAGGCGCAGCCCGCACGAGTAGATCACGCCCAGACAGCAGCGATGGTGCGCTTCTCTCACCTCCCGCAGGATCTTCCCGACTTCCTCCGGGGTCAAAATGACCGGAAGGCGCGACTGGCGCGGTGGACGCACCAGAATCGTCTCTTGGGGCCAGCGCCGCTTGAGCGTCTTCTCGAACAGGAACTTGATCGCGCAGATGAAGCTCGTGCAGGTTGGGCGGCTGTAGACTTTGACGGTTTTAAGGTAGATGAAGAACTGCCGCAGCTCTTCAATCGTGACCGATCGCGGCGATCTTCCCGCGCAAAACTCCGAGAGCCTTTCGGCTGCCCTCAGATAGACTTCCTGTGTCTTTTGCGCATACCCGTGCAGAGTCATGTCATCGAGCATCCGTTCTTGCCAGCACCGATAGGTGTGAGTACGTTTCATGGCGTGATTCCTTTCGTTTGAATCCGTTAATCGAAACTCCCGGCCACCCCGTGTGGCCGGGAGGAATCACACCTTACCACCGACTATCAATCCTAGCCCAGTAACTGTCCGAAATGAGGAGCCGCCGCGTAGCGGCTTAGTTCAACCAGATGCTTCACTCAACGCGGACAAGGCGCGCGAGTGAGCTAGACGTTATGTTCCTTTGAGGTGTTGAATATGAATTATGTCATTCTAGTATTTGCAGGCATTATGCTAATCATAGGAGCAATCATTCTTGCTAATCCAACGACCGTTTTTGGACTAATGAGTACTTATTCGAAGTCACTACAGCTCCATGTTTTAGCGGTAGTGGTTAGACTATCTTTAGGAATAGTATTCGTTACATCTGCTCAGAGTTCGAAATTTCCGCTCACTTTGTAAGTAATAGGCTGGCTTTTCATTGCAGCTGGAATTATACTTTCTGTAATTGGCCGCAATAAATTTAAGAAATTGGTGGGGTGGGCGCTGACCCTAGTCCAAAAATATGGTCGTGCGGGCGGTGTTTTTGCAATATTGTTCGGTGGGTTTCTTGTTTATGCAATATTTTAATAGGGGAAAATCAGAACATAACGCCCTAATCAGCCGAACGCTAACGCGTCGGCTGATTAGGGCGTTCCGCCGGACGGCGCTTCGTATTGGCTGGCGAAATTATACTATCTACCGATCGAATTGATCGTCTTGATTGGAATAGTAAATCTAGCCTACGGTTCCTTTTCGCTAGTTCTATCTTTCCAGGACGAGCGTCCCATGAATCTAATAAAATCTCTGGCAATTGCGAATCTTTCATGGGCAGGTGTAATCGCAAGCATGGGGGTATGGCATATAGATTCTGCAAGCGTCTTCGGTTTAACCCATTTGTTCGGTGAAGGTATTTATGTCGGTGTGCTAGGATATTGCGAGTGGCGTTATCGAGAGCTTCTGACAAGCAAGTGCCCAGTAACGAACAAGGAACCTAACGAATCAAGTGATGTAGGTCAGCGGAGCTTGCGGAGCTGAGTTGCATCACAGGGTTGGACTGAGCCGCAGGGACTGAAGGGGAGTGTCGTTTGCGGATTAAAGGTTTACGAGTTTAGGGATAAGGGGGCTTGGGAGGAGAAGGAGGCCCGCGGCGGAGGCGGAATGCTGATAGGTTTCAGCAGGAGAAAGAGCTCGAAGGTATCGGTGAGATGAGACAGATCGGGCCCAAGAAGTGTTTGCACAGCCGGGCATGCGAAGGGTACGTAAAGAGAGCGGAGCAGAATAGAGGCCGCTATTCTGATTGTGATCAGGCATGGGCAACAGATGGAAGTGAGAAAGGAAAGAAACTGGGCGGTGATCGAATGCGGGGGAGTAAGGCGAGGATCTGCATGGGCCGGTGGCAGTTGGGACAACGAATCAAGTGATGTAGGTCAGCGGAGCTTGCGGAGCTGAGTTGCATCACAGGGTAACGAATAACGAATCAAGTGATGTAGGTCAGCGGAGCTTGCGGAGCTGAGTTGCAACGAATCAAGTGATGTACAGCTTGCGGAGGAGTTGCATCACAGGGTTGGACAACGAATCAAGTGATGTAGGGAGTGATGTAGGTCAGCGGAGCTTGCGGAGCTGAGTTGCATCACAGGGAACGAATCAAGTGATGTAGGTCAGCGGAGCTTGCGGAGCTGAGTTGCATCACAGGGTTGGACTGAGCCGCAGGGACTGAAGGGGAGTGTCGTTTGCGGATTAAAGGTTTACGAGTTTAGGGATAAGGGGGCTTGGGAGGAGAAGGAGGCCCGCGGCGGAGGCGGAATGCTGATAGGTTTCAGCAGGAGAAAGAGCTCGAAGGTATCGGTGAGATGAGACAGATCGGGCCCAAGAAGTGTTTGCACAGCCGGGCATGCGAAGGGTACGTAAAGAGAGCGGAGCAGAATAGAGGCCGCTATTCTGATTGTGATCAGGCATGGGCAACAGATGGAAGTGAGAAAGGAAAGAAACTGGGCGGTGATCGAATGCGGGGGAGTAAGGCGAGGATCTGCATGGGCCGGTGGCAGTTGGGACAGCGGAAGGGTGCGGGGTCGTTCTTTGCTGCTGTGAGCGCCTCGAGGCGGGCAAAAGCTGCAGCGAGGAGGGATCGGACTTTCTGCAGCTTGGCTCGATTGGCAGGACTGAAGAATCCGTAGTAGCGGACACGGGTGAAACCGCGTGGGAGGACATGCTGGAGGAACCTGGCAATGAAGGTTAATGGAGGCAGAGAACAGGTGCAGGGACGGCCGGTGTGGGAATCTTTATAGGCGAATGTGACAGCGTCATTGTTAGCGGAGAGGATGCGGTTGTTGCTGAGGGCGGTACGAAAGACATAGCGACTGAGGTACTTTAAAACCGGCAGGCCGCTGCCGGCAGGTTTGGCATGGACGACCCAGTCGCAGTTCCAGATCTGGGGGTCGACCTGATCGGTGAGAAGCTTCTTGGTGAGGGCGGCTTTGATGTTCTCGCGGAAGGAATAGGAAAGTGCCTGGACCGGAAGGAGGTAGTCGGGCTTTTTCAATCGCATCCACTTCCTGGCGTTCGTGGAAAGGCTGCCGGCGGGGATGAGGTAGTGGATATGAGGGTGATAATCGAGGCGACGGGTGCAGGTGTGAAGGATGCCGATGAAGCCGAGCAGGCCGCCCAGGAGCCGCTTTTGCCGGCCGCGCTGCAGGAGAGCGTCGGCGGAGCAGCGGAAGAGCAGGTGGTAGAAGAGCTTCTGATTGCTGCGTGCAAATTGGTGCAGCTGGCTGGGAATGGTGAAAGTGACCAGGAAATAGGCACAGGGGAGCAGCAGATGCTCCTGGCGTTGCAACCACTCGGAAGCATCGGCGTTTCCGCACTTGGGGCAGTGCCGGTTGTTACAGCTATGGTAACTGTAATGGGTGCGGTCGCAGGGCGCGCAGTGGTAAACGCAGCCGCCCAGCAGCGGCGTGCGGCACGATAAGATATCGCGCATGACACGCCGGTGGCTGGGCAGGATGTGTTCGCCAAAGCGCTGCAGATAGGCCGCCCCATACCGGCGGAAAACCTCCGTCAGTTCGGGCATGGACAGTATGGATGCGCTGAGGCGCTACAAGTGGGCGATCATCGCGTTGAGCCGTTGGGTGGCCTGTTTTTGTACCACTTCGGTGAGGTGGGTGTAGAGCGCCGTAGTCTGAGGGGACTGATGGCCCAGGTTGTTCTGAATCTGCCTGAGGTTCTCGCCACACTCGAGCAGATGGGTGGCGTAGGAATGACGCAGGGTATGGATATGTGCCTGTTTGCGGCTTCCGGTGGCCTTCAGAGCCAGCCGGAAGGCCCGCTGCAGGCTGGTTCGTGACATGGGCCGCTGGGCCGTCGGGCAGCCGATGCCCCCATGGCCCGGAGCAGGAAAAAGCCAGGTAGGGTTGCGATCTCTCCCCGTACACAAAAGGTAACTTTTGCCGGACGAACTTTCCGGTTCGCCTGAAACTGGGATCGAATGGTGGATAGTCAGGGTGTCGCCGTCGACGATAATCTCTTTGGTGACCAGCCGGATGATCTTCTGGCGCTCGGCAACGCAAAGAGTCTGTGCTGAGTGCTGCAATTGGGAAAGAAAACCTTCGATAGAAGCGTTCATCGTGTGCAAGCGGCTGTTTTCCAAGGCCTGCAGTTCGAGGCTCTCCATCTCTTTTTCGAGGGCGCTGCGACGCTCTCTGAGCTTCGGAGAACGTTCCCTGAGGTCAGCCAGCCCGAGCAAATCCTCTTGGTAGGCATCCAAAAGTTTGTTGATCCGGGCATCCATGCGCTTGATTTCACCTTCGAGGTGGGCCTTGCGTTGCTCTACCGGGTCGCTGGTAAGGATTTCGCGCAATCGGCGATCGATCTCAGCGCGCACCAACTCTGGGCAATGAAGCAGTCGCACAACCTCCGCCCACACCAGTTCATCGAGGTAATCCTGGCGAATGGGCCGGCAATCGCAAGCAGGTCCTCGAAGATGACGCCATTTGTCCGAGCCCAGGCACCGGTAATAGCGCACTTGTCTGCGGCTTGTCTTTGTTGAGGTGAGGTAGAGTCCGTATCCACATTTTCCGCACACCAGAAGTCCTTGCAGCAGCGTGGGCTTTTTCGTTTTTCGCGCCGATAAGCGTTTGTTTTCTTCCAGTCTCTCTTGTGCCATCCCGAAAGTCTGCGCAGTGATCAGGGCTGGAACCGGCACCTCGATCCATTCCTCGCGGCTGGTTGCACGGGTGGCGCTCGAACGTGGGCAAAACCCGCCTTTTTGACGTAGAGGCCGGGTAATGCGTTTGCGCTCGGCACGTGCGGTTTTTCCGAAGCAAGCCCTGCCTTTGTAAGCGGGATTCCTCAACATGCCCCACACCGTCGATCTCTCCCAGGGGCTCTTGCCAAACCGGGTCGCAATGCCTTCCTGGTTGAGTTTGCGCGCGATCGCTCCTATGCTCGAAAGCTTCCGCGTAAAAAAGTCAAAGACTTTTCGGACAACTTCGCCTTCCGCTTCGATCACCGTATAGTACGCCTCTGAAGTATCGGTTTTTCGGATATACCGGTAGCCATAAGGCGCCCCCGACAACACATTGACGCATCCGCTTCGAGCGCGATGCCTTTTGCCGCGACGGGTTCGCTCCGCGATCTGCGCTCGTTCATATTCGGCGATCATTCCCTGAAGCTGCACCAGCAGCCGATCCTCCGGACTATCGCCGCCGGTCGATTTGAGGAAAACCGTTTCCACTCCGCGGCGGTTAAACTCCTCGAGCAACAGCACCTGATAAGCGTATTTTCGGCTGAGGCGATCCGGACCATAGACCAGAACGCTCTCCAGTACACCCTCACATGCCAGGTCGCGAAGGCGCTCCAGCCCGGGGCGATTCAAAACGCTCCCGCTGTAGCCCTCATCCTCGAATATCCAGTCTTTGGGTACGACGTAATCATGGCTTTGGGCATACTCCCACAGCAGCGCCGTCTGACTGGCAATCGTGTTTTGTTCCCTCTGCCGATCCGAGGATACTCGTGCATAAATGGCTGCATTCTTCTTCATGGTTTAGCTCTGCATTGTTCAGGTTCTCAGCATGACCCAGGCCGGGAACCAACACCCGGTAAACTTGCGCCAACTTCTCCTCAGCGTAGCGATCGTAACGGGCGGCAAGCTCGATACACAGGCTGCGCTGAGTGCTGGATTTAGCCATGGATCTTCTCCTGCAAA
Organism: Opitutales bacterium; assembly: GCA_963665345.2. Lineage (GTDB taxonomy): Bacteria > Verrucomicrobiota > Verrucomicrobiia > Opitutales > CAXXNP01. The sequence goes on from OY762281.2 coordinate 38,641, forward strand.
AAAGCCCGTAAAGCCTCTGTCGTCAGATCGCCGATACGTTGCTTTCTTCGCCGGGCGGTGGAACGAACCTCCTGAATCAAGTCTGGCGGCAATCTCACCGTGAAGACCTCTTTCGATTGGGGCGCGGAAAGGGGCTGAGCGGCCGTTTGCGCCCGTCGAAGGTAACGATGCGCTTGACGCGAAGATACCTCGAAGCGGGCGATCACAGACGATACAACTTCGCCGGAGTGGCATTTTTGCGTAATAGCTCTATCGCCGTATTCACCCGTCGGGTTTGTTCCATAGCCGATGCTCTGCCCACTATGACTTATAGATAATACGTTATGTGACATGTCAACTCTTTCTTCTGGCGTTCTGTTTCAAGCGAACCGAACGAAATCGCTCGAATCCAATTATCCGGCGAAAGCAAAAGTTACCTTTTGTGTACGGGGAGAGATGACGCCGCCATTGGCGTCGCAACGCCAGCAGAGCGCGTTCGGGCAGAGGTACATAGCGGTCCTTCTGTCCCTTCCCGGCACGAATGTGCAGGACCATGCGCCCCGCATCGATGTCCTCGATCTTCAGGCTCAAGCCTTCTCCCAGGCGCAGCCCGCACGAGTAGATCACGCCCAGACAGCAGCGATGGTGCGCTTCTCTCACCTCCCGCAGGATCTTCCCGACTTCCTCCAGGGTCAAAATGACCGGAAGGCGCGACTGGCGCGGTGGACGCACCAGAATCGTCTCTTGGGGCCAGCGCCGCTTGAGCGTCTTCTCGAACAGGAACTTGATCGCGCAGATGAAGCTCGTGCAGGTTGGGCGGCTGTAGACTTTGACGGTTTTAAGGTAGATGAAGAACTGCCGCAGCTCTTCAATCGTGACCGATCGCGGCGATCTTCCCGCGCAAAACTCCGAGAGCCTTTCGGCTGCCCTCAGATAGACTTCCTGTGTCTTTTGCGCATACCCGTGCAGAGTCATGTCATCGAGCATCCGTTCTTGCCAGCACCGATAGGTGTGAGTACGTTTCATGGCGTGATTCCTTTCGTTTGAATCCGTTAATCGAAACTCCCGGCCACCCCGTGTGGCCGGGAGGAATCACACCTTACCACCGACTATCAATCCTAGCCCAGTAACTGTCCGAAATGAGGAGCCGCCGCGTAGCGGCTTAGTTCAACCAGGCGAGCGAGGTAACGGCTTCCAGCCGCACCTCCTCTTGACGTTCGATCCAGAAACGATATATTGACATAAGGCACACAATGTCTATCTGATAGGCATGTTTGATTGGTCGGAGGAAAAAGATGCCCAGCTCCGAAGAGAGAGGGGTATCGGGTTTCAGGAAGTCATCTTTCACATAGAACAGGGCGACGTCTTGGCAGTCGCCGATCACCCAGACAAAGAGAAGTATCCAGCCCAGAAGATTATCTACGTCCAAATCGAAGACTATGTTTATATCGTTCCCTTTGTGGATTCGGAGGAAGGGAAGTTTCTGAAGACGATCATTCCGAGCCGGAAAGCGACGAGAAAGTTACTAGGAGGGAAAAGTGATGAAGCTTGACGAATATGAAAAAGAACTCGTTTCTCGCGAAGATGAGATATTGGAGGGAGCGCGTCCACCAAGTAAGAAATTGCTTGCGGAACTGAGTCGTGCTGCGCGTGAGACAATTTCAAAGGATAAGCGTATCAATATCAGAATTTCGTCACGGGATCTTACCGCATTAAAGCGCAGAGCCAGCCGGTTTGGCATGCCTTACCAAACCTTGATCTCAAGCGTTCTGCACCGATATGTTTCAGGTGACCTGAGAGAAGCAGAGATCGAACCAAGCGGTGCTGGACAACGGCGCTAGTCGCGCCGCGCCAGCCCTCGGGGCCGAAACGGGGTCGTGTTGATCTTTTTGATAATTCTCGCGACGTAGGTGTTCGGGCGCGCATTTCCGCTTAACCTGGCAAGCATTACTCTGCTTCCCACACCCCTTCCCCTTGCGCGTCATTTCGCGTCTTTCGTAGTTGCTCCACCACCTCCCTCTTCCTCGGAAATCTTCGCCATGGGCGGGGTCTAGTTGCCCGATGGAAGACAGAATCCCGACTTTCCTCACTTTTTCAGAAACATGAATTAGGTTCCTGTTCGATTGCCAAGGTCCAGACCTTGACCGTACGATCCTCAACCGGGATAATGCAGAACTTGCTCCCGCACCCTGCACAGCATTCGTTTCACCCCGCTCGGATCGATCCTTACACAACCGCCGCGCGATCCGCGCCACCGGCCACCGCAACCGGTCCCGAAACACCCGTGCGCCAAGCGCCAAGCCGCTCAGAAACTGAACTTTTATATATTACGAAAACGATGCGTCAACGCTACCTACAACAAAGTTCGAATCGAAGAGGAGGAACTCGATGCAAAACTTAGGACCTGCCTTTGTGCTCTTCGCATCTGCCACGTTGCCGACCTCAGCCTCGGCCTACCTGATGTCAATGCTGACCTATAGCGATATGTTTGATGGTGCAGACGTTGTCGTGATTGCAACTCCGCTCTCCACGCAGATATCCGAGGCTGAACTGACACTTGAAGTCGATCAGCCCAAATCAGTGACCGACCTCGTATCAACGGTGGATACACAGTTTCAGGTCGCCTACGTTCTCAAAGGTGCCCTCGACACCAACACGTTCCACTTTCTCCATTTAAATCTGAAAGAAAAACGAAATCCCGGTGTCATGGCGTTCGGGGCAGTCGGAAGCTTCTTCGTGGATTTTGAGCCCAAAGAGAACATGAGGCAGTCTTTCATCTTATTCATGAAGAAACGGAAGGACGGCATGTTTTACCCGGCGTGGAGACCAATGGAGGGATCAAGGGCGATCATAGCCGTCAAGAGGGACGGAACGCTATAGGACTTCGAACAGGCGCGGGAGACAGCGGCTGATAGCCGTGCCTCCGCTTTGACCTTAAATGAAGCCACAAAGTGGCAAAAGTCTTAGCTCCAACTAAGACACTATGCATAATCGAAAGGAAACGCAATCTCTTCCGTAGGATCTTCGAACAGTTCACCGATCGTTACCGGGAACGCTATGGCCTCACGGCGGTGCAGGCACGGGCCCTGGGAGCGATCCGGGCCTGCCGCACGCCGCGGCTGGGGGGATTCAGCGGACGTTGTCCGCGATGCGGGCATGAACAGCGGATCTACCATGCCTGCCGCAACCGCCACTGCCCGCTGTGTCAGGACCACAAACGCAGATACTAGTCTCATGTCCGATAATTAAGTTGAATTAATCTGTCTTACCATGTTATGCTATCGGCATGGCAAGACCCATATCCATAATTGAACTTACAGATCTTGAGCTGCAAGAGTTGCAGCGTCGCGTGAAAGCACCGACAGTATCCGTGCGCGACAGCCTTCGGGCGACAATCGTACTGCGTCGTTCCGAAGGCGTCAAACAGGCGCAGCTCGCGGAAGAACTCGGGGTTAGTGTGCCCTGCGTGAACAAGTGGTCGCAACGCTTTGAGCGAGACGGCTTGGAGGGATTGCGGGACAGGAAGGGACGAGGACGGCCCCGATGGATACCGGCGGGCAAGGTTGAGAAGGTCATTACCGAGGCTACACGACCGCCGAAGCCACGCACTCGCTGGAGTGTTCGCACCATGGCCAGGGAGGTGGGGATTTCCCCCGACAGCGTGCAGCGCATCTGGCGGGCTAACGATATCAGGCCTCACTTGGTCAGGACGTTCAAAGTGTCCAATGACAAGTACTTCGAGCAGAAGTTCTGGGATGTGATCGGCTTATACCTGGATCCGCCAGAGCGGGCCCTTGTATTGTGTTGCGACGAAAAGAGCCAATGCCAGGCTTTGGAGCGGACCCAGCCGGGCTTACCTCTTGGCGTGGGAGAGATTTGCACCAAGACACATGACTACAAGCGACACGGGACCATTACGTTGTTTGCAGCCTTGAATTATCTGGACGGCAAGCTCATCGCACGCACCGAACAGCGGCATACCCATGTAGAATGGTTGCGGTTCTTGAAGCAAATCGAGCGGGAGACACCCAAGCAGCTGGACTTGCACTTGATCGTTGACAACTACTGCACGCACAAGCAACAGAAGGTCCGCAAGTGGTTGTCGCGCCATCGGCGTTTTCACATCCACTTCACCCCGACCAGTTCGTCCTGGTTGAACCTGGTCGAGCGCTTTTTCGGCGAACTGACCCAAGATGTTATCAGGGATGGTAGTTTTACCAGCGTCAGGCAATTGGTCGAAGACATAGAAACCTATCTGGCTGAAAGGAACCTCGACCCCAAGCCTTACAGATGGAAGGCGAAGGGAGAGGAAATCCTGCGCAAGATCCAGCGCGCCAAACGTGCCTTGGCAAAGCAGACAGGGAAAACTAATTAATTTATGTTATTTATCGGACACCACACTAGATTGAGGCGCTCAGCAGGCAGTTTCTGCCGGTACCCTACTTTCACGTGGTGGTGACGGTGGCCGAGGAGCTCAACACGGTCATCCGCTACAACAGGGCCCTGCTCTACGACCTGCTTTTTCGTGAGTCAGCGGCAGCGCTGAAGCAGTTCGGTAGAGATCCGAGGTGGCTGGGAGGGTAGATCGGGCTGATCGGGGTGCTGCACACCTGGGGCCAGATGCTGCAGTTTCATCCGCATATCCACTACATCGTACCGCAGGCGGCATCGACGTGCAGGGGCGCTGGATCGAGCCGCGGTGGAAAGGGCGGTTTCTGTTCCCCGCGCCAGCCCTGAGCGCGGTCTTCAAGGCGCGTTTTCTAAAGGCCCTGCGCCGGCTCTACGAAGCCGACAAGCTGTGTTTTCCCGACACAACCGTCCCACAGGATGTAGTGATATCCCGGTCGGACAGGGTAATAAAAAGGTGGTCGGCGGCGAATTCCGACTAAAGAATCCGCGGGGTGAAATACATAACGCCGACCAAACATTACAGCAGCACATTGCATCAGCTTTGTAAACTAATCCCGTCGCACTTGACGGAAAAACTGGCCAAGAGGTACGGGGTCGATAAATAGGCGCGCACTTTCACGCCATGGAGTCATGTGGTGAGTCTGCTCTTTGCGCAACTGACCCATGCCAGCGGGCTCAACGACGTTTGCGACACCCTGCGACATCACGTGTGCAAGCTTAGGGTGAACCGGGGGGCGGTTGCACCGAGCCGAAACGCCCCTTCGCATGCCAACAGGGAGCGCAACAGCGACATGATGGAGGCGTTGTTCTGGAAGGTGCTGGGGCATCTGCAAGAGCTTTCGCCGGGCTTTGGACCGGGCCCGGGCGCTACCGCGGCCTGCCCCGTCGCTTCAAACGGGCGATCCATGCGATTGATTCGACCACCATCGCCCTGGTGGCCAACTGCATGGAGTGGGCCAAACACCGCCGGCGAAAGGCCGCGGCGAAGATGCACTTGCGGCTGAACCTGAAGAGTTTTCTTCCCGGCTTTGCCGTTATTGAAGAAGCTTCCCATCACGACGACACGCGGACATTGGCCCTGTGCGCGGGGCTGCAGGCCGGAGAAATCGCGGTTTTCGACAAGGCTTAGGTGCATTTTGCAAATCTTTTCCATTTGAGCGAACGAGGCATTTTCTGGGTCACGCGCGCCAAGGACAACCTGCGCTACCATGTTTGTCGCAAGCGCCTGCGCAAGCCCCAAGGACGCATCCTGCTGGATGACAAGGTCACCCTGAAAGTTCCCGCTTCCCGCCGGCAATATCCCCACAGGCTGTGCCGGATCGAAGCCGAGGTGGAGGTCAACGGCGAATGGGTCCTCATGGTTTTCCTCAGCAATAACTTCGAATGGGCTGCTTCCAGTGTCTGCGACCTCTACCGCTGCCGCATCGAGGTTTTTTTCAAGCAGATCAAGCAAACCTTCAAGGTTTGCGATTTTTTCGGGCACTCCAAGCAGGCCATCCGCTCATGGGACGAGAAGAGCCACGGCCCCGGGCCATCCATCGAGGACCTGCGATGCATCCTGGAAGGCCCCATGAAGTTCAACACCAGCGGCAAATCCGCCATCATCGCCCTCAACTACCGCGATGAGACCTTCAGCAGCCCCCTGGCCCACCTCGACTTTTCGCCCCTGCTGCGAACCCGCTGAAACTTTCGTTCAAACCGTTTGCAAATCACTTGTTGACAGAAGTCTAAAGAGTTGACAAGCGCACGCTTTTGCGCACGCTTTTGGCCATGATTACCGTAACCGCCACGAAGGCCAGAGGAAACCTCTATGCTTTGATCGACGAAGCGAACACTTCACACGAGCCGATTCAGATCACTGGCAAGCGTGGCAACGCGGTGCTCATTTCTGAGGACGATTGGCGGTCGATCAGGGAGACTCTTTACCTCCAATCCGTTCCCGGCATGGTCGAATCCATTCAAAAAGCCAGGGATGAAGGTGTAGAGAAAGCTTCGGCGGATCTGGACTGGTGAATTACGAAATCGTCTACTCGCGTCAGGCGCAAAAGGACGCAGTAAGACTTAGGAAGAGTAACCTAAAGGATAAGGCGATCGAGTTGATCGAAATTCTCAAGGTCGATCCCTATCGGACCCCGCCGAGGCTGGGCATTCTGACCGGTAACCTTCAGGGTTGCTACTCCAGGAGGATCAATATTCAGCATAGACTTGTATACGAAGCCTTTGAGAACACCAAGACAGTCCATGTCCTGCGGATGTGGTCGCACTATGGAGAATGATGCCAACCGGTCGCTTCAGGCAATTCCGGCTAGCGCCTCTATCGCCTGAGCTTTGAGCGTTCGCTGAAAAAAGAGGATATGGCATATTAACAATGTTCACATGTATGTTAACTATGTTCATGTGTGAGAAGAATTGATTCTGGAAATAATACATTCCGTCTTCTTGGATTTTTCTCCCGCCAGCACTTGGTTGTATTGACGGGTGGGTTCAAAAAGAAGATGCAAAAGACTCCGAGGAGGGAGACAAATTTCGCAGAGAAACGAAGGCGAGATTATATGAGGAGGAGAGAAGATGAAGGATGATTTAGACAGATATATTGAGAAGAGAAAAGCGAGGAGCGAAGAATTCGCGAGGGACTTTGAGGTGGGATATGCGGAGTTCAGGATTGGTGTGATCCTCAAACAGGCGAGGCAGGAAGCGGGTCTCACTCAGGAACAGCTGGCGAAGAAATTGAAGACCAAGAAGTCGGCCATATCGCGTATTGAGAATCACGCTGAAGACATCAAACTGTCGACAGTTGAGAAGATCGTTTCGGCTCTCGGCAAACGGCTGCAGATTCGAGTCAGTTAAGAACAATCCGCGAACCAGGCGCTCGAGAGCAACTCGGGCTAACGCCCTCGTGTCTCAGCGCCGAGGTTCGCTGAAACAGGAGTCTCTCACGGAGGCACTACCGAGCCTGCGACACTCGCAAGCTCGGTAGTGCCCTCTGTGAGAAAACGAAAATCGAACCAGACGGCGTAGCCAACGTCGCTTCGCGCCGCGCCTAGCCTCGGCGTTGGCTGGTAGGAAAGGGAAGAATCTGCTTGCTAAAACTTAATTTCCGGAATACTGATGTTTATTGAATAGAAGTCAGATCGAATCTGCAATCGCAAGTGGAACGCCCTTCAGTTTGAGAATGGCAGATGGGCGCGAGTACCAAGTTCCCCATCGAGATTACATATCTCTTTCGCCAAGAGGAACTTTTGTTACTGTCTACGATGATGAAGAGCATTTTTTCGTATTGCCTTTGTTAACGATGACCGGCCTGGCTTCCACCGCGGAAAAAGAGAATGGCGGCACCGAAAGGAAATAGATACGCCGCGAAAGAGGACAATGAGAAACTGTCTGAGGCTCTGTATGTCAGGATGCGAGAAGCTGAAAAGGCGGCGTGTCGGGCGGCAGCTGGAAATCGCGGTCTGAGCGGATGGGCAAGAGAAGTATTGCTCCGAGCTGTTAGCAGCCGCTCCGGCGAGATCGAAGCAGCCAAGAAATCGAGCGAGGTAACCTCGTAAACTCGGCACCTCCTCGCTAGCGTTGGCGGTAGATGGAGAAAAGGCGATTCCACTCATGGCACCCATAATGAGATTCAACGCGTTTGCCTTGCCGCTGCTCCTATGGACTCTCGCTCAACCGTTGGCGGGAAGTGAACCTGTAGCTCTGGCCCAAACGTATTTTGCTGCGCTATAAGCAAACGAAGGCAAGAAGGCCGTGGAACTGATTGACCCAGGCATGGTGTCGGGGTTCAAAGGGGAGTTTTTGTATTCCATCGCTGGACCGCCTGGCACTCTCAAATTCAAGAGATTCCAAGCGTATTGGCGACTTCTACGACGGCAACCGATCCTTGACTCCGAACCAAAGGAATTCATCGAGAAGTTGCTGCCCGTAGCGGAAGGATTGCGGGCATCACTTAAAGGCCAATCGAATTTGATCTACCAGGTGATTGGAGCGGTACCAGAACGTGCCCCGCCACTCCTGAGGAATACATCTACGTAGTCTACCGCGTGTCATGGCAAGAGAGCCACGAGAATGTCTATGTTGTGGAAATGATCCGTGTTTTGACTCTAAGGAAATCTGATGGACGTATTTACGTTTATCAACATTGGGAAATGAGAGATTGGATTGATATTTGCGGAGCGGAATTTGCGAGGTATACAGAATCAGCTAAGTAGAGAGATTAGAGAGACGAACGAATACCCAGAATTGCAAAGACGACCCCAACAAAATAAGGATTAGAAGCCGAGGCGAAGGCTCGGTTCTAGTCCCTGGTTCATGAAGCCGCGGGTAAAGGGCAATAGTTCGGGCTGCAGGGGATGTGGTCAGAGCCCGGGAATGAGTTCAGGAAGTTCAGGGATGTTTTGGGGAGATGAGCTGGAGGGAATGCTTAAGCAGGAGGAATCAGGGGCGGGCTTCGGGCGGGCACAAGGGCGAGCAAGCCGGCCCGCTGGAGAGCAGCGCGCATCTTGGCGGCGAAACAGTTTGGAGAGGGCGCGTCCATGGACCAGAAAATGCCCCCGAGCGGGAACCCACCGCGTGCGGTCCTGGCAAAGACCTCCGCCGGGGATGACGAAGTGGACATGAGGGTGGTTACTTCAGTTCCCTTCCCAGGGTATGCAGCACGGCGAAAAAACCGCTTACCTTGCAGCCCACAAAGCGGGTGTCCGGAGGCAACAACATCGGTGTTCTACCTGCCTCGGCACAGCGCAGCGGCGACGGGTCGATCAACATTGACTATAACGTGTCGCCAAGGACCGCTCTTAGGAACATACAAACGCGTTAGCGACAAAAATCGCCCGCGATTTTCTGCCAGCAGCCTGTCGGACTTCGCCGACAGGCTGCTGGCCGGCGTCGCCCTTCGATCAACTCAGGGCTGTGTTTAAAGGCGGGAACCAGTATGGACGGACTGAACGATCCATAATCGCGACGGCCAAGGCAGATCCAATCCTGAAAGACCGCGCGCTTGCGCGCCGGGCTACAGGATCGTGCGTGACCCGAGCGCGTTTCTCCTACCTTTGCGGTATATCACTCATTTGTCGAGAAGGGCAAGTCGCCGGGCATGGCGGCCTCCTTCGAAATCTGTTTCCAGCCAGATCCTCACGAAATTCAAGGCATCGTCCTGAGACATCATGCGTTGCCCCAATGCAATCATATTCGCATTATTATGCTGGCGTCCCAGGGCCGCGCTTTCACTGTTCCAACACAGTGCACACCGAATTCCTTTGATCCGATTCGCACACATAGCCTCACCGTTTCCGGAACCTCCCAAGACTATTCCCCGTTCACATTCGCCGCTCGCAACGGCCAAAGCCGCTGGGTGTATGAAGACAGGGTAGTCAACCGATTCATTGCTGTTCGTGCCGAAATCGACAACATGGTAACGGAGATCCGTAAGCAGCCTTTTGATGGCCTCCTTATATTCAAAACCGGCATGATCCGAGGCGATGGCAATTTTCATTTTCGAAGCGGCTGTTGCTTTGTTGAGGCGACCCTATGGCGTCTCCACAATCGCAAACTCATTTACAAGACAGAACACTAGTAACGTTGTTGGCGCATGATTGAGTCAACACTTCGCGATTCTTGTCTGATTGTCGAAACCGGACAAGCGCGCAAAGCCGGCAGGCATTTCGGGGTTTCCCGCCTTGCTATCGATCCCATGGCGCCTCCACATTGGTTATGCTTAATTGTCGGACACGACACTAGTCATTGAGGCCATGAATTCAGTCGGACTGCTGTTTCGCTACCTGTGCAGGGCTGTCTTTGTCAGTAGTCTGGCTACGGTCAGCCTCTTCGTCTTTGTGCTTCTGGCCGGTAACGCGCTCAAAGAGGCATTCGGATTGTTGGCTGACGGTCGTCTGAGTATGGCGCTGTTTGCCCGGTTGATGGTCTTGCTGGTGCCTTATGTGATTGCCTATGCACTACCTCTGGGTTTGCTGACCGGCATTTTGCTGGTCCTCGGAAGGATGGCGGCGCATCGCGAAATTGTGGCGATTCGCGCGAGTGGACTTTCCCTTTGGCACATTGCGGCGCCAATTTTCTTTATAGCAACGATTGGTGTGGTGGCTTGCGCACTGATCAATTGTTACTATGCACCCCGGGCCAAGGCGAATTATCGCTCGCTCCTGGCAGACGCCATTCGCAGTGGGCCGCTGAAGTTCATGATTCCGCGGACATTTGTCTACGATTTTCCTGGGTATGTGATCTATTTGGGAGCAAAGGATGGAGATAGGTTGGAGGACTTCTGGATCTGGGAATTGGATGAAGAACAGCGGGCGGTAAAACTGCTCCGCGCTCGTAGCGGAGAGTTTTCATTTGATGAGAAAGACGATGCGCTCGTGCTGACGCTGTTGAATGGCGTTACCGAATTGCGGATTGGCGACCCGGATGACCTGCAACGTGTCCGTCCGCTGGGTACGTTTTCGAAGGCACGTCTGCGATTGCCCCTGGACAGGATTCTGGGGCGACGCTCGCGGCATGTCAGTATTTCCTCTCTCGATTTGGGAGAGCTGCGAGAGCGGCTCGACGTTATTGAAGCGACTTTGAGGGCAGGGAGGGTTCAACCTGACCCCGAAAACAGCGGGCGGCTTCAGGCCGATGGCATGAGAATCCGAATTCAGATCCAGAAGAATCTGGCCATGGCGTTTTCTGTGCTTTCGCTCAGCTTTGTGGCAATTCCCTTGGGCATCCGCGCCAGCCGATCTGAGACCCATGCGAATTTCGCTTTGGCTCTCGTTCTGGCGATGAGCTTTTACTTTCTGATCGTGGCCGTGAACTGGATTGAAAACTACCCGCGACTACGTCCCGATCTACTCGTCTGGTTACCCAATTTGATTTATCAGGGGGTTGGCGCTTATATGTTGGTGAAGGCAGACCGTATCTAATGAGAAGTTTTTTTCGATATGACAGGAGAATTGCCTTGTTGAGGTTGGGGTCCAAAATTTATATCCCCCATATAAACCGGCAACCGACTGAATCCGTCGGGCCGCTATGAGATGATCTGAAAAATATGTATCTGAAGGAACTGCGTCTCAACGGATTCAAGAGCTTTGCCGATCAGACCGTCCTGCATCTGGAAAGCGGGCTTACGGCAATCGTAGGACCCAATGGCTGTGGCAAGAGCAATATAGCTGATGCTATCCGGTGGGTGTTGGGCGAGCAGAGCTCGAAATCACTGCGTGCCGGTTCCATGCAGGACGTAATTTTTCAGGGCTCGGATGCGCGACGGCCGGTTAACCTTTGCGATGTTTCTCTTCTCTTTACCGACTGCGAGAGCGAACTCGGGACTGCTTTCTCGGAAGTAGAAATTGGCAGAAGGGTAAGTCGGGAAGGTGGAAGTTCCTATTCCCTCAATGGGAAACCATGTCGCTTGCGAGATATCCATCGGCTCTTCCTGGATACTGGGATTGGCCGTGTCTCCTATTCCTTTATGTTACAGGGGCAGATCGATCAGCTACTGTCTTCCAATCCGGCTGATCGGCGAGTGGTATTCGAGGAGGCCGCCGGTATCTCGAAATACAAAGCCCAGCGGAGGGAAGCGCTGAATAAACTGGCCCTCGTTGACGCTAATCTGGCCCGCATCACTGATGTCATGGATGAGATTGGCCGGCAGATCGGATCACTCCGCAGGCAAGCTGGCAAGGCCCTGCGCTACCGTCGCATAAAGCATCGGTTAACGCATTTGGCGCTGGCAGATGCAGCCTTTCGCTACGGACATCTCAAGGGTGAAGTTGCCGCGCTTGAAGTGCAATGCGTTGGCCTGCGGGAGGAATTGGATGAGTCTCTCCAACAAACGGCAACCTGGGAAAAGGATCTTGAAGACAAGAGGCAGAGCCGCGATGAACTGTTCCGATTACTTCAGGATACACAACAGACCGTTTTCGACCTTCGGTCGGAAAAGGAGCAAGCAGAGAGTCAGTTTGAATTTTCGGGAATTCGGTCGCAAGACCTGCAGAAGCGAATAGGCGAACTGGAAGAGGCGGCGCGAATCCTTCACTTGGAAGCTGAGGACCTGGAAGGACAGGGGACCGGAAATCTGGAAGGGCGAAAACAGCACCTGGAGCAGGTAGGTTGTCGATCGCTTGAATACGAAAGGGAACTTGAGGGGTTTTCTTTGATTGAGCAAAGACTGTCCGATGCGGACCGGAAAATGCGGGATCAGAGGCAGAATCTCTTGCTCAAAGAGGGTGAAATAACACGCTCTCGCGCGCAATCTACGCGAATCGAGCTGGAGCTCAAGACGCTACAAGTTGAAAACACCAACTTTCGGGAGGAAAGTAGCACGCGGGAGCGGGAAATGGGAAAACTGAGCGAAGAGCGAGCAAGTTTGACCGAAGCGATGGTATCCTGCGGGAAGCGAGCCGAAGCTGCCGAACAGCTGCTTTGCGGAGCGCGCGTGGAATTTGATGAATCCCGTGAACGTTTCCGTGCCCAACAGGCGAGCATCCAGGAACTTGATCGAAAAGTGGCTGAAATTGGCGCGAGAGTGTCGGTTTTGGAGGAGGTCAAGCGGCGGTTCGAAGGATTCGGGGAGGGAACCAAAGCAATACTGAGGGGCGATGTTTCCTGTTTGCCCAAAGGCCAATTCGAAAGGTTGCTCATGGATCGTATCCGAGTGGATCAGGCGTATCTGCGTGCGGTTGAAGCGCTCCTGGGTCCGGCCATCGATGCTATCGTGACCGACAGCGTCGAAGAAGCGCTGGCGGCTGCTGGCGAGCTCAACCTCAAAGAACTCGGAAAAGCTTGTCTCAAGGTTCCGCTTGCCTCGGTCTCGGGCGTTTCCGGCGAGAGCCCGGAGATAGTTCTGAAGCCGGCGCTGGATTGCGTTCAGGCGGATGATGAGGAGACATGCGAAATACTCACGTCCTTGTTGGATGGTGCCTTCGTGTGCAGCGATTTCGCCGCCTTTTTCGAGTATTGGGACTCCCATCCTGCGCTGCAGTTTTCCCTCGTTGCATCGCCGGAGGGCGATTTGATCGACAGGCGCGGCTTGCTTTTCGGCGGCCACGGCAAACAGACCTCTGCCGGACTGCTGGAGCGAGATGCCCAGATCAGGGAACTGACGGAGCAATTGAAAAACTCCACCAGAGCACTGCAGAGCTTACATCGGGAAGCGGAAAGGCTGCAGGACGAACTTCGCCAGGCTGAACGGGACCTTGAGGAAAGACGCCAGCGGCAGGTCGACGTAAAATCCGAATTGTCGCTGTTCGAAGAACAGGTTCGAGCGAGCAAAAATCGTTATCGGGAATCCGCGGTTCGAGCGGAGGAATTCAGGGAAAAGCGGCGCCTTTGCGAAGAACGGCGGGCACTCTGTGACGCCAGACTACGGCAAGCCGCTGATGATTTGCGGGAAGGTGAAGGCGACGCGGAGGCGATCAAGTCGGCCCTGGCGGAAACGGAGAAATCCATCGCGAGTATTCGGGAGGAGCGCGATCGGCACCAGGAGGCATTTGCCTTGGCCCGCATCGGCCTGGCGGAGGAGCGTCAGCGCCTCATCATCATTGATCGTCAGATTGATGAGGCCAATAGACAGGCGAGCGAGAGGCGCGAGCGGGAGGTCGCTTATCGTCGCGAAGTGGATCTGCTCATAGAGCGAATTGATGAACTGAAGGAAGATGCCGCAAGGCAGAGAATTCGCGCCGACGAGATCGAGAAGACGCTGCAGATCACTCTGGCCTCACTGGACGAGCGGACCAGCCAGTTAAGAGAACAGGAAAATGGGATTCGTTGGCTCGAAAACACGCTTTCGGAACACCGGCGGACGCAGCAAGGACGGGAACGGGAATTCAAGGACGTTTCGGTTACACTTGCCCAGAAGCGATCGGAGTTAAACTTCCTCTTTGAGGAAGTGCGCCGCGAACACGAAGTCGAAATCCATCAGATTGATTGGCGGCTCGAATTGTGGCGGGCGGGCGAGCCCCTTCCCGATCGCATTCATGTGGATCTGGACGAATCAGAACTCGATCCGGCCAAGCAGATTGAAGAAGCGGAGATCCCTTCAGGCCACGAACTGGAGAAGGTCTCGGGTGTTGACTGGCTGCAAGTGACAGAGGAAGTGGGGCAACTGAGGAGCCGAATCAACGCCATGGGACCGGTTAACTTGATTGCTATCGACGAGTATAAGGAACTGTATGAAAGACACGACTTTCTTAAGTCCCAGAGCGATGATCTGTGGCGATCGAAAGAGGAGCTCTTGCAGGCGATTGATGAAATCAACAAGACATCCGAGGAGTTATTCTCTGAAACATTTAATCAGATCCGGAAGAATTTTACCTATACTTTTGAATGCCTTTTCGGGGGAGGGCAAGCGGATCTACGATTGATTGACAGCGATGATGTGTTGGAGAGTGGGATTTTTGTGGATGCTCGTCCTCCGGGTACCCGATTGAGGAATCTGGCGCTGCTGAGCGGGGGCCAGAAGACCCTCACGGCGGTCGCTCTTCTCTTCGCCATATACATGGTCAAACCCAGTCCCTTTTGTGTTCTGGACGAACTCGATGCCCCGTTGGACGACGCTAATATCGGCAGATTCACGGATATGCTCAGTCGCTTTCTGGAGTACTCGCAGTTCTTGATCATCACGCACAACAAACGCACAATATCGGTTGCTGATGTGATTTACGGTATTACGATGCAGGAGAAGGGGGTGTCTAAGCTGGTGTCGATGCGCTTCGACAGGAATACCGAGGAAGTCAATGCTTCCACCGAATCAGGCACCGATTCGAGACCGACAGCTAACCTGCCGGAGCTATAGTGGAAAGCGAAGCAGGCAGACGCTTCGGAGAAGCCGCGAGCAGGTATCTCCGGTCTGCGGGGTGAACCAAAACCATGCAATTGTAGATTCCGGCATTGATGTTGCTTTTTATGATTCAAGAAGGAGAATGCCGGGTTTCGCCTTTGCTTTGAAAAACGATCGGAGAGTAGGATGCGTTTTGTTCCGGGAGGTCCTGGGTAAGGTCTTTTCGAACCCATAACGTTTTGATTAATAATTGATCATCTTCATTGCAGGCACTCTGCCAAGGTATTCCCCACGATCGACCTTGGAGCGATCCCCGGGGTGCTCAGGGGCTGTCCCAAAAGGCACAAAAAAGAAATTTACAAAGGAATCGCTCCCAATAGTCTGGAACGGAAAATATGGAGACTAAAACAAGCTCGTCCCTGACTCTCAATGAGGAGAAAGACCTCAGGGAATCCTTAAAGCGTTGTTCGCAGGAAACCGTTGATGCCGCTATAGCTTATCGTAAGTATGGGGAGTACGAGCCTGTTCCCACCATCGTGGTGGGAATTATCGAGCGGTATTTGGAGCCTGAAGTACGGGATAAGATTAAGGACTGCACCGAGGAGACACGGCTCTACGAGGATTTTGGGATCGACTCCCTAACAATGGTGGAAACCGTCATGTTGGTCGAGGAGACACTGAATATCTCGATACCCAATGAGGATTTGCGAGAACTCAGAACAGTGGGGGATGTGAAGACGTTCATCGACTGCAAAATACGGGGAATTCCGGTTCCTCGGAAACCACGACGCATACCGGTAGAGGAAGTCGCGGCGGCCATGCCGCACCAGGATCCGTTTCTTTTTCTGCGGGAGGTCACTCTGTCCGAGAATGAAGCCGAGGCCAGCTATCGCATTTCAGGAAGTGAGTTTTTTCTGGAGGGGCATTTTAAGGATGATCCCGTATTTCCGGGTTCATTAATGCTGGAAGCTTTAGGACAGCTGGCCGTCTTTTACCTGGTGAAGAGTGACCATGCCGGCCTGGAGGGTAATGTAGACCACAAGAAAGTCCTGGCAAACTCGTGCGATGGAATCCGATTTCATCGCATTTGCCGACCCGACGATACGCTCGATATGAAAATCAAAGTCAAGCGGATCAGGGCGCCGCTGGCTACCTTCGAAGGTTCCATATCCTGTAATGGCGAGAGAGTGGCAATTGCCGAGGAGATCACGTTGGCCTTTGCCTTCGAAGAATAGGCATGCGGTTGCCCCAATCGTCAAGGTAAGGCCTTTTGACTGAGGGCCGCGGAGAGTATGCGCAGGGTAGTCGTATCGGGGATCGGGTTTGTTACAAGCATCGGTAACGACCAGCCGACTGTCCTTGCCAACCTACGTAACTTGCGACATGGGATTGAGCTCTTTCCCGATTTCGCCAGCGAGAAGATACCGGTAAAGGTTGTCGGTACTATCAAGGATTTCGACACTTCTTCCTATGATGCGGAGGATTGGTCGTATCCGTCGGAATACCGGTTAAAACAGGAACTTCTTCGCAGCCTGTCGCCTCATGGACTGTATGCCTACTGTGCGTTGATGCAGGCCATTGAGGATGCAGCGCTGACGGAAGACGAGATATCCGACGTTTCTACGGGTCTTTACACGGCATCCGGGGGTTCCATGTCAATGATTTATCGTCATCTCGATCTCATGAACCGCAAAGGTGTGCTCAGGTGCCCTCCCAAAGGGATTATCGCTTCGGTGGCCGGAACCCTGAACTTTAATCTGGTGGCGCATTTCAAGATTCGCGGATCATCATCCGGCTTTGTATCCGCCTGTTCGTCGTCCGGGCATGCGCTGGGATTTGCCTTCAATGAGATTGCCACGGGACGGCAGCAGCGAGTGCTGGTGGTAGGCGCCGAAGACTGCAACGTAGAGAGCATCCTTCCCTTTGCTGGAATGCGATTGCTCTCCCTTTCCAGGGATCCTGACCGAGCCTCCATACCCTTCGACAAGAACCGAAATGGTTTTGTGGGAACCGGCGGCGCAGCAGCGATGATCCTGGAAGACGAAGAATGTGCGTTACTGCGTGGCGTCGACCCCTATGCTCGGTTCAAAGGGTGGGGACAGGCTTCGGATGGATACCACGTGGCCATTTCACATCCGGAGGGAGAGGGGCTGCGCGTCGCCATGGAACAGGCACTGAAATTCAGCGAAGTATCACGCGCCGATATCGACTACGTGAATGCGCACGCCACTTCCACCTTGACTGGTGACCTATCGGAGATTTTAGCGCTCAAGGAGGTTTTCCACAACGGTCGGTATCGCCCTGCCATAAGTAGTACGAAAGCGCTCACGGGGCACGGAATTTCGCTGGCCAGCATTATGGAAGCAGGATTTTCGGTGCTGACGATCAAGCGTGAATTCATGCCCGGTTCAGCGGGAATTGAAATATTGGAACCGGAGGCAGACGGGCTTAACATTATACGCGAGACGCAGGAGCGCGTAGCGAAGACCGTAATGAGTAACAGTAGCGGCTTCGGAGGGTCGAACGTGTCCCTGATTTTCGAAAAAATCTGAGGCGCCGGTTCCTGTTCAACAGGTGCCAGTGGACTACGGCCATGGCAGACGGGCATGGCCGTTTCCCGTTCGGGCGCTCTATTAGCCGATCTGCCTTGCATATGCCCCCGAAGCGCCGTAACAGAGGGCCATTTCCCTTTTCGTATAGGCTCTAACTAGACCTTATCCGAAAAGCCATTGATCTCCGCGAAAAGGCACAAAGAAGCGCAAAGAAAATCTGAGGAAAGGCCATTTCATGGCTTGATAAAAATGTCGCAACATGCTAGTGTTCAGTATCTTAAAACCTCACAAGGAGAAGAACATGGCAGCATGTGCGACAGAACGGAAGATAGCCGATATCAATCGCGTAGGCAACCTGATTTTGCCGATTCCAGACACCGATTTCCGTGATTTTCTCGATGAAGTCGACGAGTTGTCCAAGTTCGCGCCGCAAATCATCGATGCGATCGAGAAGGATCTGGATGTCCATGCGCGTGAGAAGAAGAAACTGCGACAGGAAGATGGCAGGTTCTTTGCCAGCGCTACGGCGGATTTTGCGGAGCTGAATATCGAGGAGGCGGATATTTTGGCTGGCGAATTGAATCTTGGGACAGGCCGTCCACGGATGCCTGCTTATGCGGTATATGTGTTCTTGATGATTCGTGGTTTTCTCGGTTCGTTGACTACGAAAGCGGCGCGGCGGTTTCTGCTCGAGTCGATGAGCTTGTATGGATTTGTGCAGGCACGGGGCCTGAAGATACCGGCGGTGACGACGATTCTGGAGAACGTGAACCTTGTCAGCCATGCGACCCGCGAGTTGATCTTTGACCAACAGATCGGCTATATCCTCCAGGAGCAATGGGACGATTTCGGGAAGCTGACGATCGACAGCACCGCGGTGAAAGCAAACAGCAGCTGGCCGACCGATGCGAAGGTTCTCACTGGGGTGTTGAACCGGGCCTATCGTTATGGGCAGAAGTTACATGTTTTCGGGCTGGAGGATTTTCGTCCGGGATGGGTGCCTGGTTGGCTGCAGCAGATGGACAAGCTGGAGTTTCGGATCTGTCTGGTAGCCGGCAAAGCGAACTCGAAGGGCAAGCTGAAGAAACATTACCGGCAGTTGCTCAAGCGGGGCGGCAAGGCGGCCGAGGCATTAGGATCGCAACTGAGCTATCTTGAAGAGGGTCTGTCGATGCAAGCCCTGCCTCCTAGTCGGCGGGAGCTTCTGAAGCGTTTATTGAGCCAGATCAGCCGTGATGTGGCCGACGCCAAGCGGGTTATTGGCTACGCCCATGATCGGGTGTTTGACGATAAGAAGCTTCCCTCCACGCAGAAGGTGCTGAGCCTCTCGGACGGATCGGCGGCTTACATCAAGAAAGGCAGTCGCGAAGCGGTAATCGGTTACAAGCCTCAGCTGGTTCGCAGTGAAAATGGATTTATCACCAGCTTGATAGTTGAGCCCGGCAATCCGGCAGACTCTGCCCAGTTGGTGGAGTCGATCAGCGATTCGATCACTCGCACCGGCGTGGTGGCTGAACTGGTCAGCAGCGATGATGGATATGCTTCGGCAAAGGGACGTAATGAGCTCCTGGCGATGGGGGTGAAGGCCGTTAGTATAAGTGGGGCCAAGGGCCGCAAGTTGACCGATCCGGATGATTGGGAAAGCGCGCTGTATCGGCACGCCCGTCGCGATCGCTCGGCGGTGGAGTCGATGATGTTCACGATCAAAGCAGGATTCGGGTTTGGGGAACTGGGTCGACGAGGCATCGGTCCGGTCAGCGATGAACTGCTGGAGAAGGGACTGGCCTACAACTGTTGCCGTATCATCCTGATGAAGAAACGACGAAACAACCAACAAGCCGAGGCGGCCTGAATCCGACCGGTTAAATACCTCAGAGAAAAGAAGAAAATCACGGGATGACTGTCTTCAGAGACCATGAAAAAGCGGGCCATTACGCTGCAAACCCAGTGCATGATCGCTGCGAACCCACTCCCTGTGGTGCTGACAACCCGGAGCCTCGAGTCTAACCTTTATCAAGTAAGCAAAACATCCAAAAGCATCCTTCCAGACCCCTTTTCGAACAGGGTCTAACTAGCGTGGAACAGACGGTCAGAATTGCTTATATATTCGCAACTTTTCCCGAAACGAGCTTCCATCAGCAGGAAATCAAAGCGCTTCGCGATCATGGTTTCGGCCTTGAGATCTTTTCCCTTTGGGGAGGGGGGGATAGCTTCGAAGGCATTCCGGTCGTTCGTTTTCGGCTGTGGAATTATCTCAGTCTGGCCGGCTGGATACCTTTCTGGCTGCTAGGCCGACCCCGTCCTCTGTTGGGCGTCGTCCGCGCTTATTTAGCTCATTCGCCGCCCTCGTTAAAGAACTTTGGCGAGAACATGGTAGGACTGGCCTTTGCATTGTCTCGGGCCCGGCTTATTCAGCGGCTGAATCCTCAATTGATACATGCCGCTTGGGCGACGATGCCCGCTACCGCCGCCCTCACCGTGAGCCGTCTCACCGGGATACCGTTCTCGATGGGTGCCCACGCCTACGATATCTACCAGAACGGGGGCGACTGGCTTCTCTCGGCCAAACTGGAGCGGGCACAATTCATCCATACCTCAACCAGGCACGCTGCCGAGGATCTTGTGGAGAAGGGTGCAGCCCGAGAAAAGATTTCCGTGGTCTACCGTGGTTTGCCTGCTTTACCGGAATGGAATGATGCGTCCGGCGTTCATTCGCCTTTGAGGATACTTACGGTAGCACGCATGGTGCCCAAGAAGGGATACCTGGAGCTCATCGAAATCCTGCGACAGCTCTTTGCAGCCGGCGTCGATTTTCGGGCGCGCTTAGTGGGAAATGGTCCCCTTAGAAGATCCGTGGAACGGCTGATTCGACGGTCTGGTTTGTCAGAGCAGATTGAAGTGTTTTCTCCCGTGGGTCGCGACATCGTAAGGTTCTATCAATGGTCTGATTTCTTCATGTTCACGGGTAAAGTCGCGCCCGATGGCGACCGAGACGGAATTCCTAACGTCGTTCCGGAAGCCATGGCGTTCGGCATCCCGGTGTTGACCACCACGGTTGGCGGTATCTCGGAAGTGATTCGTGACCATGAGAATGGTCGTCTTCTCAGCCTGGGTGAGCCCGCGGGGTGGGTGAGAGCAGTGAAGGAACTGGCCGATGATCGGCATGCCTACGCCGAGCTACGCAGTAACGGAAGGAGTTGGGTGGAGGAGAATTGGAACCTTGGTAAACACATTGGGCATTTGGTAGAGAGATTACGGAGAGCTGCCCTGCGGGCTAGTGTCGTGTCCGACAACGATGAGGTCCCCTGATGGTTGCGTCATGACGAGCACAACTGTTGCTTCATGGCCTCTGTCAACATTTCCTCGCTAACACTGTCAAAAAAGCGCCTTTGGAAACGGCCGATGGGTTCGAGAAACCGGGGCGAAACCGGGGGCTCAACGACTGTAACGCGAGGTCCCAGCGGTTGCCATCTGGTCGCAGCCCGTTTCCTGGCTACAGGTCCGACGACGCAGACAGTAGGGCAACCCAGAGCGGCGGCGAGGTGTGCGGGACCACTATCTCGCGAGAGCATGAGGCGCGCGCGTTTCAGGATAAACCCCAGTTCAGCTAGGTTCGTTTTGCCGGTTAGGTCAAATATGCGGTCGGCATGATCTCGCAGGTGGCCGATAAATTCTCGGGTCGAGGCATCATCGCCTTCCGCTCCCACGATGAGCAGATCTCCCGGGTAGTGGCGCAGCAACCAGGCACCGGCGGCGGCAAAACAGCTCATGGGCAGCCGTGGTTTGCGAGAATGCGCGGAAAGATGGAAGGCAAAGTACTCGCGGCCGCGATCCGGAAAAGGAACCTTCTCAAAGAACTGGTCTTCATTAATTTCGGGCAGTTTGATCCATGGCGCCAGTAGGGGTGGCGGCTCCAGACCGAGCTCATGCAAGAGTACAAAGTTGTAGGCGGCTTCATGGCGGTCGCATTCCTTTTTATCGATGCGGACCGAGTGCGTCAGAAGCGATCTCCTGTTGTGGCTGGAGAAGCCGATGCGAACGGGAATTCCAGCGTTCGCCGCGGCCTCAGATACGACTGGATGTTGGTGAAGGTGAACGATACATTCGGCGGCCAGCCGGCCAAGCTCGGAGCTTATTTGGAGCCCGGCCACCTCTGCATTTTCTTCCGAATCCAGCAGAATTGCCCGCTCGATGAGGGGATGTTCACTAAGCAGAGGCGCAAGTTTCTTCTCTACGATGAAATAAATCCTTGTCTTGGGGAACGCTTCGCGGATGGGGCGAAGGCAGGAGGTAGATATGACTAGGTCGCCGATTCTATCAGGGCGTGAAAGAACCAGCTTATTCGGTGGTAGGGGAAACTCGGATCCGGGACGGGTGGTGCTCAAACTCTTTTGACCGCCTGGGCCATGGCGTCCGCAATTCTATCGAGATCTTCACCCGTATGGGAGGCGGAGATTGCCGTCCGCACAAGCTCCTTGGACGGAGGTACCGCGGGTGGAATTGAAATCACCGTGAAGATGCCTTTCTCGTAAAGATATTTCCAAAAGCGGTATACGCGTTCCATACTTCCGAGCACGATGGGCACAGCGGGTGACTCACTTCCCCAGGTATCGAGTCCAAGCTCTTTCATGAGCCCGTGATAGCGTTTCGTATTCATCCACAGGCGCTCGCGATGTTCCGGTTCGTCCTGCATGACCTCCAATGCAGCTTGCGCACAGGCGGCCTGACATGGGCTCAGTGCCGCGCTGAAGATGGTCTGCTTGGAGTGGCTTTTCAGATATTCTATGAGGGAACGTGAGCCGCAGATGTAACCACCAGTGCTGGAGAGTGACTTCGACATGCTGCCGGCAATAATGTCCACTTGGTCGGTCGCTCCGAAGTGCGCTACGCTGCCACGGCCCTCCGGACCGAGGACACCAAACCCATGGGCGTCATCAATTACGATAAAACAGTTGTGGTCAGAGGTGACGGCTAACAGCTCGGGCAGTTTGGCGAGGTGGCCTTCCATCGAGTAGATTCCCTCAATTACCAACATTTTTGGAGTCTTGTGGGATTCCGAGGTCAGAATATCCTGTAGATCAGCGGGATTGTTGTGCCCGAAACGTTCTACGCGGGCACCGGAGAGGGTGATCCCACTCCATAGAGAAGAGTGCACGTTGCGATCAACCAGAATAAGGTCGCCTCGCTCCGCGAATGAAGCGACTGCAGCCATGCAGGAAATGTACCCGGCGATGCTTACCAGACAGGCTTCCACGCCCAGAAAATCGGCCAGCTTTTCCTCGAGTTCGAAGTGATAGGAACGACTGCCGTTAGCAAAACGGGATCCAGTAGAGCTACTTCCCCAGGTTCGCAATGCATCCCGTCCAGCCTGCACGACTTTTGGGTGCTCGGAGAGACCAAGGTAGTCGTTATTACTGAGCATGATCATTTCGCGACCGTCTACCCAGATATGCGAGGCCTTCTGATTTTCGATATTTCGGTAGAACGGATTATATTTCAGACGAAGTTGAGTGAGATCGTCACGCACGCAGCGTCGCGCGATATCATTGAGCGGCCTGTTTGATGTAAATGAGATCATCCGACTGTGGATTGCCCAGAAATCAGTGAGGAGCGATTATTCAATCCGGTTTCGTGAACGCAACGGTTTATTCTACTTCAGGGATTTCATCCAGCCCAGCAGGTGGTCAAGGTATTGGCTCCAGCTCGTGAAGTCTCGATTCCGAGCTTCTTGGCAGAGCCTTCCGTAGAGTGAGCAGTCAGTCAGAAGACGTTCGATGCCCGCTGCTATATCCGAGGACTCTCCCGATTTCAGGAGTAGACAGCCTCCACCTTGCGCCCGTTCTTCGAGAGCTCCGTAGGGCGTGCAGATGCATGGCCGAGAGAAGCGAAGGCTCTCTTCCACTGGCATTCCGAAACCTTCGTAGAGTGACGGATAAATCGTGCAGTAGGAGCGGCGGTAGGCGCGAGTGAGATCGTGATCAGTGAGGGTACCCTCCCACTTGATTGGATATCCTGCCTGTTGTAACCTCCTGATCTCGATTTGAGCGGGCTTTCCAGAATCCGGTTTTCCGCTTCCGATAAACTGCAAGACAAAGCTCAAGTTTTTGTCCCAGAGGCCCTGAGCAGCCTCGAGTAGAGCGAGATGGTTTTTGCGTCCTTCCAGGGTGGCCACCATCAGAATAATAGGGGGATCGGACTCGGGCGGCTCCTCTTCCAATGAATCCGAACCGGATTCCAGCGCTATCGTCGCCAGCGGGATCACTTCGATGGGCGGAGCATCGCGGATTTCGTTTTTCTGCCACCAGGCGCTGAGTTCGTCTCTGGAAGCTGCGGATATGGCTGCGATGCCGTCAAAGGAGGCCAGCTCGGTCAGGTAATCGGGGAACCGGGAAAGCGCTTCGGGTGCGGCCAGGTGGGGAAATCTGAGCGCGACTGCGTCATAAAACAGGGCGATGCGCGGCCTGCTCGAGTCCATCCTGAGGGTTCTAGAGGATGCCAAGCAGGTGGCGCTGAAAATCTCGGGAAAGACGAATCTCGATCGGCGTGGGTCTTCGCCGAGCGGGTGGTAAGGGCGGAACGGGAAGCAACGGCGCAGGCTACTATATCCCTTCTGGCAGGTGCCCCAGTGAGTGCGCCGGCGGTCGCTCGGTCGGTCGGATGGATTCCAGCGAATATTTCGGGTTTCTGCAATGGTGAGGCGGCGCCAGGCCCGATAGTAGGGATCGAAGCATATCGGGATCAAGCGATGGTCTGACCCCCCCGCGCCGATAAGACTTCGGCAAACTCGTTGAATTCCTGTGTTCGCCTGCGAATGCGATGTATGACTTACGTCAACAAAGGTAGTTTCATCGGGTGCCATCTTACTCACCTAGCAGCCTCTTGGCGTTATCTTCCCAGGTGGCAGTCAGAGCCCGGGATCGACCGGCCTGGCCGAGTTGCCGCCGGAGCTCAGTATCGGTTAAAAGGGTTCGGAGCGCTTCCGTCAGGCTCTTGCCATCCTGGGGGTCGATAAGAAGCCCCGTTACCCCGTGCCTAACGACTTCGGGCACGCCGCCGACTGAATGGGCGATTACGGGAAGCCCCATAGCCGATGCCTCGAGGTAGCTGAGCCCATAGCCTTCCACGCTTTTCTTGTAGTCGATACTCGTCATGGCGAAGATATCCGACTGGCTGTAGATCTTCGGTAGGTCCTGGTCGGCCACTTCCCCGAGAAAACGAGCGGACACGCGCAGTGCTTCCGATCGGCGTTTCAGGAATCTTCGATAGGCTGGACGCACTGCCGGTCCCGCGATCCAGTATTCGATCTTCTCCCGCAATGACGAATCCAATCTTCCCAAGGCTTCAATCAGGAGATGCTGGCCCTTCCGCGGATGGATGCGAGCGACCGTAAGAACGATCAGCTTGATGCCTTCCGAAGCTACCTTCGAGGGATCGAAATTCCGAAAGTCCTCGCGCAAAGCGCCTTGAGTAAGGATGGTTTTGGATCTGAGAGAAGGAAAGCGATCCGTCAAAAGGTCGAGGCTGAACTGGGAGACGGTGCTGATCCGGTCACATCGGTCAAGTATTCGGGCAAACGTAATACGTCGATGCCACCGGGAGGTTAGATTCAATATCTCCGATCCGTGCAGAGTAACGATCAGGCGCTTACAGTTAAGCTTGAAAATGAGAGAAAGATAGGCCAAGGCTCGAATGGGACCCGGCTCGGGAAGGTATAGGATGGCGTCCTCGAATGCGCTTCGATTGCGAACGATTTGTAGACTGAGGCGGGCTCGGCAGACCCAGTCTTGAGATCCCTTGAGGGGTAGGGTCTTGACGGAAAATGGAAACGGATGATGCCTCAGGAGAGGATGGTCGGGCGCCCACACTTCGACCAGTTGACCCAAGGCACAGGCAGCGGTGGCCATCTCGCGTACAAATATGGCGATTCCGCCCTTCGTCGGGTAGAATTCATGGGTGAGCACGATAAGTCGTTGCCTGCCGGGAAGTTGAGTGTCCATATAAGAGGGTAGGTTCTCGTCGGCAGGCGTTTCGGCTGCGGTGGAGATTGACAGTTATGGCCAGGAAGCAATCTCTCAACAGGTATTATAGGAAGGCCTTGGTTACGGGAGCAAGCTCAGGCTTAGGCCGCGCCTTCGCGGATTCGCTTCTGGCTGAGGGACTTGAAGTTTGGGGTAGTGCGCGCCGGCTGGACTCATTGCAGGACGTTGCCGGCCTGCATCCGTTGCAGCTTGACTTGTCGCATTTGAACGGTGTTGAAGAGGTCATTGGCCGGTTGCTGGAGGAGGAGCCGGATATCGACCTCGTTATCAATAATGCCGGTTATGGTGCGTTCTTCCCCTTGGAAGATTTCGCCATTCCGGAAATTCGGAATCAGTTGACGGTTCTGCTTACCGCTCCGATGGTAATCAGCCGTGCTTTCTATGCCTCGATGAAACGTCGAGGAAGCGGCGCGTTGGTCAACGTTTCGTCGCTGGCAGGGAGGTTTCCGCTTCCGTTCATGAGTGCCTATAATGCCGCCAAGGCGGGAATCTCGTCGTTTTCACAGAGCCTGATAATAGAGGCGGAGGGTAGCGGCGTTTTCATAATTGATCTTCAGTTGGGTGACTTTCGAACGGCCTTCAACCGGCATGTTATTAGAAGGAGAGAGGTGGAACGCTCGGAGGAAGCGCTATCGTCCTGCTGGCGTACGATGGAAGGCCATTTGAGTCGGGCACCGGTTCCGGAAGTCGCGGCTCGGCGCCTTGTCGAAATACTCATGCGCAGGCGAGGCGGGGTCTATACCATGGGGAGTGGTTTTCAGGCGGTCTGGGGACCACTGGTTGCGCGTTTCCTTCCCCGATCAGTGATCCTCGCCTACTTGCGCCGATATTACTGTTTAGGCGAACGCGGGTGAGGATTCTTTTTCTGCAGGACTACTTGAGGGGCGGAGGAACCGAGAGACAGACCTTGGCCCTGGCTCGGCATTTTCGTATGCGGGGCCACGATGCCTCGATTCTTACTTTCAGGCCGAGGGGGCTCCTGGAGCCGGAAGCCTTGGCCGGCGGTATTCCGCTACGATCGCTTCAACGCAACGATACTGGCTTGAACGGCTACGCTCCGGGATTGAAGAGAGCCCTTGCCGAATTGCAGCCCCACATTTCGATTGCCATGGGGCGAATGGCGAATGCCCGCTGCCTGCTATTGAAGCGCTGTCTCCCTCATAGCTCTGTTCTAGGTACGATGCGTACGGGAAAGTTAATCTCCGCTCGCTATCTCCGAGCCCTGCGCCAGTGCGACGGCATAGTCGTCAATTGCCAATGGTGGCGCCAGGAATTGGTAAGCCGGGGATTCGAAGCGGAAAAGGTCAAAGTTGTCTACAATGGGCTGGTGCATCGGCTCCCGCCTGCGGATGATGACGGAGAAGTGAGCGCTTTATCTCCAGAGATAGTGGGTGCGGGATCGAAAATTATCTTGATCAATGTAGGTGAGTTTCGTTCCGGAAAGCGCCATGATCTGCTTATAGAACATGTGGCCAGACTACCTCCTTCTCCGCCTTGGGAGTTGTGGCTGGTCGGCCAAGGATGGCGGTTGCACCGGGCCAATCGGCTCGCCAGGAGGCTGGGAATAGCGGAAAAGGTTCGCTTCTGGGGGTATCAGCCGGATCCCATTAGATTTCTGAGAGCGGCGCATATCGCGGTGACGACTTCGCGGGAGGACGCGTTGCCGAATTTCCTTATTGAGGCGCAGGCTATGGGGCTCCCCGTAGTGGCCTACCCGTATCGTGGCATTGAGGAGTGCTTCGTTTCCGGTGAGTCGGGAATCCTCGTAGACGGCAACAGTTCCGAGGCGTTTCGGGACTCTTTGCTCAACTTGATAACCGATGAGGAGCGTCGCAAACAAATGTCCCGGCGGGCCTCTGAATTCTCCCGTCGCCAATTCGATGCGGAAAGGCAGGGCGACCGCTTCCTGGAAGCCGTCGAAGAGTGCGCGCCGTCATTGTGAATTTCGATCGAGTCCCAAGAATCCCCGTCTTCATCATCCATCGACGCGGAGTTGCGGGCCAGCAACTTGCTTATGATTACGTCGGCGGCTGCGCAGTGCACCCAAACCATACCTAGGAAGGTGGCTTGGGCTAGTGCCGTGAGAAAGAAATCAGGTAATCTCTTTGTCACGGAACTAGTCGATCGGCGTCGTACTTCGTTCACGCATCCATAAAGCGGCCGTCTCTCATTTGAAAGGTGCGATCGCATCGCGAGGAGAGTTCGTGATTATGCGTGACCAGAAGCACCGCCGCGCCACGGTCCTTTGCCAGATCGTAGAGCTGTGAAAACACCGTTTCGGAGGTTTGGAAGTCGAGATTTCCGGTAGGCTCGTCGGCCAGCAGCAGCGATGGATTGTTGGCTAAAGCCCTCGCGATGGCTACCCTTTGCTGCTCGCCTCCGGAAAGCTGATTGATCTGCCGATGGGTTTTTCCAGCCAACCCGATGTCGTCCAGGAGGGCGGAGGCGCGATTTTGCATCTGTTCATGACGCATGCGGCCCGCCTTTTTCATCGGAATCATGACATTTTCGATAGCCGTAAATGCCGGAAGCAGAAAATGAAACTGAAAAACGAAGCCGATATGTTCGTTGCGAAGGCGGGTCCGGAAGACGTCGTGTGCAGTAGAAACTTCACATTCGTTCAGCCAGATACTGCCTTCATCGGGGCGATCCAGAAGCCCGAATAGATAGAGCAGGGTGCTTTTCCCGCACCCGGAAGGTCCCGCGATAGCGCAGACTTGAGAGGCCTCGATCTTCATGTCGATGCCGTTGAGTATGTCACTCCGGTTCTCGGCGTGGCCAAGCGAACGATGGACATCCCGGCATCGTAGTATTGGAGGGCGGCTGGTTCCCTTCATATTGCGGTACCTCTGATGATCTCGGCGGGTTCAAACCGAGCGGCCTTTCTGGCGGGCAAATAGCTCGCAGTGAGCACAACGATGAATGCAACCGCCGCCGCAGCGATGTAGTGGGCGGCGGACCAGTACACGGGAAAGTAATCGGTCGAGAAAACACCTCGGATGTGAATGGGAATCCTGGAGATGGCAAACGTGAGCCCTGCCGCGCAGAGCCATCCCAGGATGATGCCGAGCACCAGAATCAATAGTCCCTGGAGCAGGAAAATGCTGGAGACGTCTTCGCGAGTATAGCCTATAGAGCGCAGGATGGCGATCTCACGTCTCTTCTCCATGACGATAATGGCCAGGGTATTGAACATACCGAGGCCGGAGATCAGAATTATGGTGGACACGGTGATTGCGGCCGAGATGCGAAGAAACTTGAAGGCTTCGAGCCAGGTCTTTTCCCGTTCCTGCCAGCTCACGGTAAGGTGCCCAATGACCGAGGACATATGTTCAGCATCCTGGGGTGCGCGATCGATATCGGCCAGGTTGACCTGGAGGAACGAGGCCCCGAATGGTCGCTTCAAGAGCGAACGTGCTCCCGGCTGGTGTAGGAACAGGCGAACCTTGTCGATATCGGAAACACCGGTTTCGTATATGGCCGAGATCTTGAAACGGCGCGACTGGTCAGCGGCGGTTAGCGCAAGTGAATCACCAACTTCTGTCAGAAGGCGTTCGGCGAGCCTGCGACCAATCAAGACGCCGGCGGCATCGTTCCTGAAGTCATTCAACGAGCCGAATACGATCTGAGAGGCTAGCCGGGACACCTCTAGATGATCCTGCAGATTTATCCCGTAGATTTCACCCCCATGCTTTTTCTGACCCGTATTGATCTCTACGTTACCGGTAACTACCTCGGATACGGCGGTGACATTCCGGAACTCACGAATGGCCTCGGCGACTCGCTTAGGATACTGAATTCCGGAGATGTATCGCTTGCCTCTCCGCATCGAAATATTAAATCCGGAGTCCGAATTCTGAGAATCGGCGCTCAGGCTGCGAATTGTATCCTGATACTTGTCCTGAATGCGCAGGGCTCCGTTGGTACCAATGATTGTCTCGATGAAGAAGCGCTCGAATCCAGCAGTCTGGGCTTGCGTTACGATGAAGAAGGTTACGCCGAATACCGTCCCCGTCAGGGACATCAGAAATGACTTCCTTTTCTCCAGAATGAACCGAAGGGATATCCAGAGTTTGGTTTCCATTATTCCGGTAACTGAGTATGCACCCGATCTCCGGCTTCAAATCGATCGAGTTCTTCTACGACCACGAGGTCTCCTTCGTTCAGACCGGACAGGATTTCCACCCGTGTAAGGCTGCGAAATCCCACTTCGACTTCGCGGACTTCGACGCGGTCATTGTTCACGACAAACACCTTACCGCCTATGACCGCGCGACGGGGAATGGTCAGGGTTTGGCTGCGTTCGTCCAGGATGATACTGGCTTCGCCGGTCATTCCCGGAATCAGCAACTCCTTGTCGATGTCGACCTCGAGGAGGAGCGAATATTCCTGAGTTCCCGATTCGGCCGCCGTAGGGAGCACAGTCACCTTTCCCGAGAAGAGCTGAGAACCGTAGGGGAGAAAACGTATATTGGTAGATTGATCCAAGCGGACACCACTGAGATCGGATTCGTTTATCCGGGCTTCGACTCGTCGGGTATCATCCTGTACGTGAAAAAGTACGCGATTGGCGTGGATATACTCCTGCGGAAATGCTCCCAGTAAAACCACGGTGCCGTCGACAGGAGCTCGAATGTTCATCTTTTCCCGGTACCGTTGCTTAAGTGAAATACTGGCAAGCACCGATTTGCGATGGATCTCGTGATTGAGTGTCTCGAGTTGGATGCGGGTCTCGAGACTGGCTACGTTGAGACGTTGTTGGTCGAGGGTCGATCGCGAGACCGCACCGAGTTCGAACTCTCCTTCAAGTCGCCGCAGGAGATTCCTGGCCTTGGCGAGATTGGCTTCCAGAGTAGTTCCCAGTTCGATACGCCTTTTTATTCCCTCCAGATCCTCTTCCAACTTCTCGATCTCAATATCGACCATAGTGGTGTCCAAAGTCGCCATAACGTCGCCCTGTGCGACACGCTCTCTTGATTTCGCTACGTTGGCTTCAAGCACACCATTGACTTCGGAGCGCACCACCCAATTAGAGGCAATGACCCTGACATTGGCCGGTATGGCGTTCACCGCGCTTCCCGAGCGGGTCTGCGCAACAATGGCCGTAGGCCGGTAAAGCCGGAGGGCCGCGAAGACAATGGCGATAGACACCACGACCACAGTAGCGCCGCCTAGTAGGAATGATCGACTCATGAAAGAGCAGGGAGATCAATTGCAAAGGGCAAGGGATATGATGGAAGCGACAGTCTTCAAATAGTCGGCGCGGTGTTGATCGAGGGTGAATCGAGCGGCTGTGGCAGCTTCCTTGGCATGCTCGTGTTCGAGCATCGAAGCGTAGCCGGTAGACACCTCTCTTTCTTTCAAAAGTAGGAGTTCCCCAGCAGAATCCAGAGCCTGCAGATCGCGCGCTATGCGCGATTCATGGATCTGGAGGCTCGAATAGAGATTCGACATTTCAACTCGTAGGCGGTCGAGGTTCTCCATTCGCCGGCCTTCCGCTTCCCGCAATTCGGCCAGAGAGGCCAACTTAAAGGCCCTGGTGGCCCGCCCGTCAAAGAGATTCCAGCGAAATCGAATTCCGGCAAAAGCAATCGATCGAATGTCATCTTCGGCGGCTGTAGAGGCGAATTCCGTATTGTCTTGGGTAAATCCAGCCGAGAAATCGACTTTCGGTTTCAACCGTGCATCGGCGATGACTTTGCGGGACTGGGCGATTTCGGACTGATGTTCTGCTATTCTCACTGCGGTGGCATCGTGTACCCCGTCCAAAAGGTACACGCTTACCAGAGGTGCCACCGATTCGGCATCGACTACAAAGTCCGGTATACGATTGGGGATAGAGGGAATTTTCGGTACTGCTTCCTCGCTACCGGTCAGGGCCCGGAGTAGATCCCAGTTCTGTGACAGGTGCAGGCGCACATTTTCTATCCTGGTAACACTGTCCGCATAGGCGCGCCGCATTTGCTCGAGCTCGTTGCGGGCAATATATCCGTCTTGGTGGCCGCGTTCACGCAGGTCCAGCATTTGCTTGGCTACCGTTTCGGCGTGCATGGCTCTTGCCAGTTCCTCGTTCAGGATTACCAGATCGAGGAAACGATACCGGACTTCCAGTCCGATCAGTCGTACACTCTCGTCCAGGTTGTCGGCGGCGATCGCCTGTTGCAACTCGCCTATGCGGGTATTTGCCTTTAAGGCGCCCCAATGATAGAGCGCTTGTGAAACATCAAATCGAGTTATAGCGCGAGCGGTAGTGCCGGATCTCTCCGCCACAGTACGCTGTTCTTTCTGAATATTTCCCTGGAGCGCTGCTGAAACCGAGGGGTATCGCGGGCTCGAGTGAATCTGAGTCTCCGCTTCCGCGCGGTGCAGGCGCTCGAGGTCCGCGATCACGCGCGGAGCGTTCTGTGAAGCGCTGACTAGTACCGCATCCAACTGAGGGAAAAGGGCTTCGGGCGTCATCACATCAACCGCCGAGGTTGCCTTGTCAGCATGCAATATAATCCCTAAAAGTACCAGGCTGAGGGTTGACTTGATCATCTGTCGGTGCCGTTTAATCGCTCGCGCATTGCGATACTTGAAATGGCAATTCCTTGTTTTCAACCATTTTCTGTGTCATAGCTGGTGACTTTATCCTGAAAAACAACACAGTCCGGCATATTTCAGAACGTAGGAAATCACGGTGAAAAGGGTAGGAATCGATCTGTTGCCTCTCAAGCCGGGCGGGGCAAACGGCGGGGCAAAATTTGTCGCGCTCGAGTTAATTCGAGCGCTCAGCCAGGTGTCGCCCGAGCGCGAGTTCGTGCTTCTTGTTTCGTCCCATAATGCTTGTGAGGTCGAGTCCCTGTGTTTCAACAATAGCAATATCCGGATTGAAGTCATACGACGTGAGAGTGCGAGGAGATGGTGGCCGCGTTTCGGATTGAAGGGCAGAAACGGCGAATTGGGAATGCTAAATCTCGATGTGCTCTTCTGTCCTTTTGTGGGCGTTTCCTTTGACGATCCCGGAATCCCCGTGGTGACTCTGGTTCCCGACTTGCTTTTCCAATACTATCCTCAGTTCTTTTCGGCCCTCGACCTCGACGAAAGGAGACGGGATTTCGCGCGGGTCTGCCGGCTCTCCAGTCGATTGGTGACGGTTTCCGAGTTTGGCCGCGAGTCGCTAGAACAACACTCGGGATTTACCAATGGGAAGATTCATCTGATTCCCCATCTACTGAGTGATCGCCTGCCGTCTCCGATTGAATCTGACCGCGATAATCGACTTGGAGCCTATTCGGTTGTCCCCGATCGGTACCTGCTCTACCCGGCAAATCTCTGGGCTCACAAGAACCATCAGATGCTGTTGACGGCTTTCAACCGCTTTGTGCGCGCGAAACTCGATTCGGATCTCAAGCTCGTGTGCACAGGCGAGAATTCATCGCAACTGGAATTGCTCCAGGCGGCTGTTCGCCAAATGGAATTGGAGGGACGTGTCATATTCACCGGGTTCGTTTCCGATGGCGATCTCGGCGCCTTGATAGGCGGATGCCGGGCGCTGATATTTCCTTCTTTGTTTGAGGGTTTCGGACTTCCGGTGCTGGAGGCGATGTCAGTTGGAAAGCCTGTTTTATGCAGCAATCAAACCAGTTTACCTGAAGTCGCGGGGGGAGCTGCGCTTATGTTTGATCCACGTATTCCAAGCGAGATTGTCCATTGTATCGAAAGGATAGACTCCGACCTCGAATTAGTGGATGAGCTCTCCAGGAAAGGGCGTGAGCAAAGCAGAAAGTTCAGAGACGCCAATGCTATGGCGGAACGCTATCTGCAGGTGTTTGAAGAGGCTTCCCCGGAAGGATCGGCCCACAACGACGGTGTCATGGGCGTGTTTGACGACGGGTGGTGCAGTCCAAGAGTAAGTGTTCGCGTGGAGCCGAGCCGGTTGCAAAGGACATTCGAGTTGGTCGTATCGCTGCCCGGGTCCGTGCCGTTTGAACGACTGGAGATCAGATTTATTAGAAAAGGCCATCTCTTCTGGCGAAAACAGCAGCTCAAACGAGGTGAGCGTGGGCGAATTACTTGGAATATGGGGCGCAGAGGAGGGGTGGTGCTGCTGAAGTTCGACTCTCATTTCGTGCCCAGGGAAATTGGGGAAAGCGAAGACAATCGCTGCCTCGCTTGCCGTTGTGAAGCATGCAGAATTGTAACGGGTAATCACTCGATTGATCTATTCCCGATGCGGTGATATAGTCTCTCTGAAGATAGATATGGAGCCTGATATTGCTGTCATCACGCCTTCGTTGAACCAATGCCGGTTTCTCGAAAGGACCGTTTCGAGTGTACTGGCACAGGACCTGGCCTGCGCGGAGTACTGCGTTATCGATGGCAGTAGTGACGATGGAACGGTCGAGTTGCTGAAGGGCTATAACGGCAAAATCGACTGGGTGTCCGAAAGAGATCGCGGACAGACGCATGCCATCAATAAGGGAATCAGGCGTACCTCGGCCGAAGTAATCGGGTGGCTGAATTCTGACGATGTCTACTATCCGGAGGCGCTTTCCCGGGTGCGCGACTTTTTTGCCAAACACCCGAATGCGGATCTTGTCTATGGCGACGCCCATCATATTGACGAGAATGATGGGATAATTGAAACCTACTCAACAGAGCCGTGGAACTATGAACGGTTGAAAGACGTCTGTTTTCTCTGCCAGCCCGCCGTATTCTTCAAACGTCGTATGGTGGAGCGTCATGGATTTCTGGACGAGACGCTTACCTACTGCATGGACTATGAGTATTGGCTTCGCATCGGGCGTAACGGGACGCGGGTCCATTACCTTCCGGAAATGCTGGCGGGTTCGCGTATGCATCCCGAGAACAAGACCATGCGATGCCGGGTGGAAGTTCACGCTGAGATTAATGATATGATGAAGGCGAAGCTCGCGTGCGTGCCAGACAAGTGGATTTTCAACTATGCCCATGCCGTTCTCGATTCGCGCGGTATTCCCCGCTCGTGGCGATGGAAATATGCGGTGGGCGTATCGTGGCTATCGCTGATTTCATCGTTGCGATGGAATCGGATAATTACAAAGCGGGTGTGGAGGACGACGGCCCGGTGGGTTGCAGGTAACACCTTAAGGGTTTTGAAAGAGAAGACGCATGCATGAAGATTGCCTTTGACGTGAGTCAAACAGGCTTCGCCAAGGCAGGATGCGGGTTCTTTTCGGACAGCCTGATTCGTTCGTTGGAGCGTATCGACGCCCGCAATGGCTACCGCCTCCTGCCCACCTTCGGCGACCTCTATTGGGATCCGCAGTGGGATACGGCCACATTTCGTACGGATAACGTGCGCTTTTCCCGTGTCAATGGACACGGCACCCTCGAAGAATCGCGGCGGTTCTGGGCCTATGAGGCGGGGGAATTCGAATCCAGAGCGGGCCACCCCGACATCGTCCATTCCAATAACTTTTTCTGTCCCTTCGGAATCGAACGGGCTCGACTCGTGTATACCCTGCACGATCTCGGGTTCCTGGAGAATCCGCGTTGGACGACGGAGGAGAATAGAATTGGGTGTTTTACGGGGGTGTTTCGCGCCAGTGTCTGCGCCGACCGCATTCTGGCAGTCTCGCATTTTACGCGAAATCATTTCCTGGAGCACTTTCCTCACTATCCATCGGATCGCATCGACGTCGTTTACGAGGGGAGTCGATTCTCCTTTCGCGAAGGGCTCGAGTGTCCGGCGAAATTCAGCGACATCGAGCCCGAGGCTTATTGGTTCCATTTGGGAACTTTGGAGCCGAGGAAGAATCAGCTTTATCTTCTCGAGGCACTTGCCTTGTTACGCGAATCGGGGCATTCACCGTTCCCGCTCATTTTGGCAGGCGGGGAAGGGTGGTTAATGGATGATTTTCGGCGGCGAATTGAGGATCTTGAGCTGGCCGACCAGGTGCGCATGCTCGGTTACCTTGAGGGCGCGGACCTGCAGTGGCTCCTGCAGAACTGTTTCGCCTTTGTTTTTCCCTCTCATTTCGAGGGCTTTGGACTTCCTCTGCTGGAAGCCATGTCCTGTGGATCGGCTGTGATTGCAAGTCGCAATACGGCGATGCCCGAAGTAGTGGGCGAGGCCGGTATCTTGGTCGATTCCTCGCGGCCCGAATCCCTTGCCGGGGCCATGCAATCGCTCCTGAGGAATGCTGACCTGCGTTCGTCTCTGCGCGCCAGAGCATTGGAACGAGCGAGGACATTTTCCTGGGACAAGACAGCGGCGAGGGTCTTGAAGTCGTATGAGATCGCCCTCGCTGCTCCCCGTCTGACCTGATGGCGGCCCATGTCCAACCATTGGTGTCGCTGGCACGCGTCCAGGAGCTGAAATCGCCGCAATTCCGCGATTTCATGGAGCGTCTCAATGCCTTTGCGGCACCTCTTGGACTCCACCAATACACGAATTTGAGCAAGATCTGGGAGTATCCCTGGCTTTGGTATCATGGCTTGTCTGAACTCCACTGGAACCATATGCGGCTTGCCGATCTTGGCAGTGAACTGTCCCCTCTTCCCTGGTATCTGGCGAATTTGGGAGCTAATGTAACAATGATCGAAGTTCATGGGGAACTGGAGAGCCATTGGCGGTGGATAAGAGATACATTGAATGTTTGCGTAGAGTGGTGTGTCGTCCCCTCCGAGCGCCTGCCCTTTTCGGATTCTGCTTTCGATATTGTGACCAGCCTGTCGGTTATTGAGCACCAGGCCGACAAAGCCATGGCAATCCGGGAAATGAGTCGCATTTTGAAGCCCGGGGGGCTGGCGGCACTATCATTCGACCTATGCATGCCGGACCTGCAAATGTCCTATCCCGACAGGAATGGCCGAGCGCTGAGCTTGTCCGAATTTGAAGCACTGGTTTGGCGTTACCCGGAATTTGTATCCCGTGGGCTGCCGCTTGTTTGGAACCTGGATGACGTTACCGGTTTTCTGACTTGGCACCAGGCTACGGCAAGTCACCATAACTATGTCGTCGGCGCGGCCATTTTAAGAAAGCTCGCTCCTTAATACAGGCTGTCAGACTTTGTCCTCAGCTTGCTAGAGCAAGATTGCAGAGCAATTTCATCAACTTCCTCCCAAATGCCCAGAATCTAAGCCCGACAGACTGCTAAGCGATGGGAAAAGCGCCTCTTTCGTCCATGGCTCCGCCCGTGCCCAGGGGAATTCTGTTTTGCCGGTTTGATAGTTATGGAGATCTGGTGCTGTTTTCTCCGGTTCTTCGGCTCCTGCATGAGAAGTGGCCGAAGTGCCGCCTTGGTTTGCTTGTCCGTGAGGGGTATGAGGATTTCGCCAATCTATTACCTCCCTGGGTCGAATGGCTGGGAATCTCGATCAATCCGTACTGTGATCGACCCGAGTCCGGGTTGAAAGCGGCCGAGGAGTTTCTCGACCAGATGGGCGACTTTGATCCCTCGATTGTGGTCTCATGTTCCTTTCAATTGAACTGGCTGGATGTAATCGTGGCCCAGGCATTCCCCGAGACGAGGCACGTCTGCATGTCACTGGAACTCGCCGATCTCGCCTTTCACGATGAACTGAAGCGGTGCCGGGGCATCGAATCCGGAAGCAGCTTTGACGAATGTGTAGATGTTGGCCGGAATGTCCACGAATGGGAAAAGGGGCTCAAGCTGGCGGAGTTCCTGGTGCGCGAAAAGCTGCCGCGAAGAACGCCTGTGCTTGACCTCAGTGAGAGGGATCGAAATTGGGCCCAGGAATGGCTGGCCCGAAATGACCTTTCCGACAGACCTTGGGTAGCCTGCTGTCCGGCGGGGACTGCCAACGTTCCGCTGAAAGTGTGGCCAGGCAGAGGTTTTGGAAAGGTATTGCGGCACCTCTTTCGAAAACACGGGTTTCCCGCGCTGGTGCTTGGTCACGAGGAAGAAAAAGCACAGTTGGCCGAGCTGGGTCGGACCCTTGAGAAGGAGGACGTTCCCTTCCGGATCTGGACAGGGGAAGACGGGGAGATCTCGAGGCTGGCCGCTCTCTTGAGTTTCGGGCAAATCTACTTGGGAAACGATACCGGTGCGATTCACCTCGCCTCAGCCATGGGTGTTCCGGTGGTTGGAGTCTATGGAGGCGGAACCTGGCCTCGGTTTAAACCGGTGAATTCGCAGCAATGCGTCATCGTGCAGCCACTTGCATGTTTCGGCTGCGGTTGGCGCTGTATCTTTGCTACAGCTCCCTGTATTCGCGACATTTCCACTGAGTTGGTCGCAGAAGGCGCGGATATCCTGGTCGAGGCCATGGCCCGGGGAGAGGCGGTGAATGAGGAGCTCGCTTATGACGGCGAAATCCGGCGCTTTGGGTCCTTTGACGCATTCGCGCGACACCACCATCTTAACCTGGTCCATTCGTGGCAGGAAAAGGAGGCCGTCATCCAAAGCCAACTTAAGCGGATTGCCGAACTGGAGTCCGAGCTCATGAGAGATTCTGATTCTTGAACTTGCTCAGAAAACAAGATTTTCACCGGTTGTAGTAGAGATGGATATTACTCATGGGGGTAAGTTCCTTCCCCAATCCCCGCTTTTCCCCTCTTTGCGTTGGCTTCGGTCAGTAGCCGATTCGATTCTCGGTTTACTGACGGACGGATTTTGCAGACTCCTTGAGACCAACGAACTGGATGCTGATGAAGCCGGCGAGCTGCCCCGAATCTCGATCGTCACCCCTGTCCTAAATGCTGCCGATACAGTTCGCGAAACCATTGAATCGGTTCTTTCTCAGGATTACCCTGATCTCGAGTACATCATCATCGATGGGGGATCAATCGACGGTACTTTGGACGTGGTGGCCGATTATCGACACCAGATCACTCATCTGGTCACGGAGTCGGATAATGGTATGTACGACGCCCTCGCCAAGGGGTTTTCGCGAGCCACTGGAGAGATTTTTGCCTACCTGAACGCAGATGATCTCTACCTTCCGGGGGCATTGGAAAGGGTAGGGTGCCATTTTCAGAAGCATTGCAGGGATCACGTCATCTACTTCGAGGATGTCGTCGAAGTAAAGGGCTGGCGATTTGCCAACGCGCCCCAGCCCAAAGTTACTCATGGAATGCTGTCGAATGGCCATGTGCTCTACCAGGATGGGGTCTTCTTTTCCCGCCAGGCTTATGAATCGGTGGGCGGATTCAATACCTCTGTCCGTCTTGCGGGAGATTGGGATCTCTGGGTGAGATTGGCTGAGTGCTACCCTTTTCGACGGTTGCATGGGCATGTGAGTTGCTTCCGTATTCGGCACGGTCAGTTGAGCCAGGATCGGGAGGCCTATGATGAAGAGAGGTGTGAGCTTCGCAAAAGGCATCCCGTGGGTCGACCCGGCATTGCCGTTCGCTTTCATGGTTTGATCCACAGGACGAAAGACCTGATGGACAGCATGCGATCACGCAGGCTGTTATATCCTATCCCGTTTCATCAGATGCCGCCCCCGCAGGGGAGGTCTCCTCCACGCACCTGGCGGGCGCCGCGCTGTCCCTTGACCGGGGGCTATCCCAGCCGCCTCTTGTTCAGTTCCATGGACACTCGATTCGGCGATCGAGAAGTTCACCACATTTACCTCAATCGAGAGGAAACCCTCGCCCAGTGCTACCCGCCCCTCACGCAAGAACGATTAAACGAATTGCACGGAGTGCACTATTCAGAACGAAACCCTGCGCCTCTGGCGCCGGGAGCGGAAGTTCCGGCTCCCTATCGCGACTTCCGGGGAGGATCACCTCTAGCGCGCCTGGTCCGGAGAATTCTGCTTCCCCACCGATTGTGCCATCAGCTTCATGTGTCATGGGACGACAATACGGCAAACGAATTGCTCGAGTTAGCTTCTGAAAGGCATCGACCGGATGATGACAAGGTCCGTTTCCTGGATGTGGGATGCTTTGAGGGAAGCCTGCTGAAGGAATTGAGGAAGTTGACGCGATGGTCGTTGGCGGGGGTGGAAGCCAACGAGAAGGCTGCCCATAAAGCCCGTCGGAGTGATTTCGAAGTGTGGACAGCGACAGCGGAAGACGCCATCTACGGCATACCCGGTGGCAAGCGTTTCGACCTGATATTTCTTGGACAGACCGTGGAGCATTTGATCGAACCACAGGTGGCCCTTCGGCGATTGAGACTGCTGTTGAGTCCGGTTGGCGAAATTGTGTTGAGCACTCCCAATCTCGAATCGTGGCAGCTCGAGTTGTTCGGGCCCACTTGGTCGCATTGGCATCCTCCTTATCACCGTCATGTATTCAGTTTGCGGGCGTTGCGACACCTTGCCCAGGCAGCGGAATTGAGGTTGCAGTGTTACCGGACATTTTCCCACCCCTACTGGTCGGCACTGAGCCTTGAACTGAACAGGGCCGGTTTCGGAGGACACGTGCCCCACGGGATTGAGTTCCCGGAATCGACTATGCGGAAAGCCGAGAGTCTTGCCGCATGGGCGAAACTCTTCTGGAACTGGCGCGGCAAGGGAGACTATTTGTATGTGACGATGGCGCGCGGTTGATGAACAGTGCCGGGTTGGGTTCCTCCTGGTTCTCTTATTGAACCTGGCTTGTCGTGATCGGACATCCTGGGTAGGGTGAGCCGCGGCCCACGGCTCAGCGGGGACTGTAAAGACCGGAGACATGGTGGACACTTGGAATGGCATGGAGCAAGCCCATGTTGCTTGTCCATGCCATTCCCGAACAGGACTGTTGTGATGAGTCGCCTGGAGTTTGTCAGCTTCGCCCGTAAAGAGGGAGCCAATATGCGGCAGCTGTGCCGCAACTATGGAATTAGCCCGACGACGGGGTATAAGTGGCTCAAGCGTTATGAACGAGGAAGGGAGGCAGCTCTGCGAGACCGCTCGCGACGGCCCCGCGAAACTGGCATCCTTGCCTGTGGCAAAGCCTGTTCGCGGGCAGGATGCCGGTGTCACCTTGGGCTCGAACTCGAGTTCATTGCCAGCAATAGTTGACAGCCGCAGGCTTCGACAGCGCACCTCGTTTTTTGCTGCCATCGGTCTCAGATGAAGCTAAATCTTCGTTGTCTTTTTCCCCCGACTCACCGTGAAAAGCCCACAGGAACTGCTCTCAGAAGCGATTCGGTTGCACCGTGGCGGCGAGTTGAAACGGGCGGAGAAGCTCTACCGATCCATTTTGGCCGAGAATGGTCGGAACGCAGATGTCATGCATCTTCTCGGGGTGATCAACCTCCAACGAAGTCGACCGAACAAGGCGATTTCCCTGATTGAGAAGGCAATCAGATTGTCTCCTGCGATCCCTCGATATTACTCAAATCTGGGCCATGCGTTGAGTGCCGTGGAGCGGATAAAAGAGGCGGAGGAATGTTTCGTGCGCGCTTTGAAACTCTCGCCCAATTTCCTGGAGGCGCGATACAATCTCGGAAACCTCTACCTGAATCGGGGAGAGAGGACTGCCGCAGTGGCGTGCTATCGCGCCGTCATTGCCCAACGGAGCGATCATGCCGCAGCACTCAACAATCTCGGCCTCTGTCTGAAGGAAGAAGCCAAGCTCGAGGAGGCGGAGCGATGTTTGAAGGCGGCCATCAGGCTACGGCCGAAAGTGGCGGAGTGGCGCTGCAATCTGGGCGAGCTGTATCTCCGCAGTGAACGGGTTGCCGAAGCTCGAGCATCGTTCGTGCAGTCCATCGAGTGTGGTCCGAACCTTGCAGCCGGCCACCTGGGAATAGGAATATCCTCTTTTCGCCTCGGTCGAGCAGGGGAAGCGCGCGCTGCATTCGAAAAGGTAGTGGCTCTGGATGACCGGCAACCCATCGCGCATTCGCATCTGGGCACTCTCGCGTCAAGGGACGGCAAGCGGGAAGCGGCATACCGCCACTTTCACCGCGCCGTGCAGTTGGCGCCGGACAACGCCAGGTACCACCTCAGCCTTGGACTTGCCTGTCAGGAATTGGGGTATCGGAATCAAGCCCGCGAACAGATGGAGCGGGCCCTCACACTCAACCCCGCTTCGGAGGCGGCCGACTACAACCTCAAGCTCTTGAAGCGATTTGATGTCGATTGGCCGGCGGGAGCGGATGCACTTACCCGATCGGCGGAAGCCGACCCGCGGAATGCAGACCTCAGTATTTCATTGGCTCGGGCATGCTGGAACGCACACCGCTACGGGGACTCGCTCCGTACTTTGGATTCGGCAGCTCTGCGAGCAGCTCCCACGATTGAACGGGATTACTGGCGAGGACTGGTCTGGAGGTCCAAGGGAGATTTCCAGGAAGCGCGCAGATGGTGGGAACGGGTTGTTAAAGCCGATCCCCACCATGTAAATGCACGGGCGGGCATGTTCAGTATCGAGGCGGCCTGGCTGCGAACGCTGGGCGAAGGCAGCTCCATTCCGAAGGTGGCGTTCCATATGAATGCCGACTATCATTTTGGTATAATGAAGCCTGTTTTCGGGGAATGCCGTGAACGATTTGCCACCTTGGTGACGTCTCACCTCACCGAATTGATCGAATTCAAGCCCGCCGCGGTTGTAGTGGCCGAATCGCATGCATCGATACTCCGTTCATTTCTCCCCGACTCGATTTCCGTGTACCTCAGGCACGGACTCATCAGCAAACGAACAGCCGCATATGGTGCCAGGGCGGCGGACTACGTTTGCATTACAAATGAAGCGACACGGCAGTGGTTCCTCAACAAAGGTGGAATTCCCCGCAAGGGATTTTGGATAACCGGATTTTCGCAAATGGATCCCCTTTTCAGGGGCGAGACTCTGCCGCTCCCGTTTTCCCTTCCCGATGGGAAACCCGTCATACTTTACGCTCCCTCCTGGAACCGGGAGTTTACCTCCGCTGGTATGTTGGGGACGAGGCTCGTCGATCTGATCAGAGTGGGATGCCCCAATTGCTCAATCATAATAAAACCCCACCCTATTCTATTTCAGCGCGAGCCGGAGTGGGTTGATACCTGGCGGAATTTGTCGCAGATACGCGAGGGGGTCTTTCTAGTTAACCAGTCATCCGCAGATATTGCCTCCTATCTTGCCGCTGCGGACCTGCTTTTGAGTGACGCTTCCACGGTAATGTTTCAGTTTCTTGCCTGCGATCGCCCCATCGTCCTGATAACTAACCCCGCACGGTCTTCTTCCTCTTTTTATGACCCGGAGAGAATTGAGTGGAAGTGGCGAGATTTTGGGATTGAAATTGAGAATATCGAAGACCTGCCGGCGGCGATTCGGGCGTCGCTATCGGACCCAGCTGTGGGGCGCGAGCGACGCGCATTTTACCGGCAGAAACTCTTCGGCAAATTGACGGATGGTCGTGCGGGCGAGCGCATCGCCCTCGAGATCGGCAGGTTGTTTGACAAACGCGATTGAATGGCCAGATCCTATGCCGATGGGGGAGAGTTTGGGCTCGAGTAAGATGTCGGCGCTTATTCTGGGCGCCGGAGCCGGACAACGTATGGGTGGTCAGCCCAAGGCCTTTCTGCGCCTGATCGGGACCACTCTCCTTGAAATTGCAGTGAATCTGGTCCGGCCCTTTTCCAGCGAAGTCATCGTCGGTCTGGCTCCGTGCGATCTCGACCAAGGTCGGGACATCCTTGCCGATAATGACATCGTCGTGGTGGAGGGGGGAGATTCCCGACAGGCGACGCTCAGCCGACTCCTGGAATCGGCACGCTAT
Source organism: Opitutales bacterium (assembly GCA_963665345.2). Taxonomy (GTDB): domain Bacteria; phylum Verrucomicrobiota; class Verrucomicrobiia; order Opitutales; family CAXXNP01. The sequence continues at coordinate 82,010 of OY762281.2, forward strand.
GAACTGATTCTAGTACATGAAGTAGCCCGTCCGTTTGCCCGGGCCGCCGATGTAGAGGGCGTGCTTGAAGCCGCTCGCCAGTATGGCGCGGCCGCCCTCCATACGCCATTTCGGCTTCGAGACGGCGTAGCTGCAGCGCGCGATGGATTCCTGAGGGAGACCTATGAAGGCGTAGAGTTGGTGTCGCTTCAGAATTCACATGCCTACACTCGCAAGATTCTGCGCCGTTCACTACAGGCTGCGGATAGCCTGTGCGGTCCACCGGCCAGTGGATCCGCGCCGTTGGTGTTGCGGGCGGGATTTGATGTGCGACTGGTGGCTGGATCGGAGGATAACCTCAAGATCACGTTTCCTGAGGATTGGGAACTGGCGAAGCGGCGGGCGGCAAATCTGCGGGCCAAATCTGATCTTGAGTGCTCCTGATGAACGGTGCTTGGGGAAACACGGCGCCAGAGGGTAAGATGGAGCGCCTGCTCCGTCTCTTGCCGAGGGTAAGCGAATGGCTTGAAGGCGGCGAAGCAGGCGCTTCACCCTACGGATACGGCTTGGAAGTAACAAGGTCGCCACGCGGTAGGATGGAGCGCCTGCTCCGTCTCTTGCCGAGGGTAAGCGAATGGCTTGAAGGCGGCGAAGCAGGCACTTCACCCTACGGATACGGCTTGGAGGTAACAAGGTCGCCACGCGGTAGGATGGAGCGCCTGCTCCGTCTCTTGCCGAGGGTAAGCGAATGGCTTGAAGGCGGCGAAGCAGGCACTTCACCCTACGGATACGGCTTGGAGGTAACAAGGTCGCCACGCGGTAGGATGAAGCGCCTTATAGCTGCGTCTCTTGCCGAAGGAATGGTTAGCCGAGATCAAACATCTGAAGCAGTACTCGACCTTCGGTCGACTTCGATGAGAGGCATTTAATCGACCCCCCTTCCCCTCGTGCCCTCCCCTCTTCCCAGAATCTCGGTGATAACGCCTTCCCTTAATCAGGGCCGATATATTGTCGAATGTGTACGCAGTGTCGTCTTCCAGAGATATCCCGACCTGGAGTTTATCGTCATGGATGGCGGTTCAACGGACGATACCCTGGATCGGCTCGAATCCTATCTTCCGTTTATCGCAAAGATGGAAACGGGACCTGACGAAGGCCAGGCGGATGCCGTGGCCAAGGGTTTCACCATGTCAACCGGCGAGATCATGGCCTATCTGAATAGCGATGACGTTCTGGCTCCGGGAGTCTTTCATACGGTTGCCGAATTCTTTCAGCGAAACCCGCATGTGGATTTCGTTTACAGTCATCGCTGTGCTATGAATTCCCAGTCTGTGGTTATCTACTACTGGATTCTCCCGCCTCACTGGAGTTATCTCATGACCCGTTGGGATCTCATACCCCAGGAAACCTGCTTCTGGCGGCGCAGCCTTTGGGAACGGGCCGGAAACATCGAATCGGCCTTCCAGTTCGCTATGGACTATGATCTTTTCGTTCGTTTCATGCGCGAAGGCCGGGTGCGGAGGCTGAATCGGTTTCATGGCGCCTTTCGGGTGCATGATGATTCGAAGACCTCACAGAAGCTTAACACGGTCGGCGCGGATGAAGTGCGCAAAGTGTGGTCTAAATATGCGATACCTTCGCGGTGGTTTCATCCCTATCTGTATCGTTTGCTGCAGGCGTGGGTAGCCTCGGCCAGCGCACGTTTTGTAAATAGCCGAATCCGCCTTGCCGGTGCCCTGCCGGGCACCGGCTACCACTACGATGAAGTCTGGGGACGGGTCTTGACGGACGAGGGAATCCCCGTGGTTGACAAAAATGTGGACCTTCGCTGAGCCGGGTTCCTCGCGTCCAATTGTTTATCTCGACCCCAGATCGAGAAACGCCAGACGGATTCTGGGAGACATGGATTTCGATATGGTAAACAGCCCAGAGTTCGCCGACTTGCTTTGGCTCCGCAGGGGCTACCGCGAGGCGTATGGCCATCTAAAGCAACACCAGCTCATCAACCACATCCCGAATGAAGGCGCCATGATCGACAAGGGGCGCCTCACCGGAAATTTGAAAGCGCTGGACCGGTCAGGTTCGGTGTCCGACCCGTCTCTCGATGCCTTCTACCAGGAAAGTTAGAGGCTATACGATGAGACAGAGCGAGAGGCGTTTTTTACTAAGATGCCGACAGTCGATACTCCGGACAATCTTTGGATCCTGAAACCCGCGGGACTGTCGCGCGGGCTGGGCATCAAGATCCTGTGGAAGCTGGATGCGCTCAAACGGCAGTACGATCATACTGAAAAGTTCGCGGATGATCCCGTAATCGACACGCGCGTCAATTACATTGCTCAGCGATACATCAAAACCCCTCGCCTACTGGACGACCGCAAGTCGGAGATTCGCGTCTACTGGCTCATCGCCTCCCTTAATCCGCTGAAGGTGTTTCTCTACAGAGAAGGAACGGTGCGATTGAATTCGGAAGCATTCCGACTAGCGGCATTTGATAACACACTGATCCACGTGACGAACGTCTATCAGCAGAAACGCCATCCCGAGTACGATCCCTCGACAAGGCTGAAATGGAGCTTTGCGGAGCTGCAAACCTACTTGAGCGCCGAACGCGGGCTTGCCGGGCCGGATTTCATCGAGGCGAAACTGAAGCCTCAGGTTAAGAGACGGCTTGCATTCGTGGTGCGGGCGACGATTGACAGCTTACGACAGACGCCTGCAAGGGGATTGTGCTTCGGTCTCTACGGCGCGGACATGATGCTGGATGAGGACCTTTGCCTCTGGTTGACCGGAATGCAGAAGGGGCCGGGGCTGAGTTTCGAAGATCCGGTGAAGAACCGTGTGATTCCCGAGATGCTTCGGGAAGCGGTGCGGATTGTCCTTGAGGTCCAGCAGCGTAGGCGGAGTGGAAGCACGCTGGATGAACTGGAAAGCGTCAAGGGGTTCGAGTGGGTCATCAACGGGAACTGAATCTGCGCCGCGATACCTCGTCTTTCCTCTCAGAACGAGTGAGACGACTGAGATGCAACACCGTCTGGGGCTACCTCTAGCCCCAGATTCAGCGAACTTGGGTCTCGTAGGGTGAAGCGCCTGCTTCGCCACGGAGCGGCGGGATCGTGCGAGCCTGGCAGACGACGGAGCGGGCGCTCCATCCTACGTTTACCTGCCATGTGGATGCGATTTGAGTCACGAAATGACGGTTTGCTTATTTCGGGTCTAGCCGTTCGGTGGTTATAGGAACGAAGGGATCATTACCGGCGGCAGCTCTTGGGTGACTTGACCGACGGCCGGGCAGGGGAGAGGGTGGTCGAGAAGATTACTGAGGTGTCTCTGTGAGTTTTGCTCTGCGATTGCTGTTCCGTTGCCCCACCGCAGGATGGAGCGCCTGCTCCGTCTCACCGCTTGGGCCTCGTTCGGACTGGAGGCGAAGCAGGCGCGCTTCAACCCTACGCCTTGCTGTCGACCCCATGGCGCCTCTCTACACTGGTTATTTGTAGGACACGACGCTAGACACGTGCTTGCATGGCGAGGGTCCCAGCAGCGTGTGCCATTCGGTACCCCCCGAGGTTTCTCACAAGACATCTGCTGCGACCTCAATTTACACGATTTCGCGATGAAGATTGTGTGTGATCCGGGTTAAGCACTGCTTGACTGCATGTATACGGAAATGCCACTCTCTGGCTTGACGCAATTCCATCATTGAAGACCTGACGCAGTAACCAATTTGAACTTGATCATTCTGTGTCCCGATAAATCGGGACTGCAGGGTTCTAAGAAGCACCTCGTAGGACGACACCCGATTCCGCAGGGTGAAAAGCCGTAGATTCCCGGTAGCTCTTGACCAGGCGAAGCCTTGGCGAAGACTGTTGCTGCGGGGAGAAGGCTTTTTACGGATGTCGTTCAACTCATCAAGGCGACACCATGGCCGAAGACGCTCAGCAAACAGGTAAAGAAGAAATCCCGACCCCGATACGCACTTTTCCGCAGACCCATCCCGGGCGGTTGGCCGTTATCGGCAAGATATTCGGGATGGACCCCGCGCCGATCGACGGTTCCCGGGTTCTCGAGTTGGGATGTCTTCAGGGCGGGAATCTACTCCCGCTCGCCCAGAATCTTTCGGAGAGTGAGTTTCTCGGGATCGATTCGTCGTCGGAAAGCATCGGAATGGGGCAGAAGATAATCGATGCGGTGGGGTTGAAGAATATTCGCCTGCTCACCGCCGAAATTAGCGAAATCGATGAAACCGTCGGCCCGTTTGATTACATCGTTGCGCATGGTCTCTATTCATGGGTTGCCCCCGATATCCAGGAGGAATTTCTCGAGTTCATACACTCCCATCTCGCTGACCAGGGAATCGCCTACGTAAGTTACAACACCTACCCGGGCTGGCGTATGCGCGCGATGTTACGCGATATGATGCTCTACCATACCGGAAGTATCGAAGGTCCGCGGAATAAGGCCGGCCAGGCCAGAGCCCTGACCGCCTTCTTGAGCGAGTCGGCAGCCCCCGAAGAAACTCCATTCGGAGCGTTCCTGAAATCGGAACTGGATAGTTTACGTACCATACCGGACGGGCTCCTTCTGCGCGACTATCTCGCTGAATTTAACGACCCCATCTATTTCCATGAGTTCAACCGGCGCGCGAACGGTCATGGGTTGCGGTATCTGGGCGAGGCCGAGTTTCACACCATGCTCGCCTACAACTTCCCTCCCAAAGTCTTCGATACGCTCAAGAAGCTGAAGGCGAATCTGATCGCTACAGAGCAGTATATGGACTTCCTTCGCAACCGCACTTTCCGGCAGACGCTGTTGTGCCGTCAGGAGGTGGCCCTTGATCGAAATATTGAGGGGTCGCGGATCGACGGCTTCATGGTGTCGTCACGGCTCACTCCGAAAAATGAATCGCTCAATCTCGAGCAGGGCGTGGAAGAGCAGTTTTCCGGGCCTGGGAATCTGCAGTTGACTACAGCCGACGCATTGACGAAGGCTTTCTATGGTTACCTGGCAGGTGAAACCCCGCGTCTGGTCCCATTTGGGGAAGCCCGCGACGCCGCGCTCAAAGCGATGGGGATGGCAGGTAGCGATGAAGAGGGTTTGGCCGTGACCCGCCTCCGCCGCACGCTCATTCAGTGCTACACGAAAAACCTGGTCGAATTCAATCTCTATGAGCCGCTTATCGTTCGCGAGCCGAGTCCTTGTCCGCGCGTAACCCCGGTGGCGCGCTTTCAGGCTGCCGCCGGTCTTTGGGTGACGAACCAGAGACATGCGAGCCTGAATTTGGACATCTTCAGCCGGCGTCTGCTCACGCTTCTAGATGGTGCGAATGACCGTTCCGCTCTCTACGAAAAATTGCAATCGTTCGTTGATCGAGGCGCCTTGACCGTAAAACGGGAAGAACAAACGGTCACAGATCCCGCGGAAGTTGATGAAATCCTGCGGGGAAACACCGATCACGTCCTTGACCAGTTGGCTCGAAACGCCTTTCTGGTGGATTAGCAATCTGTCGGGCATCGATTCAGTGGAAAACCGGTCTCGCCTAGGCATGGAGAATTCGCGGGTTTTGGCTGGCGTAGTCGATCCAGCCGACGTCAAGCCACCGGCCGCCAAAAGCGGCGCCGGGCCGCCGCACTCGAAAGAGGTCCTCTGTGCTAACGACCCCACCTTGAACTTGCTCCCACAGACTCTCTGTTTCAGAAGAGCACTGTATCCAGGGACCCCTGGTTGTCGCCGGATGAAACCGAATCGGTCATTCTCGGCGCGTCAGGCAGCCTCGCTCCGCCCATACCTGTCGATCGTGCAATCGCGGCGTAGGGTGAAGCGCCTTACGCCCCAACTTTGAACTCGAGTCCTGGGTAACGGGACGGAGCAGCGCTCCATCCTACGTTGGGGCGACGGAGCAGCGGTGGATCTTACGCTGGAACCCACACGGTAGTTTCAGAGGAGCCTTGGCGAAGATCCTTGGTGTGGGGAGAAGGCTTTTTGAGGGTTTCGTTTTATTTGCCGGTCCGGAATTCTAGTAAGCAGAAAGCCCGCTCGAGAACCGAGCGGGCTTTCCGGGTAAAGGTTAACGCTCTGGACGACCTACTTAGACCGCGATGATGACGAGGTCTCCAAAGTCATAGTCTTCATGCCTTCGTCCGTATTGAAGATGATAATGTCCTCAGAGGTGGGTTCGGCGGATCCAAGAACCGAGCCCGTGGAATCGCTCAAGCTAACACTCTCGATTACATCGGAGATGATCACCGGGATGGCAGCCGACGCCATGCCGTCATCTGCCGGTAATCTGCCAGGCTGAGGGGACTTGCAGGCTGGAGGGGCCCTCGTCCGTGTCGGTGAAGTCAATCGCACCGATCGAGGAGCCGACGAACTTGCCCCTAACAGGACTGATCACCTCATCATCACCGGAAGCGTAGACACCGGGTGTCACTCGGGCGAATGCCCGCGGCAATAACGAAGCCCTGACCCGGCGCCTCGATCTCCGGTCCGAATCCCTCCAGCCGCGCAGTCACCTTGACGTCGCCGATACTGGCGCCGCCGGTGCCGACTCTCCCGATCCCCGCGTCGATGCCGCCTTTGCCTCCAAAGTCGCCATCTCCGGCTGCGATGAGAACGCCTGTGCTGTCCCCTCTCATGAGGAGGATATTCTCGTCCATATTCTCGTTCACTCCCGTTTCCGCATCGGACTCGAGCGTTCCCGAATAGATCGAGCTGATGAGGGAAACATCGCCGATGTTGCCTTCCGCCGCGAAGCCGGTCCCGCTGTTGGCATCGATCGCTGCGGCGGTGCTCTCGAAGAAGGCCAAATCATTCCAGTCGCCGTTCTTATCGGGGACAGGAGCAATCCGCTGGATCCGGCATCATGTCTCGCCTGAGGTCCGGATTGGTAAACGTCAGGGTGATATCCCCAATCGATACTTCGGCAGCATCAGCCCTCCCCGAGGGGCCGTCGTAGCCGGCCTGAAAGATGATGTCTTTCATCAGGGCCTGGCCGTCCTCCGTGGCTGTGAAGGAGATGTTGATATCGCCGATGCTTCCGTCGGAGGCGTAGAATTCTATATTGTTGTCTACACCTATGAGGCGGCCGTCGGTAACCGTCACGTCGCCGAGTTGTTCAGCGGTGAACCTGCCATACCTAGCGTCAACCGCCTCAATGGGAGGCCCTTCCATTTCGAAGGTCATGCCTCCGTCGGCGCTGATAGCTTTGATAAAGGCTCCGCCGTCGACTTTGTCCTTAATGGTGATCATGCCGCCGGCATCAATGCTGCCCAACCCCGTGACCGCGGTTACAATGCTGTCCGCCCGCTCTTGCCCGTCGGCTCTCGGGACGACGTCGAAGACGATATTACCCCCGGCCCTGAAGGCGTAAGATTGGCCGATCGTGGTCTCCGACATGATGGGGTTCCCGACAATAATGTCTTTGCCGGCGGTGAAGCTGCCGATCCATGCCGAGGCCGTGGCTAGGTTAAGTGTCCTCGTTGGCGGTGATGTCGCCGGATACGTTGATACTTCCCCTCTTCGCACTGGCGCCCTCGAACCACTGCGTCACGGTGACGTCACCATTGAAGGTGATGTCATTTCCGGCTTGCAGCATGGAGACGGTATCCGCTTCCACCTTCTCGAGCGAGATATCGTGGGTCGCTTCGAAGCCCCACATCGTCTTAGCCATGAGGTCGTTGACGAGTTCGATATCCTCTTTATTATCATCCCGGGGATCTCCAGGGTCTGCCGCCCTCTGCGGCTGGTTCGTGGAGATCGCCCTCGCGGTCCATCGCTTTCACCAGGCCCAGGCTGCCCTCGATCGTGAACGTATTATCAGTATCTCCGATGACGACGTCCCCGTCCCAGGCTGTGATGCCGGCAATGTCGTTGACGTGCCCGGCCGGTTGCCCTTTGAGTACAACGTTGCCGTTGTTGCTGTCAGGGCTGGCATTGCCCGTGAGCTGACCGACATCGGCGAGCGTTCCGCTCTCGCCGTTGTTATCGGCGTTCATGCCCGTTTCCACGAGCTGATCAATGGTAATCGACACCGCCGTAATGCCTCCGACGGCGAACGTCTGTTCGGTGTCGCCGTCCTCCGGGACGAATTCCACGTATAGCGGGAAATTGACCGATCCCTTCGCAGTCACATCGTCACTCCCCGGAATGTAGGAGCCTAACTGGTTGAGCTGAATCAACGGGTTCGTACCGCTTGTCGCGTCACCGCCGAAAGTGATCGTGCCGACCCAGCCGTCCCAGGTGCGCACAAACCAGGCGTCGGCGTTGTCGCTCAAATCCAGATTCTTATCCACATGGATGGTATCTACATACCCGTCGGCGTCTGCGGCCGCATTACCGATAATGGAGATGATCGCGCCCGCGGTGGTACTCAGACCGTTATCGCCAGCATTGGTGTCGTCACCGGCCGGCAGCGTGATGCCGGCAGCAATCTCGCCGATCCAGACGGAACCGATCCAGTTGGCTTCGATGGCGGTGGCCGAGCCCTCCTCCTCGCCCCCGCCCATCGTGCCTTTGATAGTGACGCTCTTAATGCCGCCTTCGCCGGCTTGCCAGGTATCCTGCTGGACAATATCGCCGTCTTTACCGGCCAATTCCTCCACGATCGTGTCGGTAGTGAGGAGTGCGTTATTGAAGTCGCCACCTATGATGACGTCGCCAAAGAACCCGGCCGCGATAATGGAGAGATTGTCGTCATCGACTCCCATGATGTCGCCCTCGACAACAAGGGCCGCGTAGAACCCTGTCGCCCGGATATCGATACCCGGATCCACCACGCCCTTAATGACCACGTCGAAATCAAAGGTATTCCCATGGAAAAAGGCATCGAAAGCATCCTGATCCTGGTCAGTGGCCATGAACATGATCTCCGAAGCGCTGCCGCGGCTGACTCCCTGGCCTGGGGTCATGAAATAAGTGTCCCCATTGTCCGGGTCGTCGAAGAACCCGCGGGCCGCCACCTGCAGGTCGCGCCCATTGTTGACAGCGTCCACCCCTTCGATGGAAATGCGTCCGTCCCTGGCCGCAAAGTTCCAGACGTGCATATTGGTGTCGAGTTTGATGCCACTGGCTGCAACCCCGGCCAGGTCACCGCCATTGATCTGGATTTCATCGAGCACCGAGAAGGGACTGATGCGCACCCAAGCCTGGGCGGTGCCGCTGGGCGTGATATTGCCGATCAGCAATCCACCGGCTCCGGTGGCGTCATTAAAGTCGCCGAATCGAATGTCGTCGGCTACGATACCCACAACTCCAACATCTGAGATGAAGTTGGCATTGGCGGCGTTGATACCGCCGATATGGCTGGCCCGTCCGGTGATCGGAACCACGATAACATTCTGTATGTCGGCCATACCGTCGGCGGCAATGTTATTGGCCGGATCCACAAAGGAAAGGTCATCCGCCTGGAAGAGCGCAGGGTCCACCCGGTTCACGTCGGTTCCCAGGCTGAAGACCGAGAAGTAGGTCAGCAGGGTCGAATTCTCGATCGTGAATGAGGCCAGCCCCTGGGCATAGGTCGTGCCCGGTTGGATATAGGGAGACGCGACTTCCGGACTGAAATTCGACAGCGAGATGGTCAGACTGGTTTCCGGCGAGTCACTCGAGAATTCGGCGAAGACGAGGTCGCCATCGGGATCGAGGAAGGAAATCCTGGTAATTTCACCGGGATCAGCCTTGAAGGTGGCTAGCGAGCTGACCAGCTCGAAGCCGTTGTAGACGTTGCCCTGGAACTCCGTCTCGTTATCCACGAAATTGGCTGACCCGGCCGTCAGCAGGACGCTGCCGTCGTCAAACAGACCGGCCAGCAATTGACGTTGTTCGAGTATTTCCACTTTCATGAAGGAATTCCGTGGGTTGAATAGCTTTTTCTTTCTAGACATTGCAGATCTTTATTAAATGAAGGTTAGGCGTAGAAAATTTACACCTGCCACTGACGGCAGACAGAATACGAGGGCAGAGCCGCATTGTCTATCATCCAAAAGGATGAAAAGCGGTCGTTAATCAGTAAATTTGAGCATCTTAGGGAACGATTAATTTTGATATCTTAGGATGAGCGTGTCCGCAAAACCTTTCGGAGGGGAGGTTTCAGGCTGTCGGCGCCACCAAGGAAAATAGTAAACAGTGGGAAGTGAACTCTGAATTCCTCTGCCCAAATATCTACTCAGGCCTAAAACTAGCGGAAGAAGTCTCTCTCGGCGCGTGCGGCGGCCACGCCCTACCCAGCTTCAGCCAATCGGACCGCCGCCGGTAGGGATCTCGATTGCGATGGGGAGGCCGTCCGCGACCCAGATTGCTGACCTTGTTTCAGACGAGCTGGAAGCGACGGCGGACGGGTTGTGGCCGTTCGGGGCATCTGCGGCGTTCGATTGGCTCGGATAACTCCATTTAGAGGTTGATCTGAGCCGAACAGCCTTGCACTCGACGCCATGGCGCCTCCACATTTGTAAGCTTATATGCAAGACAGGACGCTAGACTGTATGGAATGGGCAGACGAGCGGGACACCCATTGACCCGGCGGCATTTTCAGGTGAACCCGGCACGTAAACCAGACATTCTTCTGACGGCCCAAGATTTGGGAAAGTGCTACACGCTTTGGCGGCGCCCCGGGGATCGGGTCTGGGTGCCGCTCCTGCGGAGGCTGGCCGGAAATTCCTTGGTGCGTGGCCGGTGGCGGAGGATTCTGGAGGAGGGCAGCGCTGTCCGTGCTCGTGAATTCCACGCGCTGCGAGAGATAAGCTTCACGGTCCAGCGAGGTCAGAGCCTGGGGGTGATCGGGCGCAACGGAGCGGGCAAGAGCACCCTCCTGCAGATACTGGCAGGGACATTGCAGCCGAGCACAGGGGCGGTTGAGGTGCGGGGAAGGGTCGCGGCCCTGCTCGAGTTGGGATCGGGGTTCAACGGGGATTTCAGCGGACGCGAGAATGTATTCGTGCAGGGCGCCTTGGCGGGATTGTCGCGGGCAGATATAGAAGAGCGCTTTCAGGAAGTGGTGGATTTCGCGGAGATCGGGGACTTCATCGATCAGCCGGTCAAGGTTTATTCGACTGGCATGATGCTTCGTCTGGCGTTCGCTACTCAGACTGTTCTGGATCCGGAGATTTTCCTGGTCGATGAAGCGTTGGCGGTGGGCGACGTGTTTTTCACTTCGAAGTGCGTTGGGTTTTTTGAAGAGCGACTTCACCGGGGAATGTCGTTGATTCTCGTCAGTCATGATATTCCGGCCGTCAAAGCCCTCTGTGATCAAGTGATGGTGCTGGAGGCGGGAAGGATGCTGTTTCTGGGAGATAGCTCCCGCGCCGAAAGCCTCTACCATGAAATTCATGAACGCATGCGCAGGCGCGAAGTGGAAGCGGAGGATGCATCCGCGAAATTGCGGGCGGCGCCTGACGGGGCAGTCAATGGGAAAGGGGACCAAGCGGTCGAGGATTCCGCGGAATCGGTCTCGCGGAACTGGACGCCAGCGAACGAGATTGGATCGAAGGAAGCCGAGATCGTGCACCTCAGCATTCGGGACAAGCAAGGGAAATCCCGCCTGTCATTCTATCAGGACGAGCCGATCGTGATTGAGATTCAAGGACGCGCCTACAGGAAACTGGCCAACTGTCACTTCAGCCTGCAGGTCAGCGATCCCTATAATAATGTGGTTTACGGGGTCAGCACGATCAACCTGGGCATGCCGCCGATGACGCTTCAGGTGGGCCGAACCTACTGCTGGGAAACCGAGATTACGGGCCTCGGACTGGGTAAGTTTTTGATCGATGCGCTAATTTTTCTCGGCGACCGTGGCGACGGCTGCCCACTCCATCACGTTCATCGCGTCGGGGGTATCGGGACGGTGACGGTGGGTCAGCGGGGTCCCCGGCCCAAGTTCCTGGGATTGGCCGATCTGCGGGCCAAGATCGCATTGAAGACGACCGCTGTCGAGTCGGAATCGGGTGCCACGATGTAGCCGGACCCGCCTGGGTGCGGTCTTGTTGGCATTCCCGAAACAGCGAGTCTGTGGGAGCAAGTTCGATTTGTGGTGTTTAGCATAGAGGCCCTCTTTCGAGTGCGGCGCCGGGCCGCCGCACTCGACGCTTCGCCCTTCCCAATTATAAAGCCGCCCCTTTTCGCCTCGGGGATAAGTAAAATAGTCTGATCCCGCTTACACCTTGGTTCCCGCCTTCTTGGGAAGCCGGCTACGGGGGCTGGGGCGAAAAGATGCTCTCGATCCCCCTCAGTCCTGGCCGCTAATGCAGAGAGCGATGAATTGGGGACGGCGATGCACGCCTGACTTGCGTAGAATGTGTCGAATATGTGTCTTGGTGGTGGGCATAGCGATGCCCAATTCCGTGCAGATGTCCTGTCCGGAGCAGCCGTTCAGAATGAGTTTGGCAACCTCAGTTTCTCGTTCCGAGAGGGAGAAACGCTTGGCAATGGACTGCAGGGAAACGTGTCCGTTAATTTTCACCTCAACCATCCTTGAAGTGAGGAAAAGGTAGGGAAACACGCCCAATGAATTTCTGAATGCGATGTAGCGCACGGAGCCGACCAGCTTCTCGGTGTCGGTTACCAATCGTTCGAGGCTCACAATCGGGCCGCGAGAAACGGAAAGATGCGAGCGTGCCGAAAAGGAGGTCTCTTCGTAGAGCGCAAAGGATTTGTCACTGGCCTGGCGCCACTCCGGCGAAAGCGATATTTGTTTGGGCAGGTTTCGGCTGCGCAGGGCCTCGGGCCGATTTGACCAGAGAAGCATCTGTTCGCGGAATTTTCGATTCTGAAAAAGAAAACGCCGTCTGCTGTCCAGAATGCAGACCCCTTCCTCCTGCAGGTTCGTGATCATCCGGAACACGCTGAGGAGAAACTCCTGCTCCTGCTGGCCGGCTAGAACGAGGAAGCAGCGGTCGAGCTGGCGTCCCACCGCGGCCATGGAATTCAATTCATCCGGCTGAAACGGGCTCTGTTCCGGGTTGCGGTAAAGAAAGAGCAGGAAAGGCGTCCCGGATTCGCGATCGAGGCGCACGATCCGGCTCTGTCCTGTGACCTCGGGGTTCATGGAGCGGGCCGTTTCCTTTAAGAGATCCGCGCTACGCGCCGAATCCGCCTCCAGAAGACGCAAGTTCTGTTGCAGCGGGCGGAGGTCGGCCTGCGCATTGATTCCGTGAGCGATGACCAAAGGGCGTCCTCCGGCTTCGAAGCTGGGGGGGAAGAAGCATGCCCAAGCGGACAGTTGCAGCCCTCCCATAACCTGCTTGAGCGCGCCTTCGAAGCCTCTGAGGTCGCGCTGCAACGCTAAGTTGAGAAGACCCTCCAGTTGTGTTCCCTGGTCCATTTAGGTTACCTTGAAAATAGGAAGGCTAGGCGCGGCGTGAAACGGCTTTTCCTACGCCGCCGGGTTGGGATTCGTTGTCGTTGTCGTGATCGTTGTCGTAATGGCCGTAGTCGATGAGCTCCTCATTAACCGAGTATTGTCTTCTGCCTAAACGAGTGAGCATCGAGACGATGCGAACCAACATCGTTTTTCCCTCGTCGTTTTCCTTTCTACAAATGACCATGAAAACCTCAAGAATATCCTGAATCGAAGCACACTCGAGAGCCGATCCCCGGGCGATTTCAAAGAATCGACGGCGATCCGGTTCGGTGCCTCTGCCGTTACCTTCAGCAATATTCACCATCGTCAATATCTCGTCGTACTAACGAGTCGGAGATCCTAGCAAACTACCTCCGGATATTCCAGAGCGCAAGCATGCCCCTCCAGCACTTGGCGGCCCAGGTCGTCTGCTTCCCCCTAATGTTTACCCGTACCCGCATGCCTTCTTTGCGTATATGATCGACTCCGGAAAGGTTGGCCTCGGCGATGAAGATGGGATAGGAGGGTTCCGCCGCTGGGCTCCCATCAAGGTTCGTTTCGAAGGGCGCGGGGCCCCCATAGAGTGCCATCATACCGGGCAGATATTCACCGAGTTGGGCGCGTTTTTGGGGTAGGGTCATGATCGTAGTTTCAAATTTCCCGGCATTGGTTCGCCATCGCCCGCTCACCGGGCTGCCGATTTCGGTCATTTGAGCCTGTTCTTCAGTAAGCGGGATCATAATCTTTAATTCCCGCAAGTCTCCGATCCGCATGAGCGTATGGTGTTCGGCAACGTAGCGGCTCACCAACTGATCCAGGTTGGGAGTCAGAACATACCCGGCGGTGTATGCCTTGACTTCCAGCTTTGCCGCTTTGTCACGGGTTCGCTGCAGAGCCAGCATGGCTGCTTCGAAAGTCGATGCCGCCCCGGGTATTCGGGTCTGGTCCTTAAAGTAGCGACTCGAGCGCAACGCCATCAACCGCACCCGAGCAATTTCCACGTTCGCTTCGGCGGTTTCCATGGCGGCCTGAATCGATGGATTGCGCAAGCGGGCTACGATCTGGCCGGGTTCGACCCAGGCACCGGTTTTGACCGGAACTTCGGTGACGGTGCCGGCGATTCCCGCGCCGATCTGCTCTCCCTGGCGGGCCAGCACGATGCCCTGTTGAACAATCTTATGATTGGTGGGAGCGTAAAGCAGAAAAGCTGCCAGCAAAATCAACGCCGCCAGCAGAATAGTGAAACGCCGGCCGGTCGTCCCGTCGCGGTCGATATGTCCGGTGTCCTTGAAGGCGTCACTTGTGATCTTGACTATGGGAAAGAGGAGAAACGACAGTTGCGCCGAGATGCCCAGCGCCATGCCCAGGGGCTTCAAACCGGCTGGCTCGAGCACCCGGGAAAATATCTGGCCGATCGAATAAATGATAAAAAGCATGTAGAAGTAGGCGCTGACGGCGTATACCACAAAGACTGTGCCGTGCGTGTCACCTTCCACGAACCGCTCCTGCAGCCGATTGCGGATGCCGAAAAAGAATTTTTGCAGACGCAGGGAACAATAGGTGATTGCCTTGGCCCGTAAATTGGGAATCTGAAGCAGATCGGCGGCCACATAATAGCCATCGAATCGCATCAACGGGTTCATGTTGAAGAACACCGTGTTCACGCTCGCCACGATCATAATGTTGAACATGATATTACGGGTCAGGCCATCCGGCAGGTAGAGCCAGAAGTGAGCGGCAATGGAGGCCACCATGAACTCGGTAAAAATCCCCGCTAGCGTGGTGTAGAGACTATGCCGCCGCTGACGCATCATATAGGCGTCGGAAGCGTCGACGTATCCGCAGGGCGTGAAGCAGATCAGGCAGACCCCCATTTCATGAACTTCACCCCCGAAATGGCGGCATGTGGTGGCGTGTCCGAGCTCGTGGAGCGTCTTCACGCCAATAATGCAAAGCCACAAAATGAACAGGTTTGAAGGGGCGAAGAAGCTGATTGTATTCTGCGTAAAAGCGCCTCGATTAACGATCAGCCAGAAAATCGTCCAGGTGAAGAATGTCAGTGCCGAGGTTACAAACGGCTTTGTCCACACGAGTCGAAGAGTCCGCGTCAGCGAACCCAACCAGGGGGTGGGATCGAGAAGCGGAATCTTGAAGAAGATCATTTTGGCCATGAGCTTTCCCCAAAGCTGGAGGAAAGTGGGCTTGGGGATGTTTTTCCCGGACGCGTAATCGAGAAAACGGCGGGCCGATATGTTCAAAAGACCGGAGTTTCCGATCTCTTGGATGAAGGTATAAATCTCCGATAGCGATTGGGGGCGATTGGGAAACGCTTCCAGGTAGAGCTCCCTGATCTCACCCAGCGATCGGCGCCCGTCCAGCAGTGTGAGAAGAAACGTTTCATCGGGTCTCAACCGAAAGTAGGTGAGGGCAAGCGGGTCTTTCAGGACATAGTACTCCTTTTGTCGATAGAACTGTCGCTGAATGATAATATCAGACCGAAACGTAGAAGGAATCACATGGCCGAGCCTGGAAGCTTCGTCGGGATTCGATCCCGGATCGATCGGGACTGGATTAGCGGGATTCAAAACTGGGCTGAAGTAAAGCTGGAGGGCCGAGGTCCCTCGAGGCCGAGAGTAGGATTAGCATTAAGATTACGATTAGGAGGCGAAACTCTGGTCGGGTTCATTAAGAGAGGTTCCGCATCGAGGCCTTTGGCCATCAACTATGGCTGGCAATGAACGCTAGATCCGGTCCCTCCGCTCAAGCAGAGGACAACACGTAGCTCGCTCTGTGAGGAGCGGGACGGCTCGGCAATCGGCGAGGTTCATTAGGAGGTCAATCAACGGCTCATACAGTGTGAAAGGGTTCTATTGCACACCGGGTTCCAGCCAGGTGCCTCCCATGGCGAGTTTGATTTCGGTCACGGAAGCGTTATTTCTGAAAATAGCCTCCTGCAGGCGAAGTTGAGAACGGCGCAAGGCAAGCTCCGCGTTAAGTACTTCCTCGATCGAGACCTGGCCGATTTCATAGAGACGCTCGGCATGATGCATGCTCATGTGGCCGTAGGCTACGGCGCTCTCCTGGGCCGCGATAACGGTATCGTATTGCTCGAGCGACGCGTAGAGTTCCCGAAGTTCGGTCTCGATGTCGAATTCCAACCGGCGTTTGTTGAGCAGGGAATGGTTCAACTCCGCTTCCTGGACTTGAAGTCGGCCCCGGTGAGCGCGGTCATTCCAGAGGTACCAGGTTCCCGAAAGGCCCAGCGTCCATCCGTCGAGGGCGCGATTGACGTCGTAGTAGGACGAGTTAACCCCGTAGTCGGTAAAGACCTCGATGCGCGGCCGGCTTTGAGCATCGACGGCGCGGAGGCCCGCCTGCGCGGCTAGAACTTCGGTTTCGGCGGCTTGCAGGTCGAGTCGGCTCTGGCGGGCAATAGCAACCGCATCAGGGAACAAAATGGCGATCACCTTTCGGCCAAAGGCGCCGTCGATCCGAATTAGCGAGTCCGTGATTGTGGGATGGGAGAGCATGAGAAGCCGGCGAAAAGTCCCCTCGCTACGCGCCATATCGGAGACCGTGCGAGCGGCATCGGCTTCGGCATTCTTAAGTTCGGTTTGCACGCGCAGGGTATCGAGTTGCGTGATCTCACCAAGTTCGTGCCGCCTGCGGGTGTTTTCCGCGAGCTGTCGAAACGTGTTCACAGTATTATCATGGATGCGTTCGACCTCGCGCCACAAGAGGAGCGAATCGAACGTCTGCTCCACATGCATGGCGGTGCGGTATGCGGTCAACTGGGTCTCGTACAACAGCCTGCGCTTTACCAGGTTCTGTCGCGTCATGCGATAGTGCCGCCCGGAGCCGTCGTAGAGAAGGTAGCTGAGTCGAATCCGAAAGTCATATCGTTCCGTAGCCACCACGTTCTGTTCGGAAGGAGGAAAGAAAAGTTCTGATGGGGACCGGTCCACGAGATCCTGATCACGCTTGCTGGCACCTGCGCTGGCCGTAAAAAGGGGAAATCTCTCGGCTCGTAGCTGCAGGACCACGCCTTCCTGCTGCCTCAACCGTTCGCGTGACGCCAGGACGTCCGGATTGACCAGCATGGCCCGGTTGACCGCCTCTTGCAGGGTCCATACCGACTCTACTTGCGGCTCCGCGGCGAGCGCGGAGTACTCCAGGTTATCGTTCCGGGTCGGGTCGTGTGAGACGAGCTTCTGCAGTGGAGCCAGCAGGTCGCCGATGAGATTCCCCTGCCTTCCTTGCTCGGCGGCAGCATTCACGATTGGGGGGCAAGCCGCCAGGCAGAAAATGAGCATGAGCGCGATCCGCTTGTGAGCGTGCATCAGTATGCGCCCGTTGCGCATCTTGTTCTGCCTGCCTTCGACTGACGGCTTTTCAGAAAGGGCATCGACAGGTTCAACGCCGTACCCACCCCGCCCTGCGGCCACCCCTCCGAGGAGGGGACCGTTACAGCTTGCTACCGTCAGGCAACGTTCCCCTCCTCGGAGGGGTGGTGACGGGATTCGTTTCATGAACCGTTCCGGCTGCGATTTTTCTTGGCTGCCTTGAGGAAATACATGTCCGTGGTCTGCGCATCGGCAGCGAGGGAATGTTGCTGTGTATTCGCATTCAGTCCGCGATAAACCTCGGCCAGGGAATAGGCTTTAAATATCATCGAACGATCGGGCCCGCCGGCATTTTCCAAGTGATATACGCCCTGCCGGGAGACGCGTAGCGATTCTCGGGCCAGGTGCTCGGCCAGGGGCGCGTAGATTGTGGAAAAGTAACCTGCCGAGATGACGATGTCAAACGTCCCGTCGGCGAAGGGCAAGGGCTCCTGCGGATCAAAGGTTTGGGCGGTGATCCCGGCTCTTTCCAGAAGGTCCTTGCCGGCCGACAGTTTGCCGGCGGAGGCATCGACCAGGTTCCAATTCCATTCCGGTTTGATCTTTTGAAGGAGCAACGCATCCTTGCCCCATCCTCCACCGACGAGCAGGGCTGTCTGAACCGACTCCGGCTGCTCAATTTGAGCGACGAAGAATGAAACCAGATTGCTGACTGCCGGGATGTTACCCTCCCGCCACGACTTCGCCTCCCTCATCGCAACGAGGAGGTCGGCATCTCCGCGCAGCAGTTCGGGGTAGGGCACAACCAGGGATTGAAAGAGGGAAGCGTTGAATTCGGTGCCGGTGAACTGCGGCTGGGCGGCAGCCGAGGGGCCGCCCTTAGGACCGAACTCGATGCCCACTACGGAAGCGCCGTAGAGAAAGGCATCACCGATACTCTTGATGGCCGTTTTCCAATCTTTGGAGGTAAGATAGCGTTCCTGTCTCTGAGCGTCTTCGTTGGGCTTGTTGCAGAAATCGAATGCGTTCCGATCGAGGAGTCCCCAAACCTGGAAGACCGGTTTTTCCCCCAGTTGGAGAGCCGAGCTAAACGACCCATAATCGATCTGCGGGCAGAGCCGCATAGGATGAAAAAGGGTGTCGGCGACCAGGCTTGCGGGCGGGTGAAGCGTTCCTTGGACCTGGAATGCAGTAGCGTTGATAAAAGTGACCCAGCAGCGGCCGGTGGGCTTTAGAAGGTCCGTGATGTCGAAGAGTTCGATCAAGTTACCTTCCCAGCAGAAGTTGAGTTGATAAAATACGAGGGCGTCGAAGGGCCCGTGGCGCTCCACTCTTTCGCGATACCAGGCAGCGTCCCATGCTGCGGATCCCACGCCATCCCATTCGCCGAGGTAGCGATGCATGTGCTTTCGTGGCTCGACCAGGGAAAACACCCGCTCTGATCCCGTATGCGTAGAGAATCCCCGGGCCAGGCGACCGTCGCCGGCATTGATGATGCCGATGTGCTCGGCGTGGCTCGGAATCGACTCGCGGATCTTTACTTCGAGAGAGTTTAATACGGGTGATGAGTTCAGGCAGAGCATGGTGTTCAGGGGGCCGGTTTCAGTAACGTCAACGCCTCAGACTTGCCGAGCATGCGGTGTGGATTGCCGTATCGTGTATGGGGACACTTTCTCGAAGCTGGTAGTTGTGTTCGGCTGGAGGGTTGATTTCAATCAAAAAAAGCCTCCGGAATGGACAGTCGACCTTTGTCTGTAATCCGGAAAGAAAAGAATTGTGCTTGCGAGCTTGTTGGCTAAATTATGCGGTAAATTACCCACTATGCGGAGTTTGAACTTCTACTAGTCGTGTCCCAACCCGCAACATTGAAAGTGCAAAGGGCGGCCAATGATATAACCGCCCGTCTTGCTCAGGTGGTGAAGCGCTCGCCCGATCTGGCGTCTTACCTGCAGGTACACGCGGATTGCCTGATCAATGCCTTGGGTCCAAGGGGGCTGAGCTACGAAATGCTGAACGGATCGGGTTTTCAGCAGGTGTTGGGAAAGAACCTGGAGGACTTGAATCTCAAGAAGATGCCGGACCAGGCGGATTGCTTTCGACGGGTTGTTCACGAAGTGGCGGCCAAGAAGGTCCCGGCCCTGATCGCTCCCCATACGTTCCCTGCGGGAGGTAAGCACAGCGAGGGTGTTCGCGTGGAGGACGCGCCCGTTTTGGACCACGTCCCCTATTTCAACAAGACGGCGTTTCAACAACTTTTTGTTCCCATCCCGGTAGACGACAAGGTGGTCGGTGTCCTGCAGATCTGGTTCAGCGACGGCGATACCGAGCAGGGCAAGCTGCGGCTTACTCTCTTGCAGGCAGCCTGCAACGAAGTTGAACTCTATTTTAAAGCGCGGCAAAGCGCCGATGTTTCCCAGGAACTGTCGCGTCTGAACACCTATATTCATTTACTGGAAGAGCTTTCCGGCGATTTGGATTTTGAAACGACCTCGTGGAACCTGGTGAATTATGCGCGAGAATCGGTGGATTGCGAACGGGTATGCCTGTTTTCGGTAGCTCACTATCGGAAGAATGGATGGAGAAAACTGGATCGGCCGGAAGACTATACTTTCGAGATTCGCGCCTGCAGTGGCCTGAAGCGGCCTCATCCCCGCAGCGAACATGCGGAGATTCTGAAAGGCGTGGCCGGCCGGTTGTTTGAGTATGTGGTGCCCGAGAATGACTTTGCCGGATTGCGCACTTCTGCGGCGAAGGAAATCGAAAGCGAGGAATTAGATGAGGAGTCGGCCAAGGAAGGCAGCGAGAATGCGGATACCGAAGCCGGGATCTCCCCGGCGACCACGGTCGAGTCGGGCAAATCCGGCGGAAACAATGAGTCCAACGGCCGGAATGACGGGAATGGCAAGGGGTTACTTTCAATTCCCCCTACGGAAAGAGCGAAATTCCCCCTCGTATTGACCCAGCGGGATCCCGCCAAAGTTGACAGCAGGCCAGATGAGATCAACACCTACTTCGACACCATTCCCATGAATTGGGCCACGGTGGTTCCCCTTTTGGATCGCGACTACGAAGTTTGCGGGCTCTTTCTGTTCGAAGGGCGGAACAAGAGTGAGCGGATGCGCGCCCACTTCTCTCATATGCGGGACCTGTCCATTTCGGGCGGACGCGCCTTCGGCACGGCGCTTTATTGGCACGAGCGCACGTCGCTCAGGTTGGTCCGGCACTGGCACAACCTGATGGAACGTCAGAATGGTTCATCGGTTCGGAAGTTGGTGTTCAAAGTGTTAGTTCCAACACTGGCGGTGCTCGGAGTGCTGGCGATGCCCTTCAAGCACTCCATAGACGGTGAGGCCACCCTCGTATCCAAGCACTATCGATCGTTGCCGGCACTGACGTCCGCGCGACTGAGTGAGATCCAAGTTCGTGAGGGCGAGTCCGTTGCCGAAGGCCAGGTTTTGGCCAGGCTGGACACCTACGACCTGGAGATGCAGCTGCGGCAGGAGGCCCAGGACTATGAGCGCTACATGGCCGAGGCCGACCGCGCGCAGAGCTTGGGTGAAGAGGCCCTCATGCAGATCTCCAGATTAAATGCCCGGAAGATTCTGGCGCGGGTCGAGAAACTTCAAACCGACATTCGTAACGCCACCATTCTGGCTCCTTTCGACGGGGTCGTGGTAGGGCCTAAGAATTTGACTCAGATGATCGGTAAGGTGCTTCGAATGGGAGAACCAATCATCGAAATCGCCGATCCCCATGACTGGGAAGTCAAAGTGCTGGTCTCGGAACCGGATCTTGTGCAACTGGACCGCACCTATCAGGCATCCGGCGCCATCTCGGGACAACTGAAATTGGCCGCCGATCCCACCATGGGGTTTCCGCTCGAAATCCGGGATGCGTCGGATTTTGCCTATGGTTTGCGGGCCGAAAACGGTACCTATGGCTTTGGACTGGTGTTACCCATTGCCTCCAATGAGGCCGATCCGGAACTCTTTAAACTGGGTCTCGGAGGTCGCGCCACCTTTGACTGCGGCCGGAAATCGGTAGCCTATATTCTCTTCCACGATTTTTCTAATTTTCTCAAATTGAGGTTTTTCTAGCTGGTGCGACACGGCATTTGGTATTGCCCGGGTGTTTCGGTCGGCGCATGCCGGGCGGCGCCGGGGCTATGGCTTGTCCTGATGGGCGCACTCCTCGGCACGCTCTCTGGCTTGGGCCGGGACGGAGGCGGGACTGGAGTCAGGGAATCGAGTTACCACGCGTTGGGGGGGCGTTCCCTGATCGATGATTCGATCTCGCTCAGAGGTTCTTTGCGATCGGTACTGGTTCCGTTGGAAGACCGCAGCCTCAGTGCGCGGGCGAGCGGCGTGATAGAGGCCTACCATGTGGAAGAGGGAAGGCTGGTAGCTGCGGGAGGTGTCATTCTCGAACTTGATTCAGGATTGGAACGGGCGGCGTTGGACGAAGCGCAGGCACTGCTCGGCGGCACTTTGGCGGAACTGGAAAAGGCAAAGCTGGATTTCGAACGTGCCGAGGCTTTGAGACAGGAGGAAATTAACAGCCAGAAGCAGATGGAGGAGGCGCGTTATATGTTGGCTTTGGCCGGAAGCAGGCATCAACAGGCAGCTGCTAATCTCACGAAGTCCCGAATACTGCTTGATGCCCGATTCGTGCGTAGTCCAATCGACGGCATTTTTCTGAAGAAAGTTAAGTCGGTGGGTGAGTCGGTGGAGCGTCTGGAGGTTGTGGCCCGGGTCACGGATCCCTCGCACCTGATGCTGGAAGTGTACTGCGATGTCGACCTGTTCGGCCGGCTTAGTGCCGGCGGTTCCTATTCCATCGAGATGCTGGAGGGCCCGAGTGCCGGCCAATTGATAAGAGGCGAAGTGTTTCATCTGGACCCTATGATCGATCCGGCCAGCGGCACGTTCCGCGCTAAGGTGGAAGTAACTCCGTCAACTGGAGTAGCCGCCGGGATGGCAGCCCGTTTGCTGCCGTTTGAGGAGGAGTTGGCGGAAGTGCAGAGCAAAAATGATGAGCCCTTGAATTGAAAGTAAATCCGATCATGAAAGGACACGCTGTTTCACATTCGCCGATGCAACTTGAGCTGTTAGAGCGACGGACTCTGCTGGCCGGTGATGTGGGAGATGTCGCGGGGGTATTGGGGGCGGCGGAGGTGGCCGCTATTTCGGATGTGCAGATCGAAATAGATTTCGCGAGCCAACCCGAGTTAAACGTGGCCCTGCTTTCCTTCAAGGGTGCGGAGGATGGAGGTAATCTCGTGATCGATGTTGGATTGCTGCCCGAGGAAGTGAGCGAGATCGCCATCAGTTCATTTGACCAGGTGGCATTGGAAGGCGGAGGAGAGTTGCGCTACCTCACCGTTTCCGACGTGGATAAGATCAGACTTGACGAGATCAGCGTATCGGACGGTCTGCTGGCTTCCGAGGTCGGTTTTATCTCGGTCAACCAGTTGCCCACAATAGTAAGTCTGAAGGGGACGCAGTCTCTGGTAAGTTTTTCATCTTTTTCCGAGGGCCATGTTTTTCTGAGCAATCTGCAATTGCTGATTCTGGTAACCGATGCGGAAGTTGAGTCGCTTTTTATTCACAGCCAGAACACCACGCAGTCCGTGCAGATCAGTTTTGATCCCGATAGTCTGTCGCTTTCGGGAATTTCCTCGGAGCGGGTGGAATTCCTTAGTCAGGAAGTTGAGTTTCCCGAGTTTACGGAGTTGTCAGCACCGGTAAATTCTTCGCTTCTGGCCAGCGAGCAGAGTGTTTTCGTGATCGCGCGGGATGAATTTTCGAGTGCCTCGATCCTGGCCGCGATCCGGGAATGCGATATGATCGAAGCGACCCAAGCGAGCGGCGAAGCTGCCGAAGAAAGCTCTGTGGTGCTTGATTTTCAAGTTGTTGCGATCGGAGAGAACGAAATTAACGTATTCGGGTTGAGAGTGGACGGTGAGGGAGTGGCTATGATGACGCTTTCGGTTCCGAACATATTTGCAGTGGGTTTCTACGACCGTGAGGTGTCTCAAAACGCGGTTGCGGGATCAGGCCTTATTGCGCAGGTCGGTGTACCATCGGCGGGATCGGAGGATGACCGTATTCTGCAACCTTCCGATCACGAAGCCACGGCGGCCGGATTTGAGATAACCGGTTTGGGCGAGCCCTTCGATACTTATCCCGTCTATGGGGTAACGGAGTTTGAATCTCCTTCCGCTGCCCAAGCAGCCGAATCCAGGGAGGAAGAGCCCACGGTTCCGAGGGTGGAGCTCGGGCAACATCCGCAAATCAGCTCGGAGTTTGTAGATGTGGATTTGTTGAATCGCATTCAACGCAGCCTTACGGAGTGGTTGGGCCAACCTGACGGTCACTCCTACAACTTGAGCGAAATCTTTATCGAGCGTATCAATGACGAATTCTCACCCGGAAATCGGCCGGTATTCGCCGAGCTGAAAGCGCCTCGATTCGGAGATCTTCGCTACCCGACAATCCACGGACAATACAGGGTCTGACTCGCGGGGACCGGCTTTGCCTCGCATCGCTTCTGGAATTTGCGAGCGAATCGGACTGGCAGCTCGTAGGCGAAGTCCGACAGACTCCTGGAACCTGACCAGCTTTTCCTTTCCTAATCCTAATCCTACTCTTAATCTTACTCTCGGCCTCGGGGGCCCTCGGCCCTCCAGAATGCATTGCCGGAAGGCTCATCGCCAGCCATCGTTGACGGCCGCAGGCCTCGATGACGAACCTCCTAAGTGAGTATTCTCCGATTTGCCATGCTCGATCGTCTTATCGGTGTTGAAGAGGCACTATGGAAGTGGCTCGTCTCAGGATACTGGATGCAGATTCAAACGTTTGCTCAGTACGCGCCCACTGGCCTCGATCCGAGCATCGGCGGGAAGGGCCCGCTGTGCGCCGCCGGTTCCACCAAATTCCTCGGAGTGACCCCCTCCTTGAACCAAGGTCCCTACCTGCATTCAGCCGTTCGCAGTGTCCTCGAACAGGGTATGCCGAGCCTCCGTTATTTCGTCGCCGACGGGGGTTCTAACGACGATTCTGTTGCGATTCTCCAGAATCTTTCATCGCCGGAACTGGCGTGGGATTCATTTCCCGATGACGGCCAGGCAGGCGCAATCGCGCGGGGATTTCAGCGGATATCGGAGAGCGACGCGGATACCGTCATGTTCTGGCTCAATGCCGATGATATGCTGCTTCCCGGCGCTCTCGCATTCGTGGCCTCGTTCTTCCGGCACCACCCGGCCGTGGATGTGCTCTATGGGCATCGCATCATCATTGACCACGATGGTTGGGAGATCGGTCGCTGGATCCTGCCGAGACATCATCCTGAAGCGCTGCATTGGGTCGATTACATACCCCAGGAAACGCTTTTCTGGAGAAAGCGGGCCTGGGACAGAGTGGGAGGATTAAGTCAGCGGTTCCAATTTGCCATGGATTGGGACCTGTTGCTGAGGTTTCAGCAGGCGGGATTTCGGATTGTCAGAGTTCCCTATTTTCTGGCCAGTTTCCGCTACCACCCCGGCCAGAAGACATTTTTTCACATGAAATCTCGAGAGGGGGGGACGCGCGATCGAGGTGAAATCGAAATCGAGCGCATCCGCTCGCGCGAGAACGGGTGTGCCTATGACGCCAGGTATATTACCCACTATGGTTTGAAGACGAAGATATTCGGTTCGCTCTATTCTCGTTTGCTCGAACTGGGAATTCGTATCTGAAAAAACGGACTGATCGGGTGTCAGCCAATGCCCGATCTGCGGTTAGTCCGTTTTTCGTGGTTCGCTCAGCTTCTTGGCGAACCGGTAGATGTAATTTCCCCACCGCTCCCAGAAAGGAAGTCGGAGGAAAGCCAGTTCCTTTTCCAATGTTCGCGCCCGTTCGAATTCAGCCCTCAGATCTTCATGCTTCTGCGCCAGAATCCGGGACAGCCGGTCATTGTTTTCAAGTCTTTGAGCGCGGTCGGTCTCGCTCTTCCGCAGATTCTCCGTGAGGTTATCGATGGTGCTCAGTCGTTCTGAACGATCCTTTTCGCTGTGCTGCAACAGATTTGCCAGTCTATCGGTAGTGACCAGCCGGCGTTGCCTGTCTTGCTCGCTCTCGCGCAGCATCGAACTGAGGCTGTCGTTCGTCTCCAATCTGGCTGATCGGTCTGCTTCGGCTCGATTTAGCAGGCACGTCAGCTCGGCCGATTGATCCGCCAGTTGTTGAGCCTGCCCCTTGTTGATACGGAGGAGATCGGCGAGCTCCTCGACCTGCTGGCCTCTTGCGGCGCGGTCCGATTCACTGATATTCAACGCTTGCAGGACGGCTTCCATAGCGGAAGTCGCGACGCGCTCGATGCCCGATTCGTGCTGCATTTCCGGTTCCGTGGCCTCATTATGTGTAGCTATGGGGATCCCGTCGCTACGGCCGGACAGATTACGTAGTCCAATACCCGATTGCTCCCACAACAGCATCGTTTTGGTCAGTACTTCAGCCGGAATTCTCTGACCGACCTCAGGATCGCTGAGCTGCCGATAGAGCGTGCCGGCAAGCACATGGAAGGCTCCTGGCGTGAGTTCGCAACCGGTGTGCCGCAGGGCTACCGTCCGAATTTCCTCGAAACGCTTCCACCCGCCTCGGGCTGTTTTCGATTGATCGTGTTCGCGACTGGTGGCCAGAGGCGTGGCCAGGTAACATGGGCTGCCGAGCGCACTCAGTTTGATCCAAAGGTCGCTGTCGAAGGCATATTCGAGGGAATCATCAAGACGTGCACCGATTTTTTTCAGGTCATCGCCGTTGGTAAACGCGCTCGGTTGAAGAATGAAGTTCTCGCCCCATAATAACGCCTTTCTGGAGAATCGGAAGTCGGGCGGATAGAAGGTTGATCTATGCTGACCGGTGGCATCGCTGCGGTAGCCCTGCCCGAAATAGAACGGGCAATTGGAATCCTTCTTATAGGCGGCCCACACCGTTTTCAGAGCCGCGGGCTCCAGATAGTCGTCGGTATTCAGCCAGGACACCAATTTGCCACGCGCCAACTCGAGCCCCTTGTTGATGGCGTGAACCTGACCCCGGTCGGGACGGGATTCGAATGAGGTGAAGGCACTCTGGTAACGTTCCAGTATTTCCAGGGTCGGCCTGTCCGATCCCCCATCGACTACCAGCAATTCAACCTCGACGGCTTCCTGAGCGAGAATGCTTTTTATGCACGCCTCTACAAAATCCGGTTGATCGAGACTGGGAACGATAATGGAGAATTGCGCTGGCATGGGCTTTGTCCGTATCCGTTGGGCGCGCCCAGCCTACTGCTCGGAGACGAGGAAAGGCAATCGAATTGCCTTTCTGAGCATTTGCCCATGGATGACTCCTTGACTTGATAGTCCGTCCTTTTTACTCATAGCTATTCAGCCTTCTTTCGATTCCTCCGAGGCGAAGTTGAAACTGACCGTAATCATTCCGTCATTGCAGCAGGGCCTTTTTATCAAAGAGGCACTGGATAGTATTGCCGACCAGGGTATTCCCCGTTCCGAGTATGAGGTCATGGTGTTCGATGGCGGCAGCTATGATGATACTCTGAGCATTCTCGACAGCCATCCCATCCGGCCGGAGTGGTGGAGCAAACCTGATGCCGGGCAGGCCCATGCCGTCAACCAGGGAATTCGGCAGGCCAACGGCGAGATAATCGCGTGGCTGAATTCGGACGATATCTACTACCCGGGAGCCCTCCGTACTGTATTGGCCTACTTCAGTCACCATCCCGACGTGCCTGTCGTCTTTGGGCGCGCCAACGAGATCGATAGAAACGGCAATGTACTGGGACCTTATCCCGTGGAGCCGTGGAATTTCGATCATCTTGCCGATTATTGTTTTCTCTCTCAGCCTGCCGTTTTTTTTCGGCGGTCCATTCCCGACCGGTTTGGGTTGCTTGATGAGAGTCTTCATTTTGCTTTGGATTACGAGTACTGGTTGAGGATAGGGAAGACGCAGAAGTTCGCTTATCTCGATCAATGTTTTGCCGCTTCGCGGGTTTATTCTGAAACGAAGACCTTCAGAAATCGATTGGCCGTACAGTGGGAATGTTTGCTCGTTTCATTTCGGCACACCGGCCGGTGGTCGCGGAAGTGGATCCGAGGTGTCGCCAAGAATGAAGCCGACACGATTGCGGAACGGCTTGGGTTTGCCACACCCCCGATGCTTTGGATCTTGAGGCGTCTCAATTTTTATCGGATCTGGTCCAGGGTCATGCTCGGAGTAGACAAGCTGAAACCGGCTCGCGGACGTTCTTATTGACCCCTCCATTTCGCACGATTCTGGGCATAAGCTTCTTTACCGGTAGCCTTGATGATGCCCTCGAGATTGCCCGGGGAGGTGGATTGATTCTGGTTCCCTCCGGCCCCGGCCTGGCCAATTTGACTAGAGATCCCGCATATCGGGCCGCGCTCGAGAACAGTGACCTCAACCTCACCGACAGCGGATTGATGGTACTGACCTGGTTTGTGCGCAGAGGTGAGCGAGTAGAACGCCTTTCGGGCTTACGCTTTCTCCGGGGATTACTCGACGATAGCGACTTTCGTGCGCGGGGATCTTCCTACTGGATCATGCCGAGTGCTCGAGAGGAGCGGATCAACCTGCGCTGGCTCGAAGGAAGAGGAATTTCCGTCGCTTCCCAGAGCAGCTATGTGGCTCCGTTGTTTTCGGGACCTGAGGTCGAGGACGAGAAACTGATAGATGTGCTCCAGAAGAAGCGCCCCCAATACATATTGATCAATATTGGCGGTGGGGTGCAGGAGAAACTCGGGTGCTACCTGAAGCGTCGCTTATCGTATGTGCCCACCATCGTATGTACGGGGGCGGCAATCGCCTTTTTGACCGGGCAGCAGGCAACCATTCCGGTATGGGCGGACCGTCTTTTTCTGGGTTGGTTGTTTCGCTGTCTGCGCTCGCCCGCGAAATTCATACCACGCTACTGGCAGGCCGGCCGATTGGTGGGACTGATCTTGAAATATGGCGCCCATCGGCCGCCCCAGGAAGCAGGGTGAGAATCATTCCGCAGTTTGATAAACGATCAGATCCCTGAAATTCGCCGCCTGTGGATTTCTCTGCATAGTCTGTTTCTTCCTGTCCACTGTTCGCTTGTTTACTGTCCACTGTCTTCTTCCCGCTGTCCACTCCTCGCTATCGTTCTCCCCTCCCAGCCGCTGAACCGTGAACCGCTGAAACCTGGACCACTGAACCGTGAACCTGCGATTCGATGTTCTAGTAGGCTGTCTTCGGGGGTTGGATGATCTGGTAGAAGGTCCTGATAATCAACCCGATATCCAACCAGATCGACCAGTGATTAATGTATTCGAGATCCAGCCGAATGCGCTCCTGGATCATGGCGGGGTCGGTGATTTCTCCGCGAAATCCGCGGTATTGAGCCAGGCCCGTGATACCCGGTTTGACAAAGTGGCGGGTCTTGTAAAGCTCGACCAGGCGAGCAAATTCCTGGTCGTGGGCTACCAGATGCGGCCTTGGACCGACGACACTCATATTGCCGATGAGGACGTTGATAAACTGGGGAAACTCGTCGAGGCTCGTTCTCCTCAAAAAGCCGCCGAACCTGAAAATGCGCTCATCGTCCTGAGACGCCTGCCGAGCCTCTTCGTGTTCGGGTGGGGATGAAGTTGTCTCGAAGGCGGCACCTCCTTCCGGTGGAGGACGCTCAGTCATGGTGCGAAACTTATATATATTGAATCTCCGCTGTTGATGGCCGGTCCGCAGCTGCTCGAAGAATAAAGGGCCGGGAGACTGCATTCGATGGGCGATTTTGACGATCAGGCAGAGTAATGGAAGTATGAGGAGAACCACGGGAAGAGATACGAAGATATCGAGCAGACGCTTCGCGAAGCGGTTGATCGGGTTCTCCAGTGGCTCGTCTTGAAGGGTAAAGAAGGTGTGATTGCCTTCCGTGACAGGCGTAAGGGGTTGATCGAAGATATCCTCCCAGTGGTTGAGAATTAGCAGGCGACAGCCATTGCGGTAGCAACAGGCAACGACCAGATGGATCCATCCGGTAGAGCGGCGCGTGCCCAGCAGCACCACTTGGTGAACTTGATGTCGGGCAATGATTGCATCGAGATCAGCCACTCGCCCCACGTTGCAAAGCTCGTGGGCCTCGTCGGATTCCTCTTCGTAGGTGACCACACCGACTACGTTGATACCGATCGGGGGACCCTCGATGGCCCAGTCTTTCAAACGAACCGCCGCCTTGGCATCCCCGAGAAGGACGGTGTTGAGGGTGTTCTGCCGCTTGAAGACAAACTGGGACAGGATTCCCGGGAGGTAGCGGTTCAGGATTAGAATGAAGGCCCAACTCGAGACGATGAAAGAGCCCAGAAAGACCCGACTGATGGCTTTATCCTTGGTGGCGAAGACAATGCCGAACAGAACCAGCGCAAGGATGACGACAGTGGTGTTCGTGCGGCGCACCGCCTCGACCCATTGAAAAGTCTCCGATCCCTGAAGAAGACTGCGCGTGCTGAGATTGAACGAGATCAACGTGGCGCCGGCGATTCCGAGCAGATAGAGCAAGAAATTGACTTGCTCGTAACTCATTTTTCCGAAGAGCTCCGCCGCCAGCAGAGTCTCGAAAAGAAACAGAGCCGGCATTAGTATCAGCGTAAGGACCGCCTGCAAAGTAACCAGACCACGTGCGCGACTCTTGATCATTAGCAATCTGTCGGGCTCAGATTCTGAGCTTCGGGAAGGAATTGGGTGGAAGTGAGGGGCAACCTGGCAATGGTTGTCTGTCGAGGAGGAGCATGTCAACGGTGTGTAAGTCTCCCCGGGTAAGGCCTGGTCAGCGGCCCGGTAGCGAAATGACTGAGAACACCGAAAGGAAGAGTAGCGAGTGCGGCGAGGTGAAGGGTGAAGCTCTGAATCTGACATGTAGCCCCGAGAAGCACTGAGTTTGGGACTGGGCCGATCAGGCAAACGTGTTAGCGATAAAAATCGCCCGCGATTTTCTGCTAGCACCGTATCGGCGAAGTCCGACAGGCTGCTCGGGGAGATTGTCTCTTAATAGAAAAAGAGACATTCCTGGGCGGAGCAATCGAATAAACCATCAAAGATTTCAAAAAATATTGAAATTAATGATAATTTGTGCTGAAATGTTAAGTAGTTTCGCATTCGCGCCGTTATGAGCCAGGCTACGGAAACACTCTCACAGCTTGAAACCGAGGTAATCACCTTCTTCGTCAGGGGTACTCAGGTATTGGGTTTACCGAAGACGGTGGGTGAGATTTTCGGTTTGCTCTATATTGCACCCGCGGCGCTTTCGATGGACGACATCATCCGAAAGCTGAAGATCAGTTTAGGCTCGGCCAGCCAGGGACTGAGAACGCTACGATCCCTGCGTGCCGTCAGGGTAGTGTATATTCCCGGCAGCCGGCGCGATCACTATGAGGCTGAGACCGAATTCAGAACTTTGGTAGCGAATTTTCTACGCGACGAGATTACCCCTCACCTGGAAAGTGGCGAAAGCCAGATCGAAAGGGTGCGTCGACTTCTGGATGCTGCCTACGACGGTGGCGACCCCGAGCTCATCGAATGGTATCGGGCGCGCATTGACAAATTGGGTCGCTTGAGCGGCGCCGCCCAGCATCTCGTTCCCATGATTGCCAACTTTATCAAATTTTGAAGGTGATGAACGATTCGACAGGCGATGACGCGATAGCGTGGTATTGCATTAAGACGCAACCCAAGCGCGAGCACGTGGCGGCCGCAAATTTGCGCGCGCACATGGGCGTGGAGGTGTTCTGCCCTCGCATCACTTACCCCAAGAAGACGGTTCGAGGTAAGGTTAAATTCACGGAGGCGCTGTTTCCCGGGTATGTATTTTCGCGGGTCGATGTAGCCGGGCGATATCGCCATCTTATCTCGCTGCATGGCGTTACCTCGGTTGTCCGCTATGGGACTTACTTTCCGGTGGTGCCGACGATTTTTATTGATGAGCTCAGAGCGAGCTTGGGAGGGGAGACTTATCGGGCGGAGGAGCCTGAATTGAGGCCGGGCGATGAGGTCGTGGTGACGGAGGGGCCATTCAAGAATTTCGAGGCGGTGATAAAAGGGGAGGTCCCGGCCACTAAACGGGTTGCACTCCTGCTTGAATTTCTGGGCCGGCAGGTCGAAATCGACCTGCCGGCCCAGGCTGTTCTGGCGCGAAACCAGAATCCCAAAGCGATAGCGGCGAAAGATGCTGGTTAAAAGGATATCCAACCCTCTAAGGTTCACTTTCACTTGGGAGATGCTTTAGGAACGGACGAGCAGAATTGCGCCGGGTGGACGGCACATGGAGACAGTCAAAGGCGAAGTTTGGCAGGTCTTGCCCGAAAAAAGGGCAAACGACCAAGGGCGGTAGCGTGTTTTGATAGTTTCTCTCGAAGCGGGAAGCCTCTATGCTGACCACCGTGTAGCCGGCTTCGCAAGAAGGCGGAAACCACGTTCGGTGGCCTGAGAGATCTATGATCACGCTTGTCCGGTCAGATCCATGCACTAAAGACCGCACGCTTGCGCGTCCGACTACACGGTTACGCGACCGGTCCGATCCACCGCTTCTGCCTACTACGTTCTGACTTTTCCCTTTGCCTAAAGCGCTCATAACCGGAATCACGGGCCAGGACGGCTCCTACCTGACCGAACTGCTGCTCGATAAGGGCTATGAAGTCCACGGGATCGTACGCCAGGCCAGCAGCTTCCAGAGAACCCGGATCGACCATCTTTCGGAGTACCGTGGCGGGAGTAATCCGCGGTTGTTTCTGCACTACGGCGATATGGGCGATGCGGTTTCATTAGTGAAGCTTATCTATGATCTGCAGCCCGATGAAATCTACAATCTGGCAGGACAGAGTCACGTGCGGGTGAGCTTTGAAATTCCTGAGTACACCTACGAGGTCACAGCCAACGGAACCCTTCATATTCTGGAAGCTGTCCGGGAATCGGGAATGGCGGATAAAACGCGCTTCTACCAGGCTTCTTCATCGGAGATGTTTGGGGGTGCCGGCGATAACCTGCAGAATGAGTGCACCCCCTTTCATCCGCGGTCACCCTATGCTTGTGCCAAGACTTGTGCGCATTACATGACGGTCAACTACCGGGAAGCCTACGGACTTTTTGCCTGCTGCGGCATTCTCTTCAACCATGAATCACCCCGGCGGGCGGAGAATTTTGTGACGCGTAAGATAACCCGGTCGGTGGGTCGGATTAAGGCGGGTTTGGAGGATAGGCTGCGTTTGGGAAACCTCGATGCCCGGCGTGATTGGGGGTATGCCAAGGAGTATGTGGAAGCCATGTGGCTCATGCTCCAGCAGAAAGAGCCGCAAGACTTTGTCATCGCCACGGGGGAAGCCCACTCGGTAGAGGAATTTCTGGAGACGTCGTTTGCCCACGCCCAGCTTCAATGGCAGGACCATGTCGAATTCGACGAACGCCTCTTGAGGCCGGTAGATGTGGCGGTTTCGGTGGGTAACTTTGCTAAAGCGAGGGAGATTCTCGGCTGGGAACCGCAATTGCGGATGCATGATCTGGTCGGGCTCATGACCGACCACGACATCAAGCTTGCTGAGAGTGAACTTTGAATCGTTGCGTAGCTGGACGCTTTCGCGTTCAGACCACAAGAATGATTAGCATTACGACTACGATCGGGAGGCAAAACGCTGTTCCGGTTGTCGAAGGTGCTGCCTCTTCCCGATCTTCGAAGGGCGATGTTCCCTGTCCACTCTTGCAATGTTTGAAGTGGATTCTTGTTCCCCATCCGGACAGGTCGCATGAAGTCGGTGTGTTTCAAGGGACCTTACTCCTGAGGAAAACCGATCGCGGCTAGACATTTCCAGGGAAATTATGACGATTCCCGATTCTCTGATTTCATTTCGTTTAAGCCCACCCCGAGGGCGCCGAGATAAGGGATTGCCGGATTGGCAGTTGCTTATCTTCGCCATGCCGTGGAAATTTGACTATCTTATCGTGGGCGCCGGGTTCTCGGGGCTGACGCTTGCAGAACGACTAACAACGCAGTTGGGCAAGACCTGCCTGATTGTGGAAAAGCGCAACCACATCGGCGGCAATGCCCACGACGAATACAGCGAGGCGGGCGTGCTGGTGCATAAGTATGGCCCCCATTATTTCCGTACCAATTCAGATCGTATACGCGACTACCTTTCGCAATTTACCAATTGGCATCCCGTTGATTACAAGATACTTTCCTACGCCGACGGGAGGTACTGGCGCTTCCCAATCAACCTGAACACGTTCGAGCAGCTTATCGGACGACGGAGTACTTCTGAGGATTTCGAGGCTTGGCTCGAAAGGGAACGGATCCCCATCGAAAAACCGCGGAATTCGGAAGAGGTGATTCTCTCTC
Organism: Opitutales bacterium; assembly: GCA_963665345.2. Lineage (GTDB taxonomy): Bacteria > Verrucomicrobiota > Verrucomicrobiia > Opitutales > CAXXNP01. Next base: position 116,054 of record OY762281.2, read on the forward strand.
AGGTGGGCCATGACCTTTACGAGAAGTTTTTCAAAGGCTACACCCTGAAGCAGTGGAAGCGCCATCCCCGCGATCTCGACGCTTCGGTCTGCGGACGCATACCGATTCGCACGAATCGCGATGACCGTTACCTGAAGGAGAAATTCCAAGCGCTTCCGAAGGAGGGGTACCATCGCCTGTTCATGAGAATGTTGGAAGCTTGCGGCGCCGGCGTGCGAGTGCTCCTGAACACTGATTATCGTGAGATCCTGCCCCATATCGACTTCGGCCACATGATCTACACCGGACCGATCGATTCCTATTACAACTTCTGTTTTGGCCGTCTCCCCTATCGTTCGCTCAAGTTTGAGTCGCAATCATTTGGCCGCGATGAGTTGATCGGGCGCAGGCCGGTAGCGGGCAAGGGAGGTTTCTTCCAACCGGCCATGCAGGTGAACTACCCGAATTCGGAAGACTTTACCCGTATCGTGGAGCTCAAGCACGCCACCGGTCAAGAGACCGAAAACACCACTATCGTTCGCGAGTATCCGGACGATTTCGGTCCCGGCAAGGAGCCGTATTACCCCATTCCGGCGGCGGACGCCTCATCCATTTACCGCTGCTACAAAACTCGCGCTGAGCGCGAGGCAGACGTCTCCTTTGTGGGACGCCTGGCCACCTACCGCTACTACAATATGGACCAGGTAGTGGGCATGGCGTTGACGGAATTCGGGAAGCTGAGCCGTCGCGAGTTGGCAAAAGCGGCCTAGGACGATCAGTCAATTAATGAATGTGTGGGACCTGGGTACTCTATTTCCGAGCAAGTCCGGGTAGGTGATTGGTCGGCCGAACAAGCAGGGATCTCGACCTGAAATTCAGGTCCAAAAATGGGCTCATGTAGCGGGACGCTTTCGCGTTCAGACACCGAGCATACGAAGCCATGTTCAAGCGATGGCCTCCCACTTTGAGGCACCTTAGGACCGAGAGTCGGGATAGGTGCCAGTAGGCCTGACCGAAGCAATGAGATGGTGAGTGGTGCAGATAGAGAGTTGACTGAGGCTGCTTACAGCCCGGAACCAGAAATCAGGAAGCCGCTCCTGCTCTTGCGAAGCATGTTCGCCGATCTGATGGCTTCGCGGGAGCTTGCTTGGCGATTGATCGTGAGGGATATCAAGGCGCGTTACCGGCAGGCATTTCTCGGCTTTGTCTGGGCATTTCTCCCACCGGTTGCGACAACCTTGGTATTCGTTTTTCTGAACAGGAATGGCATCATCTCAGTGGGCGATACGGACATCCCCTATCCCGCATTTGTGATGATTGGGACCCTTCTCTGGCAGCTGTTTGCAGACAGTCTTACTGCTCCGCTCACTATGATAACGGGATCCAAGTCCATGCTGACGCGTATCAACTTTCCCCGCGAAGCTTTGATCCTGGCTGGGATTGGACAGACCTTGTTCGACTTCACGGTTCGGTTGCTGCTCTTTGCGGCGGTAGTCGCTTATTTCCGACTGTCGCTTCCGCTTACTGCTCTATTGGCTCCGCTGGGCATTCTGGCGATCATTGGATTAGGATTGATGATCGGCATTTTGATTACCCCATTGGGTGTCTTATATACCGATATCAGTCGGTCCCTTCCTATACTTACCGGTTTCTGGATGCTGCTTACTCCTGTCGTATATCCTCCTGCAAACGAGGGAGTTCTGGGTTTTCTCGCGCGCTACAATCCGATCAGTCCCCTAATTGTGACCACGCGGGCTTGGCTGACATCGGGAGCTTCTGACTATCTTGCCCCGTTCCTGCTGGTTGCGGTTCTAACTCTCGTGCTACTTATGCTCGGATGGCTGATTTTCCGTATATCACTGCCCCATTTGATTTCTCGAATCGGCACCTGATATCACTTTGCTCCGCGTGAATCCGTATCCGTGAGCAGCCAAATTCTCATCTCCGCTTCGGACGTTTCAAAAAAGTTCTGTCGGTCGTTGAAGCGTTCCCTTTGGTATGGCCTTCAGGATATTGCGGGTGACTTTTGTGGGTTGAACAGGGATTGGCTGAGACTCCGAAACAGCGAATTCCTGGCTACAGATCGAGTCAGCTTTGAAGTCCGACGAGGCGAGTGCCTCGGTCTGATCGGTCGGAACGGAGCCGGGAAGACGACTTTATTGAAAATGATCAACGGCCTCATCAAACCCGATGGCGGGCGAATTTCCGTCCGCGGTCGGGTCGCCGCGTTGATTGCTCTGGGAGCTGGCTTTAACCCAATACTGTCGGGACGGGAAAACATCTATATCAACGGATCAATTCTGGGTCTTTCAAAGCGTGAAATCGATGAAAAGATAGAAGAGATCATCGATTTCTCGGAAATCCGGGAATTCATCGATGCCCCGGTCCAGACATATAGTTCCGGAATGAGCGTACGCCTGGGGTTTAGCATCGCAACAGCATTAGATCCTGATGTTCTGCTTCTGGATGAGGTATTGGCAGTCGGAGATCAGTCATTTCGCTCAAAGTGTTTCAATGTAATTGGCGAGTTGAAGAAACGCGCAGCGATCATCTTTGTATCGCACAATATGGGTCAAATATCTCTCGCTTGTGATCGGGTGATCTACCTTGCGAGCGGAGCAACACGCTTTCTGGGCGATTGTGGCGAGGGTCTCCAGCGCTATCAAGATGACTTGGCTTGCGAGTCCACACCCGAAACGAACAAGAGTGTCAATTTCAATCACCCCGTATCTGACGCGACATTCTATCTTTCCAATTCCGAAGTTCCCTATGGAGGAGTAGTAAGGGCGCGCGTCGAGGTTGTTGTTGAGGAACCGATGCCGGATGTTCACGTTCGCTATGTAATTGCTGACGATCGCGGCGTTGGGTTTGCGGATTGGAGTAGCAAGCGTCTGGGTTTTAAAGTTGAACTTGAGAGAGGGCGGAACGAGATCAGCTTGGGATTGGGACCCCTCTGCCTTCGCCCTGGCAGGTACTGGCTAAGCGTTACGTTTCAAGATGAGACCGGTTTGCATAACAACATCTGGACGGAGAGATTGCATGAATTGAAGGTGACGGGATGTGTCGTAGGAGGATACCTCTACCAGTTGGATGATAGCGGCTTCGAACTGGTGCATCACGAGCCTTGAGAATCCTAGTTGAAAACTGCCGGTTATGGGAGCTCTTAGAGACGTCATCAGGAAGGTGTGGGCGGGTGTTTTTTTTGTTCAGTTCAGGTTCCTTTCCAAGAAGCGCGTTATTCCGCTAAACACCGATTTCGGATTCAGCCGAGGGACCCCTATCGGTCGTTATTTTATTGACGAGTTCATAGCGAGATATGAGGAGAAGGTTCAAGGCTCGTGTCTCGAGTTCGGTGATGATCGCTACAGGAGCGCCTTTCCTCATGTCACCCGGTACGAGATCTTCTCCGTTAAGCCTGGCCCGAAGGTCACGCTGCTGGGAGACATCCACAATCCCTCCGACTCACTCTATGGTGCGTTCGATTGGATTGTCTGCACGCAGGTTTTCGAACATCTTGCGAGACCTCATGAGGCCGCGAAGCAAGTGTTCAGCATGCTCAAGGGTGGCGGCCGACTGTTGATCACGGTGCCATTTATCAATCTGGTCCATCGCGATCCGATGGATTACCAGCGGTTTACCGAGGACGGGCTTCGGTCAACTTTGGAGTCGGCGGGCTTTTACGTGGAGCGCCTATACAGCAGGGGTTGTTTTACCACGTCGGTCGGAGCATTGATGGGTTTGGTGGTTTCGGATTTCTCCGCCAGTGAACTCGCGCCGAACGACTGCTATTTTCCCTACACCGTTCTGGCGTGTGCCCAAAAGAGATACGATCAATTGATGACGTAAGCGCAGGCCATTCGAGCCCACGCATCGGATGAAGATCCTAGTCGAAAACAGCGGTTACGGACTTACGAATATGGGCGATGTGGCCATGCTTCAAGTTGGCGTGGCTCGCCTACAGCGAATGTTTCCTCGAGCCGAAATTCATGTCGTCACTCGCGCTCCGAAAAGGCTGGAAACTTTTTGCAATGGGTGTGTTGCGGTGTCGGCTGAAGGAGTCGATCAATGGAAGTTCGCCCATTGCGTCCCCTTCCCTACGCGATGGCGACGAGGAAAATGGGCAAAGTTTCTGGATAAGGTTGATTTCTGGCTGAAGTTCACGGCGCCGGATCTTGCCTTATTGGCAATGCGCTCCGTAGCCAGAATAACACGAAGTCGTCTGTCGCCCGCCAAGGCCTACCGCGACCTCATCGATTCTTGCGACGTGGTCGTTGCCGCAGGCGGTGGATATTTCACCGATTCGTTCCAAACCTACTCGCGCGGGATAATGCTGAGTCTCAGGCTGGCGCTTTTAAGAAAGAAAAAGATCGTGGTGCTTGGCCAGGGATTGGGTCCGTTAACCGACCATGCATTTGGCACCCGTTTGGCCAGGATTCTGAAGGAAGCATCGCTGATAACCTTGCGAGAGGGAATTGAGAGCAGGAAGGTACTCGAAAGATTCGGTGTGAGCGAACGGTACGTGAGGGTCACGGGTGATGATGCTATTCCGGTTTGTGCGTGTTCGGTGGCATCGCCCGATGCTCGTACCGTTGGCCTCAATCTCCGGGTCTCCGGGTATGCTAACGTGGGTAGCAAGGAACTGGGGAACCTCGGAGACGCCATGGTTCGAGTTCTTTCCAAGCTGAGGCTGATCGCCATGCCGGTTCCCATCGAACTTTCGGAGGAAGCGGCGGACGCAGTCGCCATCGAGAAGCTGGTGAGCAGATCTTCCATGGTCGATCCATTTCCCGAGCCGGTCGGTTGTCCCCAGGATGTGATCGAGCGCATTTCACGCTGCCGCGTCATGATCACCGGTAGTTACCATGCGGGCGTTTTCGCGCTGAGTCTTGGAATTCCGATCGTGGGACTGGTCCATTCAGCCTACTATTCATCCAAGTTCGCGGGTCTCCGCTCGCAGTTCGGGGAGAATGGGGTATTGGTGGTCGATCTCTCCTGTAGTGCTCTTTTCGACTCACTACTAGAATCGGTGGAAGTTACTTTGGATAGAGTGCAAGCGCCATGCCGGAACCTGATCCAGTCAGCCAAGCGGCAAGTCGTTGAGGCCGAAGCCTCTTTCGAATTGCTTCGCGAGATGTTTCGGGACTCGTCCCTGGCTTGAATGACTGAGGCAACCGCAGAGCCCCGGGTCACGATCGCACTGCCGGTCTACAATGCGGCGGCCTATCTTGACCACGCTCTTGAAAGTATTCTAGGGCAAACCTATCAGAGTTTCCAAGTCATTTGCATCGACGATGGTTCGAGCGACGGGAGTCTGGAGATCCTTCATAAATGGCGACAGCGAGATTCCCGTATCACTCTCAGAAGCCGAGAAAATCGGGGTATTGTGGCAACCCTGAACGAATCTCTAGAGCAAGGTACGGGTACCTATTTTGCCCGCATGGACGCCGACGATTTCGCATTGCCGGATCGTCTTTCGGTGCAGGTAGAATTCATGGATACCCATCCTGGAATCATCCTTTCTGGTGGAAACGCTATGATGGTGGATCCCTCTGGACGCCACCTAAAGACAGTGGATCCCCCGCTCACTCACGATGCTATCTGGAGCCTCCTGATCAAAGGTCATGCCACCACCCTGGTACATCCAACCATCATCGCGAAGACGTCCGCGTGTCGGCAAATTGGGGGGTATCGCGAGGCCTATCGGTATATCGAGGACCTGGATCTTTTTCTCCGTATGGGAAAATTGGGTAAGTTGGGGAACGTCCCCGATACGTTGCTTTTCTATCGGCAGCACCTGACGAGTTCCAATCGGATCCATGGCGAGAGGCAGCGTGAACTCAAGCGGCAGCTCCTTTTGGAGATCGGAAATGGTGGGCAGGCAGACACGTCGATTCCGCCCATTGCTTCTACTGAAGCGAATCGCTCGAGCGTGGGTGAGGTTTATCGAGAATGGAGTTGCCTCGCCTTCCAAGGGGGAAATCCCTCCACGGGGTACAGGTATGCGGTCAAGTATTTATTCTCCCTTCCCTGGACCGTGTCTCGATTGAGGGATTTTGCTCAGGTTCTTCGCCTTGGAAGATCGTATCGCTCCCGAACCACCTAACATTGGGCGCACCTGTTACAAAGTCGAAGGGCAGGGAAGCAGCTTTTATGAAGTGTCAGGGGTGTTCCTAAACCTATGAGCGATGATGCCAAGATTAAAGCCTTCTTCGGGCACCATAAGTGCGCGACGACTTGGATCAGAGGTATCATTGGCTATGTCGCCGGCTTTACCGGCGACCGGTTTGAGACCTACGATACACCGCGGAATTTCCGATTCGACCTTCCCGCATACATCAAGGAAAGAAAGGTGTCGTTTTTTGCATTTACTAATGCCGATATCACCTTCCTGGAAGGCCTTCCGCCATATCGCGGCTTCCACGTTATACGCGATCCCAGGGATGTGATTGTGTCCGCTTATTTTTCCCATCTTAACTCCCATCCCACGGAGGGCTGGCCTGAGCTCGTTGACCACCGAGCGAAGCTTCAAGGTATGAGCGAAGAAGAGGGAATTATCGAGGAGATGGATTTCAGCGAGGGCGTGTTGCGGGAGATGGAGAGGTGGCGCTACGATCAGCCCTGTGTGCTGGAAATGCGGTTCGAAAATCTAATCAGTAATCCCTACACTGAATTACTCACAGCATTCAGTCATCTGGGCTTGATCGACACCGGAGATTTCACCGCCACCCGCAGATTGAGCACCGCAATCTCGGCCTTTTGTAGGCGCCTCCGATTTTATACCAGAGAACGTTTTCCTCTGCTGCATCGGCAGCGCGCGATTCCCGGGGAATTACTTCTAGGGGAAATCTACAGAAATCGGTTCTCGCGTATCACGGGCGGCCGCAAGGAAGGAGACGAGAATCGTCACAGCCACTATCGCAAAGGGACACCGGGCGATTGGAGAATTCACTTCAGCGAAAAGGGCAAAGAGGTGTTCAAAGAGAAATTTGGTGATTTGCTTGCGGCGTCGGAATACGAGTCGAGCAATGATTGGTAGCATGGCGCTGCGAATATACCCATCAACCGAGCCGTGCATGGGTGGCCGAGTGTTATTTTTTGGATCATGCAGCTAAGGCAGACGCCGGTTGAACAGTAATGGAGACGGCACATTTTGAGAATTCTGCTGATCACCCCGACCTATTTCTCCACCGATTCGGTTATCGGAGGCGGGGAACGCTACGTCCTGGAGCTTGCCCGAGCGTTGGGTTCTCAGGCTGAGGTAAAGGTGATCAGTTTCTCACCGAAGAGTAAACTCCGCTCCTTTCGCGAGAATGGTGTTCACTACGAAATCTTTCCTTCCTCACATTTCGGCGAATTCAGTACTCATAATCCATTCTCAGCTCGGTTTCTGTTCAGGACCCTCGTGCCTGACATATTACATATTCATCAGGTATGCACCTTTGTGTCCGATCTGGCTTGCCTGGTACGCGCCCTTACGGGCAAGGCGATATTCGCTACCGATCACGGGGGAGGTGGAGCTTGGGTGCTCAATCGGAGGCTTCCAGTCTATCCATTGTATAATGCCGTGGTTGGGCAATCTCGGGTCGCTCTGCGTGAGTTGAGGCGGGATTTTCAGGTACCCTCCGTGCACATACCTGGAGGAATCGACCTTGAGCGATTCGTTCCAGTCGAGGGTAGCTTTCCGGAAAAAAAGATCCTGTTCGTGGGCAGGATAAACCCGCATAAAGGCGTCCACCTTCTGATCGAGGCGTTTCGAGCCGCGGATCTGGTTGATTTTCACCTTGAGATAATGGGGCGGACAGTAAACCAGGAGTACCTTGAGCGATTGCGCCGCCTGGCGGATGGCATTCCGGTTCGTTTTATCCACGATGCCGACGACGCTGAGCTGCTGGCGGCGTATCAGAGTGCCTGTGTGACCGTGCTCCCTTCTCTTTCGCCCATCGGGAGCGTTGACCGCCATGTCGCACCCGAGCTCATGGGCTTTACCTTGCTCGAGTCTCAAGCTTGTGGCACGCCCGTTATTTGCAGTAGTGCCGGGGGCATGCCGGAGTTCGTTTCGCAAGGAAAGTCCGGCCTCGTTGTCAGGGAGGGATCAGAGCAGCAGTTGGCCGATGGGCTGAGATTCCTGTGCAGAGATAGATTGAACAATCCCCATCGTTGGGCAACCCAGTGCAGGGAATGGGTCGGGCAGTTTTCCTGGGATGCAGTGGCACGCGCGCACATGTCGCTCTACGAAAGCTTTGTCCAGATCGGAAATGGGCAGCGGAATGGGTGACGAAATTCACGTCAGCGTTGTCGTTTGCACCCATAGCCCCGATCCGGCTATCCTGCCGCGGGTGCTCGAAGCCTTGCGGGCGCAGGATGTGAAATTGGGTCTATGGGAGCTCGTAGTTGTCGACAACGCTTCCGATCCTGCCGTTGAGGACTGGATTGATCTTTCCTGGCACCCCCTTGGGCGCGTCGTGCAGGAAGAGGAACTGGGCCTGACACCAGCTCGTATTCGAGGGGTCCGTGAGAGCGACGCTTCGGTGATCGTTTTCGTCGATGACGATAATCTACTCAACCCGGATTACCTCTCACAGGCGCTCGTGATAAGCGATGCCCATCCCCATCTAGGCGCATGGGGAGGCCAGATCTTCCCCGAGTTTGTCGAGACCCCGCCGGAATGGACGCGGCCCTATTGGCATATGCTGGCCTTGCGAGAGTTCAGCAGGCTGGCCTTGCGAGAGTTCAGCAGGGACGCATGGGGGAACTCTATTACCAGTAACGAAATAAGGCCCTGTGGGGCGGGAATGTGTGTCCGGCGCAAGGTGGCTGAGGCCTACATCGGTTCCATCCGGGACCATCCGGTCCGCCGCGCGTTGGATCGAACCGGAGATCTCCTTTCATCCGATGGCGATACCGATATGGCCCTCACCGCGTGCGACATGGGCTTGGGGATGGGGCAGTTTACCTCCCTGAGGCTTACCCACATCATCCCGCCGGGCAGGTTGACTGAGGAGTATCTTCTTAAGCTTCAGGAAGGGATGGCTTTTTCAGGCATTCTCGTTTCGTATTTTCGGACTCGGTCGGCGCCACATGAACGCACTTCCTCAGGCGATCGACTCCGCCGCGCTACACGGTTGCTTTGCAGTTCAAACATTGAACGTCGCATGCATTTGGCCACCTGGCGCGGTATCTCTCAGGCAACCGAGGTCATCGCTTCAATTGCCCGGAAAACCCAAGCGGATTCATGCTGTGAATGGTGAACGAAAGTGCTGGGACTTTGTCGATGCTGTTGATGAAGATGACCAGCAAGTGGCGCAAGACCTTGAAGCTTTGGAGTTCTCTATGAAGCGCTTTTATGGCTCTATCGCTGATAACCAAGGCTATTGGCGCGAAGCCGACCGGGTCAATCAGGATTGGACGCCCGAAAAACAGCCCTGTCAGTTTGATCTGGCGAACCGAATCGGATTTCACTCGCGTGTAATTGACTTTGGATGTGGGAGTGCCCACCCCTCGCGTCTTCTGAGAGTTAAAAATGTACGATATCTGGGGCTCGATATTTCTGAGCGCCAGATAGAACTGAATCGTAAGAGGTATCCCGGAGACTCCTTTCAAGCTTGCGATATAACCGCGGATCCTGGTCTCCCCGCGGAGTTTGACTGGGCAATTTGCTTGTTTGCGATGGAACACTGTGCAAGGCCTCACCGGCTCCTTGATCAGATGCTTAAGGTTCTGAAGCCCGGAGGAAATCTTGCTGTAATCTGTCCGCACTTCAGCTTTTGGATGAACTCGCTGCGATGTGGGAGATCTGCCGATACCAAGAGAGCAAAGTTGAAGAGATGGGCAGTGCTTGATCTTCTGTGGCATATCTTGGACGAAAAGGTTCTCTGGCCGCGTCGGCTGAAGATGGTCCGTGCAACTATGCAGCTTCCGATCTATCTCCGTCCTGCCTGTCTGAATGCACCATATTATTCGGACAACGACGCTGTTTTTCTTGTTAGCCCCAGCAAATTGATGATCAAACTCGAAGAACTCGGGGCTGATCCGAAAAATATTGGAGACGGTCTAGGCTTGGGCAATCACCTGACCTACATTTTGGCACGAAAGACTTAGGGGAAACGGTTGTGCTGCCGAGCGGAGAAGCTTTCCCGGTCAGATAGGTACACGCTAGTGTGGTGTCCGTTAAATAACATAAATTAATTAGTTTTCCCTGTCTGCTTTGCCAAGGCACGTTTGGCGCGCTGGATCTTGCGCAGGATTTCCTCTCCCTTCGCCTTCCATCTGTAAGGCTTGGGGTCGAGGTTCCTTTCAGCCAGATAGGTTTCTATGTCTTCGACCAATTGCCTGACGCTGGTAAAACTACCATCCCTGATAACATCTTGGGTCAGTTCGCCGAAAAAGCGCTCGACCAGGTTCAACCAGGACGAACTGGTCGGGGTGAAGTGGATGTGAAAACGCCGATGGCGCGACAACCACTTGCGGACCTTCTGTTGCTTGTGCGTGCAGTAGTTGTCAACGATCAAGTGCAAGTCCAGCTGCTTGGGTGTCTCCCGCTCGATTTGCTTCAAGAACCGCAACCATTCTACATGGGTATGCCGCTGTTCGGTGCGTGCGATGAGCTTGCCGTCCAGATAATTCAAGGCTGCAAACAACGTAATGGTCCCGTGTCGCTTGTAGTCATGTGTCTTGGTGCAAATCTCTCCCACGCCAAGAGGTAAGCCCGGCTGGGTCCGCTCCAAAGCCTGGCATTGGCTCTTTTCGTCGCAACACAATACAAGGGCCCGCTCTGGCGGATCCAGGTATAAGCCGATCACATCCCAGAACTTCTGCTCGAAGTACTTGTCATTGGACACTTTGAACGTCCTGACCAAGTGAGGCCTGATATCGTTAGCCCGCCAGATGCGCTGCACGCTGTCGGGGGAAATCCCCACCTCCCTGGCCATGGTGCGAACACTCCAGCGAGTGCGTGGCTTCGGCGGTCGTGTAGCCTCGGTAATGACCTTCTCAACCTTGCCCGCCGGTATCCATCGGGGCCGTCCTCGTCCCTTCCTGTCCCGCAATCCCTCCAAGCCGTCTCGCTCAAAGCGTTGCGACCACTTGTTCACGCAGGGCACACTAACCCCGAGTTCTTCCGCGAGCTGCGCCTGTTTGACGCCTTCGGAACGACGCAGTACGATTGTCGCCCGAAGGCTGTCGCGCACGGATACTGTCGGTGCTTTCACGCGACGCTGCAACTCTTGCAGCTCAAGATCTGTAAGTTCAATTATGGATATGGGTCTTGCCATGCCGATAGCATAACATGGTAAGACAGATTAATTCAACTTAATTATCGGACATGAGACTAGGTCTCGGCCAATCCCCTTCCCACAAGACGTGAACGCGCCACGTGCCATAGAGGTCGCTCTTATTGCGGGCTAGAGCCTTCTCTGCTTTGGCTAGGCGTTCTTTGTCGGCCTCGACCCAGGACTCAAATTGGGTTGATAGCTGCCTGGCTTCTCTCTGAGAGTCTTGGATTAGGGTCTCCGTTTCTGAAAGCCTCTTTCTCAGCATTCTCAAGTATGGTATCTGTTCTTATAAGCCGTATTCTCAGGGCTCTTTCGGCATCCCGACTCTCTGCCAATTCCATGTGAGCGTCCAGGACTCTAATTTCAGCAGCATCAAGCTCCTTCCCCAGTCTTTGGATACTGGCAATAAATGACCTGGTTTGGCTGACCTCGACGTCGCGTTCAGGCCCCTGTTTAGTCTCATATTTGAACGCCGCGAATTGCGCGATAGCGAGCAGGAGCGCAAGAACGCCGATTAGTGAGAGAAGGGCGATGTCAGCACGCCTAGAGGTTGAAACTGAACTCACATGGTGACCTTGACCTTTCTGGGACATTGCGACCTCAAGAGAACCATAAAGCGGTACCTATGCAACGGGGAGAGGTAGGGTTAGAATGCAAAAGGCGAAGACTCTGTCGATTGACTTCAGCGTCGCTGTCAGTATGCTTTAGCGTATAAAGGAGTCATCGTTTCTTATGTTATATTCTGGCTTGCACACGCATGGTCTGGCGCAGAGCAAATATTCTACGATGAAGAACTGCTAATTATTCTGGGTATATTATCCATCATGGTCTGGTCATTCTTTCGTTACCAAAAGCAGGCGAACAAGGCACTGGAATCAACCGCATGAAGCTCGCATCTAATTCGACAAGTCACCCCGCTCTGACCATCACCGGCCGATTGATTCACTTTTAACGTTGAACGATTAGCATCATGGGCAAGAAACAAAAGCAGAATACTGATGGCGGCCAGTCGATTGGCCAGAATGTATTCGGTGGTTTCGGTAATCGGGCTGCAATGGATAACTTATCACCGCAGATCCAGGAGCCGGTTCGATCCACAGTGGGCATCAGGCGTGAAAAACAGGGCCGTGCCGGCAAATGGGTTACGGCCGTGCATGGCATTGAGCGGCCACTCCCTAGGACCGAAGCAGCTCGTTATCTGAATGGATTGAAAAAGCAACTGGGCACGGGCGGGAAACTGACTCCTGAAGGATTTGAGCTGCAGGGTGATTGTGTTGAAGCCATTACAAAATCACTCAAAGAAGACGGCTATCGCACGAAAAGAACAGGCGCCTGAGTTTTCAGAACAGGCTCTAATGAAGCTTTTTGGAAACAGACAATCCAGCGAACGCTTTTCCAATGAGTGCGGACAGAACGAGGTCACCTCACGCCAGGTGTTCAGGGCTCGCTCGTTGACCAAATCACCCCGGGCCAACCCCTTGATGGTATCGGTGGACAATTCGGGGGTCTTCGCCGCTGTCGCGACCACCAGGTTCCTTAGTTCGCAGGCCCCGTCCCAGACGCTCGAGCCGGCCGCCGAGTAGGCCTGGTTGAGGACAGGCTGATTAGCCTGCCAAAGCTCGGGAGTGAGCGGGGCCTGGCTTTTCCGGTTCAGGTTCCCGTCAGAGATCCGTTTGGATCCGTCTCTACGGAAATGGTCGGCTTCCACCTTCGAAGGAAGCCGAAGGGCGCCCGGCGTGCATCATACGTCTACCTTCCGAACCTGAAAACCCATGTCCGGGGCATTCCAGGAGCGCCGTTTCTCGTAGGCAGTCTTCCCACCGCCTCCCTGGTGGCCGTGCTCGGGGGCCAGTTCGATGCTATCTGTCTTGGTGCGGCTGCTGGCTGGTTTGAGTGGGATGCTGCATGGCCGGAAGACGTTGCGGTCTTGGGGATTCCAGGTGCTACAAGTTGGCGAACGTTTCTGTCTCTCTGGGAACCGTTCTGGCCACACAGCGCGCGATTTCTCCTCATCGCACATGCCGACGAAGCGGGAAATCAATGGGAAGCGGGATTCCTCCAGTCGATCCAAGCAAAAGGGAATACCGTAACATTTCTCCAACCGAAAGGCTCGGGGGGTCGTGACTTTAACGACATATATCGTGAACGCCGATGCACTCATAGCGATATCGACGCAATTCTTTCCAAGGCCGGCTGATGACTCTATCCAGCATTCTATCAGAGGAATTCAAACCTCTTCAGAAATTTGAACCACTGGCTCTGGAGAAGGAGACCGAAGATAACGAGTCGTTGTTCAAGCAGTTTGATTCTTCGCTGGTTTCATCCGAAGAGCTTGCCCGAATCGAGATTCAGGCGCGTGAACCATTCATGGGGACGTGGTTTCGACAGGGGGACCTTGGCTACATTTTGGGATTAGAGGTCTAGGGAAGACTTGGCTTGCGCAACACATGGCGGGTGCTTTGGCCGAAGGGCGGAACTGAGGATGAGACGCAACCACTCGATTGGAAATTCGAGCCGGTTTCGGATTCACTGACGCAGGTATCCCATAAACGCGTCTCCATACTTGATCTCTTTCGGCAATGGCTCGAGGACGGACTCACATCATGCACTGATATTGCAAATGAAATTGGCGTATCCAAGGGCACGGTTTCGAAACTCGCGATGCGCGGAATACAGGAGGGATGGGTTAAACAGGAAGGTCGGGAATACAAACTCGTTCCCTGACGCTTTCGCTTCGTTTCTATATGAACCACTTAAGGCGGGAAACAAGAAACGAAGCTAAACGAAATCGGAAACGAAATTGTTTCCACATTTCGGGACCGCTTTTGATGCCGTCTCGAGGGTTACCTTTGGAAACGACGGTCACGAGAACGAAGGAAACAAGGGACATCAAGAATCTGCCGGTTCGTTTCCAAGCAGCACAAGGCCAGACGCGCGCTGGAGGTGCAATACCGAGAAGGGCGCTGCGGCGAAGGGGCAGATGTTGCTCTATGGGTAAGCAGGGAAAGCAAGGGGGAGTGCGGGTGCAAATAGGTGCCGGCGTGAATTACAGAACCGACGCTATAGCAATAAAAAGCGCGTGCTAAAATTGGGGGGTTGCCCCATAAAACGACGAAAACGGAAACCGATTGTACTGAAGAAGCAGCAGGGGACCTGGGGGGCCCGGCCGGAATGTGGCGAGATCAGGGCTAATACGGCCTACAGGACCTTTCGCTTGTATTCTTCGATGGCTCACCAGAACCTTGATTCGCAGCCCGTAACGATGGTCTGGAACCGGTAGATAGACACCATAAGGTCGCGCATCAATCTTTTCAAAATCTTTCAGTTCTTTCCTTGGCGATATAGCCGAGGTCCTTAATCACCGTCCGCCCTCGTGCCGAGGCGATTTACGACTCCTTAAGGACCCGGCTAGGGACGTGAGAGAGAGAGAAATCCCCGGATATCGACTTTCCATTCCTGGAAGGGATGTTCTAGCGTCAGCGTGACTTTTTAACCACCACCTGTCGCAGCACATCTCACACCAACAAATATGAATGCAAGCACCTAGAATACAAAGCGCCACTGGTTGCCAACTTTTCCAACACCGATTTCGTCAGCCACTTTTTGAGAGCCCTTTTCCTTTAGCAGAATACTACAGAATAGCAGAGAATCGCCCTCTAGCTCGAGTATTTGAAACTCCAATATGCTCGGTTTCACTATCTCGTAACCCAGAAGTGATTCAAGATTCTTGCGAAACGTCGATATATCTGCGGTCGTTCTCATGCGTGGATCGGATAGAAAGAACATCTGCTCAACTTTTGAATCCGATAGACCGTTGATGTTTTGAAGCTGATTTATAGTTCCTATGAACTGAAGCAATTCTGTAAACTCCTCATCGTTAGCTATCAAGAAATCATAAGCTTTTTCGTATCGCTCTATGAGTTCCCGAGGGACAACTAAAAAGAATCTGGAGTCAATCTTTAAGAGATCCCCAACGTTTGAATCAGCGAAGATTTTCGGCATATAGAGGTCCTGTCCTCCTCTATATATGATGTGCTTAGAGAGAATCAAATCGCCTCCAATGCTATATTTGCGAGCACCATCTCGCAGCTCTGACATGTAGATGTTGTCCAACTGTGAATGTATCAACTCAATTTCTCGAACAATTAAATCTCGCAGCTCTCTTGGGATCTCATAATCTTCAAAGAGAATACCGAATTCCAGTTCGCCGACTCGGATCGAGTACTCTCGAATTTGCTTTTCTACTTTAGGCGCTACTTTATCTCTTGATTCGCTTCGCTCGGGAACGCTTTCATTCCCGGGCAACACCTCCGCTTGAAAGTATGAAGTCGGTATCGCGGTCATGCAAGCTAACACCAGACATTTAGTCTTCCGGGAAATTGCGCCCATGTCCATGCCTATTCCCAACATCCAAGCAATATCCTAAGTAATCATCGGAGTTCTCAATCGATGCAGGTATTAGCCGAATGCGAAAATCTATTTTTTGCCAGCCTATATATTTCCAGCGCCTCACAAAGTTCGCTGATACTGTATTCTTTCCGCATGATTTCGATCAGCGCATACCCAGCTGCGGATTTTCGCTCAGTATGCTCACGGCTTTTTTAGGATGTCCCGCTGGCAGCGCAGATACTCGTTCTCGCGTCGCAACCGGCCCAGCTCCCGGCCCCCAGGCGCTGATTGCGCCAGCTCCTCAGACGTTCGCACTGACTCCCAGGGCTACCTGGTTGAGCGACCGACCGCTGCTGAGCAGCAGATCCACCGCCTCACGCCGGAACTCCTCGGTATATGCTGGTTTTGTTGATGGCATCGTTTCGAACCTTTCGATTGTGCGCGTGCTGTCCATCAATTCGGGAGAATTTCAACATCTTTAACATGGTCGGGGCGACTGGATTCGAACCAGCGACTTCCTGCTCCCAAAGCAGGTGCTCTGCCAGGCTGAGCTACGCCCCGTGGGGAAAGGCAGAAGTAAGAAGGTAGAAGGAGGAGATAGCTGGACGGGAAGGAATTTCAATCATTTTCATTTCAATCTGATGATTTCCCTCTGACTTTCACTGAGCCTTTCGCGCAACCCCCCACTGAAATGCAGGCTCTGCCCTCCCCAGTCCGGCATATAACCAATACTGTAACAATAATCACAGCCATCCCACAGGATGTGGTGAGACTCCCTTTCGGGCAGGGTTAAAAAAAGGTGGTCGGCGGCGGATTCCGACCAAAGAATCCGCAGTATGAAAAACATAACGCCGACGAAACACTACAGCAGCACCTTGCATCAGCTTTGTAAACTCATCCCGTCGCATTTGACGGAAAAACTCGCCCGGGAGTACGGGGTCGATAAAAAGGCGCGCACCTTCACGCCATGGAGTCATGTGGTCAGTCTGCTCTTTGCGCAACTGACCCATGCCATCGGCCTTAACGACGTCTGCGACACCCTGCGGCATCATGCGGCCAAGCTCAGGGCGATCAGGGGAGCGGTTGCACCGAGCCGAAACACTCTTTCGCATGCCAATAGGGAGCGCGACAGCGACATGATGGAGGCGTTGTTCTGGAAGGTGCTGGGGCATCTGCAAGAGCTTTCGCCGGGCTTTGGACCGGCCGGGCGCTACCGAGGCCTGCCCCGTCGCTTCAAACGGGCGATCCATGCGATCGATTCCACCACCATTGCCCTGGCGGCCAACTGCATGGACTGGGCCAAGCACCGTCGGCGCAAGGCCGCGGCGAAGATGCACCTGCGGCTCAACCTGCAAAGTTTTCTTCCCGGCTTTGCCGTCATTGAAGAAGCTTCCCATCACGACGGCACGCGGACCCTGGCCCTGTGCGCGGGGCTGCAGGCTGGAGAGATCGCGGTTTTCGACAAGGCTTACGTGCATTTTGCCAATCTTTTCCATTTGAGCGAACGCGGCATATTCTGGGTCACGCGCGCCAAAGACAACCTGCGCTGCCATGTTTGCCGCAAGCGCCTGCGCAAGCCTCAAGGACGTATCCTGCGGGATGACGAGGTCACCCTGAAGGTTCCCGCCTCCCGCCGGCAGTATCCCGGCAGGTTGCGCCGGATCGAAGCCGAAGTGGAAGTCAACGGCGAGTGGGTCGTCATGGTTTTCCTCACCAACAACATGGACTGGGCCCCTTCCAGTGTCTGCGCCCTCTACCGCTGCCGCTGGGGCATCGAGGTGTTTTTCAAGCAGATCAAGCAAACCTTCAAGGTCTGCGATTTTCTCGGGCATTCCAAGCAGGCCATCCGTTGGCAGCTGTGGGCCGCCCTGCTGCTGCTCGTTCTGCTCCGATACATTGCCTTTATCAGCCAGTGGCCGCACAGCTTCACCCGGTTGTTTACGCTCGTGCGCGGCGTGCTCTGGGACCGTTTCGGGCTTTTCGATCTGGCGGACTTCTATGGGACAGCACGAACCCGATATCGAATGTGTTCCCAGCCTCAACAGGCTTACCTACCCGGTTTCTCCCCTTAGCTCTGTGGGACAGCATCCGTCCATATCAACCATTTCCCCCCTGTTTTACATTTTGACTTTTTCCCAATATCAACCGCTATCCCGCTCCATCCCTCAGGCTTGCCTTCAGGGTTTAGGCCTTATGGGATGGCTGTGAAACGCGAGCATGATTTCGAAATCCGCCGCAATTTCCAATCTCTGCATCAGCATGATCTGAACGAGGTTCCATCGCCTCAGGTCAATCATTTTCATGCTATGCGCGGTCATTGGTTCTTCCAAATCTCCTGGGTGCCGTTCACGCAGTCGACGGCGTGGCCGAGTGAGGCGTTGTTGAACTTGGTCATTACCTGCAACTCGTACCTGTTTTGCGTATTTCAGGCTCCCCAGTGCTTTGCTGTGCCAGGGTGGCGCTCGGCCGGAGCTCGGAGCTTTGGCTTGTTTCACCGACTTCACGTTCTCCATCGGTACTCCGATACTCTCATACTTCTTCACTACTCCCTTCTATTGTTCCTCCGTGGTCTTCGTGACCGTATGAGGATTTCCAGCGAAAACAATGGAGCTTATGGCAGACCGGGGGCATCGTTCGAACCTGTGGGTGCTGTGCACCACCAACAGGTGGCAAACGGGAGACGCTCGACGAGAACGCTGGAGTTACTCTCCGACTCTGTGATTGAGCGCCGGCGGAATGCACCTACGTGGAGGATGGACTCCGAAAAGCTGAATGCTACGTAACCGCCTGCCCCCGGTCAGCCGCCATAAGCGAGAAAAGCAAACAATGGAAAAAAAGCAAAGTCAACCCAGACGAATCATCGGGCTGGATATGCACCCGGATATCTTCACGGCGGCATTGCTGGAAGGCAGCGATGCGGCCAGCGCTGTGGTGCAGAAAGTCTACGACAGGGTCTCTACGGAACAGCTGGAAGGCTGGGCCGGCAAGCACCTGAAGGGAACCGATCTGGTGGTCCTGGAGGCCTCCACCAACAGTTTCGAGACGGTCAAGCGGCTCAAGAAGGTGGGGATCGCGGCAGTGGTGTTAGAAAGCCAAAGGGCCGGACAGATTCGCAAGGCCTACTGCAACAACGATAAACTCAGTGCGGTGAAACTGGGAAGAATCTACCTGAGCGGACTGGCTCGGGAAGTGTGGACCCCAGATGAGAAGACGCGCGAACGCCGTGAAGTAATGCACACCCATCGCAAGGCAGTGTGCAGTTGCACGCGGATACGCAATCGCATCCGCAGCTACCTCAGCGAGCAGGGAAAGCGGATTCCCCGGGGCACCTGCCTAACTCGAGCTTCGGGCCGTGCCTGGGTGCTGCGATGTCGCCCCTGGAGTCCGGTGCAACTGTTCTTGTGCGAAGAGATGTTCGAAGAGCTTTGGATGGCCGAGAGGCGACGCAAAAAACTGCGGGCACTGATGGCTCGCGAGGTGCTCGAGGATCCCGCATTGCTGCCCTTAGTGCGTCTGATGGGAGTGAGGCATGTCGTCGCCTATGCCATCGGGGCAGTCATCGGCGACATCCACCGCTTCGCCAATGCCAAGAAGCTGGTCGCCTATCTGGGGCTGTCCCCCAGCCGGCATCGCAGCGGACTGACCATCAAGCGCGATGGCGGTATTATTGCCTTCGGCCGCAAAGATCTACGTGCGCTGCTGATCCAGTCGGCACAGAACGCGCTGAACCAGAAAAACAGCCCCTTACACCAATGGGGCTGGAAACTCACTTTGCGCAAGGGCCACCGTAACATTGCGGTGGCCGCCGTGGCGCGCAAGCTCACCGTCTCCATCTGGTATCTTCTCAAAGGCCATTTCAGCCCACTGACCGAAGCGACGGAAACCATCCGCGTGAAGATCCACAAGCTGGCTACCGAAATCGGCGTAAAAACCATCAAAATGATGGGCTATGCTTCTAAGACAGCTTTTGAAGAAGAAAAAATGGCACTCTTAGTAAATCCGGCTTGAAAAACCACAAAGCCGCTCTCAGCGGTTAATTATTCTCAAGCTTGAATTGGGAGCTACCCCGTCTTTGAAATCAAACTTGTAAAAATTGAACCGCGGAGGCCGCCAAAAGAGCAGAGAATGAGAAGGGTTTATTTTCGCGTGGTTGGTGTGCTTAGTGGGCATACTGTTCGGACTCCCGTTAATCTCTTCAGTGATCTCCGAGTGCTCCCAAGCCCTTTTCTCTTTATCCGCGCTTCATCCGCGTACATCCGCGGCTAGTATCTCCGTTTCTGCACAACCAAACGGATCGTAGCGATAGCCGCGTATCGCGCGCTTTCCGTGTGCGCAGTAGCCCTTACGAGATCAGTCTTTCGTAAGCAACGTAAGGCCGCACAAGGCAACTCGCATCGTCGTGCGAAAAGTCGATCTGCTGCATCTGCAATGGCTATCTGAAAGACGTCTTCTATACACTCGACAGGATGAATCTCTAGCTGCTTATGCACATGGGAGGGCAGCCGGCACAGGTCTTTTTCATTCTCCTTTGGGATGACGACGCGCCGGATACCGGCTCGGTGCGATACCTTCGAACCTTTCACCTGCCACCCGTTATCCGAGACGGCTTCGCCAATGGAAAGTCCACTTCGGTTTCGACGAGGTGATCGAAATAAGTAGTATAAATGTTAAAAGCCACGCTGGCCACGATCTCCTCATCAGTCAGTCCCGCTTTTCTCGCTTCTTCGAGATCGCGATCCGTGACCTTGCCGCACTTTTCGACAATCTTCACTGCAAACTGAAGAATGGTAGCGATCCTCTCATCAGCCGAAAATCCGTTTCTGGCATTGAGGATTTCTTCCTCACTCAATCCCGCCACTCTTCCAAAAGTGCTGTGAGCCGAAAGGCAGTATTCAGAATTGTTCGCTTCCGCCACAGCGAGCGCTATCCGCTCGCGCACTTGCGGTTCCATGGCTCCTCCCTGAAGGGCGGCGCTGAAATTGAGATAGGCCTTCAGAGCGGCGGCAGAATTGGCGAGTATACGAACAAGATTGGGCACCAGGCCCATTCTGTCCTTCACCATACGGAGAAGCTCTCTCACTTCACCGGTTGCGGAATCAGGATCTATTTTTCGAATGCGCGACATTCCAGATATCTTAAAAGGTTCGTCATCGAGGCCTGTGGCCATCAACTATGGATGAATCATGAACCCTTCGACCTCTCATTCTGGAGGGCCGAGGGCCCCCGAGGCCGGGAGTAAGATTGGGATTACGTTTAGAAGGCGAAACTCTGGTAGGGTTCATTAGGAAGTTAAATGGGCCGTTCGCGTAGCACAGGCCGCGTATCTTCGGGTTCCTCATTCCGTAGCACGAAGACTTCTACTGTTCAGGCAACCAGAGCAGAGTCTCTCGAGGCGATCAGTCGGTCATCGGCCGCAGCGCTCAGGATCTCTCTCTCGAGTTCCGCAAATGGACGAATCGCTCCGCCCGTTTGCTCTTCCATCAGCTTACCAGCCAAAAGGACGCAAAATCCGTCAACAACATGCTCACAGTTTAGCTGCCAGTTCTTCTCTGCTTCATCCCTTGCAATTCGATTCTTCATTTCTCCACCCTTTGTTTTCGTGTTTCTTGAACGACTTTTCTCAACCAGATCTGATGCCAATTTCTCATAAGTTCATAATTGGCTGGTTTTCAGTTGGATAGGTCCGAATCGAAGCTTCCAGTCCGATGCCTGCGGCCACCGAAAACCGCTCGCCCCGCGGGATTCCGTGCTAAAATGCCTTCGACGCCAGATTCACCAAACTGCGCACGGATACTTCTGCGTTCATGCTCTCGGTGAACGACATCGCTCAAGCTCTTGCTCAGGCTGGCTTCGAGGTCGGTATCAATTATGTAGTGAGGGATCGCGAAGCCGAAGACACGCTTACGGCGTGCCATGGACTTCCTGATGCGCCTTTGGGACCGCCAAAGCGGGGGGTTCTATTCGAGCACGAAAAGGCATGGGTCCTCGTGAGCACCGGGTGTCCGTACAGTCATTCCTGCCATGGTTGCCCTCCTATCGGCAGGACTATCGCGCCTTATCTGCGCAGGATTCAGTTTGGCCGCAAAGAGGCACAGAAGGCGCAAAGAACTGCTGATTGTGTTTACCTATGAGCGGATGGCGCGGCGTCGCAAAAGGAAAAGAAGCGGTATCAGCATGAGGGCGAGCGCGGACGGTTCCGGGATGACGACGGCGTCGACAGTGATATTGTCGACTTCGAGGCCGAGGTAGACCGTGGGGCTTCGAAAGTCTTGGAAAACGAGAACGCTATTGACCGTGGCAAACTGGGCAGCTGTCATCGCAAAGTGTGTCGTTTCGACGAAACCAGATCCTAAGTCGGCTCGACCATAGACCTCTCCGGCGAACGGGTCCAGTATCACCTGAAGATCAACTGCGGTGTCGAAGACCCCTGTGAGGAATTCTATATTCCCACTGTTACCAGTCAGAACCCTTGCATCGAATTGCCAATCCAAGAACGTGAAACCGGCCCAGTTCCAACCGACCGAAAGGCTTGACGAAGAATCGGAAAAGTACGCGCCCGCGGCATTACTCTCCGGTCCAGTGGAGTGCGCGTACAAGTCGAAGTCTAGCGTGTAACGTTCTATCGAACTAAGGGACCCAATTGCGTGAATGGAAAAGGACTGTATGCCCGTACCTGGATCGATACGGCCGTCGACCACTTTCGTGCCAAGCCCCGCGCCAGTCCCAATACGCATATCGTCCCCTGTCCAGCCACCCTGCCCAGATAGATTTCCGTCCGCCAATGAGTCGAAATTCTCAGAGAAGATGATGGAGGCCGGCGCGGGCGTTGAGAGAAACCCACAAACCAAGAGGACAAACGCAAATGCCGCAACTTGGAAAGATTGCCTCTGTGGCCACGAGAGGAGGACGCGTGTAGCTCGGGCTTTGCTCGCTGCCATGATTCGCTCCTGAAGGTGAGTTAGGAATTCACCTGACAATTGGACCCGACCCTACCAGACATCAGATTCCTGCGCAAACCCTCTTTTCTTAAAGCGTGACGCCCGGCTCACAACTCCAAACTAGTAGTGTTCCACTCCTTGGGCAGAATTCACGAACTTGGGTGACGACGGCGACGAACCAGCCGAGCTCCTCCGCAAGTTGATCTACCACCGCGACGTCTACTGCTAAAGCGGGCGGAAATCGGAAGGAGCGATTCCTGTTTCAGTTGAGATAGAGGTGCATCAAGTTGATGTTCAACGGGTTATTATTTCAGGAAGGATTTTCTTCCAGTAAAGGGAATAAATCGGCGACCCAGTCTGTCTACCGTCCATGTGCATGTTTTCAGACAGACTTTCTTCAATGAGGCGAGCAGATCCAGGCTGAGAATCACTTAAATCCATGAGTCAGATTCCTTTGTCTTTCTTCGCTAAAATATGCCTACGCCCTTCGCAAGGGGAAGGCAATCCGGCCTTATCAGGACGAAGACTGGAGACGAAATTTCGGTATAGCCTTGGCTACGTAAAGCCACGCGGATCTATCATAATCCGAAGCTTCTTAATGGGGTTTACACTTCTGGAAGGATCGCTGAACGCTGCGGTATCAGTGCGGTCCTCAGATGAAGTTTTCAGTGTTGATGAAGTGAGTAGACCACCGCGCCCTCTGGATACGCCGACACCCGATTATCGGCCCTCTGCGGAATACACAGGCTACCCGAGCGAACTCGCGGTCATTTTCACGGTAGACGAAGAGGGTGAGGTTTCCAGGGTCAATAGTATCATAAATACTTCGGGAGGACAGGAGAATCCCGAATTTGCCGAGAAAGTGATTGGAACTCTCGAGAATTGGAAGTTCAAGCCGGCGCGTCGGAAGGGAAAACCAGTGAAGGCGTATCTTCCTCAATTATTCATCTATCGTCCTGAAAATCTCATGGCGGATATGCTGAATTCGGAAGATTCAATCAATCTTCGCAGTGCTTGGATAATGGGTGGACTAATCTCGTCCTTCAAACCGCCGAAATCCCGATTTACCTACGATCCTCTTTATCCCGTCGATCGACTGCTTGAGAATGAAAGCGGCTTTGCGGAAATCGCCATTCAGGTCTCCCATGAGGGTAAGGTGCTGAGGACAAGGATCCTAAACGAAAGCCATCCCGATTTCGGTGGCGCCGCCGTGGCCGCCTGTTTACACGGAACCTATCGCCCAGCCAGGCTAGGAAGTGAGACGATCCCATTTGCGCTCAAAAAGCGGTTCGATTTCGATTCTTCCCGACTCAATGAGCACGAGCTGATGATGTTAAATCAACTCAAAGAACAGGAATCGGAACTCGCTGCCGACTCCCCGAAACTGGATCGGTATCCTGAACCGCTATCCGTGGTTCGAGCTATTTATCCACCTGATTTACTGGAAGACGGCGTTGAAGGCGGCGCCAGGTTAAAGTTGCTTCTCGATGAAAAAGGCAAGGTCTGGTTTCCGCAAGTTGTCAAAGCCAGTCGTCCAGAGTTTGGCCATGCGGCGCTCTTCGCGATCCAGCATTGGAAATTCACTTCGCCGGCCGTGGAGAACGAACCCGTCATGGCACTAGTGAAAATCCAGTTTTACTTCAAAGTAAGCGAGGCGGAACAGGGTTTGGATTCTTTTTAGACGAAAGGAGCTAAACGCGAGCTCGATTTCTGGAATTGGTAAGGCGTTAAAACCGAACTGAACCAAGTAAATATGAAAAAGTATGAGATCACCAATGAACAATCCAACAACATATCTAATTAGTGGAATAGTGTGCTCACTAGCATACACCGGCCCAATCCTATTTGCGCAGGAACGAGAACTGCGTTTCGATACGAAGGCTGCGATGTACGCGGCCAATGAGGAATGGCTGACCTTCGCCTGCGAAATGCCCGATGGGCAAGTAAACATCGGTTCGACGAAGTCAATGGAGATGTACTATTACTCTATGTATGGTCTGGGCAATTTACTATTCCGTTCCGGAATGGGAATCCACATTGTGCATAATCCACTTTTCACGAAGCACGTGATGGAAGACGAGGGTATGCCCTGGTATGATCGCGAGGACGGCAATCGTATCTTCTTCCAGCACAAGCTTGCCCAGTTCGTGAAACGAACGGCCGCTGATGCAGCACAGGCGCAATTCCCTCCGGAGGGGGTCTTTCCCATATATCTGGAGTATTCGTCCGGTGTTCCGACGTTTGTGATCGAACCGCAACTTAACGACTTCAACACCCTGCGTTGGGCGCCGGAGTCCATGGATCGGACACTGAATCCGGGCGCCTGGGGCCAGTCCATGATGAAGGAAGTGCTGTGGGCTCGGGATTTCTTTACCCATCACAAGGAGATCGATGGGATGACCTATTTGGGAAATGCAAAAGACGACGGCGGTAACGGCTTTCGCGGCGCCGCACTGGTCGCTTTGGCGATTACCAAGTCGTTCGCGCTGAAGTCCGAGCTGGCCTACGATGCCAAAACGCGGACATTGGGCGGTGTCGACCCCAAGACATACAATCCCGCGGATGGACCAATCTACTATCCTCACGCTTATAAGGCGGCTTTTCTTGCGCAAACTGAGCCTCCGAAGCCTGTGAGCTTTGCGGTCGTCGATGAATCGAGCGACCTCTTCGATGTTGCGTCGCTCTTATGGGCGGAGAGCGAATTCTATTTCCTTACCGATCCGACAATCGAGGATGACTACGATCTCGTGTTCGGTGATCCGAAGTGGAACCCGCGCGCCGACAAGCAGGAGTTGGAAAGGCAATTCCGGATGGGTAAGACGATCTTTCCTCTCGCACCGCATCAGCTCTCCAAAGGCATCGCAGCTGTCAATTTTAAGAATCTGCAGGGATTACATTTTAGCGGCGACCACGGTACGCTTGTCGACACCTGGCATCCCGACAAGGGTCAAGGAAAGCGTATCAGCACGACCAACGCAGGCATGGCAATCGTTGCATTGGCCAACGCATACAACAGGTTGCACGACGTTCCAAGTCTTCGACAAGGAGCGCAGAAGCTTCTTACCGTCCAGGCAGACTTCCTTGCGGGGCAGCAGCGGCGGAACGGCAGCGTGGCTGACGCATACGAACTGACCGGCCGCAGGGTGCGGGGGTCCTCCGGTCCGAAGAGCCTCCTTGCCCAGACCCTGGCGATCCGGGGGTGGTTGGCCGCTTACCACGTGACCAACAACCAGTCCTACCGGAAAGCAGCGGAACGAGCCTATAGCTTCATGCAGCGAAGCCTCTGGTCGGATGAGGCCGGGGTTTACAGGAGCCATGTAGGGGCCGAGGCATCCACCTACGAAGGGCTTAATTTCGGCGCCACAATTGGGGCTTTGCGGGAGCTGGCGATCATTGCCGAGGGAGAGGACCGGCGTCGAATCGTGGCCCGGCTCGATCAGTTCTTCGAAGAGGTTGCTCAGACGAACGGCTTGCAGCTGGCGGAACTCGGCCGCACAGGTGAGATGATTCCTTCGCTGGCGAAACAGCAAGAAATGAAGATAAAGCTGCATCGGCTCATGGCTGAAGATCCGGTCAAGGCGAAGCAAATGAAAGCCGAGATGGCGGACAGCGATGGAGACGGTGTCCCGAAGCCGATCTTTGTAGCCGGCACGCAATTCGGAGCAGCGCCCGTTCAGGCAGCGTCCATCACCCTGCGAACCCCTTGATCATAGTAATATTGCTTCTTCACATCGGCGATCTGTTGTGCCCTTGGCTGTTGGGCGTGGGATGGACCCGCGCTCAGCAGCTCTGGGGCTTATTCTTGGGATAGACAAGGCTCTAACCCACTTTTACCAGACATTTATTTCTGCCGACAGAGTAACAATCACCATTAGGAGGTTCCGTATCGAGGCCGGTGGCCATCAACTATGGCTGGCAATGAACCCGAGATCCGGTCCCTCCGCTCACGCAGAGGGCTACACGTAGCTCGCTCCGTGAGGAGCGGGACGGCTCGGCAATCGGCGAGGTTCATTAAGAGAAGCTCATCTGCCGTCCGTGAATCGATCCTTTTACCGATAATTCAAATCCTGAGGAATTGCTGATATGAAAAATAGAACTATCAAAACCTTGCTGTATTCATTAACTATCTTCGTTGTACCGTTACTTTTCGGCGCCGATTCGACTTCGGCGAGAGCGGAGTCTGAAGTGAAGACGATCATCCTTCGCCCGGTCGGGAACCAGATGATATACGACACCGGGGAAATCGTTGCGAAAGCGGGAACGCGATTGAGAATTATCCTGGACAACACAGCCACGAGCCTGGCTATGGTACACAATTTCACCTTGCTCAAAGAGGGCACGGATATCATCGAGGTGGGCACGGCAGCGATCCGTGCCGGACCTTCCAGCAATTACGTCCCTAATCACGAGGCGATCATCGCCCATACCGAAATGACGAATCCAGGATCACGAAATGAGACCGTGTTCACGGTTCCGCCGCCCGGGGATTACCCCTACGTCTGCCTCTATCCAGGCCATTACTTTACAATGCGGGGAGTGCTGCATGCGCAGCCGTGAAGGAAGAGAGCGTCAATAGCCTCGCGATAGCGGGCCCGGACTTTGACGAATTCTTTACCGAGGCGGCGCTCTCCGGTGCGAAGGACACTTAGGTAGAGCCTGTCCCAAACGCGTAAGCGGTTGTGGAACAGCGACATTATGGTGAATAAAAAGTCGGATAGCGCGTGTTTTTGCTCGATCCGGCTAAAAGGGCTTCTTTGAATACGTCAGCAACCGCGCCCAAATTTCCCTACGGGCCTTCCCCATCGAAGTGGCCATTGACGCTAACTTGGTTTGGAGGAGCCGCTGAACATGGGCATATGCCTGCAATGATTCCCTTTCGTATCAGGACTGCCTTGAACAATCATCGATGCTCGGTAAAGAAGACTTTTTTGCCTGTTTTATGACGATACCGAGTTCAGTTGACCTACTCCAAACGGGAATGGTGCAGGCTTCCGTTCGCTCCAACCGGGAAGTCCAGACATGGGGCTGATCGCTCCTTATTTATCATCTAATAATAAGTACAATATATGTCGTAACATCGACAATAAATGTCGATAATCATGTGTATCAACGTATCTTCGTGAAGTTCTAATAGTTGGAATCGCCGCTAGCTTAAGTGCGGAAACTCGAACCTTTCCGGTTTTTAGCATCGACCTGGAAACCGATTGGAAGCACCAGATGATGTGAGTAAAGACGCTTTGCGCAATCTGACGAACGTAGCAGCCTCAACACGACTTACCTGGCAAAAATGGGGAGATTTTTCGGGCTATCAGTACAGTTATACCGAAAGCAATTCATTCTATAAGCAGTGGTGGCTTGCGAATGAACGGACCATACTCTTCATCACCTACCAGTGTGATGCTGACGCGCCGCAGATTGAAATCGAAGCCATAGAAAAGATTGTCAACTCGATCCAGGATCCAGATGAACCGGTCCTGAAGTTGAGGAAGAGGCTTTGATGACAACGTCAATCCATCCTTTCTTTCCTCCGCGGTCTCTGTGACCGTATGAGGATTTCCAGCGAAAACAATGGAGCTTATGGCAGACCGGGGGCATCGTTCGAACCTGTGGGTGCTGTGCAACACCAACAGGTGGCAAACGGGAGACGCTCGACGAGAACGCTGGAGTTACTCTCCGACTCTGTGATTGAGCGCCGGCGGAATGCACCTACGTGGAGGATGGACTCCGAAAAGCTGAATGCTACGTAACCGCCTGCCCCCGGTCAGCCGCCATAAGCGAGAAAAGCAAACAATGGAAAAAAAGCAAAGTCAACCCAGACGAATCATCGGGCTGGATATGCACCCGGATATCTTCACGGCGGCATTGCTGGAAGGCAGCGATGCGGCCAGCGCTGTGGTGCAGAAAGTCTACGACAGGGTCTCTACGGAACAGCTGGAAGGCTGGGCCGGCAAGCACCTGAAGGGAACCGATCTGGTGGTCCTGGAGGCCTCCACCAACAGTTTCGAGACGGTCAAGCGGCTCAAGAAGGTGGGGATCGCGGCAGTGGTGTTAGAAAGCCAAAGGGCCGGACAGATTCGCAAGGCCTACTGCAACAACGATAAACTCAGTGCGGTGAAACTGGGAAGAATCTACCTGAGCGGACTGGCTCGGGAAGTGTGGACCCCAGATGAGAAGACGCGCGAACGCCGTGAAGTAATGCACACCCATCGCAAGGCAGTGTGCAGTTGCACGCGGATACGCAATCGCATCCGCAGCTACCTCAGCGAGCAGGGAAAGCGGATTCCCCGGGGCACCTGCCTAACTCGAGCTTCGGGCCGTGCCTGGGTGCTGCGATGTCGCCCCTGGAGTCCGGTGCAACTGTTCTTGTGCGAAGAGATGTTCGAAGAGCTTTGGATGGCCGAGAGGCGACGCAAAAAACTGCGGGCACTGATGGCTCGCGAGGTGCTCGAGGATCCCGCATTGCTGCCCTTAGTGCGTCTGATGGGAGTGAGGCATGTCGTCGCCTATGCCATCGGGGCAGTCATCGGCGACATCCACCGCTTCGCCAATGCCAAGAAGCTGGTCGCCTATCTGGGGCTGTCCCCCAGCCGGCATCGCAGCGGACTGACCATCAAGCGCGATGGCGGTATTATTGCCTTCGGCCGCAAAGATCTACGTGCGCTGCTGATCCAGTCGGCACAGAACGCGCTGAACCAGAAAAACAGCCCCTTACACCAATGGGGCTGGAAACTCACTTTGCGCAAGGGCCACCGTAACATTGCGGTGGCCGCCGTGGCGCGCAAGCTCACCGTCTCCATCTGGTATCTTCTCAAAGGCCATTTCAGCCCACTGACCGAAGCGACGGAAACCATCCGCGTGAAGATCCACAAGCTGGCTACCGAAATCGGCGTAAAAACCATCAAAATGATGGGCTATGCTTCTAAGACAGCTTTTGAAGAAGAAAAAATGGCACTCTTAGTAAATCCGGCTTGAAAAACCACAAAGCCGCTCTCCGCGGTTAATTATTCTCAAGCATGAATCGAGAGCCATACTGCCCCTGAAATCAGGCTTGGAAAAACGGAATCGCGGAGATCGCCGACGCAGAGCCCGCAGAGAAAGAATGATTAGTGCAAGAACGATATCGACTGGGATTGAATTGGAGTAATTGGCTTCGACGGTTCACTTCTGGCGTTCCGTCGCGAATCTCTTCGACAGCGTAGAACTGCAACGTGAACCCGGAAGCGAGAATCGCGGCAGCTATATGATTGTCATTGGAGAGGAATCGGCCACGCCGATGTGAGCATAATGACGGGCTTTCTTCGATTCTCTTCTCCATCGGATTGCATGTGAGAATTCCCGAACGAATTGCTATTGGCGCACAAAAATCTGTTCGTGGAAGACGGGCCGAGACCAACCGCGATAGAGGTCCTCACTGGTTCCATGAAGCCTTGGTAGAGAATTTCACTGATCTCTTCACGGTTGATCGCCAATGAGAGAGCAATGCGCACATTTCTTGTTCGGATTGCCTTGCGCAAATTTAACCGCGGCGAATCCCAATTGAACGACACCCTTAAAAAGCCTACTCCCCGCAGCAAGCTACGGGGAATCTACGGCTTTTTACCCTTCGGGACCGGGTGTCGTCCTACTAGGTGTTTTTTTAGAACCCTGCAGCAAGCTACAGGGAATGATCAAGTTCAAGAAGATCCCCATAACGTGGCCGGAACTCGAAATGCGCACGTTAATCTCCCCCTTTTTCTCTTCAGTTCGCAGCATCGAGACGGTGCTCACCGAAGACGCGAGAAAACCGCACCATAGATGTAGGCCAGGCCGTGGGCACCGTGGTTCCCCGGGCAAGCGGCGGTGTGATCCTGGCCATGCATCACGGGTTTGCCTCCCTTGACCTCGAAAGCGAACTGCTCGGGCTCATTGCGGCTGCCGTAGCGAACATCTTGCTTACTCCAGAACACGGACGGGACCCGAATTTGCCGAAGACCACATTCGGTGTAAAACCTTGCCTGTCCAGCCCTGTAAGAGCACCATATCCCCCATGGAAGCCCACCCCTATTGCCCTGATCAGCTGCTATCCGCTGCAGGACGGAAACGGCGCTTTCCCATCTGAAGACGACTGATGACCAAGGAAACCATACCGACGCTTACCGAATCCTCAAAAGCACCGGCCGACACGCAGGACAAAGCCTACCGCGTAATCGACACGGATATTCATCACTCGCTGCCGGATTGGGAAGCGTTACAACCCTACCTGGACGAGCCGTGGCGGTCGAAAATCGTGGCCCCGAATTCCAGGGTCGGCGGTCTGGGTGTGGAGGCAGGGCGAAGCCGGCTCGACTCTATCCCTCCCGGCGGGGGAACACCCGGTTCGGACCCGGCCTTTCTGATTCAGCAGCTCATCGTCGAAAATCACGTCGACATCGGCATCCTGACCGGAGACATCTACGGCTGGAACGTCCACCCCAATCCCGAGTACGCCAACGCCGTCGTCGCCGCATTCAACAACTACACCATCGAAAGGTGGTTGACACCCCACGAGCAACTCAGGGGCTCCATTGCGGTCAACTCGAACGACCCTGAAGCTGCCACGGCCGAGATCGACCGCCTCGGACCGCGGGACGACATGGTGATGGTCATCATCGGCGGCACCTCCACCTCGCCATACGGGCAAAAGTTCTATCACCCCATCTACGAAGCCGCGATGCGCCACGATCTCCCAATCGGGATCCACGTATCCTCGGCGGGAACCGGCATCGCGCACGCCGCCACTGCCGTCGGAACGCCCCGCACTTTCTTCGAATACCACAGCGGTCTGTCTCGTATCTATATGACGCAGCTCATCAGTCTGGTCAGCGAAGGCGTGTTCGAAAAGTATCCGGATCTGAAGTGCGTTTTCATCGAATCCGGCGTGGCGTGGCTGCCGCACGTGATGTGGCGGCTCGACAAAGAGTGGAAGGGCCTCCGACGCGAGGTGCCCTGGGTCAAGCGGGCCCCGAGCGAGGTCATTCGCGAGCATTGCTACTTTACGACGCAGCCCCTCGAGGAGCCACCCAACAGAGACTGGCTGCTTCAGATCTTCGAAATGATCGACGGCGAAAACTGCTTGCTCTACGCCAGCGACTACCCGCACTGGGATTTTGACGCCCTCCACGTCCTGAACGTTCTTCCCCGGCACTATCGGCGGAAGATCTTTCAGGACAACGCCGAGAAGCTCTTCAAGCTGTAGGTCGAAGATGGCACGGCACTTCATCTGCCCAGCCTCGGAAATTCCACCGGGCGCGAGAAAGCTCGTGACCGTTGCCGGACGAAGCATCGGAATCTTCAACGTGAACGGAGTTTTTTGCGCCCTGAGGAACGCATGCATACATAACCAGGGGCCCGTCTGTCTCGGCCATGTTGGAGGCACTTACCTGCCGTCCGAGCCGGATGAGTATCGCCCGGGACTCGAAGGCCAGGTGCTTCGCTGCCCGTGGCACGGCTGGGAATTCGACATCAAGACGGGCAGCAACTTGATTGATCCTTCGCTCAGACTCAGGACCTATTCGATAACCATCACAGATGGCGACGTGGTAGTGGACCTCTGAGGTCGTCAGAAGGGGTTAACTGTGTTCATCAACCTGCAGCCGGACGCAGTCGGAATCGACCTGCCTTTTTACAGGAGGCAACGGAGAGAACGGAACGAAATTGGTTACCTGGATGCGCCAGGGCTGACCGAGGAGGGCTGGAGGAGCCGGTAAAAAGTCACGCCAAAAAATCTGAATTACCCTGTTCCGTCTTTCGCCACTGCCTGTTCGGGTTGTCTCACTACCGAGCGTGCGAGGGCGACACCACTGAGCATTCCCGGACAGTGGGCCAACATGATGCCTCTATCTTTGATCTCGTCGACCCGGACGTGATCGAGCCCTGTGGTTTGGGCCTGGAGGTATTTCACTCCAGCCACCGCGATCGCGTCGATCAACTCTTCTTTCGCTTCTCCGCCCATATCAACGACCACCTCCATTCCCTTGAACTGAGGGGCCCAGGGCCGTTCGCGATCGAATACGGCGAGGTCGTGCTTGCGGCCACACGCTTTGATCACATCCCGGCTCCATGGGATCGCCAATTGCGGCAGAGGATGGGGCAGATAGAGGACCCTCAGTCATCGCGACTCTTGCTCCGAGCCTGTTGCGCCACCTCCCACACAGTTTCGGCTGGCACAACGATTGGTTCCCTGGGTTTGCCCTGATGCATCCGCCGGACGGTAATCCCGATTACATTGCCCTCTTGATTGAAAACCGGGCCGCGTAGGTTGGACAGCGACGTCTTGTAGAACACTCGTGGACGCTCCAGAATCCCAGCGATGTGGGCCACGCGAACCCGGGGAATCCGCTTCATGGCCGGCCCTAATCGGTCGGCAAGGACAACAGGATCCACTATGGAAGCGGGTGCCGCGCGGCTGAAGTCGATGAAGTCGAAAATCACATCCTCGTCCTCCACACCGTCGGGATCAGCGCGAATGAATATCAGATCGAGGTCTTCATCTTTAAGGACTACACTCCCCTCAACTTCGCTACCATCGTGGCGAATAATTTGAATCTCCTTGTAGTGAGACAGGTGCGCTTCGAGAAGAGCCCGTCCACTTTGCGTACGGATGGGACGTCCGCTCATTTCATAGGATCCGTCGAGCTGAGTGAGTGAGGCAACAATAAGCCCGGAGGAGTCAATCACAGTACCAATGGCTTCGAATTTCTGTTCGTTCGACGGGAACGTGCGTTCCCCCGCATGCGCCTGAATTTCGGCAACCGCTGCAATCCAAACGATTGCTTCGGTTTTCATTTCGTGGATCCTGCGGGCCGTTTCGGTGATATCGGATACGTCCCGGGCAACAACAGTTTGCTTCAGCACAAGAATTGTAGTGATCAGCAAGATCGAGGGCAGCTTGATGATTTTCATTGATATTATCGTAGGGCGGACTTCATTCCCAGACAGGTTCAATCTCGAGAAAGTGATGTTGAGCCCCTCGCTTCACTTTCACCAGGATCAACGGACTTAGAGAACCCACCACCGATTCGTAATGCTCGACGAATGCTCTCAGTGCCGCAATGGGGTATCCATCAAATTCAACGATCGCATCGTCTGCTCTAAGTCCGGCGATATCAGCCCAGCCGGCAGGCTCAACCGTGTCCACAATGATACCGGAAAGCGCTGAATTCAAGAGATGTTCCTCCCGGTCCTCAAACGTAATCTCACGGCAGGCGAACTCCAGATCAATGGCTTTGTATCGCTCAATTTCCGAAGGTTTCAGTGGCTGAGCTTCCAGTGGAACCGTGAGCCGAAGTACCTCACCCCCACGCGACATAGTCAGCTCGACGTCCATGCCCGGCCTGTACTGTCGAATCATTGATGGAAAGACGTTGATATCCTCTTCGCGCCGCACCTGGACCGGTTCATCGTCGATCTTGTAGACGATGTCGCCCACTTGAATGCCGTGGCTTTCCGCCGTCGTCGCGGGGTAGACGCGAGTTACGCGAACTCCAAATGAGTTATCCAGACTCAGGGCCCTGCTGAGCCGACGCTCCACTACCTGCGTGGCCACTCCCAGCCAGCCCTTTTTGGCTGCTGGAGTGGGTTCCTCAGCCTCGTCCGGCCGCATCCGTAGAGCGGTCAGCAACACTTCCCTGTTGCGTTCCAGTTCGATAATGAAATCGCTGGGCTCCGTGAGCTTTGCTCTCTGCTCGGTTATCCAACTGGAAAGAACTTCGGTGTTATCCAGTAATCGACCGTCCGCCTTTCGGATCACGTCACCCGCTCTCAATGCCGGTTTTGCATCCGCGGCTGGAAAACCATCCCTCACTCCCAGGACTCTGACTCCCCGTGAATCGGGTCTCTGCTGGAGAAGTGCGGAATACGGCGTGAAATCCTGTCCTACCATGCCAAGGCGGGGAAATCCCATAATATATCCCTGCTCAGGATACAGGCGTTCGGTTGGAATTCCCTTATGTATCACCTGGCCGTCACGAAACCACTCGAGTTCCAATGAAGTACCGACCTTTCTCCCATGAACCATCAACCTCACCGACAGTATTTCATCCCAGGTCCGGGCATGGATCTTTCGACCTGCAATCACTGTTACCCGGTCTCCGCTTCTGAGACCGGCGGAAAAGGCGGGCCCTTCCGGGAACACGGTTGCCGCCAGTACGCCCTCGTCCGCTGCGCTGGACTCCGGCAGCGGCTGCCAGAGAATTCCGAGCCACCCACGTACAATTTCACCCGCCTCAATCAACTGATTGGCAATTGCCCTGGCCAGATTACCCGGTATCGCTCCACCAAGGCCGGCCACACCGATTTCATTGATTCCAATGAGGCGACCTTCCGCGTTAAAAAGGGGACCTCCACTGTTTCCCGGGAAGATTCGCGCGTCGTGGGCGATCCACTTCACCATATAGCCGACGAGCTCTCCATCCACTACGGGTAAACTTGAAAGGTCGGGAAGCGAAAGAGAAGGATTGGAAACAATTCCTTCCGTGATCGATTGAGAGAGGTTGCCTGGACTCCCGATCGCAAATACACGGTCGCCCGCCCTGACCTCGTAAGAATCCCCAAAATTTGCGGCTTGGTACTCCCTGGCATCGTCACCGTCTGTAATTAGTTCCAGTACTGCCAGGTCCGTAGGCACATCAAACCCGGTCAATCGCGCTGTCACCTCCGTTTCATCAGTCAACCAGCAGGTAATGCTTACCGCTTTGCGGATAACGTGATAGTTAGTCAGAACCTTGCCGTCTGTTGTGATAATAACGCCACTGCCGGAAGCACGAATCTTTCTCATCCGTCCACGGAAGGGCCTTTGCGCCACGGTATTGATACGAACCACCGATTCGTGCACCTCCTGCCATACGCGCCCCGCTTCGGAAGATTCCTGAGGGTCCTCTTCGCTTTGGCCTGGCGTCAACGCAGGTGAAAAGAACAGGAGAAGGAGAATAACGTAAGGGCGCATTCGAGTTATATTGGTGAATAGAGGGTTTAAGATCAACAAGCCATCAGGACCTGGCGTAAACCGCAGTGAAACTGAATCTGGCCACGACATCCCATTTCATCGTGTTCCCCAATGGTCTCCAACCGACACTACCCTTAATCTCGAAATGGTAAGGTATCCCGTACGCAGCACGCTTATCGGCGCTACGATGTCAATGTCACCTCAACACCACTTTCATGAAAAAGCACTGCGGTCCCTGTGAACGGCTGGCCCCGTCCATATTCATAGTATCTGCCGTCAACTATGGTCGGATCATGGACCTTCGCAGACAACGGTCGACCTCTACAGGAGCCGCTGCCAAGTTCGCTGCTGGCAACAGGTCGGATGCCCGCATAAGGGGCGTGAATCGGGACCGTTAAGGCGGCCGGACTCGGGGGCCCTCGTCCCTCCAAGGCTCGAAACCATCGCCGGCAATCTGGGCCGAGCGCCCACGAGGCCGAGCGCAGGATTACGATTGAGATCACGATCGCGGAGCGAAGTGCTGCAAAGGTTCATTAAGGCCCAAGTATGGGCAGGCATTGCTCATCATGGCTAGCCAGACCAGCGGCCGAATAATCGATCGGCGCGCTTTAGGTTTCTCGCAGTCCATGGATTCAGGATTTGCAGATTATTGCGTAATCCCACTTGCTTTCTACTACAACTATAGTAGAATTTACTACGTCCATCCTATTTGAGTAATAAAATGAATCAGCGACGAACCAAAATCAGACTATCCAGACTGGAGCTGGAGATCATGAGGCAACTCTGGCAACTGGGTTCGGCCTCGATACGGGAGATCCTGGAATCCCTGCAGGCCGACAGGAGGCCGGAATACACTACTGTGCAGACCATTGTCTACCGGCTGGAGGAGAAAGGTGCTGTTCTGCGGTTCAAGAAGATCGGAAACGCGCATATCTTTCGACCGCTGATCAATCGAAAGACGGCGTTGGGCAATCTCATCGAGGACTTTATGGGAATGCTTGGCGATTCGGCCGCACCACTAATGGCGCATCTTGTAGAAACGGGTCGGATCTCACTATCCGACCTGCGCAAAGCGGAGCAGCTTCTTGCCGAAAAGAAGGACTCCCACCACCCCCAAAGGAATAGAAACGATGAATCTGAGTAAAAATCCATTATGGTTGTCTGTCGGAGATCATGTATGGCAGACCACGTTGATCGGCATTGTGATCAGTGTGGCGATTTTAGTCATTCCGAGGACAAATCCTAGATCCCGCTATCTTGTCACCTGGCTTGCGCTTTTGAAGTTCGTACTGCCGACCGCAATGGTCTCTGTGCTTTTCGCGATGTTGCTCTCTCATGGAAGGAAATCGGAACCGGTTGTCTACTTTCAAGATGAAGCGTTTGCCTACCACCTCTCTGTAAGTCTCCATCCTTTCTCGGAGCGCGCCTCGCAGGCGACAGCCGAACAACCAACCAGAATCGCAGGTTTCAGTTCACTGGCTTTCCTGAGGGCCGTCTGGGCGGGCGGCGTGCTGATAAGTCTGGCACTCTGGTTAAAACGTTTTGGGCGGATTCGTACCTCTATCCTGGAAAACACCGTTTCATTTCCGGTACATTTGACAGAGCGGCTCCGCCTTCTCGCCTCTGATTTTGGATTCAGGGGCAGCTTAACTGGTCTCTTGACCGAAACAAAGATGGCTCCTGGAGTTTTTGGTATTTTCCAACCTCGAATCGTCATCCCACGGCACCTGATTTCCATCCTGAGTGACACTGAGTTGGACTCTCTGCTGTGGCATGAACTTGCCCACGTAAAGCGCCGGGAAAACCTCTGTCGAACACTCCAATGGCTCATTTGCGTCGCATTCTGGTTTCATCCTCTCGTATGGGTGCTCAATCGGAGGCTCATCAGCGAAAGTGAACGGATCTGCGATGATATGGTCCTGCGACGGACGAATTCACCGAAAGAATATGCCCAAGCTATTTTAACCGTGTCGAAATCAGCAACGGCGGTTAACGCACCGATATTCGCCGGGATCGGCACCTCGAACCTGGCCCAGCGCATCAAGTGGATCCTTGGCTCCGAACAGAGAAAAGGCTCTCACTATTGCAGTTCGCTGCTTTTCGCAATCACCGTCGCGATCATCGGGATTAGTCTCTTCGTACCAAAGATTCAGGCCGGTGGCGACCAGTCGGAACAGCAAGAAGAAATGGGAACGCATTCCTACCTCTCCGGCGTTGGTGAGCCACGGTTGACAGCCGAGGATAAGGCAATTCTCAATCGAATCAAAGAACACCTGCCGAATGAACCCGAGCAAGCAGCCACCAATCTTCAAGCGGAGGCCACGTTCGATTCCAGTCCCCCCTTGCAGTTCGTTATGGGCCAGCTTCAGTTTCAAATGGGCAACCTGGAATCCGCAAAAGCCCACTATCTTAAGGCAATTGAGCAATATTCGCGCTACTTGAGAGCCTACCGTATGCTCGGACTCGTCTGCCTCCGAATGGAACAACTGGAGGAAGCTGAACGCGCATTGACCAAGGCGATCGAACTGGGAGACGACGATTACAGGACGTTCCTATCTCTTGCACGTCTGAAGGTTCGGCAAAAGGAGTGGCTCATGGCTGAACTGCTGCTGAAGAAGTCTCGTGACCTGAGACAAGCGGCAAGGGAGAATGAAGACCTTCCCTCCAATGGTACCAAAAAGGAGGTCGAGAAGTGGCAGGATCTGTTTTTTAAATCCCTGAACGGGCAGGAAAAGGTGATCCGGTATCTGGCTGAGGATCAGGTCGAGTCCGATCATGCTGAGCCTCTTATCCAGCGGTTGTTAGGAGAATTCGATGGCGTCGAAAAGATGGACATTGCTCCGGAAAAATTGTCCTGGGAAGAACCGGCGTTCCCCAAAGAGCTTCAGGGTTCGGGCTTGAGCGGAAACGCCATCATGCTCGTTTTGGTAAGGGAAGATGGCACGGCCGACGGATTTGCGCTTTCCTCCGACCATCCGGCCTTCACCCTTGCCGCCCGGCGAGCCATTCTACAAAACACCTTCCGCCCCGCCAGAAAGGGCGGTAAGCCTGTTCCCGTGCTCATGGAGATACCGTTCCAATTCGACGAGGGTTGAGTGGCTGCCCCGGTGGGTTACAAGCTGATCGGTACAGCGTTGCGGTTCATGCCGATGAAGTGAAATTGTGGTGTGTCATCGTTCTTCGGTTTACAAATTGCCCTGGATGGTGACCTTCTGGCCGTTCTTGCTCCCCGCTTCATCACGAATCCTAATTCCACTTGTCACAGCCAGGCCGAATATGCACCAAAATGACCGGTTTGAGCATGCGTAGAGTCATTTTCTATGCCAACCTGCGAGATTCTATTCAAATGTATCTTGTTGATAATTAACAAGTTAAATATGTTCTTGAAACTTCTTCCAGCATTTTGAGGGATTTGCCGAACTCGCAGGAATACCCAAGGTAGGTTGGTTTGCTATGTAACATATTGCAGTCGAAATGGTTAGGGAAGTCAGCATTTTCAAACCGGCCAAATCACCACATTTTCGCACCGGCGGTCACATCCACTCAATGAGTCGCACATCCGGTTGCTGCATCGCTGGCTGAGTCATGGGTAACGTTTTCCGTGACAGACATTAGCGAATGTCTACCCGATTAACGCGTGCTATGGAGGTGCTACGACGGCTATCGAGTCGTGGTGACCTAACTCTGATGAAGCCGTCTCTTCTCAAGGACTCCAATCATGTGACAATTCGCGTGAACCCGGATGTTGTAGCCCGAGTTCTTTTGGATGCGGATGAAAATGGTGCCGCGATGCTGGCCCGAGAGGTAGACGTTTCACGGCACCTGGCGGAGCGCGGCGCTCCGGTTACGCGACCTACTGAGAAACCGGAATCTGGACCTCACAGATTTGACCAAGCCTGTGTGACGTTCTGGCAGTATGAGTCGACGATCGATTCTGACGTAGACATTGCGCACGCTGTGAACTCACTGAACCTCGTCCACCAGGAGCTCCTTCACTATTCTGGTGATCTGCCAAACTTCTGGAAGTCTGCGGACCAGACATACCAACAGCTACAGACCCCCAATAGTCGACAATTCCTCTCGGAAGGAGATCACCGTTTCCTCAAGGAGGTATTCAAGCGGTTCCACCACCTCAAAAGCCTTTAGGAGGATGTGCTCCGTCCACTGCACGGGGCGTGTCACCTGGGAAATGTTATTAATACTGAAAGGGGCCATCTGTGGCTTGATTTCGACAATGCCTGCCTTGGTCCGGTCGAGTGGGATTTGAGCTGTCTGCCCGGGGAGGTTTCCATGGATCGGGACATCGACAGGGCGCTTATGCACGACCTACGCATGCTGCGTAGGTGGGTTACAGCGGTCTGGTGCTGGACGATTTACGACCGCTCGAGTGAAAAGAGCGAAGCCGCCGAGTATCATTTGGGAATACTAAAGCGACATTCCCAAAAGCCTCCGTCATAGAATCAGCCGCTTTGTTCGACTCCGTTATGGATCGAGAAAACGGTTGTCAGAAAGTTTCTATTCTCATAGCTCTGTCGAACTACAAAATCTAATCGACGTTAGTCCTCTGCGGCATTAGGCGTAATTGAGTATTGTTTTTTCACAAGCTTGAGACACTTGTCCGACAGTTTTTCCAGAGACCATGCCGCGTGTACCTCCAGCGCTATGAGTCCGTGCCGGTTGATGGCCTCTATCATGCGCTCGTCATAGAGAAGCGTGCGTTTTAGAAACTTGTCGATCAGTTCCTTTTCACGAGATGTCTTTCCGTTATATTGACTTACAGCGTGTATTCTCCGCTTAAATACGTCTTCAGCGACTGTGAAATATATTGCAGCAACGTTTTGAAAGTCCAAGGTCGCCACGGAATCTGGCCACAACGCAGATCCTTCAATTATCAATCGATCGGAAGGGCGGTCGACCGTATGTGAAGTGACGATCTTCTCAATCTCCGGCCACACATTTTTCCTGTAATGACGAAGTACGTCTGAAAAAAGCTCGTCGATTGACAAAGACAGGTAGTGTTTGGCTACATGCTCTGGCACGGTCTCTGGCTTCTGTCTCCATGGACGTCCAGGGTGACGCGCCAGCTCGTCTGTGGACCGGTAGGCCCATCCGAGCTTCATTGCCAATATTTCGGCAAGAGTCGACTTCCCGGTATGTGATGAACCTCCGATGAGTATGACTCTCAAATTACGCCGCAAGTTGTTCATGTTCGCCTCGGCATATTATCAGTCAGTTCAACGCTGAGCTCAGTCGCGAGGCCAATCTGCGCTGACTGGAGCATCTTGATCAGCGGGCTTTTGTTCAAGTTCGGTGTCGAATAGAAATTGATAACCGGTCGGATCGAAAATCTTGAAATCCCGAACACCATAGATCTGATCAGTGGGTGCCCATACCGCGTCAACACCTCATGCTATGTCACGGGCCACCGGTGGTACACTTTGACCTGGCCGCTGAGATGCTATGAATTCTTCGTAAATAGCGTCAACGTTCAAGCACTCAAACAAAGATGCCAGCCGCTCGGTTCTGGGCAACAATGGTATCGCGTTCCATTATCCGTACAATTCTAAGCTTCGGGACCTTGTAGCCGGCTACGCAAGAAGGCGGGGACCAGGCTCGATGGAGACCCCCCCCGATCACTACCGCCTAGTGTGGTGTCCGTTAAATAACATAAATTAATTAGTTTTCCCTGTCTGCTTTGCCAAGGCACGTTTGGCGCGCTGGATCTTGCGCAGGATTTCCTCTCCCTTCGCCTTCCATCTGTAAGGCTTGGGGTCGAGGTTCCTTTCAGCCAGATAGGTTTCTATGTCTTCGACCAATTGCCTGACGCTGGTAAAACTACCATCCCTGATAACATCTTGGGTCAGTTCGCCGAAAAAGCGCTCGACCAGGTTCAACCAGGACGAACTGGTCGGGGTGAAGTGGATGTGAAAACGCCGATGGCGCGACAACCACTTGCGGACCTTCTGTTGCTTGTGCGTGCAGTAGTTGTCAACGATCAAGTGCAAGTCCAGCTGCTTGGGTGTCTCCCGCTCGATTTGCTTCAAGAACCGCAACCATTCTACATGGGTATGCCGCTGTTCGGTGCGTGCGATGAGCTTGCCGTCCAGATAATTCAAGGCTGCAAACAACGTAATGGTCCCGTGTCGCTTGTAGTCATGTGTCTTGGTGCAAATCTCTCCCACGCCAAGAGGTAAGCCCGGCTGGGTCCGCTCCAAAGCCTGGCATTGGCTCTTTTCGTCGCAACACAATACAAGGGCCCGCTCTGGCGGATCCAGGTATAAGCCGATCACATCCCAGAACTTCTGCTCGAAGTACTTGTCATTGGACACTTTGAACGTCCTGACCAAGTGAGGCCTGATATCGTTAGCCCGCCAGATGCGCTGCACGCTGTCGGGGGAAATCCCCACCTCCCTGGCCATGGTGCGAACACTCCAGCGAGTGCGTGGCTTCGGCGGTCGTGTAGCCTCGGTAATGACCTTCTCAACCTTGCCCGCCGGTATCCATCGGGGCCGTCCTCGTCCCTTCCTGTCCCGCAATCCCTCCAAGCCGTCTCGCTCAAAGCGTTGCGACCACTTGTTCACGCAGGGCACACTAACCCCGAGTTCTTCCGCGAGCTGCGCCTGTTTGACGCCTTCGGAACGACGCAGTACGATTGTCGCCCGAAGGCTGTCGCGCACGGATACTGTCGGTGCTTTCACGCGACGCTGCAACTCTTGCAGCTCAAGATCTGTAAGTTCAATTATGGATATGGGTCTTGCCATGCCGATAGCATAACATGGTAAGACAGATTAATTCAACTTAATTATCGGACATGAGACTAGTAAAATCCATGCCTTTGAGACCGCACGTTTGCCCGTCCTACCGTGTTCCCTCATTCTATCGGTGATCATTGTCTGCAAGCACTCGCGCCGGCGTTAGCCGACTTCGAGTGCCTTATCAATTTCATACAAAGAGATTCGCATCTGCAGACGCTCTCTGCTTGGATGGCCAATGCACCGGTGCCACATCCAAAGTCAATCACGTGATCGCCTTCTCCGATGCCCAGCCGAGATATAAGGCGACGCATTCCTTCCTGGTTCGTCCCTTGCTTCCGATCATAAGCCTCGACCTCCTTAACGTCGTGGAAATTGACAGCGAAGGGCTGGAACTCGTGAAAGATGAAACTTGGATCTGGCATTGTCGTGTATGATTTATCGGATACCGCCACATCACAGATCTGGGTGATTCTCCCGGTAAATCTCAGAATAAATCTCCTGAAATGGCAGCCAGGTATCTCTGTGTACTTCGATGTCGTTTGAACGGGCGATATTCAGAGTGATCTGAAGTTCCTTCAATGCCGTATCAAACTGACTTTTCGTACAGTTGAAGCTTTCGATGCTGTCGCGTCGCAACTCTCCTGTCTCGGAAAGATCAAGGCGAATCGATTCATAAACCTGTTGGGAAAGCCAGCGACAGTCGCGAATATCTTTATGGTATTCGGGGTAATGGTCGCTCCGGAGATAGTCGACTGTCATGAGGACAGCAGCTCCGCCCTTAATCTTTCCATAAAAAATCTCCTCAGGATACTGTGCTGGAAGGAGATTTTTCCAACTCCACACGGCACTGATTTTCTGTCCCCAACCTTTTTCTCCCGGTTGCTTCTCCGGGATGTCAACTGCGTCCCATAATGATTTCAGTGACTTAGATTTCCCCGAAAATACTGTACAAATCCGTTCATGTATTACGAACCTACGTGCTTGTTCTATGGTTTTGATCTTCACTCGCCCAACCTTCGCCTAGATATGTCGAGGGAAACGCGCAGTCCATGGTTCGGCAAACGGATATTCACCATGCCGAATACTCTGCCCGATTAACGGCATCCGTAATGATGCCTTCGTCTTTCGAATCGGACTGCCAGTTCTTCCACCCTGCCGAATACATCATCGCGACTCATGCCGCCGCACACGAATTGGTAGATCATCTGGTAATCGTCGTATAGGCTCGCAATGTTGTGTCTCCCTGCTTCTTTCGGACCCTTTCCGGTTGCCAAACTGGGATCAAACGGCTTTCCATTCGCGGCGCAGCAGGCCAAACAGCAGCGTATCCCAGCAACGGTCTTTGAAGTATTCATTCTCGCGTAGGCGCCCTTCTTCTTGCATGCCCAGTTTCCGTAAGAGGTGTGCCGAACCAAGATTCTCTGCGATACACCAGGACCAGATGCGGTGCAGGCCGAGCTGAGAGAACCCAAAGTCCACGATGGCGCGGGCCGCCTCTGTGGCGTAGCCATGCCCCCAGAATTTGGGAGACAATTCAA
The DNA here is from genome assembly GCA_963665345.2 of Opitutales bacterium. Lineage (GTDB taxonomy): Bacteria > Verrucomicrobiota > Verrucomicrobiia > Opitutales > CAXXNP01. The sequence goes on from OY762281.2 coordinate 159,884, forward strand.
ACCCGATATCGCCTTCGCGAGTGTCGACTGTCTTCATCCGAATACCGCAATTGCCGATCAACTGCCGGCTGGTCTTGAGAAGGACCGCCAGTTGAAATTTGGTGCGCGGCTGTTCCTCCTGCTGAGCGAGAAATATGCGGACGAACTCCCTTACGGCTTGGGGCGTTCTGCCAGTCCAATGGGTGTAGCGCAAATAGAGCGAATCACTTTGATATTCCAAGACCTCGGGCCAATCGCCCTGATCGAACTCTCGCATGATCAGTCTCTCGGTCGTAATCTCCATTATCGGCCCCTGATCCGGTTCATCGTGTTCTGACTTTCCTGACAACTGAAAACTTGGCCATCATGGTAGCTGTGTAGCGAAGCGCTGCCGGGAAGAAACAATTCCCTGCATGATCTCTCCGTGTCATTTATCCAAACTCGGCACGGAACTTCGCCCACACGCTCTCCTCGATTGGCGTGCTTGCAGCCAGGACGTTGGCCTCTAACTGCTCGACATTCAGACTGCCGATCGGGTTGCCGTGGATACGCTCTTCCGCCAGGCAGAATTGAATCGCCAGCTGCAGCAGATTTACCTCTTCCTGCTGACACCACTGCCAAATTATCCGTGAGGCATCCACGTCGGCATCGTTCTTGTAGCGCCCTTTCTCCCGGGCCTCATCGATGTCGCTGCCGGTCAGTAGGCCGCGCAGGATGGACCAGCCGTTCATGACACCGACATCGGCGGCTGCTGCGGCAGGCAAGAGTTCATCCGCCGCTGTTTGGCGGATCAGATGATAGTCATTGAAGCAGAGCAGAAAATCGACCTCGCCTGTGGCGATCGCCTTTAGATGGAAGTCGTGGGGTCGCATCCCATAGCCGACATTGTGGACCAAACCGCGAGCCTTGAGTTGGAGCAGCCCAGCCAACGTGCCTTCCTTAGCCAGGGTGGGCTCGATCGACCCTGGATCGTGGATCAGCATGCCGTCAAAATAGTCGGTCCCCAATATCCCAAGCTGATCCTCCGTATCGCGGATGACGCGTTCTGCGGAATAGTCCGGCTCGCCTTCCCCATAGGAGCCCCGTTGGGCGCCAGAGTGGCAGCAGAGCCGCCCGGTGACTATGACATCCTCTCGCGCAATTTCTTTGAGGGCCAAACCTAATTTACGCAGAGAATCGCCATAGCAGCGCGCACAATCAAAATGGTTGATGCCCATCGAGACGGCATGTTTGACTAGAGCAACGGCCACTTCATCTTCGACGAAACCGAAAACGTTGCCAAAGCCCTGGGTGCCAAATGGAATCACGGGGATCTCCAAACCGGTCTTGCCAAGACGTCTGCGTGGCAGGGCGGGAGCCAGGGAAATTGGGTTCATGATTCGCCTCCATTGTGGGTCGTGTTCGTACACCATTCCAGGCAATTGCGCAGCAACGCCTGGTAGGATGGATGATGCCAGATTTCTAGATTGTAGCTCATAGCACCGCATGACGATCTTGAGCACCACGTCCTCTACCAGACCAACTCACGGCTGCTGTCGGAGTTCAAATCCATTACCTTCACAATCCTGAAAAGTGGCGATCCTTACGGGTACGCCGCCCTTGGGTTCGCGTAGTTCGATCAAGTGCCCTCCGAGATTCTCTATATCGGCCTGAATCTCTTCAATGTGGTCTACTTCAAGATTCAGCCCCGCATTAGGCAAAGGGCCATCCTTGCCTGCGGGAAGAATGTGTAGCGCCAGCTCAATGGCGCCGAAATCCAGAGTCGTCCAGCCCGGAGACTCAAACGAAGGCTTGACGTCGAAAGCCCTCGTGTAGAAGCACTTCGAACGATCCATGTCGTGCACATAGTGGATTACGATCGGATTTCTAGCTTTCATTGGGGTGTATGGATAACTCCGATTTTCTCGAGACTCAAGGAACGAAGTAGATGGATCGATCCCGCGGTTTGAGAACCGGCAAATTCCCCATGAATGCTGATGGAAAATGGTCTGGGTTCCAACGAATTCCGTTTCCAGCTACAAGGCGCGTTTGTCGCTGCACTTCCCTCCAAGCGAAGGCGATCTAATGTCGTGTTCGACACTTTGCGGCCGTGGAATCTCTCCACCACCGTACATGCCACGCCGGCATCATTAGGGCCAAGTCTTCGAACGCTCATTTCCTACTCAGTCCTGCCAACGCTCAAGGCACGATATGGCGGCGCTAGCCAGCATTGCTAGGACCGTCTGGCCATATGCCCGAGAGCCCGCATCACCGCCCAAGCATGTCCTTTTTGGCAAAATATAGGGACTTTGTTAGTAGTCATGCCTTTGCCGAACGTTCAAGAGCAGGTATGCCTTCGAGGGTTACCTGCCACGATTTGTAGCGTGTGCTCTCAAAAGCATCGACTGGAAATGCATTTGGTTCGGTAAATCCAGTTTTATCCTGCGGAAGTAAGTAAGCGTAAATGTTTCGCCCGCTAGTTGCATAATCCGATCGTCCCGGTAATACGAAAAGAACCGCTTTGGCTCGTACGAATCATCGGCCCACGGTCCTTCTACATCCTTTCCTCCGTAAATACCCATGTAAAAGAGACCTCCTGGCCGCAGTATATCGTGAATTTTTCGAAGAACCGTTCGGATTGATTCCTTAGGCACATGGAGCTGAGCGTTCAGAGAATACACCGCATCGAAGCTTTGCGCCGGGAAATCGAGTTGGAGAAAATTCATCTCGTATGCTTCGAGCCCCTTTTCAACACACAACGAAACCATTTCCGGGGACAAATCGATGCATACTACTGTAAACCCCCTGTCCTGGAAAAACTTACCGTCTCGACCAGGTCCGCTGCCAATTTCAAGCAGCTTCGTCTTGCCCTCACGCTCAAGCTCCTGCAAAAACCGGCCGCGTTCCTCAGCTTTCCACGACGAGATTGCGATGCCATCTCGATCAACAGCCTTAGCATCGTAGGCCTGCCTTAAATCGGTAGTTATCTTTTCGTGCATATCCGGCGCCGAACATTAAAGGTCTGGCACGGCGGCATTAGCCAGCGTTGGCTAGGACCGCCTGGTTCGATTCGGGTGAAAAGGCAGTCATGAATCAGGATCAAGAATTCGCTGCTCCTCGGCGTAAAATGAAGTTTCTTGTCTCATAGCCGAAAGTGCCACATTTACCCGGTCTCCCATCTCCTTCGTCAGCATCTCTCGGCTCTCTTCAACCGAGACGAAAGCCCTATCGATGATCTCCACATTATCGATTCTGATGTCCCGCTTTGCCTCCTCTGCAAGCTCACCGAAATCAAAGATAAAAATCAGAGTATCATCGTCTGTATACTTTCCCTTCTTGTAATCGACACAGAGCATACGGATCGCCTGAAGCGCTAATCCAGTCTCTTCTCTTAGCTCTCTTGAGGCTGCATCCTTGGGCGATTCCATTGCTTCGACTACGCCACCGGGGAGGTGCCAGACATCATTGTATGATGGTTTGACCAACAGGAGTCTTCCCTCCGCATCCAAGATCAATCCTGCTGCACTCATCCGCTTCTTGGGCAAGGACTCAACGAACCGTACCCACTCCTCGCTCGTGTATTTCATGTGCTTGATTTCTTCCATCAATGCCTTCCAAATCTAACGTGCCAGGCTAGCGACGCGGCTTGTCCGCGTTCCCTACGCTGTATTGTGCCATCCTACCAATCGAAGGGTTCTCCAAGAAATGCACGATTTTTCTCTAGCCATCGTCGTTGATCTGATGTCGGGTTGTCCCAATCGCGAATAAGAAAATTGAAGAACAGAAATGCGGTCCGATACCGAATGAACGAAGAAAATTTCTCCATAATCATCTCATCAATCGGTCGAACCATCTGATAGCCTTGCAGGAACCAATCAAGAATCTGTCGCCGATCGGGCCGACCTGCAGGTGGGTCAGACCGAAACGGCCAAAGTGCGTTCGCGATATCGGCAATATACCAGTTGTAACAGCAATCATCGAAGTCGATCGCCTGAATCAACCCCTTGTGAACGACCATGTTGCTCAAGCCGAAATCTCCATGGATCAGACCGAAATTTGATTCTGAACGAGGCAATTCGGTCAACTCGGCGTATAGATCATGTAGTACAGAAGAGACAATTGGTTCTCGGTCTCGAGGCACAGACAGTCCGATACTCAGAACGTAGTCTTCGTTCCAATCGTAGCGTCTGTGCAAACCACAAGGTCCAAACTGGTCGGAGGCACTATGAATCCGGGCAAGTACGGTTCCCCAATTGGAAAAGAACTGTGCGTTAAGTCCCTCGCTGTGAAAGTAAAGGCGGGTACCCTGAAGTGCTGAGAAAACTGCGGCGTGGAAGACCAAACTGGATACTCTCTGTAATTCGACATATTCTCCGCTTAGCGATCGAGCGGGTTGCGCGATGGCAACGCCAGTACCCTGGAGGTGTAACAGGAATTCGATCTCTGCCTCAAGTTCGTCCCGGTTTCGGTGTTCTGGATGCGTAAGTCTAAGAAAGAACTGACGGCTATGATTCGTCCTGAATCGGTAGACACAACTTTCTCCCGTACGACAATGCTCAACCGAATCAGCATTTCCGCCCCAGAGGCAGACCGCCGATCTGGCAGGTTCGAGTCCGTCTAGAATACTGTAGAGTTTCGGGTTCACGAGTGGCGATTCTAACGTATCGCATAACGTTCAGGATCGTAAGGGCCGTGGTCGCGAAGCCGGGATGCCCCTTCCAACCTGTCGAACTGAGCCGCCGGGGGCAAGGCTGAAGGGGTGCCCTCGGAAGCGTTTGGCCTTGCCTATGGGTATTTCGCGTCGGCCTCGGGCATGGGAGGGGAGAACGGCGGGAGCGGCCAGGGCAGGTGTCTAGGCGGAGCCTCGCGGCGCGGGCCCGCGCGCTGCATGGGGTGGGTCCAGGGGCTGGCCCACGTAGTTAGTCCTTTTGACTCAATTAGCTGATGGTTGGACGCAACGCGTTGCGATACTTCTCATTATCGCGAATCATCCTCTCTACAAGAGCGAAAGTATCCGTTTCGCAGTACACAAATCTAGTCGAGTATGCCACTTGGAGCGAATTCATCATCGTGACGTTGTCCTCGACAATTTGGATCGGGGTGCCAGTAGCGAGCCCTTCACAGAACGCACGTGCAGCGGCCGGATTATTCATCGACTTGTCCGCAAGCCCTGGCGTTACCTCGTCGAGCAACTTAAGGTTCCGTTTCGCCTTCTCGAACTCGACAGCGATCGATGGACAAAGAAGACCAAGACATACGGTGGTTGACAGTGGAAAATAGATCTCGATACCCCTGACGGTAAGGCCGATATTTCCATACGGACTGTGGTCGATTTCGTTGTGTAGCGTAGCCGGATTGTCTGAGATGAAGAATGGACTCTTACGGTTGGTTTCGAATAACACCCAAGCTTTGTTCAAGAAGTGTGGAATGATATCCTTTACGCCGACTACCGCACGAAACCCAAATAGCTTCTCTTCACGTGGGTCGGGTGGTCCCTTGACGAGTTCTTCTATGTTTGCCTCGGTCGTGCCCATCTCTCGCAGTCTCTCAGCGAACAGTTCGCTCAAGTGCTCGAAACGCAAGCGATGCTCTTTAGTCCGAACGAACTGTACGGCGACAAAGGCCGCAAGTATTGCGACTCCGTCAGCGTCAAGGCACCTTAGAGTTCGCTGCCTTAAAACCTTCTTTAATACTCGAGACGAATTGGCTTCGAGATGAGCGAGACTTGGTTCAATGGTGAGGACACTGTCTCCGGATTCCAGGTCGTAGAAGCCCCTCTCGGCAGCAACATTCCTGATGTTTGTTCGGAAACTTCGATCATCTGATTTATCGTAGACGTAGATCTGAGGATTCTTGCCATGAGCAAAATTTTTGAGAAGGAACCTGGGCACGTAATGGTGCTGGGCAGGGGGCATTGTAACAGTCAATCAGCTAACTGTGCGCATGACGCGAGCGGTTTACCATGTCGCCGTCCATGTGTTTGTATGTGTCCAGCATGTCCGCCATGGAAATGGGGTGCGAGTCCCCTGTAGGAAATTGTATGACGGCTGTGCGTGTAAAGGCCCTTGGCGGATGGGTGAATTCAAATCCCCTGGCCGGACACCTAGATCGAGTCACTCGGATTGGTCTTCCCAGAGACCTGGCCGAGCCCGACCAGCCAAACCGGCCAGCACGGACCCGTACGAGTGATGATGTGGAATATCAAGTCGGCTTTCCCAATTTGTCCCTGGAGGCCTGATTGGATGGTTTGACGACATGTCTTTCGGTCAACCGAAATCAGTCCGAGGTCTTTTTTGCAGCATTTTTTTCCACGCCGCTCTGATCTCTTCCTGCCTCTATGTGAGGGCGGTTGTCATTCTGTCTGATGTAACTGACGATTTCCTGCACTCCTTCCTTGGCGAAGGCTCCAAGGGCTGCTCCCGCTGTGACGGTAAGCATCCAAAAAAGCACTCCTCCCGTTCTCGCAACGAGCCTTTTGAGATTCGTCCAGATAAAGATGTGCCACAGGCTGAAACTCCTCACCAACTCCTTCCACTCTCGTTCTTTGAGGTCGTTCAGCAAGAAAACGTGCTCTTTGTGTTCGTTCACCACTGATAGGATTAGCTTTCTTCCTTCAAGGAAATCGAAAAAGGCGACCGCTTGCGCCCGATTCACATCGGGTGGGTTTCCACTTGGATTGGCTGTCTTCGTTAGGTCTTTGGGAACGAACCAGACCGACATCCCCAGGTGTTTGTATAGCCAATCGGCGGTCTCTTTCTTCAGTTTTCGGTTCACAGCCATCCCACAGGATGTGGTGAGACTCCCTTTCGGGCAGGGTCAAAAAAAGGTGGTCGGCGGCGGATTCCGACCAAAGAATCCGCAGTATGAAAAACATAACGCCGACCAAACACTGCAGCAGCACCTTGCATCAGCTTTGTAAACTCATCCCGTCGCATTTGACGCAAAAACTCGCCCGAGAGTACGGGGTCGATAAAAAGGCGCGCACCTTCACGCCATGGAGTCATGTGGTCAGTCTGCTCTTTGCGCAACTGACCCATGCCATCGGCCTTAACGAGGTCTGCGACACCCTGCGGCATCATGCGGCCAAGCTCAGGGCGATCAGGGGAGCGGTTGCACCGAGCCGAAACACTCTTTCGCATGCCAATAGGGAGCGCGACAGCGACATGATGGAGGCGTTGTTCTGGAAGGTGCTGGGGCATCTGCAAGAGCTTTCGCCGGGCTTTGGACCGGCCGGGCGCTACCGAGGCCTGCCCCGTCGCTTCAAACGGGCGATCCATGCGATCGATTCCACCACCATTGCCCTGGTGGCCAACTGCATGGACTGGGCCAAGCACCGTCGGCGCAAGGCCGCGGCGAAGATGCACCTGCGGCTCAACCTGCAAAGTTTTCTTCCCGGCTTTGCCGTCATTGAAGAAGCTTCCCATCACGACGACACGCGGACTCTGGCCCTGTGCGCGGGGCTGCAGGCCGGAGAGATCGCGGTTTTTGACAAGGCTTACGTGCATTTTGCCAATCTTTTCCATTTGAGCGAACGCGGCATATTCTGGGTCACCCGCGCCAAAGACAACCTGCGCTGCCATGTTTGCCGCAAGCGCCTGCGCAAGCCTCAAGGACGTATCCTGCGGGATGACGAGGTCACCCTGAAGGTTCCCGCCTCCCGCCGGCAGTATCCCGGCAGGTTGCGCCGGATCGAAGCCGAAGTGGAAGTCAACGGCGAGTGGGTCGTCATGGTTTTCCTCACCAACAACATGGACTGGGCCCCTTCCAGTGTCTGCGCCCTCTACCGCTGCCGCTGGGGCATCGAGGTGTTTTTCAAGCAGATCAAGCAAACCTTCAAGGTCTGCGATTTTCTCGGGCATTCCAAGCAGGCCATCCGTTGGCAGCTGTGGGCCGCCCTGCTGCTGCTCGTTCTGCTCCGATACATTGCCTTTATCAGCCAGTGGCCGCACAGCTTCACCCGGTTGTTTACGCTCGTGCGCGGCGTGCTCTGGGACCGCTTCGGGCTTTTCGATCTGGCGGACTTCTATGGGACAGCACGAACCCGATATCGAATGTGTTCCCAGCCTCAACAGGCTTACCTGCCCGGTTTATCCCCTTAGCTCTGTGGGACAGCATCCGTCCATATCAACCGTTTCCCCCCTGTTTTACATTTTGACTTTTTCCCAATATCAACCGCTATCCCGCTCCATCCCTCAGGCTTGCCTTCAGGGTTTAGGCCTTATGGGATGGCTGTGACTGTAGTTCCCAAAGAAAGGTTACGCGCTGCCAGAGATCGAGTTCACCAACGTTCTAAAGATTAACCGTGATCTGATAGGCTGGTGTCGTGCGCACCGGTTCGGCGCAAAGATCGAAGAAGAAAGTAAAGCTCGGAAAGAGAGCGGCTAATATCGCGGAGTCAGATTGGCTGAGTTGAAAGAGACCTGCTGCGTTCTGGTAGGTAAAATCGGCGACATTACCCGCGTCATCGACGATATTGGTGAGGCTGGGTGAATCAAAGGTCAGCTCGAGTTCGAGGTTTCCATCGTAGCTGTCGCCATAGGCGCCGGTCCGCATGGAGTCACGCACTTCCAATTCGGTCAGAAAGCGAGTCCATACCCTGAGATTCTCCACCGCTCCTTCGAAAAAGTTTGACAACTCTGCGCTATCGTTGAGCGCACCAACAGTGATCGCGTCGCTCCCTGAGAAAGTGAAAGAGGAGTTGAATGAATGAACTCTCACCAGACGACCATCACGGTAGATTGAAAGTTCATCCGTAGTGGGAGTCATCACGATGGCCCAATGATTCCAATCGCCATTAACCTCGCCCAAAGTCACCGCGACGTCATTGTCGGTGAGCACCATCTGGCGAGGTCCCGCCCCCGTTGCTTCAGTTTGTATGACAATCTGCCCCGCGGACGACGTATCGTTACCCATGCAGAAAAGGACCTGATCCGCGGCGTCATCCTCCGCTTCCGATCGTGCCCAGAAGTCAATCGTGTAGTCGGAGCCCGTTGCCGTCGTCAGATCGATGCCGGATGCGCCGCTGTGAGTCAGGTAGTTGTTCCCCGGGAGCAAAAGGCAGCGAGAGCTGCCGGAATCGTCATTCTCGATCACGTATCCGCGGACGCGAAAGCGTTGCTTCTGCTCCGAGGAGCTTCCGGTGAATGCAAATCCGCTAATCGTTGCCTGGGGAAAATCCTCTTTCGTAACGAAACGTTTTCCTGCCCCGGTTGTCGCCGCACCCGAAGTCAGCCCCGCGACACCCGGACTGCCGAAGCTGACGTCCAGATCAAAATCGTCCACCGCGTTCTCGACAAACAGTGCCGTCTCCACCTGCCATTCCCAGCTCACCGTCATATCCGCCTCAACGGTGACCGTGAACTCGCGTGTTCCCGCAATGCCCTGGCTGACTCCGTCCACCGAGTAGTCGGCGAAGCGCACACGATAATAGGCCTTGCTGATCAGGTCTTCGTCATTGGGATCGAGGTCGTTACCAAAGCGGTCGAGATAGATGAATTCGGGCGCATTGAAGGTCACTGCGGTATTCGCCTCAACTGGCCGCACACTGCCTTGCGTGGGCAGGGGGGCAATCTGATTGGCTGCAAAAACCGTGTTGATTCCGATCAGGCTTTCGATTGTGACCCTGAAAAAGGCGGCGGCCTTGAGCGCGTCGTCCACCAGGACCTCCGCGATGTCTTCGGACACACCTAAGGTATCGATGACTGCCTGGATGTTCTCAAAGGAGTCGGCGTCGATGGCGCGGAGGATGCTATTGTCGCCCGTGTAGTTCTCCGCCGTCTCGGCGCCGAATTGGAAGAGGTCGGTTACCAGGTCGGGGTCGTATTCCCCGATGATAAGCCAGTCGTCGACGCGTCCATCGAAGCTGTAGAAACCTGGGAGAAACTCGTCCACGGCATTAATTGGCGCCAAAGTGATTGCCTCTACGACATCGGATGCCCCGATAGCGCCGGGATCCCGCCCCCACTCGCCGAACTCGCCGGAGATAGTGGGCGTATCTACGTTGTCAGGGGGATTGAAGTCTTGATTCAGACTCATGATGGAATTGGTGGGCACGTCCGTGAACGATGCTATGGTAACATTGTCCAGCTTGATCGTAACGTTCGTGAGGTAGTATTCTTCGACATGAAATTCGACGCCGTCGAACTTACCCCACGGCCCCGAAACGTACTCCATACAGATGGCAAAGTGATGCCATGCCGTGTCGTCAACAGTCGCGCCGGTGGAGATTTCTATCTCAGGCATGGGCGGATTACCTTGCACGCCGCCCATGGCCCCGACTTCATCCCGTATCATGAGCTCTCCTGATCCGTCTGTTGCGAAAAAGAAACTGACGCGAGGGATGTTGCCCGGCGCGTAAAACTGCGTGCGCGAAGTGACGAAATTGAGATCGCCGTCAAATTCCTCGGCGTCGCGCCGGAACCAGAAGGCATGGGTGAATCCACGGCTTGCAGTGGCGCCGGAAGGCGTATCGGGTATCCGGTAAAGAGCGATGAATTCCTCGATGATAGGATCCAAATCCTGAAGCTCCGCGCTGTCTAGGACTTCGCGTTCTGTCCCTAACTGCAGCTTGTTGAGCAAAGAGGCGTCGATGACCAGTTCGGCGCGGGTGACCAAGGGGAAGGCGGCCAGTGTGATGGAAAAGAAAAGGAGGAAACGTGCGCTTAGAGAAATTCTCATGGCATGAAAAAGTGGCTGATATGGAGCTAGGCCGGTAGAGTGTCCTGTCTGATCCGACACAAGTGGGTGGGGGAAATCACAGCGAACGGCTTGAGTTGCCAGACAGCCAATGCCCGGGAACACAGGCCCGCAGCAAATTCCAGGAATTCGAACCTATACGCTCAGCAGCAAAAAAGGTAAGGGTAGGCTAGCCCACGTCCGATAAATAAGCATAATTATGACCTTTCCTTCAACGATCAGGTCAGCACGAAAACCCTCATCAATCTTCCATCTCCGTGTCTCTGTGCCTCTGTGAGAGCCCTCTTCTTTCTCATCGAACAGATCACTATGGGAAGGGCTACTTTATCACGAGTAGGCGAGAAGGTTTCCCAAAGCAAATCGATCCCAGGGCAAAGCACATGATTCCGGAACCCATCTCGCTCCTCAGGAACCTGATCGAGTTCGTCACGGCGTTTCTGGTACCGCACCTGTTTTCCATTCTGGGCTTCATTCTGGCGCTCCTGATTATCGGCCGAATGATACTCGAAAAGCGACAGCCCAGTAACATATTTACCTGGTCTCTGCTGGTATTGCTGGTACCAGTCATCGGTGTCCCGCTCTACTTGGTTTTCGGAGGCCGGAAGAGCCGGCGTCTGGCCGCCAGAAAGCGAGAGATCTTCCAGATAGCTGACCGTATCGCTCGGCAAACGAACGGGAAAGCGGAGTCCAGTCCAAGCGGAGGTCACTTTGAGAACAACAGTTTTTCCCTTCTGGAAGACGGCGTGCTGACCTTTCGCGCTCTGCTCGAGGAAATCAAGCAAGCGCAAACCAGCATCAACATCATGACCTATATTCTGGGCCGCGACGCCACCGGCAGCAGAATCGTGGAGCTGCTGGCCGAACGGGCCCGCGACGGCCTGACGGTCCGGTTGCTCATGGACGGGCTGGGCAGCTTTGGCAGCGGCAAATCATTTGTTCAGAGCATCCGAGAGGCCGGAGGATCCGTTGCCCGGTTCATGCCCGTATTGCCGCTTCAGACGCACACCTCGGCCAATCTCCGAAACCATCGCAAAATTGCCATATTTGACAATGAGCGTGCCATCGTGGGTGGCCAGAATCTGGACAGCCGATTCCTCGACTTCGAAGAGACCGACACCCTGTTTCTCGATTTCAGCGCCATCGTTGAAGGTCCCGTGGTAAGCGGACTGAATCAGATTTTTCTGACTGACTGGGCCTATGCTGCAAAGGTATCTCCCCACGAATTCGAGGAGATTTTTGCCCATCGCCCCCCTCCCTCAGGTGAGAGCAATATCGAAATCATCGCCAGTGGACCCGATGTGGAAGGCGATCCCCTATGGAGTACCATCATTACGATGGTTCAGGAATGCCGTGAGGCCATCACCATCATAACGCCTTACTTCATTCCCGACGAAGTCCTCTTTCGCTCTCTCATGGTAAAAGCCCACAACGGCAGGAAGGTGAAGATCATCTTGCCGGAACACTCCAACCACGCTCTGGCGGATCTGGCCAGAAATCACTTTGTTCGGCAGCTCCATGCCAGTGGAGCCGATATTCAGTTTCACCAGCAAGGAGTGATCCACGCAAAACTGATGATCGTCGACGAGTGCGCCCTGATCGGCTCAGCCAACATCGACTTGCGCAGTCTTTTCGTAAACTTCGAGATCGGTCTGCTTCATCGCACACCGGGAGATGTGCGCGCCCTCAAGGCTTGGGTGAAACGGGTGGAAGCCGACTGCCTTCCCTTTGCCGACACCCGACGCGTGAAATCAACACGACCCAGGCGACTTGCGGAGGATTTTGCCCATCTTCTCATACCGCTGCTGTAGGAATCTACTTCTCGGTCATCTCGAAAACGGCGTCCCAGTCATCCCCCGGGGGGTTCTCCTTGTAGAAGGTGCACCTTTCGATCAGAACCTGAGAGGGGCTGGTTGAGGCGGAGGGGTTAATCTCCGGGCGATTCGGTTCCAACGGAAGCGATTTCTCAAAGGCCTGCATGGCCCCGACCCAATCCTGTCCGAGGTACTTCTCCAGGCCTTTACTGTAAACATCAAGACAGTCCAGGCGCTCCTGTTCGATATCGTCCTTTATGCCCAGGACCTCATACACCTCGGCCGGTTTGCTTCTTCCCTTCACAACGATCTTGTCAAGATAACGGTAGACGCAATGCCCATTTCCATCCTTCTCGGCGGCCTGTTTCGTCTCCCTCGTGATCATACTGTAAACACCATAGGCCTTGGCTCCACTCTCGCAGCGTGCGGCAAGATTGACCGTATCCCCCATCATGGTGTAGTTGAAGCGTTTCGCCGAACCCATGTTTCCCACCGTCGCGCGACCCGTGTTGAGCCCGACCCGCGTTTGCATCTGCCTTACGATGGAAGGCCACTTATCCCCTTCCAGCTTCCACTTTTCGCGCAATTCAGCCTGAATCTTCTGCATGCGCTGCGTGGCAATACAAGCCCGTAAGGCATGATGTTCCACCTCCACTGGCGCGTTAAAGATCCCGATGATGGCATCGCCCTCATATTTATCCACGAAACATCCCTCTTCCATGAGCATATCCGTCATGGCGCTCAGGTAATCGTTGAGCAACTCTACGAGTTGTTCCGGCGTCAGGAGCTCCGAAAAAGTGGAAAAGCTCTGCACATCGGAAAAGAATGCGGTGATGTCGGTACTGACGCCGCCCAACTCCGGCTCGTCCCCCGACTCGACCATGCGGTCGACCAGTTCGGGAGCGAGATAGATGCCGAACATGCCCTGAATTCGCCCCTTCTGTCGTTCTTCCATGACCAGGCGCAAGAGCAGACCGACAAATGTCGTCGAGAGCACCGAGGCCACGGGATACACCACCGGTAAAACCAGGTGTTCCATCTTAAAATAATAAAAGACGAGGTAAACATAGCTTACTAAGGTGACTCCGCTGAGAATCTTGGCCACAACGCTGAATTTTCCCCCGTAAATGCCGAATCCGGCTACGATAAACGTCAACAGGACGAGAATAGCATTGTTGGCAGTCTGGGGCAGGTGCTTCAGGTAGATACCATTATGAATGGCACGAAGGAGGCTGCCGTGCATGCCAACCTTGGGGACGGGATGATTATCGAAGGGCGTGGGCGCCACGTCCTGAAGCAGGGGATCGGTGGGACCAATTAGAATGACCGCATTATTGAAGAGCTCAAAAAACTCGGAACTGGCGCGCTGCTCGTCGGGAGTTCCTCCCTGGTATTGCACCAGATTCTCAAGCACCTCGGCAAGACTCACATGGGTGTTGTTTTCCCACTTGTCGAACCAGTTTACCTCCACCAACTGACCTTCCGTCAGGGGTATATTGTAGACCACCTCTCCGCCATCGCCGGTTACCAATACACGGTCTCTCTGAATATCGACATTATCATGGGTCAGGTCATTCATCAGCAGAAGCATTTCCAGAGCCAACTGAAAAAAGGTGAAAGGACCCAGATTTCTGGGTATCGAAGTGAACTCGTTCCCATTGTCATCCAGCAGCACGAAACGCTCGGTTTCCGAAATCAGATTCTCCTCGGGAAGCTCGTTGAAGTCACGAATGCCCGAGATGAAGTTCTTGGCGCGGGTGTCGTTATCTACTTCCACGAATAGGGGAACCCAACGGGGAACGGCCCCCCCACTCCACTCCTCGTCCGGATTGATCAAGCCGACATGGCCTCGGAATTGGTCCCAGATCGGGAAAGTCGGGGATTCCGGAAAGGGATTCATCTTGGGATTATACTTCAGCACAACGGTACGGGCTTCCTCCGGGTAGTAGAGCTCGATATTCTTGTATTTCACCGGAAGCACGGACGGTTGATCCATATACTCCTCCTGAACCTGAGAATAGCTGGCGGCCAGTACCGTATTCTTGAAGCGCATGGTTACACTTCCCATGGCTTGGTCCGCCTGCCGGACATTCTCCTGGGGCACCATGGTGGAGGAAGTCAGGCGTGACATGACAAAGTCGAAACCCACTGCCTTGGCTTTGCCGAGGACGAAGAGGCCTTCAGTTGCCATAGCGAAATGCGCGCGGTTAAAAGGCCTCTCGCCAAAGACAGACATGTAGGTTTGATCCACGTTTACATAGACGAGTTTTATGTCATCGGGCGGATTCAATTCGCCTCGAAACTTGAAGCGGAAATCCATCACGAGGTTGTCCAGACCCTTGATCAGCCCGGCGTTGGACATCAAGACCCAGGCGATCACCAGCGGAAGCAGAATAAGCGTGAGCTTCAGCGTCTCATGTTTTACTTTGACCATTGCCTGCAATCAAAAATCTCTTCGTTGCGTCCGGCATCGAAAGCGGCTTTCTCCCCCCGCTTCGAGAATCTCACGTAACCCATCGGTTACCGGGATGCCGCAGAGATAGAGGGAACCCGGCAGACGCCGTGGACAGGCGAAACCCCCGGATTCATTGCCATGCACCTAACCACCCGTACCACCGGCACCAACGGTAGTGTCCGGCTGATTCTGCTGACCCTCGTTCGGCCGACCAGGTGGTGGCGACGGATCCGGATCCGGTTCGGGAGGAGGCGGCGGTTCAGGGGGCAAGGCGGCCACAACCGTGGCGACGGCGTCCTGCTGATTCAGCGCCCCTTCCAGCACAGCCAGATTTTCTGCTGACATCGGTATCGTATTTCCATCGACAAGCTGAATGACCTTATTGCCGCTGCCATCCGGCGCATCTACGAGGCGCGCGCGCAAGGTTACCTCGTTTCCACCAGCCAGTTCGACTCCTGCCGTATCCAGCGTGGGCGCCGGACTCGGTTCTGAGTCCGGATCGGTGGGCGGTGGCGCCGGCTCCAGACCTACCGTCGGCTGAATGAGGTTGAGCCACATATTGCCGTTATCGACGGAGAAATTGACGGAAAACTCTCCTGTGATGAGATCGATGATAACCGTGATGAGAAAATCCGTTCCCCGAATACCCGCCGCGCCGGCCGGCGTATTGACAACGAATTTTGAGCCCTGCCGGGATTTCAGTTTCTTAACGTTGCCGATAATCTCGCCGTACTCGAGTTTGAGCTCAGTCTGCGAAGTACTGGGCTCTTCTTTCATTTCGGCAATAGTCCGGTTCGAGGCCTCAAATGGACTCTGCAGGAACTGATCAACGGAAAGGTTCGACTTTTCACGTAGCGTTACCACCGAGCCGTTGCCAAAGAGCAGAATAGCCGAGCTGCCCCTTCCCGTAGACACGGAGTACCCCTGGGTCAGAACAAAGCCGTTACGCCCGAGCTCTGACTGGCCCGTGGTGTTGTTCAGAACGGTGACGCTACCGGTAACGTCAGCCAACTGAATGCGCCCCTGCTCGAGAGGTTCCTGACCAAGTCCAATGCCCGGTGTCGACATGAGAGCGATCAGGCAAATCGAATAAGCTGCGAAAAAGTAGCGTCTACGCATAAAAATGATCCCTTATTCCGATTTATGGAAGCCCCAGACTAGCCTTTAATCTTATTCCGCTTTGGTGCACTGGGTCAAGAAATAATACTTTCTGAACTGCCTCTCGAGCTCGGTCACCCGCGTTTCGGTCATAGCTGAGTGATTTTGCGTAGTAAAACCAGGCATGCGCGTTATTGGGAGCCAATTCAACTGCTCTGGCGTAATGCGCATGGGCTTCACTCAAGGGTTTCGGAATGATATCGCAGGCCCACCCCAAATAGGACCATGCGTACCAGAGCTGGTCCGAGAGCGCAATGGCCTTCTCGGCGTAGTGGCGGGCCCGTTGACCGACCTCCCGGTGCGCCGTGGGATCGAGCCAATAAAGCTGCAACACCGCCAGCGAAAGATTTGCCCAAGCTTCCGCATTGTCGGGATCCCACTCCACGGCCTGCTCGAGCATCTCGATAGTTTCGGTAATGTGAGCGCGATTGTAACGCATTTTCTGACGATCCGCGAAAAGCTCATCCAGCATCTCGCGCCCGATCCAGGTCTGGTGAGCGGCAGCATAGGTGGGCAAACCACTGGCCACGAGCCAAGCCGCCAGAATCAACCAGAGTCCAAACAGCAGCCCGGAAAGCGAACGCGATTCCGGAAAGGCAACAGTTGGAATTCTGGCAAACTTCGCCGTCAAGCCGAGAAATACGGCGACCAGGAAAAGCAGGGCGGGAATCTTCAAGTGAAAATCAACCAGAAGATGTACCGAGAACCCGAAGAGCCCGAGCAGCCCTCCGCCCAGAAACAATTTGGAGGTGGGCATAACCCTGCGCCTCTCTCCCCTGGGCACGGCAAGGTAGGGCAGCAGGCGCCAGTGGCGATAGCCAAGCCAGGCAATATATCCAGCCGGCGTAAATAGGAGCAAGAATCCAAGCAGGCCCAAATCGCTCAACGTATTCAAGTAGTCGTTATGCGCATATCTGGGCAAATGTTGCCAGTTATCCGGTCGGAACTTTTCAAAGACATCGTTATAGCTGCCGGCGCCACTTCCCAATAAGGGATCCTGCGAAAAGATCTGTAACGCCGCTTTCCACATGATCGGTCGAACATGATCGCCCCGGGCGACAATAACCTGGGTAATGCGCTCCTCTACGAGATCACTTTTCCAGTAGAGCAGCGTGCCCAAGAGCAGGCCTAGGGGCAGAATGGTCGCCCAAAGCAGTTGCCGGGTCTTCTTTCGCTGAGACACAAAGAGAGGCAGCAGTAGGATCACCGGGACGAGAGAAAACCAGGATCCACGACTCCCCGACATCACGATGCCAGTGACAGAAAGCACCGCAAAGTAGGAGAAAAGGATCCTGAACGTGATATCCAGCTTGCGAACCAGAATGACCAATAGAATAAAAGGAAGCTGGATGCCGAGAAGCGCGGCAAAGCTGTTCGGCACACCAAAGGTGCCGCTCGCCCGTCCCAGGTACTGCTCAACCTGCTGCCGGCCCAGGGGAAGCCAGTAAGGATCGGAGAAATTCTGCCAGAAACCCGCCGCCAGAGCCACCGATGACACCATCAGGAGGAGACCGACAAGGAACCACACATGCTGTTTGGTCCGCAAGTTATGGATCACCACCCAGTAGATCACAAGAGCCTCTGCAAATGCCAGGATCTGCCGTCGGCCCACCCACGGAGTCGGCGACAGCCACTCGCAATTCAGAATAAAATAGACCAGAAAGGGAACAAAGACGAAGCCGAGCGTATTGAAGCGAAGTCGCGATCCTCGATGAAAAAGCACCCAGAGCCCATGCAGGATCGCCAACCCTGAAACCATCAAGGTTATCGGAATCATGGGGCGCCCGAACGGCAGATAGCCACCGAGGTTCCAGGTGGCACACAGGAGGGTCACTCCCAACCAGAACGTTTATGGCCCAGTCGAGAGCATTTCCCGGGCTGACGCGGCCCATACGCCGTATCTTATACAGTCTTGAGGCGACGACCGTCTTTGGCATCAGATCTGCTTCATTACGCCCTTGGACTGCGTTCTTGGTTGCCATTCACAAACAAGGGCCGGTTTGGTCTGTGCCCGATCCGAGTGTCTTGGTTTACAAATAAGCTTGTCTGTGCGGCAGGACACTAACGATGACCGGTGGTAGGGAAAGTGAAATTCCAATAGCATCTAAAGTTGTTGACGGGTAGAGGAAACTTGGCAAAGACGGAAGGCGTTTGATAAGTAACGCAAGCTTCTACACACATCATCGAAACGAATTGAATTAAAGCAATGACAGCAAATGAAGTAATCGCTCTGGCAACCGAGAAAGACGCCAAGTTAGTTGATCTCAAATTCTGCGACATTCACGGCACCTGGCAGCATTTTATCGTTCCCGTCTCGGAACTCTCCGAGGAGTTCTTCGAAGACGGGCTGGGATTCGACGGATCCTCGATCCGGGGATGGAAAGGCATCGAAGCCTCCGACATGCTCGCGATTCCGGACCCCTCCACCGCTATCATCGATCCATTCAGCGAAGCGACTACCCTGAGCCTGGTGTGTGATATCGAAGATCCCATCACGCGAGAGACCTACGGGCGCTCTCCCCGCGGGATCGCCAAGCGAGCGGAGGAATATCTCAGATCGACCGGGATAGGCGATGTCGCCTACTTCGGCCCCGAAGCGGAGTTTTTCATATTCGATGACGTCCGTTATCGCAACACCAACAACGAGTCATTTTACTGCGTCGATTCGGAAGAGGGCATCTGGAATACCGGCAAAGAGGAATTTCCCAACCAGAGCTACAAAATTCGTATCAAAGAGGGATACTTGCCGGTACGTCCGAACGACAAGAATATCGACATTCGCAACGAGATGGTTCTGACCATGATCGAATGCGGCATTGATGTCGAGGCCCAGCACCATGAAGTGTCAACCGGGGGTCAAGCCGAGATCGACCTCAAGTTCGACACCCTGTTGCGCATGTCGGACAAGATGTGCCTCTACAAGTACATCATCAAGAACGTGGCTTACAGAAACGGCAAAACGGCCACATTCATGCCCAAACCGATTTACGATGACAATGGTTCCGGCATGCACACCCACTCGTCGATCTGGAAAGATGGAAAACCAACATTTGCCGGCGACGGTTACGCGGGTCTGAGCCAGGAAGCGCTGTGGTATATCGGTGGATTGCTCACTCATGCCTCCGCCCTGTGCGCGTTCAGTGCTCCCACCAACAATAGTTACAAGCGCCTCGTTCCCGGATTTGAAGCCCCAGTGAATCTGGCTTACTCGGCACGTAATCGCTCCGCCTGCTGCCGCATACCGGTATATAGCCCAAGTCCCAAGGCAAAGAGGGTGGAATTTCGGTGTCCGGACCCGGCCGCGAATCCTTATCTGGCATTTCCGGCCCTGCTCATGGCCGGACTCGACGGCATCGAAAACCAGATCGATCCCGGCGAACCCATGGATAAGAACCTCTACGACTTGCCGCCCGAGGAGGCGGCCTCAGTCAAAACCGTGCCGGAATCACTCCAGGGTTCGCTCGAGGCCTTGCGCCAAGATCAGGAGTTCCTGACCAAGAACGGAGTGTTCTCCAGCGACTTCATCGAAAATTTCATCAACATTAAGCAGGAAGAATACGATAAGGTCCGGCTGCACACGCACCCAATCGAATTCTATATGTATTACGACGTTTGACCCTTCAGGGAACGTGTTTCCATGGAGCCGGCAACTCGACGGGTTGCCGGCTCTTCTATTTTCGCCGTATCCACCCATAAGCTCAGAAGTTCACGCCCGACAGATTGCCAGGTGGAGGGTTCGACCCTAAGTATTCGATCTCGACAGGAAACCCGGACGATATTTTTCTGTCACCCATTAAATCGCAACCGGGCGCCATTATGCATTCAATGCCCTCAATTGAGGCGATAGAGATTACATGTCAAAGAATCTAAGTGCCATAAACGATAAGGTCCGGGAGGCGGCTGCCTGGATACCCCTCTTACAACAGGAGATCGGCCGCTTCATCATTGGCCAGAAGTATCTCGTAGACCGGCTTATCCTCGGTCTGGTCGCTAATGGCCACGTCTTGCTGGAGGGTGTTCCGGGACTCGCCAAAACTCTATCGGTGAAGACGCTGGCCAGTGCTATTCAGGCCGACTTCCAGCGCCTCCAATTTACACCGGACCTGCTTCCCGCGGACATAATCGGCACGCTGATTTACAATCCTCGCGACGGAGAATTCACGACCAAGAAAGGTCCCATCTTTGCCAACTTGATCCTGGCCGACGAGATCAACAGGGCACCCGCCAAAGTCCAGAGCGCTCTCCTCGAAAGTATGCAGGAACGGCAGGTTACGATTGGAGAAACGACCTATCCGCTGCCTCAGCCCTTTCTCGTCCTGGCCACGGAAAATCCGATTGATCAAGAGGGCACCTATCCGCTTCCCGAAGCCCAGATCGACCGGTTCATGCTTAAACTCAAGATCGGCTACCCCTCCCGCGAGGAGGAACGGAAGATTCTCGACACCATGGCCTCCACGTCCCCCAAAGCGCAGCCCAACTCCATCATTGACCTGAACAGGATCCAGGAAGCCCAGAACATTGTCGACGAGATCTATATCGACGAAAAAGTTAAGGACTACATCGTCGAGCTTGTCTTTGCGACCCGTGAACCGGAGAGCTTCAACCTTACCGAGATTCGTGATTTCATCCAATATGGCGCATCTCCGCGAGCCACCATCAACCTCACTCTGGCAGCCAAAGCCTGGGCTTTTCTGCAAGGGCGCGGCTATGTGACACCCCAGGATGTAAAAACCATCGGCATGGATGTTCTTCGGCACCGCGTCATCGTCACCTATGAAGCGGAAGCCGAGGACATGACCAGCGAAGACATCGTTACCCGGATCTTTGACACCGTGCCTGTGCCCTAATGTCTGAGTCCGCAGAAGTCACCCGCCAAATCCTCCGCAAGGTCCGCCAGGTAGAAATTCGCAGCCGTCGCTTTGTCACCGAAGCCCTGGTGGGGGCCTACCACAGCGTGTTCAAGGGGCAGGGCATGGATTTTGAAGAGGTCAGAGAATACGCCCCCGGAGATGACGTGCGCTCGATCGACTGGAACGTAACTGCAAAGATGGATCGCCCGTTCGTTAAGAAATACCGCGAGGAGCGCGAGTTGACCATCCTTCTGCTGGTCGATCTGAGCGCTTCGGGGAGTTTTGGGTCGGTCGACCAAAGTAAACGCGAACTGGCCGCGGAAATGGCCTCCGTGCTCGCCTTTTCGGCCACGCGCAATCACGACAAAGTGGGCCTCATCCTATTCACGGACAAAATTGAGAAGTTTATCTTTCCTCAAAAGGGCCGCCAGCATGTCCTGCGCGTCATTCGGGATATTCTATTTTTCCTCCCCGAGAATCGCGGGACCGACATTCCCCTGGCACTCACCTACCTGAACCGGCTGATCAAGCGACGGGCCATTGTCTTCCTGCTTTCCGACTTTCTCACCGAGGAGTCACTGGCCTGGATTCGTCCGGTCTCCTCAAAGCGGGACGATTTGTTTCGCATCATCGCGCTCACCAATAAGCGCCACGACCTCATATGTATCCTGCTCTCCGACCCCAGGGAACGAGAGTTACCCGACATAGGAATTGTCACGCTGGAGGACGCCGAGACGGGGGAGCAGGTAGAAATTGATACGCATAATCGCACGATCCGCGACCTCTATCGGCAACAGAATGCCCGACGCCTGGACGCATTCGACCGCAGCTTTAAGCAGACCGGGGCAGATAACTTGATGATCTCTACGGAAGAGCCCTACATCAATGCGTTGCGGGCCTTTTTCCGGGCTCGGGAACGTCGTCGATGAACACAACTCTACGAAAATCGGCCGTTTGGCTCGGCATAGGATTGACTCTGGGCACGTTTTCCCGGCCCTTGTCGCAAGCGCAACTGGTCCCTGCCCTACCCTCCCCGCAGGCTCCGGCCAAACCCGTCCCGGGCGCACCGGCAACGGCTCCGTCGCCGCCCGCAATGGAAGAAATCGCCGGAGATATTCGCGACATACGGGGTCCAGTAAAGGTTCCCGATCCCTGGCGCCTGTTGCTCCTGGCGGCCGCGATAATTCTCCTCATCGCCTTGCTCATCTGGCTGATTCGCCGTTACCTTCGAAAACGAGGCGCTACGCCTGAAACAGCCATCATTCCCCCATACGAAAGGGCGCTGAGCGAACTGGCGGCGGCCCGCCGACTGCTGGAAACCGGCCAGGACACAAAATTCATTATCCATGTTTCCGATTGCCTGCGCAAGTACCTCGAGGGTCAGTTCGATGTTCCCGCACCCGAACGTACTACTGAGGAATTTCTGGCCGAGATCTCCCAGCACACGCTACTGACGGGAAACCTCGCGAAGGCTATGCAGGAATTTCTGCAGCTATGCGATCTGGTGAAATTTGCGCGCCGCCCCCTGGGACTCACCCAGATGAGGGAAGCCTTCGACAACGCCGACAAGATCATTCGCGAGTCCTACGTCAAACTCAAGATGCAGGAGGCGCTGCTGGCACGAAAGAGCGACCATAAATCCGGCGGCGAAGTTGAAACGACCGCAATGGCCTCATGATTTTCCGATTTCATTCACCTGAGTTTCTCTGGCTCCTCCTGCTGATCCCGCTGGTTACGCTCTTACGGGGACGTAGCGGCCAGTCCGCGGCGCTGCAATTTTCGGCCATCTCGCTGGCAAGCCAGATAGCGGCGCTGGTGAGAAGGAAGCCGGGCCGAATTTACTTAACATTGAGGGCTTTTGCTCTGCTCTTCCTGATATTGGCCCTGGCCCGGCCGCAACTCGGGCAGGGAACTTCTGAGATCCAGGCCAGTGGAATCGACATCGTTCTGGCAGTCGACCTCTCCTCATCTATGTGGGCCCATGACTTCGCCATCGAAAGGAAGCCCACCGATCGGCTGACGGCGGTAAAGACGGTCATGGAGGACTTTATTGAAAAGCGGCCCAATGATCGCATCGGAATCATCGCCTTCGCCGGACAGCCCTATCTCATCAGTCCGCTCACACTCAATCATGGATGGTTGAGAAGAAACCTGGAGCGACTTCAGATTGGCCTTATTGAAGATGGCACTGCCATTGGCACCGCCATCGGCATGGCCGTAAATCGGCTGCGCGCGTTGACCTCAAAAAGTCGCATCGTAATCCTGCTTACGGACGGCGCCAACAATAGCGGAGAGCTGACTCCGATCGCGGCGGCCGAAGCGGCGGCGGCCTATAAGATCAAGATTTACACTATCGGAGCGGGTCGCGAAGGTATGGTGCCCTTCCCTCGTCTGGATCGGAACGGGAACCTGTTGCGGGATCGCCGTGGCAAACTGGTGCTGGTGCAGGCGCCATCCAGTGTCGACGTCGAGACCCTTAAACGGGTATCGGAGATCGCGCAGGCGCGATTTTTTCGCGCCACCGACACGCAATCGCTGCAGGAGATTTACCAGGAGATCGACCAACTGGAGAAAACAGATGTTACCATGATCTACCATTCGACCTTCACTGAAATCTACACCTGGCCGGCCATCGCCGCACTCGCATTTCTGGCCCTGGAACAGCTCTTAGCCAACACCCGCTACCGACGACTTCCCTGAGACCTATGGAATTTGCAGCAAAGATCTGGTTGGCGGCCGCGGCTGCGGCGCTACCGCTACTGGTACTGCTCTATTATAAGTCGGAAAAGCAGAAATGGCACAAGCTCGAGAGCTTTGTGGCGTCGAAACTGCTGCACGAGCTCACCGCATCCTACAGCGCCTGGCGGCACCACACCAAGATTGGTCTCATCACCTGCGGCACGATTTTTCTCATCGTTGCCCTGGCCCGCCCGCAATGGGGTTACGACTGGGAGGAAGCCCGCGGTCGCGGAATCGACATCCTGATCGCCCTGGACACTTCGCGGAGTATGCTGGCTGAGGATATCAAACCGAATCGCCTTGAACGCGCCAAATTTGCCATCCTGGATCTGCTGGAACGTATCGAAGGGGACCGTGTCGGCCTCATCGCCTTCGCCGGCAGTGCCTTTCTGCAATGTCCCTTGACTCTGGATACCGACGCCTTTCGACAGACGCTGGAAACGATCGACACGGATATTATCAAGCGAGGTGGTAGCGACCTCGCAGCGGCCATCGCAGAGGCGGAGGCATCGTTTGCCAAAGATGACAATTACCGTTTCCTGGTGCTCATAACCGACGGAGAAGACCTCGAGGCGAGCGGCATCACGCGTGCCCGCGAGGCGGCGCAAAACGACGTCACCATATTTACCGTGGGGGTGGGCCATAGCGAGGGCGAGCTCATCCCGGTGACGCAGGCAGACGGAAGCATCGATTTTCTACGCGATGAATATCAGAATCTCGTCAGAACGCGGCTGGATGAGGAGACCCTGGGCGCTATCGCGAGGACATCAAAGGGATTCTATGTGCCCCTGGGTCCGCAAGGTGAAGGCCTGGAGGCCGTCTACAGTCGAGGGCTTTCCGCGGTGCCCAAGCAAGAGCGCGAAGCCCGGCTGCACAAATTCCCCATCGAGCGCTTTCAATGGCCATTGCTGTTCGCCCTGGCCGTCCTTCTCATCGAACCCGTACTCGGCACCCGGAAACGAACCATCCCGGCACGCGCCGCGGGCGAGCCGTGGACGCTGGCGTTGACGCTGCTCGCCCTCGTTTCGTTCTCCGTTACACTTCCGGCCTCGCCCCGTGAAGCGGAGAAAAGCTATCATGCGGGCTCCTTCGAGGAGGCCTCTGAATCCTATCGGGCCGCTGCTGATAGAGCACCTGATGATGCGCGCCTGCACTACAATCTGGGGGCCAGTCTCTACCGGAGCGGTGAGTTCGACGGCGCAGCAAATTCGATGACCGATGCGCTCAAAACAGACGACGTTCAACTGCAGCAGGACGGCTTCTATAATCTCGGTAACACGCATTTTCGCATGGGCGAAGCAATGTTGCAGACCGATCCCGAGAATACCATTGAACACTGGGAAGAATCGCTGCGTGACTATGAGAATGCGATCAATCTGAGCGAAACGGATGAAGACGCAAAGTTTAACTACGAGTACGTGAAGCAGCGGCTGGAGCAGTTGAAGCAACAGGATCAGGACCAGCAGCAGCAACAGGACCAGCAACAGGACGAAGAGCAGGAAGAGAACCGGCAGAGCGAATCGGAGCAGGATAATCAGGGCGAACAGGAACCGCAGCAGTCGCAACAGGATCAAAATCAAAAGGAAGATGCGCCGGAGAATCAGCAGCAAGAATCCCGTGAACAGGAATCGGACCAGCAACAAGATTCCCAGGCCGAGCGGCAAGAGCCGCAGAAGCAGACCGGAAAAGATGAACAGCAACCTCAAGCAACCCAGCCAATTCAGGGGAGAATGACCCGAGAAGAAGCCAGACAGCTCCTGGAATCGCTACGAGAAGATGAAAAGAAACTTCCTATGGGCGTCCTTCGTATGGAAGAAAGCAAAAGTACATCGACCGGTCGTGACTGGTAACGCTGGAATGGCGAGTTCGCTTCCTGAACGCTAGTGTCGCGTCTAACAAATATGCATGCTTAATTACCTGTTTAACATTTTTCAGGCTCCCCCGGTCTCGTGCCACGGAAACGGCAGCACGGAACTTCCGGGGACGGAGAACCCCGGCGCCTCGGAGAGGCGGAGGCATGTAGCCAGGGGTGAAGCGACGCGGAACCCCTGGACCCATATTGTCAAAGTAACGCTCCCCGCGAGGGACGTAGGCGAGCGTGTGTCCAGAGCGGGGGCGGGACCCCGGGTGTTCAAACATAGATGGTGTAGTTCGGAGTTTTTCGGGCCTGCTGGCGCCCCTGCACCCCTCCAGGGCGCGCTGATGGCGCGATTACCGAATCCAGGGGTTCCGCGCCTCTCTACCCCTGGCTACCTACCGGCGCCCCGTCGGGGCGGGGTGACCGCCAACGAAAGTATGACGCTAACCCGGTTATCTCACAAATTCCAGAAGCGATGCGGGCAAATAAGGGCCACTCTGAGATTCCTCATCGTGATGATGACCACGTTTTCACCTGTGGTTTCTGTAAACGCGCAACAGACTCGAATATCCGCATCTTTTGATCCGCCGGCAATCACGTTGGGAGAGCGCTCGCTATATCAGCTCAAAGTAGAAGGCAGCCAGGAGAGCTTCTCGCTCAACATGCCCCGCGTAAGCGGATTGAAGATCGATTTGCAACCTCGGGTTTCACGGAGCGTCCAGTGGGTCAACGGTCGCCAATCGGTATCGATCACCGCATCGTTCACGACGCGGCCGGAGCGCAAGGGCACTTTCGTAGTGCCTTCCTGGGACGTCACTATCGGTGGGAACATTTACCGGGTTCCAGCTGCCTCGCTGAAAGTGGTAGCGCCGGGCGAGGAATTCCGTGACGCCCTCATTTTCCGGCTTCAGCGTCCTCAGGACCCTGTCTATGTAGGCCAGACACTGCGATGCAACCTCAAGCTTTACGTTCGCTCCGATATCCAGATTCAGCTCAAGTCGATGCCTCGAAAAGAGGGTGACGCATTCACCCAATCAGAACTCACGAACGAGTTCACGACCGCCCAGGAGAATTTCCGGAATCTGCCCTACAAGGTGGCCGTCTGGCCCGTCATCCTTACTCCGTTGAAGGCAGGAAGACAGATCCTGACCTACCAGGCCGATGTCGTTGTCTCTTCTTCTTCATCCGCGCGCCGGCGTAGAAACAGCCTGTTTGACAGTATCTTCGATGATCCATTCTTTACCCGAAATCGTGGCGAGGAGCGCACCGTATTCTCGGGCGACATCGTATTCGATGTTCAGGAGTTGCCGAAGGCTGGCCAGCCGTCCCATTTCAATGGCGCCATTGGAAAATTCGATGTCTCCAACAAAGCTTCGCCCACCGAACTCACCGCCGGGGAGCCCATCACCCTGGTTCTGGAGATTTCCGGCGAAGGGAATTTTGATCGCGTCCTAGCGCCCAAGTTCGACGCTGCGACCGATTTCAAGGTGTATTCACCAAAATCAGAATTCACCCCTTCCGACACCCTGGGGCTTCAAGGGACGAAACGCTTTGAATACATCCTGATCCCAAAGTCGGAAAGTGTTACCTCGATTCCCTCGATTCCATTTTCCTATTTTGCGACCGAGACCCTGCGATATGTCGATTTGTCCACCGCTCCTATCGCCCTGACTGTTTTGCCGGCTCCGGAAGCCACCGCCGTCTACCTTCCTCCAGCAGCGTCCGCCCCGGTTGCGGCGGAAATCGCTGAACCCGCTCCCGCAGCCTCGCTGCTTCCCATCCAACTTCTTCCCGGGAGCTGGATTGACGATGCCGGTCCACTTTACCGCTCCCGCGGATTCATGGCTGCCCAGGGAATTCCTTTAGTCGTTCTACTTTCCGTCGTAGCCGTCCGCAGACGCCGGCTGCGTCTGCAGCGCGACCACGCCTTCGCACGAAGGATTTCGGCCGGCAAAGCTGTTCGCCAACGGTTGCAGGAAGCTCGTGAGGCGGCAAACGAAGGTGACGCAGAAGGCTTCTTCCAGGCCGCCTGTCGCGCCATCCAGGAGTGCGTGGGCAAACATTTTGAACAGGAATCGGAAGCGCTCACATTTGTGGAGATTCAACATTTCCTTGGATCCAGAGGAACGGAAGAGAAGACACTCGCAACCACCCGAGAGATTTTTGATTCCGCTGACGCCATCAGGTTCGGAGGAAGTTCGGAGGAAACCTTCGATCTGAGAACCTGGATAGGCGAGCTGTCTTCTCTGATCCGCACGCTTGAAGCCCTGTCATGAGGGTTGCTCCGGCAGTATTAGTTTTTCGCCTTGCGATCCTCGTTTGCGCCTTCGCGCCAGGCTCCCCTAGCGGCGCAGCCAGCGGCCCAGTCTCCTTATTCAATCAAGCCAACCACGCCTATAGCCTGGGTGATTATGAGGAAGCCGCGACCCTTTATCGGCAATGTCTGGAAGCAGCCCAGTCGGTCGCGGTCCATTACAATCTGGCAAATACCTACACCAAGCTGTCCCGCATCGGCGAAGCGGTGCTGCATTTCGAGAAGGCGCTGGTTCTGGAGCCTGCTCATGCCGAAGCACAAGCAAACCTGACCTTCATTCGCGAAGCATCAGGCCTCACCGCGAAAGAGTCCGACATGGTGCAAGAGGTGGCTCATCAACTTACTCTGAATGCCTGGTGCTGGGTCGCCACTTTCGGAATATGGGGGAGCATTTTCTTGTTGCTGCTCCCTCCCCTCTTCGGAGGAGGTTCACTGCTTTCCCGGGTTATTCTTTTGCTCTCCCTGCTGGCCATACCGGTGTCAATAGCGGCTGTCCTGATCTACCACAAAGAAAGCAGGAAGATCGTTATCCTGAGGGATGATACCGCCCTTCGCGTCGCCCCTTCGTCCGAGAGTCCGCCCAACGCCTACATTCTGGCAGGTGAAATCGCATCGATCCGCACGACCCACAACGAGTACTTTTTCGTCTCCGCCGACACAGGCGATACAGGTTGGATCACTGAAGGAGAATTCGGCCGTATCTGGTAACCGAAACCCCTAGTCCCAAACCCGTATTCCTTCCCGGATAAGACGATGCGGCACGGGTAGTGTTGAGCGAACCGAGCAAGTCATGGAACGATGGAATACATTGCATTCAGGACGACGGCCGTCCGTTCAAATGCAATGTCGAACACGATGATTCTCTGTTTTTAGCGTGAGCTGAGTCTCCACGGAAGGTCGGGTCTTCCGGATCCAGTCCCTTCGGATCAGCCTTGCTCAGGACGCGGAATAGTCCTTGCCTGAATGAAATCAATTGCAGAACACGACACCAGAATCCACCTACAAGAGCTTAACGGCTGAACTGGACCGCCTGCACTATCTCGAATCCACGCTTGGCCTGCTGGGTTGGGACGAGCAGGTAAACTTGCCCAGCGGCAGCGCCGATCACCGAGCGCGAGAATCGGCGACATTGGCTGATATCATTCACCGTGAGGCCACCCAGCCTAAGCTCGGCCAATGGTTGGAATGTCTCGAGAACTCGTTGGCCAACCTCTCCCGAGACACGCAAACCGTGGTGCGGGAAGCTAGACGCGATTATGATCGCAACGTCCAGATCCCGGCGGAATTCGTAGCACGAAAGGCAAACGCGCAAAGCAAAGCCTATCATGCCTGGGCGCAGGCGCGAAAAGATTCCAACTTCGAGTATTTCTCCCCTTTTCTGGAGGAGCAACTCCGGTTAGCCAAGGAGGAAGCCGCCTACCTGGGATTCTCGGACAATCCCTACGATTATCATATCGACCAACATGACCCCGGCCTCACGGGAGAACGCATCGAGGCGCTTTTCACCGATCTGTTGGCCGGCCTGGAACCGATCGTCGACACGATTCTGGGCTCAAAATTCAAAGCCGATCCGGGGATCTTCCGCGGTTTTAGCGAAGCCGGCCAGGAATCATTCCTACGAAGCGTAGTCGAGCGACTCGGGTTCGATTTCTCAAGAGGTCGAATCGACCGGTCCCTGCACCCATTTTGCGGCGGCACCGGAGCAGATACACGCATGACTACGCGTTTTTCAGAAGATGAGCCCCTGGATTCTCTCTTCGGCGCGATTCACGAAACCGGTCACGGACTCTATGAGCAAGGCCTGCCGCAGGAGCACCTGGGGAGTGCTCTGGGAAAGCACGTCGGAATGGCGCTACACGAATCCCAGAGCAGGATCTGGGAGAATCAGGTCGGCAGAAGCCGCGCCTTCTGGGACTTCTGGGAACCGCCCTACCGCAAGGCGTTTCCAAGCCAGCTTGCCGGGGTTTCCTCCGAAGCGCTCTATCTCGCGATCAATGAGGTGCGCTTGACCCCCATCCGGGTCGATGCCGACGAGGTGACCTACAACCTGCATATCATCCTCCGTTTCAACCTGGAACGAGAATTATTTTCGGGAGACCTGGCTGTAAAGGATCTGCCCGCACGCTGGAACGAACTCTCAGCGCGCACGGTCGGCCTGACGCCCGCCTCGCAAGCGCAGGGTGTTCTGCAGGATATTCACTGGTCAGGGGGCGCCTTTGGCTACTTCCCCAGTTACTGCCTGGGCAACATGCTGGCGGCCCAGATCTGGCACACCTTACAGAGACAGATCGATGGGCTGGAGGAAGATTTCCGGATGGGAGAATTCGGGAGACTGCTCAATTGGCTGCGCCGGAATATCCATTCCCTGGGTCGTCAGTTCGACACCATGCAGCTAACGGAACGGGTTACCGGCCAGCCACTGCGACCCGACAGTCTCCTGCGCTACCTCGAGGAACGGTACCTCCCGTTGTACAGTTGAACGAGACCAACCTGCCCGGCATCCGGTTCATAGCCGGCTTCGCAAGTATTGCATACGACGCTCTCGGAGGTCTCTGCCCACCGAACAAAGCTCCGCTCATTTTTTGTCGCAAGGCTTGTCGGAAACTTCGTCGCTTCTACGAAATTCCCGTATTAAGGATCCTTGGATACGCTCAGGCGCAGGAACTGAGCGGATTCATCGTCGATGCTGAGTTGCGAGCGCTCCGTAATCAGGCGCTCATTTTCTTCACCTTCCTGGTCTTCATGGACGGAGCTGAACCCTATCCCGGAATTCCAGATCTCGAGATCACTAGTCTCATGTCCGATAATTAAGTTGAATTAATCTGTCTTACCATGTTATGCTATCGGCATGGCAAGACCCATATCCATAATTGAACTTACAGATCTTGAGCTGCAAGAGTTGCAGCGTCGCGTGAAGGCACCGACAGTATCCGTGCGCGACAGCCTTCGGGAGACAATCGTACTGCGTCGTTCCGAAGGCGTCAAACAGGCGCAGCTCGCGGAAGAACTCGGGGTTAGTGTGCCCTGCGTGAACAAGTGGTCGCAACGCTTTGAGCGAGACGGCTTGGAGGGATTGCGGGACAGGAAGGGACGAGGACGGCCCCGATGGATACCGGCGGGCAAGGTTGAGAAGGTCATTACCGAGGCTACACGACCGCCGAAGCCACGCACTCGCTGGAGTGTTCGCACCATGGCCAGGGAGGTGGGGATTTCCCCCGACAGCGTGCAGCGCATCTGGCGGGCTAACGATATCAGGCCTCACTTGGTCAGGACGTTCAAAGTGTCCAATGACAAGTACTTCGAGCAGAAGTTCTGGGATGTGATCGGCTTATACCTGGATCCGCCAGAGCGGGCCCTTGTATTGTGTTGCGACGGAAAAGAGCCAATGCCAGGCTTTGGAGCGGACCCAGCCGGGCTTACCTCTTGGCGTGGGAGAGATTTGCACCAAGACACATGACTACAAGCGACACGGGACCATTACGTTGTTTGCAGCCTTGAATTATCTGGACGGCAAGCTCATCGCACGCACCGAACAGCGGCATACCCATGTAGAATGGTTGCGGTTCTTGAAGCAAATCGAGCGGGAGACACCCAAGCAGCTGGACTTGCACTTGATCGTTGACAACTACTGCACGCACAAGCAACAGAAGGTCCGCAAGTGGTTGTCGCGCCATCGGCGTTTTCACATCCACTTCACCCCGACCAGTTCGTCCTGGTTGAACCTGGTCGAGCGCTTTTTCGGCGAACTGACCCAAGATGTTATCAGGGATGGTAGTTTTACCAGCGTCAGGCAATTGGTCGAAGACATAGAAACCTATCTGGCTGAAAGGAACCTCGACCCCAAGCCTTACAGATGGAAGGCGAAGGGAGAGGAAATCCTGCGCAAGATCCAGCGCGCCAAACGTGCCTTGGCAAAGCAGACAGGGAAAACTAATTAATTTATGTTATTTAACGGACACCACACTAGTTACCTCCACCACGAAAACGAGATCGCCGGCAGCAAGGGACTTTCGATAGACGATAGCAGGAAAGAACACGCCCGCAATATCTACCAGAGTCACTACCGGAAGATCCGATAAACTGCCCACACGGGGGTCGCTGTTCAGCGCAAATTCCATCAGATTCACTAGGCCGTCGAGGTCGGGATCGGCAAGTTCACCGCTGACCTCGGACAGCAGTCGCTCGCTGTCATCGAAAAAGTGCTCCTGCCAGGCGGCGAGCCCGACGTCATCACTGGTGATTTTGACGTTGACAATGGAGGGGCTCCCGAGCTGGGCACCGCCGGAAGGATTGCTCAAAGCCAGGGTGAGCGTCTCCTCGAGTTCAAATTCGGTATCATCCAGCAATTGCAGCGTAATCGTGCGACTAGCTACCCCATCGGCAAATTCTACGGTCTGCGCGTCAATGGCTATGTAGTCGCCATCGGTCACTCGGGCGGTACCGTCACCCGTTTTCAGGTCGACCGACACCAAACCGGAATCTCCCCCCGTGCGCACCAGAGTAATCGCCAGGTTACCCGACGACTCATCTCCTGTGTACTGGGCGGTATCGAAATGGATCACTCCCGATTCCAGCGACAGACTGAGGGAAATGGTTCCCGAGTCGCCCCCGAAACCGTCAACGGCGATCAGGTACTCGGTAGCCGACGTTGCGGAAAAGGTGAGGCGGCTGGTCAAGCCGGAGCCGCTGTCATCGTCGTTATCGACGAGCGCCAGGGTTTCAATCGAATTTCCCGTATACACCGCGAGAATCGTATCAAAGGTGCTTCCAGACGTGGAAAGGGTCAAATCATCAGTAATGTTGGGCGTGAATGACCACCATACCGACTTTCCCCCCGTGACGAAGAAATGAAAGGGCTCTCCCGGTTCCAGGGTGGCATTGGCGTTCGACCCAAAGACGGTTCCGGGCTGCAGAACAATTCGATCGGCGAGGTCGTCGTTGTGAGGCGGTTCGGTGCTGACGCGATTCAGCTGAATCTGTCCGGTCGAAGCATTGAAGCCGTCAACCGCGATGAAGTAGGTCGCGCCTGCGAAGGCGTCGAACACCACAAGGCTGGTGGTACCAAACCCGTTGTCATTGTCCTCTGAGTTTTCGTCGACCAATGCCAGATTCGACAGTTCGCTGCCGGTATACACGGCAAGGAGCGTATCGAAGGTAGAGCCGTCCGTGGTTATAACCACAGACCCATCGACATCCGGCTCCCAACTGTACCAGATTGAAGCGCCTCCGGAATTTCCTCCATGATCGGGTTCGCCCGCCTCTTTTTCGGCGCCCTCGTTGGAGCCGATAACCGAGGCAAAATCGGAAAAGAGGACCGAACGATCGGCAAACCGGTCGTTGGCAGGCGCGGGCTGTTCAGTGGACAAGCGTATCAAGCCCACCCTACCGTTCTGCCCATCCACCGCGATATGATATTGGGTCCCCAACTGTGCCTCAAAGGTAACCCTGCTGGTGCGCGCCAACTCGCCTTCGTCATCGTTCTGCGCCACTACCGTGAGTCCATTTAAGGACGATCCGGTATAAACCGCCAGCAGAGTGTCGAAGCTGCTTCCCCGCGTGGTCACGGCGACGGAACCACTTTCCGCAGGGGACCAACTCCACCAGACCGAGGCGCCCCCTTTGTTGATAGCATGTTGAGGTTCACCCAGTTCTAAATTGGCCCCCACATTCTGAGCGGAGAGGTCGAAGTCACCCAGGCCTAAGAGGATAGCATCGGCAAAATCGTCGTTGAAGGACGGAGCCACCACGACGAGCGATATCAGCCCTTCGGAAGCAAAGCCCTCAAAGTCGCGCCAGCCGTCGACGGCAATCTGATACTCCACGCCGACGGTAGCGGCAAACGTAACAATGCTCGTACGGATCACACCCAGGTCGACATCGTCGTTTCCCGCCACTAAAGTCAGGGAGGGAAGCGAATCGCCCGTATACACTCCCAGCAAGGTGTCATAGTTGCTGCCAGCGGTAGTGATAGTAACCTGACTCGAGACGGGGGCCGTCCACACCCACCAGACCGACTTGCCTCCAGCGTTCCCGCCATGATCGGGCTCACCCGCTTCTTTAGTGGCGCCGATATTCGTACCCGTGGTGGGGACTGCAGTACTCTCGATGGGAGTACGAAAAGCGAAAGCGTCGTTCACGATCTCGAATGACCCGTTTCCGTTCAGGACGATGGCACCGGAATCACCTCCCACCCCATCGACGGCGATAAAAAATGTCGTCTCCGCATCGGCCTGGAAGCGTATCAAGCTGGTATTTCCTCCATCTGGATCATCGTCATTGCCGGCCACAAGTTGGAGGTCGTCGAGGGTGCTGCCCTGGTAGACCGCCAATCGTGTGTCAATGGCGCTTCCCCGTGTCGATACAACCACTTCCCCTTGCAGAGGAGGGAACCACTTCCACCACAGGGAAGCCGAAGCAGCCGCACCCGCATGATCGGGTTCGCCAATTTCGGCGCTCGCTCCCAGACTATTGGCAGAAACGGAAAAGGAGATACCGCTGAGTTCCAGCGCGCCCGAGAAGTCATCTCCGGGAGGTGAGCTGGACGTCGAAGCAAGCGAGTTGCTGAGATTGAGTCTCCCACCGCTACGACACTTGCCCCGTAGCGCATCAACCGCGTCGACTCCGCTGAGTAAACGATTGATTAATGCGAGATAGGAATCGCCTGTGAACTGCGCTCGCAACAACGCCAGAACGCCACTGACGTGGGGAGTCGCCATGGAGGTGCCGTTGAGCTGGGTGTAGGAACTGTCGTGATTGGCGAATGTTGAGAAGATGCTGGAGCCGGGCGCGGCAAGATCAACTGTGCCAACGCCAAAGTTAGAAAAACTGGACAGCGAGTCGGACCGCGTCGTGGCGGCCACCGCAACGATGTTGTCCAGTGTGTAGGCCGAGGGATAGTGCGCGTCCGTATCGGTATTCACGGCATCGTTTCCCGCGGCCGCCACGAAAACGATGTCGTCGTCGCGCGCGCGTTCTATAGATTGTCGGAGGGCCAACGAGAACCCGCCGCCACCCCAACTGTTGCTCATTACTTCGGCCCCGTGCTCCCGGGCGTAGTCGATACAGTCGATGGCATCCGAGGTTAGACCTCCATCGTCACCGAGAAATCGAAGTGCCATAAGCTGTACCTCCCAGGCAACCCCGACGACGCCCAATCCGTTGTTGCCGCGGGCACCGATCGTCCCCGCTACATGGGTCCCGTGCCCGTCGTTGTCCATGGGATCGCCGTATTGATCGAAAGCATCGAAGCCATGAATGTCATCGACGACGCCATTGGCGTCGTTGTCGATCCCGTCACCAGCGGTCTCCGCCACATTGATCCACATATTGGCAGTAAGATCCTGGTGGCTGTAGCGGACGCCCGTATCGATCACCGCCACGATCGCCGAAGAGGCATCGGTCCGCACATCCCAGGCTTCGGGAGCGTCGATATCGGCATCGACGGCTCCTCCATTCTGCCCGATATTGTGCAACGCCCAAAGCGCACCGTCCTGAAATCGGGGATCGTTGGAACTCAGGCTCGGAAAAACGAAGTAATCGGGTTCGGCAAGCTCCACCGGACCGGCCCGCGAATTGAGTTCGTCAATGATTTCGTCGAAGGCATCGATGTCATAGGAAGGGAGCTCGGCCACGTATCCCAGAGGGGTCCTCAGTTTACGGTTCAGCACTAAGCCCAGCTTCTCCAGAAATTGGCGAAGTTCGTCCTCAAGAGTACCGGAATGGCGCAGGATAATAAGCCGGTCGGCCGCCATGGCCACGGAATGCAGAAGCACCTCGCGACCAGTCTTGGGTTCAATCGCATATCGGTCTACGACCCGAATGAACGAGACCTTGAACGCTGATTTGAGAACGCTGATCCTGCGCAGCGAACCGTTCGCCGGGCTACCCAGCATGGCCTGTTGGACTACCTCTCTGCCTTCGAAGCGGCTCTCCAGAAGCGAAGTGCGCCCGCTTGAGGCCAACAGACTTTCACGACTGTAATGCCTCCATCCGCCTTGCCCTTTGCCACGCTTTTGGATAAAAGTTCGTATTCCGGTCGCTTCGGGTTGGGATTCCCCTGGAGACTTGGTCCCGCGATTCAGTTCTACAGAATCCGGGGACCGCGATCGAGCATCGCCCGGGGCCACTGAGTGCGACCCCGTGTATAGCCAGATTCCGGCCGGGATCACCGACACGGCGAAACCCAGCAAAAGCACGGACATGCGCTTACTGAAGAACTTCACACCAAAAAAAAATGGCCCAGCTCCACACCGATTGGAACCTGAACCACACAGTTCGAATCCTTACGAGCATACAGAAAACGCTGAAATCATCAATTCCGGAATTTAGGTGTCTCGTCTTGGGAATTACGTGAGTTAATGCACTACCTCGTGGACAACCTTGGGAGTCGAAAGTTCTTGCTGGATTTCCAGCCGAATCGACGCACTGTTACTCATTGAGGCTCAGCCTGAAGTCACTTCCCGAGAATCGTGAAAGACACCGGAAACCAACGGCTCATACCGATTTTTCTGATTTTCCTGCTGGTCGGGGTTCCCGCAGCCTCGGCCCAAATCGGTCTACCGATAGTCGTCCAGAGCCTGGAAGATCAGAATCTCCCCGCCAACACAGACACCCTTCTCGTGGATCTGGCCTCTCATATTGGTTTGAGCGAGGTCAGCGGACCGATTGCGAGATTCTCGTCCAATCTCGGCGAGTTTGACATCGAACTCCTGCCGGATTCGGCCCCCGAGACGGTCCAGAATTTTCTGAACTACGTCAATGACGGTGATTATGTGAATTCCTTTTTCCACCGTTCGGTACCCGGATTTGTCGTTCAGGCGGGGGGATTCACCATAGAAGAATCATCCATTCTCAGCGTGCCCGTGGACGATCCGGTGGTAAACGAATTCAGCGTTTCCAATACCCGCGGCACGGTAGCAATGGCCAAGATGGGTGATGATCCCAACAGCGCCACCAGCCAGTGGTTCTTCAGTCTGGTAGACAATTCCGGAAATCTGGACAATCAAAATGGGGGATTCACCGTATTCGCCCGCGTGATCGGGAACGGCATGGATGTCGTAGACGGCATCGCCGAGCTTCAGGTGTTCGATGCCAGCACTTCTTTGGGCGGCGCTTTCAGTGATCTTCCCCTGCGGACGGCCACCCTCGCCCCTGAGAATCTAGTCGTCATCTCGAGCATTCAGGTTCTCCCAGTATTACCCGCGGAAGCGGGCTCGCCTTCGGTGCTTGCGCTGACGGTAACCAACAGCAACCCGGAATTGGTTGAAGCGCAGATTTCCGGATCCCAGTTGGTCCTGACCCGACTTTCCGGGGAAGAAGGACAAGCCCGAATTACGGTTTTCGCGACCGATCCTATGGACAACGAAGCTACCGAGAGCTTCACGCTCGAGGTGGTGGCTGACCTGCAGCAGGATCCGATAGCCCAAACCTTCGGTGAGACCACGGACCTCGGTGGCGATTGGCGCTTCAGCAGCTGGCTGGGCGCATTCAACAGCAGTACATTTCCATGGATATTCCACGCTACCCATGAGTGGCTCCTGCCAGTCGGTGAATCCCCTCAGAGCCTGTGGCTCTTCGATCTCCATCTGGAGTGGCTTTGGACCTCCGCGGATGTCTATCCATCTCTCTGGAGCGCCCAGCGCAATACCTGGCTATGGTATCAGGAGGAAAGCACCGCCCCGCGATGGTTCCTGGATCTTGTCGCCGCCGAGTGGTTCAGCCTGGATTAGTGATCCATCGCTTCCGCGAAGCCTAAGATCCAAGCCCGATAGCTTGCTATTTCAAATCGTCCCGATTGATTTTCCTGACTTGCACAAACCGTCCGTGGAACTTTTCCTCGAGCAGCTTACGGGTGGTCGCGGGAATCTGGGAGATGGCCTCTTCAAGGGTGCAATCCGCCTCCTCGGGCTGGACCGCCTCCTCGGGCTGGACCGCTTCCTCGGGCTGGACCGCTTCCTCCGCCTGCCGATGTGCCAGGCCTTCCGCTGCGCCTTCATGCGGCACCGAATCCTGCCCTTCCGGCTGAGCCCGCGGCGGCGGCTCCCTCCCCTCCTCAAGCCGCGAGGTGATCAGTTTTTTTTCGTCCGGCAAGTCGGAGGCAATACCGCTCAATTCGTTGATCAGCGTGTCTATGGCACGGGTTCGACTCTCCTCCATCGCCTTCAGCAAAGTAACTTCCAGATTCACCTTTTCAGATAAACCGTGCTTAACGGCATGCTCGCCTCCACGCAAAGCATCCAGCAGCCGCATAACCGATTCTGTGGTCATCGAGCAGCCCAGCCAATTGGTCCTTCCGCCCTGCGCCACTGCTTCCAACAGGGCTTCACGGACGAGGGTCTGCAGGTCAACCAGAACACGAAAAAGATCCCGTCCCCCCAAGGCCAATTGATCGACCATGCGAATGACTCCAGCGTGATTGCCCCGGCCCATATCCTTGGCTAATTCTTCGATTTGGAGGGGTGAAGCCAAACCGTAGACGTCGAAGACATCGGCGGATTCGAGTTTTCCGCTGCAAAAAGAAATCATCTGGTCCAGAATCGACTGCGCATCCCGCATTCCGCCGTTGGCCAGGTGGGCGATAGCGGCAATAGCCTCATCCGAAGCTTCGACTTCCTCCTCTTCCTTTTCTAAGACGAGCTTGAGTCGTTCCGCAATCAACTCATCGGAAATGGGACGAAACTCGAATCTCTGACAACGCGAAACTATCGTGGGCAGAAGCTTTTGGGCCTCCGTTGTGGCGAATATGAACTTAACGTGCGCCGGAGGTTCTTCCAAGGTCTTCAACAAGGCATTGAATGCCGCCGTCGAGAGCATGTGTACTTCATCGATAATGTAGATTTTGAATCGGCATTGCGCTGGCGCATACTGGCAGTCCTCACGCAGATCGCGAACCTGTTCGACCGAATTATTGGAGGCGCCGTCAATCTCGATCACATCGAGACAGGAGCCCTTCATGATCGACCTGCAAATCTCGGAGGCTTCCGCCGGGGGCGGATCGACAGTCGGGCCCTCTTCACAGTTGAGGGCTTTGGCGAATACCCTCGCCATGCTCGTCTTACCCGTTCCCCGGGGCCCCACGAACAGGTAGGCATGGGCTATGCGATCATGCACGATCGCGTTTTTCAAGGTCCGCACGACATGATCCTGCCCGACTACGTCGTCAAAACTCTGGGGTCGCCAGCGACGGGCAATCACCTGGTAGGTGGAGGGCATGGGAATGGAAAAGTTGACTTGAAGATCAAAAAAATGGCCAGGCACCCTACGGCACACGGGGATCCTGGCTACCGTTGCTGCCTTCCGGCCCTGGCGGGGTTCACCGGTCCGCCGTTGCATAGGACCCGGCCAGAAGTATTATCAATCAACCCCCGGCCTTAATCAACAAGATTTTAGGCTGAGGGAATTTTCTAAAGTTCCGGGCCCAGCAGCAGTCGAAAACCAAGCGCACTGCTGACCGTCGAGGGCTTCAGGCGCTCCCTCGCCGCGGCGCGGCAGCGTGGTGCAAAATCTTCCCACCCGCCTCCCCGATAGACGCGGTCACTGCCTTTTTCGGGGCCCTTCCAATCGACTACCTGTCCTCCCGGAAGGCGCGAATTGAAACGGTCCCAGCACCACTCCCGAACATTGCCGTGCAGATCGTAGAGTCCGAACGCATTCGCTTCGTACTGACCCGAAACCACGCTTGGGTAGATTTCCTTTTTCTTTATTTCCGGATCCTCGAACTCACGCGGATAGGCGCCCTTAAGATTACCAAAGGTAGAATCCGCCTCGTCGCCAAAACTGAAGGGACTCTCCGTTCCTGCTCGACAGGCATACTCCCATTCGGCCTCCGTAGGTAGGCGGTATTCGTAGCCCTCGGGAAGGCGTCCACCAGCTTTCTCCTGCCGGGAGATTTTCTCACAAAATGCCACCGCATCATCCCAACTCACCTTATCGACTGGCTTTCGCGCACCCTGGAAACGACTCGGATTCGTGCCCGCTATTACTTTATATTCGCTCTGCGACACTTCGAATACGCCAATCCAGAATCCCTTGCTGATTTCCACAAAGGTCCGTGGCCCCTCTGACGGCAGGCGTGCCTGTTCGGGAAGCGGACTTCCCATAGCAAAGGTTCCGGGACTGATCCAATTGAGTCTCACGCCGACGTAGGGAACGAGCCACTTCTTGGCGAATG
This sequence comes from Opitutales bacterium, assembly GCA_963665345.2. Classification (GTDB taxonomy): domain Bacteria; phylum Verrucomicrobiota; class Verrucomicrobiia; order Opitutales; family CAXXNP01. Next base: position 199,891 of record OY762281.2, read on the forward strand.
TGGGCCCGGGAATTCTTCGCAATTGCACTTTCCATTCATGCTGCTGGTTTGGACGAAAGCTGATTTTTCGTTTGATCGTCAGATAATCACGAGCTTGAAGTTCGAGGTTGATTTCCTTTCCCGAAGGAAGCGCAAAGACGTTATTCTTGGCTTCAATGGATCGTTTGTTGGCCACTAACTTAACCGCGACCTTCGGATCCGTCGCAACCCTCAGCAGGCCCGGTCTGGGCTTGAGATCGGCCGTGACCATGGTGGTGCGTTTGTCCTCGATCGTCACCGTGTCCGACCACGGGAAGTAATCGGGATGACTGATCGTGACCTGCTGCTCTCCTTCATCGACTTCCCGTACGACCCCCGTACTGACTGACTGTGTGCGGCCGGTCAACGAAATGGTCAGGTCCTTAAGCATTTCGGATGGCGGCGGCTCCCCGTCAAACGTCACCTTGGAAGCGAGGTTGCCGGCACGACGCTCCAACTTCCCGAAATTGTGCGTAACCACCTGACCCGGCGCCAGAGTAAGTTCATGATCAGAACGTCGATAGCCGTCCAAGGTCACAGCCAGAGCAAAAGGCCGGTTCACTTCCAAATCTTCCAGTTCCAGGGGGGATTTGCCCTTATACTTCGTGTCAAGGAACACGTTGGCGCCCTCCGGTTCAGTGACTACGGTCAACCCGCCAGGGAGAGGCACCAGTTTCTGTTCCTGTATGATGGGCTTGCCAACGGGCAGGAACACATCCTCGAGCAATGCCGAGCTGTAATTTTCCCGAGAAATCTCTATATCATAAGTATCGCTGATAACCTTGTTCTTCAAATTAAGCACGCCATCTTCCGGGATTGGACCAAACTCTAGTGTTTCTCCCGTCTTTCTTATCAGAACCACCAGGGCCCCGGGATCGGAACGAAGCTCGAAATTGGCCCACGCCAGCTGGAGTTTGAAGGGCACATCGATCCTCTCTTTATCGACCTCGAGCCTGAGCTGAGCTGATTTGTAGTCTTTGGCTTCGGCCATGATCGTGTATCCGCCCCGAGGCATGTTCACGTTCAGCCGCCCGTCGCTGATGATGAAACTTCCTTTGCCCACGAAGGTGATACGCGATTTGACAGGCTTGATCATAATACTGAGCTGGGGCTGCTCCCCGGGTGGCGTGCGCTTGACTACGGGACCTACCTGTTCCCTTTCCTCCTCAAATATAATCTTGAAGAATAAACTCGCCAGGCCGATGATCAGGACCGCAAAGATGCCTAAGATGCCAAGCCGCAATCCTCGCCGGAACTTCTCCGGAATCCGCTCTGCGACGCTCTTCGGGATAGGTATTTGATCGATTCGATCGCTGATCGTGACGGTTTCCTGAACCGGTTTGGGAGCCACTCTGTTGACGGCCTTGAGCGAAGAGAGAAAGGCGTCCAGATTCTTAAATCGCTCGTCGGGTTCTTCGTACAGACACTTGCCAATGGTTTCGTCCCAACGGGAGGGTATGGCGCCCGAAAAGTGTGAGGGTGGGCGATACGCCTCCCCGCTCTCGGGTTTATGTCCGGTGAGGAGGTAGTAACCCAGCATGCCTAAAGCATAGAGGTCGCTCCGTACATCACCCGGTATTCCTTGCCTCACCTCGGGACTTAACGTATCCAGAGTATTGATGACGATCCGACGTGTTCCGATTTTGATCGGTGTAACCGGAAGCGCCATCAATTGCTCCAGAAACTCCGGACCCAGCATATCCATCAGTCCGAAACCGGTTACCTTGACCGATCCGTCAGGACTGCGAATCACGTTCGTCGGGTTGAGGTTAAAATGCATTACCCCAGCCTCTTGCCCCGCCTTGAGGGCTTCGGCCGTCTGCCTTAAGATCTCCTTGACTTGAATGTGGGGTAAACCGAACGCCTGTTCAGCCATCGTGCTTTCGGTCTGCGGCCCGCGTCCCTCTTCCTCCTCGGCGGCCGCGGCAATGGCGGCGACCCCGGATTCGGCCTAAGTTTTTCGGGTGTATTCTTCGAGGTAGTCGTTCAGGTTCTGCCCCTCGACCAATTCCATATAGAGGCAGAAGCTGTCCCTGATTCGCCCGAAATCCGTGACACCCTGAATATTTGGATGTTTGAGTTCCTTAAGAGCGTTTGCGCGTTCGCGAAATCGACTCGAAAATTCGGGCAGATCGCTAACCTCTTTGGGAAGTACGGCGACGCATGTCTCCGTCCCATCGAATATGTGCTGAATCCTGTAGAGTCCCCCCAGAAATCCGACGGCCAGGCACTGCATCACCTGATAATCACCGAATTTCTCACCCGGGGTGAGAACCTCCGGAGTCCCTAGGGAACCACTGGGAATATCTCCGTCACTCACAGAATAATCACTGGCTTACAGGGCCTATCAATAGATTAGCATGCCATCGCAAAGCAAGTACGCAATCCCGCTTTCGAGTCCTTTACAGAGTTCATATTCTCAACTGGCGGGGTTCAGTTTATCCTTTACGCGCTGCACGATCAACTCCACGTCGGAAAGTTTGCCCTTGCCTTCATAGCCGCAAGCCAGCAGCCCTTCATCGGGATCGACGATAGTGTGTCCCCGCTGGCGCAACTCTTCGAGATTTCTCTGGGTCGCAGGATGGGCCAGCATCTTGCTGTTCATGGCTGGCGCAATCATCACCGGTGCCTTTGTGGCCAGATAGATCGAAGTAAGCAGATCGGGAGCCAATCCCTGTGCGAAACAAGCTATGATATGTGCCGTAGCCGGAGCAACAAGCAAAAGATCCGCCCGATCCGCCAGTTCGATATGACCCGGCTGCCAGGTCTTTCCCTCGTCCCAGAGATTCGAGCAAACGGGATTCCGGCTGAGGGTATGGAATGTTATGGGGCCCACGAACTCGGTGGCCTCGCGGGTCATTACCACACGCACGTCCGCTCCAAGTTTCACCAACTTGCTGGTTATGTCGGCAGCTTTATAGGCCGCAATTGAACCCGTCACACCCAGCACCACAGTAGATCCGCTCAAGCACTCTTTCATTTCTGCGGTTCCAGATTGTCCATATAAGTCCTGTGCAATGCAATTAGGATCGGGCCGGTGTAGCGCCACACTATCGCAGATAATCCGTGAAGCAGAAAGGGAAATGGCCGAGTAATGGGATTGTTCGGAGTTTGCCCGACCTGCGGCCCTACGAATTCCGTCGAAGAAAATGAAGTTAAATCGCAACCTTGACATCAACGCCTTCATGGTCGAGTATCACCATAGACTTTTCCGATGAATCGCTTGTTTCACGCGGCCCGCACTCTCTCTGTACTGAAGCTCCTCCCCTGAGGGGGAGAACGAGAACGTGCCCATAGGCGGAAAGCCGCCACGATTCATCCGCTCGAATTCAATCGAGCTCCCCGCTATTTTGACCGTTCCCAGGCAATTTGGCGTTCCTACCAACACACCGACTGATTCATTCAGCAGCACTGTATCAAGCACATTTACGGGAGAACTCAGACCATGCAGCAAGCCCCTATAACCAAGTACCGACTATTTCCCAGGATCAACCTGCCCGATCGAACCTGGCCCGACCAAGCCATCGAGCGCGCGCCCGTGTGGTGCAGCGTCGACCTTCGCGATGGCAATCAGGCTCTCTCCATTCCCATGAGCGTCAAAGAAAAGTTGGAGATGTTTCAGACCCTGGTCCGGGTCGGCTTCAAGGAGATCGAAGTTGGTTTTCCCTCTTCCTCGGAGATTGAATACGCCTTCACTCGCCAACTGATTGAAGATGACCTCATACCGGACGATGTCGTCATCCAGGTGTTGGTGCAATGCAAGGAGAACCTAATTCTAGGCACGTTTGAGGCGGTCCAAGGAGCCAAACAAGCCATCGTTCATCTCTACAACTCAACGAATCCACTTCAGCGCCGCGTTACATTTGGAATGAGTAAAGCGGCCATCAAGGGAATTGCCGAGGACGGGACCCGGATGGTGAAGAGCCTCGTTTCCACCGTTCCCCATACCCGTATCCGTTTCGAGTATTCCCCGGAAAGCTTCTCCGACACCGAAACGGACTTCGCTCTGGATGTATGTGAAGCGGTTATGGATATCTGGGAGCCCACCCCGGACGATCCCATAATTCTGAATCTACCCAATACCGTGGAGATCGCATCTGCCAACGTCCATGCCGATCAAATCGAGTGGTTCTGTCGCCACATGAAGGAGCGTAATAAAGCCATTATCAGCCTGCATACACACAATGACCGTGGCACCGGCGTGGCCGCCTCGGAGCTCGGACTCATGGCCGGAGCCGATCGGGTCGAAGGCACGCTTTTCGGAAACGGCGAGCGAACCGGTAACGTCGACATCATCATTCTGGCCTTGAACATGTACGCCCAGGGCGTCGATCCCGGACTGGATTTCAGCAATCTGAATTTCGTCCGCGCAACCTACGAACGCTGCACCAGGATGGCGGTAGATGAACGCCATCCCTATTCAGGGGACCTGGTCTTTACCGCATTTTCCGGGTCACACCAGGACGCCATCAAGAAGGGCATGGACCAGATCGAATCGACTGCGGGCGCCCTCTGGCAGGTGCCTTATCTCCCCATCGACCCACAGGATATCGGCCGCACCTACAAAGCCATTATTCGCATCAACAGCCAGTCAGGAAAGGGTGGCGTGGCCTACGTGCTGGAACGTGAATTCGGATTGGAAATGCCCAAGAAAATGCAACCCGAATTCGGAGCGGTCATCAATCGGATCGCCGATCAGACCGGGAATGAGTTGAGCCCGGCCGAAATCCTGGTGGCATTCAAGCAGGAGTATCTGGAGATCGAGTCTCCGCTTTGCCTGAAGTCGTATCGCATCAACTCGGCGCCGGATGATCACCATAGAGTCACTTGCGAGGCCGAAGTCACTTTGATAGGCAAGCCGCGCACATTGACCGGAACCGGCAACGGACCGATTGCGGCAATGGTCAATGCCCTGGAAAATTCGAATCTCAAGGATTTCCGTCTACTGGATTTCCGGGAGCACGCCATTACAGGCGGCTCGTCCGCCGACGCCGCCGCCTATATCGAGATTGAGCGCCTTCACGACAAGCACACCTTCTTTGGCGCCAGCATCGATCCGAACATCGAAATGGCCGGACTCAAGGCTCTCATCAGCGCCCTGAACCGCTCCCATCGCGAGGCCGCGGCCAAGCATTCTCCGGCACTCCAGACGGCGGGTTAGTCTTCCTCGGCGCGTCCGGCATGTAGCGCCGCCCTACCCGGACCAGGTCAATCGACCGGTGCAGGTAGGAACGGACCGCCGGGCCGTCCGCAACCCAGCTTGCAGGCCTTGTTACAGAAGAACCGCCATCCCAAGGTATGAACAGACACCAGCGAGCTTGCCCCGCCCTAATACTCGCCTGAACGCGAAACCGTTCAGCTTCGGCGGCTAGAATTCACTCCTGAAAGCATAAATGCATGCGCCACGAGCGCTGCAAGGGGCGAATCATCAAGCCCGACAGATTGCTAGCCCTGCTCGCGGTCGCCAGGAACCTTCGCCGCCTCCAGCTCCATTATGGCCATAGACAATTCCTGAGCCAGCGTTGACAAGGCACTGCTGAGGCTAGACACGAGAATCCCGTAGTCGGCGCCGTCCCAGCCGCTCAAATTGACATCGGTTTCCCCTCGTTTCAAGGGAGTATCGTCAGTTGGGTTGAGCACCATCCACTCTGCTTCCAGCGTAACTCGGCCAGCATCGTCGCCTTCAAATCGAATAATTCGTACGGAAATATTATAATCGTGCGGGACCGGTTCCGCCCAGGGAAATACCGAGACGCCGCGCACCGGGATCTGGGTTGCAATGTTGTCCGCCAGCGCCCTCCCTAAAGCGATTTCCAATTTCTCACCCCATCGGTTCGTATCCGAATAGACGATCTCATTGGAACCCGACCGATTGGCGATCTTGGGACTCTTCAAATAGGGCGGCAAATTAATCTGCAGCAGGCCCAGGGATAAATCGGAGGCAGCCTCAGCCCGAAGCACGGGCGAGGGCCCGACGGCAGATGAGAGGACAAAGAAACGGGTCGAATCGGTCCGCGGCTCGAGATCGATACAGCCACTGAGAGCCATTGCCATCAGCACGATGGCGGCGGCGCTATTCCGACCGCGCCGAGGAACTCCAAATGTCCGGTTCTGATGAAAAGTTGACACGAGATTGTTGGTTTCAGGGGTTCATGGTTTGCGGTTCAAGGGTTGGGGGTGCACGGTCGTCTGTGTCGTATTCGATGCACGCTTCGATGACACCTGCAGGAGTTCAATCCCCATTTTCTCTCTTCCCAATCACTGAACCGTGTTCGCGAGCGAAGCGAGAAGGCCTGACACCATTGAACCGTGAACCATTCGAGCATGGACATGTGTTATTCCCCCTCCTCCGTTTTCTGTTTACCAGTGAGCAGAGCGCGCGGGTTGCGCTCCAGAAAGTCAGCCAACCTTCGAATTGCTTCGGCCGCGTCGCCGAGTTCTTCCATGGCGTTTTCTATCCGGTAGCGGAAGGAAGCTTGGGGCGAAAGTAAGGCATTGATCCGCTCACCGGTATCGCGAAACTGTAGCAGGGTAGCCTGCAAGGCTTCGTTCGTTTCTCCTGCACCTTCCATGACGACGTCGACTTGATCATCGATCCTGGCTGCTAGTTGGCGGTACTGTGCCAAGGTGCTTTCAAGCGTGTCTAGAGTCGTGTCGATCTTAGGATTTCTGGCCAGATCACGGATGGCCTCGGTGGCATCTGCAACCGAATCGTTGATACGGCCAAAATCGATCTCGTCCACTCCATCATTAAGGCGGTTCAGAAAGGCGACCAGTTCAACACTGATCGATTCAAAGTCGACATAGCTCAGGCGCGCGATGATTTCGGTGGCCGACTGCTGGATCTCGGCCAGCGCTGATGGCATGGAGGGGATCTCCTTGTAGATAATTTCTTCCTGCACAAATATCACGGGAGCCTCGGATTGATACTCCAAATCGATGTAAAGCAGTCCCGTGATCAAGCCGTCCATCTGGAGCTTGGCGCGGAGTCCATCGTTAATCATGGCGGTGTAGTAATCTTCATCGCCAAGATCCTCAGTAAACCCGAGTTCGCTGGCCAGCCGGGTAAGATTGACCTCAATGAACACAGGTATGTGGGTTGAGAGCTGGTCTTGATTGTAGCGAATTTTAACATCCGTTACTTGCCCGATATCCACGCCCCGATATTTCACGGGCGCACCGACTCCGAGCCCGTTTACACTCTGATCGAAGTAGATGATGAAGGTCTCGCTCTTGGTGAAGAGCTTGAATGAGCCCATGAGGATGGCAAAGGCCACGGTTACGACAATCGCGCCCAGAACAAAGAATCCTATGGCTGTGGTGCTGGCTTTCTTACTCATGCTTCAGGGCTCGGAATCGAACACGATGCACGAGGTTAATATAGCGTCCGCTCGGGTGCTTTATCAAGACATGAACAGGACGATTGGGTCTTCCAACGCTATTTCGGGGGTAGGCTACGCGTTTAGCGTCACTAACCGGCTTCCTCCCCGCCTCGAGTTAGAAAGAATCGCACCTTCGGATCGGGAGGATCGTGGAGCAGATCGTGGGGATTTCCTTTCGCAATCATGGTTCGCGATTCGGCATCGAGAAATATGGCATTGTCAGCGATAGCAAAAATGCTGGCCAGTTCGTGGGTTACCACCACTACGGTAGTACCCAGGCTATCCCGAAGCTGCAGAATGAGATCGTCAAGCCGTCGGGAAGTCACGGGATCCAAGCCGGCCGAGGGCTCATCAAAGAAAAGAATTTCGGGATCCAAGGCCATTGCCCGGGCCAGACCGGCGCGTTTCCGCATGCCGCCGCTGATCTCCGAGGGATAGTAGTCCTCAAACCCCTTCAACCCCACTAAGGCCATTTTCAATGTCACGATATCCAGAATTTCGCCCTCCCCCAAGTCCGTATATTCGCTCAAAGGCAAGGCAACATTTTCGGCTAGCGTCATCGAACTCCAAAGTGCTCCGTTCTGATAGAGCACGCCAAAATTTCGCAACATTCCCTGCTTTTCACGATCCCCGAGGTCGACAAAACTGACCCCGTTGTAAAAAATTGAGCCCCGTGCCGGCTCCAAGAGTCCAATCATATGCTTGAGGAGCGTGCTCTTACCACAACCACTACCTCCCATAATGATCATGACTTCGCCTTGGCAGACCTGAAAATTGATCTCGCTCATGACCACGAATGAACCATAGGCCATCTGCAGATCACGAACTTCGATATGGGTATTCTCGGGAGCCATGGCAGGCGCAATCGCTCAATCAGATTCCATAGATGGCCGCTACCCAATCGATGACGGCGTTTGCTACGATGATGAGCGTGATGCCGGTAACTACGGCGGAAGTCGCGGCCAAACCTACGGAATCGGCACTGTTTCCGCATTGCATGCCGCGCAGGCACCCGGCTACGGCGACAATAACGCCAAACACAGTGCCTTTAATCACGCCCAGATAGAAATCAGGCATGGCAACCGCTTCATTCAAACCATCGAAGTACTGCGGAGGAGAGATGTCGAGCAGCGTCGTCGAGACCAGAAGACCGCCCAGGATACCGATCAAATCCGCGTAGAGCACGAGGAGTGGCATCATCGCGAAGAGCGCGATCAGTTTGGGCAATACGATGAAGTCGATTGGAGAAATTCCGAGGGTCTTGAGCGCATCGATCTCTTCGTTAACCTTCATGCTGCCGATTTCGGCCGCAAAGGCCGCCCCGGTGCGGCCCGCCATGATGATCCCGGTCATGACCGCCCCCATTTCCCTCAACATACCGTACCCGACAAGATGGGAGACATAGATAGAGGCGCCAAAACGAGCCAACACGACTGCGCCCAGAAAGGCGATGATGAGCCCGATGAGAAAACTGATTAGCGAAACGATGGGGAGCGCGCTGGCGCTCACATCCTGAAGCGTTACCAGAAAGTTCCGCCAACGCAGCCGCGTGCGGCCGGTCAACAGCCTAAAAAAGCTGAGCGCGCATTGGCCCACAAATTCGTGAAACTCGAGAGCGCCCCGATAACACTGAATCCCCCATGCACCCAGGCGCGTGATGAAAAAGGTGGATTCCAGGCTCCGACGCGCGTCCTCTTTCTCGGGGACGGCCTGGGCCAGATCGAGGAGACTCTGAATATCAGCCGGCAGCGACGACTGCACAAAAGTGAGTTCATTTTCGCGACAGAACTGCAGGCACTTGAACAAGTAGCTCAGCAGTCCCGAATCCCAATCATTGAGACTCTTGGTATTGAACGCGATACCGGCAAGATCCGGATTCTCCTGCAGAGGATCCGGCATCGTTTCAAAATCGGGTAGTTGCCCGCTAAGACGCCAGTTTCCTCCAATCTTAAGAACAAGCAGGTCACCCCGGCGAATCGTATCAACATAAGATTTGGACGCGTCAGATTCCATAACTGCCAGGTGTAGTATATTACTCTAAAACAGCATTTGCCAATTCTTGACAAACAATCTTTCCGTTGCCGAACAGCACACCAGTGCATCAACTCACGTCAATTGTCGGGTTGCACAATCCGGCAGATCCCGCCCTTCACAGGGCGAGCTACACTGTAACTCTGGCCGTGAGGCCAGGGATAAACTAAGATCGAAACGCGTTTACCCGTCATTTCAGATGAGTCACGATAATAGTCTAGTGTCCGACATGGCAAAAGCTCCTCCAGAACACACTCCCTTCCAAACCGAAACCGGGGTTCTGGAACGCATCGTATTTTTTAATGAGGAAACCCAATTCTGTATTGGGGAACTGGAAACTTCGGAAGGACGGCGCATCACGGTAACGGGAATCCTGCCCGGCGTGCAGTGCGGAGAAACGCTGAATCTGACCGGCCACTGGATTGATCATTCGCGGTACGGGCAGCAATTCAAGATCAATGCTTTTCGGTCCACTCTGCCCGCTACGGTCTACGGAATTCGCCGCTACCTTGGCAGTGGATTGGTTCCCGGCATCGGCAAAGGGTTTGCCGACAAGATCGTCGATCACTTTGGCGTGGATACTCTTACCATCATCTCCAATGAATCGGCCCGCCTGCGCGAAGTCGCGGGTATCGGTGAACGGCGCGCCCGCGCTATCAAGCAGACATGGGAAGAACAACACGCCCTGCGCGATGTGATGATATTTCTACAGACCTACGGCGTTTCAGCAACTCGCTGTATGCGCCTCGTGGGCCGCTACGGCACGGATGCAAAAACAGTGCTCAGCAATGAGCCTTATCGGGTAGCACGCGAGATTCCCGGCATTGGATTCAAGACTGCGGACCGCATTGCCATCAACCTGGGATACTCTAATAACAGCCCGCAGCGGCTGACCGCCGGCTTGCTTTACGCCCTTCAGACCCTGGGCGATGCCGGACATACCGGATATCCGGAAGAAGCGCTGCTGGAATACGCCGCTGACCTGCTGTCGACCCAGTCCGATGAACTGCGAAATCATCTCGGCCAACTTGAGCATCAAGGCCAAATCGTAGCGGATCCCACTACCGGCCTGTGGCAGCTTCCGCCCACAGCCCAGGCGGAAAGGAATCTCGCGGGCAGCATCGCCCGGTTGCTGGCGAATTCCTCCTGCTACCCGCCGATAAATCGAAAACTGGCACTGGAATGGGCCGGCCGGCGCGCCCAGATCGAATTTGCCCGGGAACAATGTGAGGCCATTCTGGAATCGCTTACAAGCAAGTTCTGTATCATTACCGGAGGCCCGGGAACGGGAAAGACGACTATTCTGCGCGCGATAGTTGATATTCTCGCTGCCAAGCGGGTCCGCATCGGCCTGACTTCGCCCACCGGCCGAGCCGCTCAGCGGCTTGCCGAAGCTACCGGAAAAGACGCCCGGACTATCCATCGCCTTCTCCGCTTTGACCCCGCCAAGGCTCAATTCACGATGGATCGGGAAAGTCCGCTTAAACTGGACTGTGTCATTGTTGACGAGGCCAGCATGGTGGATAACCGCATCGGTTCCTCGCTCCTGCAAGCGGTTCCGGATCACGCCCACGTGATTCTGGTAGGAGACGCCGACCAACTGCCTTCGGTGGGAGCGGGAAATGTCCTCCGCGACCTCATACAAGCCCAGCTCTGTCCGGTAATCCGCCTCCAGCAGGTGTTCCGCCAAAGTCGCCGGAGCTCCATTGTCGCTACGGCCCACGGCATTCTGCGCCAGAGCACGGGAATGCCCTTTCTCAGAAATGATCTCAATAACATCGATCTCGCTGATGATCTGCACTTCATCCGGAGATTGGACGCCCACGATTGCGCCGCTACTGCCGTTGATCTGTGCGCCCGATGGATACCGCAACGAATGGGGTGTGATCCGTTTGCTGATATTCAACTGCTGGCACCCATGTATCGAGGCCAGGCGGGAATAACCAATTTGAATCGCGACCTGCAAAAAGCGCTGAATCCCCAGGCTTCCGGCATCACGCTAGGAGATACCAGCTTCCAGGTGGGTGATAAAGTGATTCAGACCAGAAACAACTATGACCAGGGGATTTTCAATGGCGACATGGGTCGAATTATTGGTGTAAATGCGGAAGCAGGAACTCTAGTGGTCGACTTTTCGGGTGAGCAGGTCGACCTCGAGCGCACGGAAACCGCTGATCTTCAGCTCGCCTACGCCGTCAGCGTGCACAAAGCACAGGGAAGCGAATTTCCCATCGTTGTCATGCCTTTACTGAAACAACATTACATGATGCTACAGCGGAACCTCCTCTACACCGCAATCACACGGGGTCGAAACAAAGTCTTTCTGGTCGGCGATCCGACGGCCTATGCCATGGCCGTCAAAAATCGCGACAGTGGCCTACGCTTCACGGGCCTCGTGGGAAAATTGAAAGAAGCCGTCACTTAGCGTCGGGTCCGACAAATAAACATGCGAATGCCAGAGCCATTTTCAGCCTCAGAAAGGCGGCCGCGCCGGAATCGGGAATATTCGGGGGACGACTGCCTCCTTTAGATGATGAAGCTGATGGAAAAGCATGGTGTGAACCTATTCCTGGTCGTCCTGGCCGGAGCGTTCGCGGGCATCTATCTTACATCGAACAAAAGTTCATCGTGCCTCACACGCGGAATTTCGGAACGATCCACGGCGTCAGGTCAAGCGGCCTCCTCGGCAACAGCGAAGACTACGGTAGGAGCCCGGGCGCCCACTTGGGAACTCCCCGACCTCGATGGCAACCTGATCAGCTCGGAGAGTTTCAGGGGCGATATCGTAGTGTTGAACTTCTGGGCCACCTGGTGCCCGCCCTGCCGCGCCGAATTACCCGACTTCGTCGAAGCGCAGGCGGCCTACCGGGAAAAGGGCGTAAGCTTCATTGGCGTTTCGGTCGACATGGGCGCCCCCGAACACGTCCGCGAGTTTGTAGAGAATTATGGCCTGAACTACCCGGTCGTGATGGCTACCGCTGAAATAGTGGGGGATTATGGGAACGTAGAGGCCATACCCACGACCTTCTTTATCGGTCGCGACGGCCGCATCGCCGACATGCAGATCGGCGGCATGGACGGGTCCATGTTGAGAGCAAAGATCGACCGCATCCTGAAGAATCGGACCTGATCCTCAAATGCAAGGCATTTGAGGGTTAGCGCAACACCATTCCGGCGATGCAAGCAGTCATGTTGCAGGCCACCGTTCCCCCGATCAGGCTGAGTAAGGCCAGCTTTGCCAGATTCTCCCTTTGCGAAGGGGCAATGACCGATATTCCTCCAATCTGAATGCCCATGGAAGTGAAATTGGCGAATCCACAGAGGGCGTAACTGGCAATAATGACGCTACGTTCGCTGACAATCGTGCCCGATTCTACCATTTCCCCCAGATGCCGATAGGCCACAAACTCATTGGCAACCAGCTTTTCTCCTAAGAGTTGGCCGATAAAGATGATCTCATTCAGATCAATACCGAGGAGCCAGGCAACCGGAGCGAATACGACACCAAAAACGAATTGAAGCGTCAGGCCCTCATAGGCGCCTCCGGTCAATTGGAAGATCCCCGCGTTGATTCCGGTCCAGGACCCGACCCAGGTCGTAATGACGTAATTCACGAGTGCAATCATGGCGATGAACACCAACAGTGCCGCCCCCACATTCACTGCCAGGTAAACTCCCTGGGTCGTCCCCTGCATAAGGGCGTCGAAGATGTTCACGCCCATGCTTTCGCGGTTCACCTTGAGGTCCCGATCAACTTCCTCCATCTCGGGTAGGAGGATCTTGGCGCAAACGATAGCGGCCGGCGCTGAAAGGATCGACGCAGCCAAAAGGTGCTTGCCGAAAAGGATCTGTCGAGCTTCGTCAACTCCCCCCAAAAACTGCATATAGATGACGAAAACCGCACCGGCGATGGTCGCCATGCCTCCCGTCATGAGGCAGAGCAGCTCCGAGCGCGTCATTCGGGCAACATACGGTTTGACCATCAAGGGCGCCTCCGTCATCCCGACGAATACGTTGGCCGCCGCCGCCAGACTCTCCGCCCCTGAAAGCCGCATCGTCTTGTGCATCAGCCAGGCAAAGGCATAAACAAGCCGCTGCAGGAACCCTAGATAGTAGAGCACGGACGTTAAAGCAGAGAAAAAGACGATCGTCGGCAGTACCCGAATCGCCAACACCCGCCCAAAAGAATCAAGATCCGTCAGTTCACCGAAGAGAAAAGCTGATCCCACGTTGGCAAATTCCAGCAGACGCACAAAAAACTCGGTCACCCTCTCCAGAACAAAGGCAACCGGTGGGAACTTCAGCACCAGAACAGCCAAAGCCAGTTGCAGCAATAGGCCGCCTCCCACAAGCCGCCAATTAATCTGCCTGCGATCGCGGCTCACCCAAATGCAAAAGGCAAGCAGTAGAGCGATACCCAGAAGTCCGCGCGCAATATCAGCAGCCCATCCCATGTCACGACCGAAATTAACCCGGTTCGCTCGAAAATTCCAGAAGCGATTCGGACTCACGGCGGCGACGCGCAGTGAACTCCACACCGTTAATTGCAGGACAACACACTAAAATCGCCAACGCACCCGCGCTTCGATACGCCGTGGGAGCTCACGCGAAATCAACAGATTGTCGAAAAAGGTATCGCCATTATGCAGCCAGTTTGCCTCATCGGAAAGATTCAGCACGTCGACGGCCGCTTCAAAATCTCCCCGGCTCCAGGAAACGGTTCCGTTCAGCGAAAATTGTGACGGAATAACAAATTCGCCGTCTACGTTTCCGTTCTGCTCAGTTCGAAAGGTTCCCCAAAGGCTGAGCCCCAGTCCACTTTGTGAAACCATCTTGAAACCCCCGCTCGCGATCCAACGTGACACACCTGGAATCCGGGAATTCCCCGGGGGTGCGCTGTTGATGAAGAATCCGTTGATATAGCCGATTCCGTTACCCAAGCCGGCTGGGCCTCGGCCCTCGGCATAGTAGTTGCCGAGAGACCGCCCCCCGAACTCGACCGGGGCGGAGTGTCGAAAATGGGCATCGCTAAAGGACAGGTTGCCAAAGAAATAAGATCGATCCGACACCTGAAAGAGCGATTCCAGCTCACCTCCCCAGACCAGGATATCACTTTTCCCGGAACGCAGCTCCGTGCGTTGCCGTTCCTGGCGATACCCTGTCAGCCCAACGAAGCCCCGCCCATCGCGAAGCCGGAATCGGACGCCCCCTTCAACCAACTTGCTCCGATTTCGAAAATCGTTCTTATCAATACCCCCGTCGCCATAGAGATTGATGCCTCCGCCAACCGTGTTCCCATTAACCGCATGCGTAAAGTTGTAGGTTGCGTAAAAGGACTGATTCTCTCCGGGACGAAGGATAGCGCTGACGTTGAAGCCGCCGCTGACAAATATATCATTGTCCTGCAATGGGGGAAGACCCCCTGCCGGCAGAGGATCTTCGGCCCGGACAAAGTAGGCATCGCCCCGCAAACCCCACTGAAAGGCCAGTGAGTCGCTCAGGGTGACCCGATTCTGCAAAAAGAGGGCCGGGTTCCAGAATCGAGAACTCACTGTCTCCGGAGTCGCTAAGAGCCCGCTCGCAGGAGTAAGGAAACCTCTTCCTCCGGGGCCCGGAATTCCCGGCACCACAAAGGCGCCGAACAGGTCCTGCGCACTCAGGTTGCTCGACCCGCTCGAAATATCGAAGGCGTAGGGAAACTCGCTGAAGTAATTGACGAAGCTACGGCGCTTTTCGAATCGAATCGTAGCTCCTGCCACGAACTCGTTCTCGAGGTCCATGATCCGAACTCGGCCGTGCAGTTCCGTTCGATTTTCGAACGTCCACTGCGTCACGTACTCGATGTATTGGAATTCGTGAAATCGCCTCCGGTTCACATGATCGAACAGGGTCCGGTTGACAAACTGAAATCCTTCCGGATCGCCCGCCGAAAACACACTCTGCAAAAATCCGACGTTGGCGTTGCTGAAGTCGTCGTCCGAAAACACCGTGTCGGTCGGGGAAAGCGAGGTGAAGTCACCGGACCCGCCTTCCAGA
Organism: Opitutales bacterium; assembly: GCA_963665345.2. Classification (GTDB taxonomy): domain Bacteria; phylum Verrucomicrobiota; class Verrucomicrobiia; order Opitutales; family CAXXNP01. The sequence continues at coordinate 215,358 of OY762281.2, forward strand.
AGTCCGGGATCGAACAGCTGTGAACCATCGGGCCCACCTGTCAGATAATGTCCTCGATCAATCAGAGCCTGAGAAGGCCTGTTCACACCCAGCAATTGAGGGCTGGCCTGCCAGATATATTGTGCTGCGACCTCCAGGGTGTTTCCGGACCGCATTTTCCAGTGCACGTTTAAGTAAATATCCTGATGATCGTCGCGTGCGCCCCGCCCATGGAAGAGAGTGGCATTTTCCTGCCCTTCATAACTCAATCGCAAGGCGAGCTTATCGCTCAAAGCCCGATTGACATCCACTTGCCAGCGCAGATTGGCGAACGATTCGCTGCCCGGCAACCAGGAGCCAAATCGAATATTGAAATGACTCCAATCGTCCTCATGCCTGGCCTTCTTGGACACGTAGTTGACGTAGCCGCCACTCTGTTGTCCGGGACCGAACACAGCCGAACCGGGGCCCCGGACCACGTCCACGCCTTCCACCGCGTTAAAGCTCGGTTTGTAACCGAAAATATTGCCGCTGCGACGCTGCCCATTGGTGTAAGTCTCAGCAGTATCCCCACGTACGCTGGGCGCGGTTACATTGCCGAATCGGGAAGGGGCATAGGCACCTGGAACATAGAAGAGCGTCTCCTCTACGGTATCGATGCCCCTATCCAGAAGAATGACCTCGTTGATTACGGACACACCGCGGGGAGCTTCCAGTACTGACCGTGAAATCCCGTCTACTGCATCAAGTTCGCGGGCGAATGGACTGATCGACTCGCGAGCGCCCCTGCCCTCGACAAGGTACTCGCTCAACTCAATGATCTCGGCGGGATTCTCGGGGCTCTGGCCCGAGGCGGAAAAATGAAGCGCGACTCCGATCGCGATCATGCGCCAAGCAACACCGTAGTCCAATTCGTAAAGACGATGATGTATGCAGGAGCGCCATTGGAGGTAGTGCAAAACGCGCCGTCGACAGGCATCCCTGGAGGGCTTTCCTGGTCGGCGCAACGTCGCTTTATTTCGTATCTTCATAGCATCCCTCCGCCGGCATTACCCGGTTCAGGTTCAAAGGGTACAGGACCGATCGAGTCACTGTCTCAGCCCTCCGCGGAGAGCTCCCCAAGGTGCTGAAAGGCAGTGTTGAACACTGTATTTCGGAAAGCAAGAGCAAACTGCGAAGAGTATCCCTACGAGGAATCCCCTGAAGGCCCTTTACTATTCCCATGAAAACACCTTTACTCGCAACCCCTTCGGGTGGAGATCTTAGCGTCCAACACAACCGTAGACTCCGTCAAATTCATGCGCTTATCAGTTCGGACCGACCCCAATGACGCACCCTAAGATAGCGCCTGAGGGCTATCTCATTGCCCAACCGCTGCCCCTGCGAGTGTTCTGGATTACGGCTTGGACCCTCTCTGTGTGCATCTGGACCGGGTGTGAAACGACCCGGTTTGCCAAGGTGGAAAAAGTCAAGATTCCCATGCTGGCACCGGAACACGTCATCCAATCGGAGCTCTACTATTTTACTCCTGTCGGGATGCCGGTCGACGAGGTACTGGCATTCGTGCGTTCACGCCTCTTCCATTCAGAATCACGCGATATCGGATCGCAGCAGCTGACCGTCGCGCTTGACCGGGATCTCCAGACCCACTACCAGGACTTTAAGATGATTCAGGTCCATATGGGGGTACACGGCACCACTACAAAGAATTTGATCATGGATAGTAACTGGGTGTTCATCACCTGGCTTTTCGACGAATATGACAAGCTGGTTGAAATTCTCGTGACCCGTGTGCGCCCCGCAGACTATGAACCGGCCTGAGTGATCGAAGCTGCTGCGCCCCCGGTTCCGCTGGCGCTGACCCGTTCGACGAAGCTCACGGCGTGCAGGATCAAACGGAGGCGCAGCTTTGGAGAGGTTTCGGGTTTCAGGTGTCAGTCTGAGGAAGCGGAATTGAGTCCTGACACCTGAACACTGAAACCCGCTCCACAGACTAAGTTTCAAGTCAGCAGAGTTCCCTTTTCTGCTGCTCTGCGTGCTCCGCGCTCTCCGCGGTTAATAATTCTCCAGTATGAATCGGGAGCTACTCCCTCTTTGAAATCAATCCTGGTAAAATTGAACCGCGGAGGTCGCCGAGAGCGCAGAGAATGAGAAGGGAGCGCTAGACCAGCATCTCTTCGGCAACCTCATCGAGGCTGCGCCTTACCGCTACGGAACCATTGACAAGTGGGTAGCGATACTCGGCGCCCTCGTAGTTACGCATGACGACTTCCTCATCGGAAATGCGAACGACGTAATCCGGATTGATCGGGACCTTACCCCCGCCTCCGGGAGCGTCGATGACGAACTGCGGGATACTGTAGCCGCTGGTGTGCCCTCGAAGGCCGCGAATAATCTCGATTCCCGTTCTCACGTTGGTTCGCAAGTGGGCGCTTCCAGTGATCAAATCACACTGATAGAGGTAATAGGGCCGGACCCGCATCATGAGCAGACGGTGAACTAGAGATTTCATCGTATGCAAGGTATCGTTAACCCCACGCAACAGCACTGACTGATTGCCCAGGGGCACCCCTGCGTAGGCCAGACGCTCGCATGCCTCATGCAGCTCATGCGTGCACTCTCGGGGGTGGTTGACGTGAATACTCATCCAAACAGGACCGTGACGCCGAAGCACATCACAAAGCTCGGGGGTCACGCGCTGGGGCAGAAACACAGGAATACGTGAACCAATGCGAATGAACTCCACATGGGGTATGGCCCGTAGGCGCCTCAAAAGGTAATTCAAGCGGTTATCCGACAAAAGCAAAGGATCGCCGCCGCTCAAAAGCACATCCCTGATTTCGGTGTGATTTTCAATGTAGTTCAGGCCGGCCTCAAAGGCAGGATGGAAGTTGTAGTCCTGCGCGTTTGATACCAACCGACTGCGGGTGCAATAGCGACAATAGGCGGCGCATCGATCGGTCACCAGAAAGAGTACACGGTCCGGATAACGGTGCACCAAACCCTCCACCGCCATAGACTCATCCTCACCCACCGGGTCCAGCAGTTCTTCAGGCGCAACCTCCATCTCCTCCCCGCGGGGAATCACTTGGCGCCTGATGGCACAATCCGGATCGTCTCGGGCGATCAGATTAAAAAAATAGGGAGTGATGGCCAGTGAAAGCTTCTTGTCGGCAAAATACGCTCCGAGACGTTCCTCCGGCGTCAATTCCATGTAGCGGCCGATCGCTTCGGCTGAAGTCAGGCGGTTCTTGAGCTGCCAGCGCCAATTCTTCCAATCCTCCTCAGGCACTTCCGACCATAGCCCCTGGCCACGATGCCAATTTGCATATTGATCTTGAGGATACATGAGGTTACAGTAAGAGGAGCTGAGCGAGCTTCCTGTGCCCCTGACATGCATTCGTTTGCACCGGGTATGGCGAATTTACACTTGGCATAAAGCATCAACACATTGATATAGTTAAATTTGTCAATACCGGATCATCGGAATGCCGCTCTCTGACGAAGACCTCGCCCGGCAACTCTGGGCCATCGGTGACATAGTGCGCATTCGCATGTTGCGGCTGCTGCCTAGGTCCGAGGACTGCTCGCACGGAAATAACGTTTCCCAGTTGGCGAAAAAGCTGGGGCTCTCGCAACCCACCATATCGCACCATCTTCGCATCCTCCGGCAAACCCGAATCGTGCGCTATCGCAAAATGTGTCGCGACGTGTTTTACTGGATCGACACCCAGAGGGTGGAGGACATACACCCCGCGCTGCTGGAAGTCCTAGATGAAAATGGAGAAGTCGCAGCGGACGCGGCTCCCGTCGCCACGAGTGCCAAATTGGATTAGTGCGCTTAGGCAACCGCGTAGTTCCTGATTAGTCCAGCCCCCGGCCGCGCTGCGCTTGGCCGGATCAAACAGGGATGAAACTTCGCCTTGTGGGCTCCTCGATGAATCCAACCTAACGTTCCAACAAAATTCACTTGACATCGATTCCATCGCCCGCAAACCCGCTCCAGAGGCTAAGTTTCAGGGTCAGTTCTGAGGAAGCGCAATCGAGTCCTGACGCCTGAACACTGACACCTGACACCTGCTATTGGCCTGAAGTTTCAAGCTCGCATATGTCAGGCTCCCACGGTCTCGTGCCGGGTTGGCGCTGGATTCCAGCTTCCAGACACGACTGGGGACAGCGTATTAATCCAAGTGGGTAGCCATAATAAGACTTGCTCAAAGCAAACGGCGGTCTTTTGTAGGCTTCCTTATGAGCGAAACCGAGTCCGCAGTCCTGGCCCTGGAAGACGGCACTATTTTTCGAGGGCTGGGATTCGGAGCCTCGCGCACCGTGGTGGGCGAAGCCGTGTTCAACACAAGTATGACCGGCTACCAGGAAATCCTGACTGATCCTTCCTACTACGGTCAGATTGTGACCATGACTGCTCCCCAGATCGGAAACTGCGGCGTAAACCCGATGGATGTGGAGTCAAACGGCCCAAAAGTGGCCGGTTTCGTCGTTCGCGATCTGAGCCCAGTAGCCAGCAATTGGCGTAGTCGCGAAGATCTCAGCCACTACCTCTTGCGAAGTGAGATTCCCGGGCTGAGTGGCGTAGATACCCGTACCATCACTAAGCGGCTGCGGGTGAAGGGTGCCTTGAAATGTTGTCTGAGCACCGTGGATATCAGCGACGATAAAGCCGTAAGCCGTGCTCGCGCCTGGACCGGACAGGAAGGCGTTGATTATGTTAAGAAAGTGACCTGCCGCCAAGCATATCGCTGGGACGCGGAAAAAGGAGGGACGGCGAGGTTCACCGTAGAAGGCATCAACCTTGAATATGAACAGGTTCACAAAAAGCGATACCGCGTAGCCGCCTACGATTACGGCGCCAAGTTCAACATCTTCCGGAAGCTCTTAGACCATGGTTTCGACGTCGACGTCATTCCCGGAGACATGCCGCCCGAGGCGGTGCGGGAACGAAAGCCGGACGCGATTTTTCTTTCCAACGGCCCAGGTGACCCCGATCCCCTCGACTACGCACACCGAGCGGTTCGCGAGCTGATGAAGGACTTTCCCGTATTCGGGATCTGTATGGGAAATCATATCATTACTCACGCCTTAGGCGCGCAGACTTTTAAACTCAAGTTCGGCCACCGGGGCGCAAACCAGCCGGTCAAGAATCTGGAGTCCGGGCGGGTGTCAATCACTTCTCAGAATCACGGCTACGCCGCCACCCCAAAGGAATTGGAACTCCGGGGCGCGATCGTCACGGAAATCAATCTGAACGATGGAACGGTCGAAGGCTTGCGCCATCGGGAGCTTCCCGTGTTTTCCGTTCAATATCACCCTGAGGCATCACCGGGCCCCCATGATTCCGATCCCCTCTTCGAGGAGTTCTACCGCATGGTGGCCAAACATGCAGGGTGAGCCTATCTTCTGCATTCTGCGAAATTTCGGTCCAACAACGGGTTGTCAGGCCTTCTCGCTTCGTTCGTGAACAGGTTTCAGTGTTCAGGTGTCAGAACTCGATTGCGCTTGCTCCGAACTGACACCTGAAACCTCTCCAAAGTTTCGCTCACGACATATCCGGCCAGCGCGAGTGCAGCCGGCGGCCTCACCGGATCCTACCTTCTACCTTGCACCCGTAGCCGGCTTCGCAAGAAGGCGGGACCAAGATCGATGCCACGAACGATCTATGATCACACCTGCCCGTCGAGGTCCAGATCTCCAACCCCGTCCTGGCATTGGCATGCTTATTTGTCTGACAGGACACTCGCCTCAAACGCCGCAGCATCCTCCAGGGTGTCGATACCAATCGTATCCTCATCGGTAATGCCGACTGCAATGGTATACCCGTTTTCGAGCGCACGTAGTTGCTCCAATCGCTCGATCCGTTCCAATTTCCCAGGGGACATGTGTTGGAACTCGTCGAGAAAATCAGCGGAATAAGCATACATTCCCATATGCCGGTAGCAGGCATTCTCCACTAACCAGGAGGCATCGACAAAGCCCTGATGATCACGCGCAAACGGAATCGGTGAACGTGAAAAGTAGAGCGCATGCCCGCGGTTGTTCAGAACCACCTTGACTTTGCTCGGGTCCTGGAAGTCCTCCTCCTTATGAAAAGGAATCGCAAGTGTAGCGATGTCCGCCGGTCCCTTGGCGAGTTCGGCCAGCATACGAATATGTCCGGCTGTGACCAACGGTTCGTCGCCTTGAATATTAATGACCACATCTGCGCCGATGTGGGTGTTGGCCTCAGCGATCCGGTCGGTGCCGCTTGGATGCTCACGCGAGGTCAGAATAGGCTCATAGCCATGCTCGGCCAGAAGATCTTTGAGAAACGAGTCCTCAACTGCAAAGTAGAGCGGAAACTCCGGGGCCTCCGCGGCAACCCGTTCCGCTGTCCATAAGATCAATGGTTTTCCCTTGAACTCATAGAGCAGCTTGCGCGGAAAACGCGACGAAGACAGACGCGCCGGTATCACAATCGCATATTCAGCCATAGATACCGGCATGCCGCTACCCGCACCGCAGCCGGCAGTCAATAGTTAACCCGCTTTTCTCACGAACCTCGTCGCCCCCGTAGCCGGCTTCGCAAGAAGGCGGGAACCAAGATCGATAGGCCAAGAGATCCATGATCGCGCTGGCAAGCTCAGTTCCACGCCTGCAAGACCGCACCCTTGCGGGTCCGGCTACCTCTGCCTTCTGCCTTCTGCCTTCTGCCTTGCCCGCACCTACTGCGGGCTCCGCCGCAACAACAGGATCTCGTCATCCGGCTCGCCAAAGAAAAACACCGCCTCCGGCCGGCCGCCCTGCTGATCGAGATCTACGAGGAATTGATTGCCCCGCCGTATCACAAGGTCGTCAACTCCGTCTCCATTCATATCGGCAACAAAGACGGCGTCATCCTCCACACCATAAATTACGATTTTTTCCGCCTCGCCGCCGTCAGCGGCCAAATCGATAAGAAACTCATTCCCTCTCACAGCCACCAATTCCTCCCGGCCATCGCCGTCAAAATCGGCATAAAACGACCAATCCTCTGGTCTGCCGAAGTTGTGAACCGCTTCTGCGCCTCCGCCATCACCAAGGCGATCCAACCAATAGGTCGCCCCTTTTCGGACGACCAATTCGTCACTGCCATTGCCATCGGTGTCGGCGATCATAACTTCGTCGTCGATTTCGCCAAATCGAATGATTCGCTCCGGATCACCGCCGTCCCTCGCGGAATCGATGAGGTAAGTATCCCCTCTCCTCAGAACAAGCTCGTCTCTTCCATCCCCATTCATGTCTCCGACCATGATGACGTCATCGGCTCGGCCAAACGTCAGCACGAGCTCGGCATCGCCTCCGTCACGATTGGTATCAATCAGAAACGCATGTTCCGTAACCAGAATAACATCCTCATTGAAATCACCACCGAGATCGGCAATGAGGATCACGTCATCGCTGCTGCCAAAGGTAAAGCTGTTCTCGGCATACTCTCCGTTAAAGGCCAGGTCCTGAAGAAATCGATTCCCTCTTCGAATGACCAGTGTATCCATCGCCTCAGGATGGTAAAAGGATTCCGCTACAGCTTCATCGGCTGCCTTGAAACTGACTCGAAAGGGAACCTTCCCGGAATCCGGAATCGCATAAATCTTCTCAAACACCTGAACACGCTGCTGCGCTTTGCCGGAATAGCGCTCAACAACAGCCTCAATGGTGTAATTACCGGAATCCTCTGATTGCATCTCACCCCACTGCAGAACGCGATAGCCTGTAGTCGGAAATTCGAGACGCACGGCGACTTCAAATTCCGGCTTTCTCCTGATTTCCATTACGATCTGATCTCTGAGCGGTCGAAACTTACGCCAACTTTCGGCGCAGTTCACGCCGCGTCCGGAAACCAGGAAACTAAACAGGCCCGATGCGGTTCCATTGTTCAGCAACAGAATTTCCACCTCCTCCGGATCTCTCCCCGAGGGACTGTGGCGCAGGGCGAACTCGGTTCGAGAGGCGGCCGCGAGCTCGCGCTGAGGCTGCTGCACAACTGTGAATGTATCGGACCCCTTGACGGAAACTACGGGTTCACCGGAGAGCTGGAGCAATCCTCGCCCCACGTTCAAAATGGAAAAGATCTGCACTACTCCGGCCCCACCCAAACAGACTTCGCCAAAATCGGTGCCGTTGCTCAGGCGTGGAGCCGCAAGCTGTTCAATGACCTCGCCCTTGCCTTCGATCCGCAGGGCCGAACCGATTCCCAGGCCTGCTATGGAGAATCGGAAGGAAGGCCGCGAGCCACCGGTGTGCGCTACTATGACCTCGTCGAAAACGTCCCCTCGAACCGCGGTGCTGAAACGAACGGTGAAATCCCTAATTTCACCTGGCTCAACCACACGCTTCGGTTTGCGAACGACCTGAAACCATTTTCCCTCATGCAACGCAACAACGAGATCGTCAACCGAAGCGCTGCCTACATTCTCAATCGAGAAGCGCCGTTCAATCCACTCGGGCTGAATTGGCGAGACCCCGACATCGATTGCGCCGAAGTGGGTATGATTCTGAAGGCTGGCCGTATCCTGGCCATCCGTGATCTCTCTTCCATTGCCAAAGACGAGCAGACGCCCCTGGCGCTTCTCGACCACCCGGATCGAGTAATCCTTTTCGCCGTCATGGATCGGATTCCACCGTGAGATGGCTCTGATTCGAAAGGAGAATTCACCCGCGACTTTCGGAATACCTTCGATCGATTGAGATTCAGTCGACATCGCCATACCCTGGGGCACTTCGCCATCGCCTATGGCCAAAAGAAAATGGGAAGAATTTTCATCATCCAGCAGCGGCAGTCGGTAACGTTCACCCACCAGGAGTTCTGAAAATGAACCCAGCGGCAGAAAGCGGGGCTCACCTGCAGCCAGGCTGTTGGCAATTCCCATGGGCGGCTCATCGTCCTCGATCACTTGTCGTTCCGAATACCAGAGCAGGGGTCCGGAATGCCCGTTCATTCGATTGGGATCGTAGGCCCGGGCATCCATTAGGGAGTCTTTATGCGGAGTCCTTACCCAGGGATTACGTGCGTAGCTTCCCTGGTTGAGGAATACATTCCTGTCCCAACGCCCTTTCGCAAAATACGGCGTTGCCGTGCGTAACGGAACCGACAGGCGCAGTGAGTTCGTAGAGTCTTCTTCCAAAAAGTCGTAGTCACTTGCGAGATCCATCACAAAATAGGACTCCAGAACGTGTGGACGCCACCACACATTGCCGGTTGCCTCGGCTACCGCTCGCGCTGAGACTCCAACGGGCGATTCCACGATCAACGGATCCAAGGCAGTAACCTCAATGATCGTTTGCGGAGACAATCTGCGCATGCGCTCAGCCGCCGCCCGAGCCACCCAGAAACCAGCTCCGTGCGCCACCAGATGGACCTTTCGCCACGGTTCGGTTGCGTGGGCCAGGGTCTCACCCAATTCGCCACCATGAGCCCGTGCCAGAATCGTGGTCGCCAATAGCGAAGTATCCTGATCCGAACCCCCCGCCGGAACCGAGATACTCGAGTCCGCTTTCCAATCGTAGACGAGCAGATCCCAATCTTCCTGCCCTTCCATCAGCAGTGCAAAGGCCGATCGAATCGGGGTCCAGAAGGCATACGGATCCTCCGGGGCATCTGCCCTTTCGGTGAGCTCACCGTGGATCAAAACAACCGCCTTTCGAGCGGCCGGCGCCGCCTCTGACAGCATGCCTTCCTTTAAATTGCGAAAGCCCAGGACCTCTAGAACAAGCCCGTCGATCTCGAATTCTTCTGCCTCTGGAACAGGATTCCATTCCTTTCGACGCACTTCCCATCGCCCTACCGGGATACCCCTCGCGTGAGCAAATTCAGCCGCGGAAAAAGTCACGACCCACCGAACACCATCCTCTCCCATGATTCTGGTCGGCCGACCCTGTACTCCCGGCCCCGTGACGACCCAATCCGTGTCATTCCCAAATCCGACCGCATCGGCAGCATTCCAGGACAGGGCAACCTCGGCCAGGCTCCAGGACTCGTCGAGAGGGGTATCCGCTACTTCCATGCTGACATACGGGATCGATCTGGAGAGCGTCGCCCGCTCCCTGAACCAGTAGCCACGCCATGCATTCCCGAAGTCCTGGATAGAAGATGAGGTAGGGGATCTTCGATCCGGTGAATCTTGGGCCACCTCGCCTGACTGCCGGCTTAACCATCCGATCAAATGGTTGTTATCCTCGAATATTTCGCGAACCGAGTCTCGAGAATCTGCAAACACTTCCACACTAACGGCATGACCTTCAGCAACCTGATCGAAAAAGATCGGAGCAAATTCAACGGTCATCGTCTCGCCGGGTGAAAGATCGTCGTATTGTTCAACGCCATGGACTGTTCCGCCAATGGATATCCGCGCCTCCTGGCTACTGAACAAACCCGCTTTGGCATGCCGGTTGCCTCGATTTCGAAGACGTGCCCGCACACGCACGGAGTTGAGGACACCCGGTCCCAGCCGCTCCGACCAGATCTCTTCCACCACCAAATCGGGTGCCGGAGCATATTCCCAGACAATGCGGAAGGTTTCTTCTTCATCCGAGGCGCCCAAGTCGTAGGACCAGGAGCGGAAATGTATTTCGATGGCGTCGTCGGTCTCAGGTGTAATCTGCAATTTAACCCGATTGCGTTCCGCGAACCATCCGTCTCTGCCATCCCAGCCATTGCGGTCCGTCACTCTCAGAAAGACACTGTTTCGATCTTGAGCAGAATCATTGGAGCGGCCGCCCTCGTCTCCCCGGCCTGGTTCAAACTCCAGATCGCCACTGGATCGCACTATCTCAATTTCCAGACCTTGCGCCGTTTTCCCTGCGGTGGAACAAGCGATGAGGAAGCCACCGTGCCCCGCACCTGCGTCAGCCCCAAAATTCTTTACCACAAAACTCAGGTTATGGGGACGGCCATCTCGCCACCTCAAGGTTGTTTCCTTCTGAACAAGCAGCGACTGCCCAGCGGCGCTCAACTTGATCAGTTGAGGATCGAATTCCGCCGGTGCATCCGCCGCCAGCAAAGCGGTTGCGAGAATGAGGTTCAGGATCGTTTTCACCGTTTGTCCGAGCTCGCCCATCGTCAAGCGAACGCGACATCATCCAATTCCAGAAGCGATCCGAGGCAAGGCTGAACAAGCTGCCAGGCGGGTTATAGCCCCAGCAACGCGGCCGCGTTCAGACCCAAAATCCTATCCTGCGCCAACTTCGTCATTCCGGACTCCCTCACTTCCTCTATTAACCGCAGAAAGCCCGTAGTCTTCTCCCTGCCTGGATAAAGTCTTAGGGGATAGTCGCTCCCGAAGAGCACGCGGTTATGGCCGGCCAGACCCGACATCTGTTTCCATACGCGATTATCGTAAATGAGTGGGCTTGCCGCCGTATCGTAGTAAACTCCTTTCAGCCGCTTCCGGCACCACGGATTCAGTTCGTAGAGCGGAAGCCCGCCCCCCCAATGGGCAAGAATGAGCTTGAGGCCGGGAAACTCGCCCGCCATTTCGACGACCTGTTGCAAATCTACCCCAATCCGGCTCGGGTAGGCCTTTCCCACTGGTTCAGTCACGTGCATACAGACGGGGAGCCCATTGATGTCGGCGTAGTCCAACATGCGACGCCAGTTGGGATCCCTCAGGTCGAATCCCTGGGCTGCGGGAAGTACTTCACCGATACCACAACATCCCCCATCGACCGCACGCCGCATGGCATCGAATGCCGTATCTCCCCCGAGCGGCTGCACCGCGGCAAATGCAGTAAAGCGATCCGGATGCCCCTTTACAGAGCGACAATGCCAGGCATTATGCATGTCGCAGGATTTGCCCTGTTGCCAATACCAGCCTTGCATCACTACACGATCGACACCGGCGCGATCCATGTCGTGAAGAAGCTCGTCCGTTGTCGACCAGCCCTGCAATGACGCCCCATCGCGGGCACGCGATTCCACCACGGAGCCCCAGTGGTTTTCACCCCATTGCGCGGCCCAAGTCGGCGGATCCCTCAGTATTTCGGGCGGGTAATGATGAATGTGGATATCGATGATCACGGTCTCATCTGTACCATGAACCGGCGGCGCTGCGTTCGCTCATGGATAATTCGACACCATCTCTCTTGGGAAAATCGTAATCAATCATGAATTTGATCATTCCCTCGAGGCAGAACCCACCCCGCCCTGCGGGCACCCCTCCGAGGAGGCAGAACCCACCCCGCCCTGCGGGCACCCCTCCGAGGAGGCAGAACCCACCCCGCCCTGCGGGCACCCATCCGAGGAGGGGACCATCATAGCCGGCTACCGTTAGGCAAACATCCCCTTTCGGGAGGGGTGGCCGTAGGCCGGGGTGGGTTCTGCTCAGACTTCGACGATTTTCAGAAGAAGCGTATCCGGGGTCGGCCTGATTTTGGCAGGATGAAACCGTCCGCGTCTTCGTCGAAGGGAGAGACGGCTCCTCTCTCATTTCCTTAGAACTCTACCTTCTACTTCCACCTCCTGTCCCGCCGCAGCAGCGCTTGAATTTTTTTCCGCTGCCACAGGGACAAGGATCATTCGGACGAACCCGTTTTCGCCGCACCATTTGAGGGACGGCAGCCTCTTGGGGAGGTTTCCTCTTCAGGCGATCGGCAAGACGCGAAAATGACATGCAAGGTGCGTAGCTCACGATCAAATGGGCAACAAACAGCATGGCCGCCGGGGCAGCGAAGTAATCCACCGGGAAAAGGACAATGCGCTCAATGTCGGGATCCAGCGTGGCCTCACCGGTTCTGATGAGGTGCGCAACGGAAATCATGGCGATGCTTACGACTTGCACGACCATGAAGCCGCCCATCAGGGCAGATCCCAAAAGCGCCTTCAGTATCGACCGTAGAACAGGCCTAACGGCCAGGGCGCTCTGAAATACGATAGCTAGAAGAACGCTGAAGTTCCGAGGCGACTGTGCGGCCACGTTGATCTCAGAATGGACCCGATACTCCTTTTCGACCTTAATTTTCGGATTCTCCTCCGACGGCACCGACATCGTGATGCGCTGCGGTGGCAGAACGTCGTTTAAAACAAAGCTGGAGGACGTCTGCAGGAAGGCCCCGACCGCTCGTTTAAGGTCCGCCTGCTGCCAAATCAGGCTGACTGCACCGAGCACGAGAACAGCTCGCATGAATCGCAACGCACCTATACGAGGGGACGGAAACCCTTCTACCAAAGCATAGAGATCAGGAGGCGCGGGGTGCGCAGACTTCGTTTCCTTGGGTTGCCCGCTAGCCCGCATATCTCACCGGTTTTTACTGAACAGATTTAAAGAATTGATTATTAGGCAGTTGAAAGAAACAGCCGTTAACAGAGTATTTTGGGATTCGGGTTCAACAGAAACCTCAAAACCACAAGCGCGCGATGCGTCGTTATCGCTGCAATCCGCTTGGTTGCGTGCGTCAGCACGCGCCCGGCTCGGATCTTGCTCTGCCTTGCCTCGCATCGCTTCTGGAATTTGTGAGACAACCTGGCTGGAGCTCACGGCGCTCCCTGTTTGGGCAATTCTACACCCGGATCTGCCTGTTGCCGATTCCGCTCTGCTTTAACCACCTTTTCCGCCCAGTACATCCAGAAAAAGAAGATCATCACGATACCGAATCCCTGGCCTACCGAGGTATGGTAAAAACTAAAATCCTCCGCTTCCTTCACCAGGAAGAGCGCCGCGGCCAATCCCGCGAGGCAGACTTTTTGTTAGTTCAGTTTATTGGACGTTTTGCTGCGGTAAAGGCTAATGGGAGGTTTCCCAGACCGGTTTCGCCGCTCTGACGGCGCTGATAAGTCTATTAAAAGATAGCTATACTTGCGACGCTGTTCTTTGCCAGATCGGGGGAAAATCGGCAATAACAGCCCATAACTCCGGGATATTGACGTCTCTCTCCAAAGCCAAGACCTTCGTTTTCTTATATTATTGCCATATTTTATTGGACTATTTCCGGTTTCCCTTACTCTTTCGTCATGGCGGTTTTACTTCCTCCGCCCTTGTCCACCTTATACCATGGAGCTCTCTCATGTTCGAATTCGACCCTAACCACTCTCGGCTTAAAGGCCCTCACGGCACTCTTGCACTGCCGGCCAACGATCCGGCATCGGCCAAGCTCGCGATGCTTCTGCAAGGCGAATGCACTCGCACCGGTCCCACCCGCGCGGCCGCCAACTTCGGCTTTTGCAAAGCCCGCTATTATCAACTGCGCCAGGCCGTAGCCCGCCAGGGCATCCGAGCACTGATCGACAAAAAGACCGGCCCCAAAGGCAATTATCGCCGCACCCCCGAGGCGAGCAAACTGGTGATCCGGGCCCGCTTTCTCGATCCCGATGCCACCGCCGAGGTGATCGCCTCCAAATTACGCCAGGACGGCTATCTCATTTCCACTCGCAGCGTCCAGCGAATCATCAACAGCTACGGTCTTCAAAAAAAAACTCCACCTGCCTTTTCCGACCCCTGAGCCCAAGCTCGTTGACACCCAGCGCACCAAAGAAACCCGGCGTCTGGAACCGGCTGATCCGAGCAGCCTGGAACGGGCTGTGCGCCAGCTGCTTTGCGACAAAATCTCCGGTCACCGGGTGGGCATCTGGCTGCTCATGGCCGAGCACCTGCGCTTGGGCAGCTGGGATCTTCTGCGCTATTGGAGCGGCCGCGATACCCCCGCGGTGGAGCCCCGCCTGGCCCTCCAGCTGGTTCATGAAGCGGCCTTGTGCCTGACCGGCCAGCGCCAGAAACGCACCCTCAGTCAGCAGGGCTTTGAAGTCGCCAACGGACTGCCCTTCGTGGCCAGTGATTGGGCCATCCATGATCTGCTCGATGCCCACAGCGTGGCCCAAGCACAGGCCGTTCAGATCATGCTCGGAAAGCTGCGGAGGGCCTTGGGTCATTTCCCAGCCCAGGTGCTGGGCATCGATCCCCATCGCATCCCAAGTTACAGCAAGCGCCAAATGGTCCGCCGGAAAAAAGACCCTCACGCCGCGGCCACCAAGCAACTGCAGACCTTTTTTGTCCTCGACGCCGACTCGCAGCAGCCGATCGCTCTGACCCTTGGATCCTCTTCCCGGACAGTGGCCCAAGCCACTCCTGAGCTGTTGCTGATGGCCGAACAGATCCTCCGGCCCGCGGACCGCCGCGTTCTGGTGCTGTGCGACTCCGAACATTACGTGCTCGATCTGCTGGCCGAAGTGCCCCGCCGCCTGCCTTTCGATCTGCTCGTTCCCATGCCCCTGCGCAAAGAAACCATGACCGAGCTGAACGCTTTACCCAACGAGGCCTTCACCCGCCACTGGATCGGTTACGCTACTCATTGTCGTGACTACCTGCCCAAAACCGCCGATCCAGCCCAGCCTCCCTACTGGCAGATCATCCAGCGTAAAGGAGAACGCGACGGCGATTACGAACTGAACGCCTTCCTGTGCACCGCCCAACACAGCGCCGTCGAAGAACCCGTTCAGCAGTATCCCAAACGCTGGCACTGCGAAGAGTTTTTCAACGCTAACCAGGCTCTGGGCTGGAATCGGGCCGGCACTCACAACCTCAATGTTCGTTATGGCCAGATGACTATGGCTCTAATCGCGCAAGCGGTCATTGCTATGCTCCGTGAACGCCTCGGCCGGCCTTTCGCCGGCTGGAACGCCCAGCATCTTGCCAAGGACTTCTTCGGCGGGCTCGAAGGGGACATTCGCCTGCATAACGATACCATCGTGGTTACTTATTACAATGCCGGCGAAGCCGAAGCAACACTTGCCCGGCACTACACCAACCTGCCCCAAAAGCTCTCCGCCGAGGGCGTCGACCCAAGAGTCCCCTGGCTCTACGACTACAAGCTCGACTTCCGCTTCAAATAACCGCGCTACGCCCGATCCCCGCCCGAGGTCTAATAAATCCGACCTACAAAATCGCTGCGAGGCGGGCCTGATTCATCAGAAAAACGAAGATGATACCCCCGGCAAGACCGACCAACTTGGACTTCCAGTGGCAGGGAAAGGGCAAAATGGCACTGACCAGAATCAAAAAGGCGAGTAAACCGTCACAACCGTATCCAACGATAAACTGGCGCGTTCGGGCGCCCCAGGTCAGAATTATCGAATTCCCTTCGCGGACGATATCCACCCCCAAAGTGCTTCCTGTTTTAGCAAACACCCGAGCCGTAAACACGTCCAATGGTCGCAGAATGAGCTGCGGCTTGAAACTGAGAAGAAAGACGAACAGGGATGCCAATCCAACGATGCAAAGGAAGAGGATGGCCGGGTTAGCAGTCCATGGTCGCTTTGGTGTATTCCGTGTGGACACTGTGCTTTTTCTGCTCAAATCCCCCTGAGGATGCCACCGGCGATGCCACCGGGTAAAGCGGAATTGAACGACACCCTAAAAAAGCCCAGATTAGACCAGATTTATTTTTGGAATCCGCTTAATCTGCGGTTTATCCGTTTCTGCCACAAGTCGATCAGCGATGATCACCTGCAAAGCGAACGTCACCAGAACAAGATCGACAGAAGCCAAGAGACCAAGAACGAGAAAAATCACCGTCGTGGGTCCCGTCGTTCCAGATTCCCTCAGATCATTCATCAACCGGAAAACATCATCGCTGACCAGCACCCCACACGGCAAATCGGAATCCAAGCTCGTCGCCACGTGCGAAGTTAGCTGCGATGCCGCCTCGTAATAATCCCCGGTCACTGAAATCACGGGGGCAAATGCGAGAAGAAATCCCATGCTGAACAGCGCAGCCGAACCGTGCCGACGCGACACTTCCAGCAGAGTCACCCCGAAGAGGGAGAGCGCGTACGGCGCCAGATCAACGAAGGCAAAGGCCACGCCGTTGGGGACGCTGAACCTGGTGAGTTGACCGGCGTAATCAGAATCCGCCACTACAAAGGGAAAAATCTTGGCCAACCACGCCCCGCCGTATCGGCTGTCAATAGCCAATTCCTCCACCGCACCCCCGCAGAGAAGGCAGGCGCCCGCATGGATCAACTCGTGAATCGGCACGTAGCCGTACCAAAACACTACCAGAAATAAAATGAGGAGACCGCACTGCAGAACCGGTCGCCTGGCCAATAGAACCTCTTCCAGGGCAGCGGACGTGCGCTCCCAGACAGGCCGGATGACCAGCCAGGGGAACAGGATGAGACGGAAGGAGGGTTTGGGGTTCAGTGGTTCAGGGTTTAGCGATTCAGTGTTCAGCAGTTCAGCGATTCAACAGTTCAACAGTTCAGCGGTTCAGTGGTTCAGCGGTTCAGCGGTTCAGCGGTTCAGTGGTTCAGCGGTTCAGCGGTTCAGCGGTTCAGCGGTTCAGCGTGAACTGTCATGGGGCAGCCGGGGAAGTCAAGAGTGCTCCGCTCGGGACGAGAGGAGGTAACCCACGCCTCCCCTCCCAAGAGTGAATCGTATGGATCCGGGGGCGCACGTGGGAGGCTGTCTCCGACAGGCGACTCCGGCCGACGTCCTTGTATGACTATAGAGACAGGAATGCCCGTCAGCCACCCAGAAGTCCTCTCTTTTGCATAGCCCCGTAGCCGGCTTCGCAAGAAGGCGGGGACCAAGGTCGATCTTCCGAAAAAGCCGTGTTCATGCTTGCGAGGCCGGATCCATGCCTGCAAGACCGCACGCTTGCGCGTCCGGCTACACCGTCGCCACCGAACCTGGTTCCCGGCTACAGAGGCTCGAAGATTAGAAACCGCAAACCGCCTACTCCCCGAGCTGATACCGTGTAAAACGCCGCGCCACGATATTCTCTCCCAGCTTGGCAATCTTTTCAGTCAGCAGGTCCTTTACGGTCTGGTCCGGGTTCTTCACGAACGGCTGCTCCAGCAGGCAGACCGTGGTATAGTACTTATCCAGCTTTCCCTCCACGATCTTCTGCACAATATGCGCGGGTTTGTTCTGCACCTGCGAGGCCGCGATTTCACGTTCCTTTTCAAGCAGATCCGCGGGCACCTCGTCCCTCGACACGCATACCGGGCTGGCAGCCGCGATGTGCAGGCACACGTCTCGAGCAAGACTTTTGAATTCATCCGTCTTAGCCACGAAGTCGGTCTCACAATTCAATTCCACCAGAACCCCGATTTTGCCAAAATGAATATACTGTTCGATGATGCCCTCGGGGGCTTCCCGACCCGCTTTCCTTTCCGCCAAGGCCACACCCTGTTTCCGCAGGATGGCGATGGCCTGCTCTTCGTTTCCTTCTGCTTCCACCAGGGCCCGCTTGCAGTCCATTAGCCCCGCTCCGGTCTTGCCCCGGAGTTCACTGACCATCTTGGCTGAAATCTGTACACTCATGGTTTACGCTCGTTCTTCAAAATTCGGGTGCCTTCCCGCCTGCGCCTTGGCCTAACTACTGCCCTCTGCCTTCTTACTCCTAACTTTTCACTCGTCCGTCGAGTAGGAGTCCGGAACCTCGTTGCCACCCGTTTCGCCAAAGCTCATCGGGGACGTCACGGGAAGTTGCTCTTCCGTAATGTTTTCCTTCAAAAAAGTGGTTATGGGGGTCGCCTGCCTCGATTCCTGCCGGGCCCATCCGTTCTGGACCGCATCCATTACGGTTTCCACAATGATGCGAATCGACTTTGTGGAATCGTCATTGCCGGGTATCGGATAAGCAAGCAGCGATGGGTCGGAGTTCGTATCCACCAGCCCGATGACCGGAACATTCATACGAACGGCCTCGGCCACAGCAATCTGCTCGGCCTTGGTGTCAATCACGAACATGGCCATGGGCATTCCCTTCATTTCCACGATACCCTCGAAGTTGCGCAGCATTCGGTTCATTTCCCGGCGGATCGCCGACGCCTCTTTGTTCGGCAGATCGTCCAGCGAACCGTCGTTTTCCATAGCCATGTAGCGCTTATATTTCTCGATGCTTCTGCTGATGGTCTCGTAATTGGTTAGAGTGCCACCCATCCAGCGGTTAGCGCAAAACGGCATCTGGCAAGCCACCGCGGCTTCTCTTACGATTTCCTGTGCCTGCCGCTTCGTGCCCACGAAAAGCACTTCCTTTCCATCGGCCACGATTTCTTCGATATAGTCGGTAGCACGCTCCAGCAGCTCGTAGGTTTTCTCGAGATCGATAACTGAGATACCGTGGCGATTATCGAAAACGTACTCCTTTGACTTCGGGTTGTAGCGGCGCAATTGGTGACCGAAGTGCACCCCGGCTTCAAGTAGATCCTTGTGGGTTAGGTTCATCATCAAGTCTCAAATACCCAGCGGCCTTCCTTTGTCGATCGGCTACCGGGCACAGCGTCTCTAGCAAGATCGCTTAAATGACTTCTGTATATTCAGGTTTATAAGTTCGGATTACGGTTATGAACGGGAAGCACGTCAAATCCACTAAATGACGTGAACTCTGCGCGCCCCGCTCGGGAAAAGAGTCACCAATATACGGCAAGGTTCGGAACGCAAGCCGAAACTCCCCGTTCGCAACTCGCAACCCGACACTCCTCAAAAACTGTGAACGGTGAACCGTCAACCCCAGATATCATGTATCTATCTCCGTTCAGCAGCCCCGCAGAATCTCCGGTCGCCTTCAGTTCATTCTTTCAGTGCCTCGGCCGGCGCGATGCGACCGGCAGGGACGAATCCACCTGATAAATCTCGATGCCCGCCCTATCAGTGAGGCGTGGCAATGGATGAACCAGTATCGCGAATTTTGGGAGGGTACTCTTGAATCCCTCGCCGAATACCTGGATAGAACTAAGTAATAAACCAAAGGAATATAAGGAAAAGAGTGATGGATACGCCACTAACAACAGCACCGAGCTTGCAAATCGAACGAGTATTCGAGGCCACCCGGTCCCGAATTTTTAAAGCATGGACCGATCCCGAAGCGATGAAAGAATGGTTTGGACCGGCGAGTTGCCGTGTCATCGAAGCCGACCTCGATCTGCGCGTAGGCGGCGAATACAACGTGAAGATCAATAACGAAGAAATGGGGGAGATCGGACTGACCGGCCGCTTCATTGAGATCGATGCTCCCAAGAAGCTGGTTTACACTTGGCAATGGACGACACCTCCGATGGATGCAATGGGAGAGACCCGTGTCACGGTGGAGTTTACAGATCTTGGCCAGCAGACCCGAGTTGATATTGTGCACGATGGTCTGCCCGGCGACGAAGCCCGTGAAAATCATCAGGAGGGCTGGACCGGTACCTTGGATAAACTGGAGCAGTATATTTCCTGCAACGTTTGACCGTTTGTTCCAGCAGTGAGGGCGCGGACACTCAATGTCCGCGCCTTCTTTTTTCAAACTTTGTACTCGTGCCTTTCGGACTCGGGGGCCCTCGTCCCTCCAGGGCAGGCACCCATGGCAGGCCACTGGAGGGCCGACGGCTCTGGAGGCCGCTTCCACGTTCGGACTTGGGAACAGTCTGATTGCCTGCCTTCAAAGCATGGACAGGAACCGGCAAGGCTGCCCGCATTGCGGACTCGGGGGCCCTCGTCCCTCCAGGGTAGGCACCCATCGCAGGCGCTTGGAGGGCCGACGGCTCTGGAGGCCGCTTGCAGGTTCGGACTTGGGAACAGTCTGGTTGCCTGCCTTCAAAGCATGGACAGGGACCGGCAAGGCTGCTCGCATTGCGGACTCGGGGGCCCTCGTCCCTCCAGGGTAGGCACCCATCGCAGGCGCTTGGAGGGCCGACGGCTCTGGAGGCCGCTTGCAGGTTCGGACTTGGGAACAGTCTGGTTGCCTGCCTTCAAAGCATGGACAGGGACTGGCAAGGCTGCTCGCATTGCGGACTCCAGCGCCCTCGTCCCTCCAGCGCCCTCGTCTTCACGCTCGACAGGGTATTACCCCTTAAGTTGCTGACCGATGGAACCGCGCGCCGGGGCCTGGCGTTTGGAGTTGATATCGATGCCGTAGAAGCGGGCCGCATTTCCGCAAAAGCTCGCTGAAGTCAGTGTGGGCGGTGTTGCAATGCTGGCCCAGCAGTCCCTTGACAGCGTGGACCCTCTGGTATTGGAATGACAGGGTGAAGGTTACCAGGAAAGGAATCCATCCATGGACGTGACTTGCCTTGATTACAGGTTGACTGAAGCGGAGCGTCTGCAGTTCGAGCAAGAGGGCTATTTCATTGTCGAAAACGCGCTCCCGGAAGAGAAGATTACGGTGCTTTCGGCAGCCGTAGATCGAGTCGATGCCGAGTACCGGCGGGAGCGCGGCCTCGATGCCCATGCCCGGATCAACCACTTCGACTTTGCGGGCAGCGATGAAGCCTTCATTGAGCTGGCCGATTGGCCGCGGACCTTTGCCAAGGTCTGGGAAATCCTGGGCTGGAATATTCAGATCTACCACACTCACGTAACGGTGACGCCTCCCGAACCCGAGGATTCACCGCGCGACCTGCAATTAGGTTGGCACCAGGATTCCGGAAGACTGAACTTCGAGATGGAGTATTCTCCCCGGCCGCGAATCTCGCTGAAGGTCGCCTATTTTCTCACGGATTGTAGTGAACCAGGGCGCGGAAATTTTCACATAATACCTGGGTCCCATATCCGCGACACAATGGAATTTCCGGGTGATAAGCGTTCGGCGACACATGAAAATGGGATCCCGGTATTGGCCCCTCGCGGTTCGGCGGTCTTTTTTGATCGGCGCCTCTGGCATTCAGCCAGCGCGAACTTCTGGACGGAGCCTCGTAGAGTGCTTTTTTACGGCTACAGCTACCGTTGGCTTCGACCCCGCGATGATATTTCGGTCGATCGGTTCCGGGACAACTTCGACGCCATTCAACATCAGCTTTTCGGCGCTTCAACCACGGGAGGGCGCGGGTATACCTCTCCCCAACCTGAAGACGTGCCCTTGAAGGCATGGATCGAGGAACACGCGGGAGCAGAAGCGGTGGCGCCCTGAGCCGTGTGCCGAGGCCGGCGGCTCATCCCGAGGTCGTCCACGGCAAGCCGGGACTGTATCGGGATTCGCCCTACCTGTCCCTTCCGCTGCGCATTGCATATCGCAGCGCGGCGCGAATTTGTCTCTGGAACTGTTTACAGACCGGCATTCCCCTGCTTTCTAGGAATGTCAGTGAACAACCTGTGAGTTTTCGATTCATGTATAAGGCAGTAATTATTGGATGTGGGGGTCGAGGGGAGGCGCATGCACGAGGGTATGCAGCGACCATGGAAGCGGAATTATTGGCCTGTGCTGATCCCTTCGAAGCAGGGCGGAGCACGTTCCAGGAGGAGTTTGGCGTGCCTCGAGCCTACCAGGACTATCGCGAAATGCTGGAAAAGGAGGAGCCTGATATCGTCAGTGTGTGCACTTGGATCGGGCTCCACCGAGAGATGGTTGAGGCGACAGTGCAGCATGCGAGTGTGCGCGCCATCCACTGCGAGAAGCCTATGGCGCCAACCTGGGCCGATGCCAAGGCCCTCTATCAGGCTTGTATCGATAACGACGTAATCATCACATTCTGTCATCAGCGACGGTTTGGTGCCTGCTGGATCAAGGCCAAGGCGTTACTTAAGGCTGGCGAAATTGGTGAACTGGTGCGGCTGGAGGGAGCCTGTTCCAACTTGCTTGATTGGGGTACGCACTGGTTCGACATGTTCTTTTTCTGTAACTACCCAGGTAGCCCCACCACGGCGCTACCGTTGACTGGAGAGTAGTCTACCGCCCCGTCCCGAGTGCAACAGAAAAAAGTGTTGTTTTGGGGCTGGACTCGGTGGGGGTGTTTGCTGTACTGTGCGAACCATGAAGGGCGTCATGGTCATGCAGGGGCGCAAGGTAAGCGGCGGGGATATCGATCTGATCCGCGGTTTGCTCTCCGAACATCCCGGTTGGGGCCGGACGCGGCTCAGTGAGGAAGTTTGCCGTCGTTGGGACTGGCGCAATGGGCGGGGGCAGATCAAGGACATGGCGGCCCGTACCTTGCTGCTGAAGCTGGAACGATGCGGTCATGTTCGACTGCCGCCGCGCCGGCGACCTTCGTCTAACGGACTCCGGAATCGCCGCGTGCCCCTTGTAGCTCATACGAGCGAGCCGATCCGTTGCGCGTTGCACGAGCTGCGGCCTCTGGCCCTGAATGTCGTGGAGCCGCGATCGGCAGACCTGCGGCTGTTCAACTGCCTGCTCAGCCGCTACCACTACCTTGGCCACCGCAACACCGTGGGCGAGAACATTCGCTACCTGGTCCGCGATTGCACAGGCCGTGTGGTGGCTTGTGTTCTCTTCGGCTCGGCAGCGTGGAAGTGCGCCCCGCGCAACGCCTGGATCGGTTGGGGCGCTAGCGCGCGGGAGCGCAACCTGCAAGGGTTGACCAACAACACGCGCTTGCTCGTGTTGCCCTGGGTTGAGGTTCCGCATCTGGCCAGTCATCTGCTGGGCTCTCTGGCACGACGGATTCGCGCCGACTGGCAGGCCAAGTATTGCCATCCGGTCCACGCCCTGGAAACGTTCGTGGACCGCAGCCGTTTCCGGGGAACCTGCTACCAGGCCGCCAACTGGATGCGGCTGGGTAGGACGCAGGGGCGCAGCCGCAATGACCGGCAAAATTGTATCCACACTTCAGTCAAGGATGTGTATCTCTATCCCCTCATCCAAGAGTTTCGTCGGGAGTTGTGCGCATGATTACCCATGCCAAAGCCCTGGCCGTTTGCAATGCCGAGCCGGATGCGGCGGCAACGCTCATCGTCGAACTGTCAGGAAAATTCACTCTGCTCGAGGATCGACAAGGACTGCTTGAGGCGGAGAACCAGCGTCTGCGCGACCGGGTCCGGGAGTTGGAGCAACGGCTCGCCAAGAACTCGCGCAACAGCAGCAAGCCGCCCTCGAGCGATGGCTTCAACAAACCCTCGCCGAAAAGCCTGCGTAAGAGAGGGCAGCGCAAGTGCGGCGGACAGCCCGGACATACGGGCCATACCCTCAAGAGGGTCGCAACGCCCGATCACACAAAGGTTCACCGGGTGGAGCAGTGCGAGTGTTGCCACCGCTCTCTGGCGGATCAGCAACCCGACCGCCTTGAGAAACGACAAGTCCATGATCTGCCTCCGAGACGACTTATCGTCACCGAGCATCAGGGCGAGGTGAAACGCTGTGCCTGCGGCCATCTGAACAAGGCGGCTTTTCCTGAAGGCGTGAACGCCCCGGCGCAGTACGGCCACGGAGTCAAGGCCGCGGCAGTCTACCTGAAAAACTATCAGTACCTGCCCTATGAGCGAACCTGCGAACTCCTTGAGGACCTTTTCGGCTGTCCCATGAGCGAAGGCACATTGGCCAACTTCATCTCACAATGCAATGATCGCGTTGAAGAACCCCTCGATCAGATCAAGGAACTGATCGAACAAGCCTCGATAGCTCATTTTGATGAAACTGGTTCACGCGTGGAAGACAAACTTTGGTGGCTTCACTCGGCCTCGACATCAAACGCGACCTACTATGAGATCCATCGCAAACGCGGCGCCGACGCCTTCGATGCTATCGGCATTTTGCCCGAGTTCATGGGACGCGCCATTCACGACTTCTGGAAACCATACTTCGGCTACTCGTGCCGCCATGGGTTGTGCAACGCTCACCACCTGCGCGAGTTGATCTTCGTACATGAGCAATACCAGCAGGACTGGGCCGATCGCATGATCGACTGCCTTGTGGACATCAAGGAGACCGTCGATCAGGCCAAACAGGCCGCGGATCATCTTCCTGAAGAGCAGATTCAGGCACTTGAAGAGGGTTATCAGAAGATCCTTGATGAGGGCTATGCTCAGAACCCGCTGCCGCCGCAACCGGTCAACGCAAAGAAGAAACGCGGGCGGCGCAAGAAGACCAAACCTCGCAACCTGCTCGAACGGCTTGATCATCATCGCAACGAAGCCCTGGCCTTCATGTACGACCTCAACGTCCCGTTCGACAATAACCTGGCCGAACGCGATCTTCGCATGATGAAGGTGCAGCAGAAAATCTCCGGGACCTTCCGAACCGAGCAAGGCGCCAAAGCTTTTTGCCGCATTCGCAGCTACATTTCAACCGCCCGTAAGAACGCCCTCGGCGCCAGGGACGCTCTGGCCCGCCTTTTCAGCGGCACTCCGTTCGTCCCGGCCTTCGACACCTCGTAGCCACTCCGCACCCCTGCTGAGCACCCCGATCTCCTCTCCACCCACTCACTCCCTGGCTTGCCGAAATCCTGTTCATCCTCTCAGGAATCAACCTGAGTAGTTACCTTTTTCTTTAATGACCAGGAACCTGTAGAATGGGTCATGGGGCAGATCGATGTCGAAGGAACCTACGATATCTTTGGTGTTCCGGTTGAGGGATCTGGCCTTTCCTGGATACGGTGGAAGAACGGGGTGGAGGGGCTCCTGGCGACCGGCGAAGGTGCCCTGCAGGGAATTCACAACAGGTTGGTAGGCAGCGAAGGGACCATAGAGATTTTCCGTGGGAAAGCGGAAATTCCCATGCGCGTGCGGTTAAAGGGGAAGGGTGCATGGGAGGTTCCCGACCTCGAGGGCTTGACCTTGCACGAGGATGCCAGCGTTTGCTCGATCCTCGATCTGGTCGACGCCCTCAAATGCGGGCGCGAACCGGAACTGAGCGGTCGTAAGGCACTGCAGGCTACAGAGTTGATTTTTGCCACTTATGAGTCCAGCCGGCGTAGAGGGAAAGTAACGCTACCCCTCGAGGTAGAGGATTCCGCTTTCTTGTCCATGCTCGAAGAGGGAGTATTGGCTCGACCCGTTGACGCACCTGATCATCGCTCTGCCGGTACCTAATGAAATCATAGTAGGCCCCCAGTAGTCGTCATTGGCCTCGATCAGCTCTGTGGCATCAGCTTCGGCAGGTCCTCAAGATGCTCCTTTGGTAGCGCTTGCATACAGCCGTCCATCAGTTCTGCGACGGATTTGATCTCCTCTCCCATGCTTCGCACATCCCGTGTTGTGTCTCCACTCCGGGATTGGAAGAGCTGCCTGCTCTTCGACTCGCTGGCCGGACTCCGGATGAACCAGAGAGCCATGGATGCAGATGATTGCCTTGCCTACCGGATTGGCCGCCTGTACGGGTAGTCACGGTATTAACCCAAAGAAAGGATGACGCCATGTCCGCCCGGAAGAAACAAATCCCCCTGATTACCGCAGTTGCATTCCTGATGTCGCATTCGGTAGTCTATGCCGCCCCGATATTCCCGGCATCGCTAGTTTCGTATTGGAACTTTGATGAAAGCGCCAGCGGAACCGCCCCAGCGCTGGACCAGATCGATAGTAATAACGGGACGTTTTTGGGAAGCGCTAGTCACACAGCGGGGCTTACTGGCACGGGCGCTGCGCTTTTCAACAATACAATCCCAGATGAAGTCAACGTGGGCGCGGGCACCGGAAACAATTTTTCGGTCACAACGGGAATCACCGTCGAGGCTTTAATTCAGCCTGGTTGGTCTGGAACCTCTTTGAATTATGACCAGATTTTCCGCAAGGAAGACAGCACCAACCGGATCCTCCTTGCCTTCCAAAACGATAGCGGCAATTCCTCAGCCATTCCAGCGGTTGATCCAGGGAAGGTGTTGTCGTTTGGCCTAAACGTAGGTGGGGCCTACTCCGAGTTAGATATGCTGTTGGATGGTCTGGCCGGCCGACCAACGCTGGCCGAATTGAAAGATGGGGAACCGCACCATGTAGTTGCCACCTACGATAGCAGCTCCGGGTTAAAGGCGATTTACATCGACGGGACATTGCGATTTAGCACTAATCTCGGCGCGAGCAATTCCATCACGAGCGGCGGCGGCGCAGGTGCGTCTATCGGCAATAAGCCTGCCAACGAACCTTTCACCGGCGTCATTGATGAAGTGGCTTTTTATAATGCGGCATTGTCGGCGAGCGAAATAGCGAATCATTTCGCCAATGCGCAGGCTGGGAAAAACTACTTCGAACCCCTCCCCGGTCAGGTTGTTCCGGCTTTCAACGAGTGGGGTATCTTTATTCTCATCGTTGGTCTGGCTTGCTTTGCTGTAATGAAGGTGAGACGTGTTGCCAGAGCAGCGACGGAGTGATCCGGTCGGAAAGGGTGATCCAGACCGACTGAATGGGTCGGCGAGTCTTTCGAGTTTAGGATTATTGGTGCTTCGGGTTTGGGATTTCATGCTTTGGCAGGCCGGCAACGGACTCTTTCCCAACTCCCGACCTCCAAGCGGCCCCGTCGGCCCCCAAGTGCCGGCGATGGTACGCAGACCTGAAGGGACGAGGGCCACCGAGTCAGACGAGCAGGCAATCCAACTCGGATCAAGCAGGCTCCTATGGGACGCGCAAGCGTGCGGCCTTATAGGAATGGATCCGACTCGGCCAACGTGGTCATGAATCATTCAGCCCCTCGATGCGGAACCTCCTCATGAACCTGCTTGTGGAGACTGGCCATTTCTGGGTAGGGCGAATCCCGATATGGTCTACGGCAAGCCGGGACCATATCGGGATTCGCCCTACCTGTCCTTTACCGTGTGAGTACGGGTTCATTACCAGCCATAGTGAATGGCCAAATGGCCTCCATAAAAGACATCTTAATGAACCTGGCTAACAGTTGTCTTGCTGAGGAAGGTCGGCGGCGCCAAAGGATTGGCGCCCTCCAAATCCGAGGCATCATCCGAGAAATGGAGGGCGGCAATCCCTTGCCGCCGCAACGTCCTGCCGAAGATCCTGGGTTCATTCTACACCATAGTTGAGAGCCACCGGCCCCGATGAAGGACCTCCTACGGAGCCTTTACCAGACGTTCTGCGTTCTTGTAGTAGATCTTTGCCATGACTTCCTCGTCGAGTGATAAGGACTGAAGAAACTCGTGCAGTTCAGTTCCGTAGTAGTCACGACCGAAGAGCAGGCGGTCGGCGAATTGATTGAGGAATCGAATAGCGTGTTTCCGGTCTCTCGACAGCGCCGTTCGGGCAGAGCCGGCCGATAGATCGGCCCACAGGTTGGGGTAGGCTGCGAACAGGGAATAGAGATGACCCCCTTCGGTTACGGGTGTATCTGGATATTGGAGTGAAGCCGAGTCCGCGTCGCCACTGATTTCGCGCCAGAAACCGGGAGCATGTCCGATAAATGTCGTCTTCGGGCAAGCCTCCAGGGCGCGCTCGAGGTTGTCGACGGTGCCTCCGTACCAACGGGGTTGGTATCCCGGCCGGCCATGGGCATCGGGCAGATAGGGCACGTCCAGATGGAGCACCACGGGGAGCTCAAGATCACCGGCGCAGCGAAAAATTTCGAGACAACGAGGATCGTCGAAAAGAATACGGAACTTCCACTCGCCGCACACGCGCACGTCGTGCATGCGATGAGCTGCTTCCAGATAGGCGGGGGCCGATTTCCAATAGGGATTCGGACAGTAGCCCGCTACGTAGCGGTCGGGATGCCGCTCCCGGGCGGCCAGGATATCGTCCAGTGGCAACCCTGGATGGGTTCCGTCTTGGAGTGTATTTCGGGGATCGAATACGCGGTGGTAGTGGGGCTCATCGTTGAGCGGATCGATACACCAGCTTAACAACCAGGCATAGGCGATTCCATGGGCGTCCAAATCGGCGACATGGGCCGCGGTGTCCCGTTGGTGCCAGTTGATATGCTGGTGTGAGTCTACGATTTTCCGATGCGAATTCATGGCTTGATCGTTCATTGATCGATAACCGAACCGTCCAGGTGAAGGCGGGTCTGCACCTCGCGAGGACGATAGGGAAAGCGCTCGGCGGCGTCTTCGGCCAGTTCGACGCCAATTCCCGGGGCGTCGGGGATCACGATGAATCCGTTCTCGCAGGCCAATGGCTGTTTCACAATTGAACTATTGGGACATTTCTCGCCCGGATCCGACAACGCTTGAGACCTGCCAGAAGGTTTCGCCTGCGGATCTGACGAACCGACAGACAATCCCTCGCGCAGGGGGTATTCCTGCAGGGCGAAGTTAGGGATGCAGGCGGCAAGTTGGATGCAGGCAGCCGTGCTTACGGGACTGAGTGGATTGTGCGGCACGACCTGCACGTTGTGGGCTTCCGCCAGCGCGGCAACTTTCTTGGCATGGGTTAATCCGCCACAGATACACACATCGGGTCGAATGTACTGCACGGCGCCTCGCCTCAGCAACATTTCGAATTCCCAGATTGTGTGGATGCGCTCCCCTGTGGCTATGGGGATATGAATTTTCGAGGCGATCTCAGCCATAGCGTCCAAGTTATCGGGCAGCGTGGGATCTTCGTAGAAAAACGGATGAAATTGCTCGATACCACGGCCCAGGACAATCGCCTCGGCTGGGGTCAAACGCCGGTGTATCTCGATGCAGAGGTCGACTTCCCTGCCCACGGCTTCCCGATAGCGTGCGACCCGATCGATGGCCTCTTCGATCTTGGCCACGTGCGTTTCGTAATACCGTTGGTCCCGCGGTGAATCGAGGAATGGAGTCAAGTGGCCTACAGCCGTAAACCCTCGTTCTTTGGCCTGGCGGCATCCGTCCACCAATTCTTCGGTAGTTTGGCCGAATACATGGTAATAGACGCGGGCGAGGTCGCGGCATCTTCCGCCCAGAAGTTGGTAACACGGCAGATCCAGCGATTTCCCCAAAATATCCCAGAGTGCGATGTCGACTGCACTGAGCGCACCCATGATAGCCGCGCCTCGAAAGTGCGCCCACCGGTAGAGATATTGCCAGTGGTGCTCGATCTTTCGCGGGTCTTCGCCGATGAGATAACGCTTGAAGGTCTCCACCGCTTGGGCGGATGCCTCCAGGTACCCCCAGGCGCCCGATTCCCCGATGCCGCAGATACCCGCATCGGTATGGACGACCACGATCAGGTAACGATCCAGAAAGAGATTTTCGATTTTCGTGATTTTCATTGCGGGTATATTCCTTACCACAATCCCTCGATTTCCTGTCCCTTGAGCAAGTCTTTTCTGCTGCCATCTCGAAAGGCCAAACTATAGCCCGGCAACTATAGAGTAGAAGCGGCGTCTCGCCGCTTTCCGTTGTCTGCCTTGAACCTGACGATAAGCGGCGAGACGCCGCTTCTACCTTGGTTGGGCCATGCTCAACTTTACATTACTTTACACATCGGAAATACTAGCGAAACACGGGTGTGCTAGTCTCATGTCCGATAATTAAGTTGAATTAATCTGTCTTACCATGTTATGCTATCGGCATGGCAAGACCCATATCCATAATTGAACTTACAGATCTTGAGCTGCAAGAGTTGCAGCGTCGCGTGAAAGCACCGACAGTATCCGTGCGCGACAGCCTTCGGGCGACAATCGTACTGCGTCGTTCCGAAGGCGTCAAACAGGCGCAGCTCGCGGAAGAACTCGGGGTTAGTGTGCCCTGCGTGAACAAGTGGTCGCAACGCTTTGAGCGAGACGGCTTGGAGGGATTGCGGGACAGGAAGGGACGAGGACGGCCCCGATGGATACCGGCGGGCAAGGTTGAGAAGGTCATTACCGAGGCTACACGACCGCCGAAGCCACGCACTCGCTGGAGTGTTCGCACCATGGCCAGGGAGGTGGGGATTTCCCCCGACAGCGTGCAGCGCATCTGGCGGGCTAACGATATCAGGCCTCACTTGGTCAGGACGTTCAAAGTGTCCAATGACAAGTACTTCGAGCAGAAGTTCTGGGATGTGATCGGCTTATACCTGGATCCGCCAGAGCGGGCCCTTGTATTGTGTTGCGACGAAAAGAGCCAATGCCAGGCTTTGGAGCGGACCCAGCCGGGCTTACCTCTTGGCGTGGGAGAGATTTGCACCAAGACACATGACTACAAGCGACACGGGACCATTACGTTGTTTGCAGCCTTGAATTATCTGGACGGCAAGCTCATCGCACGCACCGAACAGCGGCATACCCATGTAGAATGGTTGCGGTTCTTGAAGCAAATCGAGCGGGAGACACCCAAGCAGCTGGACTTGCACTTGATCGTTGACAACTACTGCACGCACAAGCAACAGAAGGTCCGCAAGTGGTTGTCGCGCCATCGGCGTTTTCACATCCACTTCACCCCGACCAGTTCGTCCTGGTTGAACCTGGTCGAGCGCTTTTTCGGCGAACTGACCCAAGATGTTATCAGGGATGGTAGTTTTACCAGCGTCAGGCAATTGGTCGAAGACATAGAAACCTATCTGGCTGAAAGGAACCTCGACCCCAAGCCTTACAGATGGAAGGCGAAGGGAGAGGAAATCCTGCGCAAGATCCAGCGCGCCAAACGTGCCTTGGCAAAGCAGACAGGGAAAACTAATTAATTTATGTTATTTAACGGACACCACACTAGGTTCAGGTTGACGGTCGCAAACAGGTGGCCATCCAGTGTCGGCCACGACACTTGAAACAGACAATCAAATGACTGAAGTACACAGAAATGAACGAAAATAAACGGAATCAATCTGAAAATGAAAATCGGGAACAGCAAGCATCACCACTGCAGAGGCGATATCGTCGAGGGGGCACCGTCCTTTTCCTGGCGTTGGTTGCCGGTCTGGTCGGTTTCGCGACCGCCAGGACAATGGATGCGAATCCGTGGGGTCACGCTAGGCATGGAGGGTCGGATTCATTTTCCATCTTCGATGCGGCCGGATTTGGTGTTCACGGTCTGAAGGGCCGTATGGGCGCACATCTGCCTTTCGTGATGTCATGGTTGGACGTCACCGACGAGCAACGGTCCGAGATCCGCGCCATTGTCAAGGACACTCTGTCCGATATCATGCCACTGGTCGGTTCGCATCGTGAAAGTCGACATGCCATTGCCACTGCTCTTGCCGGTGACAGTGTGGACTGGGCTGCATTGGAGACGATTCGAACCGAGCAAGTGAGTCTCGTGGATGAGATGTCTACTCAGATCTTTACTGCGCTGGGAACCGCCGCAGAGGTGCTGACAGCAGAGCAGAGAAAGGAGCTGCGCGACCTGGTTGAGCTACGCCACGCACACTAGTGCAGGACGCTCGCATGGAGGAACGTATTCTCATCATCGATGATGACGTGAAGCTTTGCACCATGCTGGGCGAATACCTTAGATCTCACGGGTTTCGCGTTGAAATGGAACAAACTGCGGCTTCGGGTCTCGAGGCATTCCGCCAAGGAAGATTTGCTGCCCTCGTTCTCGACGTCATGCTTCCCGATGGAGATGGATTTGCCCTCTGTCGCCAGATCCGAGCCGAGTCCGAAATACCGATCGTTATGCTAACCGCACGCGGTGAGGCCACCGATCGGATTGTCGGACTTGAGCTCGGGGCTGATGACTATCTGCCTAAACCCTTTAACCCGAGAGAGTTGGCTGCGCGGTTGGGCGCCGTTCTACGCCGCGCTTCGGGCCGGAAAAGTGAAGCTCGCGGAGCCCTGTTGTTTGGAGAGTTGGAGATTGATCCGGCCTCGCGTCAGGTCCTGCTTGGCGGACGTCGATGTGAGCTAACGGGTTACCAGTTTGATCTTCTTTGGGCGCTGGCCGAAAATGCCGGACGCGTGATGTCACGTGACGCCCTATTGCTGCGCCTTAAGGGCCACGACATGGAAGCGTTCGATCGAAGCATTGATGTTCACATTTCGCGCATCCGATCATTGATCGAGATCGATCCCCGAAAGCCGAAGAGAATCCTGACGATTCGGGGCGTTGGGTACCTCTTTTCGCGGCGAGTGGCTGGTTAGTCCGAGAGTATCCATGCACTTCCTATACCTGCGTATTTATCTGGCCTTCGTTGGCATTCTGGTCCTCTTCGGAATCCTGGTCGCAGCCAGTCGGTGGTTGGGTGCTCAGGGCCCTCACTCTCACCAGTTTCTCGAGGACGCCGCTGTTCTCGTGGCCGACCTGCTTCCCGCGGCTGATCTTGAAGACGGATCCGATCTCGAGCAGGCGCTCGCGCGCTTGGGGGCATCGCTGCAAGCCTACGTCTCAATTTACGACAGTAAAGGGGCACATATCGCTTCTCACGGGGAAACCGTACCCTTGCTCAATGCGAATCGCGGCCGAGGGCGAGTGAGACATTTTGGAGGACCGGGTCCGGTAGTTTCCATGAAGCTTCCCGACGGTCGTTGGGTGGTTGCCAGGAAGGCTCACTACCGGGAAAGCTGGCACTGGCTGGGCACGATCGCGCTCCTGTCGGCCGCCATTGCCGTGGGCGCTTACCCGGTGGTACGCAGGATCACGCTACGGCTCGAGAACCTTCGGCGAAGTGTCGATGCACTCGGGCACGGGGATCTGTCGGCACGGATCGAGACCGAAGGGAACGACGAAGTCTCCGCCTTGGCGTCTAGCTTCAATCAAGCGGCCGGCCGCATTGAGCGTTTGGTCAAAGCTCACGAAACCACTTTGGCCTCGGCCTCTCACGAACTGCGCTCTCCGCTGGCTCGTATTCGAGTAGCCATCGAATTGTTCAGCCAGGAGCAAAGACCCGACCTCAGAGAAAATGTGGTTCGGGATATTGATGAACTGGATGATCTAATAGAAGATCTGTTGCTAACCAGCCGCTTGCGCTATCTTGAAAAGCCGGAGCGTAAAGAAGATATCGATCTGCTTGCACTGCTGGCGGAGGAGGGCGCGCGCTGCGGGGCGGAAATTGCGGGCGAGCCAATCATGATCAGAGGCGAGCTGAGGACCTTGAGGCCGCTGCTCCGCAATCTCTTAGAGAACGGTTTTCGCCACGGTGGGGACAAGGTTAAAGCAGTCGTCAAGCGCACTGGCGCGAATGAGGCATTACTTTCGGTCGAAGACAACGGCCCGGGTATTGCCGAAGATGAATCCGAGCGTGTGTTTGAGCCATTCTACCGTTCCCAGTGCGCAGATACGTCGCGGAACGATACAGGAGTAGGACTTGGCCTTGCCCTCGTACGGCAGATTGCCCGCCATTATGGCGGAGACGCACGGGTCTGCGCACCCAGGGGTCCGGGCGCACGCATCGAGGTAACGCTTCCTCTGGATGGCGCTAGTGTCGGACACGACACTGGCCTTTAGTCCGGAAATCTTACTACCGAGCAAAGCGACATCCTTTATTTCCGGACTGCGTCGTAGCTGGAGCCTTCATGTCTCGGCGTAGCTGTGAGGCGAAGACGGATCGGCTTCAGTCCCAGCCGGATAACCCTGTCTACCCTGAACGCGATCCGTCCTTTTAGGAGGAGTTTCGAAGTAAGCTGGGTAGGGCGAAGCGTCCCGCTGAGCTATGGACCGCGGCAGGCTGCTCAGCGGGACGCTTCGCCCTACCTGTAACTTGCCTTGTGAGCCCACACATTCGTTAGAGTGCGTTTTTCAGCTGTTTCTTGCAGAAGTTGTTGAGGCTGTCTCCTTCAGTAAGAGCCCTCAAAGAGAGCTTTTCGTGAAGATCCTTACCGATCCGCAAAACGAATTTGCCGCTGTAGTTCTTTCCTGCTGTTGCTGGAGGAAGCGCCGAACCATCGTCCTCGTGGATGCGAATCCACTCTTCAACGGCCTCGCAGAGTTCGCGATAAACGGACGCCGCCTTGTCCCCGTGAACACCGCCCAGCATTAATCCGGGGCAGCGTCCGATATAGCACTGATCATCTGTGCTCCACTCGATAATCTTTAGATAGCGATCTGAAGGTTTCATGGTTTGGATTGGTCGATGGCTTTCTTTACGTCTTTTTCCTGATAGGGTTTGGCATCCACCCCCGGTTTTCCGGAGACCGTGATTCGAATTCCTCTGGGATGAAGGAAGTTTCGGTGGCTACCCTTGCCGCCCCGATTGGCGAATCCGGCTCTCTCAAGATCGGCGATGAGTTCCCTGATCTTCCTTGGCACCTCAATATAGTATCAAAATGATACTATATTGTCAAGAGGGGTCTTTCAGCCTCGCTTCGTCCTGGAGTTGGCGACGTCTTACGGCACACAATACTGGCAGGAATAGAACGAGACGGCCACGGCCGATTTCTGGCGAGTTTACCCGCCGGGACCGCATAATGGACGCCCTCGCAGAGCATGCGGCAGGCTTTCCAAGCCTTCTTCGATACGTCGGGCTGTCCATATAAATAGTCAAACTCCATAAGGAGCCTGACAGCCCAGCCCAGGGAGGAGCGCAGCGACGGCCGTCGTCTTAAATGTGATGTCAGCAATGGCTGATTGCTCCCATTGGAATCTTCGGAGAGCTCAACCCCTCGGAGCTTCCCCAAGCGTCGTTGTGCGGAATTGATCTCGCCGCGGATTTACACGGATGGAACGCGGATTGCTATTAGTAGATATGTTTGTTCTATCCGCATAAAGGATGTCACTTCGTTCGGAACATTCGCGCACATCCGCCGATGATTTTTCCTTCTCTGCTCAACAAAGTTATCCGTGTGACACCACGCAAGAATAGCTGCCAGGGAAGGGATGGGACTTACCGGCCGTATGGGTGGCTTCAGCTTGACGGTTAGGCTGACAGTCGTCCAAGATCGAGACCCTTTCTTGAGCAACGACGTTTTCTACTGGATACAGGCATCATGACACAACGGATGAGATCTATTTCGGAGCGCACTTACGACATCTGGCGCATTCCCAACCGATTCACCAAAAATCCCGATATCGTGAGATTCCCCGATGGCCGCTTGATGCTGGTATTTTGTCATGTGGAGAAGCACTGGTCGGAGGAAATCAGCCGCATCACCCTTATCGAGAGCCTCGACGATGCCCGGACCTGGAGTAATCCCAAAGTAGTGGCGGAAGCTGATGTACGGAAGGGAGAGGAGCGCTGGGTTACACCCCGACTGAGTCGACTGCGCGATGGGCGCCTCATTGTGATTTGCGATCACGACGATTACGCATATTACCACGAGGATCAGGCGACGGGCAATTGGCTTTGGTTCAGCGATGACGATGGGGCGACTTGGAGTGAGGCGCGCAACATGGGGTTTCCCGGAATTGAGCCCGACCGCGTGGTCGAACTGGCTGACGGTACGCTCATTACGG
This sequence comes from Opitutales bacterium, assembly GCA_963665345.2. GTDB lineage: Bacteria > Verrucomicrobiota > Verrucomicrobiia > Opitutales > CAXXNP01. The sequence goes on from OY762281.2 coordinate 251,158, forward strand.
CTTCGACCCTGGTTCTGCGAGCGACTATAAAGGAAGCCATGGTAGCGATGCGGTCGCATGACCGCGGGCTGAACTGGAAGGACTACTCCGTCGTTGCGAGCGATCGCGTGCAGAACTATACGGAGGGAGCCGTAGTGGTGCTTTCCGACAAATCCCTGGCCTGCGTGATGCGCAACGAAAATCACCACGGCTATCCTTCCTTTGTAAGTTTCTCCGGCGATCAAGGACTGAGCTGGTCTCGACCGGATCCGTTACCCTTTTCCGGTGACCGGCCCTACGCCAAGGAACTCGATGACGGCAGGGTACTCATAACCTACCGTAACCGAACCGGAAATACAGGGACCCATGCCTGGGTGGGAGATCTGCGTAAGGAGGCAGTGCACCAGATTGGGGGCATGCACTATGATGATGCATGGGAACTATCCCGGGAATCACTTGTTCTGAAGGACCTTCCCAATGCGGTGACCCGTTACCTTCTGCTGCCTCCAGAGAGCTTTCGCAGCCGGGTTTTGTTAAAGACGTCGCTACGAGTCAACGGCCCGGAGAATCAGCCGGTGGCAACACTTGCAGTCGGCCGAATGGGCATCGCACTGGAGATCTGCAGCAACGTCCTCTGCTACCGTAATGCGCGCAGAGGTGACGTCCAACTGCCTTCGGACTTACGCCACATCGGGGATTTTACCCAATTTCGGCAGATTGAAGTGGAAATCGAGTGTGGCCTACTGACCATACGGGTGGATGGTCAGGTCGTGATCTATAATATTGTTCGCGACGAATGGCCGCTCGACGATACCTGGTTCGGCCGAATCGACGGGGCTCGGGGCGAGATCGGATGGCGTGAGGTGAACTATACGGTGAAGAATGAATCCGAACCGGATCATTCCTGGTCATGGGAGTCTGGTTCTGGAACTCTACCCGATCAATACCAGTTGGATCGTATGCTGGAACTGCATTCCAACCCGCCGCGGAGTGATGAAGGCCGGCCCGACCACGGCTATTCTTCCTGGGTGCAGTTGCCGAATGGTGAGATCTGTATGGTTGGCTACAGTAATTGCGGCGATCCGCATCCACGATCTCACCTCTACGCCGTGTGTTTTCGTCCAGAGGAGGTGTAGGTATGAGTGAGAGAAGAAAAGTTGTCGTAACGGGGGCCGCGGGCCTGATCGCAGGCCATCTGCTTCCATTTTTTCATGAACGCTATGACCTGACTTTGCTGGATGTGCGCACGACCAACCGTCAGGGCAATGAGGTCGAGGGCCTACAGATTGCGGATTTGATCGATAAAGACCGGGATGCCTATCGGGGCCATTTTCGGGGTGCCGACGCTGTGGTACACCTGGGTTTTACCCGAGACCAAGCTTCAATTGACGCGGACTTCGCAGCGGAGATGGCCAATGTGCAGATGGCTTACGACGTCTACCATGTCTGTCTCGAGGAAAAGATCAGGCGCGTTGTGGTAACCAGTTCCAACCATGCCGCGGATTACTACGAAGATCTGATCCTGGACCACCGACACGATCCCATATCTGCGCAGAACCAGAACCGATCCTACGCGTTTTATGGCTGGGCCAAGGACGTCTACGAGCACTTGGGATTCGTGTTCGCCTTGGGGAAGCAGACCGGCACACCGCTGGAGAATGTGCAGATCCGAATCGGCGGTCCTCGGGAGAATGACATAGAGCGACTGGAGTTGGGTGATCTCAGACAAATGCGAAGGGCTCTGGCCGTTTATATCAGCAAACGGGATCTGGCCCAACTTTATATCAAGAGTATCGAGACGGAGGATATTCGAGACCAGTTTGGCGTGCCCTTCCAGATTTTCTATGGCATCAGTGGGAATTCACATGCCTTCTGGAGCATTGTGAATGCCCGCGAAGTGATCGGTTATGAACCAGAAGATAACAGCGAACACCGATTCCGCGAACTGATCCAGAAGCACATTGAGGCAGCCGAAGAAAAGGGGTAGCCCGGTTCTTAACGAATGAGGCGGCATTGAGGAGCTCGCAGCGTTGGCCAGGTGGGGAAAGCCTCTCTACCGATGTTTGTGAGAAAGTGGCTTCAGTGCTGCGGACCCTCGCTTCCGAGAAGGCATGGTAAGGAATGAGAATATGGGCTCGCGGGCTATGCTCCTTGCCATTTTTGCAGCTGTTCTTTGGGGGGGGGGGGGGGGGGGGGGGGGGGGGGGGATTTCGTTTCGATCAAGATCTCCCTCGAGGGGGTAGGCCCTTTGAATGCAGCTTGGATCCGCTTTTTGTTGGGTTCGCTGGTTATCTTTGCCTGGTGTCGGTGGGCGGGGATACCGCTGAGTCTCAGAAAAGGCGAAATTCGGTCTCTAGCGCCTCTTTTTGCTCTCTTTGTGGCTCAAATACTTCTCCTGAATTTCGGTACCTTGAATACGACTGCCAGCCGATCGACCGTCTTAGTGAGCACGTTTCCTTTTTTTACCGCCACGCTGGCTCACCGGTTCATTCCCGGTGACCGCTTGAGCACCGGCAAGGTAGTTGGAATGCTGCTTTCCTTCTTCGGGATCTTTGTGCTCTTTGGCGAGAGCCTCTATCTGCGCGACTTGGGTCATTTCAAGGGCGATATCATTGTGCTTGGAAGCGCTATTCTCTTAGGCACGCGTCAAGTGTTTACCAAGCACCTTTCCCAAACCATCGATCCCGGCCGGCTCCTGTTCTGGCAAGGCATTATCAGTCTTCCTGTGTTTTTCCTGCTGGGGCAGTTTTTCGAGGCCGACCTACCGTGGTCTATCAACGGTCGAGTGCTGATGGCCCTGGTTTTTCAGGGAATCGTAATTGCCGGCTTCTGTTTTGCCCTCTGGACAACGCTTCTGCGTCGATACCGCGCCAGTGGCTTGGGAGCGTTCGGATTTGTGACTCCGGTTTGCGGCGTCCTGCTGAGTCATTGGTTGGTCGGAGATACCCTATCGCTGACGATCTGGATCAGTGTGATGTTAGTGGGAGCGGGAATTACGATCGTGAACAAAGCGAGGTGAGGCGGCGTAGGGTACTCTGTGTCGGCACCCAGCGTCATACTTTAGGTTCTTGACAATCCTTGGAGCCCACGTAGCTGGACGCCTCCTGTCTCGGCGCAGCCGTCAGGCAAAGATGGATCGCGTTCAGGGCAGCTTGAACTTGATCATTCCCTGTAGCTTGCTGCAGGGTTCTAAAAAAACACCTAGTAGGACGACACCCGGTCCCGAAGGGTAAAAAGCCGTAGATTCCCCGTAGCTTGCTGCGGGGAGTAGGCTTTTAAAGGGTGTCGTTCAATCATCCGACCGGGTCTGATGCCCATGGGCTTCAGCTACCAATTGGGGCTCATGCGTAGCGGAAGCGACAGGTAGGGGAAGCGTCCCCGCCGAGCCGTGTGCCGCCGCCAGCGGTTCATCCGCCGTCGCCCCGGCTCTTCTGAAACAAGGTCAGCAATCTGGGTCGCGGATCTGGCTTCGCAACGCTTCACCCTACCGAATCCGTTCGCCTGCAAAAGAGTGCTTAAAAGAGGAGACTCAAGGCCGAGGTCAACGGCGGGAGGTCGATATCGGGCGCCACATCACTTGGTTCCGGGAATTGAACATTTCAGGAGATCGCAAAACTGCGTCACAAGCCGGAAAGTCAAGCCCCAGAGTAATGGCCGTCCCGGACCCAGTAGATCGATCGCCGCATAAGACTTGCGGTGGCCCCTGAAATCAGACTGGTATCTGACATGTCGATCGGGATCCAGCAGGTCGCAAAGGGAGATCCAGAAGGCGTCCTGGACCTCCGTGTCGAGATTGAGACGCACTGGTCCCGTTAGGTGATAGATGTACCCGGAGACGACGACCGGTATGGTTGCCCCCGTCACATCGTCCAACTGACCCAGAAATTCCGCGCACCGAAGATTGATGCCGACCTCTTCGCGAGTCTCGCGTTCGGCTGTCTTGCGCAACGAGGTATCGCCTGCTTCCACGTGTCCGCCAGGGAAGGCAAGATGTCCCGACCAAGGGTCCTTCTCACGTTTCGACCTCTCAATGAGCAGCATCTCGATTCCATGTTTATTTTCGCGCAGGATCATAGCCACGGCTGCCTGTGCCTTCCCTCCGGGTGTTGTAGTAGACGCCCGGCGGCCTCGCATGGTCTTTTGAATGATGCCCAGCTCTGGTGTCACGACTTAATCACGGCGATAGATCCGGTCCTCGGTAACTGTCAGTTTCGTGGCCGTGCCGGCGGGTGCGCGAATAATCGAGATTGTGGACAGCCCTGAGTCGGCTGAGTCGGTCCTTCATCTCCGCGTTCAATTCTTCATTGCCACCGTAGGTGTCGCAGAAATGCGTCTCTCCGCCCTTTGCCGGAACGATCTCAGCTCCTAGCGCTGATGACAGCGGCCTGATCTCGAACGGCCAGTCATGGGACCGGTCCGTACGAATGGGTGAGACGCGACGAGAACAACTCCACAGTCACCGTTCCGCCACGAGGTCATAACCACGCCACTCGCCTATGGTCACCTCCGCGAATTCCCCCACTGCTAACTGCTTATCGACAAAGACCGAGGCATCGATTTCCGGGGCATCCCATTCGGTGCGCGCCACTCCCTGGGCTTCGACCAGGACTTTCATACGTCGACCTACCTGCGTCTGGTTGATCCCACGTGCGATCTCCTCCAGCAGCAGCATCGATCGCCGCCAGCGTCGCTTCCGGGTCATAGGGTGCACTTGCTCGCCCAACCGGTAGGCGCGGGTTCCCTCTTCCCGGGAGTATTCAAAAACGCCAGCCCGCTCGAAGCGCGCCTCCTCCATGAAGGCCAGCAACTCCTCGAAATCCTGTTCAGTTTCACTGGGAAAACCCACGATGAATGTAGTTCTCAGAGCCAATCCCGGTATGCCGGCCCGCATTCGCCGAATCAAATCGCGAATGTAAGCACCCGTGGTCTCCCTTTGCATGGCGGCCAGGATGGGCTCCGCGATATGCTGGATGGGCATATCGATGTAGCGCGCGACTTTGGGACATGCCGCGATCGTCTCAATCAATTCGCTGCTCCAGTGGGCCGGATGAGTGTAGAGCAACCGGATCCAGAAGTCGCCTTCGACAGCATTCAATTCAAGCAGAAGCGAGGCCAGTGATTCTCCTTTTGAAGAATCCACCCGGCTGCGCGGATGGGGCCGGCCGTCCTCCCACCGATCCATGCCAAAGTAGGTTGTGTCCTGTGAAATCAGGTTCAACTCACGAACGCCCTGGCTTACAAGCTGACGGGCCTCTTCCACCACCGATTCCGCTGACCGGCTCCGGTGGCGACCGCGAACCTGGGGAATGATGCAGAAGGTGCAGGGATGATTACACCCTTCGGCTATCTTGATGTAGGCGTAATGGTCGGGCGTCAGGCGATAACGCGGAGTAGCGGCATCGGGAATGTATACGGGCCGCTTACTAACCCGGTTTCGACCTTCTCTCGGACGACCGCCGTTCGCTGCCACCAGTTCCTCAACCACTGGAACCACCCCGGTGATCTGGTCCAGCCCGATAAAGGCATCCACTTCCGGCATGAGCGCCGGCAATTCCCTGGCGAAGCGCTGCGCCAGACAACCCGCCACGATGATCTTCTGCTTCCCCTCGACTCCTGTCTCGGCACGCCGGTCCGACATCTCGTTAATCGCATCAATGCTCTCGCGCTTGGCGCTGTCGATGAACGAGCAGGTGTTCACGATCAGGACATCGGCAAGTTCCGGGTCCGGTGTCATCACTATACCGGCCTCCTGCAGGTGCCCGATCATGATCTCCGAATCAATCAGGTTCTTGGCACACCCCAATGATATAAGCCCAACTGTCGTCACAACGAGGCGAAGATGGAGACCGCTCTGCAATTTGCAATCATTCGCTTGAAGTAAGTCCAACCTTGCCTCATCACACAATCGTGTTTCAACTATATCCGCTGGTTACTTGAGCGTTTTCAAGCAAAGGATTGCTTGCCTAGGACCAGCATCGCCTCTACAGCTTGGGTTCATGGCTAAAGTGGCAGTTGAGCCTGGCCATGCGGCCAGCCAGAAGACGGAACAATTCGAGCGCGTGCTGGAATTGAGAGACCTGCGTACCTACTTCGATACGGAAGAGGGCGAAGTCCGCGCTGTCGACGGCGTCAACCTCGACCTCGATCGAGGGAAGGTGCTTGCGGTCGTGGGTGAAAGTGGCTGCGGAAAGAGCGTTACAGCCTATTCCATCCTGAGGCTGATCCAGAAGCCGGGACGCATCGTAGGCGGCGACATTATCTTGTACCCTAAGGATGAGAATCCAATCAACATAGCCCGACTGAACGAGAAATCGGACCTGCTATACGATGTAAGGGGCGGGTATATCAGCATGATTTTCCAGGAGCCCATGACCGCGCTGAGCCCGGTCCATACAATCGGCAACCAGATATGTGAAGCGATACTCCTGCACCAGGAGGTAACTCCGAAAGAGGCGGCGCAACGCGCTATCGAGATGCTGGGTAAGGTGGGCATTCCCAGCCCGGAAACGCGCTTGGATCAATATCCTCACGAAATGAGCGGCGGTATGCGTCAACGTGTGGTTATTGCCATGGCGTTAGTATGCAATCCGGAGGTTTTGATAGCGGATGAACCGACCACCGCTCTGGATGTTACAATTCAGGCCCAAATACTCCAACTCATCAAGACCCTCCAGGCAGAAAACAACACTTCCGTTATCATCATTACTCACGACCTCGGTGTGGTGGCGCAGATAGCCGACGACGTCGCTGTCATGTATCTGGGCCGCATTGTGGAACGGGCGGATGTTCGATCCGTGCTGAAGCAGCCGCGCCATCCCTATACTATCGCACTACTGGAGTCGCTGCCGTCGCGTAATCTGAAAAATGAGCGGCTCCCGGCAATTTCCGGTAGTGTCCCTTCGCTGGCGGCGATCCCTCCGGGGTGCCCTTTCCATCCGCGTTGTTCGCACTATCGGGAGGGGATCTGTGACGTTGGTGAACCGCCCGAATTGAAGGCGTTTTCGGACGGTCGGCTGGTTGCCTGTGTCCGTGCAGAGGAAGTCATGAAGGAGTTGGAGCATGGCTGATCAACTCGATGTCCCCCTGTTGGAGGTTGATCGACTGTGCAAGTACTTTCCGATCTTCAGCAAGGGTTTTCTGCGTAGACAGGTGGGCCTGATCAAGGCGGTCGATGACGTCAGCTTTGAGCTCCATCGAGGAGAAACCCTGGGGCTCGTTGGCGAGAGTGGGTCGGGCAAGACTACCTGTGCCCGCACCATCTTGCGGGGACTCACACCGACACGAGGTGACGTGCACTTTCAAACCAATGGAAGCCGCATCAACCTGTCGACCGTACCTGAAAGAGAAATCAAGCCGCTGCGGACGAAGATGCAGATGATTTTTCAGGATCCATTTTCTTCGCTCAATCCCCGCATGACAGTTGGGGATATTGTGGGCGAACCGCTGGTCATTCATCGCATGGCAAAGGGCACGGAACTTACTGATCGCGTAGTAGACATGTTGAGCAAGGTCGGTCTCAAACCGGAGCACCGCCAGCGCTATCCCCACGCCTTCAGCGGAGGTCAAAGGCAGCGCATCGGTATCGCTCGCGCCTTGATCATGAGTCCCTCCCTGGTGGTTTGCGATGAAGCCGTATCGGCCTTGGATGTATCCGTGCAGGCGCAGGTGATCAATCTTCTGGAGGATCTGCAGGAGGAGTTTCACCTCACTTACCTTTTTGTGGCCCACGACCTTAGCGTAGTGAGACATATCTGCGACCGGGTAGCCGTCATGTACGCGGGAAAGATTGTCGAAATTTCTGAAACCGAGGCACTTTTCGAAGACCCGAAACATCCCTACACCAAGGCGTTAATGTCGGCCATTCCCCAACCTGACCCTGATAAGAAGATGAACTTTCAAGTCGGCGGCGAGGTCGCGGATCCGGGTAACCTGCCGGGCGGATGCAGTTTCCACCCCCGCTGTCCGGACTGCTTTGCGCCCTGCAAAGAAAAGACTCCGCTATTGACTTCAGTTGGGGACGAGAGGCGGGTGGCCTGTCACCTCTTCGATTAGTGCGAGCCTTTTCGAACTGGCTCGAGTGTCGTGACTTATCTGAAATGACGGGTAAAGGCGTTTCGATCTTAGTTTATCCCTGGCCTCACGGCCAGAGCTACAATGTAGCTCGCCCCGTGAAGGGCGGGACCTGCCGGATTGTGCAAGCCGACAATTGAAGTGAGTTGATTCACTAGTTGCGGGAAACAATAGGGACCGACCACTGGCGGAGTTTGCCTATGATAAATTGAGTCACGAGCGCATGCGTTTCTTTTCCTGAACCGGAGACGTAGAGGGGCTCGTCGAAGGCAACGCGAACGCGTTCGCCGGGTTTGATCTTCCCGATTTCCTTGATCCACCGGCCATTCCCCCATGCATTGGTTTTCAGAGCCATGGGCATTACCGGCACCCCGGCACGCCTGGCCAGTTTGATGCCGATGCTGTTAAATGTGGCAGGATTGAATGCGTAGCTACGAGATGTCTGGGGAAACACGACCACGGAAACTCCCTTCTCAAGCCGCGCCTTTCCCTCCTCCATGACTGTCCGGAAGTCTTCCCGTGGATTCGTGCGGCCCACCACAACCGGGTTGCGGCTGATCATGATGTGCCTGAAAACGGGGGTCTTTATAAGGCTGTCTTTGACTACAAAAGTCAATCGTTGGTGCATGCCGATCACGTAGGGCAGAGTAAAGGTCTCGAGTGTGCTCATATGGTTGCCAATGAACACGCAGGGCCCCTTCAGCGCGGAAACGGAATTGACATTTTCAATTTCAAAATCTGCACCGGTTAATTCCAGATGCCTGAAAATCCCGTAGCTGCTGCGGATCCAATCGCGATCGTCATACAGTCCTTTACGGGCAAGTCGCGAAGCGTCCCAGACAATGCGCATGGCGAAAGTGAGGAAATAGGCAGAGGGGAAACGCCGGGCAAACCAGCTCACCTTGCAGGGCGGCGTCCGGTAATTGTTCTCTATGCGTTGAATTGGCGGGTGATCTTGCGACACGGCTGAACATGCTGCGTTGTGGGCTTCAGCCTTCCAAGTCCAGCAATTCTCGCCGCAGTAGACTTAGTGTGTGCATGGCGGCGCGGCGGCGGTCGGGTCTACCGCGCCCAGCCGATCGCACCTGCCTGCTGCGTAGAGAATCCCGCCCGGCTACGGCGATATAGGTCTCTCCCCGGCCCAGGTTCTCAGTTCGGTCATCCCCCTGGGCCACGGAATGGACCGCGATTCCCATATCTGCTTCGTTAAAAACCCGCGCCGCACGCGCCAGAGCAGCGGCGCGAGAGGACCCATCCGTGAAGGGAGGCGACTCCCCGCCGGCAACCGCGAATTGATTCAAGGCGTAATTGGAGTTCGCCACAAATCCGGATATGAACAGCGTGTCGGCCGCGTTACTGACGGCTTCGGCAACGGCGCCGCCGGACAGGTCTTCGTAAACTGCTATCTTGAGCTTGCGGGCGCGCAAGATCTCGCCCGTAACACCTTCCAGGGTCTCCTCATCAACTGCGAAAACGTGATCGCCCAGAATAGAGCGTACTTTCGCTTCAACCGGTGCGATGAGGGTGTCTGCTTCACATCGATCTTGCGCGCGGGCCGCGATGCGCACATCAACCTGACCGGGGTGTGCCAGCACGCCCACTGTCGGATTTGAAGATTCGGCAATGAGATGGCCGATCTGATCGTCCACATTACTTTCGCCTAAATCCGCTACTTTCAGGACACGGTAATGAATAACCTGATTCAGCCCGAATTTGGTGCTGAGGTAGGGGATGAGCTCATTCTCAACCAACCATTTCATCTCGAATGGGACTCCCGGCAGGCTAAAGATCACGGCCTTGCTGTCCTCGACTATAAACGAAGGTGCGGTACCGTTGGGATTCTTCACCAGAACGGCGCCTTCGGGAATTTGGGCCTGTTTTTCGTTGTTTTTGGTGAGAATGAAACCACGGCGCTGAAAACGCTCATGGAGGTCGTGGAGGGCTTCGGAATCAGTCACGAGCCGTCTTCCGGTGACCTCGGCAACAGCCTCGCGAGTGAGATCGTCCCGGGTAGGCCCGATTCCCCCGCCGGTGATGACCACATCGGCGCGGGCTACAGCGTTCGAGATAGTGGATACCATGCGGTCGAAATTATCGCCTACCGTAGTCTTGTAGTAGAGATTGACTCCTTTCTCGGCCAGGCGCTGCGCGATCCAAGCCGAATTCGTGTCAACGATCTGACCCAGGAGCAGCTCCGAGCCGATAGAGACAAGCTCTGCACTAATCTGCATAGCAACCATCGAAGAGAGTCAGGCTGTTAATGCAAGCTTTGGACGTGAGTTATGGCTGCGATTGCCTAAGTACTCGAATTCGCAAATACAGTGATGTATGCCGAGGGAGGTTCAAGCATCCGCGCTTCTGAGCTGGCCTGCCTCCAGATACTCTCGAACAACCTCTGCCTTCGCCGACTCGAACCGCTCTTTTCGCGCTTCATCCGCGTTCCGTATACGTTCAGAGTAGCGATAGAGCTTGCGCATTTTGCGCAGCGCGAGCACCTGAATCTGGCGGACGCGTTCCCGAGTGACCCCGAACAGCAGTCCTACTTCCTCCAGAGTGCGCGCCTTCTCGCCATCAAGACCGTAGCGCAGGCGAATAATCTCAGCTTCCTTTTCTGTAAGTCGGTCAAGCATGCACTCGATGGAACCGAGTTTACTTTTATCATTGAGCTGCTGGGCCGGATCGATGGATCGCTCATCGCCTACGAATTCGCTCAATTCCCCCGCATCTTCGTTATGACGCGGCGCATTCAACGATAGGGGCCGCACACTGATATCTTTCAGATGCGCAACCTTTTCAACCGTCATTTCGAGTTCTTCCGCCAGCTCGGAATTGGTCGGTTCGCGTCCAATGAGCTCGGTCAGTTCGTGGTTGGTCCTCCGCAGGCGCGCGATACGGTCGACCAGATAGACTGGAAGTCGAATCTCACGACCGAAGTTGGCGATGGCGCGCTTCATGGACTGTTTGATCCACCACGCCCCGTAAGTGCTGAATTTGCAGCCGCGGTCCGGGTCATATCGATCCACCGCCTTCACCAGACCGACATTCCCTTCGCTGATCAGATCCATAAAGGGAACGTTGAAACCAGAGTAGTCGCGGGCAATGCGGATTACCAGCCGCAAGTTCGAACGGATCATCTTCTGCCTGGCATCCGGGTCACCCTTACGGATTAAATTCGCAAGACGGCGTTCTTCGTCGATGTCGATGAGGGAAGTCCTGCCAATATCACGAAAATAGAGTGTCGTACTGTCCGACTGTCCATCGTTGAGAATAGCCGAATCGGTGTCGCCCAACTTGCGGTCAGACGGCATTTTCGTACCCGCTGATTCATCGGCGGCCGTTGAGGCCGGACGCCAACGCTTATTGTCTTCGTCGTGGGCCTCGGCAGCCCTTTTAAAACTCTGCAGCTCGTTCATCACACCTTCAGTCCTTGAAGGGAAGAGAGTCCCCCGCACCCCGGGGTATTCCCCTTTCATCGCTGTATCGGAGAGTAACATATTTAGAATGATTCTAAGAATCAATATCAGATGAGAATTAAAATCATTATAAATTAGGTCCGGCTGTATAGGCGTGCCGCTCAGTTTTCTCAACCCTCAAAAATACTATGCTGCTTTGTACTGCGCGTTACATGAGTCCGCAGCCCGCCGATGGCAGCGGCGAAATTGAAGCGGAGATCCAACCAGGCTCAATATTATGGACCTCTCAAACATCCCTTCCTGCTCTACCTTGACAGGAATCCCGTTTGAATCAATCTAGGTTCGCGCGGAGCAGATACCGTCTCCAAGGCAGGGGCGGATGCTAGACCTCAGGACCGCGGACTATGATACGCATTTCGAATCTCCTGATACTTGCTGGCATGCTGCTTCTGGACACCGCTGTTCGCGCTCAAGGGCCAATCTTGTTTGGCAGCCAACCAGAGGACACAACTATCCAGGCAGGAGTACCAGTGATCATCAGTTCTACTACCGTTACAGATGCACGGGTGACCGGATTTCTGCGGCAGACCACCGCCTATCGTGGCGTTCATCCCGATATCTCAGACCCACTTCCCGATAATGCCCTGATCAGCATCGGCGGGGTCGTCCAGTTTCTGCTGGGACCGCTCTTCGAGACCACTACGTTCTGGCTCCGCATCTGCAATGATGTCGGATGCGAGGACAGTCGGAATTTTACCGTTTTCGTCGAGAGTGCTGAAGGAGACCCCGTAGCCGAGGCTTTCGGCGAGACCTCCGACCTCGGAGAGGGATGGGTCCGTTCCGACTGGTTCGGATCCTTCAACACCGGATTCTTTCCCTGGATTTTTCACGCCGAGCACGCCTGGATGTATATCTGGGAAGGCAGTAGCCCTAGCGAGATGTACGTTTACGATCAAATTTCGGACCAGTGGCTTTACACTACGGCCGAAACTTACCCGAATCTCTACAGCTTCACCCGCAATTCCTGGGTATTCTACTTCGAAGGGACTTCCGGACCGCGAGAGTTTGTCGATCTGCAATCCAACGACTTCTTTACAATTCCTTGAGGCACTCAAATCGCTGAAAGGCTCACGGAATTGCGCTATTTTTCCCGCGCCACTCCCGCAACCTGCAATGCAAAGGGACCTGAGTGGCGATGTGAGCACCGTTGACCAAGGCAGAGGTTCTGCTTTATGGTTCTCTTGAGGTTGGAATGTCCCAGAAAGGTCAAGATCCACAAGTGACTCGGTTTTCAACCTGCAGGCGTGCTGACATCACCCTGCTCTCATTGGACGCCGTCCTTTCCTTTCCCTTCCCATCGGTTGCGGTGGAGATTTCGCCAACCCATGAGCTAATCTCTGCGGAGGTAAGCTTCTACCCGCAACATGAGGTACTTTCCGCATCATGCGTTCCACCTAAATCACTGCTTGCTTCCAGCGCCTAAACCTCCATTCCCTGTGCCAAGTAACGGCCGCACGAAGTAGCGAAGATGTTCAGGCCTCCAGGGTCTTTACCTTCCGCTGCACCTGCCACACCGCCGCGCTTGCTAGAAGCGTCGTCAATATGATCAGGCCCCATTCGTTGAAGGCGGGCACTACGGTGGGGCCTCCGGCTTGAATGGTGACCTCATGGTCCTCGACTTCACCACAAACTCCAAAACCACCTGACCCATTGAACCCAATAGGTCCAGGGGTATTATTGATGCGTAACCGGGCGAATGTGTTCCCAGGAATAGCCCCAGGCGGGACCGCAGTCGTAATATTTACGATGCCCGGATCCAGAATTCCAACGGCTTGGGAATAAACTCCTTCGTTCGGTTCATCGAAGTCGCCATCCTGGTTGAAATCGATATAGACTTCGAGAAAAGCCGACGGTAAAGAAAAGACAGCTACATCGATATCCATGTTCTGCCCCGCCACCAGGCTGTTGACTGTCAAGCCGTCTTCATAGTCGAAGTTATTGGTGTCATCACCAAGGGCGCCTACTGAGGATTGGGGACCGCCCTCACCGTCTGGCGAGTTGGCGCAGTCGTTTCTCCAAGTAGGGCTTCATTCGTACCCCTCGCCATCCTTCCGAAGCGTCGACCAACACGGCGAAGACCAGCGACAGGCCGCTTGCCTCGGAAGTGAATCGCGGGATGATTTTGGTGCGGCGTCGAGCCTCGCCGAAGAGCCGTTCGAGCAAATTGGTCGTGCAAAAGAAATGGACTGGCAAAAAATAGATTCCGGTATAGTGGTCAGCCGTATATCGATCAAGAAAAGGCAAGAGCAGTCCTTGAGGGTGGAGGAAAGCTTTCGATGCCTGAACTGCTACGCTGCCGGGTGCGCTATTTCACCGACGGGGCTGTGCTGGGTTCGAATGAGTTCGTGCAGGACCAGTTTGAGACCTTTCGCGGGTTTCTGAGCGGGCGGCGCAAGTCGGGTCCGCGTCGAATGCGGGGAGGAGACTGGGGTGGTCTTACGGTGTTACGGGATCTGCAGAAGGATGTATTTTCGTAAGGAATTTTCGACTCGTTCGAAAACCCCCGGTTCGCGCTGCGTGCGTCTGCAACTGGATCAGGGAAGAGAGCACCTGCATAAACAAGGGCATTTCCGGGTCCCGCACGGATATGTAGCCCTGACGAGCTTATTGGATCCATAGCCAGGGAAATCGTTGATCATCGTTCATTTGCCCCCGGAACACCGAAACAGGAAGCGTCGGAACGGAATACCCATGCCCGGATCGTCGGCGGACGAATTGCAAGAGCCGATGGTCCTCTCCCACCCAATCCGCGTGAGAGCATAGGTGCCCTGAGATTCCCTCGGTCTACCCCTGTTTCCTCCGGTTCCAAATTTGCATCTCCGAATTCACCGCGCCCGCTCTCTTCCGAACCAATTCGCCACTGCTGGATCATCTGTCAACTTCTTTCTGCCTGACTAAATATTCTTCCCCGAATGGTGATGCCCGAGCTTGAGAAAAAGGTGGACTGAAATCAAGGCTCTCGAACTCCCAGCGCCCGGCGATTGGAAGGTTGCTCTCCACCCGTTTGTTAGGTTACGGAATCGAGTCGGTCGTTCAACCGGCAGTAAGTTCTCTTTCGCCCTATCGCACTGCGCGGCAATGAAGAAGGCCGTCCTCCGCATCCGGAGGACGGCCTTTTTTGATTCGTTCGATAGGGCAGCGATTCTAGCTCCTGCGGCGCCGAAGACCGATGACCGCGACACCGATTACTAAGGGCAAAGCGCGGGAGGGTTCGGGGATCTGGGTGATCGTCAAGGTATCAAAATAAATATCCTCGTTTGGGTTGTTCGGGAGCGGCGTACTCAAGCTCAGAACGAGCGCTTCAGACGAATTCGTCGCGACGAACGATATGCTCGTGCCCATCCCGGCGTTTGTCACTGTCTCGGTAAACCCGTCAAATTGGACTTGCAGACCAAGGTCCACCGGGGCACCGACAATTCCCGTCGACCAGTCGAGGGTTATCGTCATTCCCACCGGCGTCGGGATCGTTGTGGTAGCTGTTCCGAATGTCGCGCTATTGGCTCCTGCGAAGTACATTCGGAACGGGGCAGAGTTACTCATATGTACCCCGCCGAGCGCGTCGGTCGCAGCCGACCATGATAGCCCGCCGTTTCCGTTATCAATTCTAATTTCACCTGGCGGCGTAATGTTGCCCTCCGTGTTGTAGTTCGCCAGCGCCAAGTCGTAGAGAACGACCATGACAGGGTTAGCCTGCACTACTGAAGCGGCGAAGATCAGCATCGCCGCCACGGTGCCTCGATATCGGTACAAGGTGGCAAAACGCGTGTTTGATCCGCCATAGATGGGCGCTCCGTCCTCATTGCACACGGGACGATTTTCAGCTGGCAGAGCGTTGCCTGCTTGCGAGTGCTGCGTGCCAAGAGCGAAGTTCCGAAGCAAGCATGAATTCCGAATTTTCATATTTCCGTCCCTCCATTGTTGGTTAGTTTCCAGCGGGATTCCAAGAAGCACAAAAGTAGAGCTCGGGAGTTCCAAATGCCGCGGTCTACGAATGCTCTCCGAGAACCGTCATCTGAGATTTGTCTGCGTCGTCGAATTGTGAAGAAAATCGAAGTGCGATTCAATTCGAAATACCGCCTGGTAATTGACAATTCCGAAATACCGCAGCTAACGGGCGGGAGGGTCCTACGAGAACTGGCGCATCAATTGAGGACCTAACGAGTTGGAGGCCGCGATTACGCTGCCCCTGATTCGGCACCATACTGTTCTAAGGATTGCCCAGCTCAGCGGAGAGTCCCCGTTGGCATCAAGCAGCGTTTTTTCGGCACCGGCTTTCAGTAGTTGCTCTATCACGCTTTTGTTGTCGACATACTCGATTCTCATTTGCCCAACTTTCAAAGTGAGGCGCGGCCGTAGGCCATTGCCCCAACTGACTGGTCCGCCTATTTTTCAGAATAGATCGCTGTGGCTGCCTGTGCGTTCCAAACGTATCTCGTCCTCCGAAATCCGATAAATCAGGATCCAGTCCGGTTCGACATGGCAATCGCAGCGACCTTTCCAGTCGCCTTTCAATGGGTGGTCTTTGTATCGAGCTGAAAGTGGATGTTCGTTCAAGAGGATCTCAAGAATCCTGGTAAGCTTCTTTGGATCCTTCCCTTTCTTTATCTGTCTCTTGATGTCACGTTTGAATTGAGCCGTTTGGGAGAGCCTCATTCTTTCGTCCAGCTCGCGGTGAGTTCCTCAACTGAATCAAAAACATCGATCTCCTCGTTCCGATCGCTCTTGGCGAGGGTCTTGGCGGTAAGGGAATTAGGCGCGCGTAGTTCTACCGGGAACTCTCCCCGCAGGGCAATCTGTCGGTAGAGGAGGCGCACTGCGTCAGTCGGTGTCATTCCGATCTTGCGGAGGACTGCCTCCGACTCCTGTTTGGTTTTGGCGTCGAGGCGTGCATGGACGGTTGCTGTTTGGCTCATGGCAGGTAATGTAGCACGTCCGCAACACATGTCAAAATGCTTCCGCCAACGTCTGGTCTCACGCAAGAGGCCGTCAGGCCGAATTGTGTGAAGACCCTGGTTCGATGATTGGTTCAGCTTCTTGGTGTCCCGGAATCATTCGTTTTCTCAAAATCGAAATTTCCTTTTCCCACAGGAGGAAACAGAGATCACAGAGAATTATCGGTTGGCTCTCTCTCCGTTGCCTCTGCGTCCTCCTGTTCAAATTTTCCCAATCCGTGTCTATCGAACAGTGTTATGGGCTCCACTGAGTTGTGGATATTGTATTTCCGGCGGGACCGTATCACGGCTCCTATCGATTTTTCATCTTGCTGAAATAGAATCGGTTAAGACGTCATCTGATTCCTATTACGACAATGACTACTCCAGTAAATGCCGCACTCGAGCGGAAGATATCACTTGACGAAGTGAAAATATATTCACTATTCATAATACTTATGAAGATTGTCCATTTGCCGCGCTGAGCGGAGATCTTTGAAAGGGCTGAAATGGACTTCGCAACAAGGGATTCTTGGCGCCCAAGCGCGCATATCGGGAGGCAGCAACATCGGTCTCCGCCTTCGCAAACTCGGGCTGCGCCCAGACATTGTGGGCGCTCTTCGAGCGACATTTATCTGACGTGCGGGCATGGCCGATCTAATTAACATACTAACGCTTTTGCAAGAAAAATCGCTTTGCGGTTTTCAGCTAGGAGGCTTCGGACAAAGTCCGACAGGCTGCTAGGGTGACACGATGCATTATGCGCCTGAATCCCTGATAGTCATTCACTGGATTGTGCTGGACGCAGCGGTTATCCCAGAGGGCGAGGGAGCCTTGCCCCCAGCGAAAGCGGCAGGTGAATTCCGGCCTGACCTGGTGTTCGAAGAGGTAGTCGAGCAGCGACTGGCTTTCCTGTTCCGTCCAACCCTTGAAGTGGGTCGTGTGGGCGTTGTTGACATATAGCGCCTCGCGTCCTGTCTCCGGGTGTGTGCGAACCACGGGATGCGCTGCGCTCAGCACTTTCAATTCCGCACCGGCGTCGCGTAAGCGATCCTCTCGCGTTTTGGTGACCTCGGGTTTTGTCGACGTGTTGACGCCGACCAAGCCGTCCAGCGTCTTCTTTAGGCCCTCCGAGAGGGTCTCGTAGGCCATGCACTGGTTGGCGAAAAGCGTGTCCCCGCCGAAGGGCGGAATCTCGACCGCGTAGAGCATGCTCGCCATCGGCGGACGCTCCAGATAAGTGGTGTCGGAATGCCAGACGCCTCCGAAGTTCATACGCTCGTGCTCGAGCTTGATCACCGCTGTAATGAAGGGACACTCGGGTAGTCCCTTCATCTGCGGGTATTCCAGTGGCCGGCCAAACTGCCGGGCGAAAACGAGCTGCTCAGGCGGGGTCAGTTCCTGGCCGTGGAAGAAGATCACCAGATGGTCGAGGAAGGCCTGGCGGATCTCCGAAACGACTTCATATTTCAGCGGTTGCGCGGTATTCACGCCTTTGATTTCGGCGCCGAGCGCACCGGCGACAGGGCGGACCTTGATGTGGCGATAGTTACGGCGCATTGCATTATCCATTGGTTTCTCTTTCACTATTCCACAGAGTCGAAAAGGGAGTCCGCGGAACGATTGGGTTCGATGGTGAACGTGAATAGAGCCCTTTTCGAACAGGCTCTAAACAGCTCCGTAGGCGAGCATGGCATCCGCGACTTTGATAAAGCCGGCAATGGTGGCGCCCTTGACATAGTTCACGAACCGGTTCCCGTCACTACCGTACTCGACGCATTTCGTATAGATCTCATGTATGATGCTCTTGAGGCGATCGTCGACCTCTTTGTGATCCCAGGACAGTCTCAGCGCATTTTGGCTTTGTTCCAGTCCGGACACAGCAACGCCCCCAGCGTTGGAACTTCTTTCTGCCTGACTAAATATTCTTCCAGCTGTCCACCAGAATCGTGGCCGCTTCTGGCAGTTGCTCGGACATGCATTCGAGCTCGGCGCTAAGCTCGTTGCGATCCGATGCACATTGACTCACCCGCGCCCCCACTAATTGGCTGCCCCTAATCGGCTGCCCTCGGCATCGACTACCGCTTGAGCATTGTAACCTTGTATATAGGGGCTGCCTTTACTGGTGCGTATCTCCGCTCAGATATCTCACCGCCACATCCCGATAGGCCGCCCGTTCAATCTTACCGCTGGAAAAGATCCCATGCGCATAGCAATAGATCAAAAGTGCCGAGAGGGGGACTTGAACCCCCACGTCCTTGCGGACACATGAACCTGAATCATGCGCGTCTGCCAATTCCGCCACCTCGGCATACGAGAACCGGCCCTGGAACAGGGGGCCTCATGGCACGACAAAAAGCCAGTGGCTATGCGGTCTCGAGATCAAAGTCAAGTGTTCTCGGGCTAGTGTCCTGTCTAGGAACGGGCGGGCAAAGGAAAGGCACGGATGTCGGGGAGTTGGCGAACGCGTCTGCCATTGGCATAGCGTTCCATCAAGGGGTCGGTTTCCTGGTCCAAAAGGTCGGAATCGTCGGCCATGGGACCACCGGATCTGTCGTGCTCGGTTTCACGATCGAAGGCGTCCGCCTCAACATCCATTTCGGTAAAATCCTTCTTTTCGAATACAAGCGAGAGGCGCCGCGGTTCGGGAAAGAGCAGTTCGGCCGGATTCTCCACCTTTCCCTGCTTCACCATCGCAAACAAGCAGGGGTAGCAGGACTTGGTGTAGGTTTTCTGAAAGTCCTGAATCCACCTGTTGGCCACGCTCCGGCGTCGGTTAAGCAGCACCACGTCGGAGAAGTGGATGCACGCGTCATACCAAGGCAGGACGGCCCGGTGGCTTTCCAACAGTTTACAGTGAACCACGGTGATGATTCGGCCCAGTTGGAAGCTTCCCCTTTCCAGAACCGGCAGAAGTGCTTCAATTTGATCGACCGGATCAATGTTCCCATCGGTGAGGAAGAAAGCGATTGTGGCCGCAGATGACGGTCGATCTAAATCGAAGGTGTGATCTTCCGACCATTTCCACGGGATCACCTCAACTCCTTGTAATTCTTCGATGGCCCGGTCAAACGGAGACGGGCATTCTTCCCGGGAACGAAATACAACCGAATTCGATGCAGGCCCGTCCAGCTCAGAAAGGAGAAGATGCAGAAGAATCTCCCGCCGCCCGGAGCCGCGCGCGCCCAGGAATACGTACAGCGGTGTCGTGCCGGTTTCTTTCAATGGTTATTGAACGACACCCTTAAAAAGCCTACTCCCCGCAGCAAGCTACAGGGAATGATCAAGTTCAACTATCGAATAAATCTCGCGCGACAAAACTGGCAAGCGGGTTCATTTAATGAGAACGCTATGTGCCCGAAAACGCAAACGCTTCGTTCTGACCGTAATGAAGGAGCCAGTGGTCGACCAGAACGATCGCGGTCATGGCTTCTACGATAGGGACAGCTCTGGGGAGTACGCAAGGATCGTGCCGGCCGCGGCCTCTGAGGACGGTATTGTGGCCATGTATGTCCACAGTTTGTTGTTCCCGAATAATAGTGGCAGTTGGCTTGAAGGCCACCCGGAAATAGAGCTCTTCACCATTGCTGATGCCCCCTTGAACACCCCCGGAGCGATTCGTCAGCGTCCCGATTCCATCGTCAGTTGCGATAAAGGCGTCGTTGTGTTCCGATCCCTTGAGGAATGTGCCGGCGAAGCCGCTGCCTACTTCGAAACCCTTGGTTGCGGGCAATGAAAGCATACCTTTGGCGAGATCCGCCTCGAGTCGATCAAAGACGGGAGCGCCCAGGCCCGGAGGAAGGTTTCGGACTCTCCCAAGGATGACCCCGCCTACGGAATCGCCTTCGCTGCGAACCTGCTTGATACGTTTAATCATCTTTTGCGCGGTCCCGGCATGCGGACATCGGACAACATCGGCGTCGACCGCGGCAATCGACGGAAACTCAGTAAGCTCCGGCATCTCTATATCGTGAATCCGAGTTACGTAGGCCACGACATCGACATCGCCGCCGAGTTTGAGAATGCGGCGCGCAATAGCTCCTGCCGCTACCCTTCCGGCCGTCTCTCGCGCTGAAGAGCGACCTCCCCCTTCGGGCATACGATGACCAAATTTCGCCTGGTAGGTATAGTCGGCGTGCGATGGGCGGAATTTCTCGCGCATTTCCGCATAGGCTTCCGGTCGCGCGTCGCGATTGGGAATAGTAAGGGCGATGGGCGTACCCAAGGTTCGTCCTTTGTAAACTCCGGAAGTAATGGTTACGGTATCGCTTTCCTTACGCTGAGTAGTGATTTCGCTTTGTCCGGGACGACGTCGGTCGAGTTCAAGCTGGATGCACGCTTCGTCTAACGGTAGTCCCGGCGGGCAGCCGTCTACGACCACACCGATGTTGCCACCGTGGCTTTCTCCCCAGGTGGTTATTCTAAATAACCTGCCGAATATGTTTCCCATCTGCGCAACTCTTACTCTCGAGGCGCGCCTCTCTTCGGACCCTGCTCGGTGAGGGCCTTGATACGAGATGCACCCTGTCGTCTAAAAAGAACGGATGGTTTGCTGAAAGCAAGATCGATGCGTTTTCTTGAACTTGATCATTCCCTGTCCCGACTTGTCGGGACTGCGGGGAGTAGGCTTTTTAAGGGTGTCGTTCAATTAGCAGGAAAAATTCGAACTTGAACCGGTTTCGCAGGTCCTAGTAGCTATGAAAAATCTGCTTTGCCTACTGGTCTTGGGTATCTTTGTGTCAACGCTCTCCGTTTCGACCGGTTTTGCTTCCGGAAATTATGGGAATGGCAGCTACGGTGGCCACTCCCCAATTGACGCCAACTCCCGCATGCCCGTTGATTCCGAAAAGTATGACTTGGGCTCCTTGATCCTCGCCGGAAAAGTGGAACTACCCGAAGATACGCTTTCGCAGGAGCTTTATCAGCAGCAGCTTCGCGGCCTGGTGAAACTCAAGAAAAAGTTACCCAAGCGCCTAGTGAATTCGATCGACGCCCGCAATTTGGAAGGCCGCCTCACTGAGGCTCAATTCAAGGCGTTGAAATACTTCCTGAATGTACGCTACCTGAATCCGTCGGGATACGAATTTTCGGGATAGCAATATTTCGGGATTCCGGGCCGCATCTGTCTTGCGTGCGTCAGGCTGACTCGGCCCCCTGCCTCCAGCTCTCCGAGGCGCGACGGACTTCGATTCTCCCCGCTCGCCACAGGCTCCGAAATCGGAATTTTCTCGCTCGGAGAAGAAACTGGCAAATACTTGATCTTGGATCAAGTGCCTCCCTGGCTCTGACATTGGAGGTGCCGTTTCGGTGCAAGGCCCGTTGGTTTAGACATGTTTGTAGCGAATTGGCCAAGAGCAAAGATAATTTTTGCGACAATCGCTCTACTGAACCTGGCTACAGGTAAGCCGACGGCGTGGGCTGTGGAGACGCCCGCCTTACTGACCACGCTGGATGAGGTCCTGTTGGCCTATACGGATGCCAACGGAGGGTTGGAAAACATCAGGAAGGCACGGAGCATTCGCCTGGAAGGTGAAAACTTTCAAAATGAGGAAGGATACAACTTCATTCTGATCAAGAAGCGCCCCCACTTCATCCGCCTCATCATGAAGAAAGATGAAACCGCCATCCATCTCGGCTATAACGGCGTCCATGCATGGCAGATGATCGAGGCCCCTGGAGTCCGTCGCGTGGAGGACTTGAGCGGACCTTCGAGCTTGGCGTTCGTGCGGGACTCGGCCTTTGAAAGTCCTCTGATCAACGCCGCAGAAGAGGGTATCTCGTTAAAGCTGGATGGAGTAGAGAATGTGAATCGAGTCGATTGCTATCGTATCCGGGTCAAGCCTGCGGATCAGCCCGAGTATTTCATTTATCTGGATTCAAGGACCTTTCGCGAAACTTTCCTGAAGCGGGATATTGATGGCGCGGACGGTAGGCAGGAGTACACGACCTGGTTTCTGAGCTACCTCGAGGTGGAAAACATTTGGCTGGCCGTCGATATTGAGAACCGGCTCGATGGCAAAGTCATCGGCCACATGACAGTGGACAGCGCCGAGATCAATATTGGAGTCCTCAATTCCTACTTCTCGCGCCCGCAAGCCCTTTCATCAAAGAGTTCGTTGTAAGGTCCTGTCCTCCAGGTATGCTTAATTGCAAGACAGGGAACAGGTTAATTTGAGGCGCTTTTCGCTTGTCTCATTGGCGGGCCGGGCTTTCTCTCAAAGTCAATCGTTCATGAGGAATCGATTCGTCTATCGCCGACATTTTGCGATACTGTTGACTATAACTGCCTGCTGCCTGACGTCGTGCTCGGGAGGGGGCCGGCTTTCCATTGCCGATCTGGAAGATATGAATGTCAAAATCAACCGGGAGTTGGAGGTCTTTTTCGGTGAGCTTGATGAGATGTCGAGCACGATGGAGACGTCGGGGTTAAGATAGCCGGAAACCGTCATGTTCGCTATCCGGACACTTTACTTTTTAGTAGGCTTCAGTGTGCTCTTCAGCGGTTCTGTTGAGGCCACTGATGCAATCGTATTGCGAGGGCGTATAGCGGAGCGGCTACCGACAATCGATACCTTGAAAAGGGCCGGAAGATCCGGCGAATCAAACACCGGATTCCTGGTTGCGCGGAGCGAACTCGATGCACCGGAAGAGGCCATCGTTAGAGCGGAAAACGCAGATCGGAAGCTCATCTATTCGATGGTCGCGATCAAGGCTGCTTCGACCAGGGAAAAGGTCGGCCGTTTTCGGGCAGATATAATCCGAGAGCTTTCAAAAGCGGGAATCTGGCTCCAGGACGACAAGGGAAACTGGTACCGAAAGTAACACCAGATGGGCGAAACCACACGGGCTGCCAGCTTCGTGAAGCTTTCAATACCCAACAACACTGTCGCTGAGCGGAAATTCCACTGGTTTGGTTACGCGATCAAGCTCGTGATTGCCGTCCTGCTCCTCTTTGGGGCGGCGGGAATCGGCTTGGAAACTGCACTTTGGCAAAAGCATGCGCCCTTGGTTTGGCCCCCCACCGGACTCGGTCTGGCAATCATTCTCCTGGGCGGATATATTTATCTCCCGGCCATATCAATAAGTTTTCTTCTCATTGCAGTCTTTCAGGGAAACGGTCTTCCCTATGGTGTCGCCTCAGCCCTGATCTATACCATCAGTCTGGGCGGGTCGGCATGGGTCTTGCAGCGCGCTTGCCGGTTTTCCAACGCTATGGAAAGAATGCGGGACGTGCTGGCTTTTCTCCTCGTCCCAACCATTCTCGGCACTGCGGTCAGTGCCAACGCAACGTCGGTCGTTCTCTGTTTCTTGAACCTCGATTCCTGGTCGGATTTTGCACCCCTGCTGGCGCTTCGGTGGTTTGGTGATGCGCTCGGCATGATCGTGCTTGGACCGTTCATCCTGGTTTGGTTCTCGCTCACGCGGATCAATTGGAATAACCGGCAGGCCGCCGAAGTGATGGGTTGGTTGACCGCCCTCATATTTGTGGGGTTCATGATCTTCAGTAACTGGGCGCCTACCGATACCCTGCGCTACCCGCTGGAACTGGCAATGTTTCCCATACTGGCATGGGCAGCCATACGCTTCGGCCAGCGCGGAGTGACCACCGGTATCCTCATTATCTCTATCATGGCAGTATGGGAACTGCGCGAAGTGATCGGACCCGACGCCACCAAGTTTCACACCCAGTCCCCTCCCTTTCTCTGCGTTTATGTCGGAGTGCTCTCGATTACCGGGTTGCTTCTGGCTGCAATTCTGACCGAACATCAGAATCGAGAGGATGTCGTCCGGCAGAATGAGCAGAGGCTACGCGCCTTTATTGATGCGCTTCCGGATCTGGCTTTCGTGATTGATCGCGAAGGCCGGCACCTAGAGGTATTCGCGCCCCGCGACAGCGTCCTGCATAAGCGCCGTGGAGAATATAGGGGAAAGACCTTTGATGAAATCTATGAGCCGGAATCAGCTGAAAAATTTCATAACACCGTCCAGCGCACCATTGATACGGGTGAGATTCAATTGATCGAATACTCCATACCGGTTGATGGAAAACGCTATTGGTTCGAGGGACGAACCGCGCCTCTGGATACCTGGCACGGGGGTGATCGCAGGGTCGTCTGGATGGCCTCCGATATAACTGAGCGGAAGCGAGCTCAGGATGCCCTCCAGTACCGGGATCGCTTGCTGCAGGGGGTCGCAAACGCCATGGGCAGTCTCCTGACCATAAAGGACTTCGACGAAGCCATTATAGCGGCTCTGGAAGACTTCAGCGTTTCTACTCCCTTTGCCCGAATCTTTGTGGCCGAGAATGAGAGGGACGCCTTCAGTGGAAGTTTGATGTTTCGCGTTTCGTTCCAGTGGGAAGCCGGTGTCGGCGCTTACACCCTGGAGGGAAGGAAAGTGCAGCGGCAGACATTTGACTATGACCGTGAGTTTCCGGGTCTTCGCAGGATCCTCACCAGCGAAGGGGTAGCGCGAGGTGTGCTGAGGGATTTGGCGAGGATACCCGTTCCCGCTTCGCCGACGATGGCGAGCAATCGCACCTCATGGTTCCGGTACGGCGGGACAAGGAGTTCTGGGGGATCGTCGGAATCTGTGCCGTCGGACCCGACCGGATTTGGGATGAAAGCGAAGTAGCGGCTCTGACTACTTTCGCCGGCAGCATTGGGGGATTCCTCGAGGGAAAAATGGGACAACTGGAACTCAAGCGAGCCAAGGAAGCGGCCGACGCGGCCAGCCAGGCCAAGGGCGAATTTCTCGCTATGATGAGTCACGAGATTCGCACGCCGATGAACGCTATACTCGGTTTTGCCGATCTTTTGGCACAGACCGAGATCAGTGAAGATCAGACCGAGTACCTGAAGATCATCCACCGCAGCGGAAAATCGCTTCTTGAGCTCATCGACAACATTCTCGATTTTTCTAAAATAGAATCCCGTGCCATCGACCTGGAACAAGCACCGTTTCGCCTAGAGAACACAGTGGTTGAGGCCCTCGAGATCGTCCTGGTGAAGGCGCGTGAGAAAAAGCTCGCGCTTGATTACCAGATAACCGACGCAACGGGAGGTATATTTATCGGGGATGCGCACCGTATAAGGCAGATCCTGTTGAATCTCGTTAACAATGCCGTGAAATTCACGGCCGCCGGTGACGTCTACGTGGCCGTGGCCACCACCCAGGTGGGACCCAGGCATTGGAAAATCCATTTCGCGGTGCGCGATACCGGAATAGGAATAGAGAGCGA
This sequence comes from Opitutales bacterium, assembly GCA_963665345.2. Classification (GTDB taxonomy): domain Bacteria; phylum Verrucomicrobiota; class Verrucomicrobiia; order Opitutales; family CAXXNP01. Next base: position 276,852 of record OY762281.2, read on the forward strand.
GAAAATTGATCACCTCTTTCAACCGTTTTCGCAGTTGGATTCATTTACCACACGACAATACGGAGGCACCGGCCTCGCACTTGTGATCTGTAAGCGACTGTGCGAAAAGATGGGAGGCAATATCTGGGTCGAGAGCGAGCAGGGAAGAGGTTCCACATTTCACTTCACCATCAAGGTTGAGAGCGCAACCAGGAAGGAGCAAACACCCGAAATGTGGACGACCAACAAGTTCGATTACGAATTCGGTGAAGCTTATCCTCTGCGCATTCTTCTGGTTGAGAACGATACTGTGAATCAACGATTGGCGCTCGAAATCCTGTCCAAGCTGGGTTACAAGGCAGAGGTGGCCTCGGATGGCCGGGAGTGTATGGATCTTGTGATCGAAAATGACTACGGTGCGATCATGATGGATCTACAGATGCCGGGAGTCGACGGACTCGAGGCCACCCGAAGAATTCGCCAAGGGGAATGCGGACCGCTCAAAACGGGAATCCAGATCATCGCCGTAACCGCTTATGCGCTTCCCCGAGATCGCGAAAAATGCCTGGACGCAGGAATGAATGATTATGTTCCTAAACCCATCCGCATCAGTCAGTTGAAGGATACATTGATCGGTGCCTACAATGCGCTGCATCGGGCATAAACACAAGGAAGCCAACCGTCCGCCTTTCCGATGATCGCCGTTACCAATCGTGAGAAATGTGGGCTAAATGAGGCTACGGAATGACCGGCCTCTTGAGACGACCCGACGCGCTGCTGTGCGCTCTCGGGGTTCTGGCCTGGTTTCACCAACCGACCGATCTCCAAGCGCCGCCGCCGCGCGCGCGCGACCTCGGTGTGCCCTTCGACGGAACCCCGGGGAAATTGAATGCAATCACTGATGTAGCGGGTGTGGAAGTCGGCCACTGCACCCTCATCAAGGGGCACGGCGACCTCATCATCGGACAGGGACCGGTACGCACCGGAGTCACTGCTATCCTGCCCCGAGGCAAACGCTACGAACCCGTTTTTGCGGCTACCTATAGTCTCAACGGCAATGGCGAAATGACCGGCGCGCACTGGGTCGACGAGTCCGGATTTCTGGAGGATCCAATCCTTGTTACCAACACCCATAGCATTGGCGCGGTGCACGAGGGCGTCATCGCCTGGCGCCGGGAAAATGGACTCTACCCGGGCGAATCGCCACATCGCTGGGCCGCGCTTCCCGTTGTGGCGGAGACCTACGATGGCAACCTCAATGATTTACAGGGGTTTCATGTGCGGCAGGAGCATGTTTTTCTGGCCTTGAATTCGGCTTCAGAAGGACCGGTAGTGGAAGGAAACGTGGGCGGGGGAACCGGCATGATCTGCTACCGGTTCAAAGGGGGAATCGGTACCGCATCGCGGATTGTCAAAACCGGTTCGGGCGGATTTACAGTGGGTGTATTGGTTCAGGCTAACTTTGGCGCGCGGGATGAACTCATGATCGCGGGTGTTCCCGTTGGCCGGGAAATCGGCGACCTCATGCCGAAGTTCCCCAAACGTCCTCCTCGCGAAGGCGGGTCGATCATCGCCGTGGTGGCCACCGATGCCCCCCTGCTCCCCCATCAGGTGAAGAGGTTGGCTCGCCGCGTTCCCGTGGGTATTGGCCGGGTCGGGGGGGTGAGCCACAATTCCTCCGGCGATCTCTTTATTGCATTTTCGGTGGCCAATGCAGAGGCCGGTTCGGCAACAGCGCAGGTGACCGTGGAAATGTTGCCCAACGGCGCCCTGACACCGCTCTTTCGGGCCGTCGCTCAAGCCACCGAAGAGGCCATCGTAAATGCTCTGGTAGCTGCCCGGACCATGACCGGAATAAACGGTAATACGGTCTACAACCTGCCCCACGACCGTCTTCGCAGACTCCTGCGCAGATATAATCGATTGGGCAAGTAGACGTCTGTAGGCGCCCCAGATTACCCGGATGATAATCACCGATTATTTATCGCAGTACGCCGTGCCGGAGACGGACACCCTACCTGCTCCGCTCCGGATCGAGGGACCTCTGTTGGGTAGCGCGCGGGCGCCAGCCACCAAATTCACCTTCTTCCTCCATTCTCCTCCTTCGCTCCTCACGCAAGAGGCCTCTCTCCTCCGCATCGAGCTCGCCATTTCCGTCCAAGTCAAAGATTTTCAAAATCTCCGGCGGAAGCTCACGCTCCCTCATACCTCCCCGCCTGCCCCTTGCGGATCCGCGCCGGGCGCGGCCTCCGTCGGGATCGCGGGCGAGGTGGACCTTGTAATTCTGAGTGATCGCTTTGCACCACCCTTCGGTGTCGTTACACCCATAATAGGAGACGGACAAATTCAGTGGTCCGGGAGTGCCGTCACCGGCAACATCGATTAGAAACTCCCGTGGATCGATGTCGGACGCCTCCTTCACTCTTGGGGCTTCACCCGATATCGGCGAAACCGAGATCGCGTCAGGACTTGCGATGTGGAAGCGGAGAGGGTCGACGAGATTGTTCCAGTGGACTCCGTAAATCGGGTCGAGATGGAAGCCCAGGTAAATCTTTCCCCTTCCGGATTCTAAGACGGAAGGGACGGCTTCGGCTCTGAGTTTGACATAGAAGGGATGCTTGGACTGAGCGATGTCTGGCTCAGTTTTCAATGGAATCATTCTTCCCGGTAACGCTATTCTCGGTACGACTCCGCTCGCGGCAACTCTCGGAGGGGGCTCGGTTTTCATATCGAGATCGGCGATTCGAGTAGGTTTTTCCACCACGCCGACAAGCGATTCGAGATCGCGACGGAGCTCGTCGGGCCGGCTCCACAAGCGCATACGGGCAATCTTTCCGTTCGCATCGATGAGAAATTCCGAATTGGGAGCGTTTCCCATGGCGCGCTTGAAATCGTTCTCCATGGTGTCGGACAACCAGGTTATGCCGGAGCCAAGAGTCCTTTTGGCTTCCTTTACGTGCATCAGGCGTTCCCCGAGCGTAATCGGTTTTACGTAGCCGTTGAGCTCAGGATGAGCCAAGGCTTTGTAAATGTAGTAGAAATTCACGCCCTTGGGTGAATAATCCCGATAGATGGTCTCCAAACTGGAGACGTTTCTAAGAAAAGGCGGTCAAGTGAGGCAGCCGAATACGATGACGGTATGGTTTCCCTTTAGACCTTCCAATGGGAAGGGTTCGCCTTCTGCGTCGACGAGGGTAATGTCGGGCAACGGATCGCCAACTTTCACGCCAGATTGGGAAAACGTCTCGTAAAGGCCCGACTGTGCGGAACCTCGCCCGGGAAACTGGCCGTAGGAAACGATCCCCAAGTTTGAAACGAACAGAAATCCGAGAACGATCGCTGATTGGATTTTCACATCTAAATCTCAGACAAATCTTCAGTACGACACGAACTACGTTTTATTGACCCCGGCATATCGGGATAGTTTCCAATACAGATTTGGGCATGTGGATTTTAACAGATTAAAATCCGTAAACATTTGTAGGTTCTCATCGCCATCGTCCATATGGTCCAGCAGAACCCGGGAATTGTCGGATATGACTCACTGAATGAACCATCCCTGACCAGCTGGAACCCTCCAGCTTCAGGCTCTCCCGATTAATCAACTCACTCTGAACGCGAGCGAAGGCGTCCAGCTACGCAGTGAAATCGCTGCTTGAGTACGTCAATCGTATTTTGACTGATAGATTTCGCAAACGTCGGCCGATATTTTTCCGAACTCAGGTGAGCCGCGAGTCGGGCGTCCGGTGAACCTCCATGGGGGGAACATTCCCGGTGTAGTCAGGAGTGACGTCAACGATCTTCTGCCTGGCCCCCGAAGGCCAGTTCGCGTGTCTCCGATGCATTTCGTGATGGATGAAGCTCTGGACGTTCGGAAGAAGCTCGTTGAAGTAGGGGTGAAACCAGATGGTGATTACGGTACGGCGCGCGAACGATCCGTTTTCGTGGGTTGCATGGAACATCCGCGCATCGCCAACAAGCAAATCGCCGGCACGCATTGGCAAGTCCTGCTCGTCGGGATAGTTGAGAAAACGGGGGTCGTCGGGATTCTCCACGCTATTGATATCGTAAGTATGGGCTGCGCCCATGCTGTGCAACACGTGGCGCATTCTGTGGGTCCCCGGGAGGACACGAATGCACCCGTTGTCACGCGCCGTATCCTCCAGGTAATACATCAGGAAGATCATCGGCGGAACGTCGGAATAGGCGCGCGGGTCGTGCCACATCATGCAGTCCTGGTGCCAATAGAGGCGTGGTCCGCCGGGGGGCTTGCTGATGATTACCGCCTTCCAGAACATGATGTCGTGCAAGCCGATCTCGTTGAGTGCGCGGAGTGCGCGAGGGTTGCCGATGAGGTCCGCTAAAGCCGGCTGCACATCCGAATTAATGAGGCTGCCCGGTGAGCGGGCGCGTGCCAGTTGGTCATCGTCCAGAGAAGCTACGGCCTGCGTCGCACAGGCGCATGTCTTTTCCAGCAGGCTCTTATTCGCCACGTCCTCTATAACACAGAAGCCGTCACGCTTAAGCTGTTCGAGCTTCTGCTTTGCGGCGGACGATGTCTTCACAGTGCAATCTCTTCAAATTGGGCGATAGATGGTCTTGATGTCCTCATCACGTTTATTGGCGAAGTGAAATTATTCCATCCGCGAATCTTCAATTCGTCTTCTTCGGAAAGACCATCTTGTTACCTAACCGAGTCGTTTCATCCATGAGCTCCTGTCCCGTTAAACCGCCTTCAACACCGAGGCGTACTCGTCCGGTCGGACGGTGTCCGAAAACAGAACGTCGGCACAACCTGCCATATCGAATTTGAACATGGCCCGCGTGGCCCTATCGACGTCAATGTCGCTGATCAGCAGTTCTTCTTTTTTCATCTCGCATTCGGCGTGAATTTCGCCGTTGGGCGCGACGATTCGCGTCCGGCAGTTCTGATACGGAACGTGGGCACAATTGCACGAAGCGAACCATATGGTGTTCTCTGCGGCGCGCGTTCTCATCATAGCGTGATGAATCGGGATTTTCCAGTGGTTGGGGCGAGTGGTGTTGTTCTGAGGGTGGAAAACGATCTGTGCACCCTGACGCACACAATCCTCGGTGGTCTGAGCAAATCGGAATCCTTCAAAACAGATCACCACACCTACGGTAATTCCGAACAACTGGTAGGTCTTGATCTCTCGACCGGCAGTATACGCAGTGGCATCGAGCGGCGTCAGCTTGGTTTTGTGGCTAATCCCCAGAACCTCGCCGCTTTCGGAGATTACCATAGCCGAGTTGTACGGTCTACCCCTGTAAGGATCCGTTTCAAGCGGTGTCTCTGTGCCCAGAATGCATGCAATTTCATGCCGACCGCAAATTCCAGCAATGGTTTCGTAGCACGCATTAAGTTGCTCGACTTGCACCGGAGCGTCTGGCGACGTGATATCAACGCGATATCCTGCCGTCTGACCCTCGGGGAAGCAGACGATCTGCACGCCCGCCTGTGCCGCCTGATCGAGGTAAAGGAGAATTTTCTGCACGTTCTGCTCCAAGTCGTTGGTCTGTTTGATCTGAGCCAAGGCAATCTTGAGTGGGCGCATAAGCAAATCCTACATGAGTCCATCCAGAAGCTCAAGGCACATGTCGCGCAACCGTTCAAAGCCTCCTGCTTTTTTATTCCGAACGCGGGCCAGGCAAGGAAGCCCTTGTCCCTCGAATTTGTACCCAGGCGCCTCCCTATTCGGGAAGCTTTGCACCTACCTTTTGAACCTCTTGGTACGGTTGAAGCCACGCCGTTGACTCATCGTGCATGTCGACAACTTGAATCCGATTTCCCCAAGGATCGCGGAAATCACACCGAAACGGCGGAATCGCCTCCAATCCATATTTCTTCGTTATCTTCTCACGGACTTCGGCGACCTGCGCATCATCACGCACCATGAGACCGACGTGTCGGTGATCGTCAAAATGCGGCTCATCTGACTGAAAAAGTGCCAGGAATTGGTGATTGCCGAGTTGGAAAAATGCATCGCCTTCACCTTCATTCTTCGGCTCAAGATTGAAAACATCCGTGTAAAATTCGATAGCTTTATCGAGATCACCGACTTCGAGAACGATGTGGTTACAGCCAAACACACGTAGAGGCATTGGAATTTCTCCTATTTTTCACGTTATTAAACAAAAGTTGCGTACATCGTGAGCAGTGAGAGGTATCCGGACCATCCCGACATGTCGACACACATCACGGTGAACTGTTTCTCAATTTTCGCTATCGGAATCGCTATCAATCCTCTCATCCGGGGATCGGGGTTGTTTCCAATTTCCAAAATTTCGCGGAAAAGCGATTGCACGGAAGGATCCTTAGCGGGTCGAGCGTCAGCCAGCCCTCGAAAAAGTGCCATCTTGCAGCCGAACCCCACGATCCGCTCCTCGCGGTCCCGACGGAATGGTCGTCCTCACCTTCGACGACGGCGTGAAGTCGCAGGCGACCACCGTCGCGCCTTTGCTAAAACAACTGGGCTTCGGGGCCACCTTCTACATTACTGAAGGGCTCAACTTCCTTCACAGTAAAGACCACCACCTAACCTGAAACTTAGCCTTGGGAGCGGGTTTTCGGGCGATGGAATCGATGTCAAGTGAATTTTGTTGGAACGTTAGGTTGGATTCATCGAGGAGCCCGCAAGGCGAAGTTTCACTCCTGTTTGATCCGGCCAAGCGCAGCGCGCCGGGGGCTTGGCTGACCTGAAACTTAGCCTCTGGAGCGGGTTGCGGGCCGCGGCCGGAAGTGCGGGCGATAGAATCGATGTCAAGTGAATTTTGTTGAGCCGTTAGGCAAGTATCTCGACCGGCTTTCTGCTCGACAAAGCTCGCGACGAAGAAGCGCAATTCCGAAAAAGCGAACGAGGACGACCGAGTTGGCTGCGAGGCACATATCTGCCGTAACCCTCGAAGCCGAGTTGCGTTGGAACTTTGTCGTGAGCTTTGTCGCTGCCTCGCGCAGCCGATTCGTGACGATAAGGCCGGTAGTTTCACTCCTGTTTGATCCGGCAAGCGCAGCGCGCCGGGGGCTTGGCTGACCTGAAACTTAGCCTCCAGAGCGGGCTGGCGGGCGATAGAGTGACGTTTTTGCGAAGCGCAAACATGGTCATGCAGCGTTCGCTTCGGCCTCGGGCACCAGCGTGAAGCCGAGCGATCGGGCGCTCATTTTAAGGCTGCACAGTCTTCGTTGACAGAAGCGATCCTCGTAGCGTTCGGCTCCTTCGTCGACATAGTCTTGGCCGTAACGAAGCATGCGGTAGATGAGCACAGCGAGTTTGCGAGCCAGGGCGAAGACGGCCACCGCGCCGCTCTTGCGCCGGGCGGTGCGCCGATAACAGGCACCCAACGCGGTCGGGGAGTGGCGCAGGGTCAGCGCGCACATGCGCAGGATGGCGGCCATTCGGCTGGCAGCCATTGCGTTGCGCGTTTTGCTCAGCGGCTTGCCGGCCGAAAAGGCCATTTTGGGACTCAGACGCAACCAGGAGACAAAGTGATGCTCGTCGGGGAAAGCGCTCAGATCCAAGCCCGCTTCGGTCAATACCACCTGCGCGGCCCCGGTGCTAATCCCGTCAATGCGCGTGAGATCTACCCCGTAGAGCCGCCAGATTGCCGTGCGCATGGGTTGCTCGCCCCGCTTCGCCATGGCCTTGTCTTTGTTCGGGTTGGGATGCGGGGGCGCGTTGAGGCTATGGCGCTTGGCCGGCTGCAGCGCCTCGATCTGCTCGATCAGCTGCTGTTCATACTCGCCAATCATCTGCTCGAGCCGGTCATACAACTGGAGCGCAGCGCGCAGGTTGAAAAGATGCTCCCTGCGCCAGTTGCCGATGAGGTGCTCGGCGAATTGGGCCTGGCTCTTTCGGCAGCGTTTGTCCCGCAAGCTTTTTGGGACTGCGCTGCCCGGCCACGATGGCCCGCCATCCCGGTCTTGCCGGTAATGTCGGTGACCGCCCGGTGTACCTGCACGTTCATCTGGTCGAGTGCCTTCTGCATCCACTGCACCATCTTGGAATCCACCAGATTAGCCATTTGGCGCTGCAACGCACGAAGCGCACAGATCTTTTCCCCGGGTCGGAAGGAGCCCCGTAATAGTCCGCAACTGTGCAAGAGTTGAATCCACTGACAATCGATCATATCGGTCTTGCGTCCGGGGACCCCATGCAACTGCTTCGCATTGACCAGCACCACTTCGAGGCCCCGCGACTCCAACAGCTCATATAACGGGATCCAATATACCCCCGTGCTCTCCATCGCCACCGATTCGACCCCTTCATGGATCAGCCGTCGGCCAACGAATTGCTGCACATTGACTTTGTTATCCCCGCGGGCCGGGCCGCTCGAATCAATCCCCGCGCTGTTCGCCCGGATCACCGAGTTCGGCCGCGTTGCTCTTTTTCGAACTTTGCACATTGGCTGAGCTTTGTCGCTGCCTCGCGATGGCCGATTCGTGACGATAAGCCAATGCCGGTAGTTTCACTCCTGTTACCCACCACCAACGGCGCCACAAGCTGAAGTACTCCTGTTTGATCCGGCAAGCGCAGCGCGCCGGGGGCTTGGCTGACCTGAAACTTAGCCTCCAGAGCGGGCTGGCGGGCGATAGAGTGACGTTTTTGCGAAGCGCAAACATGGTCATGCAGCGTTCGCTTCGGCCTCGGGCACCAGCGTGAAGCCGAGCGATCGGGCGCTCATTTTAAGGCTGCACAGTCTTCGTTGACAGAAGCGATCCTCGTAGCGTTCGGCTCCTTCGTCGACATAGTCTTGGCCGTAACGAAGCATGCGGTAGATGAGCACAGCGAGTTTGCGAGCCAGGGCGAAGACGGCCACCGCGCCGCTCTTGCGCCGGGCGGTGCGCCGATAACAGGCACCCAACGCGGTCGGGGAGTGGCGCAGGGTCAGCGCGCACATGCGCAGGATGGCGGCCATTCGGCTGGCAGCCATTGCGTTGCGCGTTTTGCTCAGCGGCTTGCCGGCCGAAAAGGCCATTTTGGGACTCAGACGCAACCAGGAGACAAAGTGATGCTCGTCGGGGAAAGCGCTCAGATCCAAGCCCGCTTCGGTCAATACCACCTGCGCGGCCCCGGTGCTAATCCCGTCAATGCGCGTGAGATCTACCCCGTAGAGCCGCCAGATTGCCGTGCGCATGGGTTGCTCGCCCCGCTTCGCCATGGCCTTGTCTTTGTTCGGGTTGGGATGCGGGGGCGCGTTGAGGCTATGGCGCTTGGCCGGCTGCAGCGCCTCGATCTGCTCGATCAGCTGCTGTTCATACTCGCCAATCATCTGCTCGAGCCGGTCATACAACTGGAGCGCAGCGCGCAGGTTGAAAAGATGCTCCCTGCGCCAGTTGCCGATGAGGTGCTCGGCGAATTGGGCCTGGCTCTTTCGGCAGCGTTTGTCCCGCAGGGTGGCCAGCTTTTTGGGACTGCGCTGCCCGGCCACGATGGCCCGGATGATGGCCATCCCGGTCTTGCCGGTAATGTCGGTGACCGCCCGGTGTACCTGCACGTTCATCTGGTCGAGTGCCTTCTGCATCCACTGCACCATCTTGGAACGTTCTTCCACCAGATTAGCCATTTGGCGCTGCAACGCACGAAGCGCACAGATCTTTTCCCCGGGTCGGAAGGAGCCCCGTAATAGTCCGCAACTGTGCAAGAGTTGAATCCACTGACAATCGATCATATCGGTCTTGCGTCCGGGGACCCCATGCAACTGCTTCGCATTGACCAGCACCACTTCGAGGCCCCGCGACTCCAACAGCTCATATAACGGGATCCAATATACCCCCGTGCTCTCCATCGCCACCGATTCGACCCCTTCATGGATCAGCCAGTCGGCCAGCTCGTTCAACTGTGGTGTCGTCGTGCCGAATTGCTGCACATTGACTTTGTTATCCCCGCGGGCCGGGCCGCATACCCAATGCTCCTCACTTCCTAAATCAATCCCCGCGCTGTTCGCCCGGATCACCGGCAAGGCCTGTATCGGCCGCACCTTCTTTTTTCCCCTGCGCTTGCTCTTTTTCGATGCCATGGTAGCTTCCTCTTTGATTACATTTTGGTTATGGCATTGGCTGCGGCCCGAGGTGGCCGTTATGTCAGGATTCTGACCTGGGGGAGAGCCCGTGCAAACGGGCCTCGCCAATGTTGGATGGCCGACTCGGAACCAGACTAATGTTGGGGCATATTCAGCTCCAGTGCTCAGATGGGTTATGACTGCCGCAGCCAATGCCGGTTCACCCTCAGTAATACCCACCACCAACGGCGCCACAAGCTGAAGTTTCACTCCTGTTGGATCCGGCAAGGGTCAGCGCGCCGGGGGCGCGACTAATGTGAAACTTAGCCTCCAGAGTAGGTTTAAGTGTTCAGGTGTCAAGATTCGATTGCGCTTCCTCAGAACTGACAACTGTTCACGAGCGAAGCGAGAAGGCCTGACACCTGAAACCTCTCCCTGGTTTCACCCTTGATATATCCGGCCAAGCGCAGCGTAGCCGGCGGTCCGGCTGACCTGGGAGGAAGTCAGGGCGCTCCACGACGAAGGGTTCGAAATCGGCATCCACACTTCCTCCAGTTTCTGGACACGCCGAGCGTCATCGAGATCGCCGAAGCCACCCACGGCGAGGACTGCCACGTCATCGGAATGACTTCCTGGATCACCGGACCGGGACGGCCCGAACAGAAGCTCCACATCGACTGGCTCCCCATTGCTCTCCCAGAAGACGTTTGTGCCGACCCTCGCGTCAAAGTACCCATCTTCATCACCACCGCCCACTTCTATCTAAACGACATGTATGATGCACTCGGGACCACCAACTTGGTCCCCGGGAGCCACTTGTCCGGACGCCGGCCCGACGGCGAAATCGAATGGAACGGGCAGCCCGAGCAATTACGACTAACAATCTGTCGGGCTTAGGTTCTGAGTTTCTGGAAGGAATTGGGTTAAAGTGAGAAAATGGGAGTTTGAGTGGTCGAGGCAAACGACAGATTACGTATGGGCGGCTTAAAGTCGTAGCGGGGTTGGTGGTATTCTCGTTGCTGACCCATCGAGCAATAAACGGTGGCCCCGGCTTGTTCCACCATGCTCAGATCCATCTGCTCCACGGCCACGATGACAAATTGCACCCTGTCGTCCTGCCGCACCCAATCGCGCATAGTTGCTCCGCGAAAGCCGTTGCTATCAGAACACCTCGCTCTCGCCGAAAAAGCGTCTGACCTCCTTGTCAGCATTCTCCGGACTATCTGATGCATGGGCGATATTCCGCATCTTATCGGTGCCGAAGTCGCCCCGTATTGTGCCCTGTGGAGCCTTCGAAGAGTCCGTCGGACCGAGCAGGCCACGAATCTGCTCTACGGCATTCTCTCCCTCCAAAATCATGATCGGCACCGGCCGTGAGCTCATGAAGGCACAGATCTCGGGGAAGAACTCGAGGTCGGTCAGGTGGGCATAGTGCTCGTGTAGCATATCGTCGGACAGCGCCATCATTTTGCTCGCTACAATGGCAAATCCGGCTTCCTCGAAGCGCGCCAGGACACGGCCCACGAGCTTCTTTTCAATGCAATCCGGCTTGAGGATGATCAGGCTTCGCTCCATGAATCGGCTATTACGGGAGGTAGCGCGAAGCGCCTCAATGGCCGCCACCGCCAAGCTCCTAATCTAAGTCCGACAGATCGCTATGACACACTGGAGCTCGAGGCGGGCTGATCTTGCGTGAAGGCAAGGTGGTCGCCCTCGACGGTCACCTGAATCGGTTCACCTTTTTTCACGCTGCCCCGGAGGATCGCCTCTGCCAATGGATCCTCCAGATTATGCTCGACGGAGCGTTTGAGCGGGCGGGCGCCATACTTTTCGTCAAATCCTTTTTCAATCAAAAACTCCCGTGCCGCTTCGCTCACATCGAATGTAATTTCATGGTCATGCAGCCGCTTGCTGACTTCGTCCAACATCAACCCGACAATTTTAAGAAGGTGGTCATGGTTGAGCGAACGAAAAACGACCATCTCGCCGATGCGATTCAGAAACTCGGGCTTAAAAACACGCTTCGACTCCTCCAGAATCTTTTCCTTAATCCGCTCGAAACTACTTTCATCGGTATCGCTGGCGCCGAATCCCAGCGCCGTTGTTTTCTGGAGAATCTGCGCTCCGACATTGGAGGTCATAATGATGATCGTATTCCGGAAATCAACCGTACGGCCCAGACTGTCGGTCAAGCGTCCATCTTCCAACACCTGCAGAAGCAACTGCGCCACATCCGGATGTGCTTTCTCGATTTCATCAAACAACACCACGCAATAGGGACGCCGCCGCACCGTTTCCGTGAGCTGCCCGCCCTCTTCGTATCCGACATAGCCCGGAGGTGATCCAATCAGACGCGAGACGGAGAATTTCTCCATGTATTCGGACATATCAATCTGAACAATAGAGGCCTGATCACCGAAGATGCGCTCGGCCAGAACCTTCGCCAGATAGGTCTTACCCACACCGGTGGGCCCCATGAACATGAACGAGCCTATCGGGCGCTTGGGATCCTTGAGGTCGGCACGGGACCGGCGCAGAGCCTTTGCAACCACGATCGTCGCGACGTCCTGTCCCACAACCGTCTCCTGCAGTTCCTTTTCCAGCCGGAGCAATTTCTCCGTCTCCTTCTGCTCCATTCGGGTCAAGGGTATTCCAGTCCATCCGGAAACCACCTGCAGCATATCATCTTCGTCCACCGTTATCTGCGTTTCCTCCCGGTTGCGCTTCCATTCATCCAGGATGGCCTCCCGTTTGGCCCGCAGTTGCTTCTCGCGATCACGAAATTTTGCAGCGTCCTCAAAGCGCTGTTTGCTGATGGCTTCTTCCTTTTTGGCGCAGACCTGGTCGATCTCCTTGGCCAGTTCCTCCACTTCGGGAGGACGATTTAAAGAGTTGATGCGGGCCCGCGATCCGGATTCGTCAAGCACGTCGATTGCCTTGTCCGGCAGGAAGCGGGCAGTAATGTAACGGTCGGAAAGGCGCACCGAGGCCTCGAGGGCTTTCTCGGTGTAAATCACCTTATGGTGTTCCTCGTACTTGTGGCGGATCCCCTTTAGAATCTCGATCGTATCTTCGAGCGACGGCGCTTCCACCATGACGCTCTGAAAACGTCGATCAAGGGCGCTGTCCTTTTCGATATATTTGCGGTACTCGCTCAGAGTGGTAGCGCCGGTACACTGAAGTTCGCCCCGCGATAACGCGGGCTTGAAGATATTGGAGGCGTCCATGGCACCCTCGGCCGCACCGGCTCCGACGATGGTATGTAATTCGTCGATGAAGAGAATAATGTTCTTGGCCCGGCGAATCTCGTCCATCACGGCCTTGATACGCTCTTCAAACTGACCCCGATACTTTGTTCCTGCCACCATGAGCGCGAGATCGAGGGTAATAACGCGCTTGTCCACCAGAATCTCAGGAACGATACTTGAAGCAATCTCCTGGGCCAGCCCCTCAACGATGGCGGTCTTGCCGACCCCGGCTTCGCCGATGAGCACGGGATTATTCTTCGTCCTTCGACATAGAATCTGAATGACGCGGCGAATCTCGTTCTTGCGCCCGATCACCGGGTCAAGTTCACCGTTGCGCGCCATTTCCGTGAGGTCGCGCCCGAAAGCCTTCAGGGCCGGCGTTTTGACCTCCTTCTTTTCCTCGCCCGACGATCCCGTGGAAGAGGGCGAAAGCGACTCCTCATGATCGCCGGTAAAATTGGGATCCAGTTCGCTCAGAATCTCATTGCGGCAGCGTTCGATGTCGACATCAAGGGTCTTGAGCACGCGCGCGGCCACGCCTTCGCCTTCCCGCAACAACCCCAGAAGAATGTGCTCGGTGCCGACATAGCTGTGATTCAGCGCTTTGGCCTCTTTGCCCGCCAACGCCAGAACTTTCTTCACCCGCGGCGTATAGGGAATGTTTCCTGTGGGCTTCGTCTCGGGGCCGGTGCCCACCTGCTTCTCAACTGCGGCGCGGACCGACTCCAGGTCCAGCCCCATTTTCTGCAGGACATTGACTGCCACTCCCTGGCCGAGGTTGATCAAGCCAAGGAGGAGGTGTTCGGTTCCCACGTAGTTGTGGTGAAACCGGTCGGCTTCTTTGCGTGCGAGCGCCAAGACTTGCTGGGCTCTAGGGGTAAAGTTATTCATGGGCTCCATCGGTTACACTCCTGGCCTATCCATTAGTATGAACCGTTGACTTTGTCAAAATTTAGTGGTGGCAGCGATGAGAATTCTTTCCGAAGCAGGCGCGCGCGAAGCACATCGCGCTGGCCGGCATCGATTTTTTCCTTTGCAGCATACTGAATATGGCCCGGCTGACTTTCGATAAAGAGTCGGTCGATAACCGAGCGCCACCGCCCCGGCGATACCTTGAGATCAACAGCGAGCCTGAGCAGCGATAAGAGATTCATGGCCTCGGACGAAGTCAGCATGTAGCTCTGTTTCAAGATGCCGTAGGCCCTACCGATCTTGTCGCAGAGTTTCAACGGTTCACTCTCCAGCATCTTTTCGCGGGCATTGCTCTCCTGTTCGATCAACGAGTTCAGCACATTGGTGAGCCGCCCTATAATCGACTTCTCGCTCTCGCCCAAGGTCTGTTGATTGGATATTTGAAAAATACTCCCGCCGGCGTCCGATCCTTCGCCGAATAATCCTCTTACCGCGATCCCGAGTTGGTTTACTGCACGCACGACCTTTTCCATCTGGTTCGCCAGCACCATCCCCGGAAGGTGCATCATTGCGGAAGCGCGCAGCCCCGTGCCCACGTTGGTCGGACAGGCCGTCAGGTAGCCCATTTCCGAAGAAAACGAGAAGTCCAAGTGAGCCTCCAAGATAGTATCAATAGCGTCGATCCCTTTCCATAGCTGGCGGAACTTCATACCATTCGCCATCATCTGGATACGCAGGTGGTCCTCCTCGTTGATCATGACCGAGCAACCCTGATTGCCGCTGATAACTACCCCGGCGCCATCCTTGGCATCAAGGAGTTCCCGGCTTATGAGATGACGCTCCGTCAGAATCTGCTTTTCCAGCTTATTCAGCTTCTCAAGTTGAAAAACACTTCCTTGTTGCAGCGGCTCCACGGACTCCAGCGCCTCCATGCATGTGGACAAAATTTCCCGCCGCTGAGACTCTTTGGCCCACCCGGGAAATGGATAGGCCTCCAAATTTCTTGCCAATCGAATCCGCGTACTTAGCACCACCGGGGCCTTCGGCCGGCGCCCATGGGTCAGCTCCGCTTTAGCATTCACTATAGCTGCAATCGACATCTTCAGCCGCGCCCTCCTCCATCGATGTTGTTCGCCAGAGTGCGAATCTCATCCCTCAATCCGGCGGCGTCTTCGTAGCGTTCATCGATGATTGCGTCCCGCAGGCACCGTTCCAGATCACCCAACCGATGACGCGCCCCGGTGCGACTCAAAGAACGTTCCGGAACCTTGCCTTCGTGGCGCTGCCCCCGGTGCATATTTTTCAGCATCGGCCGAATTTGCGATTCGAATTTGCTGTAGCAAGCGGGACATCCGAGGCGACCGCTACGGCGGAAATCTGCGGCCGAGAACCCACAGACATCGCACTCAATACCCGCTTCCCCGTCACCCGCAGCAATCGTAGTTTGCGTGAGCAAATCCGCCAGCGACAATCCGTCCGGGTCGGTGACGCCCTTCGAATGCGCACATTCCTCACACAGATCCACCTTATGTATCTTGTTGTTGACAATTTGAGTCAGGTGGACCGTGGCCGCTTTGTTGCAGACTTGGCATTTTAGTGACTCCGCCATCTTCGCTAGATATATATCATCGAGGAAACACCTTTAGAAGCAATTTTCAATTTTCGACATCAAAAATGAACATCTGTTCTCGAAACTACGCCGACCGCATAGCAGGTCTCGGGCCAGACGGAGGGAGAGGCATCGAAGACAGCCCATCGATCCTCATGATCGTAAAATTGACCCGTGTTTGAACGGCGAAGGCGTCCAGCCACCCCCGCTACTCGAAACTCGCAGCCCGGAAATGGGGGTAGCGCCCATTGCTCCTCGTCGCTCCCATTCTACAAGCATCGAAATTCTGCGCCCATCAACCTTCACAATTTTTTCTTCATTACGCCCAGGTGGTCCCCTCGACCGCCACTCGGGCGCGAAATGCCTTGATGAATTGCTGTGTGACGGGCCCAGGCTTGCCGGCGCCAATGGTACGGCCGTCGACCTCTACTACCGGAACCACTTCGGCGGCAGTGCCGGTGAGAAAGAACTCGCCCGCAATCCAGAGATCGTAGCGGGTCAGTTCCGTTTCCCGCAGAGCAACATCCAGCTCCGTAGCAATATCAAATACAACCTGGCGAGTAATTCCCGTTAGCGAGCCGGCATTGATCGGAGGCGTGAGCAGTTCCCCTTTGTGAAAAATGAAAATGTTGTCCCCGGTGCACTCCGCCACATAACCTTGGTCGTTTAGCATGACGGCCTCAATAAACCCGCAGTGGTCGGCCTCCATCTTGGCCATGATATTGTTGAGGTAATTCAGAGATTTGACCATCGGAGGAAACGCCGCCGGATTCACCCGGCGCGTGGCCGATGTTATGATCTTCAGACCGTCGCGATAGAACTCCGCAGGATAGAGCTGAATGGAATCGGCTATGACAATGATCTGCGGAATCCCACAGGACTTCGGTGAAAGGCCAAGGTCGCCAATGCCCCGGGTTACAATCAGTCGAACGTAGCCATCGGCGACTTCGTTGGCCCTGCAAGTAGAGCATACCGCGTCGGAAATTGCCTCGCGCGTCCAGGGCAATTGCAGGTTGATCGCCTTGGCCGAATACTCCAGCCGCTCCAAGTGCTCATCTAGTTTGAAAACGCAGCGTTGATAAACGCGAATTCCTTCGAAAATCCCGTCGCCGTAGAGCAGTCCGTGATCAAAAACGGAAATTTTTGCCTCCGACTGGTCAACCAATTCCCCGTTGATATAAACTTTCATGAAGTCTCTTTGGCGCTAAGTCTCTAACCGCTTCACTCCCAGATGTCTAGCTCACTTTCCCGAAGCGACGCTTCGGGAAGCCGGGACACCACACCAGTCTGCTCGACAAAGAGCAATAAAACTGTATTCCCTTTGGGACGCCATGATTCTCGCTGCCGCGCACGCCAGTGGTGCCAAAGAACTCCTTACCGAAGACCTCAATCACGGCCAGGATTACGACGGTATCCGAGTGATCAACCCATTTTGGGCAAGGTAGAGACTAGCATCCCGCAACCCGAAACGCATCCCCCGCGGCTCAAGGGAGCGTCGTTCATAATTCATTCCTCACCTCCCAACAAGGAATCGACTCTACTCGAAGAAGGCGATAACAGGAGGAACATGAGAAACAGCAAGACACTAAAGAAAATCCGTCAAAGCCAATGCGCCCGGGTTTGTGGTCTCGGACACTACCTGCCGTTTTACGTGCGTTATGCAGCGCATTTTGGTTACGACGCTATCTGGCTTGATTTGGAGCATCGGGCGATGACCGAACGCGAGGTGCAGAGCCTGCTGCAGCAGTGCTACCACAACGACATTGACTGCATGGTGCGGGCCCCTACCCAAGAACACACGCGTCTCTATCGCTACTTTGAGGACGGCGCTACCGGATTGATGATGCCTTTGATCTCAGATGCGGCCACCGCCAGGCATATTGTGAACGCGGTAAAATTCCCACCTGCGGGCAATCGTGGCTTGGACGGCGCGGGTCTGGATGGCGATTTCGGGCTCGATGTCTGGCGCCCCGACAGCACCTATATCGATCACGCCAATCGGGAGACTTTCATCGTCGTCCAGATCGAAACCCTCAAGGCGCTTGAGAATGTCGACGATATCGCGGCCGTACCGGGAATCGATGCGCTCTTCGTCGGCCCGGCAGATCTCGGGCTGCGTCTCAGTCTGCTCGAGGGCAAGGCACAGATTGCGCTTGATGAAGCCATCGACCAAGTTGCCGAAGCCGCCGGAAGCCATGGCATTGCCTGGGGAATTCCTGCCGGCACACCTGAAAAAATCGCACAATACCGTGAAATGGGCGCGCAGTTGCTGGCGTACGGCGGGGATTTCGCACTCATGACGGTTTTGCAGAACGACAGCCAGGAATTTGACAAGGCGCTGGGGGAGTAACCCCGTTAACGCGATACATTTTCATACCTTAGCGGGTGGGCATCAACTAAAGTTGGATCATGAACCGAGGATCTTTGCCAGGACGTTGCGGCGGCAAGGGATTGCCGCCCTCCATTTCTGGGATGACGCCTCGAATCTGGAGGGCGCCAATCCTTTGGCGCCGCCGACCTTCCTCGGCGAAAAAACTGTCAAGCGGGTTCATTAGGATGAATGTAGGATACCCGACAGACAGGCGACGAGCATGCTGACCATCGACGCCAAACGAGTGTGCGAAACCCTGGCCGAGGTGGTGGCGCCCGAGCGGGCTGCCCTGGCCGTGATCGACATCGAGAACTCACCGAGGTGGGTAGAGGGATCCGACAGAGCTATCTTCGACAAGGTCAAGCGTCTGACCCAAGCAGCGCGTAGCGTCGGCCTACCTGTCTTTTACTTCTACAACTTCAGAGGGCCCGGGATTCGAAACATCTCGGCCGCCTACCTCCGCGTGCTGATGAACCTCGGTCACTCGGTAGCTGAACTAAACACCCGCTTTGCGCCGGACAACGAGCGCATGCAGGTACATCCCGGCCTGGAGCCCTCGCCCGATGACATCATCATCCCCAAGCATCGCGGAAGCGCCTTCGAGGGCACCGACTTTCATCTATTGCTGCGAACCCTGCAGCGCGAGAGCGTCATCCTGGTCGGCTGCTCGACGGACTGGTGCGTCGAAGCGACAGCCTGGGATGGGAACGGCAAGGATTACTACATGGTGGTGGTCGAAGACTGCGTCCGTTCGCCGCGCCCCGACGGCCACCAAGCCGCGCTGCGGCAATTCCGGGCTATCGGCCTGGACGTGACGAACTCGTCCGAACTAACGCAGCTATGGGGGCGATAGGGATAGTTGCGTGGCAAAATTCGACTCCGATGGAAATCTTCTCTGGAGTACTTTTCTAGTAGGGTCCGGCAGGGAATCCACGACTGTTGTAGCAACCGACGGCGCCATGAGCTCTGGGCCGAATGGCTCTGCCGAGTCGATGCCCGTTCCACCTCAGGCTCGAACTCGGGTTCATTGCCAGCCATAGTTGACGGCCGCAGACCTCGATAGGGAACCTCTTAACAATCCCGATTTCATATCGAACGAAGGGCTTCCTCCAGCGGGGTTTCGCCTTCAAGAAGGCTGAAAGTTTTGCCGATGGTACTGTCAATATCGAGACAGCCAACCAAGGCAGCGGCGAGATTGTCGCGCGTCGTAACCCCTGTAAGGTGGCATTCAGCACTGACCGAGACACGTCCATTTCCCGGATCGTCTCGCAAACCGCCCGGACAAACGATGGTGTAATCCAAGTCTGTTTCGCGAAGATGGTTGTCGGCATGCCCTTTGGCCTTGTGATAATGCGCGATCTTCGACTGGCTCTCCAGGTCCGCATTGATGGAGCTGAGCATGATGTATCGCCGTGCTCCATGCACCTGCGCTGTAACCATCGACCGGATAGCTCCGATGTGATCGATAAGGACAGTCTTATCCTTCCCTGTGTGACCCCCGGAGCCGGCAGCAAATATAACCGCAGCACAACCAACGATGGCATGGTCGATCGGATACTCCAGATCGGCCAGGACCGTCGGCACGCCAAGGTCGTCGAATGTGGCCCGCTGTTTCGTATCGCGTATCATAGCCAGCGGCTCGTGCCTACCTTCCTTTAACCGTTTGATAACGCGCCTGCCAGTGTTCCCATTCGCACCGATCACCAAGACTTTCATCGCAGTTCCCATATCTGTTCGCTGTCCTGTTTTCCGATAGATATCAAGTGCGGGTGCTACTTTCAATACCTATATGCCAAGTCGTGTAGCTGGACGTCTCTTGTCCCGGCTCGGTCCAGAACTGGAGGAAGGAGAGGGATCGCTTTTCAATTTCGCAAGCCCCAGCGGCGCGATGTTCGGGTGGCGTCCGTAGCTGGACGACTGTGTCGTGCAGCCGAGAACTATGATCAGGAGCGAAATGACGACTTCGAAAGTAGCAGCGGTACCGATATACTTTTCTCTCTAATGAAATTAGCTGCAGCGGTGCCTGGATTACGCGGTTTTCCATCGAGCCCTCGCGCCGTTCCTCTCCAAAGGCGACACAGAGCCACTGCGAACTTATCTCCGGAAACTCTCTCCTTCCAAGACCGAGAGCGGAGGGCTGCCCCGCCACGAACTCACTTACTTCCGCTGGTACATCGAGTTCATGGACCGTGACTTCGACGCCGCCATGAGCGTCCTGTCTGGGCTTCCAGAGGGCGAGCAAATCCGGGTTGGCCAAAGGCAGTATATCCCCGCGACTTTGAAAGGTCTCACCTATCTGGCCGCTCGCTCGATTCCCGAAGCCAAGGCTGTCTTTGAACAGGTTCGAGAGACGATGGTTTGCGATTTCGAGGTCACTGCTTCGAGATCTCGCAAAGGAACTCGTTCGCAAGCCGTGCATCTGCTCTTCCATGAGGGCGGCTTGTAATTCCCCTGTACGAGTCTATTACTGGTTTGAGCATGAGACAGGAGTTATCATTCATAAGGAGCAGCGCCGATGGCAGAAAAACAGTATAAAGTTCGAGCCGCCCATTGCGACTACCGGGCACCGGAAGAGGAGATCTACCAGACCTTGCGGCGGATAACCAATCCCCTCAGCCGATCCTGGGAGAGACTAAAGAAAGCCCATCGCATCGTCATCAAATTCAACATGATGAAACCACCGGACCAGATCGTCACCTTCGAGGGACGACGCCAGGAACTGGTGGACGACGCCGTCTGCCGGGCCGTGCTACGGCTGCTGAGCGAACGGACCAGGGCCGAACTGGTGGCCACCGACACCAATCCCTACGCGCCCGACAAGCGCGTGCCGCCCGACTTCAACTACGCCCAGCACCTGAAGGAGTTCGACGTCGAGTTTGACGATTCGAACGCACCGCCGTTCGCCAGCTACGAGGTGCCCGGCGGCGGCAGTATGTTCGACCGCTACACCCTGAGCGGCATTTTCAAGGAAGCCGTTGAGGTGGTGTCGGTGGCCAAGATGAAGAATCATCTCTTCATGGGCATCACCCTCTGCATGAAAAATCTGTTCGGGCTGCCGCCCGTAACGCCGCCGTCGGGCCGCGTCCGCACCTACTTCCACCACGCCATTCGCCTCTCGTATGTGCTGCCCGACCTGGCCATGATCACCGACCCCTGCCTCAACATCATTGACGGACTAACCGGCCAGTGGGGCCGCGAATGGGGCGGTCAGGGGCGGATCTGCAATGCCCTCATTGCCGGCGACCAGATCACCGCCACCGACGCCTGCGGCACCCATCTGATGGGCCACGACCCTGCCTCCGACTGGCCCAATCCGCCCTTTCGGCGTGACCGCAATCACCTGCTGATGGCCGCCCGCCGCGGCTTCGGGACGGTCGACCTGGACCAGATCGACTTCGACAGCGAAGTGACGGCGCCGCTTAACGAGTTCGACAGCGAAGAGGTGGACCCGCCGGCGATCATGGCCGCGGTGCGGCAGACAGCCTGCGAACAGGGCCTTTTATACCGCGACCGCAGGCGCGAGATGATCGACCGTTTCCACGACCAGTTTATCTACTTGCAGGAGGGCGAGGTGGTCTGGAACGGCCCCGACCCATCCATCATCACCAGCCACCGCGAATTCAGCAACGACAAGCCGGGGCAGGCCCTGTGGCTCAAGCTGGTCGACCCGGAGGAACGGGAGGGGGAGAATTACGCGGTCTACGACGAGTGCCTCACGGCCATGGCGGGATAAAGCAAAAGCTTCCCTGCCCCATCCAAGTGTATGCAGATTCTAGGCTTCTGGCATTAAATATCAGGAAATCACCTCCTTCTGCAATCCGCGAAGGACAGTCAATCCGACCCAATCGCCTCCTTCACAGCGTTTCCCCGTTGCAATCCTTGTGCTTCGTCGATTGGGTCGGCGCAGCAGAGGAGGCATTTGCGAAATGGCGGAGCTGAGTTCCGCGATCAAATTGTGCTGATAGGATGGGATTCGTTGCATTCACCTCTGGGCTGGCGATCTACTTCGTGTTCCGGGGTCATTCTGCGCGGTTTCTACACGGTTCGTCCGGATGAGCGCGCGGCTCTCACCTCTTTTTGCGCCGCGCAAAAGCTGGAACAACAGAGCCTGAACCCGGAGCTATCGGAAGATGAAAGGGAACGCTACAAGTTCCCGCAAGTGATTGTCATTCCACCGGGCGGCCCCTATTTAAACGCTCTTCACGGTTTTTTGTGGAGATGTGAGAATGGTGGGAGCGAATGAACCGATAAAGGGATCATGGCCATTTACCCCAACGAAGAGGAACAGATCTACAGGAAACTCGGTGTCCGACCCCTGATCAATGCTGCCGGGAACCAGACGATCCACGGGGGATCCACGCCGACTCCGTCGGTCAGGCAAGCGATGGAAGCGGTGGAGGATACCTGGGTCGAGATCCAGGACCTGATCGACGCGTCGGGAGCGAGGATCGCGCAGCTGCTTGGAGTTGAAGCGGCCTATGTGACAGCGGGATGTTACGCCGCGCTCGCCCTCAGCACAGCGGCTTGCATTACGGGGAACGACAAGGAGAAACAGGCTCGATTGCCCGATACGGCGGGAATGAAAAACGAGATTCTTCTACAAAAGGTGCAACGCTACGTGTTCGATCGAGCCTATACGATCTCAGGGGGAACGCTGGTTGAGTTCGGGGACGAAAGCGGGAGCACGGAAGAGCAGTTGTTGAAGGCGATCGGGCCGAACACCGCGGCCGTTGCCTTCTATGTGGAGCAGAATCCGGGAGAGAGTGAGCTTTCGTTGAAGGCAACGGTCCGCATTGCGCGGGCGCAAGGAGTGCCGGTGATCGTCGACGCAGCGTCGCGGATCTGGCCGCTTGACTATTTCAAGGACATGGCCCAATCGGGCGATCTGGTCTGTTTCGGCGGCAAGTACTTCGGTGCGCCTCAGTCGGTGGGATTCGTGTGTGGCAGTAAGGAACTCGTAGAAGCCGTTTCCAGCCATGGGTTCGTGAGTGAACAACCATTCGGTCGGGCCATGAAGCTGGACCTGCCGGACATCGTTGGCCTCCTTACCGGCGTGGAGGATTGGTTCACCATGGACCACGAGGCGAGGTTCGCCGAATATGACGCGAAGATAACGACCATTATCAACGAACTCAAGGTTGCGCCTAATGTGATCGAAACGAAGAAGGTCGAGACACCGCGACATCCGAGTGTCACCTTGCACGTGGCATTCGACAGTGAGTCACTGGGAAAGTCGTTAGAGGATGTAATCAACGCGCTGTATGACGGTAACCCCAGGATCCGCGTCCGGGAAGAAAATGAGAACACGCTCAACGTATGTGTTCACACGCTCAAAGATGGTGAAGATCGAATCGTGGCCCGTAGATTGAGACAGGTTTTGGCGAACGGCCGATGATCAGCCATCCAGAGCACGCAGCATGACGATTGCCGCTATTTCCGATACTCATGGTCTGCTTCGGGACGAGGTGCTAATGCGCTGGCCGGCGTGGATCTCGTCATTCACGACCGCAGCGAGTTGGATCTCGACTCAGCCGCCGCCGGCGGCCTCGATAGTGATATCAGGCCACAGCCATGCGCCCAAAGCGTTCCGGCGGGAGGGCGTGCTCTTTCTGAACCCTGGGAGCGTGGGTCCGCGGCGGTTCCGGCTCCCCATATCGATGGCCCGGCTGGAGATAAGCGAAGGTTCTTTTGCCTACGAAATGATCGAGCTCGAGCCAACGAACGTCAGGCGTCGCCAACGGGTTCGTCTGCACCAGGGCATCCCGCAACCGTGTCGTAGTGGGCGCCCACGAGGACAATCTCCTCCGGCATGCGGATGACCACGAACCAACCCGCGAAAAGGACCACGCAGAGAAATGTGACGATCACACCACCTCGACCGGCGCCTCCAGCCCCGGAAGTCGGGCAAGGGATGCGTCGCGCGTGAGGAAGGAGGCGCCGGCGGCCTCGGCAAGAGCGATGTAGGCAGCAGCGTAGGCCGTTACGTTCTCCCGCAAAGCCCAAATACGTCTGGCCAACGGGCGGTGTGACTGGATCAAGATCGGCATACTCAGATAGTCGGCGAAGCAGATCTGACCCCGCCGCGCATCAATAGCGCCGCGCACGATCAACTTGCGTAAGACATTGGCAACTTCGAGGTCGACTATTTCCGGAGCCAAAGCGGGCGCCTCATCCTGCAAGCGAGTAGCGATGTCGATCCGGAAACCTACACCTAGTAGCAGATCGACCACGACGGAGGCGTCGAGGACGATCATCGCGCGTCCCTATCCTCGCGGACCATTCTTGCCGCCATATTGCCCAAGTCGACGGGTTCGCGGTAGCGAAGGCGGGAAAAGAAATCGTTCCAATTCGACATGCGTTCGATATCCTCGAGTTTTTTCACCAGATAGTCGGATAGCGACATACGTGCTTCGGTCGCGTGTACCTTGAGGGAGGTATGCAGATCGTCCGGGACGTGGCGCAGTTGAATCATTTTTGGCATGTGGTCAACATGCATGAATGTTCAGCTGTTGTAAAGCTTGGGCTCAATTCGCTTCCCTACCCAATCAAACGACTCGGCGGAACTTCTGAACTCGGTCGTGCAACGTGGGCACCTCGCCGATGTAGAGCGAATCCTCATCGTCCACCCATATGCTGTGTGGGTGGTCAGCGAACTGCCCCGGAGCGGACCCGTCCTCGCCCCAACGGGCCAACAGGCTCCCCTCCAAGTCGAAAATGCTGACGCGCGAAGGGGCCTCGGTCACGAATACGGTGCCGTCGGAAGTAATAAAAATGTCCATGGGCCGCTTCACATCGGTCCACTCGTCAAGATAGTGTCCCTCAGCGTCGAAGCGCTGGATGCGGTCGTTCTCGCGATCGGCCACCCGGACGCGCTCCTCGCGATCGACCCATAGACCGTGGGGCAGGGCAAACTGGCCCGGGCCGGTGCCCTCAGAGCCCCAGGATTTCAGCAAGTCTCCCTCCGCCGAGAAGCGATGGACGCGGAACTGGCCGTACCCGTCGGTCACGTAGAGATCGCCGGAAGGGCCGCGCATAGCCTTGGTGGGCTGGTTGAAGGGCGGGTCCGGTGCACCCGGCTCCCCGGGGGTACCCCAAGTCTGAACGAGAGTTCCTTGCGGGTCGAAACAGTGGATGGTGTGGCTGTCCGCATCGGCGACGTATAGGTGGTCCTGGGCGTCGATCCAGAGTAGGTGGGGGTTCGCCAACAGGTCGGTGCCCCAGCTATCGAAGTAGACTCCGTCTCGATCGTAGACGTGCAGCGCCGGCGGATTGCGGCAACCCACGAACACGCGACCACGCTTATCGGCGGCCACCCCGGGGACGACCCCGCCCATAGCACTGCCCCGGGATCCAAGGCCCCAGTTCTCGACGACTTCGTAGGCAAATTCTCCGGTACTCATGGCAATAACTCCTCAAAGCATCAGGTTACTTTAGGCGCAGGCTGTCATTCCCCTTCTCTTGCCATTGCGGCACGCATCCGAGCAGCAATTTCCAAGGAGGAACTCAGCCACTGCACGAGAATCGGTATCCGAAGTTTGCACTGATAACCAGTGCTAAGTGTACCCAAGGGAGCGACGGTGAAAGATCGATCGCGCGCCGCTACGGTCTTAGCGTTAGCGAAACATTTATCTGCGCGTAAAAGCCTTTTCCTGTATGCGATTTGGGAGTTTCCGGCGTCGTGTCGGCGAAACCGAACCGCCCCTCAACGTCGCTCATGACAGCCCATGGTCTAGACCTTCCTTCTTCCGCTGCATAATCTGGAGGTAGGGCGAATCCCGATACACCTCGGGATGAGCCGCCGACCGCGGCAACCGGCTCATCCCGAGGTGTATCGGGATTCGCCCTACCAGAATTCATTCGACTCGACATGTCCGGGGCAGGAAAAGCATCGGGTGTCAGTAATGGAAGGTGCATAGAATTGACAGACGCTCGCCTATAGGCCGAGTTACTGCTTGCGCCAATTTCCCCGGCCAAAACAAGACCATCTGCCCATGTCATCGGAATCTCCATCGCCTCCTAATATCATTCTCATCATCACGGACCAGCAGCGCTACGACACTATTCGAGCACTTGGTTATGATTATGTGACCACGCCCAACCTGGACCGGCTGGTCAACGAGGGCGCGGCCTTCACCCAGTGTCACGTGACGGCCCCTTCCTGTGTTCCGGCTCGGGCCTCGCTCTTCACGGGTATGTATCCGCACACGACCGGCGTCATTAAGAATGGCGATAACTGGGAGCACTCCTGGGTGGAAGAGCTGAACGCCGCCGGTTACCATTGCGTCAACGTGGGCAAGATGCACACCACGCCCCTGGAGACGCCCCTCGGTTTCCACGAACGCTACGTAGTAGAAAACAAGGACCGCTTTCTTGGGGGAACCCGCTTTTATTTTGATGAGTGGGACAAGGGGCTGCGAGCACGGGGCCTGGTAAAGCAACAACGTGTGCTCTACCGGCAGCGACCCGACTACCGTGAGCGCCTCGGAGCATTCGAATGGGAACTCCCGGAAGACACCCATTCCGATAATTTCGTCGGCGACCTGGCAACCTGGTGGCTGCGCACCTATCCGCAAACGGAACCCTTGTTCCTGGAAATCGGATTTCCCGGGCCACATCCCCCTTACGATCCCGTCACGCGCTATACGGAAGAGTACCTGGCCAGGGATTTGAATATCGCACCCGTAACCCGGGAAGACCTGGACGGACAGCCTCCGGCCTTCCAAGCAATGAGGGTGCACAATACCGAGGTCGACCACGACTCCGTAGTGCATCTACTAGATCCGACCGAGGAACAAAGGCATCGCCAACGCGCCTATTACCTGGCCAATGTGACCATGATTGACGAGCAGGTCGGGAAGATCGTGGCGGCCTTGGAGGAACGCGGCTATCTGGAGAACTCCGTCATCATCTTCACCTCGGATCATGGCGACTGCCTGACGGATCACGGCCACAGTCAAAAGTGGACTATGTACGAGCAGATTACGCGGGTGCCGACGCTCTTCTGGAA
Source organism: Opitutales bacterium (assembly GCA_963665345.2). Taxonomy (GTDB): domain Bacteria; phylum Verrucomicrobiota; class Verrucomicrobiia; order Opitutales; family CAXXNP01. The sequence continues at coordinate 303,995 of OY762281.2, forward strand.
TCCTTCCCGCATTGCCGGAGGCTCCAAGGTGGACGGTCTCTGCCAACTGATGGACATCGGCCCTACCATCCTCGAATTGGCGGGCGTTGCCCCTTCGCCGTTGTTGAACTAAGCCGCTACGCGGCGGCTCCTCATTTCGGACAGTTACTGGGCTAGGATTGATAGTCGGTGGTAAGGTGTGATTCCTCCCGGCCACACGGGGTGGCCGGGAGTTTCGATTAACGGATTCAAACGAAAGGAATCACGCCATGAAACGTACTCACACCTATCGGTGCTGGCAAGAACGGATGCTCGATGACATGACTCTGCACGGGTATGCGCAAAAGACACAGGAAGTCTATCTGAGGGCAGCCGAAAGGCTCTCGGAGTTTTGCGCGGGAAGATCGCCGCGATCGGTCACGATTGAAGAGCTGCGGCAGTTCTTCATCTACCTTAAAACCGTCAAAGTCTACAGCCGCCCAACCTGCACGAGCTTCATCTGCGCGATCAAGTTCCTGTTCGAGAAGACGCTCAAGCGGCGCTGGCCCCAAGAGACGATTCTGGTGCGTCCACCGCGCCAGTCGCGCCTTCCGGTCATTTTGACCCTGGAGGAAGTCGGGAAGATCCTGCGGGAGGTGAGAGAAGCGCACCATCGCTGCTGTCTGGGCGTGATCTACTCGTGCGGGCTGCGCCTGGGAGAAGGCTTGAGCCTGAAGATCGAGGACATCGATGCGGGGCGCATGGTCCTGCACATTCGTGCCGGGAAGGGACAGAAGGACCGCTATGTACCTCTGCCCGAACGCGCTCTGCTGGCGTTGCGACGCCAATGGCGGCGTCATCGCAACCCTACCTGGCTTTTTCCTGCTCCGGGCCATGGGGGCATCGGCTGCCCGACGGCCCAGCGGCCCATGTCACGAACCAGCCTGCAGCGGGCCTTCCGGCTGGCTCTGAAGGCCACCGGAAGCCGCAAACAGGCACATATCCATACCCTGCGTCATTCCTACGCCACCCATCTGCTCGAGTGTGGCGAGAACCTCAGGCAGATTCAGAACAACCTGGGCCATCAGTCCCCTCAGACTACGGCGCTCTACACCCACCTCACCGAAGTGGTACAAAAACAGGCCACCCAACGGCTCAACGCGATGATCGCCCACTTGTAGCGCCTCAGCGCATCCATACTGTCCATGCCCGAACTGACGGAGGTTTTCCGCCGGTATGGGGCGGCCTATCTGCAGCGCTTTGGCGAACACATCCTGCCCAGCCACCGGCGTGTCATGCGCGATATCTTATCGTGCCGCACGCCGCTGCTGGGCGGCTGCGTTTACCACTGCGCGCCCTGCGACCGCACCCATTACAGTTACCATAGCTGTAACAACCGGCACTGCCCCAAGTGCGGAAACGCCGATGCTTCCGAGTGGTTGCAACGCCAGGAGCATCTGCTGCTCCCCTGTGCCTATTTCCTGGTCACTTTCACCATTCCCAGCCAGCTGCACCAATTTGCACGCAGCAATCAGAAGCTCTTCTACCACCTGCTCTTCCGCTGCTCCGCCGACGCTCTCCTGCAGCGCGGCCGGCAAAAGCGGCTCCTGGGCGGCCTGCTCGGCTTCATCGGCATCCTTCACACCTGCACCCGTCGCCTCGATTATCACCCTCATATCCACTACCTCATCCCCGCCGGCAGCCTTTCCACGAACGCCAGGAAGTGGATGCGATTGAAAAAGCCCGACTACCTCCTTCCGGTCCAGGCACTTTCCTATTCCTTCCGCGAGAACATCAAAGCCGCCCTCACCAAGAAGCTTCTCACCGATCAGGTCGACCCCCAGATCTGGAACTGCGACTGGGTCGTCCATGCCAAACCTGCCGGCAGCGGCCTGCCGGTTTTAAAGTACCTCAGTCGCTATGTCTTTCGTACCGCCCTCAGCAACAACCGCATCCTCTCCGCTAACAATGACGCTGTCACATTCGCCTATAAAGATTCCCACACCGGCCGTCCCTGCACCTGTTCTCTGCCTCCATTAACCTTCATTGCCAGGTTCCTCCAGCATGTCCTCCCACGCGGTTTCACCCGTGTCCGCTACTACGGATTCTTCAGTCCTGCCAATCGAGCCAAGCTGCAGAAAGTCCGATCCCTCCTCGCTGCAGCTTTTGCCCGCCTCGAGGCGCTCACAGCAGCAAAGAACGACCCCGCACCCTTCCGCTGTCCCAACTGCCACCGGCCCATGCAGATCCTCGCCTTACTCCCCCGCATTCGATCACCGCCCAGTTTCTTTCCTTTCTCACTTCCATCTGTTGCCCATGCCTGATCACAATCAGAATAGCGGCCTCTATTCTGCTCCGCTCTCTTTACGTACCCTTCGCATGCCCGGCTGTGCAAACACTTCTTGGGCCCGATCTGTCTCATCTCACCGATACCTTCGAGCTCTTTCTCCTGCTGAAACCTATCAGCATTCCGCCTCCGCCGCGGGCCTCCTTCTCCTCCCAAGCCCCCTTATCCCTAAACTCGTAAACCTTTAATCCGCAAACGACACTCCCCTTCAGTCCCTGCGGCTCAGTCCAACCCTGTGATGCAACTCAGCTCCGCAAGCTCCGCTGACCTACATCACTTGATTCGTTGATGCAACTCAGCTCCGCAAGCTCCGCTGACCTACATCACTTGATTCGTTGACCTACATCACTTGAGTTCCAACCCTGATGCAACTTCCAAGCTCCGCTGACCTACATCACTTGATTCGGGCTCCGCAAGCTCCGCTGACCTCATCACTCGCGAAATGAGTCATGGAAGCTTGTGCACTTCCTTGGCGAACCTATCAGCATTCCGCCTCCGCCGCGGGCCTCCTTCTCCTCCCAAGCCCCCTTATCCCTAAACTCGTAAACCTTTAATCCGCAAACGACACTCCCCTTCAGTCCCTGCCGTCCAACCCTGTGATGCAACTCAGCTCCGCAAGCTCCGCTGACCTACATCACTTGATTCGTTGGAGGCACGTAGCCTGGTTCCAGCTCTGAGGGGCGATGAGTCATGGGAGCCGCGGGAATACGTCTTCGCAGAACAAGGAAGGGACGGCAACCTCAACGCCACTGAATTCGTCACCATGGTGCGAAGCGAACGGTGGAAGCTTGTGCACTTCCTTGGCGAACCCCACGGCCAGCTCTTCGATTTGCAGGCGGATCCGCAGGAAAACAGGAACCTGTGGAACGACCCCGCCTGTGGCGCAACCAAGGCGCATCTGCACGATGTCCTGCGCGAGTGGCGCATCCGCAGTGCGCTGCAGACCAAGGATTGGGTGGCGGGCATTCGCTGAGGGGGAGCAGGCGGCCGTCTTCGCTCCTCAGAATCGGAGCTACACCAAGCCGAGGAAGGTCTGGCCAGGCCCAGGGCTGAGTCGCATGAGCTAGCTTGATACTTCACTGTTTATACGGGTTTGCGGGCGGTTCGTCCCTGCCCTCACGGGCAGAGCTACACCGGGGCCTTGTGGCTCGCTCCCTGAGGAGCAGGAAGAGTGCTGAGGTGAGTTTTACGCTCGATATATCCGGCTAACACGGTGCAGACGGGGGCCACGCTGACTTGAGGCAAAAGAACATTGAATATTCAACAGCGAATCCTGAAAATCAGAGGGGCTCAAGGCCTGACCTTACCTCTGGGCGCACATGGGATCGTTGCCCCCTTGCCGTCCGGCCATATTCTTGAAGGTATATCCACTGACAATGCCTGATGTCTCAACGAGAGAAAAACAGAGCGAAAGGAATCAATCCCGAAGTGCTGCTGGGCAAAGTGGTATGGGTCACGGCATCGGCCCGCGGGTTAGGACGAGCCATCGCCGAACGCCTGGCGCGATGTGGCGCATCCATCGTCGTGCACAGCCGGTCCGATCGCGGCCCTGCAGAATTCGGCGAAGCGCCCTCGACACAATATGTAGCCGAGGAATTCGCCGCCATCGGCCGAGCCGTTACGACCGTTTACGCCGATGTATCTGATCCTGTCCAGATTCGCACGGCCGCGGAGCAGATCGAACGCAACCTGGGGCCGATTGACATACTGGTAAACAATGCCGGCGGGAACACCGGCGCAAAGGGTAGCAAGCCGAATCCCAATGACGCCCTGGGCTTTTCACCCGAGGATATGCAGGCCGTGTTGGACCGGAATCTGAACACGACCGTACACTGCTGCCGGGAGATCGTTCCCTCCATGATCGAGCGGGGCAGCGGACGGATAGTAAACATCGGTTCCGTGGGCGGGTTCGCCGGCCGATCATACAGCGTGGTTTACGCGGCTGCCAAAGCGGCTCAAGCCAACTACACCCGTTGCCTGGCAGCGCAACTTCGGCCACACAATATCACCGTGAATATGGTGGCGCCCGGCGGTTCGGTTAGCGCTCGCTTTCTGGCCACAGGCCGGGTCCAGCCGACGATACTGGAAGCCATGGATGAGCCTACGCTTGTACGGTATGCACGGCCCGACGAAGTTGCTGCCGCTGTGCAGTTTTTCCTCTCTCCTTTGGCTGACTTTGTGAGCGGTCAGGTTCTACGGGTGGATGGAGGAAACCAATTGTTTGCGGCCTAGCAATCTGTCGGTCTTAGATACGCGATTTTTGAAAGGAAGTTGGTGAAAGTGAGGAAATCGTGAATGAGATGAAAGGGATCGAACCGGAACTGCTGTTGGGAAGAGTGGTATGGGTAACAGCGTCTGCTCGAGGTTTGGGCAGGGCCATTGCCGAACGCCTGGCACAATGCGGCGCATCTATGGTGGTGCACAGCCGATCCGAGCGGACCGCCGCCGAATTCGGTGAAGCCCCCTCCACGCAGCATGTTGCCAAGGAACTCGCGGCCATCGGCCGACCCGTTACGACCGTTTACGCCGATGTATCCGACCCAGCCCAGATTCGGGCTGCCATAGCAAAGATCGAGTGCGAGCTGGGACCGATCGACATGCTGGTGAACAATGCGGGCGGCGATATTGCTGCGCAGGGCGGCAAACCTGACCCCAATGACGCCCTGGGCATTTCAGCAGTGGACATGCAGGCAGTGTTGGACCGAAACCTTAACACTACGATACACTGCTGCCGGGAAATCGTTCCCTCCATGATCGAGCGGGGTGCTGGGCGCGTCGTGAATATTGGCTCCATCGCCGGTTTCGCCGGCCGATCAGACAGCGTGATCTATGCCGCTGCCAAGGCGGCCCAAGCCATTTACACGCGTTGCCTGGCTGCCCAACTGCGGCCCCACAATATCACAGTGAATATGGTGGCGCCCGGCGGTTCCCTCAGTGGTCGCTTTCTGGCTACGGGTCAGGCTAATCCGGAGATGCTTGATGCGATGGACCAGCCCACCCTGGTCAGGTATGCCCAGCCCGACGAAATCGCTGCCGCGGTGCAATTTTTCCTTTCCCCGCTGGCAGACTTCGTAAGCGGCCAGATACTGCGCGTGGACGGAGGAAGCCAATTGATTCCATGTTAAGAGGTGCCGTGGTGACGGCGCTCCACAGAAGCCTCGTATGAATTTTGTGACTTCGAAGCCGTCCCCGTAGTCCGATATCCATGAGGATCAAATCGCACCGGCCAGCGCGTCCTTGACCTCATTCACTGTTCATTAGGCGGACTCACCGCACGTCAATGCTAGTGACCCAGATAGAGGCTTTTGAATCCCTTGATATTGGATTCCAGAATTTTGACCTGCGACGCATCCGCGGTCTGTTTCGTCTTCATCGCCGAAACGATAATGGCATGCAGAAGCTTGAGTTTCTCAACATAGTGCTCCTGCCCTTCCTTAATTCGCTGGGCCAGAAAGTAATCCGACGCGATTCGCTGTATCTTCGTCGCGTGCTCTTCCTTGTTCATAATCCAGCGCACCAGCTGGTTCGGGTTATGCTCCTCTTGCGCGGCCATGACCTCGATGATCTCCACCGATTTTCCTATCGTCGCCACGTGTTCCAAAAGGGTGCTGAATCGATCCCCGTCTCCGTAGATTCCACAGGGAATCTGACAGTGGGCACCGGCCGATAAGGGCAGAATAGACAATAAGGCAAGAGAGATCGTGAGTCTGATACGCATTTTCGATTTTCCTTCGAATGGTTGGTGTTGGCGAACTTCGACTGTCCAGCCGCAGCTCGCTAAAGATGATTGGTAGACAGACCTTTTCGGTCAAGACTTGTAGAGTAGTCTTTAAATGTCAGGTTGAAAATAGATTGACAAAAGCTCAAAGCTCAAGGACCCGGAAATGCAATCAAAGGGCTCTTGTTCCGAAACTCTTCCTTTACCGTCCGTAAATAAACTATCAGACAGAAAATAGCTTGACGTAGATAAGGAACCGTCAGCCAGCCATACACGGGATCCTGGGCATTGCGCTGTTTAAACAGATCCAGGATCTCCTCTTCGCTACAGCCCTGGCAATCGTAGATGCCCTCGCAGGATTTGGCGGCAAAGGCTGCCCAAGTCTCATTCTCTTCGAACTTCGCTCGGACCGAACCGCTGGATTTCATAATGTCGCATTGCAGATCGAGGCGTCTAATAACAATATGGAATATAACAAGCCATGGCACCGTTCAAATAGAAGGACCTCATGCAACTCGGTATTTTCGATAAGACATTTGTACGTGACACGCTCGAATCTACACTAGACGCGGTCTGCGAAAGCGGATTTTCCTGCATACAAACACATCTCGATTTGATCGGTAGCGAATCGATGCCCGAAATAATCCCGGAATCTCACTGCAAGAGAGTTCGGGAAGCTTGCATTGAGCGCGCTATCACGGTGGCAGCGGTATCCGGCACCTTCAACATGATACATCCGGAAAAGAGGCGTCGAGAAGAAGGATTACGGCGTCTCGAAGTGTTGGCACAGTCCTGCCACGCCCTGGGCACAGATATCATCACCCTGTGCTCAGGCACGCGAAACACGGAATCGATGTGGCGCCCGCATCCGGGAAATGTGACGTCGGAAGCCTGGAACGACCTACTCGCATCCATGGCCGAGGCGGCGAGCATGGGGGAGGCTCACGAAGTGACTATGGCTTTCGAGCCGGAAGTGGCCAATGTCGTAGACTCGGCAAAGCGGGCGCGCCAGTTGCTGAACGAAATCAGGTCACCGCGGCTTAAGGTGGTTATCGATGGAGCCAACATATACCATGCCGGAGAACTGGCCAAGATGCAGGAAATTCTTGAAGAAGCGTTCGGCCTACTGGGTGACGCAATTGTTCACGCTCACGCGAAGGATCTTGACCACGACGGTCAAGCCGGAAACCTGGCGGCCGGCACGGGTCTACTCGACTATGACGCCTACCTTGGGCTTCTGCAAAAGGTGGGGTTCGACGGACCCCTCGTGCTGCATGGGTTGACTGAAGCGGAGGTCCCGTTCAGCAGGGATTTTCTCCGCGAGAAACTGGTTCGCCTGACAGATTGTTAGAAGCTCAGAGCAAAGCACTTCGACTCGCCAGTAATAAGATGCGCGATGCATACGGATGGCACGGCAGCGAGAAATGCGGGCTACGCTGCCTCAGATAGGGGAATCGCAAAGTAGAAAGAGGCGCCCTCGCCCAGCGCCGACTCGACTCGAATTCTTCCTTGGTGTCGCTCGACAATCTTCTTACTTATGGCGAGGCCAACTCCACGGCCCGGGTATTCATCCCATCCATGGAGACGCTGAAAGAGTAGAAAAATCCTCTCGAAGTCCTTCTCGTCGATACCGATTCCCCGATCACGAACGCTAAACTCAATTTCATCTTCGGACTGTTTCCAGGAAATGGATACCTGGGGAGGGCGCGCGCCCCGAAATTTAACGGCATTTTCCACCAGATAGCGAAATACCTGGGTAAGCTGGCCACCGTCAGCGCAAACATCGAGATCACCGGCGCCCGGCCGAGCGGCTGCGTCACGGACGCCCAGAATAGGCCGGGTAAGCGATCTTCCTATCAGCACCGCGAAGACCAAAGAGAGAATGAGAAAGACGCCGCCAAAGATAAGGATGCGATTGCGAATCCCGACGAGGGGTGCCAGGACTTCGCTTACTGCAATCTCAGTAACGATGACCCAATTCGGTGTCCCCAGGAGGGCGGCCGATCCCAGGACGGGAATGTCCTGATAGTTCCTGAAGGCTCCGGACACCTGAATTCCCGAAAACGCACTGCGTATCTCCTCAGATCGGTATCGCAGATTCCTGGCGGCGCCCTCGACGCTCCGGGAGTCCGCGATAATAAAAAAATCCCTATCGATAAGGACAGTCTTGCCGGTCTGGCGTGGACCGACTCGATCACGGGTGATGTAATTCGATACGGATGCCCTGACCTTCACCAGCAGATGACCGGAAAGTTCAGAACTATCCCAATTAAGCACAGGGGCAAAGATCATGAAGTAATGATTTCCGGTGGCGGGATCCTGATCAATGCCTCCAAATGTCGGACCCTCGGTCTGGGGAGAGTGAAGAAAGCGAGGTGGTGAAGTCAGTGGAGAATTTCTGGTTCACCATTGTGACGCTACCGCCGGAGTGATTTTTCTAATGAATCTGACCAGCGTTTCGCCTCCTGATCTTAAGCTTAATCATACTCCCGGCCTCGACCGTCTTCGCTTGGCAGCTTCGCCGGGTCAAGTGGGCCCTCTGCCCTTGATTGCACGGTCGTACGGTTCATGATCGGTTCATAGTTGACGGCCAAAGGCCTAAATCGACGACCTCTTCCTACTCCTCGTCGATTGCCAACCCCTTTCCCGCACCTCACCCGTTCGGCCCAGCTCACCGCGGGAGAGCGAGCTCTGTGTAGCCCTCTGCGTGAGCGAAGGGATCGAATCTCGGGTTCATTGGCGTTGACCTCATGAGCGGGCCCACCCAAACTCACCTTTCCAAGGAGATTTGCACCCAAGGAGATTCAACCATGCACCTATTGTCTCAAGTCAACTGGCTGGCGGTCGCCGTCACCGCAATCGTAACCTTCGCGTTGGGCGCCTTGTGGTATGGCCCACTGTTCGGCAAGGCCTGGCTGTCCGCGGTCGGCCTCAAGAAGGAGGAACTCGGCAGTTCGTCCAAGGAGATTCAACCATGCACCTATTGTCTCAAGTCAACTGGCTGGCGGTCGCCGTCACCGCAATCGTAACCTTCGCGTTGGGCGCCTTGTGGTATGGCCCACTGTTCGGCAAGGCCTGGCTGTCCGCGGTCGGCCTCAAGAAGGAGGAACTCGGCAGTTCGTCCAAGGCCATGATCCTGACGTTCATCCTTAACATCGTCACCACGATGGTCATCGCATTGGCCATCGAAGGGTTTGACATCATCCATTGGCCCAACGGCCTCATCCTTGGATTCGGGCTCGGGTTGGGGTTATACGGAGCGAATCTCGCGTCCGATTTTCTGTTTCAGAATCAATCCGTCAAACTCCTTGCAATTCAAGTGGGATATCGCGTCGTCTGCAGCACCATCATGGGGACCATCCTCTCGCTCTGGCGGTAACGACCTTTCTCTTAGATCAGCTTCACTCCGAGTACTAAGTTTTAGGAAGAAACGCCACTATGCGCACGGGCCCGCCGCTACCACCTTCAATTTTCATCGGTAGCGCGATAAGAAAAAATCCCCGGGCGGGCAATGCGCCCAAGTTCGCCACATTCTCAAAGGCTGGAAGATTGGCTTCGGAAAATATCCCTTCGGATTCATACCTCGGAATTCCACCGTTTTTTCGAACCCACAGGCCGTTGGCCAATAGATCGTGTCCTCGGAAAAGCTGTGACTCAAATCAATCCAACGACCCTGGAAAGAGTTAATTCCGCTGGGTTCTTCAGAGGCCACCAACGGCGCTGCGAGCACGACAGACAGAAGGGCCGGAAGAATTCCCGCGCACCTACTCAAGTCGAACGCTGCTCTCGCCATACGGCTACCCCCGGCTCAACCGGAAACGGTTGGAGCATCCCACCCCTCCAACACCAGTTCTACCATGAGGTCTCCAGCGATACGCTCCAAACCGTGCCGCAAGCGGGCCAGATCGCACTCCTCAGGCATCCTCAGCTGCGCCTCGGCCTTAAATAGAACTTCAGCCGACATGGGAGCAGTAAACACTGCCGAGTTGAATTCTTCCACGTTGACCGAATGCGCAGCTAATTCGTGCGCGATTTTCCTCACGATTCCGGGCCTGTCCTGTCCCACGACTTCCAGCCGCGCCAGACGTCTCTCTTTCCGTGGCCCGATGCTTGCCGCGGAGGCTTCGGCGTGGATGACAAACTGAAGCCCCGTTTCCTCGAGGTTCTTCAAATCGTGCAAGAGCGCGGCCTGGTCTACTTCCGCTCCCTCAACGTGAACAATTCCGGCAAACTGACCTCCGAGATGACACATTCGGCTTTCCAGCCAGTTCCCGCCCCGGGCCAGAATCGCCGATGCCATGGAATCCACCAAACCCGGACGATCAGCCCCGATCACTGTCATGACAAAAGAGCGCTGCATAGCTTGCTGGTATCGCGTCCCGGTAATCTCCTGTCTAAGTTTATTAACGGGACACAACACCAAGTCAGAATTGAACGACACCCTTAAGAAGCCTACTCCCCGCCACAACAGTCTTCGCCAATGCTTCGCCCGGTCAAGAGCTACGGGGAATCTAGGCCTTTTACCCTTCGGGACCGGGTGTCGTCCTTCGAGCTGTTTTTTGGAATCCTGCAGCAAGATGCAAGGATGATCAAGTTCAAAGGCATTTGGGATCCATGGCAAGCTCGCGCCAGAGCCGACTTGGACTCTCACGAGGGCAGTGTCCACCTGGACGGCCGTGAATCGACCGGATCGCGGCCGCTGCGTCTTGAGGTCTTCGTTGATCCACACTGGCATCACACAATCCGGCTCCGTAAGCCTCGAAGACGAGCCGGATCTGGTCCCTTACGGATCGGAAGCAAGATTCGATTTCCGTCTTGCTACCTGCTGCTTTGTCGGGATCCGCAAACGACCAGTGATAGCGTGTCGGATGGCCCGGGAAAACGGGACACACGTCGTTGGCGTGATCGCAAACCGTGATTACCGTGTTGACGGCCCTTCCCTGAAACTCCTCGAGGTGCTTGGACCGATGTCCGGTCAGGTTCAGGCCAATCTCCCGCATCACCTGAAGCGCCATCGGATGCACATATCCGGAGGGCTCCGCTCCGGCACTAGCGACATCAATGAGATCGCCCGCCGACTGGCGCAGAATTCCCTCGGCCATCTGACTACGACACTAATTCCCCGTGCAGAGTATCAATACCAGCGGGTTCACGTTGCTCCTTTATTGAGCCTAAACGTCCTGTCCTTGTGAAAAGTTGAGACGAGGTTACAGGTTCTCAGCGCCCAATCTTCAGTTGGTCGAATCAATTCTCAGTTCCCGGTTAAACAATCCAGCCGCCTCCCCTGCTTCACCTTCCGGGCGCTAGGAAACAGCTCGATACCTTCTATACTAAATGCCTTGGGTGATTGCGCGGGAACGCGAAAATTCAGAATTTTAAACTGGCACTTGATCTTGGCACTCGTGATAGTTTGAGATTCAAGCCTCGAATTCTTGGAATTCGTATTCTTCTAGAAAATCTACCGGATGGCACGTAAACTTAGCTTTATCAACTACAAGGGGGGTGTCGGGAAGACTTCGTGTGTGGTAAACACGGCTGCCGCTATCGCCCAGAAAGGGCGGCGAGTCCTACTGTTCGACTTCGACGCCCAATCGAATGCCAGTATCTGGCTGATGCGATTGGAGCGTTGGAATGTGATCAACACCAAGAACGACGGATCCATCTTCTCGATCTTCGACCCCGGAAAGTTGACGGTCAAAGACTGCATTCAAAAAGATGTGGTTCAGGACCGCAACGGGAACGCGCTGCTCCCCGGCCTTGATCTCGTTCCGACTACGTTCAATCTGGTGGATTTGGAACACGAATTTGAAGGTGATCCGAAGCGCCCGCCCTACCTGATTTTTCAGGAGCAGTTGGCGGAGTTGGAAGGCGACTACGATTATATAATTTTCGACTGCCCGCCCAATGTTCTTCGAGCCGCCCAATGCGCGATTTTCTCCAGTAACGAGGTCTATGTGCCTTCGAACCCGGATGCACTCAGTTTAATTGGTTTCACTCTTCTGGTGAACAAGCTGCTGCAATACAATGAACGCTCCGCGAGTTTTCGCAAAAGCGGCATGGGGCGCCCGGCGGAAGTGGTCGGGATCGTCTTCAATTCGATCAAAGCCAATGTTGATTTTGATGTGCCCAAGATGCGCATGCAATTTCGTCTCAACCAGTTTCGCAATCAGAAACGGGTATCGCCCCACGCCAAGATTTTCCAGACCTACGTGCGCGATGCGATTATCGTGCGCCGCGCGGTGACCTTGGGCCTCCCGGTAATTCTGGTGGGGCAATCTTCAAAGAAAGAAGAGACCGTGGCCGACGATTACAAGGGCATCGCAAACGAGATCGAGCGCATGGGTATTCGCTTGATGGCTTGATCGACCAAACTTACTGAGGAGGAATTATGGGGTACACCGCGGAAGATTGGGACGAAATACGGGCAAATTTCATGGACTCCAGTTTTCTGGAGTTCGAACTCGATAAGCTTGCCCAAAATGCCGGCGTAGTCTGGCCCATGAAGGGCAAAGAAGAAACGCCCGCCAAGTACATCAACTATTCCTTCAACGGGCTCAGTATTATCCCCGCCATCAAGCAAAAACCCGAACTCATTGATAGGCTCATCGATATTCTCAAGGACACCATGGCATTCGATGATCCGTTCGGCGACATGGTCGAACATGTCGACGAGACCAGCAAAAAGAACGAGGACATCTACCGGAGCATGACTAAGAATGAACCTCCCCGACGCAAGCGTCGGGGTATCGGGCAAGGAGAACTTATTCTCTACCACAGTGTTAACTGACGCAGATCCTCCTTCGGCTTGCCCTGTTCCAAAACGTATTTCTCCACCATCGCCCAATTCCCTCTCTCCCCAACCGTCCCCACGTAATACCCTGAACTCCAGAATCTTCCTCCCCAGAGTTCCTCCTTCAGCCACCGCTCCCTCTTGAACAACTCCCGTGCTGTGATACTCTTGAATTTCATCACGATACTTCCTGGCGCTATTTTCGGATGTGCCCCGCACAGTAAATGCACATGGTCTTTATCCATCCCTAGGGCCTCCAGTTCTATTTCATAGCGTTCCCCTATCCCTCTGGCCGTTTCGATCATCACTCGCTCAATCCGCTTATCTATCAGCGCCTTCCGATACTTCACCGGCATCACCACATGATAGTGGATCTCCCACACACAGTGACTTCCTCGCTTTACTCGACTTTCTTCCTTCCTCTCTCCCACCCTCTCTTCTTTATCAAGTCAGCCACCCCGCAGCAAGCTACGGGGAATCACCAAGTTGAAATCCCGGTGGAATTTCCCATCGATCTGGTCAATTTTACTCCGGATACTAAGGAGCTGTGTGAAAACGAGAAAATAACGAACTTGAAAGAGTTCGTGGATCTCTCGCAGCACATCGCGCAGAATGTGGTAGTGGGCGGCGAAATCCGCTCCTTTCTGAACACCTTCGCGAACACGGATGAAAAGGGTATTGCGGAGGTCATGCCCTTCCGCGTGGGTAGGCGGGGACTCCACTACGCCGAGGCTCTGGGGCTCATGGCAACCGACCTGGAAAAACACCACCTGATCTCATTCAGCGTCGAATCCTTCACCGACAGACAGGCAGCTAAGATCACTCAACGCGTAACCAGGGTAAGGGAGTATTTCAAGGAAGAGGCCGCACAGATTGAGCAGATGCTGGCAAATTTCGAGTCTTTGGATCGATTCTTCCACTACTTGGAAAACCCGGTGCTGGAAAAAAAGGCATTACGGTGTTTGGAGTTCGAATACGAGGCACGCAATGGCCCACGTAAGAAAGCCGGATTCTTCGGCAAACTGGCCGGAATCTTCAAGGGCAAGAAGTAAGCCGCTGCTCGAATCCGTCTCCGCACATTCAACCGATCCACTACGGTCCCAGTGCGATCATTGCTGGAGCCGCCCGACGGTGTATATCCAACCCATCTTGGGGTTGGCATTACTCTTGAGTGTCATTCAATTATCTGTTTGATTACAGAGTCTTTCCACTTGTATTCGACATGCCCTCGATTTTGACAGTCGACGATCAGCCAGGGGTCATTGAGATGCTGACAGAGCTCTTCAAGCCCGCCGGGTTTGATGTCAGCATCGTGCTCAGCGGCGAAGATGCCCTCAATAAATACAGGGAAGAGAATTTCGACGTGGTATTAGCCGATATTGCCATGGAACCCATGGACGGGATCACACTGTTGATGAAATTGAAAGCATATGACCCCAATGTGGTCGTGATCATGATGAGTGGTTACACCACGAAAGAGGTGGCCATGCAGGCGTTGAGAAATGGTGCCTTTGACTTTCAGGAAAAACCCTTCAAATTCGTCGAGCTTATCAAGTCCGTTAGACGCGGGGCAGAAGAGCGGGCGCGACGCCTGTCCGCGCCCAGCGATTCTGCCGCCGTTGAGCAACTGGAGACTATCAAAGGTAAGGAACTAGCTAAGAAAGCGAAGGAGTTGGAAGAGAAAGAAAAGGAGATCGAACAACAGAAAAGCATCCTGGAGGAAAGCCAATCGATGCTGCAGGAACGAGAGGAGTTCCTGGAGATGAGTGAAAATACCCTGTTCGAAAAGGGCCAACGGCTGCAGGAGATCGAGACTGGATTGGAGCAGATGCGCGACGATCTCGATGAACGCGAACGTAACCTGGGCGAAGGGGGCGGCTAAGTACTCGAACTCGTAAATACGGTAATGTATGCCGAGGCGATATTGGATGCTGGAGGCGTTGCGCCGACGAGGAAAGCACTCCCCGGATGTCCGTCGTCGGTGCGCCTTGCACTACCCCCAATCCCGATTTTATCGGGACATACGTTACCGTATTTACGAGTTCGAGTACTAAGCGACGTAGATTTCATTCCTGGATCCTTTCTTCGCGGTGATAAGGAGGGAGACGCATCGATTGCCATTCCAAGTCAGACTGCTCCCGCATTGGAATCAGCACAGAACAGGAAATGGATAAACCGGTAAAACCAGTTAGGCTCCAACCCCAACGTTTGGTCCTCAAAGTACCGCCGAGATCATCGCGGGTGTCGAGACCTCCGATGCCGCAGAAAGTGGAATTCAAGGACCTGGTACCAGATCCTGCTCCGGATCTCGATGTCGAAACGTCCCTCGCTGAAAGAGAACGCCAGCTGCGTCAGAAAGAATCCGAACTCTCGGAATTCGATCGCTCGTTGCAGGAATTCGACGCCCTCTTGATTGCTCGAGACCGCAATCTCCGTGATCGGGAAGCGCTGCTGCACGCGCGGTCAAAAATCCACGAAGCCAGTGAGCAGCAGATGCTCACCTCCGGGAATTACGAGCAGCATACCGAAAAGGCGATGGAAAAGATCAACGAGGAGTTTAAACAGCGCGAAGAGATGATCAAAGAGGCTGAGGTGATGCTTCACGAACGCGATCAATTCATCGAAGCGAGTGAAAATACTCTCATAGACAAGGCGCAGGAACTGCAAGAGCGCGAAACCGCGCTGGAACAGCGCGAGGACGAGGTAACAAATCGGGAGAGGTCGCAAGATCAGTAGGTTATTTTCGCTCGTTGCTTCAGGCGCGCCACCAATTCTTCAGAACAACGCGCGCGCGCCTGATCCCGCAAGCGCACCATAATGGTGTCGCGCACATCTTTCAGGGGCCTCAATTTTTTATCTCTACGAGCCGCAACTCGTACGATGTGAAAGCCAAATGCGGTTTCAAATACTCCGCTGACTTCGCCCGCCCCCAATGAAAATGCGACATCTTCAAATTCTTGCACCATCTTTCCCCGGCTAAACCAGCCCAAATCACCGCAATCGCTGGGACAATCGGAGCAGATTCGGGCGACATCGGCGAACGGCTCTCCCCGGTCCAGCCGTCGCCTGGCATCTTCCATAGCGGCTTTCGCGGCGCTCTTTTCTCTATCCTCTTTGACGTGCTTTACAATATGTGCCGCCCGCATTTCCTCGGGTTGAGTGAATTCGTCCTGGTGATCGCGATAAGAACGCTCAACCTCGAGATCATCCGGCTCCGGTGTTTTTTCAAGGTAGTCAGCAAGGAAGCGACGTGCCTGGAATTCTCGTGAGATGCGCCGTTTCATATGTTTCAGCTGCTGCCGGGAGAGTCCGTGGCGCACGGCGAACTTCTTCGGACCTCCATCCTTCCTGGTCAGGTTCCTGAATTCACGTTCGATCTCTTTTTCCGGGATCTCGAATCCGGCCTCCTCTGCCGCCTGCTGCAGCAATTCCCGCCTGATGATGCGCTCCCGTGCCTCCTCGCTTTCCCGTAGGCGCACGAGCTCGGGTGAACCAGCCTCTTCCCTGCTGGAACTTTCCCTGTGGATATTCTGGAGTTCGTTCTCAAACTCGCGCTCACTGATACGGCGCCCGTTGATTGCTAATGGCATGATCTGATTCCCTGTCCTTTATCACAGAAGACGTTGCCAATACCGGGGCCGTTTACAGTCCTGGCTAGACAGTCTCTCAGGAGTTTGCCGCTACTTTCTTGAACTTGATCATTCCCTGTAGCTCTTGACTCGCCGAAGCCTCCCCCGTCGCCATTTTGGCTATGGAGGGCTTGTTGGCGAAGGCGGTTGCTGCGGGGAGTAGACTTTTTAAGCGTGTCGTTCAATGTCTCATTGCGGAGGCTCATTTTAGGTATACAATTCGCCGCTATCAAACCGTAATGGGGGCGCATCGATACCAGCGAATCTTACTGAAGTGAAAACCACCAGGAGTCGAGACCGCGAGAAGACTGCGGGCAGGATTGTTGAAGCCGCACGCGCACTCATTGTGCAATCCGGATTCTCACAATTGGGAGTGAACCAGATCGCACTGGCGGCCGGAGTAGACAAGGTCTTGATATACCGCTACTTCGGTGGCTTCGAAGGTCTCCTGCAAACGATCGCGGAAAGCGAGGATTTTTTCCCTACCCAAGTGGCCCTCCATCCCCTCGAATCCTCTGCAGGCAGGTCACTAATCGATACTGTGACCGCAATGGCATCCCAATATCTGGAAGAGCTGAGCAGGCGTCCATTGACCCTGCAGTTGTATCGATGGGAGCTGGTCGAGGAAAACCCACTGATTACCGCCTTTCGAGCTTCACGACGGCGATACGAGGAAGCCTGTGTGCGCACTTTCGAGGGGAGCGACCCGGGACGATCCCGCTTAGGCGCCGGTCTCTTCGAACTGGTGACTTGCGGCATCCTCCACCGTCGCCTGACTGAAGGCCAATCCTTGCTCGATGAAGACGACGCGTTTCTTGCGACGATTCGGTATCTCGTCGATACGATGGCGCCCCCGGGCTCAATTTCTCCCGAGCCCCAGGCACTCGCTGGTGATGAATGGGAGGAGGAGGACCCCAATTCACTTCCTACGAACCTGCTTTGACCCTTTGCACTCAAAAGAAGCCAGCGTTCAGTCCATTCGCTTGTTCGGGGTCAGGCAAAACAACCTAAAAGGTTTCGATCTGGACTTTCCGGTGGGCAAATTCATCGCCGTTACCGGATTGAGTGGCTCGGGTAAGTCATCTCTGGTCTTCGAGACTTTGCACGCCGAGGGTCAGCGTCGCTATTTGGAAACCTTCAGCCCCTATATCCGCCAGTTTCTCGATATGTTGGACCGCCCTGCAGTCGGGGCTATCGAGAACATCCGTCCGTCCATCGCAATTCAGCAGAGCAACACCGTCAAGACCTCGCGATCGACCGTGGGAACGATGACCGAACTGTGTGATTTTTTCAAAGTATGGTTCTGTCATGTATCGGAATTGTTCGACCCCGATACCGGCCAAAAAATCGAAGACGATAATCCGCAATCGATTTGGAAAAAGGTACTAGCCGCTTTTCCAGGAAAACATGCCCTGCTCACATTCAAAGTCAATCGGCCCCAACAACTCAGTTGGCAGGAGATCTTCCGCTCCTTGCTCGGCCAGGGCTACGCCCGAATTCTGGCTGATAGTGAGATCTTGCGCTTGGACGATGGCGATCCGGGCAACCTGGAGGCGCCGAACATCTACGTCATTCAAGACCGCATCGCTATCGAGGCGCGTTTCCAAACCCGTTTTTTGGAAGGCGCCGAAACCGCTCTACATTTCGGTAAGGGGGAGATTCACTTATTTAATTCGGATGGACACCGCCTGGCCCACTACTCGGAGGGGCTTCATTCCCCGGCCACGGGCCGGCGCTTTCGCCCGTCACAGCCGGCCCAGTTTTCGTTCAATTCACCGGTGGGCGCCTGTCCCAAGTGCCGGGGATTCGGACGTATTATCGAAATTGATTACGATCTGGTAATTCCAGACCGCAGGCGCACCTTGAAGGAGGGAGTGGTGCGCGCCTTTCAGGGCCATGTCTATAGTAAGAGCCAGCGCGACCTCATAACGGCCGCCAAACGTGCTCGCATTCCGTTGCGCACGCCCTTTCAGGACCTTAATCCCGACCAGCAAGCATTCGTCATCGAAGGGGACCCGCTCTATGAAAAAGGGGGAAGGCGATGGCCTGGCGCATGGTACGGGGTGCGACGCTTCTTCCAGTGGCTGGAAGGTAACACCTACAAAATGCACGTGCGTGTGTTTCTTTCCAAATTCCGTGCCTATACCAGGTGTCCCGGCTGTGACGGCAATCGTCTGCAGAGGGAGGCGTTGAACTGGAAATGGCAAGGCCACACTCTGCCTGAACTCTATCGCCATCCTGTCTCCGATCTTCTCCGGCTCATTAAAAACAGCGGTGAGTCCACCTCCAATCACCAGGTAAATATGGCTCTGGAATCGATGGTCTCCCGCCTGAGTTATCTGGATCAGGTCGGTCTGGATTACCTCACTCTCGACCGGACCTCGCGGACGTTGTCGGGAGGCGAAGTGGAACGCGTCAACCTTACCTCCTGTCTGGGCACCTCCCTGGTTGATACCATCTTCGTCCTCGATGAACCTTCGATTGGTCTCCATTCCCGCGACATCAACCGCCTGATCGGCATTCTGCGGCGACTCACCGACCAGGGGAACACCGTGGTGGTGGTCGAACACGACGAATCCATTATAGGGGCCGCCGACCATGTGATTGAATTGGGACCGAAACCGGGCGCGCTTGGGGGAAGCCTTACCTTTTGCGGAACCTTTGAATCTCTCGTAACGCACGAGAATTCCTTAACCGGAGACTATCTGTCAGGCCGTCGCACCATCGCGCTGCCGTCCGGCCGGCGCCCCGTTTCCGAAAAGCCCGCCGGCGATACCGGGCCGGGGCGCGAAAGCAAATCCACGGCCTGGATTCGGTTTTCGAGAGTGTCCAAGCACAATATTCAGGATCTGGATTTCGCCTTTCCACTGCAACGCCTGGTTTGTCTCAGCGGCGTCTCGGGTTCAGGGAAATCGACTCTGCTGGACAATGTCATTTACCAGGGCTTGCACACCCAGCGAGGACGGGCGGTCAGCGATCCGGCCAGGCTCGACAGCATTGCCGCGGATCTGGATTTTTCCGAAATCGTGCTGGTCGATCAATCGCCGATCAGCCGCACACCCCGGTCCAATCCCGCGCTTTTTGTGGAGGCCTGGGATCCTATTCGGGAACTCTACGCGCGGAGTGAGCCTGCCAAAACCGCTGGCCTGACGGCCTCAGCGTTCTCCTTCAATAGTGGTGTAGGTCGTTGCGAGAATTGCCAGGGCCTCGGTTACGAACGGATCGAAATGCAGTTCATGGCTGACATCTTTGTGCGCTGTCCAATATGTGACGGGAAACGATTTCGAAACGAGGTTCTGGCCGTCAAATGGAACGATAAATCCGTTGCTGGGCTGCTTGACCTGACCGTCGACGATGCCATCGGGTTCTTCGGGGCCATACCCAAGATTCGTCATCGCCTGGCATCCCTCCAGGAGGTAGGTCTGGGATACCTTTCCCTCGGTCAACCACTCAACACAATGAGCGGAGGGGAGTCCCAGCGCCTGAAACTGGTTCGCTATCTGGCGCGCTTCGG
Organism: Opitutales bacterium; assembly: GCA_963665345.2. GTDB lineage: Bacteria > Verrucomicrobiota > Verrucomicrobiia > Opitutales > CAXXNP01. The sequence goes on from OY762281.2 coordinate 323,951, forward strand.
AAGTTCCGAAGATCATGCCCTCATCCTGCTTGACGAGCCGACCACCGGGCTGCACCGGCATGACGTCGGCAGGCTGATCACCGTCCTTCAGCGTCTGGTGGAACGTGGGCACAGTCTGGTCGTTATCGAGCACCACCTGGATATCCTTAAATGTGCCGACTGGGTGCTGGAGATGGGCCCTGAAGCGGGCGCTCAAGGCGGGAGAATCATCTACAGCGGAACGCCCGAGGGTCTAGCCGCGGATTCGGCTCCCACAACGCCCTACTTGAGAGCAATGCTCGGAAGATCCAGGCCCGACCGAAGTCCTATTCATTTCGGCAATTCGTCTTCAGATCGTGACCTCACAACTCATCTGGAGGCATTCCCGACCGTGGCCGCCGAAGAGCGGGGCAGATTCTTCTCCAGCACGAATAATTCGCTGCAACTGGTCGGCGCGCGCGAACACAACCTGAAGAATTTCAGCCTCTCTCTGCCTCATCGAGAGATCGCTGTCGTAACGGGCGTTTCCGGTTCAGGAAAATCGTCTCTCGCTTTCGATATCATCTTCGCCGAAGGGCAGCGGCGCTACATGGAATCCATGTCCCCCTACGCCCGCCAATTTGTCGAGCAATTGCCCCGGCCGGATATCGATCAACTGAGCGGCATTCCCCCTACCGTTGCCATTGAACAAAGGGTCACCCACGGAACTCGCAAGTCGACCGTTGCCACAATCACCGAAGTTGCTCAGTACCTGAGGCTACTCTTTGCACGGGTGGGCATCCAGCACAGTCCCCGTACGGGCGAGCCGGTCGTCTCGCTGAATCGAAGCGCCTTGCGGAAACGCCTGCGCGCGACCCTTCAGACACTGGGCCGGCGCCGCATCCGGCACCTGCTCCTCTGCGCGTCGTTGATTCGGGGCCGCAAGGGACATCATCAACCGCTGGCAGACTGGGCCTCGGAACATGACTATGAACTCCTGCGCGTGGATGGCGAGTTCACTCCCATAGCCGGGTTCCAGCGACTCGACAGGTATCGTGAGCATGACATCGAACTCGCGCTGGCGAAACTTCGGCTGACTGATTGCGGAGACGGTCTGAAGCGGCAAGACAACGGCGGCCGAATTTCCGGGCAGCCGACATACACCATCGAAATCGAATCGCTGAAACGCCATACTTCAGCGTCCCTGGATGACATCCTCGACGAAGCCTTGAGACTGGGGAAGGGATCCTGCTTTCTGGCATCGGCTTCAGGGCGCGTTCTGGCCTGGTTTTCTACTCAGCGCACCGATCCGACTACCGGCGAAGCCTTTCCGGATCTTGATCCGAAGCACTTCTCCTGGAATTCCAAGCGGGGCTGGTGCCGCAGATGCCGGGGCTTTGGCCGCCTGTTGCGCTGGATGAAAGATGACGACAATTTCGATGAAATCGACGGGGACGATGAGCTCGATCACGGCGCCCCTTGTCCCGCCTGCAACGGGGAGCGCCTCAATCCGGTCAGCCGTTCAGTCAAGCTACATCTCAGCAGCGGCCAAACACTTTCCCTGCCCCGTCTTCTCGCCCTCACTCCCAGCGAACTGCTGGATGCTCTCCAGAATCTTGATCTCGATGAGCGCGGCGACGCTATCCTGCGTGAAGTAATGCCAGAGATCAGGGAGCGGCTGCGCTTTATGCAATCGGTGGGGCTCGGATACCTTTCCCTGGACCGTGCTACGGCCACGCTTTCCGGAGGCGAGGCCCAACGCATTCGGCTGGCCGCTCAGCTGGGATCCAATCTTTCGGGGGTACTCTATGTTCTCGATGAACCCTCAATCGGCCTGCACGCTCGTGACAACGAACGCCTGCTCAAGTCACTGCGTGCCCTGCGTGACAAAGGAAACACCCTCCTGATTGTTGAACACGATGAAGACACCATGCGACAGGCCGACCGTATCGTGGACCTGGGCCCGGGAGCCGGAGTTCATGGGGGAGAGGTCCTGGCAAACGGTTCGCTGGAGGACATACTCAAGAATCAGCGCTCGCTCACCGGCCGCTACCTGAAGTCGGGCATCGTGCATCCGTTAAGGGGGAGCCGCCGCCCCCTGCCTCCCGCCTTTTCGCGCCGCCGTGCCCCACGCTCGAAGGACTGGCTCGAGATCAAGCGGGCGACACTGCGCAATTTGAAGCAACTCGACCTCAACCTGCCCTTGCAGCGGCTCATCATGGTTTGCGGCATCTCCGGCGCAGGAAAGTCTACTTTGGTCCGCGACCTGCTGAAGCCTGCTTGCGCCTTCGGTTCCAAGCTGGGAATCGACTTCCTGCCCGGAAGTCAGGCCCGTGCGGCCGGAATCGTGCAAACCAAAGGAGACCGGCGCCATCCTTTTCGCCATGTAAGAAACGGGCATCTATTTCGGCATGTCCTCGAGGTGGATCAGCGCCCCATAGGCAAAACGCCGCGCTCGACTCCGGCCACCTACATAGGCGCGTTCGATATCATAAGGGGATTTTTCGCGACTCTCCCGGAAGCTCGCATTCTGGGCCATCAGCCAGGGACCTATTCGTTTAATACGAAAGGCGGACGGTGCGAAAAATGCAAAGGCGCTGGACGCATAAAGCTAGAAATGAGCTTTATGCCCGACACCTACATGAACTGTGAAGCCTGTCAGGGACGCCGATTCGGCGGTGAGTTGGAGGCGATTCGCTGGAGGGATAAAAACATCGCTGATATCCTCGAAATGACTTTCGAAGAGGCGGCCGCATTCTTCGACTTTCACGCCAAGCTCAAGGCCATGCTCGACCTCATGGTAGCCACCGGACTCGGCTACCTGACCCTGGGGCAGAGCAGTCCTTCGCTCTCGGGCGGAGAGGCTCAACGCCTGAAGCTGGTGAGCGAACTCGCGAAGGGACTACCGAGCTACAGGGATAAATCCCGGGGCCTCGCCAACCATAACCTCTATATCCTCGAGGAACCTACTATCGGCCTCCATCTCAGTGATTGTGAACGACTTATTGAACTTCTCCATCGCCTGGTCGATCAAGGACACACAGTGATCGTGATCGAGCACCACGTCGATCTGATTGCGGAAGCCGACTACGTCGTGGAAATTGGTCCCGAAGGCGGAGAGGCCGGGGGAGAACTGCTATATCAGGGAAACATCGAGGGTTTGCTGGAGGTCAGAAACAGTCCAACCGTTCCCTTTCTGCGGAAGGTGCTATCCCGGTAACGGGTCCGGAATCGCACCAATTACCGAAGCGCTCTACTTATCACCCTTTCTGAAAAGTCCCTTGGCTCCCTTTAGCGCTTCACTGGCCTTCTTAGTCACAGCTCCCACCGCTTCGCTACCGCCGTCAACCACCGCACCAGCGGCCTTTCCTCCGGTTTCAGCAACTGCCCCCGCTGCTCCGGAAACGGCGCCGAGAACCTGACCCAGCAAGGCCTCCATGACTGCGCCAAATACTTCGCTTGGCGTAACACCCTCTTCCTGAACGCCCAGATCGGTCAGTGTCAGATCCGGCAATGGAACCTTTACTCCCTGTCCCGCGATCATCATGGTGACGGTAGCGTCCTGAATCGAAAGTTCACCTATCTCAAGGCGCTTGCCGGATTCACCCGATTCCTCACCGGCCGGTATCGAACTTTCGATGTTCGCCAGGATCTTTTTCAGGTTGTTGCCTCTAAGGCGGCTCTCAAAAACAATCTCGGGCTTCTCGATTCGGACGGTCTCGACCCTGATCTTGTCGGAAAGCAGTGACATCACGTCTACGTCGACAAACGCTTCGGAAAACGAAAGCGCCTTTTCCGATTTGAACCCTTCCGGATTACCAATGACCACTCCGTTGAGCCGACCGCTGCCACTAAGAACCGAAAGCTTGACCGATTCCAGGCTCAAGCTGGTCTTAGTGATCTGCGGACCGAATTTTTCGATGCCCGTCTGAACCCCAGAATTCAAGGCCCGCGTTCCAAAAATAACCGCAACCACAGCCAAAAGAATTACCGCCGCAACAATCGTAATCAGAATCTTTTTCATATACCCGCTCGTTTTACCTGTCTCACCCGTGCAGGGTTAATTAGAAGGTTCCTCATCGAGGCGCGTTGGCCGTAAACTATGGTCGGCAATGAACCCGAGATCCGGTCCCTCCGCTCACGCAGAGGGCTACATGTAGCTCGCTCCGTGAGGAGCGGGAAAGCATGGCAAACGACGAGGTTCATTCTACCGCGACAAGGCTTTTACCTGACGGCGTCTCGCATGGAGAACCGGCTCCGTGTAACCGTTCTTCTCTTCCCGTCCTTTGAAAATGAGATCCAACGCCGCCTGAAAGGCAGGTCTGAGTTCACAGTCGGGAGCCATGTTCAGGTATTCGGAGTCTCCCGCGTTCTGGCGATCCACAACAACTGCCATTTTCTTCAATGTACTAATCACCTGATCGCGCGTCACGATGCCATGATGTAACCAATTGGCCATGTGCTGGCTTGAGATACGCAGCGTGGCGCGATCTTCCATCAATGCTACGTCGTTGATATCGGGAACCTTGGAACAGCCCACGCCCTGGTTCACCCAACGGACCACATAGCCCAGAATGCCTTGCGCGTTGTTCTCAATCTCCTTTTCGATCTCAGCTTCAGTGAGTTCGCGATCCAGGAGCGGTGGAGTAAGAATGGATTCCAAACTGGCCCTAGCGCGCCGCGCCAGTTCCTCCTGCCTATTGGCAACGTTTACCTGGTGGTAATGGATCGCATGAAGCGTGGCCGCTGTCGGGGAGGGTACCCACGCCGTCGAGGCCCCTGCCATGGGGTGAGCGATCTTCGTTTCCATCATGCCCTTCATGTCATCGGGCATCGTCCACATGCCCTTGCCGATCTGGGCCCGCCCCCGCATGCCCGCTAGGTTACCAATGTCGACATTCCAATCTTCGTAGGCCAGGATCCACACCTGGGTTTTAATTTCCATCTTCGGTATCATAGGACCCGCCTCCACGTTGGTGTGGATCTCGTCGCCGGTCCGGTCGAGAAACCCCGTGTTAATAAATACCACTCGTTCCTTTGCTTCACGAATGCACGCCTTGAGATTTACCGTCGTCCGCCGCTCCTCGTCCATTATTCCGATCTTAATCGTATTCGATTCCAATCCCAGAACCTCCTCGACACGCCCGAAGAGTTCGACCGTAGCGGCTACCTCTTCGGGTCCGTGGAGTTTGGGCTTCACGATATAAATGCTCTTCTCGCGGCTGTTTCTCAGACTCGAGTTTCCCTGGAGATCGTGCATCGCCGCCAGGGAAGTTACCATCGCATCAAGAAATCCCTCCGGGATTTCTTCTCCGGACGCTCTTGTTACCGCATCGGTATACATGTGAATGCCTACGTTGCGCACCAAGAGAAGACTCCGGCCCGGCAGCGTAATCGTTCCCCCGTCGGGAGACGAGTAGGTGCGATCGGGATTCAGCCTTCTTTCTACCGCTTTCCTGGCCTTCAAAAATATCGTCTCCAGGGTGCCCTTCATGATGCCGGTCCAATTGGAATAGACCAGCAACTTATCCTCCGCATCCACTGCCGATACGGAGTCCTCGCAGTCCTGAATCGTGGTGATTGCCGACTCCAGGACGACATCCTTCACGCCCGCCGGATGTTCCCGTCCCACGGGATGATCGCGATCGATGAGGATCTCGATGTGCAGCCCGTTATTGATCAAGAGCACGCAACTCAACTCGTCATCCTTTTCCTTATAGCCCGTAAACTGAACGGGATCCGCCAGCGATACCTGCCGGCCATCCCGTAGAACCGCCTCGAGCCAGGCGCTCCCTCCCCGCCTTTCGAGCTGGTAGCGTATGACATCGGCAAACGATCCTGCCCTCAAGCCCACCGCCTCATCGAGGAACTGGGCCACTCTTGCGATGACCAATGCACCCCTGGCGGGGTTGTAACCCGTTCCCATAGGTGCGCCGCCATCATCCGGTATGACGTTGGTGCCGTAAAGGGCGTCATAGAGGCTTCCCCAGCGGGCGTTGGCGGCATTTAGAGCGTAGCGCGGATTATCGACCGGCACTACCAGTTGAGGACCGGCGATCTCCGCAATCTCCGAGTCGACGTTCTCTGTCGAGATCGCAAAGTCCTCCCCTTCGTCAACCAGGTATCCTATCTCCTGCAGGAACTTCCGCGAGGACTGAGGACTGGCTTGCTCGCCGTGGTTGCTCCGGCACCAGGAATCGATCTTGTCCTGGAGCTTGTCCCGCTTTTCCAGTAGCGCCCGGTTCTTGGGTTCCAAGTCGATGACGATCTGTCCCAGGCTCTCCCAGAAATTGGTCGCTGCAACTCCCGTTCCCGGCACAATTTCCTGGTTCACGAGATCGTACAACCGCTCATCCACGCTTAAACCGCCAATATCGATTCGCTCACTCATAACAAAATCACCAAACTAGTGTCCCGTCCCGCAAATAAGCTTACAATTGTGGAAACGAAAAATCACTTTGTAATTTATGTTTCTTACTTGCAAGACCGCACGCTTGCGCGCCTGCCTCGCCATAGCAATGTATCCAGGGGCTCCTGGTTTTGGCGGGGCGAAACTGCAGCGTGCAGAACCTCCCACGGCGGATCGAACCCACCCCGCCCTTCGGGCACCCCTCCGAGGAGGGGACTGTAATAGCTGGCTACCGTTGGGTAGAGGTCCCCTCTCGGGAGGGGTGCCCGAAGGGCGGGGTGGGTCATGCTCAGTCTGAGACGAGTTTCAGAGGAACCCTGAGTTTGTCGAAGGGCGACGGCGGGTCCGGCTACACGGACTCGAGGGCCCCCGTCCTCTTTCCCGTTCCTGGCTTGCCTGCGACGGCGAGCACATTTGCACGAGCTGGACAGTCGCTTTAGGCCTGATGTAGAGTTTCGCAAACAATTCCGTAATGTCTCTGCCGCTCATTGAGAAAGCTCGCCTGCACGCACCTTCGCCAGCCCTCATGGCAGAGGGACGCACCCGTGCATATGCGGAGCTCCTGGGGCAGGCTGGTGGCGTAGCGCAGACATTGCTCAACGGTGCTCCTGACCTCGAAGAAACGCGCATCGCCTATCTTATTTCCCCCGGCTTCGCACACGTCGCCACGCTATGGGGTATATGGATGGCCGGTGGCATCGCTGTTCCACTGGCGCCGCAACATCCCACGCCAGAGCTCGACTACGTCCTGGACGATTCCGCTGCTTCTCAAATTGTCGTCAGCCCCGACCTGGAGGTAAGAATTCGCGATTTCGCGGCCAGACGTTCCATAGCCGTACATATTGCTGGCATGGGTTCCCGGACTGCTCCCGATCAACTTCCGAATATCCAAACCGATCGACGCGCCATGATCCTCTACACCAGTGGCACTACCAGTCGTCCCAAGGGAGTCGTAAGCACTCACTCCTGCATTCAGGCACAGGTCGAATCGCTGGTCGAGGCCTGGCGGTGGTCTCGGGCCGACCACATTCTCCACGTTCTCCCACTCCATCACATCCATGGCATCATCAACGTTCTCTGCTGCGCGCTTTACGCCGGTGCCTGCTGTGAATTCCTCCATCCCTTTGCTGCGGACAGGGTATTCTGCCGGATCGCCGGAGGGGGCCTGACCCTGTTTATGGCAGTACCCACTATTTATCAGCGCCTAATCGAACACTGGGAATCCGAGGGCGCCGACCTGCGTGCCGCCTTCAGCGCGGGTTGCGCAAGAATGCGGCTCATGGTCTCCGGATCGGCCGCATTGCCCGTGAACACGCTTGAACGATGGAAAGCAATCTCCGGCCATGTGCTTCTGGAGCGCTACGGCATGACCGAAATCGGTATGGGCCTCTCCAATCCTCTTCATGGGGATCGAATTCCCGGGTGCGTGGGATCGCCACTGCCTGGAGTGGAAGTCCGCTGTATCGGGGATTCAGGAGCTGTCATAGGGCCCGGCGAGTCGGGCGAAATTCAGGTCCGTGGACCCACTCTGTTTCAGGAGTACTGGCGCCGCCCCGAGGAGACCGTCCAATGCTTCTACGACGGGTGGTTTCGCACCGGCGACATCGCAGAGATCGAGGACGGCAAATACCGAATCCTGGGGAGACGTAGCGTGGACATCATTAAGACTGGTGGATACAAGGTCTCCGCCCTGGAGATTGAGGAAACCCTTAGAACCCATCCCAACGTCATGGACTGCGCGGTTGTAGGAGTGGCCGATCCGGATTGGGGTGAATGTGTCTGTGCCGCCCTGGTACTTAATTCTACATCCCCATCATCGCCATTTAAAAAGCGAGCCCTTCGCTCCTGGGCAAAACAGCGCCTTGCCCCCTACAAAGTCCCTCACCGAACCGTGGTAGTCCGCGACCTTCCTCGAAATGCCATGGGGAAAGTGCTGAAGCCCGCCGTAAAAGAACTGTTTTCTCAACCCGCCCCATAATTGCCTGAACGAAACGTTCCCCAGGAGGTGCCAGATGTCCTGTCCCATTTGCACTCCACTTCCCATTCCACGACCCCGCGAGCGGGCTCACCTTCCGGGAAAGACATTGCATCTGAGACGACGGCCGTCGTCTCAGATGCAATGTGCAGGTCGTCTGCTCTCGAGCAGGGAATCAACAGCATGGATCTGCGCATTTCTCGTCCGAAAGCTCATCTCGGAAGGAACGTGCTCCTCGTCGAGGACCACTCGTTGTCCATGAAACCGGACGCGCCAGCCCCTCGGCCATGAGTTCGGGGCCGAATGGCGTGCGGTCTTGCAAGCGTGGATCCGATTCGGCACCCGTGATCATGGCTTTTTCGGCAGTTCGAGCTAAGTACTCCAATTCGCAAATACAGTGATGTATGTGGGAGCGCCATCGGGGGTAGTGCAAGGCGCGCCGGCTACACTCGTCGTGCGGCGCGTGCGGATGTTCGTCGCGCAGCCGGACCAGCAAGGGTGCGGTCTTACAAGCATGAATCTCGCCCGGGAGTCGCGATCATGGATCATCTGGCCGATCGAGCTTGGTCTCCGTCTTCTTGCTACATCGCCGCAGCAGGCTACCGGAACCCCGGGGCATACCGCCGGCGTCGCCAAGGGCTGGCCGGGATTCCGCACCGGTCGCATCTGCCAGCCCGCACTACAATCTCCCGCTACGCTACGATAAGCAGTGCGCCACAAGCGTTCTCCAACTTCGATACTTGGTGTTCAATCGAACGACCTTGCATCTGGAGCGACGGCCGTCGCTCCAGATACAAGGTCGCTGATGGTCACAACCCTGAGACGTCGGCCTGAAAGAACTCACCCGCTTCAAGGCTTACAAACTGGCGCGGATCAGCCGTGTCGCGGAAGTAAAAAATCCACTCGTTTCGCTCTGTGCTGAAATAATTCGGATAGAGGTCAGGGGAGGTAAAAAGCCAGCCCAGGACAAGGTCGAAAAACCAGGCCCCGTCGTCGGCGGCGCTTTCGGAGACGAACTGCCACCCGTGTTCAAGGTGGAAAATCCAAGGGAGCAGGGTTTCGTTCCAAGTACCGAACCGGGCCACAAAACGCCAACCCCCGCCCAAATCCACCGCACCCTCGAATATCGAGAGCACTTCCATGGAGGGAAGCACTTCGAGCAGAGCGACCTCGCTGGTGGCCGTTCCTCCAGTATTCGAGACTTCCACGAAATAAGTCCCGGCATCGCCTAGCGTTACGTCGAGCAGGACGAGTTCGGCGGCGGTCTCCCCGGCCAGGGCTAAACCATCCTTGAACCACTGTATGGTGTCGACTTCTCCCGCTGTCTGGACACTGAACGTCACCTCGCTTCCCACCGTAACCGACCGCGATACGGGGTGTTCCACGATGTCGGGAGGGACGGGCAGAACTTCGAGCAGAGCGACCTCGCTGGTGGCTGTTCCCCCCATATTCGAGACTTCCACGAAATAAGTCCCGGCATCGGCCAGCGTTACTTCGAGCAGAACGAGTTCGGCGGCGGTCTCCCCGGCCAGGGTTAAACCATCCTTGAACCACTGTATGGTGTCGACTTCTCCCGCGGTTTGCACACTGAATGTCACCTCGCTTCCTAAGGTCGCCGACCGCGATACAGGGTGTTCCACGATCTCCGGAGGCGCGGGCAACACTTCGAGTAGGGCGACCTCGCTGGTGGCTGTTCCCCCGGCATTCGAGACTTCCACGAAATAAGCTCCGGCATCGGCCAGCGGTACTTCGAGCAGGACGAGTTCGGCGGCGGTCTCCCCGGCCAGGGCAGAATCGTCCTTGAACCACAGGATAGTGTCGACTTCTCCTGCCGTTTGCACACTGAATGTCACCTCGCTTCCAACGGTCGCGAACTGTGATACAGGGTGCTCCACAATCTCCGGAGGGTCGGGCACGGCGGGAGAGTACTCGATTGTCAAATTTGGCCGAAAGGAACTCGGACCTTCGCTGCTGGCAAAGCCTTTAGCGGATCCCACGGTAGATTCCGAACCCAGCAGAATCCACCCGAAATTCGAGCTTGGATCATCCAACCACATCTGCACATCGACCGCCATTTGTGAGGATGACCATGATACCGTGCCTGTCCCACTTACCGTGGCGGTGGCAGAAATACCCACGAAATCTCCGCCCTCTTTGTTCCATTTATCGGAAGAATTGAAAGACCGGTGACTCCAGGTGACATCCCCGGTCTGGGCGGGCCGCCCCTGACCCTGCGAGGTCAGGGTGCCGCCTTCGCTCCAATCCTGCTCGAGGCGCCGCAGGGACAGAACCGCCGACGCCGGGGTTCGGCTCACCTTTTGCACTGTGAGTTCCAAGGTCACGGCGTCGATAACGGAGGCAGCAGGGATGCTTTCGCCCAATTCGAATTCAATCAGGGCCCGGCGCGACCCAGCTCCCCCGGTTCCTGAAGTGGCCCCGGCAAAGATTCGTGAGCCGGAGCCATTGGCTAATTCGTTTCCCTCGGAAAATATGGTCGCGTCTTTTGCCGGTTCGAGAATAACCGTATCGCCGAAGCCCGTTGCGCCTGCGAAGAAAATTCCAACTCCCAGGACAACTAACACGGGGACCCGTCTTCTTTGATTCACTGCAAACGTCTCCGAAGTGATTACCATTGCACGGTGCCATAACCAAGTTGAATTTAACCCATAGTCTCATAACTGACCACGGATCGCCTAGGGCCGCAAAGGCGCAACAAAAACCAACGGGGAAAAAGGAAACCAAGGATCGCACGAATGATATTCAATTTCTTCAACGTACGAAAACTTACTATCCGTGTCATCCGTGGTTTATATGAAACATTAGGGTTAATACCTGGACGATGTGGTCAAGCTGGTTGCGGTAATATTTTCCCATCCTGACCCCTTCGATGACAAAATAGAAGACCTTCCTCCAATCTGAAGAGCATGACGGCGATACTCAGCTATGATCCCACAGCTAACGCAGGAGTTCCCTGCGTGAGTCGCAAATCTCCGACGGCCGCTCCAGTTCGATCTGCGCCACAGCCCCTCAAATTCCGTCCTGCCCACGGTTGACTCAGGCGTGCCGGCGGGGCAGGATTCAGCCCTAGTTTTCCCTCTTGTTCATCACAAGCTTATTTACAAGACGGGAAACTGATCGAAGCGAACCCAAGTCATGAAACAGTACCTGGAAGTCCTTCGTCACATATACGGACACGGAGTAGAAAAAAAAGATCGCACGGGGGTTGGCGCCCGATCCTGGTTCGGCTTTCAGGTGCGCTACTCCATGCGGGACGGATTTCCCGCCGTCACAACCAAGCGTCTAGCGTGGAAATCCATGGTCTCAGAACTCCTCTGGTTTATCTCGGGATCCAACAATATCAACGATCTGAAGTCGATATACCGCAGGAACAAGCTCTGGAACGGAAACTACGTCGACTACCTGGCGCGGCGGGGCAGGGGGAACAGCGATGGCGATATGGGCCGCATATATGGCGTTCAATGGCGCAAGTGGGAAAGCAACGGACGCATAATCGATCAACTGCAAGGCGCCATAGATCTTATCCGCACGGATCCGTCATCGCGACGTATTCTGGTGAACGCATGGAATCCGGCCGAAGTTGGATCGAAAGATGTGGCCCTCCCCCCCTGTCATGCCTTTTTCCAGTTCTACGTAACCGGCAATCGCCTTTCACTTCTGATGTACCAACGATCCTGCGACATGTTTCTAGGGGTGCCGCTGAATGTCGCTTCCTATTCCCTTCTATTGCATATGGTCGCTCGTATCACCGCCCTGGAGGCCTTCGAATTTGTCCATACGATGGGCGACGCACACATTTACCTGAGCCACATTGAAGCGGTCGAAGAACAGTTGTCGCGGGAACCTTATCCCCTTCCTACCCTGGTTATTCATGATCGCGGCCAATCGAATATCGACGATTTTATGCTCAGCGACTTCTCTCTCGAAAACTATCAGCACCACCCCACCATTCGAGCCGTCATGGCGGTGTGAGGACTTGTGCCTCCAGAGCCAAAGGTATTCGTGTAGCTGGACGCTCAAGCGTGCGGTCTTGCAGGCATTGACCTGACCTGGCAAGGGTGATCGCGGATCTTTCGGCTCGTCGAACCTGGTTCCCGCATTCTTGCGAAGCCAGCTAAAGGCCGGTTCCCGAGACCGGACTTCCAAGCGGCCTCCGGAGCCGTCAGCCCTCTAGTGTGCTGTCCTGGAAATAAGCTTACAAATGTGGAGGCGCCACGGGGGGACTCGGGAATAACTCGAGAATCCCAGCGTTCATACGGGACGATACGGCTCACCCATGTCATGTAAAGCGATCAACCCCACATCGGTCACGGCCGTGCTTTTGGTTTGCCTGACTTCATGGGCCTCTCGATCCCTCTCAGCACAGCCGTTTGAGGTCGGTGAAGCCGCCATCGATTTCACGATTCCGAATCGATTTACAGGTGAACCGGTAAGGCTCAGCGATTTCGAGGGTTACGTGGTGCTGCTCGATTTTTTTGCCTGGTGGTGCATCCCCTGCCGGATCTCGTCGCCCGACATCGATGAAAACATTCAGATGTGGTTTGAAGAGCGGGGAGGAAATCGGCACGGCGTACCAGTTCAGGTAATCGCCGTAAACCGGGATTTTCAATTGGAAGCCAACACGGACACCTTTATCCGTGAATTCAGTTTGCCCTTCGTTCTCGATGACAGGGAAAACAAGGCTTGGGACATCTTTAATGTAGTGGAGGGCATGCCCCGTTTTGTCATCGTTAACATGGTCATGGATTCTCCCACCCATGGACCGTTCGAGGTCATTCACAACCAAGTGGGAGGGTATGCTTCGGGCGCTACGGCAGCTCTGTTTCGAGACCTTATCGACACCGTGAAACCATCGCTCGATTCGGGAGAATCTCCCGCTACCCCATGGATGGGAGCAACGGACCTAGGAGGCGGTTGGCTTTGGTTAGCGTGGTTCGGCGCCTTCAACGTCGATGCCTTGCCCTGGATATTTCACGAAACTCTGGACTGGCTTCTTGGTGTCGGCATGGATACTTCCAGCATCTGGTTTTTCGCTCCCGGCATGGGGTGGTTGTGGTCGGCCGACAGCGTGTTTCCCTCCCTCTATCGAGTCGATTCCGGATCCTGGATTTTCTATCAGGCGGACACCTCCAACCCTCGCTGGTTTTTCGATTTTGGCTCCGGGCAATGGGAAAGCCGGTGACGAGAGACAAGTCTCACAAATGCGCTTGTACATATGTGGAGGCGCCGTGGGATCGATTGCAAGCCGGGACAATTTCGGAATGCCTGACTGCCTTCCGTCGCCGTCCCGCAAGCGGAACTCTCGTGAGGCAGCAATATGCGAATTCTCGGGAACCTCACTCGTGGCGCACTGCTTATCGAAGCGCAGCGGAGATTGCGGTGCGTGCGGGGCATGGGGACGGTCCGGATACCCGACAACCCCCTCCTCCGTCGGGCGTAAGCCTCGGGCCACGAGGGGCCCCCGCAGGTCCCTGCGGTATGTGTCTAGCGTCTCACTTTCGGCAGCAACCACGCCGCCCCCAAGGGGCGCGTTAATTCAACGATTCGGGTCCAGGGGCTCCGCTTTGCTTCACCCCTGGCTACATGCCTCCGCCTCTCTGAGGCGCCAGGGATTTCAGTGCTCCCCGTCCCCGGACGTTCCGTGCTGCCGTACCCGTAGTTCAAGCTCGGGGAAGCCTTGAACACGCTAAACACGTACTCCCTGCGGGGGAACCCCATGAGGCAAATCCTTGTCCGCGAAAATGAATCCTCGTCCTTAATCACCCTGTTCCTTCCCTGCCAACCCGATGACCGCCCCCTATTCCTCGCCCGCAAAGGCCCGCAAGTTTGCCCTACTGCTGTCTGGCACCCTGGCAATCGGGCTGCTGACAGGTAGCCTCTGGTTAAATGTCAGCATGCATAGTGAACTCGAATGGCTGAAGGCAGGGGTGAAAATCCAGGAATCCTCCCCCGGCAACGGGCTGGCCAAGAGAAGCACCGAAGGCGATCAGCGCCTGGACGCCTTATTTGGGGAGCGGGATCGGCTTACGGGGAATTCCTTTCACAACCTCCAGCAACTCGCGGCGGAAAGCTTTTCCAGAGCTCGCCAGAACTTTGATGCAGTCCTCTCACTTCTTGAAGGTAGGCCTTCACAAGTTGAGCGAAACGCCATTCTACGAGGGGCTTTTGCCTCACTCGCGATGGGCGATCCTTCAACAGCGCTTCGCTCAGCGCGCCGCCTCGAGTATTCGTCAGATCGAGACCTGGCCCTTCATGTGCTCGTGGAGAACTGGACCCGAGGCGAACTACCTGATGCAGTAACTCTCGCACAGATGACCGGCCGCTTCGGACCCTCAATCGCCTTGGGGCTGGCTCTGTTGGAAAGCCCTTCGGTTGAGCCCGAGTTGGCCGCAACCTGGGCTAACGAAGTCGTCGACGGCCCCCGCAGAGTTGAGTTACTGGGCCGGGTGGCTGGGTCCATGGCTGGTGACGACCTGGAAGAGGCTTTGACTTTGGGCAACGGATTGAGCGGTTTGGAACGGCTGCGATTTTTCGACCTGATGGCCCAGCGATGGGCCGACCGAAATCCTACCGAAGCCTGGAATTGGGCTTTGGACCTGAAGGATAGTAAAGTTCGTGAGCGGACCCAGGTGGCGATCCTGCAAGGATGGTCGAACTCGGAACCGGATCGGGCGTCCGCGAATCTCGACGTCATCGAGAATCCGCGCTCTCGAATGCAGGTGGTTGGAGCCATCGCGCAAAACTATGCCTTGAATGACACGGAGGAAGGCTATGCGTGGGCCGAACTCATCGCCGACGTGCGTGAACGAGAGCAGGCAATGCGCATCATTTCGCGCACTGTCCCGGTGGGAATCGGCGCCATGGTTGGTCGTTCCGATGGTTATCCCGCCATTATCGAAGTGATTCCGGGCGGGCCCGCGGAGGCCAGCGGCCTCGTCCGCGCGAACGACCGTATTTTGGCGGTGGATTCCGGTTCCGGAGAATTTCAGGATGTCTGGCACTACGGAACTGAGCGGTTAGTCGGCCTCATCCGGGGTGAATCGGGAACTCCTGTGCGGCTCCGCCTCCTACCGGAAGGCGCGCGGGAAACCAGTGAAGCCATTGAGGTCGAGATCACACGGCAGGAAATGTTCTTCGCGACGGAGTAGCGTGAATTGCTCCCACCTTCTGAAGGCTGATGCAGTTGTAAAGGCGTCCAGCTACATCCGCTCCAAGGATTCTCGCGACGGACATCTCGGGTAGGCCGAAGCAATATCCCAGGCGCGGGGCACACTTTTCAACAGAACGAAACACAGTGCTACGCCCTGCTGCGCGCATCAGGACAGCCCCTCGTAGCCCGGGGCTTACGGAGGCGCCGCCGAAGTTGCCCTGGGTTCGGTACCGCTCGATTCCCCGCACGCCACGCAATCTCCGCTTCGCTGCGATAAGCATGGCGCTACGTCGGCGCTTCCGGAGGATTGCAAGATCTGTTTCAGGGGAGCGTCCCCGCTGAGCCGAATGCCGCGGCCCACGGCTCAGCGGGGACGCTTCGCCCTACCCGCTGGTTCCGCTCCGAACAAATTATCCCTTTGCCATCGCTTGATCCACGGTTTTGGATCCAGCGCCATGACTACGATCGTTGACGTCAAAGCCAGAGAGATTCTCGACTCCCGCGGTAATCCCACGGTTGAAGTTGACGTTGAGCTGGATTCCGGAGTGGTGGGCCGCGCGGCGGTGCCGTCGGGAGCCAGCACGGGTGTAAACGAAGCGCTCGAGTTGAGGGACGGCGACAAAGCCCGCTACCTCGGCAAAGGTGTCACCCGGGCAGTGGATAACGTGATGTCGGTGATTGCCCCAGCCCTCATCGATGCCGATGCGGTCGACCAGATCGCCATCGATGGGATCATGCTGGAACTGGATGGC
Organism: Opitutales bacterium; assembly: GCA_963665345.2. GTDB lineage: Bacteria > Verrucomicrobiota > Verrucomicrobiia > Opitutales > CAXXNP01. Next base: position 340,213 of record OY762281.2, read on the forward strand.
ACCGAGAACAAGCGCGAGCTGGGGGCCAATGCCATTCTGGGTGTATCGCTGGCCACGGCCCGGGCGGCCGCCGCCGCGCTCGACCTCCCCCTCTATCGATACCTTGGTGGAGCCAACGCAAAGGTACTGCCCGTGCCCATGATGAACATCATGAACGGAGGCGCTCACTCAGACGCGCCCATCGACATCCAGGAGTTCATGATCATGCCTAAGGGTGCGAATTCATTTGCCGAAGCCTTGCGTATGGGCGCCGAGATATTTCACGCGCTCAAAGCCGTTCTCAAAGATAAGGGACTCTCCACCGCGGTGGGCGACGAAGGCGGTTTTGCTCCCAATCTGAAAAGCAACGAGAGTGCCCTTGATGTCATCGCGCGTGCCGTCGCCGATGCCGGCTACGGTCTCGGCGACGAGATCTTCATCGCCCTCGATGTCGCTTCGTCCGAGTTTTATGATGCCGATAAGAAGAGATACGTTTTCCACAAATCCGACCGTTCTGAACGTACCGCTGAGGAAATGGTCGATTACTACCGGGACCTGCAAAGTCGCTTTCCCATCATTTCGATCGAAGACGGATGTGATGAAAATGATTGGGAGGGATGGGCCAAACTGACCAAGGCACTGGGTGGGAAAACCCAGCTTGTGGGCGACGATATCTTCGTCACCAATGTTAAATTCCTAAAGCGGGGCATCGATACCGGCGTGGCCAACTCGATTCTCGTCAAGGTGAACCAGATTGGCTCGCTGACCGAGACCCTGGATGCCGTGGAAATGGCTCAGGAGGCGAAGTACACGGCCGTGATCAGCCACCGTTCCGGAGAAACCGAAGACAGCACGATTGCCGACATCGCTGTGGCAACCAACGCGGGACAGATCAAAACGGGATCGTTAAGTCGAACCGATCGAATCTGCAAATACAATCAACTCTTGCGCATCGAAGAAGAACTCGGTTCGAACGCTGTCTACGGAGGAAAGATTTAGCAGGGGTGAACGAATCGGGGACACCCGCCCCGCACGAGGCGAGCTACATTGTGGCGTACCTGTTTAGCGTGTTTCGGGTTCCCCCGGTCTCGTGCGAAGGATTTAGCAGCGCGGAAAGTGCGCGTGTCGAGAGCATTGAATTCCGCGGTGCCTCGGAGAGGCAGAGGCATGTAGCCAGGGGTGGAGCAACGCGGAACCCCTGGACCCGAAACGGCCAAGCAACACGCCCCGTAGGGGGTGAAGGCGAGCGCGTATCCAGGAAGGGGACGGGAACCCGGGTGTTCAAACGTGGATCGTGTAATTCGGAATTTCCCGGACCTGCAGGCGCGCCGGCACCCCTCCAGGGCGCACCGATGACGAAATCATCGAATCCAGGGGTTCCGCGTTGCTCCACCCCTGGCTACAAACCTGCGCCCCGTCGGGGCGGGGTAGCGGGCCATCGAAAGTATAACGCTAAACACATGCTTGTGGCTCTGGCCGGAGGGCCAGGGAGCGACCAGCGATAAGCATTCCATTACCCGGCGTGACACTTGAGTCGATTTACGAGTTTCCAGTCTTGCAAACGAGGAGGTGCCATGAGGTCGAACGCAAGGCCGGACGCTAACCCGAGAAGAGAATTTCCGGGAACGGGCCCGGCCATGCCGAAATATCCGGTATGGCTCGAGGACTGGTGGGTCGCTCGCGCCTGCGGGCACCTCCATGCGGAAGATGTCGGAGCAGCACTGCGGCGACTCGAAGCGCCCATTCAGGCCTTGAGCGATCTTTTCACTACGAAGCGACCGACACGGTATTTCGATTACACCCGCGACACCGAAAGCCTTCTCGCCTACGGCCTTTTCTTTTTTCCGCAAACCTTCGCGCGCGTCCAATTCCCGATTCGGGAGGTAATGAAACACCGAGGGCAGCCGGCGCATCGAGGAACCAACTACAGAATCCTGGATTTGGGGGCCGGGTTGGGGGCGGCCGGATTCAGTGCGACCTGGTTGGTGCGCGAACTTCTGGGCATTGATCGATGCGAACTCACTTTGGTCGACTACTCCAATCGCGCCCTCACCACCGCCGGTAACCTCTTCGACGACCTGAGCGAACACTTCGAACAAGTGAGTCTTACGCTGATCAGGAAGGATATCCGTTCGGTTCAGCGGTTTCTAGCAAAAAACGCAGCCGGTTTCGATCTCGTAGTGATCAGCTTCGCCTGGAACGAAGCTTTCCCATCGACTTCTGTCCGGGAACTGCGGCGGTGGCTGTGGGAGCTCTGCCAGTCACTCAACGAAGGCGGCATTGTATTCATCATTGAACCCGCATTTGAGGAGACTGCCCAGCGCTTGGAGAGATTACGAGATCTACTGGCAGGTGACCGCCGCCTGCACGTCTGGGCGCCCTGCCTTCACCACAAATCCTGTCCCCTCCTGGCTGAAGGCAAGTTCTGGTGTCATGAAGTCAGGAAATGGTCGCCCCCTCCCAGCCTCGCTTTCCTCAACCGACGCTTATACCGAGCCATCGACACGCTGAAATACTGCTTTCTGGCTTTGTCTAACCAGCCGCCGAACATGGGCCAGGAGACACCCAACCACTTCCGCCTCGTTTCGCCTTTCGCCGCTCGCAAAGGGAGCTTCCTGGCGGCCGGGTGCGCGGCGGATGGAAGAAAGAACACCTACGATCTGCAGACGAGAGGGCTGGCCAAAGCGGACCGGGATCGAATGGAAGAACTCGAGCGAGGGGATGTCCTGAACACCGACGATCTGATACCGCAGCAGAAGCGAGGCCACTATCGGATCCCGTTTCCGGAGTCGATTCGGAAGCTCTGAGCCACGAATACGGCAGGACGAAACGTCCAGGGACGGGGAGCACTGAAATCGCCGACGCCTCGGGGAGGCGGAGGCAGGTAGCCAAGGGTGGAGCAAAGCGGAACCCCTGGCTACCTGCCTGCACCCCGTCGGGGTGCGGCGGCTGCAACCGTAAGCGTGACCTTAAACACATACGATGGAGAACTCTGGCGGACAAGCGCTTCTTGTCCGCCGAAGCAGTCAGGCGAAGGAGGATCGCGAACTGAGGATTCCTATTCACGAGCTGGAGAGGGAGATCAGAGCCCTCAAGGAAGAGCTTGTCGAGGCCAACAGGAAAGTTCTCGGCGAAGTCAGCGCCCAGCTTGAAAACCCAGCAGATTAGCCCCGAGATCGCCTGAGGACGACTTCGGTGATTGGGGCAAATCGCTGCGACCCCTCACTTCTGGGTGCATATCGAAATCGAACATCGTCCCGGGTGACGGTGAGGTGGCTGAAACTCACCGTGCGGGCGTCTTCACGTTCCATACAGACCGAGTACTCCGGCCTTCCCTCGATTTCGGTCTCGTGAAACCGGCGGAACAAATCGACGGAAGGACGTTGGGCGGCGCCAATGACCGTCGCGAATAACTCCTTTCTGGTCCGCATCACCTCCTCTGGGTCAAGGGACGAAGTCGTCACCGGCAACCGCTTTTCAACATCGCCCGTCACCTCCAGAAACCGGCCATTCCAACTCCACTGCCGGGCCGGACCATGGAGATCCAGACCCACGATCAGGAAATGCCGGTAGGGAGAAAGATCCATGCCACGCAAACGCTGGTCCAGGGCTTCAACGCTTTTACTGGCAGCCAAAGAAAGCAGAAGCAAGCCCCGGCTAATCCTCGTTCCGGTTCGAAATGCAACGAGATCATCGACATCGTAGCGATTCAAGATACCCGCTACCAGGCCATGCTCATTTCCGAAAATCCAAGTACCCCCGGCATCGCCGTCTCTTGGGGCCACCAGGCGCACGCCCTGCACACGACTCACTACTGGTTCGACACCCCGTAGACGGCTACGTGACTCGTCGCGATTGAAGAAAAAATCAAACTCCGTCGACCGTTTCCACCACGTTACGGTGCACATGAAACCTGACTTTTCCGATATCGGAATGTTGTCGACAAACCCATCACGATTTATTCATTAAGTGGATATATGAGTGATCGGACAAAGGAACTTATTTCAAGAAAGGGCATTGTCGTTGATCTTGTGCTGACCGCTCTATGGCTGACATTCTTTTCCTGGATTTTGCGGCCCTATGTGCCTGCCCAATCGGAGGTGTTTGTCACTGGTTTCGCGATCTATACGGCCGTTTGTCTGACCGGCGTGTTCTGGCTCGCCCTGAGCATGTTTCGCATTGTCTTTGTCGACCACCAGTTGAGTAAACAGGAAGAGTAGCAATCTGTCGGGCTTAGATTCGCAACTTTTGAAAGGGAGTTGGTGAAAGTGAGGGGATTGGAGTTTGGACGATCAGGCAAACGACAGATTGCTATTCTTCCTCCTCCGCTTCTCGCCGGGCGCGTCGCTTTTCCACACCGACAGATAAGTAAACAGCCATCTCGTAGAGCAGTGACAGCGGTATGGCCAGAACCAGAAAGGTGATCGGATCGGTGGTAGGAGTGATAACTGCGGCAACAGCCAGAAAAACGATTATGCTATACGGCCTGAACGTTCGTAAACGCGCAACATCGAGAATTCTAACGTGAACCAAAATCACGATGAGCAGAGGAAACTCAAAACTGAGGCCGATCCCTAGAGTCATCCAGACCAGCAGGCCGTAGTAGCGGTCGGCTGACCAAATGAGCTCGAATCCCAGCACCTGATTAAGAAAAATTGATGCTCGAAGCGCCACCGGCACCAAAACACCGTAGCTAAATGCGACACCAACAAAGAAGAACAGCAAAGCCGCCAGGCAGCCCGGACGCAGAATGGCCACCTCTTCCGGCTTCAGTCCAGGAGCCGTAAAGCGGGCGATGAAATAAAGCATGAAGGGCAGGGCCAAAGCGAAGCCTCCCAGAAAACACACTTGCAGCACGACCGAAAATACCCCCATCGGACTCGTGGTCACCAGACCGTGAAGCAGATCTGAGTTTCCGCCCATAGCGAAACGCAAGGGCCAGTTCAGGATATCGGAAAAAAAGGGCAGAAAACTCGCCACCAGCAGGCAACCCGAAACCAAGGCTGCCAAGCAATAGAGCAGCGTCTTGCGCAGATCTTCCAGATGCTCGAAGAAGGTCATCTCGCCGGCCCTTCGCGGGGCCCTGCTAGCGGCCCCCGGGCGCGCATCCGTTTCGGCCTCCCCAGAACTCCCCGATACCCTATCAAACTCTTCCATCGGCATGATTATTTCTCAGACACGACACCCGCTATCAAAGTCCATCCGGCACAACACTCGCACCGAATAACGGTCCTCCGGAAGGCCCAAAGAGAGATTACCGAGAGTCCGTTGATTCCATTGACAGGTATCGTTAATTTAACCTTGATGCTACGTTCCTTCGGACTGAGGCAGCAAACCAGAGTAAGCGAGAGAAATTCAGTCAATGTCAATGAGTCAAGACGCGGCTACCGATTCAAGTGTTAACGCGGGTAAGTACACCTATGCATTCGGGCAACTGACAGAGGGAAACGCCGGAATGAAAACACTGCTGGGTGGAAAGGGCGCCAACCTTGCCGAGATGGCCAGCATCGGCCTGCCGGTTCCGCCGGGATTCACTATCACGACGGGGGTCTGCACCTACTTCTACGAGAACGACCGCCAGTACCCCCTTTCCCTTGAATCAGACGTACAAGCCGAAGTGGCACGAGTAGAGGAACAGATGGGGCAGAAATTCGGGGATCCAGAGAATCCGCTTCTGTTTTCCGTTCGTTCAGGAGCGCGAGATTCGATGCCGGGGATGATGGATACCATTCTCAATCTCGGACTTAACGACGATACCACGGAAGGGGTCGTGCGCAAGACGGGCAATGCGCGCTTTGCCTACGACTGCTATCGTCGATTCATACAGATGTATGGCGACGTGGTCATGGGCGTACAACCGCGGGATGAACACGAGCACGAACCCTTTGATGCAATCATGGGCGAGCTCAAAGCAGAAGCCGGCGTAGCGTTCGATAACGAATTGTCGGCCGAACACCTGAAAGTGGTGATCGAGCGATTCAAAGGCCTGATTGGCGAACGCACCGGCAACTCGTTTCCTCAGGAAGTGTACGCACAACTCTGGGGATCGATTGGCGCCGTGTTCGGCTCCTGGTACAACGAACGGGCTATCCTCTACCGCCAGAAATATAACATTCCGGGAGAATGGGGTACGGCAGTCAATGTGCAGACCATGGTATTCGGAAACCTGGGTGAGAATTGCGCCACTGGAGTAGCCTTCACCAGGGACCCTGCAAATGGCGAGAAAGTCTTCTACGGAGAATACCTCATCAATGCTCAAGGAGAGGATGTGGTAGCGGGCATTCGCACGCCCCACCCGATTGCTGAACTGGCCGAAGAGATGCCGCAATCGCATGCGGAACTGGAGCAGGTGCGTACCACGCTGGAGGAGCACTTTACGGATTTACAGGATTTTGAGTTCACCATACAGGAAAATGAGCTCTTCATGCTGCAAACACGCAGCGGAAAACGCACCGGTCTGGCCGCCGTCCGGATCGCGGTGGAAATGGTCGAGGAAGGGTTGATCGACAAGAAGACGGCCGTTAACCGCATTCCTGCCGATTCGATTTCCAGCCTCCTGGTTCCGGTTTTCGATCAGGCCAGCCGCGAGGCAGCAGAGACCATGGCTCGGGGTCTTCCGGCCGGTCCCGGCGCCGCCACGGGCCAGATCGCATTCACCGCCCGCAGAGCCGAACGCCTGCAACACGAAGGCAACAAGGTGGTCCTTTGCCGCCTCGAAACATCGCCCGATGATCTGCGCGGCATGATCGCTTCGGAAGGCATTCTCACTTCTCGCGGCGGGGTCAGCTCACACGCCGCATTGGTCGCCCGCCAGATGGGTAAAGTCTGTGTCTGCGGCGCCCACGATGTGGTTATCGACTATGGAAAGGGAACGCTCTCGGCGGGATCAGTCGTCCTCCATGAAGGTGATTATATCTCCATCGACGGCACCACCGGCGAGGTCTTCGCGGGTCAGGTCGATACCGCTCCCTCCGAAGTAAGCCAGGTGCTGGCCGGGCAGCTCAAGGCGGACCAGAGCTATACCTATCAACAGTTCGCCGAAGTAATGAAGTGGGCGGACAAGTACCGGACAATGCGCGTGCGCACCAACGCCGACACCCCGGAACAGGCCGCGATGGCAGTTTCGCTGGGGGCTGAAGGCATCGGCCTATGCCGGACGGAGCACATGTTCTTCGAGGGAGGTCGCATCAATTTAATGCGCCAGATGATCCTGGCCGGCGACGAAAAGGAGAGGAAAGCGGCTCTGGCCAAGCTTCTCCCACTTCAGCGAGGGGACTTCTCGGGTATTTTCCGAGCCATGAACGGGCGACCGGTCACGATCCGTCTGCTCGATCCCCCGCTGCACGAATTTCTGCCCCATGACCCGTCGCTACGAAATGCCCTGGCAGAATCGATGGGGATCTCCGCGGATGTTATTGCGGATCGGGTTACGGCCCTTCACGAACAGAACCCGATGCTCGGGCATCGGGGCTGCCGACTGGGAATCAGCTACCCTGAAATCACCGAAATGCAGGCGCGCGCGATCTTCGAGGCGGCGGTCGAAGTTGCCTCGGGCGACAAATCCATCCCGGTATGTCCCGAAGTCATGGTACCGTTGGTCGGGTTCGCTGATGAACTCAAGAATCAGGTGGACCTCATCCACAGTGTTGCCTCCGAGGTGATGAAGGAAACGGGCGCAACATTCGAATACCTCGTGGGTACTATGATTGAGATTCCGCGAGCTGCTCTATGCGCGGCAGAGATCGCCAGAACGGCGCAATTCTTCAGTTTCGGCACCAACGACCTTACTCAAACCACGCTGGGAATGAGCCGCGACGATTCTGGAAGCTTTCTGCCGCTTTACAAAGACTTGGATATCCTTCCTCAGAATCCGTTTGCCACCATCGACCGGGCGGGTGTCGGCCAGCTCGTGGAAATCGCGGCTGAGCGTGGACGCGAGGCCCGCAGCGACATGAAGCTCGGCATATGCGGTGAACACGGAGGTGATCCCGATTCTATTCAGTTCTTCCACAAAGTCGGATTGCATTATGTGAGCTGCTCCCCGCCTCGAGTTCCGGTGGCTCGCCTCTCTGCTGCCCAGGCAGCCCTTGCTGAATAACCGATCCACGCGGCCCTCCGCCCGGCGTCTTTCTCTCCAGTCGCTGCCACGATTGAACACCCCTGGAGGGACCCATCTCCGCCTTTGGCTCCTCCTCTGAAACTCGTCTCAGACTGAGCATAACCCACCCCGGCCTTCGGCCACCCCTCCCGAGAGGGGAACTTCGCCTAACGGTAGGCAGCTATAACAGTCCCCTCCTTGGAGGGGTGGCCGGAGGCCGGGGTGGGTACAGCCTCCACGGAGGGGTGCCCGGCACGTTTCGGCGCAGCACGACGTGCGAGGACCGAAGGGCGAGGTGGGTCCGATACGCCCGGGGGAGACTCCGCACTTTGCAGTTTCATCCCGCCAAGACCAGCAGCGGCTGGATACATGGCTTCGCCGAGGCAGGCTGAGGGCCCCGGAGTCCGCAAGTCAGGCACGTTGTTGTTGTGGAACATCACCGCCCGAAGTCTTGTCCAAACCTTTACGCGTAAGAATTCCCTCGAAGAGATGGCGAAAGCCCTCAGGAACACGCTAGGTTAAGAGAACGACCGATACACATCCCCCCCTGAAAGGCCTTCATCACGAGAGATGGAGGCCTTTCTTTTTCCCCAAAAGACCACCTCATTGCTGCTTTTCGGAAATACGAATAACAGCACCTACCCCTACCGTGCCCTGGTGAATTTGACAGCACGGTGGCAGGCGCATAGAGTAGGTGCTGTTCTCTCTTGTAAATTAGCTTGTTTGCAGAACAGAACGCTTAGCAATGAACAGGATCGAATTTGCGCACTTTCAGGCGAACTCTCGAAGTCGACCTATGAGTGGAATTTGGCCGGCCTCGCTATGTCGGAATTAACAGTTCAGGAATCAGGTCGGGAGCGCGCTCTGCTGGTAGGGGTGCAACTACCTGATGCTCCCAGAAGGGACCTGCAACCGATCCTGTTGGAATTGCAGGAACTGTGTGAGAATCTGGAAATCGAGGTCGCTGCCAGGGAGTGGGTTCGACTGAGAAAACGTCGGGCAAGATTCCTCCTTGGTCCGGGAAAGGTCGCCTACTTGATCGACAAAGCACACACGCTCAACTGCACCACGATCGTCTTCGACGAGGAACTGTCACCCGGCCAACAGCGTAACTGGGAAAGAGAAAGCAACTTGCGGGTTATCGACCGGCAGGAGGTGATTCTCGACATTTTCGCTGAGCGTGCAAAGACACGGGAAGCAGAAATTCAGATCGAATTGGCGCGCAACGAATACTTGCTCCCGCGCCTGACCCGGGCATGGACCCACCTGAGCAGGCAGCGCGGCGGAGGGGTTACTCAGCGCGGCGAAGGGGAGGCCCAAATCGAACTCGACCAGCGCATGCTCCGGACCCGCATTGCCCGGCTCAAGAGGAACTTGGACAAGGTCGTACAGAAACGGAATATTCAACGAGCCAGGCGTATGCGGGTCCCTGTTCCCAACGCGGCCATCGTAGGTTACACAAATGTAGGCAAATCATTGCTGCTGAATACGCTCACCCGGGCCGAGGTCCTGGTCGAGGACAAACTATTCGCCACCCTCGACCCTACCACGCGCCGGCTCTCCCTGCCTTCCGGACAACATTTGGTTCTTTCCGACACGGTGGGATTCGTGCGCAGACTGCCTCACGGTCTGGTCGAAGCTTTCAAGTCGACTCTGGAAGAAGCCGTCCTGGCTGACTTTTTGATCCACGTTGTCGATATTTCCAACCCGCAAGCCGATGTCTTTCGCGAAACAACCTTGCAAGTGCTGCGGGACCTCGGCGCGGATACCAAGAATGTGCTCACCGTATTGAACAAAGCAGACCTCATATCGCCAGCTCGACTCAAACAGATCGAGGCCCACACCTTCGACAATGAAATCTGCGTAAGTCTTGTCAGCGATTACGGCCTGGACCGGCTTCGTCTGCTCATCGACGAGTTTGTCGGTCGAAACGTGACCCCCATGAGTCTTTTGATTCCACACAATCGCTACGACCTCATTAACCGACTTTACAGGTCAGGCTCAATTGAACGTGAATCGGCACGGGAGGAAGGTGTCATGCTGGCCGCCAACGTCCCGCCTCGCCTCATGCAGGCGGTGCGCCCGTTCGCTCTCGACAGCCGGACGCTCGAGCGCAACGCAAATGCGGAGGGCGAAGTAGCAGGAATAATCCCGACATCGGGTCCGGAATCGATCGCGAAAGCAGGTTAGCGGTTTCCTGTCGTCTCCCCGACAACCAACCCAATATGTCGGATATCGAGTCAGCACCCAGTTATTCCGCCTCACCGTTCGCCGTCCCCAACGTGCGCGGTTTCGTGGCCTTTAGAGTGCTCTTTGGAGCCCGGTTCTACTACCCAGTTTTCACCATCATGTTCCTCGATTACGGACTGTCGCTGGAGCAGTTTGCTATCCTCAACACGGTATGGGCATTCACCATAGTGGGGCTGGAAGTGCCGTCCGGAGCGCTCGCGGATCTGTTCGGCCGCAGGATCCTTTTGCTCCTGGCATCCTCCCTGATGGTGCTCGAGATGGCTCTACTCTGTACCGTTCCGCTTGGCCGCAGCAGCGTCGTTTTCATCGCCTTCCTACTCAATCGGATCTTGAGCGGGGCCGCCGAAGCCGCGGCCAGCGGGGCCGATGAAGCACTTGCCTTTGACTCGGTAAAGCAGGCCGGGGTCCACGACGCCTGGCCACAGGTTCTTGAAGTCGTACATCGCACACAGGCCATAGGATTGGTCATCGCCATGGGCGTGGGGGCAGCGGTTTACGATCCAGACCTCATGTCTAACCTCTTCCAAACGGTGGGCATCGCCCTCAACTGGGAACAAGAAACCACCATGCGCTGGCCTTTGTTTCTGAATCTGGTCACGGCTCTCTTGGCATTCGCGGTCGCATTTCGCCTGACCGAACCCCCAATAGATTCGCTCGAACAGGAGCCGGCACCCGGCCGCATATCGCTTGCCTTTTCGCAGACCCTGCGGGCCGGCTCCTGGATCCTCCATACCCCGTTTGCCCTGATCGTAATTGCGGCCGGATTTGCAATCGACGGCATAGTGAGATTGGTCGTCACTCTGAGTAGCGAGTACTTTCGTGTAATCGGATACCCCGAAGCATCTTTCGGACTGATCGGCGCCGGCCTCGCTACGATGGGAATTATGGTGCCCAAGCTGGCACGATTTCTAGTCGAGAAGCGGACCCCGGTTTTTAACTTGATGCTTCTGGGCGCTGTAACCTGGCTCTCCCTTGTGGGGGTTTCATGGGTTGTCCCAATCACCGGTCTGGTTTTCGTCATTCTGATCTTCGCCTCGATGTCGTTCGTTCAGTTTTTTCTCAGCCACTACCTGAATCGAATCGTCGATTCTGGCCAACGCGCAACCGTGCTGAGCTTTCGCGGCTTGGCTCTAAACCTCGCCTATGGCGGCCTCGGCTTGTTCTACTCGTTGTTGGTGGCCGTGCTCAGGAGAGAGCGCGAGTTCACTTCGACTGTGGGGGGAAATCACCACCAGGAAGTCTTTGTCGACGCCCTGGCCTGGTTTCCATGGTATTTTCTCGCTTCCTTTATCGCCCTCCTGATTTTCGGCGGCTTCCATCTAAGAAGATGTCAGGAATGCTATCGCTGTGGCTAGGCCTTGCTCAACGAACGATTTTCTCGAATTTTCCAGAATCCATGCACCCGCGCTACGCAACTTTCGTCTGCCTCCTTGCCGCAGTTCAGTCGAAATCCGAGACACCGCGACGCTCGAGCACAACGGCACACACAGTTTCGGAATGATGGGCGGTTCGCTGACCTGGATAGATTGGCACGAGGGGACTTGGTGGGCCGCCTTCGGGATGTACTCCGGAAAGAAAGCTGAACCCGGAAAGGACCCCTCGTGGACCACGATTATTCAGTTCGACCAGAAATGGCGGCGTTTGCAGGGCTGGGTGTTTCCCCCTGACCTTGTCGAAGAATTTGCTCCTTCCACCAACTCGGGAGGCTGCTGGGGTCACGACTATTTCGAGGTCTACGTAGTCAAAACACCGAATTCGGGATCCACCGTCGAGTACGTCCGCACCGTAGCTGTGGCGAGTTTCGGCCAGGGCATCGTCTGGGATCGCTTCGGGGAACCTCTGCTGTGGGGCATCGACCGAAAGAAGAAACGCATGGTCATGGCCAGTCGGGTGCCCTTCGAGCGGAAGTGATGGTGAACCGGCGCGCCTTCGAGATTGAAATTGCCATCATGTAGTAACACCTTACTCTCCTACCACGCCACCGTATTGTTCGTATCTCGCTCCCCGCATCCCACATCCATCCAACACCCGTCATGGCCTCGGTTCCCTCAGTTCTGCTCGTCGAGGATTCCGACACGGATGCCCGGATAGTTCAACACGCCATCAATTATTGCGACAATTTTGACGTGGATTTTCACGTGGAGCAGGACTTCCTAGGCGCTAAGGAATGGCTGCGGGGCACCCGAGCTGATTTGGTGCTGCTGGATCTCGGGCTGCCCGACGCGTCCGGCATGCAAGCCTTGAAGGGACTCCTTAAAATCTGTCCGGATGCCCCCATTGTCATCCTGACGGGTTTCGATGATATGGAGCTCGGCCTATTGGCGATCCAGCTCGGGGCGGAGGATTACCTGCCCAAGTCCCAACTCAATGCCGAGAATCTTGAACGCATCATACGCCATTCCATCGCCCGCTTTCAAAGTAGAAGCGAGAGGAAATGACGTTTCAACTTTCATTCTACGGGATGGGAGGAAAGAGAAGAGCGTTGGGTATCCTCCAACGTATTCTGTGGGGAGGGCTAGTGGCAGGTGGGATCGGCCCAACGCAGGCCTATGCCCATGACTTCCAGGCTTGGAGCACGCTTCAAATCACCAAACGGCTCGGACCAGAATGGGAAATCTTCTTCCTGCCGGAAGTACGGATGCGGGAAAACGCAAGCGAACTTTTCTACCACGAGTTCAGGCAGGGGGTGTGCTGGCGTCAATCCAAGAACCTGACTTTGGGGCTCAACTACCTGTACGCGCGAAACGAGTCCTCTGGAAAGCCGCTTCAGGAGCACACAGGCGAGCTGGACGTAACACCTGAAGTTGATCTGGGGCCCTTCGTATTTTCTCTGAGGGGGCGCCAGGCGCGCGAGATCCGGATCTTCCCGGGTGCTGTCCGGATCAGTTGCGCTCCCCGCCGGGCCGCTTCACCCAACGGGTCGGCGTCGTTCAATTCTTCCGAAACCACATGAAATGGCTCGAAATCACCAGAAAATTCGGAATTCGCGGCAAATGGTTTGACGGCCTCAAACACAATCGCATAGACACTAATGCAGAACATTTTCTAAAAAGTTTCACAGCCATCCCATAAGGCCTAAACCCTGAAGGCAAGCCTGAGGGATGGAGCGGGATAGCGGTTGATATTGGGAAAAAGTCAAAATGTAAAACAGGGGGGAAATGGTTGATATGGACGGATGCTGTCCCACAGAGCTAAGGGGAGAAACCGGGCAGGTAAGCCTGTTGAGGCTGGGAACACATTCGATATCGGGTTCGTGCTGTCCCATAGAAGTCCGCCAGATCGAAAAGCCCGAAACGGTCCCAGAGCACGCCGCGCACGAGCGTAAACAACCGGGTGAAGCTGTGCGGCCACTGGCTGATAAAGGCAATGTATCGGAGCAGAACGAGCAGCAGCAGGGCGGCCCACAGCTGCCAACGGATGGCCTGCTTGGAATGCCCGAGAAAATCGCAGACCTTGAAGGTTTGCTTGATCTGCTTGAAAAACACCTCGATGCCCCAGCGGCAGCGGTAGAGGGCGCAGACACTGGAAGGGGCCCAGTCCATGTTGTTGGTGAGGAAAACCATGACGACCCACTCGCCGTTGACTTCCACTTCGGCTTCGATCCGGCGCAACCTGCCGGGATACTGCCGGCGGGAGGCGGGAACCTTCAGGGTGACCTCGTCATCCCGCAGGATAGGTCCTTGAGGCTTGCGCAGGCGCTTGCGGCAAACATGGCAGCGCAGGTTGTCTTTGGCGCGCGTGACCCAGAATATGCCGCGTTCGCTCAAATGGAAAAGATTGGCAAAATGCACGTAAGCCTTGTCAAAAACCGCGATCTCTCCGGCCTGCAGCCCCGCGCACAGGGCCAGAGTCCGCGTGTCGTCGTGATGGGAAGCTTCTTCAATGACGGCAAAGCCGGGAAGAAAACTTTGCAGGTTGAGCCGCAGGTGCATCTTCGCCGCGGCCTTGCGCCGACGGTGCTTGGCCCAGTCCATGCAGTTGGCCACCAGGGCAATGGTGGTGGAATCGATCGCATGGATCGCCCGTTTGAAGCGACGGGGCAGGCCTCGGTAGCGCCCGGCCGGTCCAAAGCCCGGCGAAAGCTCTTGCAGATGCCCCAGCACCTTCCAGAACAACGCCTCCATCATGTCGCTGTCGCGCTCCCTATTGGCATGCGAAAGAGTGTTTCGGCTCGGTGCAACCGCTCCCCTGATCGCCCTGAGCTTGGCCGCATGATGCCGCAGGGTGTCGCAGACGTCGTTAAGGCCGATGGCATGGGTCAGTTGCGCAAAGAGCAGACTGACCACATGACTCCATGGCGTGAAGGTGCGCGCCTTTTTATCGACCCCGTACTCCCGGGCGAGTTTTTCCGTCAAATGCGACGGGATGAGTTTACAAAGCTGATGCAAGGTGCTGCTGTAGTGTTTCGTCGGCGTTATGTTTTTCATACTGCGGATTCTTTGGTCGGAATCCGCCGCCGACCACCTTTTTTTAACCCTGCCCGAAAGGGAGTCTCACCACATCCTGTGGGATGGCTGTGAAAAAGTTTAGCTGCTCCTGATTTTAAGAGCGCGGGTTTGGGATCCCGCGCTCTTATTTTTTGGTTGTTGGTTGTCATCGGTTCGCAACACTTCCGCCAAGCCTCGTGGGGAGAAACTCGCGCTCTCCAACGGTTTCAGTAAATGCTTATGCCGCTTCCGCGACGAAAATCGGGACTATGCTTATTTCGAGATGATTCCATCAGAAATTCCACGATCAGGCCCTTCCCCGCGGGTGGATTGCTTCGTCGTGGCTCCTCCTCCTGTATAATGAACCTGACCAGAGTTTCGCTTCCTGACCGTAACCTGAATCGTAATCAAACTCCTCGTCTGAACGCGAAAGCGGAATGATGACCGCGCCTTGCGGACTCCCTCGATCGGTGGGTTCCTCTCACGTTCATAGGAATCAGGTCAGGGTCGGGCCAGGCAGCGCTTACGGCTGACGTCGCCTCCCTGGCCTCGGAGACCGAATACGGGAGAGCCCCTCGCACGGTTGACAACACCGAGGGCGCCGTTGATGAGAATCCCCGGCAACGACGCCGAGTCCTCGACAAGCGAAATCCCCTGGCTACGGAGTACCATTCGATAGGAGATATCGGAAGCTTTGTGCTCCCAGATGTGGATTCCGAAGGAGTAAACAATCGCGCCAGGTTCAGCATTGATAATCCATTCGAGGGGCCCGAACGTTCCCGGCACTTTGCGGCACTCACCGCCAAACATAGCTTAGGACCTCTGGAAACGGTATTCTCGCTCAGTTACCAGAGCCGATTCCTCGAAGAAATTGGCGACACCGCTCAGGTTGACCAGTTTATCGATGATTCCGTCAGGTTGAAGCTGGCCTTCAACCTGAGGATTGCCAAGGGGGTGCGCCCCTTCGTCCGATTCACAAACATCACCGACCGGCCCGAAAGGAGCTTTGAAGGCGACTCCTCACGTTTCACCCAGAACGAATACAATTCCTGGAAATTGGAGACCGGAATCCGCATCCGAATGTAACTAGAGCGTGCTTGCGCCGACCCAACTATATCTTAGGCTTTCCTTGAGGGGATTCTTGCGCTCAACCGCTGCACGGCAAAGAACCGGGTGCATCAAGGCCGCATCTAACTCGCATTTCTCACAAACCTTTCACGAACACCTCTGACATTATGGACGCCATAAAAAGCCTACTAGAACCCTTTCTCAATACACTTGGCGAATTCCTGCCAAACGTGGTCGGTGCCCTACTCATCCTCATCCTCATCCTGGGTTGGTTGCTGGCCGCGCTTCTGAAGAAGCTGACGCTCAAGCTATTGACCACCGTTAAGCTCGACGAACGCCTGCAGCGGGACGCGAAGGAGGGGCGGCTCAGCGTCTCTCGCATTACGGCCAACGTCGTCTACTATCTCTTCCTCTTATGCGTTCTACTGCTGGTACTGGACATATTGGGAGTCGAAGGTGTGCTGGATCCGGCCAAGGCCATGCTGGATGAATTCCTGTCGGTCCTGCCCAATATCGTAGCCGCGGTTCTGATTGGCATCGCGGGCTATATTCTCGCCAAGATGGTGTCGGCGGCAACGACCGCCCTCTCCAAAGGACTGGACGGGTTTGCGGGCAAGATCGGCCTCAGTGACAGCTTCAGTTTCTCACGCATTCTGGGGCAGCTGGCATTTCTATTCATTTTCATACCGGTCTTAATGGCGGGACTTGACGCCTTGGAGATTGCGGCGATTTCCGTGCCCGCAACGGACATGTTGCAGGCCCTGATCTCGGCCATACCCAAGATCTTGGGCGCCTTGCTCATTCTGGCCATCGCTTTCTTCCTTGGCCGCTTCGTAGCGGTCATAACCACCGACCTCCTGGCTAATATGGGAGCCGACGAATTTCCCAAGCGGTTTGGCCTCTCCGATCAGTTGGGCGAGCGGATACAATTCTCGAAGTTCTGCGGCGGACTGGTCCTGTTTTTTGTTATGCTTACTGCAGCAATTTCGGCCGCACAGAAGCTGGAAATGACTGAGGTTGCGTTCATTTTCAGCAACCTCCTCACCTTCGCCGGACGGGTCATCATGGGACTTATCATTCTGGCGGTGGGTAATATCCTGGCTAATCTGGCCTATACGGTGATGAAGCTGAGCGAGAATACAAGCCACCTGGCGGCGCTCGCCCGTTACGCGATTATTGCCCTCGTTCTGGCAATGGGTCTGCAGGCCATGGGAATCGCCGACGACATTGTGAAACTCGCATTTGGCCTATCGGTGGGCGCCGTGGCTGTGGCCCTGGCGCTTTCATTCGGCTTGGGCGGGCGTGAAGCTGCCGGCAAGCAAATGGAACACTGGCTCAGTAAGTTCCGGGAAGGTGGCAGTAGCGAATCCGATAGCAGCGACAAGGCAGACAAATAGAGCACACTAACCTTGCGAAAATAAACCCCTTCTCCTTCTCTGCGCTCTCTCTCGGCCAGCTTTTCCAAATATCCGGAATCTAAGCCCGACAGATTGCTAGCAAACGTAGAAGATATGTCGCCCAATGGTAGTTGAGCGCGTCATCGAACTCGCCCAATAGGGATTAATATCGACCGTGTGGAAGTAAATGGCGCCACCGGTTATGTCGGATAAGAGGCCACGTTCCATCCAATTTACCAGTCGATAAGCCTGCTGGTAAAGCCGGTCCCGCTGGGCACGGCGAAGGTAGGGAC
Source organism: Opitutales bacterium (assembly GCA_963665345.2). GTDB lineage: Bacteria > Verrucomicrobiota > Verrucomicrobiia > Opitutales > CAXXNP01. The sequence continues at coordinate 357,725 of OY762281.2, forward strand.
TGTAGTTTGGATGGCGCTGACGCGTGACGCTGTTGAGGCTGCTGAATTGTCCCCGCTTGACCGTCACTCGAATGACCCGGTCAACCCGTTGGTCGGCGCGATTGTAGATGACGTTGAGAATAGCCTGCATGCCCCGCACACCTTCCGAAGCTCCCTCGTTGATCAGCACCGAGGCGAGAATCTGTCGCTTGTAGCTGCTCAAATGTCCCGCCCCGTAAAGTGAGTTCAAGGGCATGGCCAGCGCCATGATCAAGGCAACTATTAAGAATCCCAGCTTGCTCATGCTTTCTGAAAGCTAACGTGATGAAGTGAGAAAAGCAAGCACACACGACTGTTTGCCCGACTCATCAGCAAAGGTGAAACAAGCATCTCTCTCTCATTACGACCCCGGGGATTAGCGAGTTTAGCAATCTGTCACTCGCCTGATCGTCCCAACCCCGATTTCCTTGCTTTCACGCAATTCCATCCAAAAGCTCAGAATCTAAGCCCGACAGATTGTCAGTGATCGATAAACACCGCGATGTTGGAATCACGGGCTTCGGAGGCATTTTCTCTGTCTTCCCGGCTGTAGTCATCCATACTCCCACCGGTATCCAGAAAGATGGCGAGATTGAGCGCCCCGCGTCCGCCCCAATAGGCCGTACTTCCTCCCACGCCCTGTCCTCGCTTACCCGCTTCGAAACGATCCTGCCCGTGGGCATCGTAGAGTAGGGCAAAGCTGTTCATGGCGGCGGCCGCCTGAGCGAATCCCCCGGCGGAGTAGCGATCATTCCCTTCCAGGTCTTCGAGTATGGCAATGCCGATATCCCACGCGCCGGCCTGATTTGCCGCCACTCTACCCGAATAGCGATCATTTCCCGAGCTTTCGAGTAGAACGCCTGCCGCCTGATGGGCACTGGCTCCCTGCGAATAGCGGCTACCCCGATAAATGTCATTGCCGGCCTTTTCGATCAGCGCACCCAAGGCGAAAAAATAGCCGGCTCCCTGGGAAAAGTTGCCAGCCTGGTATTCATCCTCACCGGCGGCGTCAAATAGCACGCCCAGCCCACCGGAAAGGTAACCTCGAATACCACGACCGACGCCCTGCGACCAACCGTCATAGACCCCTGAAGTTCCGTAGCCCGACGGTATCTTTCGATCCGCTAGATATCGGTCATTACCTTTTCGATCGACCAGCAGGCCAATTCCATGGGGGCCGCCAAACCCCTGGCCGAAATGGGGCGATACGAACAGATCGTTTCCGCTCATATCATGAAGAAGTCCGAATCCAAAATAGGCACTCGCTTGAGCCAACGCCTGGGCAAGGTAGGTATCATTACCGGCCATGTCCCAGAGCATGGCAATCCCGCAAAAAACCGACCCCTGCGTGAGCCGATCTCCCTGATAGGTATCATCACCTTCGATATCAATCAGTAACGAAACTCCTCCAAAAGCGGATGCGAGTTCGCCGAATCCATTTCCGAGATAGCGGTCGCTACCCTCAAAATCGATAATTATGCCCACGGGCGATGCCTTCTGCCCGCGCTTTGCCGAATTGGACGATTGTGCCCCCATCAAAGCAGAGCCGGTATTATTAAAGTAAATGTCATCACCTCCGAGATCGACAATCGCTGCCGCATCTTCCCCATAGAAATTCGGGCCGCGATCTCCCACCAGTATCCAGCCGAGGTCTGTCTTGCGGGCATAGCGGAAGTCTCCTCGGAATCCTGAGGGCAAGGGATCGAGCGGGGCGTTCGACCAGGGATTGGCCGCCGCCTCTTTAACGGTCTGTAATCCTTCTTCGGTAGTCAATGGAGCGAGAATGGCCGCACTTTTCCAGAAATGTTTCAGCTTTACCCGCTTGGCCAACCTCAGCGCTTCGATGTGGTCGGTCAGCTCTTCCTGTTCCCCTAAATCATTGTCCTCCATTATATGCCGAAGAAGAACCGGAACATGCTTGAACACATGATCCCGTTCGTCATCACTCAACACCTCGAAAGCCTTAACCGCCTCTTTGGCGGCATCGAACAGGCGCTTCACCAGAATATCCTCGAAGGTTGGAGTAGGGAGCGGGTCGCGAGCGAACTCTTCTTCAGCGCTAGAGTCCCACTCAATACCTAACCGTTGCGCGGAAATGATTAGAAAATCGCGGAAATCTTCCGCCGACTCGATCTCGGCACCCAAAGCTGCAACCTGATCGCGCACCGATAGCGGATGGTGAAGCGCAAACTGTACATCAGCCAAGCGGCGATCCGCCCCATAGCGATTGGTTTCGCGGACAAAGGCATCGACTAAACTCCTCCAGTCCTCTTGGACACCTTGCCGGGCAACCAGCGCTTCCATGAGTTGACGGAACTGCCCCGTGCCTTCCTCCAAATCGAGCATGCGAGTCAGGCGCGAAGGGAGATCGGGTTGCCTTGCTCCAAACTCCTCGCTCATAAGAAAATAGAGCTCGAAGCGGTCACCAACGGTGCATACGATATCGAAGATCTTTTTGTCCCGACGTATCAGGAGAGTGACCGAATCGCCCGGTGCATGACTTTTAACACAACGGCTGAACTGTTCCCCGGTACGCGCGCGATAGGGACGGACGCCAAGCACCTCATCGCCAACCTGCACTCCAGACAGCTCTCCCGGACCCTGTGGGAAGACGGCTCGAACCCGCAAATTGCGATCTTTCGATGAACTCACCCGAATTCCGATTACGCCATATTTGTGGGCGAGGTTCCCGGGGAATGGCAAAAGCCCGAATTCGTCCTCCTCCTGAGCCGGACAGTACATCGAAAATGACAGCCAAAGCAGGGTTAGACAGAGATAGGCTACTCGGTTTCCTGGAATCTTCGGCATCTCGAAACGTGGGTGGATTACTCAGGTCCTTGGCGCAGTAGGAGAATCTTCATTCTGCTTGTGAACGGTAGATCCATGTCAATCGATCATCATTGGGCTCGGGTAGCGCCCAGCCCGAGTCTTCAGCAGGTGCCGCCAACTTCATCGCAGTCCTGGCCGGGAAATAGGTGGAGGCAAACGTTACCGCCGCCAGAGCCAGCGAAGCGTAGACCGTAGTCAGGGATGTGAACGTCATGTTGAGTCCCCCATTCCACCTCAATTCGGTAAGGACGCGACCCATACCTTGGCTAAGGATATTGCCCAAGACACTTCCAATCACAACATAGACCAAAGCTTCGGAAAAAAACATGAAAAAGATACAGCGAGACGCAATTCCGACCGAGTTGTATATATAGATCTCGTCCTTTCTCTCATAAACCGATCCCCTCATGGTATTGAGAACGATCAAGCCGGCGATGCTTTACCTGAGTTTTCGTCGGTAGCAGCCGATTCGAATTGATCCTCATGCGACCAGGAGGAACGGGATCAGCAGCAGCAGGCGAGGAAAGACATGCGCCCAGCCTGCTGCTACCTCGATGATGAGTCCTGACCGTCCAATCGAGCCGAAGCTTCGAACGGATGCCGCGGATTGTCCCTTTTGACAAGGCGCTGGAAAACTCGGACGTACGCGATAGGAGCAGTTCTGACGCGAACTTCGACGCTTCCTTCTTTTTCCGTATCCGCCTTGACTACCAAGGTATTCCAGCAATTAATTATGGGCTGATACCCCTTTTCTCCGTGACTGCCCACACCTCAGATTTGCGAGCCAAGGGCTCGCGTTCAAAGGTCCTTTTCTGGCTGGGAGTTGCCCTGCTCATCTCCGGATGCGCAACGACCGGACTCCATTACGAGATTCAGCATGGCAATCATGATCGCGCTCTCGCACTCATCAGCGAGGAACGGGGAATCGAGAACCGGGATGGAAGGGGTTATAACCCGCTTCACGTTGCTGTTGAATCGGGTGATGTCGATATCGCTCGGGCTCTTCTCGAAGCCGGCCTTTCGGTCAATGAAAAGACCTACAAAGGGGATTCTGCGTTGCATATCCTGGCCAAAGCCCATCGTCCACGGAAAGAGATTCTGCAGCTTCTGCTGACACGTGGCGCCGCGCCCAATTCGGAAAATCCAGAGGGACAGACACCGTTGATGGTGCTTTGCACACGGGATTCCGCATTGGTCAGCGAAGCACAGTTTCTGGGTATCGTATCAGCCTTTCTGGAGGCCGGCACGGACCCCAATCACGCCGATGAAGATGGGCTTACCGCGCTCCATTATGTCAGCAAGTACGGGCACCCGACGATCGTTGTCGACGAACTTCTTGACCACGCGGCCGATATCAACGCGCGCTCCTTGCATGGCTACTCGCCGCTGCACGTGGCAGCGCGGTATCACCATGCCGCCATTGCCGGCCACCTACTTCAGGCCGGAGCAGAAATCCACCTGAACGATGACTTTTCGGAGAAGATTGAGGGTCCCTGGGGAGAATTCGATATCCGCCACCAATACGAGATCAATGCAAAAGTCTACACGCTGGCCGGTATATTCGAGGAGTCTCTCGAAAATGACGAAATTGCCGCGGCGCATTTCGGCGTTGCGGCCGAGCAATTCGAGTTTGCCGGAATTGAATATCGTCTTTGGTCCGAATCCTTCGCACGGTTGATCAAGGTTGCCCGGACAGAGAACTTCCGTAAGACGCTCTTGAGTATCGCCATCACCGCCGGCGCCCTGGCCAGCGGAGTACCCATGAGTTACTCACCTGACAGTTCTTCTAATGTCGATTACTTGCGGACGAGTACCGAGAACTATGCCGATCGAGCGAGAATCTGCGAGTTCTGGACAGAGGAGTTGCTTGAGCGATCGGCGCGACTGCGGCCGCCTGCCGAGGACCCGAACGACGGGTAGCGTGCTGATTTACTCGCCCCTCTGTTTCCTCATGAAGCTGACCCGAGTTTCAGCTCCTAATCGTAATCTTAATCTCGGCCTCGGGGCCCTCGGCCCTCCAGCTTGCACAGTCGGAACGTTCATGTCCCAACCATAGTTGACAGCCGCAGGCTTCGATGCAGGACCTCATTATAAAACTGCTTGTCGTGATCGGACACCTCGGGTAGGGCCAATGCCGATATAGTCCCGGCTTGCCGTGGACCTCCTCGGGATGAGCCGAATGCCGCGGCCCACGGCTCAGCGGGGACGCCTCGCCCTACCTGTTGATTCCGCTGCGAACAAACGTCCCAGGTGAAATAGGCATCCTTGCCTGTCGCCAAGCCTGTTCAAGGGCAGGCCCGCGACGAACTCGGGGTCATTGCCAGCCACAGTTCCCGGCCGCCGGCCCACATTTCAACGGATCGAAACAGGATGGCGGCCGACTCCCCCGGCGCATTGAACGACACCCTTAAAAAGCCTACTCCCCGCAGCAAGCTACAGGGAATGATCAAGTTCAATGAACCGGGGTCGCCTGCTTCGCCTTGCTTCCCTTCGGCCTTGCGTCGAGAAACTCCACGGACGATCCCACGAGCACGATACGGCTTCGACGATCCCCGGCAGAATTCTTCCAGGATTCCTGCTTGAGCGCGCCGCTTACCAGCACCCGTGAGCCCTTTTCCAGGTAGTCGCCAATGTGTCCTTGATTCCACACCTCCACGGGGAGAAAGAGCGTCTGGTCTCCTTGGTTGCAGGCTACAGTGAGTTTCGACAGGGTTTGTTCACCGATTTTTCGCGTCTCCACCTCGGCTGTCAGATTTCCGGTCATATGCGTAACGCTCAATTTTACCTCCTTATTTAATAGTGAATATATGTCCACTAATGATCATCGCGCAAAGGTCAACTACTAAATATGAGCGGCATCGAGTTTTTTTCCTCTTTTCGGTCTGGCCGCATGGCGTAAGCGCGCCCTCTGTCCAAGAAAGCAGTGCTATATGCGGAATGGCCAGACCACGGGAATGAGCAGACAAACTAGAACCCCAATAAGGATGTTCAAAGGCAAGCCGAACTTGACGAAGTCCTTGAAGCTATACCCTCCCGGCGCATACACGAGCAGGTTGGTTTGATATCCCATGGGCGTTGCCATGGCCGTGGAAGTGGCAAAGGCCACCGCCATAATGAAGGGTCGGGGAGAAACCCCCAACTGCAAAGCCAGGATGACCGCTAACGGCGCCGCCAGAACAGCCGCCGGCTTATTCAAGATGAGCAGGCTCAGAACCGAAGTCAGAAGATAGAATATCCAAAGGGTTCCGTGAGGTCCGAGTGCACCTACGCTGGCGATGAGTTGAGTCGCGATCAGATCCAGCGCGCCGGTCTTGTTCATGGCATGGCCCAGCGCAATCATCCCCGCAATCAGCACCAGAACCGTCCAATCAATCGAACGGTAGGCTTCACGCGGAGAGAGGAGATGGGCCATGATAACGACGGCAACTCCAGCCAGCGCCAGCACGCTTATTGGAAAAATACCGAAAGTAGCCAAGAGCACGATCGCCCCCAGAGTCACGATGATAAGGGGCGCCTTGTGTCGCTCCACCACATCCTCATGAACACCTTCAAGCAGAACAAAGGCATCGCCCTTGCGCAGCCGAGCCAGCGCATCCATGGACCCGCGCACCAGAAGTATATCGCCCATGCGCAATTCAAGATCGGCAATTTCTCGGCGGTGGTGCCGGCCCTTTCTCTGCAGCGCAAATACGGAAACATCGTACTCTTCGCGCAATCTGATCTCCTTACAGGTTTGGCCGATCAATGGGGAATCGGGCGCGATCATCAATTCGAATAGAGTCATCTCGACTCGCTTGACATCACCATCTTGGGTCGCCAGCTCCGGAGTAATGCTGATTTCATGACGCCGGTCGAGATCGAGGATTTTGTTCAAATCGCCACGTAGCAGCAGAATGTCTCCGGGCCTGAGCGCTGTCTCACGATCGAGACGTAGAATGCGCTCGCCTCGAATGAGTTCGATCACGGAAAGCCCCAGTTTCCCAAGCGCTGTTTCCTTCAGAGGCTTTCCCACCAATTGAGAGTCCTCGGCGATTCGAACCTGTGTCACATATTCCTTTACCGTCTCCGGTGGCAAGGTTGACGAGATAGTCACCCGTTCAGGCAGGAAGCGAAATGAAAAAGCCAGCAGATAGGCGAGTCCGACTACTACGATGACGATACCCACATGGAAAAACTCAAACATCGCGACCGCGCCGTAACCTGCCTCCTCCGAGAACGACGACACGAGAATGTTTGAAGACGTCCCGATGAGTGTGCAACTGCCTCCCAACATCGAAGCAAAGGAGATGGGCATGAGAAATTTCGACGGGCTCTGTCCCGTTTTCGTGCATATCGAAAGTACCGCCGGAATGAAGACGACGACCACCGGCGTATTGTTGATAAACGCCGACATGAAGCAGACCGTTAGTAGACAATAGGTGAGGAAGCGCTGAGGACTGCCCTTCGATAAATCAGCCAGTTTACCTCCAAGAGCCGCGACCGTTCCGGTACGGGTCAAAGCGGCGCTCAGGACAAACATGGCGGCAATGGTAATCACCGCCTGATTGCTGAACCCATGGAAGAGCTCCAGTGGGCCGAGGATTCCCGTCAAGCCAAGGACCACGATGACCAAAAGGCCGATGACATCGGGCCGGATTCGTTCGCTGACAAACAGGATCACCGAGACCGTGAGAACAGCGAAGACGATGGCGATCTCGACCGTCATGATGGTTGTTCCCTTCCGTTATGTTGATATTCATTCACGACAAATCAGAAAGGGTGTGGACGTTCTCTGAAGACCGGGCTGATCACGAATCTGTTAACCATGGAAAGATGACAACGACTACTCTGAACTCGAGGTTTGCCTGGAGGGCAGCAACGCGCTCGAAAGCATAGCGTAGACGGCCAATTCGGACCTTGCTTTTGTACCAGCCCGAAGGATACTCATCCGACACGGTCTGCATCAATTCTTGAAGCCGGGTTTCGCCAGGACCAATTGGGGAAATCCTCGTTCTGTACTCTTTTTCAAATACCCCGATCTTGTTCTTTTCCTTCATCCAATTGACCATCCGAATCCTTTCAACGCGAGAAGCGACAAACTGTGTCAAGCGAAAATGGAATAGGGCGTTTGCTTCGTATCTGTAAAGCCGTTCAATGTATTCCTGATTAATGCTGTCGGTCCCCACATCATTGAGGCAGAAACCCACCACCACAATGTCTGATCTATACTTAGGACCGATAGCTTCCAAAAGCCCTGCTTCCAACCGCCGTACCACCTCTTGCTTGAACGCTTCACTATAGCATAGCACCCTTCTTGCCAGTCTTCTCCTACCGCAACCCCAGTTTCTTCAACTTGGGAGCGATCACAAATTGGCAGTATCCGGAATACGGATTGCGTTCATAGTAATCTTGATGACACTCCTCCGCTTCATAGAACTCCGATGCGCTTGTAATCTCCGTGACAATGGGGTCGCTGAACTTCCCGGCTGCTTCCCGCTTCGAAATTTGAGCCGCCATGCGTTGCTGCTCGCTGTGATGGAAAATCACGGAACGGTACTGTGTACCGACGTCGGCGCCCTGCCTGTTCAGGGTAGTGGGATCGTGAAGGCGCCAGAACAGCGCGAGCAGTTCGTCATAGGCGACAATCTGAGGATCGAATTCAAGTTGCACGGCCTCTGCGTGCCCCGTGCTTCCTGAGCAGATTTCCTCGTAAGACGGGTTTTTTTTCGAGCCCCCCATGTAGCCCGAGGTAACCGATTCGATGCCCTGAATGCGTCCGTAAACCGGCTCCACGCACCAAAAACAGCCGGCGCCGAAAGTCGCCTTCTCAAGATTTCTCTTTTCGTTCATGGGGCGTTTCTGTGCAATCCCCGCGGTAGCTGCAATCTCCTTATTCACCCGCCCCGAGACCTCTGTATCTGAGTCCCGGGACGCCGCCGCTTCGCATTAGATCTCCAACACCGGAGCAATCGCCTTGTCATTCAGGCCTGATTAGCCTTTATTCGAATCTGTCCCTTTTCAGGATAATCTCGGGCCAATCGATAACGACGAAGATCAATGGGAAGTTGCTACAATTCGGTCACTCTCAACGCTCCCGTTGGGCGGGTGTGGGACACTGTTCGCAATTTCCACGACCTGTCATGGGCTCCTGAGGTAATTACCAGCGTTGGTCCGGTGGGAGACATCGATGGCGCAACCCCGGGGGCCATGCGCATTCTGAACGGTCTGTTTCACGAGACGCTGATCTCCCTCAGCGATGACGATAAGGTATTTTCCTACAGCATTGATGACGGTCCTGGCCCGGTGTCGAAAGAACTGGTGGAAGATTACGTGGGAATTGTACGCCTCCATTCAGTGACTATGGACAATACGACCTTTCTGGAGTGGGAGTCATCCTATAATACAGAGGACGACGAAGCTGTAGGCGCATTTTGTAATCCTATCTACCAGGCTTTGCTTACCGCTTTGAAGAACCATTTCGGGTGACTTGGGCGCGACCTACGCCGATCGTCTCACACGCGACGGCGTCAGCCGACCTTGTGTGGCACCGATGGTTCTCTCTTTACTTTTTTCGCTATTGCTATCGGCTTCGCTATCGACGCCGTTCGATTTTTCTCACACAGACACAGGGAACCTAGGGCAGCGAAACCGCAACCAATCGGGCTTCGACTGCAATACCTTGCATATCAGCCTCTTCTGCGCCAAATCTTGCTCAAAAAACAAGAAACTGACGGATTGTAGTACGGAGGTTCATCTCTCTCTGAGTGCTCCGTGCCTCTGTGAGATTTCTTTCTTTCGCACTCCCGGGCTATACACTCCCGCAAAGACGCCAGGATTCTTGATGCTTCTTTCTTCCGCTCCGCAACTTAGCTCTCTAAGGAGCTGCTGGAACTTCTCTTTGTGCGATGCCCTGTCAGACGGAAGAGCCGTGTTTCTATGCATGTGGATCTTCGCGATGAGCTTGCATCGTTGTTAAGCCGTGTCATTCTTACCCCTTTGCCAACAACGAATTGTGAGCACTGAAAAACTGGCACGCATCTCGGTTGACCTGCCGTCCAGCGGCTACCCAAAGAGGATTCCGTACAATAGATATTTGGTGAATTGGGGAGAGAATGACGTAACCGTATGGTGTGGTCTTACTACTCCCGATGAAGGTCTGATCGGGAAATATGGCTTTCACTTATTCCGTCAAGATCTGACGACGTTTGCAGCGATTTTCGCCCCATACTTGGAGAGTGAAGATCTGGCCGAGTTGGATGCCCCACCGGAATTGCGATTGAGTCCGCCGTACGGGATGCCGGAGTCGGTGAAGATAATGAATGCTGCTCACATTGGGGAGACCGGTGAGATTAGGTTGGCCGATTTTGGAATCTGCGCTTCCGTCGCATTGGGACGAGAGAAGTCGGGAAACGGTTCGATTCAAGGAGACGCTGTGGCGTTACTGCGGGCTCAGAAGTCGATACACTTGAGCTTGCTATATGAGTTGTTTAAGGACCTATTAAGGGAAGAATAGCTATGGGTTTCGATGTTGAATTCCCGCCGACGCGTAGCGTTGCTGTGCTGCAAACCGAGATCGTACAGTCGGGCGGACGATTCAGCGATTTCGGTTCCTTTTATGCGCAAATTCCAGTGTCGAAGACCGAAATTGGGGTCGGCCAATCGGCTGAGGTCGCGCTGAAAGACAACGCAGGTGACTCGAATCTTGGCAGCGCGTTCGCCACAGAGCTTTTCCCGTCTCCGACATGGAATGATGATACCGAAACGCGATTCAACTATCTGGTACGGAGGCGCGCATTGGGAGAAATAGCTCCTGAAGAGATCGATGAGCTCAATGCGCTGCAAGCACTTCGCCGTCGCACCAATCACGCGCGCCCAATCGGCGAGGTGATCCGAGAAAGGGAGATGCGGGAAGCTTTAGAGGATTTACTGAATTCGTTTGAGAGATATGTCGCGGTCGTCCGAACCCAGGATTAAGCGGGGACCGGCTCCTCAGCAGACGCTTACGGACCACAATTACAGGAAGTACGCCCTTCCCACTCTCCTTCGAGATTTCGAATGCCGATGCGCCTACTCCATGCAGCACATGGACCGGCTTGGAGGCACGAAATGCATGGAGGTCGATCATTTCGATCCTACCATCCATGGACGCCGTAGACACTTCTACCGAAATCTGCTACCCGCGTCACGCCACTGCAATGGGGCCAAAGGAGACAAGTGGCCAAGCGAATCGGATCAAGAAGAAGGTATGGGGTTCCTGAATCCGACCGAAGAGATGGATTACGGAGAACACATTTTCGAAGATCCGAAAACTCATGAATTGTTTGCCTCTACCCCTGCAGGTTGGTGGCAGATTGAGAAGTTGGATCTGAATTCGCCGCATCTTGTGAGAGAAAGGGCAGACCGAGCCCGTTTGTCGAATCTCTTGGACCGTTCCGGCTTTATTCTCCAAACGCGTGACTCCTCGATAGCCTCGTCCCTTGCGGCCATTCTGGAAGAGTTTAAACGACAGAAAGATAGGATGATTCCGCCTATACCTTCGTCTCATTGAGTCCGGGTTCTACAGCATGGTTGAGATGCTCTTAGAGGATGCGGAGTCGAACGAGGAAGAACTGGACCGATCTCTGGAAAGTGGAACCGACAGGTTTCAGCAACGGGCTGCGAGCGCAATCTTTTGGAGACTTCGGCATTCAGTCATTTGAACCTGTTTCGGAATTCGCTCTTCGATATTCGAATTTGCGGCCCTGCCTCATGTCCCAAGCCCCACCCCCTGGGCTCAAACGACAGGGGCTACTTCCTACTCAACCCAACTCCTTCAACATATCTCGCTGCCGACTCAGTCGGTCGTTCCGTTCCCGCGCAAAGCGCTTTACGCCTCTCAGGAGCGATTCCGCGTCGAGATGGGCCTCCGCAATTACATCCGGCTCCATTCCCCCAGTCAGCCATTGATCATCCCAGTCCGATGTCATGGAGTATTCGTCGGTCAAGGAACCCACATTCTTCAGCGGCCACATGCGGCGGGTACCCGAACTGATCACCATGAGGTCGCAACGGGCCGCTTCGGGCAGCACCGACACTCGGTAGGTCTCCGGCTGGCGATCAAAGAGTTCCTCACTAACTGCCGCTACAATCTTAACATTGATGCCGGCGGCTTCCAGTTGCGGCATTATGCTGACCAGATTTACGGTGCAGTTGGAGCCTTGCACCACCACGTAACCGTGCTTCGGTTGGGAGGGCGCAAAGTCGCGAATGACATAGAATCCCTTTGCCGCGGCCCGGGGGTCGCTGTCCGCAAAGCGCAACCGGTCGGCGACGGGAAAATCCGGGCGCGCCACCTCAATGACAATCACCCCTATCCCAGGGTCGCGTGCGGCGATCTCAGCGGCTGCGAAGTAGCCCGGAGCCACATCATTATAGTCCCAAAAACTCAAGTGGATCACCTGACCGCGGGGGAACAGCTTCCAGACCTGAGGCGCTAAGATGCCAAAATGGGTCCGGGCATCAGCCGCAGTCTCCGGACCCGAATGGCCTGCCAATATGTGCAATACTCCTATTCGGAAGGGACTGTCCTGGCTCTGCTGACTCCACACCCGCGCGGGTAGATACATGAGCGGCGTAAAGGCTCCATAGGACCCGCTGATGGCCCAAAAACCGGAATGCACTTCAGGATCCAAGGAGGCCGACTGACTGACTAACCCGATGCAGGTCGAGACATTCCCGGCCTCTTGAATGGCCGCCTTAAGCCGTGTGCCGTGAGGATTCTTTTCCGGATCGTAGTGCCCCCAGAGGGAACCCGCTTCGACATTGATCGAGTTGGAGAGATCGGCAGCCGCGGTAATGAACCGGTTGCCGGTGACGAAATTCAGCCACTTGACAATCTCTGATATGGCTTTGCGTGGCCCCACTTTTTCACCCGTCTTCTTGAACAACGCGATGTCGACGTTTTTGCGCTCGCCGGAACTCGGATTTTCGACGGTCACCCGCTCCGTCCCCTCAGGTAGATTCACCACCTTGAGCCGTTCGTCGAGAAAGGGATTCGATTGTGTTTCGATTCTGACCGACCGCTCGGGAACTTTGTCTGCGATCTCCACGATTCGCTCAGCCAACCAATCACCCAGGCCGTCCTGCTCCAGAACGGACATGCAGACATCGATGTTCGTTTTGAATTGAATCAGGCGTTCCCGCTCCTCGGTCACGGGGCCGTTACGGATTCCGGCGAACTCAATTCCGAATCGCTTTTCAAACGTCTCCGCCAAGGCTACGAAGTAGGGAGAGTTCATGCTTTCCGCGTAGGGATGGCTGGGATAGCTGACCACCTGTTCGCCATAGCCGGGAATCGACCCATCGACCGCGCCCGGCCAATAGCCCTTGGTGGTCGTGCCCACTACAATCATGGGTCGCCGGTCGCTCGGGTCCCACTCTTCCATCGTCTTCAGGACCGCAGCCACCTGGCCGTAGTCGTTTCCGTCCGGAATCGTAAACACGTTCCAACCGTAGGAACTCCACTGATCCTCGATCCGATATTGCTCGAACTTCTCGTCCACTACCCCGCCAATCAATCGGTCGTCGATACCGGCGTTGTTGAACGAAAGCATGATCCGAAGGCGCTTCCCCACTTTCAGGGCCACGGCCTGAGTTTTTAATTCCTGGGCATGCCCTTCGGTCATAGCGAATTCACCTTCCAGGGCCACGACTTTCAAGGAGTCATCCGCACCCGCCATATTCCAGAACGCAGCCTTCCCCGCCGAAGTCGCCACACCGATGCCCGAGGGACCGCCATTGACGTCATTGGTCAGGTCCGTCGATTCCGCGTGTCCGGCAAGCGAGCGAATCCCCCGAAGCTTGGCCTGGGCAAACAGCGGATGCTCCTCCAAGCCAGCATTACCGAGCAAGTTCTTGAGCGCTCCCGCTCCTCTGCGAAACCCTAATGCATCGATCGGCAGCATCGCGATCTCTGGAGAAACATGGTAGCGGGATTCGCCGGAGGCGGCGTGCTTTCGCGCCAAGGCCTCGCCCATGATCATCCAGAGTGCGTAACAGGTGGGGATGCAGTGGCCTCCTGCGAGCATGAATTTGTCGCAATAAGGATGCTTCGGCCGCCGGTAATCGTAGCGCAGCCCACCCAGCTTGGGTCCCAGTAAATGCAGGGATACGTTGTAGGGCGTGTAGGCTAAGGGACCACCAAAATGTCCTGTCTGGGAGTAGTTTCCCAACAGGACCAAGGTCATACAGGTCAAGTAACCGATATCCTCGAGCTCTTGGCGGTCGTAGGATGTGTCCAGTTTCTTAATCGGCGAAACAACGGATTGCAGCGTCATGGTATTTAAGTTTGGGTGAATTCCTGAAAGTTCTTTCCTCGCGATTGGCGCTTCCAGGAAATATACACTCAGTACTTCCCGATTTGCACCAATAATTCGCCAATTATCACGTTAATAGGGAAACTTCTGTCTACTTCATACCATGAGGAGACGAATAGCAGGTCGGTTGTTAAGTACAAAAAAGAAGGCCATTCCCCGCGCGAGGACACGCATTTTTGAAACAATACCACTCCGATACGGTTTGGACTCCTGAAAACAAACTTAATGCCAGTCCAGGACTTGCTCCGGCGCTTCCTTCCCCGAGGACCTCTTGAAGCAAGTGGAAGTTCCGATATGAAAATTGCCCGAAGCACCTTTCATACCCTCGCTTCGGCGTGCCTGGCCTTATCGTTCGTTTACCTGAATGTCGACGCCACCCGTGGAGGCGGCGGGGGTAGAGGCCTGGGTGGGGCGACCATGTAGGTTTCGTTGCCGAGAGACGGCCCGGCGACGACGTTGGCACCATCCAGCTCTGCTCCCGGCTACCTTCTGATTACTACTCTTGCCCGGGATGCCAACGGATGTGTCAGGATCCCGTGTACCTAACCTGGCCCCAACGAGGTGCTCGAGGCGCATCGTATCCAATCGGACTGCGCACGGCCTCTTGCAGGTGAAATGGCAAATCTTTATGATCCGATCGGATCATAAAGATTTGCCATTTCACTTGCATCTCCCACCTATCTTGTAAAGCCGAACGGACCCCTCAAATCCAGCCGTGCCGGATCGTCACCGGCGAACCCGACGTCTGGTGAGTCCAGCCGGAGCCGCTCTCCAGGACCACCTCCTGCCCGGTGATAGCCGATTCCTCGCCGGCGAAAAGAATCTCCATAATGTGGCGACCGTATTCTCCGTGGGTGGGCGGTTCGATATCCTTTTCAATGGCTTCAGCGAAGGATCCCCATTCGTGATGCATACCTGTGGGCGGATCGTCGAAGGGGACATTCTCCCACTTATCGCCACGGCCTACCTGAATAAACTTCTCGCCGTGCTCACTGAAACGCAATGAGCCATTGGCGCAAATCACCTGACAATCATGATTGGGTCCCCCATCGGCATACCCCACCACGATAACACTCGCACCCAAGCCATTCTTGTAGCGGATATAGGCAGTCGCACAGTCATCGCCAGCTTGATAGTGGCAGCGGGTTCCAATG
This sequence comes from Opitutales bacterium, assembly GCA_963665345.2. Taxonomy (GTDB): domain Bacteria; phylum Verrucomicrobiota; class Verrucomicrobiia; order Opitutales; family CAXXNP01. Next base: position 373,059 of record OY762281.2, read on the forward strand.
GACGCCGTAATCGAAACTGCCTGCGAAGCCATGAACCAGGTGACCTTGTCGACCATATGGACGCCGTTGGTCAACCACATACCGCCGCCATGATAGCGGCTGCGGTACTGCGGACGGCGGCCTTGATAGCCCCATCGTTTTGACATGTAACTGATTACCGTAACAAGCGGTCCCAGTTCGCCGGAATCGAGAATCTCTTTGGCCTTGATACTGGTTCCGTAAAAATGCTGCGATAGACCAACCATCAATTTGACGTTATTGGCAGCCGCGGCCGCGATCATGTCATCGCATTGTTGCAAGCTGATAGCCATGGGCTTCTCCACCAGGACATGTTTGCCCGCATTACAGGCATCCACGGTTAGCTGGTGATGCAGTTGGTGGCCCAGAACGACCGCAACCGCTTCGACTTCGTCGTCCTGCAGGAGCTCCGCATGGGTCTTGTAACCTCTGGGAATCCCATATTTCTCCATATACTCCCGGCGCTTTTCCTCGAAGAGGTCGGCAACGGCAACAACCTCCACATCGTCCAGTGTGGCAATGGCATCGCAGTGCGACCGCGCGATCCCACCTAATCCGATTATTCCTACTTTCAGCATACTCACAATTGTCCTCCCATGAATCAGTGTCTGTTCCGTACCGCGAGCCCAAGCTCCGCCATAGGCCATTGCCTCCTGAGGCTACGTTAACAGGAATGAGCGCAAGATGGAATATGGGAGTGGTTATCTGCCGAAAATTGTGGAAACCCGCCTCCAACGCCTGGATCCAAAACCGTCAAGCTTCGCAGGATAGGTGGGAGCTTATAGCGAGATGGCAAATCTTTATGATCCGATCGGATCATAAAGATTTGCCATCTCGCTAAAATAATCGGCCATGATCTTACCGGGAGCTAGGTGGTTCCGGCAGCACTTTTATCGAGGCGGTCGCCCAACTGGAATCTGCGCCTTTATGAACGGTGATGGGCTCGGACAAAAAGACAGTCATCCCCTTCTGTAGGAACACAATTTGAGCACCGGCCTCTGTTTGACATGACCTCCGCGACGCGCCAACCTCGAACCGGCCATGACCCCGGGGACACATCTTCTGATCAGTTGGTCTTGCGCAAACGCGGTCAATCTCTCCCGGCGCGACCGCATTCTAGTCACGTTCGCCGGGCTTGCGCCCGACGCGGATGGTGTTGGCTATGCGACCGACTACCTCGGCCTGACGTCGGATCTCTATTGTCGCATCCATCATATTGGCGGACACAGTCTGGGAGCCTGTTTGATTTACCTGGTCATTACCGCCGGGTTCGCGCAACGACGCTTCCAGGCCTCCGCCTTGGCCGCGGCCACGTTTCACCTCCACCTCTTATGCGACATCATCAGTGGGCGGGGACCGGACGACTATCAGTGGCCGATTCCCTACCTCATGCCGTTCAGCGATAGTGTCAATTGGACATGGTCAGGGCAGTGGTATTTGCACGGGTGGCAGAATACCGTAGTTTACGTGGTATTTGTCGCCGTCACGGTCTTTATCGCCATGAAAAAGCGAGTTACTCCGATCGACCTGCTTTCGAAGCGATGGGATGGCGCCGTTCTCAGGAGCTTCGTAAGCATGTCGTCAAAGAGAAAGTAGCGTTTACGTACCTTGACTACTCACACCAGCCGGCACTTCATCCGAGCGAATCTGCGGCGCACAACGACTGGGCTCAAAAATAAAGTGGTGCCAGTTCGGTTCCATCAAGCTAGACGGCACCGATAATAGCGCGGCAGATAACGGCCAGGTTCTCCGAGTCGATCTGATAAGAGACTTTGCCGACGTCAATCAGGTGGCGATATGCGCCTCACGGAAATTGAGCGGACACCCTTAGGAGGTCATCCATCGAGGTCGGCAGCCGTCAACTGTGGCCGGCAATGAACCTGTAATCACAGCGCAAGGGACAGGTAGGGCGAAGCAATGTACCGGGGCGGAGCGCTCGTTTCAACGAGGCGAAACATAAGGCTTCTCCCGGAAGAACGCCGCAAGGCGTTATCCCGTGGCCTGGAGCTTACTCCCGACGAAGGAGGGGTTGCCCCGGGTTCCCGGACTATTCGCTTGGCAAACTCACGCACCGCAATCTCCGCTCCGCTTCGATAAGCAGTGCGCTACGAGAGACGTTCAGGTTCTTGGAAATTCGCATGTTGCAGTTTCAGGAGAGCGTCCCCGCTGAGCCGTGTGCGATGGCCTACGGCTCATCCCGAGGAGGTCCACGGCAAGCCGGAACTATATCGGGATTCGCCCTACCCCCCAGATGTCCGTTCACGAAACCCAGGTCCACTAGGAGCATTCACCCCGCAGTCCCGACAAGTCGGGACAGGGGATGATCAAGTCCGATGCAACGCGAATTCCGAATAAGTGCACCATGATTTGAGAATTGGCTTAAAAAATCTCCTGCTTCCTGTATCATCCAGGTACAGAAAAACAAATCACTACTACTAGGAAGAGCCCATGGAAGCCGTGAACCGACCCTGGATTGATCACCTGCTCATCGATGAAGAGCGTGAGCAATTCAAGAAAGATGGATATCTCTTGATCGAGGATGCTCTGGACCCGGACACCCTGGAAGCCACCATTGCCGCGGTCGACCGTATCGACGCGCGTATGCGCAAGGAAGACGTTCCGTTGCGCGCCTGGCTTCAACAGAACAGCAGTGAATCCTTTGCCTGGCAAAACCGCTGAAGAAAAATGGTCAGTTCAAAGGCCGCCACCGTAGCTCAATACTTGAGGGAATTATCGGAAGACCGCAGAAGTGAGCTCAAGAAGGTCAGAAGAGTAATCAATTCGAACCTGAGGGAAGGATTTGAGGAGTGCATGAACTGGGGAATGATCAGCTACCAGGTTCCCCTGGCAATTTATCCGACTACCTACAACAAGAAACCACTCATGTTTGCGGCCCTGGCCGCCCAAAAGAACAACCTTTCGCTCTACCTGATGTGCATTTACCAGAGCCCGGATCTCCTCCATGAAATTAAGGCCGGATTCGAGCGACTGGGCAATAAGCCCAATATGGGAAAGTCGTGCATCCGCTTCAAGAAAGCCGACGATATACCGTTGGAGACGATAGGAACCGTGATCCGGAAGATGACTCTAAAACGATTTCTTGCCGAATATGAGCGGGTTAAGGGGTAAGGACCACTTCTGATTTTTTCTCGCCATGTTCGTTGATTGCACTCTCACGAGGCTACTTCGTTTCGCAGTTCCCTGGTTCGTATGCCCTGGATTGACTCTATTGCTGGGTGCGTCGGTATCGGCTAGACGATCCAGTCATGGGAGTGATCTCGAAACTCTCGCCCACCACTTCTTCCAGGCACCCACCTATGATGATCTGAGGCTCTCGCCCGATGGGAGCCACATGGCAATTGTTCAATACCACAAGGACCATCGCTTTATCCGCACTCTGAATTACGAGACCGGCAAAGCGGTGATCGAAGTATCCAGCGACGTTCAGCCCAGATCCGTTTACATTCTCAACCTCAATACAGGCGGCATGGCGCCGGTGCTGGCATCGCGGAAATGGATCGATTCGCGATTTTCGGAGGAAGCTTCGGCGGCTACACGGCGCTCGCCGGGGCCGCCTTCGAGTCCGAGATCTATCGATGTGCAATTGGATATGCGGGAGTCTACGACTGGGTACAACAGATGAAAGCGGGAAAGAACTGCGAGATGATCATCAATAATTGGGGTGTCCACGGGTTGCCCAAGGAGTCGAAGCGAATCGAGTTTTACGTTTCCGTGGCCCAGTTCCTGCAACGCCATATGTAAGCTGTTCCCAGTCGCGAGTGGTAGCTGGAAACCAGCGCCACCCCGGCACGAGAACGGGGGAGCCGGAAATATGCTGAACACATAGCAGCCCTTCAGACTGCAATTGGTATTGCGATACGGTATCCCAGGCCGATTGCTCTGAACTTCTGTGGGAGGCGCCTTTGGCGCGGCTGGTCCCAACGCAGGTCGAGTGTCGCCGCCGGTTCGAAGAGGCGGGAACTCGTGCCGATTCTGCATGTTCTCATGATCATCGGGAATGCATGCTCAGATAAGCCGAAACCGCACGAAGCGGCTTTGGTAGGTTCGGCTCAGAACGGAAATCAGCATGCCTTCGGTGAACTGGTCGGGATATTTCACCTGCGACTTACCCGTCTTCTCTTCGGCATCGTGGGTAATGAAGAGGACGCTCGCGATCTGGCACAACAATCCTGGCTAAAGGCCTGGCAGAAACTGTCCTCATTTCGTGGAAAATCCCGCTTTTCAACATGGCTTTTTCGCATTGCGACCTTCACCGCCTATGACTTTCTACGTCACCAGCGCAGCCGAGGAAATCATGCCCAGTTTGAGACCCTGACCTCAGGCTCAATCGCTTACCCTGGAGTCTCCCCAGCAAACTCGCCAAACCCGGCTACAGATCTGGAGATACAGGAACTACAACAACGCTTCGAAATGGCTATCCGTGCCCTGCCCGTAAAACAACGGACCGCGTTTCATTTGCGCGAAATCGAGGGCTTGTCCTATGCCGAAATCGCCGAGATTATGAACTGTCGCCAAGGCACCGTTATGTCCCGGCTCTATCACGCCAGAGTCAGAATGCAGAACTTAATGAATGAAAACCAATGAATCGTTTGACACCAGGAATTTTCCTCATCATGTCAATCGCCTTGGCGCCGGCAATTTCGCCGATTCAGGCGGCAGACACGGCAGGGCACGTCGAACTGAACGGCTTTCTTCTGATCGCAACAGATGAACCCGGAGCCCGCGATCCTCGACTGCAGCGTTACGAGAGCAATTTGCGAAAACTCTTTCGATTTTCATCCTATCGACTCATAGGTGAGGGTAGACGCCATTCTAGCCTACCCGGTGAGTCATCGCTAACCCTGGGAAAAGGCTACTCCATGTATGTGGAGGTGGAAAATTCGGGCAAAGACAGAATTCGGGCCCGGGTCAAGTGGAGCCAGGGCGAGCGCATCCTGATTCATACAACTGCAGTCTTAAGAAGGGACAATCCCCTGATACTCGGCGGACCGGCGCACGAAAACGGGACCCTAATTCTGATCCTGCTCGCAAAATGACCTGAAAATTGAATAAACCCCGGCGAAATCCGTCTCTCGGACTAAGAAACCAAAGCCAATCGGCACATTTTCTCGGAAATGGGCAGCGGCTACCGAAAGGAGAGCACGTGAAAACGACAGGAATCATCGCAGCACTCTCATTGACCTTTCTAAGTCAGTCACCCCGGGTTTATACTGGTGACGAAGGTTGGGCAGCACTTGGCGGGTTCGTCAGTGGTTTGATCGCGGCAAACGCAGGCCATCGGCAATTCCACGCCGAGCACTATAATCGAGGCCGCCACAGATCTGAAATCAAATACGAACGGCACCGAGGGTCAGAGGTCGTCGTATCTATTAATCGCAGCCGGCATGTTCAACCGGGACACTATGAGTATCGCACTGTCCGGCGCTGGGTCCCCGGCCACTGGGTATATCACGAGGACGACTGCGGTCGCACGACAAAGGTATGGAGTTCGGGACACTATGCCCACCGAACCATCAAGGTATGGGTAGAATATCACCCCAGGCACTATTCGGGAGCCCGGTATGTCTGTCGCAACTAGCAGTTCTCACCCAACCATCTACTACTCAATGTCGAGGATTAAGAAGAAGGCCAGGATACTGAGTCGCTACATAGACGAAGAGCTGAACCCAGAGGAAGCCTCCCACCTCAGACGCCTAATAGACGCCGATCCGGAACTCCATGCCTTGCAGAGGGATTGGGGACGCATTGGCCAGTGGGCTCGCGAGCGCGCCCACTCTCTCCCCCTCGACATAGATGAAGCGAAGCGTTCAGTCCTGGCCAGTATCGGTGAATATCCAAACCCATCGCAGACCGATTCATCCCCAGCTACGCCTTCGATCTGGGTATGGGTCGCCGGCCTGACAGCCTTCGCGGCTGCAGCCGCCCTCGCCATCATATTCTTCAACACACCATCGCTACCGTCTCAGAAGCAGGCAGCGATCGAGCCAACCAGGATCGAGTATGTCGCCACCGATATTCCCAACGCCAGCACCATCGTTTTCGTCGACGAACAGACCGGATGGACAGTGGTTTGGGTAGTAGATACGGGTACAATTGGAAAGAGAGATTCCTGAGTTGGCAGTCGGTCCACCACTATCCACCAGAATGCGCTTCCCGTAAATTACCCAGGCTTCTGCGCACTTCCGCGGCACTATCCGGCGCGTCCCATGGCATCGAGGGCGGTCGCGGCGCCGCTCATGCCCTGTTCCATGAGCCAGAAAGTAGAACGCGAACGACACCATGACCATGAACTGCCGCTCAGCGGCATACGCGATGACCATCAGGGGAAGCGACCAACCAGCGCAACCGACGAGCAGATCGACGGCAGGCGATTGAATCCAACGACTATCCCGATGTGGCGACACGGACAATCAGCAGTCGAGTGGACTGCCGATTCGGAAAAAGAAAACTCTTAGTCCAGGCGCGATCAGGTGGGGACACCAGCCGCATCAATCGCTTCCCGAAGTGCACGGCGAGCAAACACCTTGGCCAGATGACCACGATATTCCGCGCTGGCGAAAGCGTCACCCATCGGTTCGGCGCCTATAGCGGCTTTGCCTGCAGCGAACTCTATGGCAGCTTCGGAAGGAGCCTGACCGGTGAGGGCCGACTCCACGCCGGCATCTCGAAATGCCGCTCCGGAAATTCCATTGAATGCCACTCGAACATCCGCACAGCTTCCGTCATGCAATGAGACCCGGGCGGCACAACCAACGACGGCGAACCGCGACGCCGGATGAGGAAACTTGAGATAGGTGGCGCCGGTCGCCGGAGGCAGGGCAGGAATCTGAACTGCGGTAATCAGTTCGCCCTCTTCGAGTTCGGTCATAAAAAGATCGATGAAAAAGTCCTCAGAAGCGATGGATCGTTGGCCGCCCCTGCCCTGAATCACGATGGTAGCATCGGCGGAAAGCAAAACAGCGGGATAATCCGAAGCGGGATCGGCGTGGGCAACACTGCCACCGAGGGTTCCGAGGTTTCGTACTTGTGGATCACCGATGCCGGCAGCAGCTCGTGCCAAATCCGGTACCTGGCTGGTAATGGCATCGGCTGACTCCAACTGCCGGTGGGTAACCATGGCCCCAATAGTTATCGTGCCGTTTACTTCCTCAATCGATTTGAGGCTGTCGATTCTGCCTATGTCAATCAGATAGGAGGGCGTAGCCAATCGCAGCTTCATGGCCGGCAGGAGACTGTGGCCCCCAGCCAGCAGCTTGGCGTCGTCGCCGTGCTTTTCGAGAAGGGACAGAGCCTCCTCAACCGTACTCGCGCGAAGGTATTCGAAACTGGCCGGAATCATAATAATTTCCTCCTCATTAAAGATTCAGATTGAAGCGGCAGCGTTGATTGCGCGCCAGACCGATTCCGGAGTCAACGGCATCTCCATATCGCGAACACCCAAGTGCCACAAGGCATCGAGAACCGCATTCACAATCGCGGGCGTCGAACCAATAGTCCCGGTTTCACCGGCTCCTTTCACGCCCAATGGATTGTGCGGACAGGGGGTTACGCAACGATCAATTTCAAACTCCGGAAAGTCGTCTGCTCGCGGCATTGCGTAATCCATATACGACGCCGAAATCAACTGGGCGTTGTCGTCATATAGCGCCCCCTCAAGTAGGGCCTGCCCGATTCCCTGAGCCAAGCCACCATGCACTTGCCCATCGACGATCATGGGGTTGACCACATTGCCCACATCATCACAGGCGACAAAGCGTTTGAGCGTAACTTTGCCCGTATCCGCATCCACCTCGACCACGGCGATGTGCGCGCCAAAGGGAAAGGTGAAGTTGACCGGATCATAGAAACTGGTGAAGTCCAATCCCGGCTCCAACCCTTCGGGATAGTTATGCGGGACGTAGGCGGTGAGGGCGACATCCCCGAAAGTGATCGAGCGATCGGTGCCCTTAACCGTCCACTTTCCCTCCGCAAATTCCAAGTCTTCCGCGGCCGCTTCCATGAGGTGGGCTGCGATTGTGGTCCCTTTCTCAATAACTTTGTCGAGACTTTTGACGATAGCGGATCCCCCAACCGCGAGGCTGCGTGAACCGTAGGTGCCCATACCGAAAGGCACTAAATCGGTGTCGCCGTGAACGATGTCTACGTCGTCCATGGGCACCCCGAGACGATCGGCCACGAGTTGACTGAAAGTCGTTTCATGACCCTGACCGTGGGAGTGGCTGCCTACTAATACGGTCACTTTGCCGGTCGGCTGGACACGCACCACGGCACTCTCAAAGAGACCTGCGCGGGCCCCCAGAGCTCCTACCACAGCCGAAGGGGCGATACCACAAGCCTCGACATATGTGGAAAATCCGATACCAAGGAGGCGACCCTGGGTGCGGGCAGCGGCCTGTTCCTTGCGAACGGCCTCATAATCCAGCATTTCCAAGGCCCTGTTCAGGACGGGTTCATAGTCGCCGCTGTCGTAGGTCATGGCCACCTGGGTTTCATAGCCGGGTTGATTGACACCGTCAAAAGGCGGAATGAAGTTCTTCTTTCGCAGTTCCACCGGATCGTATCCTAACTTCAGAGCCGCCTGATCCACCAGACGCTCGAGCAGATAAGTCGCCTCCGGGCGGCCCGCTCCCCGATAGGCATCGGTGGGCGTGGTGTTGGTAAAGACGGCAGTGACGTCGACGTGTATGGCCGGTGTCGTATAGAGCCCCTGCATCAAAGTCCCATGAAGGTAGGTCGGAATACAACTCGAGAAAGTGGAGAGATACGCACCCATATTGGCATAGGTCTTCACTCGCAACCCCACAAAATTACCATCATTATCCAAGCCGAGCTCAGCTTTGGTGACGTGGTCGCGCCCATGAACGTCGGTGGTAAAACTCTCGCTCCGTTCCGCGGTCCATTTTACCGGCCGGCCCAGTTGCCCGGCGCACCAGGTAACCAGGGCCTCTTCGATATAGTGGGGAATCTTGCTACCGAAACCACCCCCCACATCTGGAGAAACAATCCGAACCTTGTGCTCAGGCAAGTTCAAAACGAAGGCGCACATAAGCAGGCGGATGACATGAGGGTTCTGCGATGAGGTATAGAGCGTATAGTGCTCCGATGCCACATCATAGTCTCCGATCGCGCTCCGCGGTTCGATAGCATTTGGTATCAGGCGCTGATTGCGGTATTCCAGTGTGACGACGTGGTCGGCCGCGGCCATGGCGGCATCCGTTTTTTCCTGGTCCCCTAATTCCCAATCGAAAGGAATATTGTCGGGAACGTCGTCATGCACGAGAGGAGCACCATCGGCGACGGCCTCGAGACTATCGACAACAAATTCGAGTACTTCGTAGTCCACCTCTACAAGTTCGGCGGCATCCTTGGCTTGGGCGGCACTTTCCGCGACGACGACGGCCACGGCGTCGCCCACATGGCGCACCTTTCCTGACGCCAGCACGGGGTGCGGTGGCTCCAGCATCTGATCCCCGTTCTTGAAATCCACCTGCCATCCGCAGGGGACGCTGATAACGCTCTCCTGGTGCAGATCCTCCCCTTTGAATACCGCCACCACACCCGGAGCAGCGGAAGCTTCGGCCACATCGATACCATTGATGCGAGCGTGCGCATGGGGACTTCTCACGATCGAGGCGTAAGTCATCCGGGGAAGCTTGATATCGTCTGTGTAGCGCGCCCGTCCAGTGATAAATCGCCGATCTTCTACTCTTTTTACGGACTCTCCAATTACCTTGACCATAGCACTGAACCCTTCCCTCGTTTAGCTTTTGGCAGCGGCATATTTGATCGACCGCACGATGTTTTCGTAGCCAGTACACCGGCATAAATTCCCCTCCAAAGCGTGACGAATCTCCTCATTGGATGGATTCGGATTACGATCCAGCAACTCGAGCCCCGCCATAATCATCCCAGGGGTGCAGAACCCGCATTGGAGACCATGTTCGACATTGAAAGCCTCCTGCAGAGGATGAAGTTCGTTACCATTGGCCAGCCCCTCAATCGTCGTGACATTTCCACCGTCGGCCTGAGCAGTAAGCACAGTGCAGGATTTGACCGCCTTACCATCGAGAAGGACCGTGCAGGCCCCACAGCCGCTGGTGTCACACCCGACATGGGTACCCGTCAACCCCAGGACCTCTCTGAGATACTCCGTCAGGAGCTGCCGATGCTCGACCTCGTGTTCATAATCGGTACCGTTAACCGTTAATCTAACTGAAAAGGGCATAATTCTAGTTCTCCTTGGTTTCCTGTTCCAAAGCTCGGAAGAATTGCTTGGTAAACATCCGTGCGACCGCCGAAAGCACTCGCTGTCCCATAGCGGCCAGCTTACCGCTCAGTTTGGCGTCGCCGACAAACTCAACCAGCGTACCTTGACCATTGGGTTTTAGTTGAATTTTGCCCTCGGCAGCGATAATACCGATTTTCGCATCGACGTCGATCAGCAGCCGAAAGCACTCCTCTTCCACTTTATCGACTACCGCCATGTTGCCATGAAACTCGGTGTTGATAGGTCCCAGCTTAATGTGCAGCACGGCTTCATAGCGGTCGTTCCCCTGCGGCACGAGTTCTTTCACGCCCGGGGTGGTTCGAGCCAGCACGTCCGGATCATTCAAGAGATTCCAGACCGTGCTTTTATCGGCATCCAATACATGACTGCCTTCGAGATGCATTCTTCAGATAGAAATATCGGGAAATTAACGCTGCCAAGGCAACTCCTAAGATCGGCTCGAAAAAGTGTGTTTTCGCCCCAAGTCAATGTCAAGTAGGCCCTATCGCCGAACTCAAGATATCCTGTCCGGAAAAGTCGCTCACCGGGCTTGATTCGGGGATCCTTCCGGTATGCTATCTTCTTGCCCGCCAATGGACATCTCGGTCCTAATGAAGCCGAGCCCATGGAAACCGACCAGCCGGGACAGATTCCCTCGAATTTACCCGAGTAACCACAATCGCATGCGTGACATTTGGAATGAGATGCAGAACTGGGTAAATGGGCAGAAACCGTTCGCCCTGGCCCGAGTTATCGACACATGGGGATCCGCGCCACGGCCCGTCGGATCCGCCATGATCGTGAACGAGCAGATGCAAATCGCGGGATCGGTCAGCGGAGGTTGTATCGAAGGTGCGGTGGTCGAGGAGGCCCTGGCGGTGTTGCGCTGCGGACGTGCCAAAGGCGTCGAATACGGAATCGAGGACGAGAAGGCCTGGTCGGTCGGGTTGTCATGCGGCGGTAAAGTCTCCGTCCTCATTGAATGCCATCCGGGCGTCAGCCCAAGAGCCGAAGATCGCGCGGTGTGGGACGTAATCAATCAAACGGTGAAAGGCAATGAACCCTTAATCTGGGTTACGGACATGGTGTCGGCGGCCGCGGGTCACTTGCTAGTCTCTCCGGACGGGCGCATCCAGGGCGATATTGGCAACGGTAAGCGCGAGGCAATTGCGGCCGCGCTCGATACCTACAAACATCGCACAAGCCGCACAGTGGAAATTGCAGGACGCCGCATGTTCATTCATGTAATTCCGCGCCGGGACCAACTCCTGATGATCGGTGCCGGCCACATCACTCAGCACCTGGTGGCGTTGGCAAGGCAACTCGAGTTTGAAACCATTGTCATCGACCCTCGAAAAGTCTTTGCACAAAACGCCCGCTTTGATCCCTTACCCGATCAACTCATCGCACGTTGGCCCCGCGAAGTAATGGAGAATTGGGCTCTCAACGAAGACACCTATGCAGTTCTCTTATCGCACGATCCCAAGATTGATGATCCCGCACTGCACCGATTCCTGAGAGCCCCGGTTGCCTACATCGGCGTCCTCGGTAGTAAGCGCACCCACGCTAAGCGCAGGCAGCGCCTCAAGGATGCCGGGTTCTCCGACGAAGAGATCGATCGCATCCGCGGACCGATCGGAATTCCTATCGGATCGCAGACACCGGCCGAGATCGCAGTAAGCATCGTGGCTGAGGTGATTGCAACCAAGCGCAGTCGTTGACCATGGCCGGGACGGTGCAAGACAGCACGCCAGTCTCGGCCGTAGTCCTCGCGGCGGGTTGTTCTTCTCGCATGAACGACGCACACAAGCTTCTGCTCCCCTGGGATCAGACCACGATCATCGATCACCTGATAAAGTTGCTTGCGCGGGCTTGCCTCAGCGAAATTGTGGTCGTGCTCGGGAACCGCGGCGATTCCGTACGAAACGCGATTCGCGACCAAACGGTCAAGTTTGCCTACAATCCCGAGTATGCGAGCAAAGGGCTGTCCTCTTCGATCCGGCACGGGGTAGAGACAGCCGCAAGCCACGCACGGGGCCTGCTCATTGTACTTGGTGACATGCCGGAAATCTCCTCCGAGACAATTGAGCGGCTGGTTCAAGTGTTCACGAAGGCGAATTCGAATGCTGCTATCTGTGTGCCGACCTACTATGGCAAGCCGGGAAACCCCGTCCTTTTCGGCGCTGGCTATCGTACCGAACTGACGGCCCTCAGCGGGGACCGAGGAGCCCGGTCCCTGATAGCGAAGTACCCCGAGCGGATCCTTTCAGTCGCGGTAGCGGATCCTGGAATCCATATCGATATCGACACACAAGCAGACTATAGTCTGCGTACGGTCACGGATTCCACGAATCGCATCGGCAGGTCCGGGGGAGAGGACAAGGAAGGTTACCGGGCAGAAACGCACTTTACCTAGCTGCTCTCGTATGCGAACCAACTGTTCCTGGCAGACTTCGCACCAAGTCGCTTTCAAGGTAATAACGACGAATCGCTGGCGACCGGCGATACCTACGACGTCGATGACCTGACCCGACACGTCGGTCACTGAAATCGGAAATTTCGGAGGTCCGCCCGGCGCTACCATCCAACCTATGGTAGAGACCGTTGCTGTTGCGACCAAGATCAACCCAATCAAGCGAAAGCGAAAGCATGGTGAAAAGACGCTTGCCGCCTTGCCCAATCCTCTATTCGGCGCGATCAAAAAAGAGAAATTCCCCATCATCGAGCCGCACGAAAGCCCGTGGGTTACCAGTCTCGTTAAAAAAGAACAGCCACCCCTGTCCATCAAACAGAAAGAGATTCGGGTATACTACGGGACTCGTGAAGTACCACGCATCAATCACTGGATCAAAGAGAAATACACTGTCGCTAGTGGATTCTGCAGCCAGAAAGTTGAAGCCGTGATGCTCGTGAAAGATCCAAGGAGCGAAGGTGGTGTTAAAAAAACCATACCAGGGCGAGAAAAACCAGTCCACTAGACCGGCTACCGGATTATTCGCCCCTCCGAGCACGACTTCGGAAGGACTGTCGCCACTCGCGGCGCGAAGCAGCCTGACCAGCCCCTCGGATTCATCGGAACGTTCCCAAAACACAATGGCGGGTGCTTCCCGCGAGTCGAGTTCCAGATCGACCATACCTTTGTACTTGTCTTCGCTGAATTCAAGAATAGTGGAGATCGTCCACGCTCCGTTATTCTGTTCTGCGTAGCGGATCGTTCGCTTGTCGGCAAAGGCTAAGCGGGGTCGATCTTGTGAATCCAATACCAACGACACCGACCGCCTTGCCTCACTGAAACTCAACTCTGCATTCGTCAATGTATCGACCAGTTCCATATGCCATTGCCCTTCATCTAAAACTGCATACATAAATTTGAGGGAGGATTGATTTTCGGCATCGCCATCGGCCCAGGCCAAATGAGGCCGGTCCCGGGAATCGATAGCCAGGGAGGGGAACCGTCCCCGGATACCGCCCGAGACGACGGTCGAAATCACCCATTCGTCTCCCGACTGCACGGCGTAGCGGAGTTCCCCCGGATCCGTAAACCCGCCGGTGAGACAATAGGCCAGGTGGGGGACACCGGCACTGTCGATAGCAATTGAAGTGTTCAAACCGTACATGCCGGCACCGCTGCCTTCGATGCTCCGCGGGAAATCCCAGGACTCGCCGTCAAAGTATCCATACTGGAGGCTGTTCACTGCTCCAAATCCGACGGGATAGATGGTAGACATATGGAGCCCGCCCGAGCTGTCCAGAGCCAGCGCATTGTCCCAGCCATCGTGCTGTTGGGGAGTCTCAATGGGATTGATGGTGAGCCCTCCTACGCTGTTGATCAAAAGGTGGACCGGATTGGGGCCATTGTGATCGTGAACGGCGATATGGATATCGCCGGCGCCGCTCACTACGATATCGCCCGGTCCGTAGAAATAGCCAACTCCAACGGTGTTCAGTTCCCATGGCCCACTGGGATGATTGGATACGGCGTACCAGACCACGCCGTCAAAATCCTCCTTGGTCAACGCCATAACGTGCATCCGATCTTGTAAATCGAAGACAAAGGCGGGCTTGATGCCGACGCCGATTTCGAAGACCTGCCAACCGTCAGACAGATTTTCGGTTCCCAGGGCGGATGAAGCGATCGAGAAAGCGCCAAGGCCGATGATGTACAGATTTTTCTGGAATCTTCGGTTCATGGGTGTCTTCGCGGAGATGGTTGTTCAGTTTGGTGGGAAAGGGATGCGGTTGCCGAGTGTTAGATCCACTCACTACATCGAACGCGATTCAGGCTTTCTTGGAATCCTGCTCGACATGAATACTGATCAAAGTGGCTATGCGGTCCAGGACCCTGGGAAGGACCGATGAAACGGCCTTCGATAGGCCAGTCTCACTGCGGAAATCATCTCCACCCACCGTTACCCGGTATGCCGGAAGCGATTTTCCGTAAAGCTGTTCCGCAAGAGTCATCAGGCTTTCGGGGGAACAGTCGGGGGCATGTACGCCGGCGCTTTCTTTCGCCGGTCGCAGCAATTGCAGCTCGATGGAACCCGGCTCATCGTCGATAGAAGCCCTGATAAAAATAACCAGATCGGCGCTGCTCATGGAAACCGAAAGCTCAGGGGTAAGTCTGCGGCAGGTCATCACCTCGGTCGTCGCCGGATCGAGCAGAGTCTGGAGCAGTTCCGCAGCCCGCCAACCGAAACCGTCATCACCCCGGGATGGATTCCCGACACCAATTACCAGCGCCTTCGTCATCGCTCCCCTCAAACTAGAGGGCGCCACCGGCTCACCGCGGTAATCCATCGCAGTGCATTAGCATCGCCTGACAAGTAAGCATGCATGCTTATTCGTCAGGCACGAAACTAGGCCGTCTGGTAAAGCGCGTCGAACTTACTGAGGTTCTCGAGTTCCTCCAAGGCCAATCGAATTTCCAGGCGCCACGCTTTGATTCGGTCGCGCGAAGTCTCAATGCGTTGGCGGACCGTATCCTGCAATTCCTTGTACTCCTCGGCCAACCGATGAGAGGTCTCATGAAGCCCGTCCAGCACACTGTGAAGCGCCTCGGGACAGGAATCGACAAGGCGACCGGACCAGGCCTTGAGGCTCGCATCGATCTGGCGCCGTGCCTCCGACATCTCTGCCATCAATATCTTTTCGGCCGGTGCGCGCCTTAGGTTGTCGGCCAGCCCGATTCGCTTGAGGATTAGGATCATCCACTTGGTCGGATCCCACTGCCAGAATTTCACACCATTTCGAAAGTCGTGCTGAAATTCGTGGTGGAAGTTGTGGTATCCTTCGCCGAACGTGAACAGGGCCATAAAGTTGCTGTCACGGGCGCTACACCTGCTGGAATAGGGCCGTTTCCCGATGGTATGGCAGAAAGAGTTGATAAAGAAGGTCATTTGCTGGACAACGACCGTGCGAGCCACCCCGGCGATGAGAAACGCCCCCAGGGCGGCAACAAATCCGCCATACAGGAAGCCGATCAAGCAAGGCAGCAAGAGACCTACCGAAACTGCAATGACCTGCACCCAGCGGTGTTGCCACATAACTAACGGATCTCGATTCAAGTCGGCCACGTTGTCCTGAGGAGGCTTCGGTTTCAGCTTGAAGAGCAACCAGCCGATATGAGCAAAAAGGAATCCCTTGGAAATGTCATAAGGATCGTCATCCGCATCGACATACTTGTGGTGGCGTCGATGGTCGGAAACCCAATCGTAAACGGAATTCTGGAAAGCCGCCGCGCCGAAGAGGAGCACGAAAATCCTGACCGGCCAGCTTGCCTTGAAGGAGAGGTGGGCAAAGAGGCGATGATATCCCAGTGTTATGCTCAGTCCGGTGGCCCAAAAGTAGAAGTTGAAGAGGACTACCTGGAAGGCATCAATCCCGTGAAACCAAATATAGGCCGGGACACCAGTCACCGCAATCACGACCGTGCCGATGAGAAAGCTGCTGGTGATCCATTGAACCCGCGAAAAAGGGAAGCGAGAAGTAATCATACTAAATTGAAGTTGTCGAAAAAATCAGAATAGACCCATGTCTGGCATCAAGATACCGAACAAAGAGCCGATCATAGTGGCTTGGAATTTGCATTTGTCAAAGCACGAATACCTCTGAATTTGGATCTTACCACAAATCTATTTTCGAATGAATGCTCAGTCAGCTTTTTCCGGCCCTCCATGAGCTCCAAAAAGAAGAAGACCAAAGCAGCCCGCGCCATTACAATTGAAATGGACAGCGCCCATCTGGAACCCGTGCTCAACCTCATTGAACGGGGACGCATGATTCCGATCAGGAGTCGAAACGCCAGGCAGGCCCTTCGACTGAGGCATTTCGGTGCCAGAACGGCGTCTGCGCAGTCATGATCCCCCATGCGTTGGGACGGCCCAGAGGATCCTGTGGAGCTTCCAGGCCCCACGACAGCACATCGAACCCACCGTTCAGGCGGCGCGGATAAATGATATCCTCCAAGGCCGCAAAGAGGTGGGTTTTGACGCCAATGGCCCTCCAATAGTCGGAGATCAGTTCGTAGGTAGTAGGAATGGCCCCGGGGGAGACCACAAGGTCAAGAGTAAGCTCAAACCGCGAACCGTCTTTGAATTCCCACCAACCATCGCCGTCCCTATCGCTGTATCCAGCTTCGTCCAGGAGCTTTCGAGCCCGGTCAGGCTCGTATACCGAGAAGCGCCGATAGGCTTCTTCCGAGTAGTACCCCGACTGCCGGGAGCGAACGAGTACCCTCCAGGACTCATCAGCCCCCTTCCTTCCAAAGCACTGATCTCTTCGCGGTCAATCGCCAGGGAAAGGGCGATACGCACTCGCCGGTCGCGAAAGGCTGTTCGGAGGGCCGGATCAGGGGCGTCCCAATTCAGATAGAGAGCAGAGCCGCGTTCCGGACCCGTGACGCGTAATTTAATAATTCCTTTCTTCTCCGCTTTACGAAGAGCATGCAGGATTCTCCCCAGTGGCTTGGGTGACGAGAACCGGAGAGTATAGCGATCAATTTTCTCCAATTTAATCGGTTCTCCATCGACCATCCATTCACTGGGGAACAATGCCAAGGACCGGGCGTTGTCATCAAACGTCATATCATAGTACCAAAAAAGGATATCATCGACCTTGAGGGGTTCACCGTCCGACCAGCGCGTGCCCTTCCGGATTTTCATTATCATGGTCCGACCGTCGTCGTAGAACCGATACTCCTCTGCCAAATTCAACTCGATACTCTTGGGGAGTGGGCGCGCAAAGGTCATGAGGCTGTCATTCAGGGTCTTGTAAATCCCATCCTCTTCGATGATGTCGGCCGTGAGCGCTCGTCGGAGTGTGCCTCCGTATTGCCCGATCTCGGCGATGGGCCTGATAACCAAGGGAACTTCCGGGAGCGTTAGGTGGACCGGAGGCAGTTGACCCGATTTTACCTGCTCGGCAAGCAGGGGCGCTTCCTGGAAGCGACGCTGCTCGAGAATACCCGGAGGAATCGAATCGGGCGGAGCCGCGACCGTGTCCCTGTCCTCCTCCGCAGCTTGGTTCCGATCACTGCCTGTCTGGAGTGATTTCTGCTGGCTGTCCAGACATCCGCAAACGGCCAAAATGAGCCCCAAAACGGCCAAGTCCCGCTGCCGGAATGCAAAACTGGCTATCGATGATCCGGACAATTCCATCCTTCATTAACGCTTCCCTAACGTCTCGTAAGTAAATGAAATCGAATCACCAAACCACCTCGACCGGATACTCCTGGAAACGTTGATCCGGAACCTATTTTTTGCCAGCTCATTTCTTTCTTTATTTCTTTCAACCCAGATTGCTGACGTTGTTTCAGTAGAGCCGTGAGGCGAAGATAGATCGCTTTCGGGGCAAGTTGAGCAAACCGGTTCGGGACTGAAGCCGAAGGGCTTCAGCTACGACGAAAAGGATCGGGGAGGCTACTACGGTAGTGCCCGACAAATAAGCATGCCAATGCCAGAGCCATTTTCAGCCTAAGCACTACTGTCGTGTCCGACACTAGCTTCGAAACACCCAGGCCATAAGTTCGCGGAAACCGGGAGCCTTTCCCTGGGCGAGCATGCCGACGCGAAAGACACGTCCGGCGAACCAGATACAGGCGACGGTATAGGCGACGGTGAGCACGAGCCCGAGGATCACCTGAACTTGTGCGGGCCCCGGCGGGATGGCGAGTCGGAGGAGCATGATCATGGGAGTAAAGGGGGGAAAGAGTGAGACCCACTGAGAGAAGGGACTGTTGGGGGACTCGATTACAGGCATGGCCATGACCATGGGAACCACGAGCAAGAGTACGATGATCCCGGTGAAATTCTGAGTATCCTTGAGCTCAGAACAGGCTGCCCCAATGGCGGCCCAGACGGCACCAAAACTCCAGAGCGAAAGGACCAGAAAGAGAAGAAACCAGAAAAAGAGCGCAATCGGCACCATTGCCAGTTTGCCCATGAAAATCAGCAAGCCAACAATACCCAACAGATAGACGGCGGCAAAAGTAAGGCCGACCAGGGTAGCGGCCAGCAGTTTTCCCAGCATGAGCTGAAATGGCGAGATCGACGCAACCAAGATTTCGGCAATCCGGTTCATTTTCTCTTCCATGACGGTATTCAACATCATGGGGCTGCTCATATTGACCGTAACAAAGAGCAACATGAGGGCTCCGAGAGGTACGCCGAAGACACGGAAGGGATCCTCATCCTCGGCCTTGATGGTCCGCCCGTCCGGCGTGACTCGCGAAAGGCCCCGACGATTCATAGGAATGTCGTTGGACAACCTCGTTATCAAGCGGGGATCCAGACCCTCTTCAGCGAACCGGATCTCCTCCACAATCCGATTGATGGTTCGGCTGACCCAGTTGGGCAGATCCACCGCGGTAGGCGTGGCCGAATAGTAGCTGACCTCGTCATCATCCCCAATATCCGGATTTATGATATCTCGGCCCACGATCACGAATGCGAATAGCTCCCGGGCTCTTACCTTCTCCGATAGAGCAATCTCAAGTTCTCCGTGAGTCTGTCCCAGGTCCTCGACAGCTACCGGTAGATAGCGTGCTTTCACCTGCTTCCACTGCTTCCTTTGACCTTCGAAGACATTATAGCGATTCCGCTCCTGAGATTGCTTTCCGATGCGCTCGAAAAGTTCGCCCGTCGGATCAAAAATACCTATTTTTTGTCTGAAACGTCACGGCTTTTCTGAGCTATCAGCTGCACTCCGATCATGCCTAGCAAAAGCACCGGCATGAGCGCCAAGGAAAGAATGAACGTCCGCGTTCCAACGACTTGGAGAAAATCGTAAAATACGACGCTAAAGACCTTTTTCATGGGCACTTTCCGGACACTGTCCGGCCGATCGCACAATGCTGACAAAGATATCGTGCAGGGACGGCCGGCTCACTTCGAAGTGCAGGATACGGGCTCGTTCGGCAAGTTCTCGGAGCATGACCTGGGTATCACCTGATACCTGGAATTCGGCGTAATTTCCCTGAATGCGGCATGAATCCACGCCTGAAAGCCTCAAATCCTGCAACTGATTTCCCCCTTCGAAATGCACCTTGACCGTATTCTCCCGAAATTGGTTCCGGATTGACTCGAGGGACCCATCGAGAACCTTGTCGCCCTTGAATATCATCATGACCCTATCACAGAGTCTCTCTGCAATAGCCATGTCGTGAGTCGATAGAATCACGGTCGTTCCAGCCGATCTCAGCTCTAGAATAGCATCGCGAATCACCTCGAGATTCACCGGATCAAGACCAGAAAACGGTTCATCGAGGGTAACTACTCAGGTTGATTCCTGAGAGGATGAACAGGATTTCGGCAAGCCAGGGAGTGAGTGGGTGGAGAGGAGATCGGGGTGCTCAGCAGGGGTGCGGAGTGGCTACGAGGTGTCGAAGGCCGGGACGAACGGAGTGCCGCTGAAAAGGCGGGCCAGAGCGTCCCTGGCGCCGAGGGCGTTCTTACGGGCGGTTGAAATGTAGCTGCGAATGCGGCAAAAAGCTTTGGCGCCTTGCTCGGTTCGGAAGGTCCCGGAGATTTTCTGCTGCACCTTCATCATGCGAAGATCGCGTTCGGCCAGGTTATTGTCGAACGGGACGTTGAGGTCGTACATGAAGGCCAGGGCTTCGTTGCGATGATGATCAAGCCGTTCGAGCAGGTTGCGAGGTTTGGTCTTCTTGCGCCGCCCGCGTTTCTTCTTTGCGTTGACCGGTTGCGGCGGCAGCGGGTTCTGAGCATAGCCCTCATCAAGGATCTTCTGATAACCCTCTTCAAGTGCCTGAATCTGCTCTTCAGGAAGATGATCCGCGGCCTGTTTGGCCTGATCGACGGTCTCCTTGATGTCCACAAGGCAGTCGATCATGCGATCGGCCCAGTCCTGCTGGTATTGCTCATGTACGAAGATCAACTCGCGCAGGTGGTGAGCGTTGCACAACCCATGGCGGCACGAGTAGCCGAAGTATGGTTTCCAGAAGTCGTGAATGGCGCGTCCCATGAACTCGGGCAAAATGCCGATAGCATCGAAGGCGTCGGCGCCGCGTTTGCGATGGATCTCATAGTAGGTCGCGTTTGATGTCGAGGCCGAGTGAAGCCACCAAAGTTTGTCTTCCACGCGTGAACCAGTTTCATCAAAATGAGCTATCGAGGCTTGTTCGATCAGTTCCTTGATCTGATCGAGGGGTTCTTCAACGCGATCATTGCATTGTGAGATGAAGTTGGCCAATGTGCCTTCGCTCATGGGACAGCCGAAAAGGTCCTCAAGGAGTTCGCAGGTTCGCTCATAGGGCAGGTACTGATAGTTTTTCAGGTAGACTGCCGCGGCCTTGACTCCGTGGCCGTACTGCGCCGGGGCGTTCACGCCTTCAGGAAAAGCCGCCTTGTTCAGATGGCCGCAGGCACAGCGTTTCACCTCGCCCTGATGCTCGGTGACGATAAGTCGTCTCGGAGGCAGATCATGGACTTGTCGTTTCTCAAGGCGGTCGGGTTGCTGATCCGCCAGAGAGCGGTGGCAACACTCGCACTGCTCCACCCGGTGAACCTTTGTGTGATCGGGCGTTGCGACCCTCTTGAGGGTATGGCCCGTATGTCCGGGCTGTCCGCCGCACTTGCGCTGCCCTCTCTTACGCAGGCTTTTCGGCGAGGGTTTGTTGAAGCCATCGCTCGAGGGCGGCTTGCTGCTGTTGCGCGAGTTCTTGGCGAGCCGTTGCTCCAACTCCCGGACCCGGTCGCGCAGACGCTGGTTCTCCGCCTCAAGCAGTCCTTGTCGATCCTCGAGCAGAGTGAATTTTCCTGACAGTTCGACGATGAGCGTTGCCGCCGCATCCGGCTCGGCATTGCAAACGGCCAGGGCTTTGGCATGGGTAATCATGCGCACAACTCCCGACGAAACTCTTGGATGAGGGGATAGAGATACACATCCTTGACTGAAGTGTGGATACAATTTTGCCGGTCATTGCGGCTGCGCCCCTGCGTCCTACCCAGCCGCATCCAGTTGGCGGCCTGGTAGCAGGTTCCCCGGAAACGGCTGCGGTCCACGAACGTTTCCAGGGCGTGGACCGGATGGCAATACTTGGCCTGCCAGTCGGCGCGAATCCGTCGTGCCAGAGAGCCCAGCAGATGACTGGCCAGATGCGGAACCTCAACCCAGGGCAACACGAGCAAGCGCGTGTTGTTGGTCAACCCTTGCAGGTTGCGCTCCCGCGCGCTAGCGCCCCAACCGATCCAGGCGTTGCGCGGGGCGCACTTCCACGCTGCCGAGCCGAAGAGAACACAAGCCACCACACGGCCTGTGCAATCGCGGACCAGGTAGCGAATGTTCTCGCCCACGGTGTTGCGGTGGCCAAGGTAGTGGTAGCGGCTGAGCAGGCAGTTGAACAGCCGCAGGTCTGCCGATCGCGGCTCCACGACATTCAGGGCCAGAGGCCGCAGCTCGTGCAACGCGCAACGGATCGGCTCGCTCGTATGAGCTACAAGGGGCACGCGGCGATTCCGGAGTCCGTTAGACGAAGGTCGCCGGCGCGGCGGCAGTCGAACATGACCGCATCGTTCCAGCTTCAGCAGCAAGGTACGGGCCGCCATGTCCTTGATCTGCCCCCGCCCATTGCGCCAGTCCCAACGACGGCAAACTTCCTCACTGAGCCGCGTCCGGCCCCAACCGGGATGTTCGGAGAGCAAACCGCGGATCAGATCGATATCCCCGCCGCTTACCTTGCGCCCCTGCATGACCATGACGCCCTTCATGGTTCGCACAGTACAGCAAACACCCCCACCGAGTCCAGCCCCAAAACAACACTTTTTTCTGTTGCACTCGGGACGGGGCGGTAGACTACTCTCCAGTCAACGGTAGCGCCGTGGTGGGGCTACCTGGGTAGTTACCATCGAGGATCAAAAGATCCGGCTGGTTAAGAACGGAAACAATGAACTGGAGCTTCTGCACCATTCCCTTGGAAAGAGTCTCAATCTTTTTGCCCTTCCAATCGCCTAATTCCATACGCTCGAGCCAGGTGTCGATCCCAGCACGCAGGGCGGAGCCGCCCACACCTTTGAGTCTACCGAAATAAGCCAGTTGCCTGCCCACGGTCATCTTCCGGTACAATCCTCGTTCTTCGGGAAGATAGCCGATGCGATCATTGGCAGCCCGCCAGCCCCGATCACCCAGCACCTCAACCTGGCCAGTGTCCGGCCGCAACAGGTGCAGCATGACTCGAAGTGTGGTCGTTTTACCCGAGCCATTGGGTCCTATGAACCCATAGATGGATTGCGACGGCACCTCGAAGCTGAGATCGTTGAGGGCAGACTTACCGGCAAACGCCTTTGAGACACGTTCGAACTCTACCACAGACCCCATAGTGCCTAATCAAGGCGGGCGTTGGAGAGAAAGCAACGCCTATTGGTGGAGGGCCCTGGTGCCGAACGGCGCAGGGACATCGCATCTGAGGTGACGGCCGTCATTACAGATGCAATGTCTGAACGCAAAAGCGTCCAGCTACGGGAGCGATGGCGGTCAAAAAAGGTGGTAGGCGACGGTTACTCCCGCCATGACCACGGAAACCATACTCATGAGCTTGATGAGGATATTCAGACTGGGTCCGGAAGTATCTTTGAAGGGATCACCGACGGTGTCTCCGATGACGGCCGCCTTATGCGGATCCGAACCCTTGCCGCCGAGGTTGCCTTCTTCGATGTACTTCTTGGCGTTATCCCAGGCTCCCCCTGAGTTTGCCATGAACACTGCCAGCACGAAGCCGGAACCCAAACCGCCAGTGAGGAGGCCCATGACGCCCGCAGGGCCGAATACCAGACCCATAACGACCGGAACCCCAATGGCAAGCACGGCGGGCAAGAGCATTTCACGCTGTGCGCCTAGTGTCGAGATGCGGACGCAGCGAGCATAATCAGGAACAACTTCACCCTTCAGGATACCCTCATTCTCGCGGAATTGGCGACGAACCTCTTCGACCATATCGTGAGCGGTTCGCCCTACCGCATTCATGGTAAGCCCGCAGAAGACAAACGCCATCATGGACCCGGTGAAGATCCCGACGAGCACCAGGGGATTCATCAGGTGGATTTCGAAATGGGTGATAATGTCCTGGAGGGAAGCGTGCGCTACATCAACTGAAGCGCCATCGGCGAGATCCAGGGATCCCTGCTCTTGCCCCACTAGCCCGATCCGTAGCTGCTGCAAATAAGAGGCCAGCAAAGCCATAGAGGTAAGGGCCGCGGAACCAATGGCAAAACCCTTTCCTATTGCCGCGGTGGTATTGCCAAGGGAATCGAGTGCATCGGTACGTTGTCGGACTTCGGGCCCCAATCCACTCATTTCAGCATTGCCACCGGCATTGTCGGCAATGGGGCCGTAAGCATCCGAGGCCAGAGTAATTCCTAACGTGGAAAGCATACCGACGGCCGCGAACCCGATGCCATAGAGCCCTTGCGCCATGTTTCCGAAGTCCCCACCCGCCGCACAGGCGTAGGAACAAACGATTCCGGCGGCAACTGCCAAAACGGGAATGGTTGTTGAGATCATGCCCGTTCCGATGCCCGCGATGATAACCGTAGCCGGGCCCGTCTCGGCATTTCTGGCGATCTCCTGAGTTGGGCTATGCGCCGCGGAGGTATAGTACTCGGAGGACTTGCCGATGACAAAGCCGGTGACCAGGCCAACCAGCATCGAACCCCAAATCCCCCATGGGTTGTGAAGGCCTAGCAGCAGGACTGCGCCCAGTGAAAGCACAGCCACCAAAATGGCGCTGGTATTGATCCCCCTATCCAACGCACCCAGCAGTTCTTTCTGTCCGCCCTCTTCCCTGACGCGGACGAGAAACACGCCGCAGACGGAGAGCAGTGATCCCAGACCGGCAATCAGCATCGGCGCCACGACCGCCTTTACCTGCATCTCGAAATCGCCCACGAAGGCGGCGGCCCCAAGAGCCGCAGTAGCCAGAATCGAGTTACAGAAAGACTCGTAGAGATCGGCCCCCATGCCCGCGACATCTCCCACGAAGTCGCCCACGTTATCCGCGATGGCTGCCGGATTGCGGGGATCATCCTCGGGAATTCCGACTTCTACCTTACCGACGAGATCCGCGCCAACGTCTGCGGCCTTAGTAAAAATGCCTCCACCCACCCTGGCGAAGAGGGCTTGCAGCGACGCACCCATACCGTAGGTGAGGAGGACTGAGGTGATCATGAGCAAATTATCACTGGCATCGAGGCCACTGAGTGGATAGATCAGGGTAAGCACGAAAAACCAGATGGTAATGGCAAGCAATCCCAGCCCGACCACTGAAAGGCCCATCACCGCGCCGCTTCTAAAGGAAACCCGCAGCCCGTGGTTCAGGGAACGGCGGGCGCCCGCTGACGTTCTATTGGCCGCGTAGGTGGCGGTCCTCATACCAAAGAAGCCGGACAATCCGGAAACGAAACCACCGGTAAGAAAGATCAGGGGCATCCAAGGGTTCAGTACCTTGACGACGAACGCGAGGACGAGAAATACGAGAGCCAGAGCGATGAAAACGACAACGACGACTTTGTACTGTTGTCTGAGGTAGGCATGGGCCCCATCCGTCACATAGGACGCGATTCTAACCATCGTTTCATTACCGACGTCCTCCTTTTTCATGCGGCTGAAAAAGTGCCAGGCGAATCCGAGCGTGATCAATGCGGAAACAGGCGCAAACCAGAAGAGTGGCTCCATTACTCTCTACTTTCTTAACTTCCTATAAACTGAAGACGGGTACTAAAAAGGGATACGAATTACAAACGCCCCTTCCTTGTCAAGGGCGATATGGTGGTTATCATCGTCAGGGTTCACATACGCGCACGGGACGAGAACTTGCGCGACCAGACTAAACCCTGACCTCGGCGACGGCACTTCCAACCGGCCGCCGGCATACCCGACTGATGCGGTCGATGGCTTGCTCAATCTGCCGTTTTGAAACGTCGAGGTGAGTGAGCGCGCGCAGGGAGTGGGGCCCTGCCGCGTTCATGAGAACACCGGCCTCGCGGAATCGGGTGACGAGGAGGGCGGGTGTCCAAACCGGATCCTCCACATCCACAAAGATGATATTCGTCTCAACCGCGTCGAGGTCCACGCGCAGACCGGGCTGCTCGGCCAGCGCGCGAGCCAGCCTCTGTGCGTTTTGATGATCATCGGCCAGGCGGTCCACATTGTTTTCCAGAGCGTAACCTGCGGCTGCGGCGAGGATGCCTATCTGCCGCATGCCCCCGCCCATTCGCTTTCTGATTGGTAGACACTCGGCAATGAAATCCTTGCTTCCTACTACCACGGAACCGACGGGAGCCCCTAAACCCTTGGAAAAACAAAGGGTCAGCGAAGAGAAATTCTCAGCAATATCCTGCGGCGAGCAAGCACCTGCCACGGCCGCGTTAAGCACACGCGCGCCATCCAGATGAAGGGGCACTCCGCATTCCCGTGAGAACGCGGAAAATTGCCTCAGAACGTCCAAAGGATACACCTTTCCCCCTCCGGAATTGTGGGTATTTTCCAGACAGATCAGCTGCGTTGGCGGATAGTGTACGTTAGCAGTACGCATGACACCGGCAACCTGCTCGACTGAGATGACGCCATTTACCCCCGGCACCAGTTGCACCTGAACACCTGAGACTGCGGCCAAGGCTCCCGCTTCCGCCCGATAGATATGGGCATGGCTCTCGACGATGATCTCGCCACCGGGGGTTGTTTGCGCTTTCACCGCTACCTGGTTGGCCATCGTGCCCGAAGGCACAAACAGGGCAGCCTCCTTGCCAAAAAGCTCAGCCACCTTCTCCTGAAGCCGGTTGGTAGAAGGATCCTCGCCATAGACATCGTCACCGACCTCAGCCCCGGCCATGGCGCGCCGCATACCCGGTGATGGTTTGGTGACTGTATCGCTTCTTAAATCGATGAGGGATTCCATTCAGACAAACTATCCGATCAAACACCGCCCGCAAGCCAGCAAATTCGCTTGATATGCTGAACGAATTCTACTTCAGTCGCATCCGATGAGAACGCCGAGTGGGGCCATTCGGTAGCATTCGCGACAAGGCAGGGGGCAGCAGACAATCGACCGGGAGGAAAATCACATGGCCGAGAATAGCAAATCCATCTCATCGTTAATGATCGAAGAGCGCACGTTTCCGCCTCCACCGGAAGTATCGAAAAGAGCGCACATTTCGACTTTTGAGCAGTACGAAACCATGTATCGGCGCTCTATCGAGGATTCCGATGGATTCTGGCTGGAGCAGGCGCAGAGTCTGGCCTGGGAGAAGAAGCCGACGGTGGCCCGCAAGTACGTATGGTCTACAGAAAAGCGTAACATCAGGCACACTTGGTTTGAAGACGGTGAACTGAATGTTTCCTACAACTGTGTTGACCGCCATGTAGTGTGTGGACGCGGAAGCAAAGTAGCGCTGATCTGGCAGGGCGAGCCCGAAGACGATACGGCTTCGCTCACCTATAGCCAACTGCAGACTGAAGTCTGCAAGTTTGCCAATGTATTGAAGTCGATCGGCGTAACCAAGGGCGATCGTGTGTGCATCTATCTGCCCATGATCCTGGAGCTGCCGATTGTAATGTTAGCATGCACCAGGATCGGCGCGATTCACTCGATCGTCTTTGGGGGGTTCAGCGCTGACGCTCTGCGCGATCGCATCAATGATTCCGACTGCAAGTTGCTGGTGACGGCGAATGTTTCGCTGCGGGCGAGCAAACACATTGAGCTCAAATCCATAGCAGACGAAGCCCTCAAGGACACCCCGTCAATACAACATGTCGTGGTGGTTAAACGTAACGAGGAGCCCTGCGGGATAGTGGAGAATCGCGACTTTTTGTACGAGGAACTGATGGCTGAAGCATCCGGCGATTGCGTGCCGGAGCGCATGAACGCCGAGGATCCTCTGTTTATCCTGTATACCTCCGGATCGACCGGCAAACCCAAAGGAGTCGTCCACACCACGGCGGGATACCTTTTGCACGCCTCGCTCACCCATAAGTATATATTCGATGTGCACGACGATGACATCTATTGGTGCTCAGCCGATATCGGTTGGGTAACCGGACACAGCTACATTGTTTATGGACCCCTCGCCAATGGATCGACATCGTTACTGTTCGAAGGTGTGCCGACCTATCCGGACGCGGGGCGCTTCTGGCAGGTAGTGGACAAATATAAGGCGACCATATTCTACACCGCACCCACTGCCATCCGGGCCCTCATCCGCGAGGGAGATCAATGGCTGGATCGCTACTCCCTGGCCTCACTGAGGATTCTGGGGACGGTGGGCGAACCCATAAATCCTGAAGCCTGGATGTGGTACTATGAGAAGGTGGGCAAGGGCCGCTGCCCGATCGTGGACACCTGGTGGCAAACGGAAACCGGGGGTATTCTGATTTCAGCATTGCCGGGATCTCACACGCTGAAACCAGGCAGCGCGAGCCGTCCCTTCTTTGGCATCGAGCCGGTAGTTCTCGATGACGATGGCGCCGAATGCCCCCGCAACGCAGGCGGAAAGCTCTGCATCAAGGAGCCCTGGCCGGGAATCATGCGGACTATGTGGGGTGACCACGAGCGTTTCATCGACACTTATTTCAACACGTTTAAGGACCTTTACTTTACTGGCGACGGATGTCGCATCGACACCGACGGCGACTTCTGGCTGATGGGCCGCATCGACGATGTCGTCAACGTGTCGGGCCACCGCATTGGAACCGCTGAAGTCGAGAGCGCCCTGGTCAGCCACCCCAAGGTAGCGGAAGCAGCCGTCGCTCCGATGCCCCACGACATTAAGGGGCAGGCCCTGTATGCCTTCGTCACGCCAGTCGAAGGCGTGCAGGAAAATGACGAATTGAAACGAGAACTGGTTCTGCATGTGCGCAAAGAGATCGGGCCGATCGCCGCTCCGGACAAGCTTCAGTTCGCGCCCGGACTTCCTAAGACTCGCTCGGGAAAGATCATGCGTCGCATACTGCGTAAGATCGCCGAAGGCGACGTGGACAAGGAGTCCCTCGGCGATATCTCCACACTGGCGGACCCATCGGTAGTCGACGATCTGGTGGCGGGGAGCCGAGGCTAGTGTCGTGTCGGACTTCGTATGTGTTTAGCGTCATACTTTTGGTCGCCCGCCACCCCGGCACGAGACCGGGGCAGCCGGAAACACGCTAAACAGGTGGCGGAATTCGCAGACAGGCTGTTAGCCTGCGCATAAGTCAGGACGGACGGTCTGAAGCCCTTGGACACCGCCTTATTCGACTATCAGCTCCCCGCCAAGAACATCGCGCAGAAGCCCACCCCTCGGCGCAGTATGTCGCGCCTCATGGTGATCGATCGCAGGAGCGGGGAAGTCTCGCACCATCGATTCAGGGAATTTCCGGAGATCATCGGCAGGGAGTGGGTCCTCTTTCGGAACAATGCGCGAGTGCTTAAAGCCAGGTTGACAGGGTTACGGCAGTCGGGAGGAAGAGCCGAGTGTCTTCTTCTCGAACAGGCAGATCAGGATTTAAAGTGGTGGTGCCTGATAAAGCCGGGACGCAAGCTGGGCGCCGGCAGTAAATTCGGCTTGGCTGATGAATACGAAGCGCGGATCACAGGAAAGGACCGGGATGGTCGCACTCTGATTGAATTTAAACCCAGCAAGCCAGGAGAATCGGTGATTCAACTGGCCGAACGGATCGGCAAGGCTCCCCTCCCCCCCTACATCAGACGAACCGAGAATGACCGGCTCCAAACTTTGGATGAAGCGCGTTATCAGACGGTATACGCTGAAAAGGGCCGTGCCATAGCCGTAGCCGCACCTACCGCGGGACTTCACTTTACGCAGGAAGTCCTGCGGCGGATCAAGCGACAAGGGAACGCCACCTACGATATTACCCTGCACGTCGGGCTCGGCACCTTTCGCCCGCTTCAGAGCCGGCGCGTCGAAGACCATCACATGCACGAAGAACGTTACGAAATATCGCCGCGGGCTGCCTCAGCCATTGCTGCCTCCAATCAGGATGAACGCCTTGCTATCGGCACTACCGTGCTCCGCGCCCTGGAGGATTACGTCCATCGGAAGGCGGGAAGCAGCGACCGGCCTTCGTCTGGATTCGATGGCAATACCGGGATTTTCATCTATCCTCCGGCCCATTTTGCATCGGCCGGCCACCTATTGACAAACTTCCATCTACCCAAATCGACACTCATCTGCCTGGTGGCGGCATTCCTAACGCCCGATAGTTGTGAAGGGATTAAATGGTTGAAAGAGCTCTACGCTGAAGCTATAGGCATGCATTACCGTTTCTACAGCTACGGTGATGCAATGTTGATTATCTGAATAGCAGGTGCCGGTGCAGCCTTCACCGGGCTGGGAATAAAGGTTGATCGATGGCCTCTAACGAGCAAGTTCCGAACGATATCGATTTCGAAGAACTGGTGGAAACCTACTATACACCCCTTTATCGCTTTGCCTATAGCCTGGCGGGGAATGAATCGGATGCCAGCGATTTGACGCAGCAGGCATTTTACATTTGGGCCACCAAGGGTTCGTCGTTGAGAGACACCTCGAAAGTAAAATCATGGCTGTTCACCTCGCTCTATCGAGAGTTCCTGCGCATCAGACGGCGCAGCAGCCATACGGCAACCTATGAACCCGACCTGCTGGAAAGCGAACACCCCGCGGTGACCCCTGACATCGTCCGCTCTATGGATGCTTCCAGTGCCGTCGAGCGTTTGCAGGATGTCGACGAAATCTATCGCATACCACTGACGCTTTTCTACCTCCAAGACCTCTCCTACAAGGAGATCGCGGGGACTTTGGAATTACCCATAGGCACCGTCATGTCCCGATTGTCGCGCGGCAAAGCGCAACTCAAATCAATCGTTCTCCGCCTTAACGGAGGAAAGTAAACCCACGATGGATAAGATAGAGGCAAAGAGAATTCTCACCAGCTACAACCCTCGATTGCTGAGTGGAGATGATGAACAGATCAGGTCGGCGCTCGAAATCGTCGAGAGCGACCCCGAGTTGAAGGCCTGGTTTGATGAAGAGAGGGAGTTTGACGAAATTTTCTCAGACCGACTGAGAGCCATTCAACCTCCGGTGTTTCTCAAACAGGCGATACTCGACCAATACAACGCTTCAGCCGAACTGTCCGAAGCGGACAAATCGAAAAGGAGCAAGCTGATTTTCTGGAAACCCGCGGTAATAGTGCCACTAGCCGCGAGCATCGTCGCCCTCATGGCGGTGGCGGTGCACCTCGTTCAATCGCGAAATGAGGTGGCGAAGCCGAGCTTGGATCAACTGGTCCGGGCAACCACCCATCATGCCGACCAGTTTGACGGGTTGGAGTTTGTCAACGGCGACCTCGACTCGGTGCGAAAATTCCTGGCCGCCCAAAACGCGCCCGTTCCGACTAAGATGCCGCGTTCGATTTCCGACCTCGAAAGTATCGGCTGCCTGTCATTCGTCTGGCAGGGAAGCCGCGTTGGACTTATATGCTTCAGGGACGATGAAGTCTACCACCTCTATGTCGCTGACCGCGATGCCATTCAGATACTTCACGACCAACAAAGTCCAAAAGTTCAACAATCAGGCAATCGATCGATTGCAACGTGGACCGAAAATGCTCAAGTTTTCATATTGATGGTGGATGGAAAACCCGACCAATTAGCGCGCTTTCTTTAATCTATCCAACAATTGAGCAACAATGAAACTAACAGCATTACACCTTGGACTTTTCATTACAATCACGGCTCCGGTCTTCGGATCGGGCACAGATCACGACGGAGCTCGGTCAAGCGTCGAGAAGTATTCTATCGACAGCGCTCACTCGAGCATCAGCTTCAAGATTCGCCACTTTTTCAGCCCGGTACCGGGAAGCTTCGCCAGGTTCTCGGGATCAATCGTATTGGACCGCGAAAATATGGCGAACTGCTACACCGAGGTCAAGATCGAAGTGGCAAGCGTAAATACAAACAATCAAAAACGGGATAAGCATCTTAATAAAGAGGACTTCTTTAATTCATCGATCTTCCCTGCGATGTTATTCAAGAGCACCAATTGGGTGAAGGCAGGCGAAAACAGGTTCAAGGTCACGGGCGATCTAACGATACTCCACACGACGAAACCGGTAGTCCTCGACGTGAAATTACTTGCCGAAGGAGAAAACAATCGCGGCGAATACTTGACCGGATGGGAAGGAAAGACGATCCTTGATCGCACGGATTTCGGGATCACCTACGGCCAGGGTATTGTCGGCAACGAAGTTACCGTGGAAATATTCGTAGAAGCGAAACGAATCTAACACTTCAAACTGGCAGAACAGGAGCCTCTGAAACGGCGAACCCGTAGACGCCAGAGATTTAGAAGCGCCGGGACAGGCAGCGGAAAATCGGCGCAGATGTTTAGCGTCATGCTTTCGGTCGCCGGCTCGCCCGGCCTTGTGCAGGGGTGGCGCAGGTTAGGTGCTGCAAGACGCGTACCCCGTCACCTACGCCCACACCTACTGGGAACCGCGGCTGCGATGGGCTATCTTCTGCTAGCCTACCTCTCACAGAGGGACACCTCCCCACCCATTCTTCTGTTCATTGTCCTTCTGGGTATGGAATGGTTGCTCTACCTACTGTTTCTTCAGTTGGCCCGGAAATCACCTGCGCTCCCTTCCAAGGCTGGAATCGTAGTGTGGGCCATCATCTTCCGCCTAATCGGACTTACCGCGCTTCCAATATACGAGGACGACTACAATCGTTTTCTGTGGGATGGCTGGGTCTTCGCCAATTATGGAAATCCCTATGCGGAAGCACCCATTGAGTATCGGTCCGATCCCGCAGTTGGTGAACACATGGAAGCTATTCTGCATTCGGTAAACTATCCGGAAGTCAAGACCATCTACGGCCCGGTGCTGGAACTCGGATTCTTAATTGCCAACACAATCAGTAACGGGAGCCTAACGGCGCTGAAGTTTATATTCCTCATTCCCGACCTTGTTATCATCTTCATATTTCTGGGCAGAGGAAGAGTCCGTCATCTCGCTTACTATGCCTGGTGTCCATTGGTGGTGTTCGAAACGGCCTTCAACGCCCACCCCGATATTGTAGGGGTCTGCCTATTCTTCATCGCCTATCTCAATCTGCGAGGCAAGCGATTCGCCACATCGGCCGCATGCTGCATCCTTTCGCTGGGAAGCAAGATTACCGGTGGTGTACTGCTGCCATTTGTGCTGCTTAAGGGAGGAATTCGATCCTGGGCGGCTGCGGCCGCGGTGGCCACGGTTCTCTACCTTCCCTTTGTCCTCCAGGGAAGCGCCGCTGAATTCTCAGGTCTGAAGACGTTTGCCCGATACTGGGAGTTTAACTCCTCCATCTTTGCCTTAGGCAAGGCACTCCTGGGATCGGAACCGGCCAGGATTTCAGCAATGTTGATCTTCGTCACCATTCTCGGCGCTTACTGGATTGCCTCTTATGCCGGGAAGTATCGTCACCCCCCGGTCGATAGTATCCTCGGTTGGTTCATATTCCTAGCGCCGGTCATCAACCCGTGGTACCTGCAATGGATCGTTCCGTTCGCTGCATTCAAGTTTCGCTGGTGGTCGACCGTCGCGTGTGCAGCCGTGTTCCTAAGCTACCTGCGTGGCTCAACACTTCCGGGAAGTGCACTAGCTGACTTCGCGCATCCGAGCTGGTTACGTCCGGTTGAATTTGGACTTATAGCCGTCGCCTTAGCCGTTGATCTCCGGATCCGTTACCGGAAACGACTCCTAACCGACGCTTGAGCTGGTGTCGTGTCTGCAAAAAAACCTGCTTACCTGTCAGACAGGACAGTAGCTATTTTTCCGACCCGTAGTGAACAAAACGGACAAACAGAAAGTACTTCAAGTGGATGAATTGTTGCTCTGATAGGCGGCCCGCAAAGTGATCGAGATCCATTTCTCTTCGAATCTTCTTTGGCATATCTCGCTTAAGTGCTTCAAATTCCATAGCCTGGCTCTTTACCGAATCTGCAGAAATGATGGTATCCGCAAGAGGAGTTTTACCGAGAAAAATCGCATGTCCCAGCGCATACTTCTCCCGATCAATGACGATCCTGAGGGGCTTTGAATCTTTCTTCGAAGATCTGTAGTCATTAGCGCTCCATTTGCTGCCCTTAGCCGAGCTTTCTCCGCCGCCACTAGCGGACGTCTGTTGAAGGCAAAACGAAAATAACAGGAAAACACACAAACCAACTATGGGGACTGATCTCTTCATGACACGCTATAGGAGTCTTAGAATAGGGAATCGCCTCCTTTGTTCCCAACCATATACTCCATTCCCAGGCGAGTGAAGCGAGCATTTCCGTGCCCATACTCGACCCCGACCGATTGAACGACACCGAAGGTGGACTCTCTTGACGACATTCAGGTAATCATTCCCGCATACAACGAAGCTTCCACCATCGGTGGTGTCGTAGAGGCGCTGATGCAACAGGGACTGCAAAACATTCGTGTGGTGGCAAACGCGTGCACAGATGAAACGGCACAGCTGGCGAGCGAGGCGGGCGCCGAGATCATAAAGGAGCCCAGGCGTGGATATGGCCAGGCCTGCTGGAGCGGCTACCAACGCCTGGAAAAGCACATCGCGTGGGTGCTCTTCTGTGACGCGGATGGCAGCGACGACCTCGGCTGCCTGCCTTCGTTGATCAGCCGGCGCAGCCGCTACGACTTTATTCTCGGCAACCGCCGGAGATTTCGAGCGGGGCGTTCGGCAATGACGTGGGCACAGAATTACGGAAATTCACTGGCTGTCGCTCTGATCTGGCTTTTCTGGGGATTTCGTTTTCACGATCTGGGGCCGATGAGGTTGATAAAGCGGGAGTCTCTGGAAAGAATCTCCATGCGGGACAGGAATTTCGGATGGACGGTGGAGATGCAGATTCGTGCCCTGGAAGCGGGCTTGCGCATACTGGAAGTTTCCGTGGGGTATCGCACTCGCGCCGGCGGACGATCGAAGATCTCGGGAACAGTCAGCGGCACATTAATGGCAGGTTCCAAGATTCTATGGACAGTTTTCCGGCTTCGGATGAGCAGGACACAAAGGCGATAGGAGAAGCGTGATCAGCGTCATCATACCCACCCTCAATGAAGCGGAGTACCTGGAAGCAACGCTCCGCTCAATACGTAAGAACGATACTCCCCACGAAATAATCGTGGTCGACGGCCATAGTGAGGACAGCACCGAGGATATCGCGCGCTCCCATGGGGCGAAGGTATCCTTGTCGCACCGGCAACAGCGAGCCTATCAGCAGCACCAAGGTGCTCAGAAAGCAAACGGATCACTGCTTCTGTTCCTTCATGCAGATACGATCCTGGGGGCGCGGAGCCTGGGTGACATGGACAGTAAAATGCGCCGATCAGTTTATGTAGGCGGGGCCTTTTCGCGACGATTTGAACACCCCTCACGCGCCCTGATCCTGACTTCGTGGCTAGCCGACTGGCGGGTCAGAATTCTGGGCCTGGCACTTGGCGATCAAGGAATATTTGTGCGCACCAAAATCTACGAGCAACTCGGCGGGTTTTCCGACCTCGATATATTCGAAGATCTGGAGTTCTCGCAGCGCCTCAGGCAAGCGGGCCGATTGACGTTGGTAACGCCTCCCATACGCTCATCGGGTCGACGTTTCGGTCAGCGCCCGCTCTACCGATCAATCCGTGACGGCATCGCTACGATCAGGTTTCTATCGAGGATAAGGAGAAGCTCCAGGTCACTCGGGGTTCCCTGCAAGGAGCCCTGAAACTTCACATACCGGGAAACAAACCTTGAGAAAATGGAATACCCGAAACGCCCGCATCTCTAACCCACATGTCGCTCATCATTCAGTGTCTGACGGCCCGACTTAATCGTGCCGGCAGCAGCGGAGCCAGCAAGAAGGCAAGCGCTCTTTATTCACAATGACGTTCTGGAGATTCCTGTTTTCGATGTCCCTGATCTTAGGAATCACGGGAATCCTGGCCCTTGAGGGCAAAGAGCCAGCAACGTCCGATTCAGAGGAAATTGTATTTGCGCAAAATGAGGAAGCTGCCGCGGAAAGCCAGATCGGGACTTTCTATGCCTGGGCAGAAAACTTGAAAGACGCATTTTACACATGGGTGGAAACTCTGGGATGGCGCGGATTTCTCATATTCATCCTCGTTTACATCGCCGCGACGGTCGCTTTTCTTCCAGGATCGTTATTTACCATAGGCGCTGGGCTGATTTTCGGGGTTGTAGTGGGTACCGTCGCGGTTTCCATCGGGTCCGTAATCGGCGCTGCCCTGGCTTTTCTCATATCGAGATACCTTGCCCGAGAGAAGATCAAGGCGCGTTTTGGATCGAATGCTCGTTTTCGAGCCATAGATACAGCGATTGGCCGCGAAGGGTGGAAAATTGTCTTGCTGCTTCGTTTAACACCAGTGCTCCCCTTTAATGTGAGCAACTATCTCTACGGACTGACCGCGGTGAGATTCTGGGCTTACGTCTTTGCCAGCTGGATCGGGATGTTTCCAGGCACTCTGCTTTACGTCTACATCGGATCGCTGGGGAAGACGGGACTGGAAGCAGCGTCAGAGAGCACGGATATGGGGAAATTGGTGCTAAACATAGTTGCATTTGCGGCCACTGTTGCGGTGACTGTATACGTGACCAAAATCGCACGTCGCGCTCTCAGGGATGCTGATTTGGATTCTCCTGCCACTGTGCCTTTGGAAGGAGCTTCCTAGGTGGGAACTTTTCGACAATGTGGAGCGTTTCCGCTTCCTGCCATGTTTCGCATTCTGACAGTTCATCTGGGCCTCCTCCTTTTCATCCCGATTCAAACATGGCTTCACGGTGAACCAATCAAGGTACCGGCTCCGATCCACCACGGCGAGTGGGAGCGGCTTCTCCGCACCTACGTAAACAACTGGGGCCTGATCAACTACAAGGCCTGGAAGAACGACGACGCCGACATGCGGGCTCTTGACCAGTATCTAGCTCAGTACGCGCCTGAATCCTCGGATCTTCTCAGTGGAAAGCCACGGCTGGCAGCACTGATCAATGCCTACAATGCTTTCACAATTGATTGGATTCTGGAGAACTATCCAACACAGAGTATCCGTCTTCTAGACGATTCCTGGAAAGAGAAGCGGCACATCATCGGCGACCGGTATGTATCGCTTAACCAGATCGAGTATGACAATCTCATCCCCTCGCTGGGGTGGCGGGTACACGCCGTTATTGTCTGTGCAGCCAGAAGCTGCCCACCTCTGCAGACATTTGCCTACGATGGCGATGCCCTTGACGGCCAAATCAGCAGCGCGTATTCGACCTGGCTGGGAAGGCGCGACCTGAATCTCTTCGTCCCATCAACAGGAACGGTTGAGGTTTCCAGAATATTCGAATGGTTCGAGGAAGACTTTGAGGCCGCTGGGGGCACCAAGGCGATCCTTCTAATGTATGCTCCCGAGCGATACAGGGAATTTCTGGAGAAAGTTAAAATCCGTATTCGATTCAAGACCTACCACTGGGGTCTAAACGACCAGGGCGACCTGGGAGTGGACTACAAGCATTCCCTATTCAAATCGCTTTTCTAGCAATCCGTCGGGCTCAATACTGGGTTGATTTCGTAGCCGGTGCCGCGATACTGTCATCCTTCGAATGAGACCGAATTGCAAGTCTCCATGAAAGGCGGGGATATGTCGCAACTCAAACAAATCTACAGGTGCAGTTTTTCCACGCAGTTCTTGTGGTTACTGGTTGTCTTGCTGCTATTCGACGCTATTCGGTCGTGTCTGTTTGAGGGCATACCCATCGGCCAAATTTCCGTTCTCAAGAACTTGACGAACATAACGATAACATCGGGCCTTACTTCAGGTCTATTGGTATACCTTCTCAAGAGTGAAGTTACTACGGATGGAATCAGGAGCTATAGCTTTTTGGGTCAATCCGCATTCGTTCGCTGGGATGAAATCGTGGACGCGAGGAACCTGAATTTCCTGGGACTGGGATACGTCCACATTACGGATGAAAAAGGATTGGCGATCAGGGTACCCCGGTATTTCTCACGCCAGCGAGAATTTGAACTCGTCGTATCCGCTATAATCAAGCGCGAGAATCCACTCCGAGGCTGTATCGAGCGCGTCAAGGAGCACCCCCACGCCTAGCAATCTGTCGGGCTGAAAACGCTTGCTAGCCCGGATTTCTCACCAACCCATCTACTGTAAATGCGTGGCAGAGCGCCACTGCGACAGCATCGGCTTCGTCAGATTTGAGGAGCTCGTCACATCCAAGCAGCACTTTGACTGTTCTCGCGACCTGTTCTTTGCTGGCCCTGCCGAAACCTACTACGGCCTGTTTCACTCTTAGCGGGGGATACTCGTAGACAGGAATGCCGGCAACCGCCACGGCGGCGATGGCGGCGCCGCGAGCAGCGCCCAAAATCTGGGCGGTTTGAAAATTCTGCACATAGATGGTTTCCTCCACGGCAACATGCTCGACGGAGAATCGACCGAGAACAGAGGAGACTTCGCGAAATATCTCACCCAGGCAATCCGACATGGGGAGCTTGGCATGCAACTTCACGGTCTTGCTGCACATCAACTGAAATTGGTCTCCCGGCCCACAGTGAAGAACTGCAAGGCCGGATCCGCGCAGACTGGGATCGATTCCCAGAATCATCCCTCGGAAGGCCTTCCTCCGAAGCGGTTGGTCGGGGTCGACATTCTGTCGACGTGGGATCGGCTGCCCCGCCAATTTCGCTGCCCAAAGTGCCCTTGACGACCGTCGTTTCGGCATGATCAATGTAATCGAAGTTAATCCTTCTCTGTGAGCCTTTCCGAGACCGAAGCGCTCAATTCACCGTAAAGCTTCCTTCCTCCACTCGCCAGATCTCCCAATCATCCTTCATCAAGAGCTGGGGAACCTCGGTTCCGGTAGCAAAAATCTGACAACCATGGTCGATGGACTCCCAGAATCGAGCTCTTCTCTCAGGATCAAGGTCTCCCAGAATATCGGCATAGGAGAACACGAGACGAGGTCCATGAATTGCCGCCTCACCTGGGGGGATCCGCGAAGCAACAGAATATCATGCGAGGAAACGAGATCGGAAGTGGCGGCGGAGCGAAATGATCGCAAGGCGGTAACCAAACCCAGTGCCTCCAGCAGATTGGACTTGCCTTGACCATTTCTTCCCAGAACCAAGATTCTATCCGTGGAAACGGGGATCGCCGCGCGAGCGATATTTCGGTAACCCTGAACGCCTATCCGGGCGATGCGCATTCAGACTGAGATCACATGCGCGCCCCCGTTTGGCAAGTCGCTTGAACTCAACTCATGGTGGACTTTGACCATGGCTTGGGCAAGGGCAAGCCAGTCGCATTCGGGCGTCTCCCAACCTCCACTTACGCGCAATGATCTTGCGGCGGCCTCTGGCCCGATTCCCATGGCGTTTAATACATGGGAAGGGCCCGCCTTGCCGGAAGCGCAGGCGGAGCCCGTCGAGACTGCAAATCCCAACCCGTTGAGGCGGGATACCCAACGCCCGTTGGCGCTATGGGGCATGATCAGGGAAACGGTATTCCACAACCGCTTTGATTCGCGACCAACGATCCGAGTGTCTGGAATCCGATCGGAAATCTCGGACTCTAAGGCAGTGCGCAACTCCGCCTGGACTTCTGCCGACCCTTTGCGGAGGTCGTCACAGGCCTCGAGGGAACTCACCATAGCAGCAACCCCGGGCAGGTTCTCGGTACCCCCTCTTCGTCCATTTTCCTGCTCGCCGCCAAGCATTAAGGGAGGGCAGGAAGCTGTCTTAGACGTAGCGAGGAATCCGATCCCCTTGGGCCCGCAAAATTTGTGAGCACAACCAGTAACATAGTCACAGCGATCAAAGAGGCTCGCATCGAGCTTTCCGAACCATTGGGAAGCATCACAGTGGAACGGCACACCAGCACCGCGACAAAGTCCAGCAATCCGCTGCCAGGGTTGCAGAACGCCGGTTTCATTGTTAGCCGCCATAACGGAAATCAGGGCCACCTGCGACAGGGAAATCCGCTGCTCTATCAACTCCAGATCAACCACGCCATGGCTCCCCACGGGAATCTCGATAACGCCCTCAGGAAAATACTTGCGGGCGGAGGCAATTACGCTGGGATGCTCGATTGAAGACACCAAAACGACAGCCTTGGGGCCGGCACTTTCAGCGGCGGCGGCAAAAACAGTATTGTTGCCTTCGGTAGCACCCGAATTGAATACGAGACGCTCAGATTCGATACGGAGCAAAGATGCCAAGCGGTCGCGCGTTTCTTCGAGCTGGGCGCGAGCTCGAGCCGCTTCTCGATAGGGGCTGGAAGTATTGTACCAGAACGAATCCGATGAACTCAGCCACGCACTCTTAGCCACCTGACAAAGTGGCGTGGTCGCATTATAGTCAAAATAGATCATGGGATCCGGAGTTCCATACCGATTCTAAGATCATTGGGATCCTCCAGCGTATCGCGATTAGCCTGAAATATGCTCATCCAATTGCCCGGATTGCCGTAGATCTTATAACTGATTCTACTCAGGGTATCCCCTCCCTCGACAATGTAGAACTCGGGGCGTTCGCCCGCCTCCTGCCTACGCCCCGAAGATTCCTGCGATGCCGTCGTTTGGCCGGAGGTGAGCTCTGCCCGTGAAGAAATAGAGGCGGGCGGGAGTGTCTGAAACAAAAGCCGACGCCGCTCCCATTCGCTGATCTTCTGATTAGAAGCTGCGAGCCGCTGTTTCAGGCGCAGGTTTTCCGCTTTCTGCTGCCCGACCAGAGCCAGCAAATCGAGCCGCTCAATGCCATTGGCGTAAGGTTGTGCGGGAAGGCCCCGAGCGAATGCCTTCTTTGAGGTATCGATGAGCTGTCGAACCAAATCGGACTCCTCCGAGTTCGGCCTGGATTCAAGGTATTTTCGGAAATGATAAATCGCGGTAATCGGATCCTTAATGTGATTTAGATATAAGCTGCCTGCCTCGAGATGGGATTCAGGCGCATCTCGTCTTTTATCGATGACCCTCAGGAATGCCGCCAGAGCCTCTTGCCGGCGATCCTCCTTCAACAGGCGGGTTGCTCTGCGATAATGCGTTTCATCCCTTTCCTGAGTCGCGCTGATTCCCTCATTGGAGCAACCCGCCAACAGGAGCGAAAGAAGAAAAATCGCAAGGAGAGAAAGCGATGATCTCATAGCGATTCTTTTATTTCTCATACACTGAAGATAATTCACACCACGCCAGTGACCGGTCTTGCAATTATGCTTAGATGCAAGACAGGACGCGAGATTCAAATTTGCAAAGGGAATGTTGTAAATATCATCCACCCGACGCAACCTCGCGAGTGCCCTGCCGAAAACGGTCTAAGCCCACGGCCAATACGATAACCGCGCCGATGATGATTTCCTGAACGTAAGTTTCCCAACCCATCAACTGGGTGCCATTTCGCAACGTCGCCATAATCAAAGCACCTATGACGGCGCCAAAGACGCTTCCAGTGCCGCCGGAAAGACTGGCTCCACCGATAACCACCGAGGCGATCACATCCAGTTCCAATCCCACCGCCACGGTTGGGGAGCCCTGTTGCAATCGAGTAAACTGCATCAAACCGGCAACGCCGTACAACATACCGGCCAGCAGGTATACCTTCAGTTTCAAGGAGGTGGTTTGGATACCACAAAGCCTTGCTGTGGCTTCATTGGAGCCGAGAGCGTAGACGTGGCGGCCAAAAACCGTGCGATTCATGGTGACGCTTACCAACGAAGCCAGGCACAGGGCGACCAACACTCCGATGGGGGGAACCCAAAACGGGATATGGGACGGATTATTCATCAAGAAATTCAACGGACTGTTGGTATCATAGTTCACGGTCTCATTCTTTCCGAGCCACTTACTGGCACCCCTCGCAACACCCATCATCCCCAGGGTGACGATAAATGGAGTCATTCCAAACCGTGAGATGATCGATCCGTTGACCAGCCCGACGAAAGCACCGGCTCCGAAGGTCGCGGCCACGGCAAGGACCAATGGGCCCCCAACGCTCAGAACCAGAGCGCCAACGACGCCCGAGAACGCAACCACCGAGCCCACGCTCAAATCAATTCCCCCACTTACGATGATCATGGTCATACCGAGGGAAGCGATGGCCACAATCACGGTCTGGGTGAGGATGATTTTCCCATTTTCGGGAGTGAGAAAACCTCTCGTCGGCGAGAACAAGAGAACAATTAGAAGCAAACCCAGCAGCGGGCCTACACCTTGATGGGCCTGGAGGAACTCCCCAAGAAAACGTATCTTAGGAGTTTTCACGAAAAAATCTGCGCCTGGGAACTTTGTACTCGAATAGGTAGCCTTTTCATTTCCCTCCTACGGCCGCCACAAGAATATCATGTTCCGTCCAATCTTGAGCGCGCCTGACCGCGCTTATTACCCCGCGAGACATAACGGCAATGGTATCACAGACAGCGAGGAGCTCGGGCAGGTACGAGCTGATGAACAAAATCGCTTTACCCGACGCCGCTAACTCACCCATGAGCCGATAGATTTCCGTCCTGCTGGCAATGTCGATACCTCGAGTCGGTTCATCCAGAAGCAACACCTTACAATCGTGGTGAAGAAGTCGACCCAGCGCGACTTTCTGCTGATTCCCGCCTGACAGCTCGTCTACCTTCTGCTTCGAGGACCGGGCTCGAATACCTAACTTACCCATCAGAACATTCGCCACTTCCATCTGCCTATGCTTGTCGACGAAACCACCCCTGGAGAACGGAGACAGGCGGGAGAGTGTAAGATTTTCCTCAACGCTTCGGTTAAGCATCAAACCCTCGTCTTTCCGGTTTTCGCTCAAGAGACCAATTCCAGAATTAAGCCGCTCCGACGGAGTGGCGAATGATCGATCACTACCCAAAACGTAAATTGCCCCGCTCAGCAGCCGGTCAAGTCCGAAGCAGACCCTTACCGTCTCGGAACGGCCCGCTCCGACCAAGCCGGCGACGCCGAGAATCTCCCCTTCTCTGAGCGAAAATGATACCGATCGGGGTTTACGCAGGCCACTCAGGTCTTTCAATTCGAGCACCGTTTTCCCCAAGCTGGAATGACCCCGTTGAAAGGCGTCTTTGGCATCACCTCCCACCATCAACCGAACGATGTGATCCATTGACCCGGGCCATATGTTTCCTGAACCAACAGATCGGCCATCACGCAAGACCGTGTAGCGATCGCAGATTTCAATGCATTCCTCGAGAAAGTGGCTGATATATATTACCGATACGCCCCTTTCTCTGAGTTGACGCACAAGAGTAAAGAGGTTGGCAACATCTATCCGGCTCAAGCTACTGGTAGGTTCGTCCATAATGAACAGCCGTGCATCCTGCGAGCAGGCTCGTGCGATCTCGACAACCTGCTGCTGGGCAATGGACAACCGGTGCACCGCTACATCCAAGGGAAGCTCGGAGTGATTGACCGTAGCCAGGGCTCTGCGGGCACGCTCCCTGCGCCGCCGCCTGTCAATCCAACCGAACCGTGCCGGTTCCGCACCCAAAACCAGATTCTCCTCGACCGAAAGATGAGGAGCCAGCGTGAGCTCCTGGTAGATCATGGCAACACCGATATCGCGCGCCTGCAGGGGACTGTCCGGCCGATAGGGTCG
Organism: Opitutales bacterium; assembly: GCA_963665345.2. Classification (GTDB taxonomy): domain Bacteria; phylum Verrucomicrobiota; class Verrucomicrobiia; order Opitutales; family CAXXNP01. The sequence continues at coordinate 416,481 of OY762281.2, forward strand.
GCCAGCGAAGTCGATACGGCCCGCATCCGGCCGATAGGCGCCGCTGAGCACCTTCATCAACGTACTCTTGCCGGCTCCGTTCTCGCCCAAAACAGCATGGACCTCGCCCGATGCGACTTCGAGATCGACTCCAGCCAGTGCCTGGGTAGCCCCGAAACGTTTGCTCAGACCGGAAACACTGAGCTGCACCCGGGATGCCGTCTGCTCGTTCATTTAATTGGTTTCAAGCACCCGACAATTGACGTGAGTTGATGCACTATTGTCGTGTCTGACAAATAATCATGACCAATGTGGGGGCGCCAAAGGGTCGACAGCAAGGCATGACACTAGGGTAAATAGTCCTGCAACGGTGGATATAAGAGGTTCTGAATCTCAGGCTGCTCAAAATTCTCTTTCGAAACCAGTGTGGCTCCGGTATCTACCCTGATATCGACCTGCTTGCCTTGGATGTGATCGACGATCAGCTTCACGCCCAGATAGCCCATTTGGAATGGATCTTGCAGGACCAGACCTTGTATCTCGCCCTTCTTCAGGCCCTCGACATTCTGTTCTCCGCCATCGAATCCCACGAACCGAACCCTACCCGTCAATCCCAGCGAACGAAGGGCCAGCAAAATGCCGTTGGTAGTGGACTCGTTGGGAGCAAAGATACCATCTACTTCGGAACCAAATCGATTGAGGAGATTCTCTGCGGCGGTAAACGCCGTCTCCCGAGTGACGCCTCCATGTTGATTCGTGGAGAGCAGCTCGATCTCTGGAAATCGTTCCATTATATCGAGGAATCCCCGCTCCCTGGCCTCGGTACTGGCATGGCCGGACATCAACCGAAGCATGATTACCTTACCCTTTCCGCCAAGCAAGGCAGCCAAATGCTCTCCTCCGATCTGACCGCCCCGGAAGTTATCGGTGGCCGCGAAGCTGATCTTGGTATCATCATCCAGATCGGAGTCGATAACGACCACGGGAATCCCCGCACTACCAGCACTGCGAACCGGGGCCACCATTGCCTTTCGATCCAGCGGCGCCAAAACAATGCCATCGACCCTCTGGGCAATAAAATTCTCGACCACACTTATCTGATGGGACCGGTCATCTTCCAGCAGTGGACCCTTCCATATCACTTCAACCGCGGATCCCGATGCGGCGATCTCCCTTTCCGCCTTGAGCGCGCCGGCATGCACGGACTTCCAGAATGTATGCGTGGTTCCCTTCGGAATAACAGCGATGCGAAGAGTATCACGCTCATTTCGATTCGGGTTACAACCAGCAACGAAGAGCGCAATACAAAGACAAAAAAGCAGTCGTCCCATAACTATCGTCCGGTCATGCTCAGGAACCCATCGGGCCTTGGCAATGCTCAATCCTCGCCCATGAAATGGACAATAATCTCACGCCTGTGGGGACGCGCCCGGTGTTCCCATAGAAAAATCCCCTGCCAGGTTCCCAAATTGAGTCGTCCATCGGATATGGGAATCGTTTCGCTGCTTCGCGTCAGGGCCATCTTGATGTGGCTGGGCATATCGTCGCGCCCTTCCAGGACATGGGTAAATTCGGGAAAACTCTCCGGAACCAGATGCTCGAAGAAGACCTCGAGATCGTGACGCGCACTCGGATCCGCATTTTCCATGATGACCAGGCTGCAGCTCGTATGCCGGCAGAATACAGTGGCTTGGCCAGCCTTGATGCCCGAGTCCGATAATTGCCGCGCAATGTCAACAGTGATCTCACGCAGCCCTTTTCCGCGAGTGACCACCGTCAAGGTTGACTGCGCCACGTGAATCATAGCTGTTCCAAAGTTATCTACTCCCCACTTTGAGAGCACTCAGCAACTCTCTAAGCGTGGGCGGAATTCTAAGCCTTAGGCGCCGTCATGGACATTGGGTTCAGCGCACGGTCCAGATCCTCCTCGGACAGCAAGCCCTCGTCCAAAACGATCTCGCGAAGAGTCTTATTCTCGGCATGGGCACGTTTGGCGACGGCTGCGGCTTTATCATAGCCGATATAAGGATTGAGGGCGGTAACCAGCATCAATGAGCGGTCAACGAGCTCGCGACAACGCGCCTCATCCGCCTCAATACCCTCGACGCATTCATCCGCGAACACGCGCGCCCCATTCGACAGGCAACCGATACTCTCGTGCAGTGCATAGGCAATGAGTGGAATGGTAACGTTCAGTTCAAAATGCCCATCTCTCCCGCAAAGAGTAACCGAATTGCATAGGCCAATGGTGTAAATGCAGACTTGAACGAGCATTTCACTCATGACCGGATTTACCTTTCCCGGCATAATGGACGACCCCGGCTGGGTAGCGGGCAGGATAATCTCCGCAATACCCGATCGGGGCCCCGATGCGAGCAACCGGATGTCGTTGGCGATCTTCGTCAAGCTGACAGCTATGGTTGCTAAATGACCGGCAACTTCGACAGCGTCATCGCGGCCTCCTTGCGCCTCGAAATGGTTCCTCGCTTCACGGAAAGGTATCGCCGTGCGCTCTTCGAGAACACGGCAAACCTTTTCCGCGAACTTCGGGTGGCAATTGATTCCGGTTCCCACAGCAGTACCTCCGATGGCCAGTTCCATGAGTGCGTCCAAACTCCGTTCGGCCCGATTTACGGACTTGCGGGTTTGGGCGGCGTAGCCGCCGAACTCCTGTCCAAGCGTCAGCGGCGTGGCATCCATCAAGTGAGTGCGGCCGATTTTAACGACATCGCGGAATGCGCTAGCCTTAGCTTCCAGCGCATCGGCAAGCCTGGACAATGCGGGAATAAGATTTTCCTTGATGGCTAGAGCCAGACTGACATGCAGGACGGTCGGCACAATATCATTTGATGACTGCCCAAGGTTGACATCATCGTTCGGATGCACGCGTTTCCCAGACCCATCCGCATTCCCAACCAATTGACCGACGCGATTGGCAATCACCTCATTGGCGTTCATATTAGACGAGGTAGCGGATCCCGTCTGGAATACGTCGACCGGAAAATGCTCGCTCAATTTGCCCTGAATCACCTCCTCCGCGGCCCTACAGATGAGTTCGGCCTTCTGCGGGGTGAGCTTGCTCAATTCCAGGTTGGCGCGCGCGCAGGCGTACTTTACCATGCCTAAGCCCTTGATAAATCCCTCCGGCATGGGCCTTCCCGAAATGGGGAAATTCAAAACTGCTCTTTGCGTCGATGCGCCGTAGAGAGCGCCATCGGGCACCTCCATCTCCCCCATCGAATCCCTCTCGATCCTGAACATCTTACGGATCCTGACAAGATAGACCCAAGGCGCGCAAGTACTGCTTTGCCCTTCCGCTGATTCCCGTTACGATTTGGGTGGGAAAAGCAAGCTAAGACCCATCAATTGGGACGCTCTCTTCCAAGCTCCCGCTTTCTTCAGTCGCTTCGTCCAGAATCTCATCAGGAGGAGTCAGAATCGGGTCGATCACGGTCGGGGGAAGCAGCTCTTCGTCATTCATATTCTGGGCCACTTCGTACCCTTCGGGTCTACCTTCGACACGAATGTTGAATTCAACCTGACTGCCATCGCGATTCACCAGGACCGAGACAAACTGCCCGACCCGTGTGTAGAAAACCGCATTTTTCACGTCGTCGCGCGCTTCGATTGCATGATCGCCGATGCTAATCAAAACATCACCCGGGAGCATTCCCTCCCTTTCCGCCGGAGTGTCTTCGATGACCTTGGAAATGACAATCTGCTTCCCAAACTTGATCGTTCGCTCTGCGACGACTTCAAACCCGATCCACCCCTGTGCCACTTTACCTGTAAAGAGCAGATCATCGCGAACGCGAAGGGCGGCCCTGGCAGGAAATGTGTAGGACGATTGCACCCCTTGGATCGGTCCCATCATGATCCCCACAAGCTTTCCATTAAGGTCCAACAGGGGGGCGCCCCCCTCGCCAGGCCCTCCGGGTATGGTAGTACGAATGCAAATGCAGGGAAAAACGTTTTGACTGAAGTAACTCTCTCGACCGGAGATCAGACCCAGGAAAGGCGAGGGCTCGAGCTCATACAACGTGCTGATTCGTAGGACCATGGTTCCCACAGGCGGGATTTCGGAAGAATCGGTCAGATGCAGAAAGTTGAATTTATCCGGTAGGTTCAGTAGCTGTAGCAAAGCGAGGTTTGAGGAGCTATGGTCGCCTATAGATTCGGCCAGATATTGAATACTGTTGTGCTCAATCCAGATCCGGCTGGCCCCGCGAGTTATGGTAGCGTTGGTAAGGACGTGACCTTCCCGGCTGATAAAAAATCCCGTGCCCAAGCGAAATTCGTTCCTCGCTTCCTCGCCCTCATGTACATGAAACGCCCGTACGCGAACCACGGCCGAACGGTTCTGTTCGAAAATGTCGATGATGCGGCGCTGCAGGCCCAAAAAACCAACGTCCTGGCCTACGCTACTTGCTACGCTCAAAAAAAAACGGCGAATATCGGCAGCAGCACGAGCGAGTTAGTCCTCATGCTCATCGACGATTAGAAATAATCGAATACGGGTGTGGTACGGGCGCGGAAACCGGAACTCGAATTTACGAGCGGATCGACCACGTAAATTGAATTATCTCTGGCGGAAACATTAAAAGTCTGGGGCGCCATCACCCGCGAGAAAGACTCTGAGGCACCAGCGCGATCACCAATAATGTCGACCACGAATACGGCCTCCACCGAACTCACTGAAAGCTGCTTGGGAGGAGCAGGCAGGGTTGCATTTCTCACCATTGCTGTTCCCTGCGCCTGGTCTTTTGAAACCGCAGGACCGATGGGCAAGTCTTCAACTGCGAATTGAGCTACCGGCACCTGCCTATCCTGCACGTACATGACCGACAGTGCGATCGTCGCCATCACCGAAATAGGAATGAGTGCGTAAACCGCAGGCATGATGGGTTTGGCCCAACGTAGGTACCATGGATCTGGTTGGACGAGCGCCTGAAGGGTCTTCTGATGCAATTCCCTCTCAAACTCTTCCCAGAAAGCGGTGGGCGGTTTCTCCGCACGCTTAAACTGAAGCAGGCGTTCGACAGAAATGGTGCTCGTCTTGATTCGTTTACGCATAAAACGTCGTCGCTCTACTGATTCAAGTAATCCTGCAGATAGGCTTGAAGTTGCTGCTTTGCGTAATGCAGCCGCGAGCGCACCGTACCCACGGAGCAATTCGCAATCTGCGAAATCTCCTGATGGCTAAGCCCCTCTATCTCAAAAAGAACCACGACTGTCCTATGCTTAGGAGACAGCTTCTGAAGCGCTTCGTTCAATTTTTCCTGCAATTCACTGATGAGTGCCGAGCGGTCGGAATTGGTCTTTACGGCCAAGGCCTCAACGATCTCGGTGGCGCTCATTTCATCATTAATGTGTTCAAAACTGAAAAAACGCCGGTAGCGATTCTTCTTGAGGTGACTTAGAGTAGAGTTCACCCCTATGCGGTAAAGCCAGGTGAAGAACGACGAGCGGCCCTTAAATCGATTAATGGAACTAAATGCCTTAATGAAGGTTTCCTGAGTCAAGTCGGCCGCATCTTCGCGATTAGAGGTTAAATTATAGATTGTGGAGAACAGCCGCTCGCGATATTTCAGCACCAAGTGGTCAAAAGCCGAGACATCGCCCTGTTGCACTCGCTCAACTACGACACGGTCGCTGTCGCCCTGATGAGCGCCAACGTTGGCTGGGCGGGCTACTGCCTCATCGACTGTCTGCGATATCTGCACCGTAAGTAAGTTTGCCCAATGCACGCGAAAAGGCAATACCCGACTGGCATTATCAGAAATCCAATTTCTCGATCTGCGATTTGACGAAACTCCCAATCTTTTGAAGGTGATGAACGGAAATGTATTCCGGAAAGGAGCTCAAGGCGACATCGGCTGACTCCATCTCACGCCAGAAGTACTCCCTGACGCGCTCGAAAATTCCATATTCATCCATAAGCATCGTGATTCCCCGCTGATCGGACCGTGATTGATCGGCGATCTGCGCAATCAACGCTGCTCTCTCCTCGTACTCGACTTCCTGAAGTAGCAAGATCAACGGAAGTGTAAATTTTCCGCTGGCGAGATCGGTTCCCAAAGTCTTACCGATGTTATCCTCGCGGCCGACGAAATCCGCCAAGTCGTCGAAGATCTGGTAGGCAATACCCAAGTGGAGGCCAAAAACTGAGGCCGCGGTTGTGAATTCCTCATCATACCCGCCGATTCGCGAACCCAAGTAGCATGACAGCCTGAAAAGCTCCGCTGTTTTGAATCGAATGATTCGAAGATAGTCGTCAATAGCAACGGCGGCGTTGCTCCGGTGCAGCGACTGGGCAATTTCCCCGCTGCAGACCCGGCGGGTCGAGGCTGAAACTGCGCGGCAGACATCGACCGTGGGAAATTCCGACGCCAGCTTCAACGCCTGTGAGAAAAGGGCATCACCGAGTAGAACCGCCACCTGCGGACCGAATTTCTCACTTACAGTAGAACAGTTATGGCGGATTCTCGCCTGATCGAGAATGTCGTCATGAACGAGCGTGGCAAGATGGACGATCTCAATTACAGCCGCGATGCGGACCAATTCAGCCTGTATCGCTTTGTCCCTGCTCCAACCACTGAAAAATACGAGTATGGGTCGAATGCGTTTGCCGTTACTTTGTAAACAGTAGTCGACCGGCTCGCGGACCTCGGGTTCAAACTGCGCCACCTGCGCCAGGAGAAATCCGTGCAACTGCTCCAACTGGGGTTGCACAAGCTCTGTTACGTCGTGAAGCTTCAGGGGCGGGTGAACGAGAGGGTCCCTTTGACTCGGAGCAAACATGGTGTGAACGTATTTAATTCGCCTCCAAAAGCAAGTTCTGTAATTTCTCGCCCATCATGGCGGAAAGAGATCCCGACTGCGTCGGAGTCGGAATCGGGATCGGGATCGAGATCGAGATCGAATCTTCCCCTTGAATCCTAGACCTCTTTCTCTACTACAATCCTCCGAATTCTTGTTTTTTGAGCAAGCTTTTGACCACGAATACTCATAAGGTAATGGCCTTGAATACAATACGAACGCAGAGCATCTACCTCAGCTTGGCTTGGCAACGAACAGGGAGAACTTGCTCGGAAAAGAAGATTTTGACGTATTGTAGTACGGATGATAACCAATTCAGGTTGCCCGTTCGAGAGTCTCAGGGCCATGAGCCTGATGAAATCGCTGAACCCTTTGAAGGGCAGCGTGGCGGCTGCGCTGCGCCAGGGTCATCCGTGGTCACTCCTCCACCATTTTGCTGTTTTGATCGGGACGATGGGGTTCAGCCGGCAAAACACACAGCCGGACTCCCATCCAAGGATCCACTCCCGCGTTGAATACTAATCCGCTCACGATTCTGGCCTCCGTTGTCATAGCCATTTATATCTTCCGGCTCTGGCATAGCGACTTAACGGCCTTTCAGGCTGGAAACGCGGCTACCCACGCCTTGCCCGGAGCAACCCCCTCCCCGCCAAGACTATCGATTCTGGGGATACTGGGCGCCCTCCTTCTCGTGGGACTGGAATCGGCGGGCGAGTACCCGCTCGAGCTGGTTGAAAAACAGTCGGATGTTTCCGCGCTCTATCTACTGGCCATGGTAGGCGCGGGCATCATCGAAGAGGTTGTATTCCGAGGCTATCTGGTGGTGGAGAGGCGCGGCCGCAGCGCACTCGTAGGCAGCATCATGGGATTTTCACTGCTTTTCGCTTTGATACACTTTCACTGGATCCGCTGGAAACCTGCCGAAGGTAGCCTGCTTGAGATCGATCTCTCGGCAGGGACAATCTGGTGGACCGGCATTCTCTTCCTGAATTCGCTCTGGTTTTACTGGCTGCGGTTCAACAGCGGAAATCCGAACCGCTCATTGATTCCCTGCTTTGCGGCGCATATCGCCAGCAACCTCGGTGTGTTCGCCGTAAAACTGGTCCAGGGTCACGTAGTGAGTTGGGTATGACCACCGGCAATCTGTCGGAGTTAGATGGCTTCGTTCATCTCTTCTTCCAGAAGCTCCTGCACTACCGTTTGTGCCAGGGGACGAAAAAGCTTCCCATCGGCAGACAAGGCTTGCCGGAACTCCTCTACGATCGTATCCGCCCCGGTTACGCCGAAGGTCAAAAACCCCTTCGGGGTATCGTAATATACGCGCATTATTCCCCCAGGGTAGAGGCGATGCCTCAACCCAGGACTGAGATCCAATACGCCGTTGGCGTATCCCCAACCGACAGTGTCCAACATCCAAGAAACATTGCATCTGAAACGACGGCCGTCGTTTCAGATGCAATGTCGGACGCGAATCAAGGCCCCTTTTTTCTACGCTTGTCGCATAAACTCCCTGGTTTGGCCCTTCCGCTCGGGAACAATGAGAGCAAGTAGTGTGTTCCTGGCCAACGTTCTTTCACAGGAAGGAACGGAGGTGAAGGTTGAAGATTGTCGCTCTGCTCCGAACAGGTTTCAGGTTTCGGTGTGGCGGGCCTTCTCGCTTCGCTCGTGAACAGGTGTCAGGACTTAATTGCTGCTCGACAGATTTGACACCTGTTCACGAGCGAAGCGATATTGCCACCAGACGTCTGGGGAGAAAGTTGGGTAATCGAGGACGAGAACGACTCACAGGGCGGGCAGAACGGACATCAATCTTCGAAACGTTCGATTCTCGCGTCCCTTCAGGACCCTTTGCTTGATCCGGCCAGCGCAAGCCCAGCAGGCGGCGCCACTCCTGAGACAGGATTTGCAATCCCCCGAGTTGGGTAGGGCGAAGCGTTCCCGCTGAGCCGCCGGCCGCGGCAACGGCTCAGCGAGGACGCTTCGCCCTACCTCTAGCCGGCCTCAACGCGAGATTTTGCCGGTCGAAAGACCGTAAACCAAACGTAGCGAACTGCTTATCGCAGCGCGTAGACGGAAGCGGAGATTGCGATGCGTGCGCTTCGGCCGTGCTCAGGACAGGCCAAGGGGATCGAGCGGCGCGGAACCGGGGACAACATCGTTGGCGCCTCCGTAAGCCCAGATCATGGAGGAGGTGGCTGAGTCACGATGATGCGCAGGAACCTGCTCCCTGGGACCAGCGGCAGCGGGACCGTTTGCTCGTCTCTGACTGTGATACGGGCGGTATACCCCTGATCCGACACGGCCAAAATTCTGGCATCGCTGGACTCCAAGCCTCCGGGGCCGGTAAGGCTAGTCGCTCCCGTATCCGACAAAAACGGAGGAGAAATGGTTAGAAGGTCTGCCCAAACCACCATGTCGGTCGATACCTGCACCATATAATCCAAGTCCGTGGCGGCCTTTACGATGTCGAAAGTGATACTCAGATAGAGGTCGTTATCGTCGAGGATGAATCCGAAATTGTTAAATATATCGGTCCCCACACTATCTGGCACTAACGGGTTTAGGTTGAAGGCATACTCCAGCAGATTGACGATTCCATCGTTATCCTGATCAAAAGGAGGTCCGGCTGCAAAGTCCGCATCCAAAATGGTCTCATAGTCGTCCTGCCAAGCGCCTTGGGTCTGGGCTACAGGCGATGGGACTATGGGAAAGGTAGTACCGAAAAAGAGGATGGTATTGCGTTCGCCAGACTCATCAATATCACCGCCGGCATCGACCGTGATGGTCACAAAATAGACGCGACTGTCGAGCGTCTCATCGACGCCGATGACATCGAGTATTTGCTGTTGTGTGGGCAAGGTCAGTTCCGCATGAAATGAAAGGGAGGATCCATTCAGACGGTCTGGTGCGCTACGACCAGGCAGGAAGGCTTGATGCGTGAAATTGCCGAAAACAACGATCTCCTGGGAATTGGCCAGGACCTCGTCCGGATCCCCATCCGCCGTATCCAAGTCATCAGGAGTAATAGCCCGAGCCGTTATCGATGAGGTAAAGCTCTGGCTGCCCTCGATATCACCCAAGCCTCTATTTATGATATCGTAATCAAGGACGATACGGCCTTCGGGATAGAAGATCTTACTGTTATCAAACAGGAACGCACCAACCAGGAGGTCGGGCAACCGCACGACCGTGATGTCACGCTGATCCGTGAATACGACATTATTATCCTCGTCGGCTTCCGCAATGTCTTCCAATGGATCGACCCGCACGGCCAAGTGGTAGGAATTTGCCGGAATCTCCAGACTCAGGTTCAACGGCCCACTGAAAATGACGCGAAAACCCGAAGGGAACGTCTCCACGCGTGCGAATTCCCCCAGGAGAATATCGTCCGAATTGCCCCAGGTAAGGTCGGTTGAGAACCGTACTTCAAGATCGGAAGTATCGAAAGTCACACCATCATCCAGGTCATCTCCCTGGTTTACCACCACCACTTCGATGGGAAGCTTATCGCCATCGGCGGTTTCGGTGAACTGCTTGTCCAGATCGAGAATGTACTCGCCCGGAACGGTCACGAAACTCGAGACCACGAGGTCCGGGAGCAAGACCTCTTCGAGCAGAATATTGTCGACCCAACCGGTGTCCTCCCCGACTACGGCGCTGCTGAACTTACTGTAGGACCACCTCACTTTTTGCGTGCCCGCAGGAATGAACACCCTCTGGATTTCCCAATCTTTTTTGTCGCCCGAAATCCGAAGCAACTCGGCATTATTAAGGAAGAAGCGGAGAAAATTAAAGTTGAACAGCGAAGAAACCTTCCAGTAAAAGGTCAGATTTACCGGACCGACAATTTCGCGTTCCATGAAGACTTCCTGGTTGAACTCAATGGGTGACGCCTGGGCGGCGTCATCGTTGGACTCCCCTGCTCCCAACGTTGAATCATCAGTCAAACCGGGAGCAAATTCAACGACCTGGCCAAACCAGGTACCATCGCCCCCGGTTATGATGTTGTTACCGGGAATGGGATCGATATCCAACGCCTCCTCCAAGGTAACAATGGGAGAAATATCGAGAAACGGGTTCGCGGAAAAGACGAGATTGTTGTCTTCGGCCGACTCCGCAATGGCCTCGCCGGAGTCGATCTTGAAGCCGATGAAGAAAGAGGCGACAACATCGATATTGTTCGGAATCTGAACGGTTCGATCGATGAAGAGTTGATTCTCAAATATGCCTGCCGTAGCCAGATCATCCTCAATGGTGATTTCCGCTACTTCAGTCAGCGTATCCAAGGTAAAGTCGTCATCATCGCCGAAAGTCTGATTGCGCGAGATTACGACCCGGAGGTCATAGGGAGGTGTTCCCGTAATGGGAAGACTGCCGATGTTCTCGATGGTGAGTTCGTAGCGGATGGTATCGCCGCTTTCCAGAGCGGTCGGCACTTCGGTGATGTTGGTGTCGGTAACGTCAAAGACCTGGAAATCGACGATATCAAAGTCCGGCACGAGGTAAACCAACTGGTCGACGTAGGCGGTGTCATCGCCCGCATCGTTGGTGTCGTCCTTTTGATAGCTCCATACCACCACGTGGGTTCCGGCAGCGACCGGGAAGCTGCGCAACTGAAAATCAACTTCACCGGAAATCCTCGCCTGTTCTACGCCGTCTATCTTGAAGGAGAGAAAGTCCTCCTTGACGCCCCCGCTCGGCGTCTGGGTGCGCTCGGAGGAAACCTTCCAGTAGAAGCTGACCACGGAGGGACTGAGGAAGTTGATGGTGGTGCTGAACGAGGAGATCGAATTATCCCCCACGCCGCCGGATTGCGCGGCATCGTCGCCGTCGAAGGTGACAGCGGATTGACCGAACCAGGGCACCGAGGGCGAGGTCTGGAACTCGAGCAGCCCGGGTTGATCCACGGCCTCATCAATGGTGACCTGCTGCACGAAAATGTCCTCGTTGTCAGCAATGGCTACATTGTTTGCTTCGTCGGATTCGTCGATCAATTCACCGGAATCGGCAAATACCGCTAAGGAGTGGAAGGAACCGATGCGCGTGCCCTGGGGGATTTCGAGGTTGACCTGGTAGGATCGAATCTGGCCCCGGGGAAGCCCTTCCGTTTCGTCAAATTCGACCAGGATACTGTCATCGGTATTGTCGACTTCGCGATCGTCGGTGAGCACGACACGCAGCGTAAACGGATTACTGCCGCCCACACCCGCCAAGCCAATGTTTGCGACTTCGAAAGAAAGCTGCAGGACATCCCCGATGAGGAATTTCCCGGGCGTATAACTCAGGTTCGATGGGACCAGATCCGACAACTTGACGATATTGATGCTGGGCGTGTCGGAAACAAAGACGTTGTTATTCTCATCGGCTTCGGCGACCACATCATCGGAATCCACCAACGCAATGAGAAAATAACTGCCCGGGGCGATGTTGGTTCCCGGGGGCTCTTCAATAGGAAGATCGGCCAGGTAGACAAACCGGTTATCGGCATCGATGTCCTGGAACTGCTCCAGGTCGCCCAAAAAGACGTCGAGAGCGCTATCGAAGGAATCGTTGGCGGAGAGATAGATGGAAACCTTGAATCCCGCCGCCAGTGGACTCGCGGCGATCCCCTGATTGCGCCCATTCACAATCACGGTAAGGATGGATTGCTCGACAACGAAGTCCCCTCCCTCGAAGACTACGTCGCCGACGACGAAGTCCGGCTGGGTGACTTCAGACAATCTCAGGACATCCACGAATCCGGCATCTCCCCCGGCGTCATCGTTCGTAAAGTAGGTCCAGCGCACGGTATTATTCTCCGCCGGAAGGAAGACATCCACCGTTTCCCAGGATTCTACACCACCATTATCGACGAGATCACCTGACACCCGGGTCTTCTCCTTGTCATCTACAGAAACCGAAAGGAAGTTATTGCCGGCGTCGGAATCAATCAACCAACTGAAGGTCAATTTAACGGGGCCGGGGATATCCGTTTCGAAGAAGGAGGATTCACCGGGGTTCAAGATCGGCGATTGCGAGGCATCGGTGTTGGCCGTGAACTCTTCGTCGTTTTTCGTCGCTTCCTGGCCAAACCAAGTGCCGTCGCCGCCGGTCGAGAAGACCAGGATGGTTCCCGGGTCCAGCCCGGCGGCAGCAAAATCGATCTCATCCGCATCCACGGCCAGATCCAGGGCGATGGTGGGCTGGAGAGTGATATTCCGGTTGTCAGAGATAAGTGTATTATTGGCATCGTTCGCTTCGGGCAGCGCACCTTCGCCATCGAGTACGATGATCATGAAATAATCTTCGGCCACGCCGATAGTGATGGGCACGATGGGAGCAGCGTTGACGACCACCGTATCGAGAGCGCTGGCGGCGCCATCGAACGGAATCAGGGCCTGCGCAACCGATACGGGATCAAAGAAAATGTCGGCGGCGTCTACCACGGTATCGGTAGAAAGGACGATCTGGTAGGTGAAGGACCCGCTGGGCGCGGAGCCGTTGCCGAGATTCTCGATGGTAAAGGTCGTCGCGATATCCTCGTTGGGAAGATAGGCCACGTTATTGTCCGGCAGATCCACGATAAGGCTGCCGGAAACAACCTGAAAGTCGGGAACCTCAAACCGAAGTTCGTCGACAAAGGCGTTGTCATCACCGGCCGAACCGGCTTCGTCCTTGGTGAACACCCACTTGAGAATGAAGACGCCGTCATCTACCGGGAAACTGGCCAGTGAGAACCCCACTTCACCGGAGATCTGATCCTGCAGGACGTCGTTGAGAAAGAACTGGAGAAAATCCTTGTTCTCTTCGGAAGATACCATCCAATTAAACGAAATCACTGTCGGGGAGGCGATGGTGACTTCGGTCTCGAAAGCGGCCGATTGCCCATCACTGATGGCAGAGCTTTGCACGGAATCAACGCCGTCGAAGGAAACACTGGTCTGGCCAAACCAGGGCGCGAAACCCTCGGGGAATGTAAAGGTGGCAGTGGGCACATCGATAGCTGTGGGAATGTCTATCTCGCTAAAGACGATGTCATTGTTGGCGGAGGCCGCGCTGTTATTGGTTTCGTCTTTCTCGAGCAGGACATCGTCCACATCGAGCGCCACCCCCACGAAATAGGGAATGCCCAAGGCCACGCCTGCAGGAATTCCGGCGGTGGCGGTCAAGGTTCGCTGACTACCCGAAGCCAGACCCTTGGGGTCGACAAATGAGATCAATTGGATATCGTCGGTGTCGCCGATAGTTTCGTTGATGGTGAGGACCACCCTGGTGGTAGGAAAAATATCCACGATATCGGCCTCACCGCCATTCACGACCGTGACAGAGAACAGTATCTCGTCGGCATCGCTCTGGAAGAAGAGCCCACCGTCGAAGTTGATGCCGGCAATCTTCAGATCCGGAAGCTGCTGAATTTCGACGCCGGCAGTTTCCGAGACGATGTCATTGTTAGCTTCCGTAATCTCCGTAATGGTCCCGCCGTTGATTATTCGGAGCACGACAAAATAGGCCCCCGAAGTGAAGGACCCATCAATGGAGAAGGTCCTCTGGTAGGAGAAGACATTGTCCGCCCCCAAGTCCTCGAACTGGTCGAGATCGCCAAGATCGATGTTGTCGCTGATGTCGGTCTCGAATTCCCCATCGGGAGAAAGCTGGGCTTCAAGTTTGAAACCAGCCGGCACGGTGCCTCCAGCAAGGGGCGTGCCGATGTTTTCGCCCGTGGCAGTGATGCTGATGCTGTCCACCCCCGCGGTGAAGAGGCCTTCGTCAAAGGTCAGTCCCGTGAGGATGAAATCCGGGCCGACTTCCGGCGTCACGGTCAATTCATCGACCCAGGCAGCATCGGCGCCGGCTTTGAAGATGAAGTCCTTGGCGTACTCCCAACGCAGGGAGTGTTCGCCGGGGACGAGTTCGACCTCGACTGTCTGGAAAGCAACGCTGCCGGAAATGGGCAGAATCGATTCCGGGTCCCCAGCGTCGATGGTACCCGTCACGGTTTCTCCATTGACGGTAAAGGAAAGGGTATCGAAACCCGGCTCCGAATCGACGCTCCAGTCGAAGGACACGGTGGTGGGATTATCTAGGGTGAGGGTAAACTCGAAGGAGGTGCTTTCATTATCGCCAATCGCTCCGCTCTGGGCGGCAAACCCCGTCTGGGAGGTGGTGGTGGTATCCTGGGCGTACCAAGATGAATCGCCTGCCACCGAGATGACAGGGACGATCAGATTGGTGGGAGCGTGATCTTCCAACGCTTCCGCGATTGACGTCGCGGCAACTTCTATATCGGCATCGGCGCTAAAACCCACGTTGTTGGTAAAATCGCTCTCCACCACCGACGCGAAGTTGACCTTGGCGGCCACGAAATAGCTGCCGGGAGGGGTATTATCCGGTATGACGGTACCCACCGGTTCCTGGTCGGATGTGGCCAACCCCGCCAAACCGTCAGTGAAGGTAACTGTGTTTAGAAAAATGTCATCGGTGTTGTCAAATTCCTCGTCCAGCGAGAGATTCAAGAGAATTGATATCTCCGTACCGACCGGATAGTTGAAAAAGCTTTCGTTGGCCACTTTCACAGTCACGCCATTCAGCGCGTCTCTCCGTGCAAATGGCCCGCCCGGAGAGGTAACGGAACGAACCGTGAGGTCGCCTTCCAGGCTGAAGGCGGAGTCGGAAAATCGGGTATTGTTGAACTCATCGGCCTCCGCAATGTTGTCATCGCTGTCTACCTTCACGCCGATGAAATAAGTACCTACATCGATGGCAGGCAAGGTGAGCGAGTTATTGACCGTAGCCGACTCCCCGGACGACAGTGCCTGCGCGAACACCACGGGGATGTCGGGGTCGCCGATCTCTACATCGCCCCCGTCAATAAACTGATCGGTGGAATAAAAATACCGGATATTGACAGGGGTGCCATCGTAGTTGCCCCCCTGGTTCAGTATCGTGACCTTTATGGGAATCTGGCTACCTGGCTCAAAGTCCGATGCCGGGATGAGCAGGCTGGTGATGGTGAAATCCTCAAAGAAGGCGAAGGCTTCGCTCGAGAATGCAGTGTTGTTGCCGGTAGCGAACTCAGCGACGTCGCCATCGGGGTCAATTTCGACTTCCACAAAATAGAGATCGGAGGCGATGGGAGAGGGCAAGGTGTAGGTTCGGCTGACATTTGCGGGGAGGCCAAAGAGCAGGCCTTCATTGAACGTATCCTCGGCCACGAAGACCTTGGTTCCGGCCGCGCTCTGTTCGGTAGAGAGCCGGACGCGGAAACGCAGGGCCGGCAATCCGGCCGGATAGTCGTTGCCAATGTTCGAGAAGGTCAGGGAGAGATCGAGTTCATCGCCCGCTCTCGGCTGGGTATTCCCCACGATCACCGCATCGACTGAAAAATCCGGTCTAAAATTGAAGGAATCAGGAGTGAAGGCGTCGTTATTGATTTCGCTGGTTTCGGCGTAGGAATTGCCGCTGTCAGCCTTAAAGCCAAAGAAGTAGGTTCCCTGCTCAATTCCGGAAGGGATTTCGATCGTTTCGTTCCGAACAATGCTCTCGCCTCCTAATATGAAGGTCTGGGAAATCTCAACTGTGGCTAGGAAAGAGTCGTCGGCGTCGCCGAAAGTGGCGTTGCGCGAGACCACCACATCGACCAGAAGGGGAACGCCCTCATCGGCCTGGAAATCATCACCGTCATTGAAAAGAGTGAACTGAACTCCTACATCGACGCCCGGGCGTAGCGTGGTTGCCGAGACGGCGGGATTAAGTATTTGAAAGTCGGGCAGAACGTCGACCAGCACAGATAGATCCACTTCCGTCAGTGAGGTAGCGCGCGCTTCCCCACCGAGTCCGATCTGACCCTCGTCATTTTTGCCCGCCACGAAAAGGCTGCCGTCGGTTTTCATGGCCACGGTATGGTTGAAGCCGCCGGCAACGTACTGCCAAGTGGTAGAGTCGTCCACCAATTGGGGAACGGTTTGCACGGAACGCGTACCGTTCCCCAACTGGCCGTCGAGGTTAGATCCGAACGCCCAGAGCTTGCCGGTCGTGTCGATGGCCAAGGAATGGTTCCGGCCCGCGGCAATGGTGGAAAAGAACACTTCCGCTCCGGTGCTATCCTGAACATCGACCTTCTGCGGCGCAAAGTTCGCTTGGGAATCCCCGAGACCGAGTTGACCATTGGAATTGGACCCCCAGGCATACAATGTACCACCGATCTTTAAAGCCAGAGAGTGGCTCTTGCCGGCCGCCACGGCCATCCAATCAACATCCGTTCCCACTCGAACAGGCACCCGGGATAGCGGCACCGAGACGCCATCGACGCCAAGTTGCAGGCTGCTGTTGCTGCCCCAGGCATACAGTTTCCCACTCTGGATGCCAAGCGAGTGGAAGACACCGGCGGCTACGTCGGTCCATCCGCCCGTGCCATCGATCTCGGTGATCGCCTGAACGACGACGTCATTCGAGTTGTTTCCCACCTGGCCACTGCTGTTACTGCCCCAACCGTAGACATCTCCCCCGCGTATGCCCACTGAGTGGTTGGCGCCGGCAGCCACCGTTGTCCAATCGGTGTTCGCATCCAGTTGCACGGGAGAATCGGCAGGATCGAGTATCGTGGGATCGGCAGAGGGATTTACGCCTCTGGTGCTGAGTTGCGCGCTGCTATTAGCTCCCCAGCCCTCCAGGGTTCCGTCAGTCATAATAGCGAGCACATGGCTCTCGCCCGCGGAGATTTGAGTAATCGTAGTAGCTGCATCAATCAGGACCGGGGTAAAGGCGGGAATAGTATTACCTGTGCCTAACTCGTTCTTCGCATTAATTCCAAACCCCAAAAGCCTATCGTCGGTATCCTGTATAACGACACTGAATTGTTTCCCTGCGGTGATGAGGCCGGACTCTTGGCCTTGGAGAATGCAGGGATTGAAAATGGCAACGCAGGCGAATATCAGCCAAGAGCAACCAGACCGATGAAGATTATGGATTTTGATCGGATGATTCATATGCAAGAAAGCGGATGAGAGCTTACCAGGATCGCCCCTAATTCTCAAGTTTCTTCCATTTGAGCGCTCCGGGTTTCACGATATTTTTACAAGCGCACGGTCAATCCGACTCGACGCGCAAGCGCATAAACCGTTGCGGCAGAAGGGCGATGGGGGTGATGTCCCTAACCGATACGCGAGCCGAATAACCTCTGGGCGTGACACCGGTGACCAACGGGTCCTTGTTCAGACCGTCGACACCGGTCAGACTCTGAACACCGTGGTCATCCAGGTAGGGAGGCTCAATAATGATGAGGGGAGTAAATAGAGCAGCGGCGCCCGCGGTATCGGAGACTTCCACGGTATAGATCAAATCCGTAGCGAAGATGTTCAGGTCGAAGGTAAGTCGCAGATACTCCAGGCTGTCCTCGGGTTCAACGGTCAGGCCAAAATCATTCAGCAGGCCGGCGCCACTCGCGTCCGCCACCCGGGGATTGGTATCGATAGCGTATTCCTCCAGGTCGGTCAACCCGTCCAGGTCCGTATCCCGGACTTCCGCATCGATGGCATCCAATCCATACCGCGCCAGGAAATCCTCAAAGTTCTCTCCGCTGGAAGGAGGAAACTTGATGGCAATGCCAACCAGGGGAATGAACTCGTTTTCTTCATCGGACTCTTCGACGGCATTGTTGGTATCGATAGTTACAACCAGGAAATAGAATCGCAACTCGATGTCGTCACCCGGAATGACGGCGATGATTTCATCCTCCGTGGGTAGCGTGAGTTCGTTGACAAAATCAATGGTTGAGCCATTGGGATTAGTTTGACTGACACCGGGCAGGAATACGCTCTGACTGAAGGAAGTGAGCACCTTAATGGGTACCTGGGCCGCCAATAAGTTGAGCGAATCCGCGTCGAATACGGTCCCCACGTTGGCCGGCGTTCCCGCCAGAATAGTCGAGCGAATGTCAACACTGACGTTAAAGGTCTGCGTCGCCGAAGTATCGCCCAGGCCCCGATTTCTGATCTGGTAATTGAGCTCGATGGGTGACTCCGGGAAGTAGACCTTCTCAAAATCGAATTCGATAGTCGGTTCCAAAACCAGGTCCGGCAAACGCCGGATCGTGATGCTGCGGTTAGGTGAAAACCGCAGATTATTGTCTTCCGCGGAGAAACGCACAAAGTCTTGATCCGTCTCTTCGAATTCCACGATGGTATCGAAGAAGTCGACAAACGCAGCCACGAAGTAATCGCCCTCCGGGGTATCCAACGGAAGCGAAATGGGACCGCTATAGATCAACTGCTGACCGGATTCGACGGCCGAGATATCAGCGAAATCACCCAGCACAATATCATCGGGATCGCCCCAGGTCCGGTTAGTTGAGAGGCGGATCTGCACATCGGCATTGGAGAAATTGGTAAAGGTCGTGGCCAGCGCGCCCCGGTTGGAAACAACCAGTTCAACAGGTAGCTTGTCCCTATCCGGATCGTCCCCGCGGTCCAGGATATAAACGCCATCGACGATCGTCAGGTCATCGATGATCAGGTCCGGCGTGGTCACCTCGGTCACGGAAACGTCATCCACCCAACCGGTGTCGCTCCCGGTGGCAATGGCAACCGTCTTCTCGTAAACCCAGCTTACTTGCTGCGGACCGGAGGGAATGAACTCGACCTCTTCTTTCCAGTCCTGCTCTCCCGAGATCCGATTCTTTTCCAGACCGTTGATCTTAAAAGCCAGGAAGTTGGCCGTCGGTTCGGACGAAACCTTCCACTTATAGGTCAACTGGGCGGGACCCTGAATCTCAATTTCCAGGTTAGCCTCTTCGTTGGCCGTGATGCTGGGGGCCTGGGCGGCGGCGCCACCACCAACAAAGCTTTCCGTTCCCTGCGGAAACCAGACACCGGACCCAAAGGTATCCCAGGGATCAATGGCAAGGGCTGGCTCGGGATAATCTAACGCATCCTGAAGGGAATTATTCAACATAACGTCGAGATTGGCAGTGAGGGTGAAGAGTACATTGTTACCCTCGTCGGATTCGGGAATCAGGTTCTCTCCGTCCACCCGAGCAGCCAGGAAATAGGCGCCATCGAAAGCGATATTCGAGGGCACCGAAAAGTTGATTGAGAGATCGATGAACTCACCCGGCATCAGGCCGTCATTAAGGGTCAAGGTCTCCAGGATAAAATCGTTGCCATCGTCCAGATCGTCGTCGGGCGTCATAATGAGTTCGACTGTATAGGGCGGCGTTTCGAGTATATTGGCCGCGCCGATATTGGTAATTCTGATCAAAGCCGGACCGCTAATATCGCTAATGAGTTGGCCGGGAAGCGCTCCCATGGCACCCGGGAAATCCAAAGAAGTCACTTCGATATCCGGAACTATGGTAGTGATATCGTCGACCCAACCGGCATCATCGCCCTCAAAATCGGAGCCATCTTTGACGTATGCCCAGCGTAGATTGTGCGTGCCGGGAGTGAGCACGAAACTCTCCGCCTTCCAGTCGACTATTCCCGATATTCTGGATTGCTCCTCGTCGTCGATACTGAAGCTCAGGAAGTCCTCCTTAACCGTACCGCCCACAAAGACATCCCGTTCCGAGGAAACCCGCCAACGGTAGGTGACCACGGTCGGGTTCCCTTCCACAATTACCGTGGTCTCGAACGAAGCCGTCTGGTCGTCGCCGATAGCCGCACTTTGGGCCGCATCGATCTGATCGAATGTCTCAGCCGTTTGACCAAAGAAGGGACTCACCTTGCTGTTGATGATACTGCCGCTTCCGGCACTGCCCGCATCGGGATCGTCATCGTCAACCAGGTCTACCGCCCGACCCAGGGGCATCTCGGAGAAAATGAGCTCCTGAGTGTCGGAGCCCAGCACATTGTTGTCGACACGGGATTCGGGAATGTCGCCTTGAGAATCTACGATCACCCCCAACCACAGAAATTCTCCGATAGGCGTACCTCCGGTAATTTCCTTGGAAACGACGAAGTTGTCCGAGAGCCCGATGGGCAGACCGGTGGTGACGCTTACTTCGGTAAGCACGAAATCGTCGGCACTTCCGAAGTCGCGGTCATCGGATAGCACCAAGGCGACCTTGAAGGGGTCCACCACATTGGCCAGACCGATATTCGAAATCGTGAAATCTACTTCCAGGGTTTCTCCGAAATTATAAAATCTGGGCAAAAAGCTGAGTGAGTCCACCACCGAAATCAGATCGGCACGCCGTTCTATGATGATGTCGGGGGAATCGCTGATGAAAACATTGTTTCCCTCGTTGAACTCAACGACTGCACCATTGCCATCCACGACGGTGTCGGTTCCGGTTCCGGCATTGAATTGGATCCGATCCTTACTATCGAGTACGACGATCAGGTGATAGCTTCCGGACGGGATATCGCGCAACTCCGTGGGCTCCAGATCTCTCACGGCATCGTAAATGAACTGCGCATCGGCATCGAGATCCAATAACTGGGTAAGATCGCCGATAAAGATATTGTCATCGTCACTGGCGTTGGCATCGGGAGAGAGTAATAGGGAAATTCTGAAATCCTCGGGCAGGGGGGAATCGGTGGCCTCACCCTGATTTCGTCCAAGAACGGTTACGGTAAGCGGGTCCTGCTGGAGAACCAGGGTTACGGGACCCTCATCGGCCCCAAAACCCACACTCTGAATAAAGAGATCCGGTCCAACCACATCCTCGAGCTGGACCTGATCGAGACGGGCGAAGTCGTTGCCCTCGCCTTCGTTGGCAAAAAATGTCCAGCGCACGTTATTGGTCTCGCCCGGCAGGAGCACTTCAACCCGGTCCCAATCGGCTACTCCCGAGATCCGGCTTAAACCTGGCGGCTCGACGCCGTCGACCGTAACGACGAGGGTGTTCAGCGGTCGTTGATTGGAAGATATCATCCAATCGAAGATTATTTTCGTGGGCCCGTCGACGACTGTCTCGATAAACGACGACTGACCGGGTAACAGGGGCGGGCTCTGCGCGGCATCGTTATTCTCGGGGTTTTCGTTTCCCGTAATCGCCGGAGCGAAATCAGCTTCCTGGCCGAACCAGGAGGAATCGCCCCCACCGGTGAAGTCGAGGATACCGGGATCCTCACCGATCGTAACTCCGGTGGGGTTAAGTGTCGGGTCATCCAAGGCCTCATCGAGGGACTTACCGGTGACCACAATTTCCGGAGTGGCGCTGAAGACAATATTATTCTCCTCGTCCGTTTCCTGGGTGCTGTCCTCCGTGTCGAGGATGACGCCCAGATGATAATTGCCCACAGGCGCGCTTACGGGAATTGTAAATCCATCGGGACCGGGAATAGACTCGGCGGGCACGGAGTCGCCGCTGGCCAATCCGCTATTTACCGTGAACTCACCCACAATCAGATCCTCAAAATCGCCCACGCTTGTCTGCTGGTCCTCGGATATGACGACCTGCACCACGAAGCTGCCGTCATCGCCCGCCGCGATATCGCCCAAGCCCTCATTGGAAATGGTCAGGATCAAGCCATCAAAACTCTCGCCCTGGTTGATCGCATTGTCCGCTCCCAGATTGATAGCGCCTATGATGACCTGCGGATCGGGGAAGAATTCGAGGGTCACCGCGGAGGCGCCGTCGTTATTGCCCTCCTCGATCTCAGTTATCTGATCCGTGGTGTCGACTCTGGCTACGACAAAGTAGCTGCCTTGAGGGATATTGTCCGGCAGGTCGAAGAAGACATCTTCAATAGTAATGCTCTCCGCGCTGCCAATAGCCTCGTTGACGGTGAACGTGGTCGGGTTCGCGGTGGGATCGCCCAGATCCTCGTCGATGGGGAAGAGGGTATCGAGGCTCAGCCGGACCTCTACCACAATACCCGCCCCGGCCCCGATGGCGCCAGCGCCCTGATTCGTAATCTCGACGTCAATTAGAAGATCCTCGTTGGGAGCCGGTGTCTGCTCCGGCAGGGAAATCCGCTGGATGAAGAGATCCGGGACGCCGAATGAAGCGAGGGTAAGGGTATTCAGGTCTACCAGACCTCCTGTGGCCAACTGTCCACCTTCATTACTGCCCGTCGTAAAAAGCTGATTACTGTCATTGATGGCCAGGGTATGGGCGCCTCCGGCCGCTACCAGGGCCCAATCGACTTCGCTACCCACGCGTTCGGGTATCGCCTGCCTGGCGTTGTTACCGATGCCGAGTTGCCCACTGATATTCTCACCCCAGCCATAAAGCTTCATATCGCCTCCATCGTCGACAATGCCTATGGTATGGGCGCCTCCGGCCGTGATAGCCACCCATCCCGTAGTGGTATCGGCCGAGTTGGCGCCCACTTGCACCGGGAGAAACTGGTCGGCGGTCGTGGCTACGAGCCCAAGCTGCCCGGCTGAGTTCGAACCCCACCCCCAGAGGGTCGAATCCTCCTTGATAGCAAAGCTGGAATTGGCGGCCGCGGCCACGGTTTTCCAGTCGCTATCGGTGCCCACGAGTTCGGGAACCCGCTTTGGCGAAAGATCGGTCCCGAGGCCTAGCATACCAAAAGTATTCGAACCCCAGGCGAAAAGGGTACCGTTGTTCCGCACCGCCAGCGAGTGTTCGGAGCCCGCCGCGATGGAGATGAAATTCTCAGCGTTGATCAAGACGGGATCCTTGACCGGAGTAAACTTGCCGTTACCCACCTGGCCGGAGGTATTCTTACCCCAGGCATACAGCGAGCCATCCGCCTTACTGGCCAGCGAATGGTGGTCACCGGCAGCGACGGAAGCCCAATCGGTATCGGCGCCGATCTGCACCGGCTCCAATACCTCAGCGGTGCTGCCGTTACCAAGCTGCCCCTCACTATTTCTCCCCCATGCCCATAACGTCCCGTCGTCTCTGACGGCCAGGGAATGCTGTAGACCCGCGGCAATAGAAATCCAGCCTTCTCCCTTCCTGAGGTTTACGGGCACCGTCCGGTCGATGTCGTCGCCGGTTCCAACCTGGCCCCGCTCATTCTCGCCCCAGGCCCATAGGTTCCCTAATTCATCAATGAGCAGAGAATGCTTTTGGCCTCCGGAAATGGCGGCACCCTGGGCATGAAGGAGTGCGCCGAGGAAAAACAATATCCCCGCCAGCAACGCGTTCCGCGCATGCCACGCCCGTGTGAATGCAGTCGCGTTGACGAAAGTAGGTGTCGAAGTATTCATTCTTTCGGTTCCCTAATCTTACCTATCATGGGCCAATGCGTTCGATTCTCAGGCGCATGAATCGAATCAGGGGAGGATCCGAGCCTTCCAAATCCGATATCGGAATGGTATCTCGAACCGTCACGCGTGCTGTGTAACCTCGACTTATCACGCTGTGGACAAGGGGATGGTCCTTGAGTCCCCCCTCGCCCGTGAGGCTTTCAGGTCCAGTATCGTCCAGGAAAGGGGGTTCGATTTCGGCAATGGGCGCAAAATCGCCGTCTGCGGGTTCATCGACAATACCGTCTCCGTCGGGATCTTCGACGGTGGCCACTTCTATTCGATACCGAATATCGGAGCCGAATTTGTTCAGATCGAAGGTGATGGAGTGGAAGTCCTCGGTGCCGATACGAGTGATCCCGAATTCGTCGAGCAGGGCACTGTCATCCTGGGTGATGGAAGAGACCGGATTGGTGTCCAACGCAAACTCCTCGAAATCGGAAAGGTTATCGCCGTCAGCATCGCTGATTTCGGGATCGGGATCGGTGGCCACGTAGGACGTAAGCGCACTGTAGCGGAATGCCCAATCGTCGAAAGTCTCGGCGTCCAAAGGAAGGAAAAGCAAGCGAAAGGCGGTCAAGGGGATGAAGGCGTTGTCTTCTCCGGATTCCTCGATGGCATTCTCGGTATCCACTTCGATGAGCAGGTAATAGACCCTGCCCTCAATAAAGGTGATACCGAAAGCAGTCTGAATTTCCACTAAAGTAGGGAGGGTAAGTACAGCTTCGAAATCGATGGCTCCCCCACTCGGGTTGAGTGGACTCACACCGGGAAGCACTGCGTTTTCAGGAAGGAACGGAACCAAGGTCTTGATTTCGATGGCCTGGCCGCCGGTAAGGTCGGGAATCAGGAAGGGGTCATTGGTGGCGTTTCCGGGATCGGATGGAAACAGTTGGGGATCGACCGCGAATATGGTAATGCGCTGATTGAAGACCTGATCACCGCGCGTCGCCGCCAGGCCGCGATTGCGCACCGTATAGTTGAAGCTGAGCGTGCCCTCCGGATACAGGATTTTTCCCGCATCCATGATCGGATTTTCGATAATGAGGTCCGGCAAACGCCGAACCGTTACAATGCGGCTAGCGGTAATGAAGAGATTGTTGTCGTCCTTGGAGAATTTTACGAAGTCGGGATCGTCTTCGCCGAATTCAATGACCTTGTTGAAGAAATCGATGTAGACGGCCACGAAATAGTTGCCCGCGGGCGCATCCCGCGGCAATACGATGGGACCCCCGAAAATGAGCCTCCCAGCCGAATTAAGCGTCACCGAACCGAAGCTTCCCAAGGTAACATCGTCGCTGTTTCCCCAGACCAGGTCCGTGGATAAATGAACGGCCACATCCGAGGTCGTAAATCCGCTCAGGACGGCGGGATCACCGCCCCTGTTCTCCACTTCTACAGTGATCCGCATGCGCTTGCTGTCCTCTCCCGTTTCCTTGTCCAGCACATAGGAACCGGCGGTAAATTGCTCGTCGAAAAAGGCTACCGCCAAGTCAGGCTCGTCGGTAGTAACAAAGGATACCAGATCGACCCAAGCGGTGTCCGCGAATAACGCGTCGTCATTGGCGACGGTCTTATCGTAAGTCCACGACAGGGTTTGCACGCCAGCCGGTACAAATTCGGTTACCTGGGCAAAGTCCTGTTCCCCTGAGATGCGGCTGATTTCCGAACCGCTGATAGTAAAAGTAAGCGAATTGAAGTTTTCCACCGAAGATACACTCCAATAGAACTCGACGGTGCCCGGTCCCACAATTTCGGTTTCCAAAGAAGCGGACTGCTCGACCCCGATGGGGGATGCCTGGGCCGCATCGTCGTTACCGCCGACTGCAGCAAATATTGTGTTTTGCCCGAACCAGGTGGAATTTCCGCGCGTCTCCCAGCCCCGCTCGGCCACAAAATCGAGTGCCTCGTCCAAATCGATATTGGGCTGAATATTCATCGTCTCGTCCTCCTCTGTGACGAGATCGTTATTACTCTCATTGGCTTCCGGCACATCGTCGAAAACGTCCACAACAGCGGCGATGAAATACTCCGCTGCCTGCGCAATATTGAACGGCACGTTCACCGATCGGAAAATCGTCAGTTCCTCGTTGACCTGGACGCCATCGGACGAAAAGAAGGTATCGATGACAAAGTCGTTGGCTTCCGGGTCGCCGGCATCCTCCAGTTGGCGATCTTCGGAAATGAGCAGTTGGATAGCAAAGGGAGGCGTTGTACGCACTTCGGCCAAGCCGATGTTCTTGAAGGTGACACTGAGATCAAAGGCCGCTCCGCTGGTGAATCCACCGGCCGGCTCTGCGGTAAGTATTTCAATGTCGGTAACCGTCAGATCGGGGCTGATGGTGATCACGCGATCAACCCAACCGGCATCCTCGCCGCTCGTTACCAGAAGGTCTTTTTCGTATTCCCATCTCACCACGTGCTCACCGGCCGGAATGGCAAAACTCTCCACCGTCCAGTCGATCTCACCGGATATGGCCTTCCGTAAGAGACCATCGATGAAGAATGACAGGGTATCTCCTTTGAAGGTCTCGGTCAGGTCAACGTTGGTAATCACATCCCGTTCCGACGACACCTTCCAGGCAAACGTGATCACTCCGGGCAGATCGTTATTATTTTCATCAACGGGCGTCCGCACAGAGAACTCGAATCCGGCCTGTTCGCCGTCGTCGATCTTGGCGCTCCGAGCAGCGTCCTGCCCATCAAATGAATCTTGCGTTTGACCAAAAAAGGGAAATGTCTCGTCGTTGCGCAAAAGCCTTCCGGTTGTGTCGTCGATCGCTTCCGCCAGACTCACCTCGGCAAAGAATAGATCGCGATCATCCGAGCCCAGGGCATTGTTGTCTTCGTTCGACTCGCTCGCCACATTACCGGCATCGATGACCAGCCCGAGGTAAAAGAACTCGCCCGTGGGCGTGGTATCAAGAATCTCACGGGTAAACTTGAATGTCCTGCTCTGGCCCACAGGAAGACCGGTGCTCTCCGTGACTGACAGCAACACGAAGTCGCCGCCGCCGAATTCCCGGTCGTCGGAAAGGACAATATTGATAGTGAGCGGCTGGGCCAGCGTAGCGGCCAGTCCATCGTTCCTGATGGAAAAGCTGAGATCGAGGCTTTCACCGAAGAGAAAGACTCCCGGCTCGGCGTCCGTCTGGTCGGGAAACAACGGGTCGAAGTTTAGAAAAACCGGAACCAGATCAGGCCTTGGCTGCACGATGACGTTGTTGTCCGGGGAGACAAACCGGTTATTGCCCTCATCGAATTCTGCGACAAGGTTCGAACTGTCGAGTTCGACGATGAGGAAGTAATTCCCGCCCGGAATGATGATGTCATCCAGAACCCCATCGTTATCAATATCCTGCTGGACCATGGTAGGGAGGGGACGGACCGCCGCATAGCCGAAGCGATCATCGGGATCCAGATCTTGAAAGCGCACCAGATCGCCGATGAAGACGTCGTCTTCATTTCCCAAAACCTGGTCCAGGGAAAGCGTCGCGGTGACTTTGAAATCATCGGGCAAATCCACCGCTTCACCCTGGTTGCGAGCGAGCACAGTAACCTCGAGATCGTCCAAGGTGGGAACCAGGATGCCGGCGTTGAACTCCACATTCTCGACAATCAGATCGGGACCGGCCAGGTCCTCAGTCGAGATTCCGTCAACCCAAGACGTTTCCTCCCCCTCGCCGGCCCCGCCTTGGACATAGGTCCAGCGTAGAAGATTGATTTCAGCGGGAGCGACATGGCTCACTTCCACGAATTCACCGGTCGTGCCCAGAATCCGCCCATTTTCCTTAGGTTCCGCGCCGTCTATGGTGAACTTGAGGAAGTTCTCTATCCTTTCCGTATTCGCCTTCCAGAAAAAGGTTACCTCTGCGGGACCTGCCACAGTGGTCTCGAAAAAGGCCTCTGAACCTGCCGCCAAGGGTGGACTTTGGGCGGCATCGCCTCCGGAAATGGATTCTCCAGTCTGCCCGAACCAGGTGCCGTCACCACCGGTAGAAAAGGCCAGAACGTCATTGTCCAAGGCCTCTTCGAGGGAGATGCCACCTATGGTAACATTGGGATCGTCGGTTCTGAACAGGTTATCCTCTTCGTTGGGTTCATTGAGAACGTTGTCCGTGTCAACCTCGGCGAAGAGAAAGAAACTGCCCATGGGCGCAAAAATCGGAATGGTAACGGATTGCGTTATGGTGGTCTCTGCGCCACCAGCCAGTCCACTGTCGATGACGAGATTCTCCACAAGGTCGAAGTCCCCGATCGTGTCGAAGAACTCATCCAGCGAAAGCAGGACGCGCACGGCAAAGGCGCCATCGTTGCCTTCGGGAATGTCGGCGACACCACTGTTGGTAATGGTGAGGTCGAAAGAAAAGACATCTCCCGGGTTCAATACCGCGCCCAGCGCCGGATCGAAATTTGAAACCGTGATCGTTACTTCGGGCAGGTTGGGCAGCACCTGGATCGGGTTGGGGTTGAAGAACGTATTATTGCCGTCATCGGTTTCGACAACGTCATCCAAGGCGTCCACCCTGGCAGCGAGAAAGAATGAACCTGCCTGATTGAGGTCCGGCGGGAGATTGAGCCTCTGACTTGCCAGTAGTGAGTTCAGCGAGGGGAGCCCGTCGTTAATGAGGAAGGCGCCCAAAATGAAATCGTTCTGGGTGAGAGCGCCTTCTTCGTCAAACAACAGATCGGGTGAAATACGCACCTGAACAGAGAACGGAGGTGTGGCCGGCACATCGCCGAGGCCGGGGTTGGAAATCGTCATAACGACCTCTATTTCATCCCCGCCGACGAAGCCGCCGATGGGCTCGACGGTAAGCAATTCGAGGTCCCCGACGATGAGGTCCGGGCTGGTAATCACCACCCGATCTACCCAACCCGCGTCGGCGCCCGCGGAATCGAGGTTGTCTTTGCGGTATTCCCACCGCAGGGTGTGTACCCCCAGTGAAAGGACAAAGCGCTCGGTCCGCCAGTCGATCTCACCTTCAATTGTATCCTGATCGACGCCATCGATGATAAAGACGAGCACATCATCCAGTCCCCCCGTATTGTTTTCCGAGGACACCTTCCAATTAAAGGCGATGACGGCGGACTCTTCCGGATTCGGCGTAGACACCACAACTTCGAATCCAGCCCTCTCTTCATCCGCGATGACTCCGCTCTGGGCGGCGTCGAACCCGTCAAAAGTAATCCCCGTCTGCCCGTAGAAAGGAGCGTCCAGACCCTCGGGTTGATTAGAGAGTTCGATCGTCGGAAGGATGTCGAGGGCTTCGTGAATGCCGACTTCGGCGAAAAAGAGATTCCGGTCCTCCGACCCCAGGGAATTGTTTTCTTCGACGGATTCTACAATGGCGTTGTCCGCATCGACCACAATTCCCAGCGAGAAATATTCGCCGGTGGGCGTTTCGGGGGGGATCTCGACGGTTACGTTGTAGGTGCGGGTTTGACCGACCGGAAGGCCGCTGATCTCCGGAAGAGTCAACAGAATCGCATCCGTGCTATCCCCGATTTCCCGGTCATCGGAAAGAACGATATTGATATTGAAGGGGTCGGCGGGCGCGTCCGCCAGACCCACGTTCTGAATCGTAAAAGTCAGCTCGATAATTTCACTTTGCAGAAAGAATCCGGGAAAGTCATCGGATTCGGGATCCGGAAAGAAGGGGTTGAACGATACCGCCAGCGGAAGCAGGTCGGGACGGGGTTCGACGGTGACGTCAGGGGTCTCGGAAAGGAAAGCATTATTGCTTTCATTAAACTCTGGAATCACATTCGTGCTGTCTACTATCACCGCCAGGAAATACTGCCCCGGCGCGGTATCTCCAGGAATCGGCCGGGTGGCTCTATAGCCGAAACGGTCGTCGGGATCCAGATCCTGGAAACGCACCAGCGTTCCGATGAAAATGTCGTCGTCATTGCCCACCAAACGGTCCAGAGACAAAAAGACGTCGACCATGAAAACAGACGGTAAATTCGTCAGTTGTGCTTCCTCTCCCTGGTTGCGCCCCAGAACGGTCAGGCCCAGAATGTCCCGTTGCGGAATGTAGATTCCCGCCCGGAAGCTTACCGATTCAATTACAGGGTCAGATCCGGTCAAATCCGCTACCGTGACGTCGTCCAGATAGGCAGTCTCAGTTCCATCACCATCGGCCCCCTGAACATAGGTCCAACGCAACTGATTGGTATTGGCGGGCAGGATGTGCGTAACCTGAATCCAATCCACATCGCCCGATATCTTGCCGTCGAGGATGGGCTCGGCACCATCGATTGTGAATTGGAGAAAATTCTCTACTCTCTGGGTCGAAACTTTCCACTTGAAGGTTACGGCCGATGGGCCGGGAACGACCGCCTTTACAAAGGATTGCTCTCCTGCTTCCAGGGGCGGACTCTGAGCAGCATCACCATCGCGCTGGAATTCAACCGTCTGCCCGAACCACTGCCCATCCCCGCCTGTGGAAAATTCAATCTCCGTCCTCACAATCTGTCCCTGGTCGTCCTCCAGTTCGGCCACCGGGTCGTCGACCGCCTCTGTAATGGTGATGCCAATGACTTCGACCTCGGGTGTAGCGGTAATGATGATATTATTCTCCAAGTCCAATTCCGGGAGCGGCGGCGTCCCGGTATCAATCTGACCGATAAGAAAATACGAACCCAAAGGAGAAAAGAGGGGGATCGTTACCATCTGCGCGTAGGACCGCGTCTGGCTGGATGCAAAGGCATCCGCGATACTCTGGTTCTCGACTAACGCGAGATCGGCTCCACCCAGGGTTTGGTCTTCCGACAAGAAAACGTTCAGCGTAAAGACGCCATCCGGGTCTTCCGGAATGCGGGCATTGCCGCTGTTTGTGACCACGAAATCGAAATTAAGCGGTTGGCCGCGATTGACCTGGCTGCCCATGCCGGGGTCGATGTTGGCAAATGATCCCGAGAGATCGGGGAAGTAAGAGATCGTGATTACGCTGGAGCCGGTGTTGTTGGTCTCGCTGAGTTCTCGCAGAGCACCTCCGATATCAACGCGTGCCACGACGAAGAAATCGCCTACGTCAAACTCCGCCGGCAGATCGATATTTCCGGCTACGGTGGTGCCTCGACCGCTCCCGACAGCACCGTTGAAGGTGAAGGTTCCCACTAGAGAATCGTCCAGCGAATTATAGACGGTATCCAGGCTCAATCGCAGATTGACCATCAAGTTCGAATTGGCCGGCACGGCCGCGGACCCCTCATTGAGCAGAAACACGTTCACCGTAATCGACGTACCGGGTGCGGGATCGGCCGTCGCGATCGCCACTGCCGAAATTGTGAGGTCGGGAAGACCGAAAGAGGCATCGCCGAAATCCGTCCTGGAATCGGTGCTACCGTTTCCCAGTTGTCCTTGGCTGTTGTCACCGGTGCTCCGCACAAGGCCGTCGTTTCGTCGCAGCACACTGAAAAGACTTCCGGCGGAGAGATCGATCCAGTTGGTCTCGGCACTTACCAACGTCATAACTGAAGCGTTCGCTACGGTGCCCAATCCAATCTGGCCCGAAAGATTGGAGCCCTGCCCGAACAAACTGCCGTTTGACTTGAGTGCCATGGAGTGCAGTTGTCCGGCTGAAATCAAGGTCCAATCGCTATCCGTACCCACTTGCGTTGGGGAAAGGATTTGTATATCGTTACTTGGGCTGACCTGATTGAAGTTATTTAAACCCCAGGCCCATAGGGTACGCCCGGTCTTGAGGGCAAGCATGTGCTGGTCACCGACGGCGATTTGCGCCCAATCGGTATCACTTCCCACCTGAGTCGGCAGGGCCTTGAAGGTGTTATTGATGAAGGTGCCGTCGACCACCTCGATAATACTGCCGATTCCCAACTGGCCGTTGGCATTGCTACCCCAGGTCCAGAGGGTTCCATCGGATCGAATGGCGGCGGAACTGTTCTGGCCGGCCGCAATGGCCACCCAGACCTCCCCGGCCTGACTGACCTGCACCGGCAAAAGAACGTTGGAGGCAACGGATCCGATCCCTGCCTCTCCCAATGCGTTACTTCCCCAGGTCCAAAGGCTCCCGTTGGCTTTCAGCGCCAAAGTGTGGCTCTCTCCCGCCGATACGGCATCCCAATCGGTATCGCTGCCGACCTGCAACGGGGTGGGCTGATTGCCTGATATGTCCAAGCCCTGACCGAGTTGTCCAAACTGTTTGTCGCCCCAAACCCACAGGGTGCCATCCAGCCGAATTGCTGCGGAATGCTGCCCACCTGCACTCAGGTAGCGCCAGCCTACTGCTTCTTCGGTCTCTCCTTCCGCCAGAATTGCAATCCTGGCCGGAATGACGCGGTCAGTCGTACTCCCGTCACCCACTTGACCGAGATCGTTATCACCCCAGGCCCACAGCGTGTTGCTGTCCCCTATTATGAGGGTATGGGCCCGCCCGGCACTTATCGTTTGCCTGTCATCAGCCCACGACGGGGGTATATAAAGCAGACAGACCCCAAGGAGACTCAGGGTTGCAGTCAGAAAAGGAATTCTTTTCATGGTTCAGCCCATTACCAGTCGATCTTTTTACGCTTCGACCAACCGGGCGTCTTGTTGTAGGCTCCCTTATCGTGGAGCTTCCGAAACGCTTCTATTTGATTGCGTAGCTTCTGCTCGCGATGCAGCGTGTCCATATCGTCGCGCAGGGACTGTATTTGATCGTAGAGAGCTAACTGGGAAGCGGGTATCTCGTACCCGGGAACTTCGCTCGACTTGATGCCCATGCTATAGAGTGTCCGCGGTGAAAAGATGTCCTTGTAAGTACTGCCGTCCGGATTGAGCGTCCTCGCGGTAATGAAAATAATCAGATTGCGGGCATCGGTGGTGTGGCTCTTGCTCTTGAAGAGCTGGCCGATTCCGGGAATTCCACCGAGCAGAGGAACCTTGGTGTTGGACTTCTGCTTGAAATTCTCGACCAAGCCTCCTACGGCCAGCGTAAATCCGTCCTTGATGGTTATGGTGCTTTCCGTTTTCCGGGTCGCGATAATCGGTATTTCCGCGGCTGCCGCGCCACCGAAATTGACGGTGCCGGCACGACTGCTGACCTCCGGCGCAATGTGCAGCTTGATAAATCCGCCGCTGTTCACATGTGGGGTAACTTTGAGGATGATCCCAATCGGTTTGAATTCGAAGTTGCTGACCTCGAAGGTACCTCGCTCATCGTTATACTGGTACTGGGGTATGGGAAACTCCTCGCCGATGTTGATGGTAGCGGGCGTGTTGTTGAGCGTAACCACGGTGGGATTGGAAATCAGTTCGGCATCGCTGAATGTGGACAGCGCACTCAAGATCACATTAAAGGCATCGGCCGAGAATACAGCCGAATCCATCCTGCCCTGGGTGGCCGTATTGACCAGATCGACGACACGAGTGAGCGTATTGGTGTCTCCTATGATTTCGTTCTGGCCAACCGAGGTCGTATTGGTTGTCGTAAGGGACCCCGGCGCCGGCGTGTTGCTGAAGGTATTCGTGGTATCGCTGGTTGCGGTGTTCTGCGTGTCCGTCGAATCCAGCCGGTTGGAGCCGCCCGCGTCGGTCAGGACGCGGCTGATATCGCGCGCCCAGGCGCGCTGCAAGGGTCCTGCCGACAATCGATATGAGTTCAAGGAGGACCAGTTCACACCGAGATTCTGCACATCTCGGTTAGTCACCTCGACGAACTTAGACTCGATCATCACCTGGGCCGTGGGACGGTCCAGTCGAGCGATGATCTCCTGAATATTATTGAACCGTGTGGGGCGCTCCGTGATGACCAGTGAATTGCTTCGCGAATCCACTTGAATGCGCCCGCCAGCTGCGGAATCGACCAACGGAGCGATTGAAGCCTGGATCTCCCCGGCGTTGGCGAAGTCGATGGGAAACACGCGCGTTTCGGTCGGCTCCTGCAGCAAATCCTCCTGGCTCTTGATCTTAATAATGTTGCCGTCGGTCGTATAGGTGAATCCGACCGGATCCAGAATTACTTCGAATACCTGCCGCCAGGTAACGTTTCTGAGTTTGAGCGAAGTAGAACCCACCAGCGTATCCGGTATGACTACGTTGAGGTCATACAAGTCGGCCACGTTTCGAATAATGGTGCGGACTTCCTCGTCTGGAAAGTCAACCGATATGGTCTCCGAATCGCGATCCGCGGCCGACTCGCGATCCCCGATCGACGGCAGCAACACGCTTTCCCTGCTGTCCACCCCGTTATCCGGTATGAACAGTTCGATATCGGACAAATCGATTTCCGAAAACTCGGTGACATCGGGCTCCTCCGCGCTCGGTACATCGGAATCCAACAACTGGTAGTCGGTTTCCGCGTCGTCGGGATCGGGCAACGCTCCCGGCATAGTTTCCGGTTCCGGTTCGGCTACGCCCGGCTGCATTTCATCCATTGCCGGCTGCGGCTCCATCTCCGGTGGGACTTCCACAGCCAGATTAACTTCGGGATCTGTCGGTTCTTCCGGCATGACCTCATCCGTCATCTCCTGAGCCCAGGCAAACCAAGCAAGCGAGAGGCAGAGAAGGATAGCGATAAGTTTCCTGCGAATCATGATACGCGCCCTTTTTTTGTTAAGAAATCAGTCAGATAGGTGTCCTTAGGAGTCTAGAAAGTATAACTTGAACAAATTAACATTTTGGCGGGCTAAGCGAATAGTTCCATTCACCGTGGAATTCGTCCCGTGTTATGGATAGACCGGCCATTTCCTCGTCGCTGATCTTTATGCCCGTGTCGTATTCGCTCAGGTCTAATTCTGCCTCGATCTGTAGTCCCTTTTCGGTTCGCGTATCGGATATCAATTCCACCACTACCGCGCGACTGCTCAAGGGTCGACCTCGCCAGTTTGCCGTGATGTAGGAGAACATACGGTGTTCGATCTTGTTCCATTTACTTGTGCCGGGAGGAAAGTGGCAAACGTGAATACTCATGCCCAGTTCCCGGGCAAGTTTTTGCAACTGCACTTTCCATAGACGAACCCGGCTGCCGTTACTGCCACCACCATCGGCGGTAATCAACAGCTCAGGAGCATCAGGATACGCCCTGCGCCCCATTTGCTGCCACCATCGATGAATGGTCGCGGCTGCAAACTCGGCGGTGTCGCGATTGATCCCGACGTTCACCCAGCCTTTGTTTCGGGTAATATCATAAACGCCATATGGGACCACCTTACCAAGTTCTTTGTCGGCAAAGTCATGAACGTTGACCTCCTCGGGTTCGCCTTTGCGTTGCCACTCCCGGCCGCCATTGGCGAATTGACCAATCAGTTCTTTCTTCTTGGTGTCCACTGAAATCACCGGCAGCCCGCCATCCTGGAACTTTTTTACCTTTGCAGCTATATGTCGAAACTGTGCATCGCGATCAGGATGGTCACTGCCTTCGCGTGTCTTGCGATTGGACTGCATGCTATATCCGAGTTGATCCAGCAGTGCCCAAACGCTGCGTTGCGACACCCGGTGGCCTTCTCGCTGCAGTTCCTTGGCCAGTTTCGTGGTGCTCTTACAGGTCCAACGCAGAGCACACTGTGGATCACCGCGAGTGACCGGATCAACCAGACAATCAAGATCACTCAACAGATCCGGATCGCGATCGATAAGCTTCTTTCGTCCTCCCCCGGGATTACGCACGCGCTGCTTTACCGCCCTGCTTGCCGCCCTTGGCCCGGCACCACTTTGCAGATCACGTAAGCCTGCATAGATCGTCGTTCGCGACAAACCGCTGGCCCGTGCCACCGAAGATATCCCACCCCGCCCAAGCGCTTGAGAATCTGCGGCAGCGCAGATTCGAAGCGCGAACTCATCGAGATGCTTCGACAGGATCTTGTATTTGTGTTTTAAAGCAGTCAGATTGTCCATGCTGTAAAACAACAGCATAGACGGTCGATCTCAAGCTCAATTGTTCAAGTTAATTTTGCTATTGTCCTTAGTCGTTCTTGGAGTCAAATTTGATACTGCCCTTCGACAACCCCGATTGGTAAGATTTTGTGAGGGTCTCGCCGCCCAGTCGCAGCGTGTAGTCGCGCTGAGTGATCGTATCCACGACCACGAGATAGGGCTTGCCTCGTATCTTCAAGGGCAGTTCATCTCCCTCTTTCAGGCGAGCGCCCTTAGCCGTGAACATCATTTTATTGGTGCCAACGATCATGCTTCCGCGGGGCTTCAAAAGATTCGCAACTGTTTTTAGGATCGCCCCCGGGGGAACCGCATCGTCTTTCGGTTTGGCGACCGGCGCGATGGTCGGCAATGTGGGCAGGGAATCGTCTACGGCAACCGGTTCGGGTTCCGCCACGGGTTCCGGCTCCTGATAGAGCTCAAAAGGATTCAGAACTTCCCCGATGCGCTCATCGAAATCGGTTTCCGCCGGCTTGAGAATGGCTCCCATCTTGGCCAGCGTCGCTTCCCTATCCTGCTTCAATAACACCCGCTTGGCCGCATCGGTATCCTCCTGGGCGTCGAGCGAAGCTATGTATCCTGCCGCCAAAGCCCAGACCACGAGAAAGATCAAGAAAATGCGTTGCTGCTTCATTTGGACCCTAGGAAATCCATACTCATGCTAATCGAAACCAACCCGGGCTCGACCTGACTGGCGCTACTACTGTTAAAATCATCAACTCGCACAAAATATTTGCCGCGATGCAGCTTGTTCAGAAAATCGAGAATCTGTGTATACGTCCCTCGCGCGCTCAGCGTGTAGGCAATAGGTTGAAATAGGGTCAGTTTAGGGGCTCCCTTCTTTCTAGTCTTACTTAGTTCTGCCTGATTCAGCGATTGAATACGAATTCCCGTTTCCGCTTCCAGTTCGAATATGTATTGGTAATTAAGCGCTCTCTGTTCCGCCGACATAAGACGATCGCCCAGTTCCGCCGCATTCGCTTTCAATTGGGCAACGTGTTCCTCAAGTTGGACTGCACGCTTATCATTCTCCTCAATAATTGTCCATTCTTTATCAACTTCATCCCGCTCTGCTTCCAAGATCTCAGAAATCCCTCCTCGCTGCCAAATCAAAATAATAAGAATGATGGATACGACCGCTCCGCCTACCGCAAAAGGGTACTGTTTTATTTTAGCAAGTATAATCTGCGGATCCATTCTTCAGGATTTCTTTAAATAAACAAAAATGGTGTACTTGAAAGTTCCGAGCATTTTATCTCGGGACAAAGATTCGAGTTCTACCCTGTCCAGCGTTCCTTTCCAGATTTCCATTGACTCCAACGTCTGCTTATAATCGTTGATCATCTGAGTCGCTTCCGCGGAAGATCCGATTAATGAACCCGTCAGGGTGATTCCTTTGTAGCGAATGGTTTTCCGGGCGATCTTTTCTGTGCGATCCTGAAAGCGAATGGACTGCAGCAGGATATTTCTGCTGGGCAGCTTATTAGCCAAGGTTAGAAGAAAAAGGGGAGGGCTTACGGGATTCTTTACGAAATTGGCCAGCTCGTCGGCCCTTTTTGCAAGCTCTTCAAAATCGGCACTGCGCTTCAGGTTCAGATCGTTATCGGAGCGCCTCTGAGCGATCTTATCCTTCAGCATTGCAATTTCGCCATTTAGCGAATATGCCGAATACTCATTTTGGGCATTATAAAATAACAGGACAAGAAAAACAAATACGGCTACAAAGTTAAGGAGAAAGTCGGTCCTGACGAACTTGATGTCAGGCAGCGTTTCGGCATTACGAAAGTCTGGGTGCCAGTTCGGCTGGACGACATTTTTAGCTTTTCTCAATGCCATTATCGGATTGATCGTATTTACCCATCAAGCTGAATAAACCCGAATGCCACTCGGTTAAGGCTGTTTTCGATGTAATTTAATTGTAGATAAAGCTCGCTAAATAGACGTTATTGAAGCATCGTGTTTGTATGCATAAAACACTATACTTCAAAGGTTTCAACCGCTTCTTTGGACGAGCTAAAAAGTCTGCCGCGCGGACCCTCAAAGAACGATTCGATGAGATACGGGGGCGCGCCCCGGGTCAACTGCATTCGTTGTTTAGCGAAGCGGTGGAAGCGGAAAAAATCGCCGGTGCCAACGGCTGCCGCGAGCGGCTCTTTCCGGCCGATGTGACCTTCTGGGGCATGCTCGGACAGGTGTTTCGCGGTGGCAGTCTGCGCGATGCGGTGCGAGAAATACAGGCCTCGGTTTGCGCGGCCGATGGGGAGCGGGACCTGAGCAACAGCACCGGCAGTTACAGTGATGCGCGCCAGCGCTTGCCACAGGACAGTGTAGATGCGGTGCATGGGCGGGTCTGTGACAAGATGATGTCGTCGGGAGGGTTGCTGGGAGGGCGGCGTGTCATGGTCGTGGACGGCACCTCGGTGCAACTGGAAGACACTCCGGCCAATCAAAAGGAGTATTGCCAACCGGTCGGGCAGAAACTCGGTTGCGGGTTTCCGGTGATGCAGATAGTGGCTCTGTTCAATCTGGGCAGCAGTGCGCTGGAGCGGTTTTCGTTCAGTCCCCACAGCGCCGACGAAGGCGGCATGTTCGATGTCGAACTGAGGGAGCATTTGCAGGCCGGCGACGTGCTGTTGGGCGACCGTTTGTACGGTTCCTACCTGCGTTTTGCGGCCTTGGCGGCCCGGGGCGTGGATGTGGTGACGCGACTGAACGGCTCGCGTGGCTGGCCTAAGGGGATGCGTGGCGACGATGTCACAGTGCAGTGGAGGCGGCCTGCGCCAAGCGCCCGCCCACCCCATGTGACCCAGCAGGAATGGGAAGCGCTGCCGGCCACGATCACGGTACGCTACGTGCGCTACCTCATCGAAATTCCCGGTTTTCGCACCCGGAACATCAGGGTGGTTACCACGCTGCTGGAGGCGCCGGCAAAAGAACTGGCGCAACTGTACCTGCGACGCTGGGACATCGAGTTGTGCTTCGATGACATCAAAACCACCATGGGGATGGATTTTATCCGCGCCAAGTCTCCGGCCATGGCGGTGAAAATGGTCACCATGTATGCGATCGCCTACAACCTGGTTCGACTGTTGATGCAACAGGCCGCCCGCGCCACCGGCTGCCATACCTCCGCGGGGCACTCAATGCGCCTGTCTTTCAAGGGCGCGCTGGACGCTACCTTGCGCTTCGCCGCCGAAATGGCGCAAGCCAGCCGCAAGCAATGGCACAGCCTGCGACACAAATTGTTGCGCACGATCGCTGGCGACTGCCTGCCCAGGCGTCTCGATCGCTTCGAACCCAGGGTTGTCAAACGACGACCAAAACCGTTTCCCCGAATGACGGTGCCGCGCGCCGTTTTGAAGCAGCGTATCCTCGCAAATCATGCCCGCTTTCAGGCGTCGAAATGAGCCTTATCCGAGTGGCATTCGAATAAACCCAGCCAGCGACTGTCGAGCGTTTCCAACTGCACGTTTTCGCCGGGAGTGATATCGAGCGATTTCAGCCATCCGGGATAATCCAAGATCAACGCATCCACTCCCAACGAGCGGGAGAGCGATACTTGGATCCAACTAAGATTCTTAGGCAAAAGCGCTAAGTAAAGTTGTCCGATCGTTTGCCCAGTCTGCACTTCGTAAAATCCAGTCGAGGCCTGAAGTTCTTTGAGAAGCTTTCGCAAAAGCGACGGCCCCATTTCGGTAAAATCGAACGTATTGGAATAGAACAACTTTCGGGCAGAATCCTCGTCCTTCAAACCGAGCTCTGCCTGGATAACCGGAAACATACTGTCGAGCCCGTAGGGAATGGGCCTGCATACGTCCATCATATTATTATTAAAGATAAAGATGAACGAATTCTTAGGAGTAATCTCCAGCACGAGCGTGGGAAAGCGCAGCTTCTTCCACCGCGAATAATGCATGAGGCCGCCGAGATTGGCTATGGTACCCAGCTGCAACGAAGCGGGATAGATGCCGTATTCGACGATCTGGGCCTGAAATTCCATCAGCTCCTGCGCCGCAGCGCCGCAGAGTAGGATCTCTTTCTGTGAAGGCGTGGCAGTCTCCGGATCGAAGTGGGCGCCGTTAGTGGCATGCAGCACCTCACTCGTATGCTGTTCCGGATCGATGCGGAATTGACTTGTGAGCATATTCGCGAAGAACCCCTCGTCCCTGGACTTGGAAACCGAATCGAGGGCTGTACGGCGAACGAAGCGACTGGTCGGGTAGACCGAACAGTGCCCGTGAAACAGGCCCCGGGCCTTGCCTTCCGACAGACCCTCCACGAAGTCCCGCACATTCTCCGCCTCTTCCGAAGACGAAACCTCATTCAGGCTCTCAATCGTGAAAGGCGAATTCAGACTCGTGGTGACGGCAGTGAGAAGCGAGAAGTCGCTGAGCTCAATAAAGATTCCTTTAGTGTTCTTTCGGAACATTAGTCTTCGGCATAGAACCTACCGGAAAATTGCCTGAATCCTTCCGGTTGCGATATAGGATTTAAGGGTGAAGC
The DNA here is from genome assembly GCA_963665345.2 of Opitutales bacterium. GTDB lineage: Bacteria > Verrucomicrobiota > Verrucomicrobiia > Opitutales > CAXXNP01. Next base: position 456,805 of record OY762281.2, read on the forward strand.
AGACAGAAACAAAAGCGATTAACGAGAGGACTATGAAAGACCCTATCGCCTTTACAAGCAAAAAATTACAACTCTTTACGGCTTCTCAACGGAGGCGGTAAATGAGGTGCAGGCGGACGACATTCGCGCTTTCGCTGGGATGGAAGGAAATCGGTGTTGAAATCAGCGTACCCTCCACGGGACGGAAAATCCGCTCCGTTTATTATAGCAGGTCACGGCGAGCCCGAAGAACCAGGCAGCCACTCAACCCCACGTCCTCTTCTTATGGCGATTCGACCGCGAACGCTTCTTTCGCTTATGTTTAGCGATTTTGCGGCGTCGCTTTTTTCTCAGATTTCCCATATTTGCTGCGATTCTTGTCCTTCGCGAAACCGGCTACAATGCTGTAAACCGCGCCCGTGTAAAGTATTTTCACCTGGATCGTTCCGCTCCATCTAAGGCAAATCTCGAGGCCGCTTCGGCGGGCTTCCCGCGAACTCACTAACATGTCTATCCATTTCCTGTTGCGGAGCACGAAATCCGCAGCGCAAGGGAACCCATAAGGAAACAGCTCGGGAACAGCGATCGCTGAGAGCCAGGCTCTTTTCAGCCTTAACCACGACACCAAGCTTCAGGGGGCCAGAAACCCTGACAATTCAGACTTTTTGCGATTAGCCGCATTGGGATGGATAATCCGGCGCTTGGCGGCTCTGTCGATGGCCGAAATATATCCCCGAACGGCCTCGCGCAGAGACTTGAGGTCCGGTTCCGTAGCCTGCCTGGCCGCAATCACGCGCTGATGCAAGGTCCTCAGTCGACTTTTGACGGAGCGATTATGCGCCGTCTTCTTGCGTGTACGGCGTATGTCTTTCTGCGATGATTTCAGATTTGCCATGGTCTCAGGAAAGCGGGCAAAATGGCCGCTGCTCGGCTACCTGTCAAGCAGCAAGCTGAAGCTCTCTGGTTCACGGTTCGGGAGGGACGGGGCGTTTCCCAGCCGGACCACGCATCCCCTTGAAGGAGCTGTCAGGAAGGAGTAAGCCGGATTCTGTTATCCTCGGGAAGAGGACGCATTCATTTATCTATCGGAAGTCATCGACCCCGATCTCCAAATTTGGAGTGCGACACACCCGGAACCATCGAGCGGGCCACCCGGTTCCCTATTCTGTCTTGCACCGGATTGGGTTTGTCATGCCCCCTCCGTTACCGTCGGGGCGGTGGGCTCTTACTCCACCTTTTCACCTTTGCCAGACGTTCAGAAAAAACGCTACCTGGCCGTTTGTTTTCTGTGACACTTTCCGTCGCCTCAACATTGATGTTCAAACGCCCCCGCTTGCACGAGGAATCCTGCCCTGCGGTGTCCGGACTTTCCTCTCCCCTATTTTACCAACGGAGCGAATGCCCTCTTCCTGACAGCAATATTCCACCATATACAAATTCACCTGCCAGGCAAGCCTTCAACCGGGATTATAGAGAATTCGACCGCAGCTGTCACAACGATGCAGCTCGCCCGCCCGACGGACGCCCTCTACAACCTCATAGGAAACGCGCAGGAAGCAGCCGCCACATTGTTGGTCTCTTAAAGGGACCACATAGGGCGCCTGGCTGACGCGACTCTTCACGTATTCGTAAACCTGACTGATTTTCTGCGGAACTTCGGTCTCGGACTGCCTTACCTGGGCCGACAAACCCTCGAGCTCAGCCCGGCATACCTCCTGGTGTTGGTGAAGCTGCCCAATATGGCGCTTGAATTCCTCGATGCTCTGTCTCCTTTCCTTCTCCTCCCGGTCCCGTTGCTCACGCAGATCATCGAGCGCCACGAGTATCTCAAGTTGCTCGTCATCGAGCTCGCTGATTCTGGATTCCTTCAAAGCTATCTCGTGCTCAAGAGCCTGGTATTCCTCGCTCTTGCGGACCGCCAACTGCTGATTTCGGTATCGCAGCAGGTCCTCTTTCTCCGAACCCGCTTCAGTCTCCAGATCCCGCCGCAAGACTTCCTTTTCCTTCACTTCCTCTCGGACCTGCTCAATGGCCCCGAGCTCATCCTGAATTCTGTTTTCGAGTTCCTCGACTTCTCTGGGGATTTGGTCCAGCCGGTTTTGCGAATGGTCGTACTTCGTGTCCTCGGCCTGCAAGGCAAGAAGCTTCTCCATAAGCGGGTCCGGCATCCGCATCAGTTCATGCCGACGCCCTCACGGTAGCAATCTAATTAAGTAGACGCCGCTGCAATTTCTTTCCTGGTGGAGGCGCTCCCCCATTCGGCCTCGAGGAAGGTAGGACATGGTCTCGACAGCGGGAAGCTTTGCTGGTTCTCTTTCTCCACCGGAAACCCGGCAATTTCATTTTCTCGTTTCCATTGATCCGTCTCAACGAAACATTCGGCGAAATCCACGCGGAATCAGGCCTGATTCAGAAAACCAGGGACATTTTCGCGCCGGGAGGACACCTGGCTAGGACGTTGAATCTCGAGTCCCGTCCCGAACAGGACAGGATGGCAATTCGCACTGCGGAGGCTTTTTCGGCCGACCGGCCCCTGTTCTTTGAAGCCGGCACCGGCGTGGGCAAGAGCCTGGCCTACCTCATTCCGGCATTGATCCAGGCTACGGACAGGGAGCGGCAGTGCATCGTTTCCACCAAGACCATCGCCCTACAGGAACAGATACAGCGAAAGGATCTTCCGATTTGCCGGACGCTGTTTGAAAAGGTGCCGACACTCTCGAAGTACGGGAATTTTAAGGCTGCCCTGCTCGTGGGTAGAGCCAATTACCTCTGCGGAACGCGGTTGGCACGGGCCCTCGCGGCAAAGGCTGACCTCTTTCCCGGCCCCAAGCAGATACATTTGGAAAACATCCTCGACTGGTCCCGGCTGACGGTAACCGGACTTCGTCACGAGATCTCGCCTTCCCCACCTCACGAGGTCTGGGAATGGGTCAATTCGGATTCCACAAGCTGCAACCGGCGTAACTGCAGCCCGGCCAACTGCTTTTTTCAGAGGGCGCGAGACGACCTGCGCAAGGCCCAGATTATCATTGTCAATCACAGCCTGCTGTTCGCCCTCATCAACGCGGGTCTGCACCCAGGCCCCGAGGTCAAGGGCGTGCTCCTCTCGGATGACTTTGTAGTCCTGGACGAAGCTCATACGGTTGCCCAGGTGGCCACCCAGCATTTCGGGCAGCGAATCACTTCCTACGGGCTCGACCGGTTGCTCAAGCGTATTTTCAACCCCCGCAATCGGTACGGCCTCCTAGGCCGTCTGGGTACGCCTTCCGACCGCAATGAAGTGGAGCGCGCCATCACCGCCGCACAAGCCTTTTTCACCGGCATCGGTGAGCATGTATTGGGCCAGCGCAGCATCGTCAGAGTACACGCGCAAGGTTGGTTCGAAGCCAGCCTGCTTCCCTGCCTCGAAAGGCTGGTCAAGCGACTTGGCGTCATTGTCCAGGATACTGAAAACGAATCGCTCGGCGAAGAGATCCACGACCTCCGAGCCCGCCTCGTGGCCAACTGCGGAGGGCTCGAAGACTGCCTCAATGTAGCTCAGGCCGACAGCGTTTACTGGGTCGAACGATCGGGATCCAAGGGGCAGGTCATCTCCCTGCGGACCGCTCCTATCGACGTAGCGCCCTACCTGCGAGAAGGGCTCTTCAGGCGATCGACGGCCGTCCTGTTGACCAGCGCCACGCTCGGCGCCCGACGCGATGTCGCGTCCTTCGCGACTACCTTGGGAGCCGAGAGCGCGCAGACCGGAAGCGTATCATCGCCCTTCGACTTTGCGCACAATATGGCGGTTTACATCGCCACCGACGCCCCCGCTCCCTCCCGCCACAGCGGCCAGCTGGACATCGAGTTTCTGGCAGATGCCGTGGCCTACTGCACTTTGGCCTTCAGCGGCGGTTCTCTGGTCCTCTTTACCAGCTATGCGGACATGCGGGAGGTGGCGACCCGCAATCGATCGCTATATGCGGAGGCAGGCCGGGAACTGCTGATCCAGGGAAGCGGCCCCTCCCGCACCCAACTCACTTCTTCCTTTGCTCATGCCGGCAACGCCAGCTTGTACGGGACCGACAGTTTCTGGGTCGGCGTCGATGTTCCGGGTCCCTCCCTTTCTCAAGTCATCGTGACCCGGCTCCCATTTGAGAACCCTTCCCATCCCATTCAGGAGGCCAGAAGCGAGTGGATCCGCCGCCAGGGGGGCTCGCCTTTTCTGCGGCTCACCCTGCCCGATGCGGTGGTCAAGTTTCGACAGGGAATCGGTCGGCTGATTCGCAACAAAACGGATCGAGGAACCATAACCATCTTGGATTCACGCATCCTCTACAAGCCGTACGGGCGCGAGTTCCTGGCGCTGCTACCACATCAGAACTTCACTCGCTTCAAACGCGCCGACCGGGACTGGGCTTTCCAGCCTCTCGAGGCCGCAAGCGCCAGTTGAGCGCAACGCCGATCACCTTTGAGATTGAGTAAAGCAGTCCGATCCGATATAAAGCCGGCTCATACTGTATGCTTAGGCAGATTCGACCGTCTCCAACCATTAAACAGCTACAACGCGCCGACAAATACGCAAAACGGGACAGCACCAAGGCGTGTGTCGTCCCTGAGAATATGGGAAGCATAACCCTCGAGACCTTCGGACTGTCCGATATTGGGAAAGCCCGGGAAATGAATGAGGATGCACTGCTGGTTGACGACAAGCACCAGGTATTCGCAGTTGCCGACGGACTCGGAGGCCTGCCCCGCGGCGCCCTGGCCAGCAGCCTTACCATTCAGTACGTCGTCCAACAGGTAGCGCTTATGAATCCTGGTGTTACGGTGGAATGGCCGGCGGTCTTCTCCTACGTCAACCTACGCGTTTATCGGGAGGGACACAAAATCAACCGCGAAATCGGAATTGGGTCGACGTTGACTATCGCCCGAATTGAAGGAAAGCACATGTCTGTCGGGCACGTCGGTGACTGCACGATTTTTCTATGTCGAAACACCAAATTCAAAAAGATCACTAGAGATCACACCATGGAGGAGGAGATTCGGAGTCGCCTGCAACCGGGGGAGGAGACCTACATTCCCGAGTATTTCACGCATACGCTGACGCGCTGCATCGGCCAGCAGGAGACAATCGAAGTGGACATCTTCGAGCGCACGCTGCAAAAGGGGGACCGCATTCTGATCTGTTCTGACGGAATCACTAAGGCAGTGGCCCCCGAAGAACTGCACGAAGGCATATCCTCATCAGCTCAACCGGAAGCATTCGTCAGGAAGATAATCGCTACCGCCAACCATCGGGGTGGGCCCGACAATGCCACCGGAATCGCTATATTCGTGAACTGAAGCACGCTTGAGAGTTGCGCCCTTCAGCCGAGAGGGTTTCGCGGCCACAATACAGGCGGGTATACTCCTCCTTTAACAAGCTCGTCAATCGCGCAGATCACAGGCTCCCGATCTTCGACATGCGTCACGCCAAACCAGTTTTGGGGCGAGGTTAAGACCCGAATTTCCGCTCCGCCTCGCCGCACCAGAACCCCGAGAGCGTCGGACAGGAAGAACTCGGTCTCGGTATCTTCCCCGTGTTTTGAAAGAAACGATCGAAACTGCTGCTTCAACTCTTCCAGGATTGCGGGAAAAAAGCCGAACAGATTCAGAGAAGCAATGGTATCGACGGGCAGGATGCGCCAACTTCCATCGGACGCTTCAATTCCCGGCCCTTGTTCGGTAGCTACAATGCCCCGGAATTCAGTCAGATTTTCCAGATATCCGCGGGCATCAATCTTACAGATGGCGCGGGAGACAGGTCCAAAGCGCGAGAGCGTCTTACACAATTCAAAACCAACCAGCGCCTGCTCTGGAGTCGCTGACCTCGGAGTCCCGCTGAGAAATCCGGCCAGCAGTTCAAAGGCACGGCACCCATAGAAGTCGTCGGCGTTGATTACCGCGAACGGGCCGGATACCTGGTCCCGTAGGGCAAGAACCGCGTGCCCCGTCCCCCACGGCCGCGTCCTGCCCGCAGGACAAACGAAGGGCTCGGGCAAATCATGGAGATCCTGGAAACAGAGCGCGAGGTCCAAATCGGCCGGCAGACGGCCCACTACCAAGCGCCCGAAATCTTCTTCCATCTCCCTTCGAATGACGCAGAGAATTCGCCTGAAACCCGCCCGTAAAGCGTCAAAGATCGAATAATCGAGGATCGTTTCACCGCCCGGGCCAAATCGCTCGATCTGTTTGAGACCGCCGTAGCGGCGCCCCATTCCGGCAGCCAGAATGACCAGGGTCGGGTGCAAAGCATTCATCAGAAGGACTCCCTGCCGCGAACGAGGGCTCATGGCAATCTGATTCCATTTGATGCGTGCAATTGGCGGCGTGTGGATTTCTCTGCACAATCTGCTTCCTCCTCTCACTATTCACCCGTTTTCTGGGACAAAATCTGTCTCAATCACTTGCATCATAATCGTATCTACGTTGTTTTCTATTCAGTGAATAACACTCAATCACTCTGAGCATGGCCAAAAGACGCATCTATCAACGCCGTAGAACAAGGAAGCTGCGCGGCATCAGCCGCATTGATAGCGGATCGACTCACGGTTGGTTCGTTCGTCGCTACAAGGCCGGAAAGACGTTCAGCCGCCTGTTCTCCGACCGGAAACTCGGCGGCAAGGGCAAGGCAAAATCGGCCGCATTGAGCTACCGCGACGAACTCGAAACCCAGCTTGGGTATCACAACTAAGGACCCGTTGTATTCTACCCTCGGTCCGGACCCCGCCGGGCTGTGGACCAAAATTGGAACGGTGTTGTTGCCGGAATTTCAGGGCCCGGATAGGGCTAATGCCCCCGGGGCGATTTTCATTGACCACATCACCCCATTCTATACTCGTGGACGTGCCACTTTTTTTGGAGCAGCTGGGGCCGTAGCTCAGTTGGAAGAGCGCTTGAATGGCATTCAAGAGGTCGGCGGTTCGATCCCGCTCGGCTCCACCAGCCTTCGCCGAGGCTTCAGCTGGCAAGGCGGCGCCGGCAGGATGGGCCGAATAACCCGATAACCGCGGCAACTGTTCTGATGTGAAACTTCAGGCCAGGAGCAGGTTTCAGTGTTCAGGTGTCAGGACTTAATTACGCCTCTTCAAACCTGACACCTGAAACCTCTCCAAAGTCTCACCCTTGTTGGATCCAGCAAGGGTCAGCGCAGAAGCCGGGGGCTGGACTAATCAGAACAAAAGTGATTTACCGCATCCAGTTTTCGAGGGGATGCGCGCGGTCCTTCAATGGCAGCGAAATTCGTCGGCCCGTAATCTGGGACTCATAGGCGCCGAGGATGATCTCCAACGCGGCCAGGGCACCGGCAGCGCTGCCTCGGGGCTCCCGGTCCTGCTCGACTGCTGTCATCAACTCTTCGATGGCGTATCGATTGCCAAGATGAATCGTCTCCTCGGGAGCGTTCAGTTCCCGGATAGGTTCCCTGAAATCCCGCGTCGCCCAACCAGTGTTGGGATAAATCTTGATCTGCGCAACAACAGTTCCGTGAACCACGATTCGACCGGCATCTCCGGTAATCTCAAACCCGAAACTGGCGCCCTTTCCCGGTTGGTCCCGACGGCTTTCAAAAAGCGCCACCACCCCGCTCTCAAAGGTCGTAAAGCTGACCACATCGTCGCCTGCAATCGGACCAATCGGCTCCGACGCCTGACGCACGTCCTCCCGAGTGATGGGAGCACCTCCACTTCGCACCTGTGCATAAACCGCGGAGGCGTTGCCAAAGAGAAACCCCAGCATGTTGAACAGGTGGGTGCCGAGAACCATCATGTCTTCTCCCCCGCCACGATGATCCTGCTTCCCCCTTGCCACCACGGAGTGCACCCGGCCAATCTCTCCACCTGCCAGCATATCTTTCAGCACGGCCGCCTGAGGAAGAAAAACCCCTTGGTGGGCCACTGCGAGCTTCACACATCGAGCTTCTGCCACGCTCAACATCAGATCCGCATCGTGCGGCGTGGCCGCAAATGGTTTCTCACAATAGATGTGACAGCCTGCCTCGGCGCAGGCGGTTACTATCTCCACCCGGCTGCTTACCCAACGAGGCCCAACGGTGACGAGGTCGAGCGATTCGCGATCGAGCATTTCGCGAAAGTCAGCATAAGTATTCTCGACCCCACATTCGGCGGCAACTTTGCGGCGACCCTCCGCGATCGGATCGGCAATGGCCACGAGGTCGATGCCCTCGGCCTCAACCACCCCATGGTGTAGCCCATGCCCATAGCCTCCACATCCGGTCCAGCCAATAGCTCCGGCCCGGTAGCATCTTTTCAATCCTGCTGACATGGCGAAAGGATAAACGAGTGCGATCGTGAAAGACGATTCGAATCCTTCCCATCCACGATTGATCACGTAGGCTTATTACACATTCTCGAAGCCAGCCAACTTGAGTCCTCGGACGAAATGTTCGAAGGCTTTCGATTGCTTGTAGGGAAATCGACGCTCAAACACTTCCGAACTCATTTCGGGTCGCGGAAGCTTGATCTCGTCGACCACGTCACCGAGATTCAGCCCGATACGGAATTCCATAAGGCGATCCTATGCCAGTTCCTCGATAACTGTGTTCGTAAGCTGCCCGATGCTCTCGATCTCAATGGTTACGGAATCCCCGGCCCCGAGCAGGAGCGGAGGCTTTCGTGCCATCCCGATTCCACTGGGAGTTCCTGTAAAGATCACCGTCCCCGGCGCCAGAGTAGTGCTTCCACTCAGGAAGGAGATCAACATCTTAACGTCGAAGACCATGTCGACCGTATTCGAGTTCTGGACAACTTTGTTATTCAGAATCGTGCGAATAGCCAAGGCATTAGGATCTTCGATTTCATCCGTGGTTACAAGGCACGGACCCAGGGGCGCAAAGGTATCAAAGCCCTTGCCCTTACACCACTGTCCTCCCCCCCATTCGCTCTGCCAATCCCGAGCACTGACATCATTGCCGCAGGTGTAGCCCAGTACGTATTCGAGCGCGTTCTGCGGAGTGGCGTTCTTGCAGGCCTTTCCGATCACGACCGCGAGTTCACACTCGTAATCGACTTTGTGGCTGGCCAAATGCCTGGGAATTTGGATCGCATCCCCGGGCCCGATCACCGCGGAGGGCATCTTCATGAAGACAATAGGATGCTCCGGAATGGGCATATTGCTTTCTTCCGCATGTTTTCGGTAGTTCAAACCGATGCAGAGAATTGCCGTGGGCGCGACCGGTGATAAAATCTTGCAAACCCTAACCACCTCATCGGTTGTAGAGTAGTCTCCGTAGATGTCGCCGACCAGTCTTTTGTATGATCCATCGTTGGCCCAACAGGCGTGACCGACCCGGCCCTGTTCATCCGCATAGCGTACAATTTTCATAGCTTCCCTAATGTAAACTTCACTGCTGGAGTAGGATTAAGTGTTCAGGTGTCAGGATTCGATTGCGCTTCCTAAGAACTGACAACTGTTCACGAGCGAAGCGAGAAGGCCTGACACCTCTCCCTGGTTTCACCCACGATATATCCGGCTAACCGCAGGGCAGCCGGGGGCCTTGCTGAGCTGTAAAACCATGCGTAGTGCTTCACAAATGACTTCGCACAAGCAGGAGCATCACGATAGCCCCTGCTGCACGTGCTTGGCAACCCTCATATTTCAGGGTTGGTCAGCCGATTCCCCCTCCGCGAACGCGCGGTAACCGAAGCGCTTTCCGAGATCGAGGCATTCCTCCAGCGAAAGAATTCCCTCCGAGCAGGTGTCGTCAAGCAAGCAGGAAGCGGCCACACAGACAGCGGTCCGCAGGCATGCATCTACTTCCCAATCTTCGTGCAACCCATACATGAAGCCGGCCGCGAAGGCATCGCCCGCACCTACTGCGCTCCTACAAAGACACTTAGGCAGGTTTACCGACCCTTGACCATATCGATTACCTTTGCCATCGAATACTACGGCGCCCTCCGGTGCATGTATTGTGACCAGCCGCTGAACCCCACGCTCGAGAATCTCCGCCGCCGCCGAAGCCGACCGGGAAACTTCGAGCGCACCTGACTCGTCCGTAATCGGCCGGCCCACCAGGAATTCGGCTTCGGTCTCGTTGAGAAAGAGAAAATCGATAAAGGGAAGCGAGGCTCCTACCACGGCGGCATAGTCCGGGTGCGCTATGCTTACCAGATCCGCGATGGTTCCCAGCCCGGCCCGGCGGGCGCGTTCGAAAATACGCGCGGCGCCGGTGGTGCCGTCCGCTCCGATGGCGTCGAGCGCATCGAGCAGCGCCATATAGCCGAGGTAAAACAAGCGGCCCTGCAAAACGGAATCGTCGACGTGGTCTTCGGTAAAACGGGCATTGGCCCCACGATTGTGAAAAAAGGTGCGCTCCCCGGTGGATTGCACCGTCATGACATCGGTGTAGGAAGTCGAAGTCAGTCCGGTGATCGACAGCCCGAGGGGGTCGATTCCCGACTTTCGACAATCGTCCAAGATGATTCGCCCAAGGTCGTCGTCACCGACCAGGCCAATGCCTCGCAGGGGAATATCTACACGGAGGCGGGAGAGAGCTTTAAGCACATTGTAAGGCCCCCCGCCATTGCCCATCGATTCATTCAGGACAGTGGCCAGTGTACTCTGCCTGGGATAGTGATCGATCACCTTTACGTGATCGATGATCCAGTGTCCGGCGGCAACGATACCCTGCTTCATCTGCTTCCAACCATGTAATAGGCGATTAGACCGCCATCGACCAGCCTGAATGAACCTGACCGGCGTTTCGCCTCTTGATCATATTCTTAATCGTAGTCAAACTCCTCGTCTGAACGCGACAGCGTCCAGCTACCTCGGCTCCCCCGTCGCCGGCTTAGCAAGAAGGCGGGGACAACCTCATCCACCGGAGTGGGTGACCAGAATCGCTACGGCTGAGGCCGCCCAGGAAACTGACTGCGCCACTTTAAATGCTGCTCCGAGGTTCGATATACTGTATAATTCTTTGGCTGAGGATTGGTGCAGCCATCTGCTTCCTCTCGGCTAGTGTTGTGTCCGACAAATAAGCTTACCCATGCCAATAGGTGACCACACAAACGACCTTCGCTGGATACGGGCTGCCAATCTCGGCCTGCTCATACTGGTATGGTTGGATTTCTTTTTGGTTTTCAGTCGCGAATGGGATTTCAACGAACAGTACCGTTATGGTTACCTGGTTCCGTTCATCGCCCTCTATCTCGCCTACCTTAGATGGCTCGATCGCCCGGAAGCCAAGCCACTGCCGAGAAACGGTTGGCTGGCCATCCCCATTACTCTCGCCGCGCTCGCCTACTTGCCGCTCAAGGTCATTCTTGAGGCTAACCCAGACTGGCGCATGGCACTCTGGACGGCTGGCTTTCTGGCGGTGGGCATCACCCTCCTGATCGTGCTACGCTGGGGTGGCTGGAGCTGGCTGCGTCACTTCATTTTTCCACCCTTCCTGATGCTGCTAACGATACCTTGGCCGACACGTCTGGAGAACCCCTTCATTCAAGGGCTGATGCAACTGGTAGCACAAGTGACCGTAGAGATCCTGAATCTCCTGGGTATCCATGCTGTGCAGCTTGGAAATCTCATTCAACTCACCAACGGACTGGTGGGTGTCGAGGAAGCGTGCAGCGGAGTACGCTCATTCCAATCGATCCTCATGGCCTCCGTCTTTCTCGGGGAGCTGTTCCGGTTCCGGCTCTTTCTCAGGATTGCCCTCATCCTGTTCGGAAATCTGCTCGCCATCGTGTTTAATCTGGCGAGAACGTTCGTGCTTACAATTGTGATTGTCCAGCACGGTCCCAAGGTAATGGAACACTGGCACGATTCGGTCGGGCATCTGGTAACCATCGCCGCATTCCTGGTGCTGCTCGGCTCGGCCTTGATGATCCGTAAGGGGAAGCGAGGAGAAGGAGCATCCGTAGCCCAGGCCCAAGCCCCAAAAGGGAGTCGATATCGGCCCCATTGGATGCCGTTCGCTTTCAGCCTCGCGGCCGCCGTGATTATGATGCTTTCAATTCCTGTCAGCAGCCTCTGGTTCACTCTAAAATCGCCCGGATTGGATAACCGGAGAGTCACCGAAATCGACTGGTCGCGTGCTGCACCGGTGGTGAAGTTCGAGGAAATCTCCGGCGCCATTCGGGCATTGCTGCGCTATTCTGAGGGAGTGAAGGCTCTCTGGAGCGATCGAACCGGGGAAAGCTGGCTCGTATACTTCTTCTACTGGGACGAGGGTAACATCTCCTCCTTTGCCGGCATTCACAATCCCGAGATCTGTATGCCGGCGAGCGGATTTGAACTCGTCGATCAAGCCGATCCCATCGTCTGGCACGATTCAGGCTCCGAAATAAATCTGAAATCCTACCAGTTCCGATCCCGGAGTATCCCGATTTACGTGTTCTTCGGGGTCTGGGACGATAACGCCGAGGGTTTCATACCGGTTGCGCGCACCGGAGCGGACCGATTGAGGAACGCACTCGACGGACTACGCGTTACGGGACGGCGCAGCCTGCAGATCATCATCACCGGAGTCGAATCCCTGGAAGAAGCAAGGACTAAGGCGAAGCGATTCATGGACTCCGCCGTCCACATCAAGCCGGCTTGACCTCGAGCCCGCTTTTCTCGCAAACACTAACGGCACACACCGGAAAGGCAAACGATTAGCTTCGCACGGTAGTGAGATTTCCGGGTTAGGGGAAGAAGTCACTCCTCGCTCTCCGGTTGCAGCAGGTCGCGCAACTCTGCCCAGAGTGCCCAGCTCTGCTCGAAATTGCCTTGTCTGCCCGTGACCACGGCCTGCCAATAGGTAACGAACAAGGGTATGCATTCGTGCTCGCGCAGCTTGGCGATGGTATTGCCGGCGCCGCTCCAGTCCTCAAGTTCAACCTGTCGATTGAGCAAGGCCCCACCCCTTAGAATATCGTATCCTGAGGCGACGAAAGCGGCCCGTAATCGCTTGATGTCTGTTTCCCTCTCAACTCCGGGAATCGGCACCCTGCTCATATGGGTTTCAGCGATCCGACAGGCGGCGCCAAAGTCGTTCAGACGTGCATAGGCCAAGGCCAGACTGCACGCGTATAAAGAGTGCATGACAGGACGGCTGTCGAGGTAGGCGACAAGGTCTCGGGCCCGATCGCTGTTGGCCCATTTGTCCAGGACCGTGCGTTGGTCTCGCGGCAATAACATTTTCAGATCGGGGTCATGCGCCATGGCTTCCGTAAAATCCTCCCACATTTCTCCGTCGAGCAACGCTCCAAGATAGTAGCGACGGAGTTCGGGGTGAAGGAGCGACAATCGGACTAATTCACGGCGACAGCGATCGTTTGACCACGCAGAGCGGAAAACCTGCTTAATCATTTCCTGCCGGTGTTGAGCTTCCCGGAATAGAACCTCGCGCCATGCTGCCAAGGCATAAACCGGATCGTAGCGAAACAGGGCCACCCCCTCATAGAAAGGCACTTCCGCTGACGTTCTCTCAAGAAAGCGAGCGCGACGAAAATCGGCCAGTGCACCGGGGCCATCGGCCAAGAGATGCAATCGCAGCCGAGCACGGTCGAAGTAAGCCTTCCAATCAAACGGGGTCAGGGCCAATGCCCGGTCAATCAATTCGGTCGCTTCACCCGCTTGGCCGTTTTTGAGTGCTTCCTCAAAGCGTTGGGGAAAGCGCTTGGCGAAGGCACGGGAGTAGCCATCGCCTCCCTTAGTCATGGAAACCAACCAGAAGACGCCAACCACAGTGAAGAGGCATCCCAGGCATCTGCCCACGGCCGCCATATAGGTTACGGGAACGCTGCTCGGTCTGGGCCTGGCGGCAAGTCCCCAAAGGAGCAGCCCCGCGCTCAATGATCCGACGCGGTGAGCCGAAACATCGACCGCTGTGTGCACGAAAAAAGGCAAGAATCCGGCCAACGCTATCGTTCGATAGGGATCAACACGCCTGAAATTCTTCACTCCGCTGCGCGCCCACAGCGCCGCCAGAGAACCCAGTATCGCCAGAACTCCGGGAATTCCCAGTTCGGCTCCCAGCCACAGCCAGTCGCTTTCCGGATGAATGATTGCCACCGGCGCCTTCGACCGATCGCGGAATTGTTCAAATAGAAAGGCGAAATTGCCTAATCCGATACCCGATATAGGTTCCGCCAGCACCATCTTCGAGCAGTCGAGGTATATGCGCGACCGAAACCCGAGTCCTCCCTCGCCGAGCACTGGAAGCAGCTCCGCAAAGCGGTCAAGATTCGTCCCACCATAGAAAAGCAGCAAAGCCCCGAGAAAAATGAGGATCGGAAGGGAGATCTTCCAGGCCAATCGCCGCCAAGCTACCCCGGCTCCCCAGACTAACCAAACGACACAACCGAAAAAGAAAAGAATCAGGCTCGCGCGCGAAAGGCTCGCGATAACCGCGAAGAAACAGCTTAGGGTGCAGAAGGCACCGGCGAGCGCGGCCAACGGCCGGCGACGAAATGCGCTACGGATCGCCAAGGCAAAGGATACAACACCGCCCATGGCAAAAAAGATTCCCGTCTGGTTGCGATTGGGGAAGTAACTGAAGGTATGGGCCGGTGAACCAAACGGGTAACGCCAGCCCAGTTGAACTCCTATGATCGCCCCCCATGAGAACAGCGCCACCAGTATGGCGAAGACCCAGAGCAGACCTTTACGCCGGCGTTGGCCGAGGCGAAGGTCGCTCATGCGATAGACGACCATGATGCTAACGATGAGAAGCAAAAGCGCCTCGATCGACACCCGAGGCTGCGGGGTTATCGAAGATGGAATAGAGATGCCGTGGCTACGTGCTTCGTCCCACCAGCTCCCGTGCAAAAATCCTCCCAAGGGTAGGAACTGGGCCAATGCCAACAGGGCAATGACGACAATCGAGGTGTTTACCCATTTCCCCAGTGATCTTCGGGGAGGGAATATGACGAGCAAGAGGCCCCACCCACTCATGTAGAGGCATTCCGACCACCCCGTGGCGCCACCCCCCGCCAGTATGATGACGGCCAGCAGGACGAGCACTGCGTAGCCGAAAATGGGAGGCGTTTCCCGACTAGGGCGCGCAGCCACCGTCCTCCTAATGAACCCGACCAGAGTTTCCCTTCCTAATCGTAATCCTACTCTTAATCTCACTTTCGGCCTCGTGGGCCCTCGGCCCTCCAGACTGCACGTTCGAAGGTTCATTGCCAGCCATAGTTGATGGCCACCGGCCTCGATGACGAACCTCCCAGTAGAACCTGGCCTGTCGTGATCGGACATCTTGAGTAGGGCGAAGCCTCCTCGCTGAGCCGAATGCCGCGGCCTACGGCTCAGCGAGGACGCTTCGCCCTACCTGTTGATTCCACTGCAAACAAATCTTCGAGGTGAAACTGGCATCCTTGCCTGTGGCCAAGCCTGATCACGGGCTGGGATGCCCGTGTCACGTTGGCCTCGAACTCGAGTTCATTGCCCGCCATAGTTGATAGCCACCGGGCTCGATGCGCGATTTCACAATGAACCTACCTAACAGTTTTCTTCCCGACGAAGGTCGGCGGCGCCAAAGGATTGGCGTCCCCCAAATCCGAGGCGTCACTCGAGAAATGGAGGGCGGCAATCTCTCTTGACTCAGCGTAGCTTGCGAGCCAAGACCGTTGCTTATTCCGCTTTCTCCCCGGCTTGGGGATTGTGGGCATAGTAATCGTAGTACTTGTTGTAGTAGTAGTAGTTCGGGCTTCGACTATCGACAAAGTTGAGCACAAAGCCGAAAAGCTTGGCTCCCCGCAACATGAGCCGCTCAATCGATGGTTTCAATTGCCGCATTTGCGTGTGAGAGGATCGGACCGTTAAGATGACCGCCTCCGCACGCGCCGCAAAGCTCGTCGTGTCATCCGTGGCCAGGACCGGCGCGGTATCAAAAATCACATAGTCGTAGTGATCTTTAACCTCTTCAATGAGACGGTTCATACGGACACTCAAAAGCAGTTCGCTGGGACGATCGGGATATTCACCACAGGCAAGAAAATCCAGGTTCTCCACCTCTGTCTTCTGCACCACGTCGGTCAATTCCAAGTTGTCGCGGATAAGCTCACTGAGACCGCGCGATTTGGACATGGCGAATACACGATGTAGGCGCCCTTTCCGCAAGTCTGCGTCGATCAGAAGAGTCTGCGAAGAGGCGAAAGCCAAAGAGACGGCGAGATTGCTCGATATGGTCGACTTTCCCTCGGCCGGCACGGCGCTCGTGACCATGAAACTCCTGGGCTGGGTACCTTCGTGCTCAATAAACAGAAGGGAAGATCTCAGATTGCGACAGGCCTCCGCGAACATGTGGCGGGTATCCCCGTGTTGCAGCAACTCCAGGTTACCATCGGCAGAACCTTTTTCGAAGGGGATGACGCCCAAAACCGGTTGCTCGAAACGCTGGCTGATGTCTTCGGCCGACACGATGCGCCGGTCCAACACCCCTATCAGGAAGAGAATGCCGGCACCCGCGGCAAAGCCGGCAATCCCACCCTCGGCCATCTTCCGGGTCACCGAGCCCTGCACCACAATGGGGGTCGATGCATTTTCCAGAATAGCCACCGCTTCCTGCTCCAGGTTCTGGTTCAGATCAATCGATTGAATGGATCCCAGAAGACGCTGGTGAAGGTTGTTAGATCGCTCCAAACGCGAGTTCAAGCGCTCGAATTCAGCCAGACGCCGGCTATAGTCCAAGGCGGTCTCCTCCCACTCGTCAATGAGACTTTCGAGATTCTGAATTTCCGCTTTGAGGTAGTCCCGGCGCTGGTTCAACTGTAGCAGAGCCGCTTCCCGTTGAATGCGCAAAATGTTGTTCTGGCGCTCGATCTCCTGGCTCAATCGGATAATCTTCGGGTGCCTGGGCTTCATATAGATGGAAAACTCAGCCAGTTCCGCTCGCACCGAGCCCAGATTCGCCCGCGCTCTCCTGAATTCGTCGCTGATCACCAAGGCGTTTTCCAGCACCGCATCCCCTTCCATGCTGTCGTCCGAACGCTTTTGTGCCTGTTGGTCTAAACTCAAGGTATTGAGGTCGCGGTACTTCTTCTTCAAGTCAGCCAACGTGTTCTTCAGACGCACCAGATAGGAACCCGCCGTGCTCCCCTGCTCCTTCACAAATACCAGGTTATTTTTCTTCTGGAACTCCACGATAGCATCCTCCGCCTGAACCATCTCTTCTTCGAGACGCAAAAGTTCTTCCGTGATCTTGAGCAGCGTACTCTCCGAAGTCTGGCTGCGCATCTCCTTGCGAAAGCTCATATACTCTTGAATGCTGGCATCGAGGAATTCCTGGGTGTAGTTGGGCTCCGCGCCCTCGGCCGTAAGCAGAAAGATGGAAGTTTCGGGCTGGCGGCTGGCTCGCAAGCCAACTGAAACATGCTCCAGATCGGGCTTCAGCGCCTGAAGTCGCTCCGCCGTACGCTGCCTCACCTTGCCGCTCAACATGAGCGCGATCTGAGTACCGAAAAAGTTGGAAAACTCTTCTCGATAGGCATCGCTCTCAGGAAGATTTATACGCCCGCTCACCATGAGTCGGGCCTGAGATACATAAATGGGGGCCTTCTTCTTTTCTTCGTATCCCTGATAGAGCACGCCCCCACTGATTGTCAGCAGCAGAATCCACCAGTACTTCCGCACTAGCGCCTTGGCCCGGTAATACCAGGTATAGGCCGATTCCGCCCAATCAAACTGCCCCTCGGCTTCGTCGCCCAAGGTTTTGGTTAACGGATCCCGAACCATCGCTCTCGCACCCTGATTATATCGTCCGGCTGAACGATCGGATCAGCATCCCGAAGTCCCTTTTCCAGGATGTCCACCACGTTGACATACTGCGTTCGTTCGGACTGCTGCAGTTCCTCGTTTCCCCGTATCAACTCTACCTTGGCCTTGTTGGCGAACTGGTTGAAGCCACCCGCCATGAGGATGGCATCACTTACTCGAAAGTCACCATCGGGCGGAATTACATACTGCCCTGGACGGATGATGCCCTTTCCCCAAATATAGTATCGATCTGAGGATGTATCGAGTCTATGGGCCAAAATCAAGTCGTCCGGTTCGAGTACCAGATCATTCTCGAAGCTCCCCTTCTCGTAGATCTCCCGAAAGTCGATTTCATATTTGAGCTCGTTATCGGGATCAGCTCTATCCTTCCGAATCAGATTCACTCGTGACTGGTCGGCCTCTTTGCTGAACCCCCCGGCTTGCGAGATGGCGCCGCTGACGGTTAGCCCATCGCCCCGGGCCAGCAAGATCTCCTTGGGAAATCGTACCGCACCCAGAACCGACACGCGCCCCCGATAATCCGCCGACGCCTGTAACTCAAATACCACGGTGGCCCGGTAGTAATAGTCGGCCTCGAGCTGCTTCTTGATCTCAAAGGCCAGCGCGTGGCAGGTCTTGCCCTCCGCCTCCACTTCACCCAGGAGCGGCAAAACCACCACACCACGATCATTGACGAAAAGAATTCTGGGCTCTTCCCGGTCCTCAATTACCTGGTAGATAAGGCGGTCGCCCAGGCGCAGCGGGCGCTCGTCGTTCAGCAATGACATCTGGTCAATCTGGCCGTAGATCGGGGCCAGGAACAAAAACCCCATCGGGATTCGCCAATTCCGGAACCCGCACAGGAGGCTCAACGTGATCTCAGAAATCATAACCTATTCCGATCGAAACCGAATTTTGAGTAAAGCTCCGCACATCGATATTTGAGTCTTTCTTACTATAGAAGTATCGCGCGTACCAGGAAAGCCTTGATGAGAGGGATGATTCCAAGCTTATCTGAAATGTAAATCGGTCAAATGTTTCGGGGATCGTGCCCCCCGAATCCGAACCATCCTGAAATCCCAGGTTACCCGTCAGGCGGATGTTTTTCAACGCGTCCATGCGAAAGCCATAGTTCAGGTCGTCGACGGTGGTGGTGTTGGAAATGAAACCGAAATTCGTCGTCCTCGAGTATTTAATGCTGTGAAAATACCATCTGTTGGCCGTGTGGGATACGTTAACTGAAAAATTGGCGCGGTCCGAGTCTGAAGTATCTCCGTTACGGCCATCGACGGTGAATGAGAAGTTTGTCCACCCCATCTGAGCTTCGATCTGAATCGAATCGGTCGCCTGGAGGTTCATGAAGGGCCCCACTGAGTAACCCTTGCTGTCGTTGTTGAAGTCCACCTCAAAATCATTCCAGAAATACGAGCCATGAACCCCCAATGTCAGCGGGTTGGCAAGGCGAATTCCGGATCTTCCGTTGAAGCTCTCTTTGGTGCGATCCGTGCTCTTGAACCGTTCCTCTATGGGGATGACGTCCTCCCGGTCGTAGCCGACCGTGAGTTCGATACGGTTAAAATCGAAAGAAGCATCGATGCCTGCCGAGTTATTGAAGCGTGCGAATTGAAAGATGTCAAAATCGGGTTCGTCTGTCTCCGGATCCACCACAATCGAATCCGTGGGGTCGTCGCTGAACCCGATTCGGTCGTAAACGGAGAATTCGATGCCCAAAGCCCTGACCGCGAACTCGATCGACGAATCGGGCGTGAGAGTCAGGAAGCTGTTAGTCGAATCGAGTTCAGGGTGATTAACATATTTTTTGAAGCTTGCACCGACACCAAAACTGATGGAGTTCAGCGATGTAATATCCCAGCGCCCGCCAAAGTCGATGCCCGTGGAAACGACGATATCACTTACGGGATTGGCGCCGGAAGCGTTGATATTGTCGCTGAAGGTGGCCCCCACCCGCCCTACCAGATCAAAGCGAATGGGACCAAACTTCAAATTATATCCCTGCCCCATGAGCCGATCCGCAGGAATAAGACCGGCACCGATGGTGAGCACGCAAATCCACGCCAATGAGCGCCAGACAGAGAAATCTGACTCAATTCGGTTCATCGTGGAATATGGACGAAAGCGCGTCACAGGGCAGCACTAGTCAGCGGACAATCAGTTCCGCGATCCTCTCTTGGCATGGACATCGGGGCCGTCCGACGCCTTTTCCGTAGGAGCAAATAGAGGATGGCTCCGAAAGAGTTTGAGCAGAACCCGGTAGAGATTCTGGTTGCGGTGGTTAAACCGGAACTCGCTCTCTTTCAGGTGCAGCTCATAGGACGGGCTCGCGATGCCTTTGAACTTGATCATTCGCAGTTCGGCGTAACTAAGAAAATCGCGCCAATAGCGAGCGGCCACAGTGTCCTCGATCCCATCTTTGCCGTTGCCGGCTTCCCTGAGCCCGTCCTCACGGCTCGATTCAAATTCGGTCCCGATCTGCAGGTAGATGTCTCCCTGATTGCTGATTAAACCGAAAACGGGCGCCTTACTTGAAGCCGCCCGTCCTTCATGACCCGAAATCTGGCCGTGAAACCGTTCCCAATCCGGGTCCGGTTTCATGAACAGGTAGCCAGGAGTACGTTCACACTCCTCCAGCATCCTCTTCCGGAGGCCTTTGACGATCCGGTTAATCGTGTTTCGATTCAGCGCAGTCAGTGAGGCGATCTTCAAGGCCTCAATGTCCATGCAGAAGTACTTCAGGACCTGGCGGAACTTCCCCTCAGGGATTTTTGACCTGAATACGTATCTGTTTTTCCGCTTCATAGCTTGGTCTGGTTTTGATTCATCGACTTTAAACTAGGCATGACCATACCATATTTAGAAGGATCGGACAGTAACGTGAATTCTTTTCATGTTTTTTTGAATATGCGACCGAATCATGCCTACGAGAAAAAGATCCTCAGGTGTAAAAAGGAGGTCAAAATAAGGCCCTCCATGCCGGTTCCACATTGACCGGCAGGCGGATTACGGGTAGTGTGAGGATGAGCAAATAGGGCCTTTTCGGCATCCGCAGTGAAAATCCGAACAATAGGGTATGATGAAACTACGCCGACTTGTATTTACCTTTTTTTTAACAATTTCTGTAACTTTTGGCGAGGAGGCCATCGAGCTCGTGCAGTTGGCCGAGATTTCTCAGGAAGGGCTGCGGGAACAGCCCAAGAATCTGTCTCGCTGGCACATGGCGGCGCGCCTCATCATCGCCGATGAAGACGGCAAAAATCAAACCGAGATCAACCTCGAAGATGCCTATGACCACAAGGAGTCCGTGCTCCTCGGCGACGACGAAACACTCGCCTGTGAACTCGCTCGGGGGATCCACTACCTGATCATTGATCTAGGCGAGATCGATGTTCTGAGCCGCTTTTCTTTCCGGAACTATGGGGCTCAGGGAAAAATAGAGCTGTTCGCCAATGGCTCCGCCGATTCGGACGAACTCAGGAAAAGGCACAAAGTCGTACCGTGGTCGCCTTTCGGGACCGAGAAGTTCGTGAATTTCGAGTTTTCCCACATCGATGCGCGCTACGTGCACATCAAGTTCGACATCGAGAAGGCGGGGGAAATCGGCAGTCTTTCGGTGTTTGGAAGTACGACCGTAGCGGACACCACCTTCGACCGCGAACACGACCAGTCAACCAAAGAACTGGCCAGGAATCCCGAGGACGCAGTCAGCTTCGATTATGCTTCGTTATACACGGGCTCGGCCATAACTCACGTCAATGCCGGAAACTATGTCGATGCCAAGCAGATGATCGACGACGACGTTCTTACCTACTACGAATTCCCCGCTCTGTCCGGACAATCCATCATGATCGTCGACATTGACGCACAGACACGGGTCAACCGGGTCTCCATGCTTATCGATTCCGGCGCCGGCGTCCTGGAGTTTTATTACCTACCCGAATTACCGGAAGAATTGACCGGCGAGGAAACCGAACCCGACAGCGAAGCCACGGAGGCGAGCAATTCGAGTTCCAGGCGAAGGGGAAAGCTTAGGGAAAATGGCCAGATTTTGAAGGTAGCATCGCTTTCCCCGGAGTACTTTGCGGGCCAAAATCCAGATTTCCTGAAGAATGTCGCTTCCGGTGAAGACCGGATACGCTTGAGTTTCGATGAGCTCGAAGGGCGCTTTCTTCTCATTCGCTGGCTACCCTCAAGTGAGGAACCTCGCAGCCTTTTGATCTATGAAATCAGTCTCCTGGGCGACGTCTTCCGGGATGCTTCGCTGTTAGCGCGAGTTCCGCCCTCCTTCCAATTCGCGCAAGTCGCCCAAGAGGCCCTGTCAGAGGCTAGGATCGCTCCAGTGCCACAGTCGGCTCCCCGCACGCCTCCGTCCAGTCCCTAGCAATCAATCGGTCGGAATTGGTTCTGGTCAGCCTTACAGAAGTGGATATTTGAAGGATCCGGGCTGGCGGCAGATTGCGTCAAGCTTCTGAATCTCGTCTCAGGCTGAGCATGACCCACCCCGCCCTTCGGGCACCTTGGGACCCGCCCCGGCCTGCGGCCACCCCTCCCGAGAGGGGACATTGCTTAAACGGTAGCCAGCTTTCACAATCCCCTCCTGGGCAGCCTTTTTTTTGGGGTGGGAAGACTAGCCCCTCTTTCTCAACTGGGCGTCATTTTTGACCTAAGTCGTTGATAAACGACCAAAGGTCTCCACTACATCTCGCTAGTTTTCGATTCGATTTTTGGTGGCGGTTGTGCAGGAAGTTCAAGCTTTAGCTGGTTGAGCAATAGCTTTTGATCCTTACTGGGCTCGGTGTAACGGGTGAGCACCACGGTGCGCCCGTCGGTGGTGGGTAGCTTTACATCGAGCATTTGCATCGCCGCCATTTTCGAAAGCACCTCGGCGGCAGTAAGACCAGGGGCCAGATCGCGCAAGCGACGCTTCAGAGTGACCCATAGGCAGTAAGCCAGGAAGCTGATAAAAATATGGGCCTCGATGCGATCGTCCCTTTGGTGATGGATGGGCCGGATGGAGAGGTCATTTTTCATTTCCTTGAAAACTTGCTCGATCTCAGTGAGTTGGATGTAGAGGTGCCAGAGGCGGTGCGGATTGTCGGCACTGAGGGTGCTGCGCAACAGGTAGCGGCCTTCCCGGCGATAGGCCTGACGGTAGTTCTTCCAGTTCAACCGGAAGCTCACCGGCGAGCCATTGGCGGGGCCATCCTCGGGGGCTACGGCAATGTCGAGTAAACGCCAGATCCGCGGGCCGGCTTCCTTCTTGGCTTCGCCCAGTTTAATGAGGATGGTATCGCGCTGGTAACGCCGCTTGCTATCGCGGAGCTTCTTGAGCCTCTCAAGCAATCGGCGCAAACCGCGCAGACGCATACCCTTTTCTTTGTGCAGACGCTCCTTGCTACGGGCCAAAACATAAGTTTCACCCCCCTCCCTGATGAGTTTTACGTCGATACCTGCACGCAGATTCTGCCACTGCTTTTGCAGCAACGATTGCTCGAACTTGTCCAGCCACGAGCGCGGCGTACCCACCAGATAGTCGATCGGCGGGTCGCTTGCACGCATCTGGGCCAAAACCTCCTCGGTAGGTATTCCCCGATCCATGACCCAGATGCGCCGGGCCTTGCCGTAGGCCTTTTCGATGCGAGCAAGAAAATCGCCCAAGGTGGTTTGATCCAGGGTGTTACCGGGAAGCACTTCATAGGCAATCGGAAAGCCCTCCGGGGTGACTACCAGGGCGATCACCACCTGCAGACAATCCCAACGTTTGTCTCGGCTGTAGCCGAACTTGCGGATTCGGCTCGAAGCCGCTGGTTCCTGGTTCGGATCACACTCGAAATAGGTGCTCGTCAGATCGTATAGCAGTACCTCGTAACGGGTGTTGAACAGATCGCTCCAGCGGTTGGTCAGGTGGGCGAACAAGGCCTTTTTGTGCTCCAGCAATCGATCGTGGCAGCGATACAGGGTGTTCTTCTCGGCCAAGGCGAAGTCTTCGCCCAGAAGATCGGCCATGGCTGATTGCTCATACCATTGGCGGTGCAGCCGCCACTCGCTTCCTGGATCGATCAGTCGATAGGCCACCAGGGTTTGCAACACATGGGCCCACCGCCTGCCTTGCCGGGAAGGCCTCACTCGCTCGCGCCAGAACTCACCCAACCCCAATTGTTCATAAAGCACGCAGGACAACCAGCACGCTCCCCATTGCCGGGGCCGCTCTATCCTCAAATCTTTGAGCCGAATCCGTACGATGCTTTCAGGAAGTTCTCCTCGAGCGGCGGCGCCCGATCTTCGGGAAACAGCGCCACCTGCTCCGGCCGGGCACTACCCTCGGCAAAGATCTCGATACTCTTGCGCCAAGCGCTGCGCTGGCTGTCGTTGATCTCTCCAAGGTAGAGAACCTGCCTCTGCACCACCCGACCGCCACCCACACGCTTATTCTCCACGATGTTCCAATAGCAATGCTCTTTGCCATCTTTGCGCCGACGATTGCACCTCAGAAACATGATGGCCCCCAATTATACAAACATATCGAGGCCTGGGAAGAGGGTAGGTCTACACTACAGGCTGTTCTGCCAACCTTCCCCCACTGTTTATGCGACTCGACAGCCCATTTACCCCCGAAAAAAACTTTTTTAGAGGTTGAGTTGGTCAAGTCGGGCTAGACAGTATGAATGAATTGAGTTAAGAGCCTCACTGCGGCTTAGAGGACTTTCGACGAAGCTTAGGACCAGGTTCCGGAGATCTCCTAGCGCCGAGTACCCTCCCTGCCTTCGTCGTAAGCTTGGTCCGATGTGCCGCCATGCGCTGGACTGAAACTTAGTCTCTGGTGCGAGCTGGCGGGCGATGGAATCAGTGTCAAGTGAATTTTGTTGGAGCGTTAGGCACTTCGATGTTGGGCGTTCGACAAAGCTCGCGACGAAGCTCACGACAAAGAGACGCAGATAGCTGCTTGCGGTGCGAACCGGAAGTTGCGACCGGTCCGGGATCCCGGGGCAACCGCCAGCGCTGCCGCCGGTAAGCCGCCGGGCTACGAAAGAGCGGCCATAGCCGAAGTTGACGGCAGGTGCGGGCCGCGACCCCAAGTTTCATCCCTGTTTGATCCGGCAAGGAACGCAGCCCGGGGGCCGCGCTGACACCTGAACACTGAACATCGAAGTTCCTCAGCACCCCTCAAGATCTGACTACGTCCTGAAAGAGCTCCCGCTCTTCCGGAAGCAGAAACTCAGGATCGATCCCCTGCAGAATCGTCGTGGCCTCTTGCTCGTAACCATTGGCCTTCAGAATCGTGGAAAACACAACCCTGTGTCTTGTCTGTGCTGTACTCCAATCCAAGGTCAAGCCCTCAAAAACGTTTAACGCTGCTTCGGCATCGCCCAGTCTCCAGTAGGCGAATGCCAGGGTGATGCGGTGCGCTAGATATAGCGGGTTTTCATCGACCATTCGCCGTGCCGAACTGAGCGAATCTTCGATCTCTTGATTGAGAAGCAGATTCAGGTAGGCGAAATCATTTACCACCGCCGGTTCATTCGGATACACGGTGATCATTCGCGCATAGACATCGCGCACGCCCTCGGTTTCCCCTCGTTCCTGATTTAACTGGAGAAGCCGTTCAAAAGCTTTGCGCATGGCGGATGGTATCTCGACAAGCCTTTCCAGGGCTTCCCGTGTATTCTCATCGAGCCTCAGCCTGGAAGTGTAGTCGGCGGCATACCAGAGCCGTTCCGCATCCCTACCGGCGGCGAGCAGGGAGCGATCCCAGGCTATCCCGGCTCGCCGTGCTTCACCCAGCTTTAAGAAGGCCCGCATTTCGAACAGGTGTCGAATATGCTCCTGCAGCGGTATCCTCGGTTCCTTCAGAACCTGTTCGATTTCCCGCCAACGTTCCAGGACAGCAAGCGCGTCGAGCCGGACCAGAAATACATCCTGTCGGGTACGCGCCGTCTCGGGATCGATCAATTCGATCGTTTCCCGATAGAGCCGCTGGCTATTAAACCACCTGCCCAATGTTGCCAGATCTTCCGGCTTGTGAAGCGCAAACAGGGACTTGGCCTCGGCAATAACGACCTTGAATCGCTCGGTTCCAAAACGCAACTTGAGCTCCAGGGCCAGCAGCCTGCCCTCCTGTCTGGCCAAGGGGTGGGATTCCAGCCGCTCAACGACTGAGCGCGCCTCCTCGGTCTTCAGATTGGGATTCCAGGCCAAATTTCGCAACGCGTGCAGGCCGACCTCATCGCTACGCTCGCTCAACAACCAGAGATGCGTTACGCCCGCTGCCTGGGTCTCCGGTTTTTTTGAAATCTGAGATAGATTGAAGTAGAGAAAATGGGTCTCCGGAGAATCGGGGTCTGCCTTCACGGCTTCTCGCGCAACCTTGACGGCCTCTTCAATCTTACCCTCCTTGGTTAGAAGCTGGGCTCTCAGCCGTAGCGTTTCAGCATCCCTGACATGCGCTAGCTCCAGGGCCTGCAACTGCTCCCTGGCAATAAGAATTCGCTCGGTAACCAACGCCACCCTGGCCAGAGCCTTGCGATCGCCGGCATCGCCTTGCGACAATTCCACCGCCTGCTTCCAAAAGGGGAAGGCGCGCTCCGCATCCACCTTTTCATAGATATCCGCCAGGGTGCGCACGATGATGGAACGATCCGGCGCCAATTCGTGGGCCGCTTGAGCCTGCTCCCACGCCTCCTGCATGGTGTTCGTATCCTGCATCAGTTCGCGGGCCCCTTCCGCCAACTGCTTCGCCCGCCAATACTTGAACTCGCGGTAGGCCGGCTTGGCCAGAAAGCCCGCCACCAGTCCGACGACTACCACTACCAGGCCCATGATCAGAAAGCGTCGCTTTCGCCGGGCCCTCTCCAATGTCACGAAATCAGTCACTGCAAATCAAAGACACCGTCTACCATAGTGTCTTGATCGGATACTGCCCGATTTTGCGATCCTTTGTAACAATAACGCACTGCTTCTGAATCGCCTCGCATATTAGAAGGCGATCGAAGGGGTCGCGATGCAATAAAGGCAGACGCGGCCACAGGTATATGGATTCGTTGTCGAGCCGATCGAACGTGGCAGATGCCCCGAAACGCCACAACCCGTCTGCCGTCGCCTTCGGTTATGGCGGGACGGGGAAGAGCTGGGACACTTGACGCCGCACGATTGTAGTACATAATGTATGACATGAGAACCTTAACGACGCGGCAACTTCAACACGAGACCAAACGAATCAGGGAACAGGTGGAACAGGGGGAATCATTCGAATGGCGAATTCGCGGCAGGACAGTGGGCTATATTACGCCTCATCCATTGTTGCGGAAACCCCTGCCATGGCCTGATCTGAAGCTACGCCTGGAGCGATCGGGTGCGGCCCTTGACGAAGGCGCGGAACTCACCTCGGACCGCATATATGCAGACCGTGGCAAAGCATGAAGCCCTATTTCGATTCCGGAGCTCTGGTCAAAGTCTACGTGAAGGAAAGGGGCTCCGATCGCGTCATCAATCTGGTTGGCCACTGGCCCCAAATCGAATTGAACGCCCTGCAGGAATTGGAGGTCTGCAATGGCCTCACCGCTCAAGCCGGCCGCGGTTTCTTGTCCAAGAATGGACTCGAAAACGCCCTTTCCAATTTGGCACTTGATATTGTGGAATCTCGCCTACTCCGCACCGAACCTGACTGGTCTTTCATCCTCATAGAATGCATTCGCATCAGCGAAAGACACACCGAGGAGTTCCTCTGCCGATCACTGGATATTATGCATGTCGTCTGCGCACGAGCTGCCGATTGCACCATCTTCGTTACCGGGGACCAAGGTCAGGCTAGGCTAGCCCGCGCCATGGAACTGGACGTGTTCGACATCTTTGCACAGCCGGCATGAGCCGCGATTTCTCGATTTTGAGGTAATCGGGAAATTGAACGCCAACCCCGGATTACACTGATGGGCACGGATGGAGAGTTTGGGTGCGCGCAAGGGTTGATTGATCTCAGACGCTCTAATGCCAGACCGCGCTGATACAATTCGGCACTCCACCTCCTCTGTTGCCTCCTGTTCATAAACCTTTGGGTCTTGGCGTGGAAAACCTGCTCCGGAATCGAGGATGCGCACCACCTTAACCCGATCGAGGGAGAGCACACACCCCGAACGAGTGAGCCTAAAACCGCCGCAGCATTGACAGCGAATTTTCCATGATTATTACCTTTTCCATGCAAACGACAGTTACACGGAAAAACATGGTTTCCATACCAGCCAAGGTAGCAAGGAAATTCGAGATCAAGCCGGGTTGCAAACTGGATTGGCAACCGGGGGAAGGCAAAGACGAGATTCGGGTGACCGTGATCCCCGACCCGGCAACCCTGGCGACGCAGCTTTTCGGTGCAGGAAAACAGTTTTCCCCGGACCGTGATGCGGTTGCGGAACTGATCGCCGAGCGCGAAGCCGAAGGATGATCAAGTGAGCTACCTGCTCGATACCTCAGCATGGTTGGCCCACTACCGAAAGGAACGGGGAAGTGAGCGAGTCCAGGCTCTTTTCCACGAATCGGGAAACAGGATCCTGCTGGCATCCGTGTCCGTCACCGAGTTCTCCCGGAGACTGCGTGACCTCGGTGCCTCAATGCAGCAGATTAGAAAAACGGTAACCCGCTATCGGCATATCGTCTGGAAAATCGTACCGATTGATGGGGCAGTGGCGATGAACGCGTTCGAGATCCTCCATCACACTCCTCAGCGCCTGCCTCTGGTCGATGCCATTATCGCGGCGGCAGCGCAGGCGGAGGGTGCCTGCCTGGTTCACAGAGACAAACATATGCGCTCAATCCCCCCACTCTTCGTCCGCCAAGAGGATCTCGATGCGGAAACCGCCCGCTGAGGGCCTCGCAACATGATCCTGGCATTCCAGCCGTCTCAAACCCAATTCTCCTCCTCCTCTCTTTCCTCCTGTTCATACGATGGCCGGGTTAGAGCTACAAAAAAGGCCGCTTCGCAGCGGCCCCTTGGAAATCGATCCCGAATTCCTCCCCTACTCTAGGGGCTGTTCCAAATTCCTGGATTTTCGGACGCAGCATTACATGAAACTGTTTTTAAATCCGCTTGGTTCATTTGCTGACGCGAGCTCCCCCGATTGGCCCCGAAAAATCGCCCCTTTCGGCTCTTCGATATCCCTTTAATGCCCTACACAGATCACGCACTCGAAAAAATCAGCCAGTAGATCGTTGCCGCCCAGTGCGCGTGCTGGCCCCCGCAACAATAGGCCCTTCGAATCGAAAAAACCTGGATCCCGTGGCGGGACGCTTATATCCGGTCCCCCCAATAGTCAGGTTCGCGTCGCAGCGCCGCAATGGCTATGATCAGTATCTCCTCACTGCGAATTTCGTAGATCACTCCATACGGGAAGGTTTTCGTTCGGCACCGTCTTGCTCTCGTTGAGAGCTTTGCCCAGGCGTTAGTATGATTCCGGATTCGTTCGATGCAGGCTCGGAATTCAGCATAGAATCGGACTCCCAGTGCTCCAATTCCTCGTAATAGGAGACCGCGTCGCCAAGTTCCCTTAAGGCAACGCTGAGATAACGGATTCTCATCTACCGCAATCTCTTCTCGGTCTCCTCATAAGCGTCCCCTTCTCCTACCGCCAATATCTCACCTCGTTCGAAAGCATCGATTCGATCCTCGACTTCCTTGGACCAAAGTTCGTCAATCCGCTTCTGAGAGGGAGAGTCGAAGCTGGAGAGTATCCTTTCCGCAAGATAAGCCCGAAAACCAGGGGGCTTTGACAGAACCAACGTCTCGAGATCTATTTCCGAAAGGCTCATATACGCTTTCACATTATCTCCCCACACCGTCACGTCAATCCACCTTAAATATTCCCCCTCTATCCTATTCTCTCGCAGCACGCTTCCTCATCTCATAGGTTTTGGCCACGCTGAGGAACTCGTAGAAGGCGTGCAGACGGGCAAAGTAATAGCCCTCCCAGCCATCGAGGAATCCGCGCTGCACGAAATAGATGTAGAGAAATCGCAGCAGAGGCCGGAAAGGCATTCCCCGGCTCCAGCGCTTCAGCCTCCGACGAACGCCGACATCGTCTTTCTGCAGCGCCGCCTCTGATGCGCCCAGATACCGATCCAGAGCGACCCGCGCTTCCCAGTTGGAATAGCTGGTTATGCTTATTCACGAACGTCTCTACCGACGGAAACGCATAGTGATCCATCTCCGCCTTCAAGCGCCCGGTCGATCCCTTCACCACGACGTGCTCGTGCACCTCGTTGTCTCCGCTCTGCGTATCGCCGTCGGTGAGCTTCTCGTAACGCCCCAACCGGTGCTTGAAGAAGCGCAGGTTCCAGTTCGGGTAATAGGCATGCTTCAGCCACTTGCCCATGAACATGAAACGCCGGTTGATCCAGTAGCCCGCATGCGTTTCGTCAGGATTCGAAACGATCCCCCGAATTTCAGGTTCAGCCTCCGGTGGGAGCACCTCGTCGGCGTCGAGGAAAAAGACCCACTCATACTTGAAAGGCAGATTCTCCAGTGCCCAGTTCTTCTTCTTGGGCCAAGTGCCTTTGAAATCAAACTGCACGACTTCCGCACCGGCCTTCTCGGCAATCTTTTCCGACCCGTCCGTGCTCTGCGAATCGACAACGAACACCTCATCAGCCCAATTTACCGAGTCCAGGCTCCGAGGCAGAATCTCCGCTTCGTTCTTGATGGGAATAACTACCGATACAGGTACGCTCACCGATTTATCTCAGCCGGGCCGCTGTCCCTCCGGTGCTACGCTGCCAGGATTACGCGGATTTCCCGGAAACGCTGGCTAGCATCGACCGCCTGCCCATTGATTCCTCGCTTGAAGCGCGATCGATTGAGATGGTCCTGTATGATCGACAACACCTAATAGAAGAATATAGCTGTTGTTGTAACACCGGGCCTACAAGGGCCAATCGAGCGAAACTCAGCGGAGGCCTTGGCTCTATTCTTCTCGTGCAAGGCCGGATAGCGCCAAGAATCGTCGACAACGATTATTCCATTCTTCTTAACGTGATTCTCTGAGTGATAGAAACATATCGGACGAAGTTCCACATCCTCTTCGTAACCGTCAATAAGTATCACATCGTAGGATTTTCCTTCGAGACTTCCTAAACAACTCGATCTGGCATACCCATATGCATCCTTTGCATCGAAGGGATGGAGCTCGATCGTTACATTTGTAATTTGGCATTCCGCGAGTTTCTCCATTATTCTGGAGGTCCAGAGTTCGTGACTCTCAATGCAGTGGACCGAGGCTGCAAGCCGTGAAAAGAAAATAGTTGAGCCACCTCCTCCAAACTCTGCAACGGAATGGTACGGTTTGATATGTTTCTTTAGGTAATTAATGGCTGAGAACGAAACCCACGGCAGTTCGAGACTAAGAGGAGAGTCGGATCTGTTCACGCTTTGCCTAAAATACAGAGGGAGCATGTAAGGGTGAGTGATCAGGTAAAAGGAAAGCCTCAGCACTTTCTGTATGTTTGTTCCCTTCATGATTCGATAAACAGGAAAGGCCGTGGAATAAGGCGTCCCGCGATAACCAAGGACTCAAAACGCCACGGATCAACGTTCATGCGGATGACGCCCCAGAATGCATAAGAAACACACTCGAAACCTAGAGTAGCCAGCAGGCGTCGTTACAGCCAGAATTAATGCCTAATCACCTTGCTTCGCTTGGGCTTCTTCGGTACTCTCAGTCTCCTGCATAACCTTCGTGATCGAGCGCCTGTATGGCGCTCAAGTACCACGCGCTGGCCGATAAATCGATCCAGCTATGTATGTCTCTCCCGGTTACCCATGGTCTTTCCATATAGGTGCACTTCTTCCCTAGCCAAACCCATGGAATGGGCCCCTCCTGGCGGAAGGCGCAGTCCCTTTTGAAGGCCCATATTCCCTGATCATAGAAGTAAACCGTCGGGTAGCTTTGCCTGTTCGACGTGCAATCTACATTAAGGAACGAGCTTACGCACCCGTCCGCATCCACTTTCAGCGCTCGATAGGGATGGTCGTCCTGGGCTTTCCACACACTCAAACAGGAATCCCATTCTCCGTCCTCAAGAACAGAGAAACTCTTATCAATCAGGCCGGGTGTGACCATCACTGTATTGCCTAAGAGCACACAAAAATTCTCCGCACTGGGAATGTCCTCAGAAACCACCTTAACGGCATGCGCGATGACATCTTTGTGTAAACTGTCGGACTGGCTCAAAGCCGCCGGTCGATCAATTACTTTGATACCCTGATTCTCCGCTATCTATCGTATCAAGGTGTCTTCCGTAGAAATATAAACAGCATGCGTCTTCGATGACAGCAATGCTGCTCTAATCGGATAAACGACAACTGGAACTCCAAAAATCGGGAGTACATTCTTATTTTCAAGTGCAACATTACCGCCCTTCGCCGTAACTATGATCACATTCTTTCCTTTCATCTATCTTCCCTGCCTCCCATCCGGCTCCTGTGCGAACTGTTCTCTCCAGATCAATTCATTTACGGAACGTCCTCGCGGATTGCGGCATCATCGTTGCAAAAGCGACGCCGAGGGTTACGATTACTGATACCCGTCTCCGTCCTATCCCTGACAATGTAAAATAACTAAATCAGCAGGGCTTCACCCTGCGCCATCTAAAGAGAGATGCCACCCGATGCGGATCCCTCAATATCAACCTTGAGTATATCGATTGTCTCCATGCCAAACTCTTTCATTATTTCATTTATGGATACGCACCTAGTTTCCTCGATAACTGCTTCCTCTAATTCAGGTGAATCCGTAGTCGAATATCCCGCTGGACCGGTCTTTCTGTCCCTTACATTCCGAACACAAGAATTACTCCATACCGCGGCTTTGACAGCTTTGATATTGCTAATCCCCTGCGTATTTTCAATAAGTAGATTATAGTTGGATGTCTCCGGCTCAATCGCAACCACCAAAGCTTCACGATATTTTCGGGAAAAAAAGAGTGCTGATGTGCCAATATTTGCTCCAAGATCGATGATAAATTTCGGTTCTCGACACTTTATATTGGCGTATTCTATGTACGCTAGACCACTAATGGCAATAATTATATCGGGAGTATTGGTCCGTACTGTAACCTTCACGCCATCGACTGTTATGTCGACACATCTTGAAATATCCATCAGGTCGAATACTAGATACTTTATCGCGCTGTAATATCCTAAAACATTACCGATAAGGTAAAACTCAAGCGGTCGATTCTTTAACAGACAATTTATCGATAAAACAATTCTCTTGAGCAGTTTATTCATGGGTTTATTAGCCTACGGTCATTTCCTCACAACCGGCTCGACGAGCAGGTGAAATTGGTCACGGCTGTGGGGAGCGAAAAGGCGAGCGGCGCCATCCAAAAACAGTCTCGCTGGAGTTAGATGGACAAGCGTTGAAAATTCAAGATCTGTGAGGTTGTATCCGAAATCTCCCGCTAGTCGACCAAGTGCCTTGGGAGTGAAATGCCAGAAGTGTTCGTGCGTCATCCATGCATACCATCGGTTCTTGAAAAGCCTTGGAATAAGGCCGCGATAGGTAGCCTGAATGAATAGCACCATTGCATGAGGGCATCCTGAGCGTAGGTCTTGCAGGAATCTCTGAGGTTCCCCGATATGTTCGAATACCTGCGAAAGAATCACGATCTTGATATCTTCTGACCCTCTTGATGGAGCATAGAACCCCTGCTCTACAGGTAACCCGCGTTGGGATGCTTTTCTGGACGCTGCTATGCTGGGTTCGATACCCGAAACCTTGAATCCGTGATCCCTAAGCAATTCGAGAAAGATTCCTTGCCCGCATCCGATTTCCAAAACTTGATCTCCTGGAGAGAGATGCCTTTTAACCATATCGACTTGTCGTACAACTGCCGCTCTCCAGGCCTCGGGAAGATCGGAAAACCCGGTATGTTCCTCACCAGATGCCGACTCGTGAAAATCTGCCCCTTCATAGTCGACCTTCCCCGGCGGTGGAAACGTCCAACCACAGGTACAGTCGCGACACACGATAATTCGGGCATCCGTGAACTGCACATATTCCTTTACTCTACAAGATGCACAAAGGGGGCAGGCTCTATCGGTAATGTTGATTTGGAGTCCTTCCTCGTTAGGGTGTTCGTCATTTCATAGGTTTTCGCTATGCTCAAAAACTCATTGAATCCCGTGAATTCGGCACCGACCTCGATTAACCCTTACCGAGTGGGCGAGCAGGATTTCCGGCGACGCATTCGCCGTCATCCACGTTCTTTGTGACGACTGAGCAAGCACCAACTATGGCTCTTCTCCCAATAGTAACACCCGGCAAAATGAATGCCCGTGCTCCAATGAATGCCTCGTCCTTAATTACTATCGGCCGCGCAATCAGGGGCAGCGCTGGGTCGGCAAATTCATGAGAGCCAGTACATAGGTAGGCTTCCTGAGCTACCGTCACTCGTTTACCGATCTCAATTCTGCCCAAGGAATAGGCGTTCGCCCGATCGCCAAGGCAGGCCCTATCATATAGGGTTAGATTCCACGGGACCTGAATTCGTGCCCGTTGGTGCACAAAGGGCAGACCGTGAATCTTCGCCCCGAACAGCTTCAGCCAGCACAACCGCCAGCGGTTGCATGGCTTGGGCGTCCACATGCAAACCAGCACCCACGTGCAGTCCCATAGAAACATCAGAAAACGTTCCCTCGCTGTCCATGGCGAATCGAAGGGTGTTTCCTGCTTTTTCATATGCCGTCGGGATTCCGCCTATGAGGCCCGCAAAAGCTCCTCGAAATCACGGATATAGTGCTCGGAAACGTTCCGCAGCGAGAAGCCTTCAGCCCTGATTCTGGCGGCCCGGCCCAGTCGCTTCCTCTCCTTTTCATCAAGCACAAGATCTGTCAAAGCTTCCGCCAAGCGTGTCGAAGCCCGGTTCCCCGTGTGATCGAAAATGACACCGTTCCTGCGATGTTCGATGAAATCGGTAAAGCAATCGAGACTCGATACAACCGTCACGCACCCATGAGCCATTGCTTCTAAGGGCGCTACGCCAAAACTCTCTCCTTTGGCAGCCACAGAGGGGTAAAGAAAAATGTCTGCATTTTGATAGTAGCTGCTGAGAGCGGCCCTATCGAAAATCGGGCCCACCCATTCCACTTCCACACCCAGTTTCCGAGAGACTTTCTTCAGCTTTTCAGAGTAGCGGACTCCCCCGCCCCCCTGGCTGACTTCCCACGGGCCGACTATTTGAACACACACGGATTTTACCACCGCTGGGGATAGGTTAGAGAGTGAGTCCAAGAACAGATCAAGTCCTTTTTCCGGATGCACCCTTCCGACATACAGAATTCTCACCATCTCGGATTCTCCCCTTAGCAAATCGCCATCCTCGCCGGTTGATTCGGGCAACTCGATAGGATTGGGAATGACATGGATTCTTTTCTTTAATCCCGGTGCCTGCCTGCGCATCTCTATCGCAACCGCCGACGACACGGTCTGCAATCGATCCGCGTGGCGGTAAAGCCGCAGCTGTCCCTTCGGATACCGGGCTACATGAACGTAGATCCTCCCGAATCGCTTGTTTCGCACCAGCACCGGTAACCAGAACGTATGCGTTACCAGGATATCGCTCCGGGGAAGCACGCGGACGACGCGACGTGAATATAGCAGGTCGTGGAGCTTGTATAGAATTGGGGATCTCGGCGCCGAATATCCTTTGACGCGAAGGTGATGCACACCCTCGCAGATTTCCCGAGAGGGGTATCCGGAAAAGGTCCTGGAAACATGATAAACTGTGTGACCGAAGCGGGCAAACTGCCTGCCCAAGTCGAACCAGATTTTCTCAACCGCACCTCCCAAGGCAGGCGGGACCGGAAAGAATGCGCCCTGTGCGATCGTAATGGTCACTAAGCGGCAAACACTCGCCGTATCGCTGCGATTAGGTTTCCGGCACCCTCGCAGGCCGCGAATCGGCGCCGAAAGCAAGGAATGGCGCTGTCCTTCATTTTCTGCCAATCGCCCTCGTTGGCGTCAAGCCATCGCCGCATCAACTGTTCGCAACCGTGAGCGGTATCATCCTCTGCGAAACCCGCTCCGTCGGTTACGATTTCGCGCCATATATTTACACCTTTCGAAACCAGAACCGGAGTACCCGAAGCAAGCGCTTCCACCACCGCAATCCCAAAATTCTCCTGGTGGGACGGGAGAATGAAGGCATCTGCAGATTGAAGGGCGCCCCACTTAATATCGCCGCGAAGCATACCCTCCCAGGTGACCGAATCTGCAGGGCAAAGCTTCTCCGCTTGGAGCTTGAGCTGAGTAAGGTATTGGTCGTCGCCGCAAGGCCCAACTACAATCAGGTGGGGTCGCGGCGAATGCCCGGCATCAGGAAAGGTAGCCATCACTCGCCCAAACGCTTCAATCAAGAGATCGATCCCTTTCTTTTCGTGAATCCTTCCCAGGAAGAGCAGTATTCTCCTGTCTCGCAGGTATGGGTGCTCTCGCAGGAAACCTTCCTGCAGGTCTGGAGAAACCGAGGGTACGTTTGCGATCCCCAAGCCCACCATTTCGTGAGATGGTCCCGCTGGTAGGGAAAAGGAGCGATCTGCCTTAATCATCTCCTCTTCAGCTGTGTAAAAAATCACTCGTGCCTGGGCAAAGTTCCTACGCTCGAAAAGGTGCCAGTAGAGCCATTTTTTGAGGTGTTTACTAGGGTAGTGCTCCTGGAACCAGGGGTCGAGCATACCGTGAGGAAAAATGCCATAGGGAATTGCTAAATTCCGCAATACCCGACGGACGGCGAGGCCATGAAATTGCCAGATGCCATCGATAACCACAAAATCGAAGCGGATCACATTTTGTCTGAGCCACCTAACCAATCTGCTAGAGTAGCCGTATCCTCCCCATCCGGGCCCCAGCGAATGGAGCGCGATACCCTCTCGGGAGGACTCCAAGTTTTCCGGCTCGTCCAATGTGGCCACCTCAACCTTATGACCCTGCTCAACATGACACCTGCTGCCCTGCATCACCGCTTCGATCACGCCCCCACCCGCGGGATCGGCCGAATGGACGGTTCGCAGTATGCTAAGGGGAGCATTCAATTGACGAATCCTTCCTTCCGATGGAAATAGGCACTATCGCGCGGCAAAGCTTTGACCTGAACAGCGGGTGATCCGGCGTAGAGTGTCCATTGTTTAACGTGCTTCTGATTGAGCAGCGAATTGGCACCCAAAACCGAATACGAGGGAAGCCCACTTCCGCCCAGGATGGCACATCCGGTACCAACGAAACAATAGTCGGCAATCACTATGGGCCGGGAATGCTGTCGGTTCGAATGCAGATCGATCGAGTGCGTGAGGATTTGCGTTCGATACCCGGCGATCGTGGAAAACTTCCCGATCTCAACCCGATCGGTGCAATCGACTAGGTGTCGGTGCGTGATAGCGGAGTGTTCGCCCAAAACTAGGGTTGGCTCCCTGTTTTCCTGATGTGCGAAATGAACCGGATGGCCCGCCGGGAATCCAGTGATCCAATTCAGATTCCCGATCGTGGAGTGCGGATCCAGAGAAAGCTGCTGGATACCTTTGACAACCGTCAGCGAGCCAATTTGAGAATGGGGAGCCATCTTGAGGTGATCACAGAGGATGAGGGAAAAGCCAATTCTAGCTAATGGGTGGATTTCGTGCCTTTGCATTCGAACCATCACAAACCGCCTGAGAGGCCAGGGGAACAGGCAAAGCATAGCGGCAATCAGGCACCTGCTCATCGATCTAGCAAACCAGCGTAAATATCGGCGTAGGCGTCGACCATCTTGTCGGTTGAAAATCTCCTCGCATTGCGGAATCCTCGGCAGATCAGTGCCTCCCGGAAGTTTGCCTTTTCCAGCCGACGGATTCCTTCGCCAATCTCATCGGGACGATTCGGATGACAGAGAATGGCTCCATCGCCAGCCGCCTCCGGCAGCGAGCTCACACTACTGGTGATCACGGGGCACCCACAGGCCTGAGCCTCGACCACAGGCCAACCAAATCCCTCATGACGTGAGGGAAAAACGAGTGCAAACGCTTTATTATAAAGAGCTTCCAATACCTGTTGATCAACACGACCCAGATCAACCAGGGAGTCTGAAATACCCAGATTATTTGCCAGTTCCCGTTGCGAAGGTTGCAAGTTCTCACCCGCAAACACTGCGCGCATACGGGTGCGTTGCAAGGTAACGTGTAGCGCACGCAGGACTGCCTCCCGGTTCTTTCTTCGTTGACTTGAGCCCACATGAAAAATGAAAGGCTCGTCCAAAAATTCCCGCAAAGATCCATCGATACGATGGTTGATCTCGGATTCCGTCAACCTGCGGTAGGGATATCCGATTCCCAACGATACGACGCAATCACGAAACGGCGCCCGAGGAAGCAGGCGCCGTAAATCACGGCGCGTCGCGCTGGATATGCAGCAGACAACATCAGCTTCTGACAGACCTCTCAAGATCCGTCTCTGTAGCATTCGGCCAAGGAAAGTTGCCGGACAGTCCGTATCCTCGCCCAGCGCTCCCCGGACGGCGAGAAGATCATGGCAAGTCACCACTTTGGGAACGTCCCGAAAGCAGGACGCGTAAAGTGCATTGGAATGGTCGGTTATGTGGACGAGTTCGCTCCGCAGGCGAATGTCCCTTCTTTTCAGCATCAGCGTGAATGGGAACCAGATGTAT
The DNA here is from genome assembly GCA_963665345.2 of Opitutales bacterium. GTDB lineage: Bacteria > Verrucomicrobiota > Verrucomicrobiia > Opitutales > CAXXNP01. The sequence goes on from OY762281.2 coordinate 495,205, forward strand.
TTATCGATGTATCCCAGCCACTTACTTAATCCGATCGACCCTCCCCCAATTTTTCCAAGGAACTCGCGTGGTCTGATTACTCGCGTCGAAACCCCCCGATCCGGTAGCCTGTCAATGAGTAGGTCGGCAAACCGTGTCATGCTCTCCTGGCGATCGCCCGCATAGTTGACTAGAAGATCCACTGTACTCATGGCTCAGACCGGAATGCCTCCTCCGTAACACCTCACTTGAGAACACGGAAAGGTCCGCCGCGGACTGCTAGGGATATTCACATCTATCTAACAAACCTCAGCCGGACCCGGAGTGCTTGATGTAGCAGGAGGGACCCGAGCATATCGCCGACGGTGGGATGTAGTTCGTCGGAGCCCCGACTGTCGAGTCAGATCGGCCGAAGCCAAGGCCAGGCCTCCCCCGAAGACCGCAAAGCCCAGTATCGTAGGCGGCCCCCATTGACCATTTATGATCAGCAGGACGCAGGAGGAAAGTAGAAGGATAGGATACGCGTTGCCACGCCGGCTGCTGATGAGGCCAACCATCAGCAAATGCCACCCAATTGCACAACGGTAGCCGATAAACGCCAATCCAATTAGCGGTCCCATCTCGAGAATGTTGCGCTGCCACTCTCCCTCTCCCATCAGGAAAGCGAGATTCCCGGTGAGAAATTTGGCACCGACATTGGTTCCTGTACCAATTCCATGACCGAAGAATGGAGCGTCCCAAACCGACAACAGTGGCTTCAGAAAGGAATCCAGGTACCTTACCACAACGTTCTGCTTGAAGCCTTCCGCACCCTCGCCGGTGGCCGCCTCCCGCCGCGCCGAGAAAGTCTCTACGCCCTCATCCCAAAAGGGGAGAAAGGGTACCACTGCCACGAGGACCGCCCCTAAGCCCAGAAGTCGAGCTGTTCCCCTCGACGCGCCGGGCTTGAGAATAAGAGCGACTAAGCCACCCATCAGAACTATCGCACAAGACAATGCCGTTAACCGGCTTATGGATATTGGAATCGCCAATACGATGGAGAGTGCACAAGCGAATTGGAGATGTCTCGGAATTCCCGACTTCTGAATCACACTCCCCAACAGGAACGCCAGGGCAAGCGGGTAAAAAGCGGCAACTCCGGTTATGAAAGAAAAGGTTCCGGGGGGTCGGTAGCGCCCCAGAGCCCCCGTAATCGTCGCTGTTCCGGTCCCACCCACTCCCGTATTCGCCCATGAAGATTGAGGGGAAACGAACTGTACTGCCATCAGCACGGTCATGGGAATCGCAATTAACATAATTATTTTCCCCATCCTTACGATGTCCTCCAAACTCAAAACCCGACCCATCACAAAGATGAGAGGCACGTGGAGAAAATCAGTCCGGATTCCATAGATCAGGACGACCGGAACATTGAATTCAGAAAATGTACCGAATAGATACGATACGATGGCCAGGAACAGGGTAGCCCCGACAAACGCATTCATGGGAAAGACTCCTCTCTGTAGGGCGACAACGTAAATAAGAACCACGATGGGGTCCCGAATAATGAGGATAGGATTCGAATAGCCTGGAAGTATCCACTTCCGAAGGGCACCCTCAAAAATCAGCAACAACATATAGAGCCAAACCAGGTATACTATGAGTCGGCTACTTCTCACTGGTACCTTCCCGTCAAATCAAATGCGCGATGCATAGAACCAAAAATCTTTCAACTCAGGTTGGCCTTCTCAAGGCCATCGCACACCGCACTAATAACCTCCTGACGATAAGATTTCCAATTAATGGATCGTGCATGTTCCATACAGCGCGGCCGCATACGCTCAACTCTCTTCGGGTCTTCCAAGAACCACTCCAGCCTTCCTGCAATTTCAGATGGAGAACGAATCGGCACAAGAAATCCGGTCTCTCCTTCAATGATCAGGTCATCTCCTCCGGCGTTTCGGGTAACAATCAGCGGCAGTCCGCAGCTCAAGGCCTCCAACTGGACAAGGGCGCGACCCTCCACAATTGAGGGCAGAACGAACACGTCACATTCCCTCATAAAAGCAAGCACATCGCCATGGGGACGAGGCCGATGATAGACAAATTCCTGGAATTCGGACCGATAGAAGTCCAAATCCACCTGAGGTGATCCTAGAACATGCAGTTCAATCCTTTTCTCCGCGTTCAAGAGCTGCATTGCAGCAAAGAGATCTGCCAGTCCCTTGCGCTGGCTCAATGCGCCAACAAAGAGAACGCGAAGTGGGCCGCTTCCGGGCCGCTTTGAAAAGCCGGTTTTCCGATCAACCGCACATCCGAAACGCGCCAAAACACAGCGCTTTTCTCTTCTGATTGATTCAGGCAACGAATCCATCACAAACTCGCTGGGACAGATCACAACATCAGCCAACTTCAGCTCGCCGGTCTTTCGATCCAGCTTCTCTTTGGAATCCTGCAGTCCCTGCATGGTTGCTGACCAGCGGGGAAGCCTGGCCGCCTCTTCTTGCATCAGGCGTCGACTGGTTTCCCAATAGGCAATGGGCAGATCGTAATAGCGAGTAAGTCCCCGTTCTGCCGCCTTGCTGAAGGTATGGAATGCACCATCCTCGTAGCAATAAACTCCTGAGAGATCCGTGTCTCGATCGATCTCTCGCGACGCTCTGCGATCCAGTGATTCGCATACGCTGAAAATGTTGAAGGGACTTTTCTCAGGTTCCGTGAGCATTCTTATACCGAGAGAACTCCCAATCAGCCGCCCCAGCTCAGCAAAAGGATAGAGACGAATCACCGATGACGGTATCCAAGGAAAACTCCGTCGCTCCAGGGCGTTACGCAGAGAACGGGGAAGAAGCCGGTCCCAAGCCGTGCCGGTTGTCCATGTAAGAGTTGTCCAGAACTGCCCAAGCACTCGCGCTTCCCAAAGCGCAAACAACACCTGTCGGGTATTCATGTTTCCGGTTGCATGGACAAGCATTATGCGCACGGAATCAGACCTCAACTGCGGCATTCTCTGCCGCCGACTCAAGGACGCTAAGGTAGGCTCGCGCCACTCTTTCGGGTTCAAAGCGCACCAGATGATCGGATGCGCACCGCCTCAGTTCTCGCACGCGCGAGGGATCCATCAGGACTTCGTAGAGAATAGCGGCGAGATGTTTCGTATTGCCCGATTCGAAGAGAAGGCCACAGGGACCAATGGCATCCTTTAATCCGCCGCGGTTCGACCCTACTACCACACATCCGCAGGCAATGCCCTCCAGTGCGACTAACCCGAACGGCTCGTCCCACTGCGAGGGAATGACCATAATGAGATGTCGCCTTAGAGCATCGGCCAGTTCTCGTCCTCTTAGAAGACCAGAAAAACGGACAGATTCAGAAATACAAAGCCGCCGGCAGAGATCAACCATTCTGGCCCGTTCCGGCCCGTCGCCGATAATCGTGAGCGTGGTGTTCAGACCCCGTCGTTTGAGATCCGCAATCGAATGGAGTAACACATCCAGGCCCTTGTCGGAGACCAGACGGCCTAGGAATACGAGACCCACGCGAGGCTCAGCCGACTCCTCCGGGGAAAAAACCTCAATATCATAAGGATTGCCGATGATCGTGGAATCGCAGGAAAGATGATCGCCCACTGCACTACTAACGGCAATGCTTCGTGATCGCGACACCACTATTCGCTTGAGTGCCTCGCGCCAGGTTACTCGACCGTCGGCTTGGCGAAGCCAGACGTGGGTCGCAGTCACCAATGGACGGGCAACGGCCAATAACGGCAATGAGAAGCGCAAGCTGACCTGGCTCTGGAAGTAGACATCGCACCATTGCAAACACTCCGCAATGAATTGCAGCGTCGGCCTCCGGTAGACGGGGAAAGGGAACTGATCCTCTCCCTGTTCCGATGTATCGGTGAGCAAGCGGACCTCATTTCCGAAACGGGAGAACTGAACGACCAGCACACGAGTAACAGCTTCAATACCACCTACCTGGGGATAGAAGACGGGACTGGAGACGAGGATCCTCAACCTTTCTTGAAACTCAAGTGCGAGGAAGGTGCCGCGAAGATATTTGCCGCACCCGCAGATTTAAGGACCATCTTAGCCAAATGTTTCGAGTTGGGACAAGAAACGGGTAGCTATCTCCCTCAAGCGGTCACCACGGACACGGTTCGCATTTCGCTTCCCGAATGCGTCGGGTTCAAGCATGTCAATGCCGCGAAAAAGTAGCGGATCTGCAGTGACGTCGTCCGATCGGCTCCCTTTGAATCTCACATCATCCCGATTCACGATCAACGGCACTCCGAAGTCAAGAAAGGCTGCTGCAGAACCGCTCTTTGAAATTAGCTGAAGTGGCGACGTGGCAATGCCACAATCTACCGTATTGATCAGTTCAGCGATTCGGTATTCTGCCATCGGTCCCAGAGATATGAAATCCAATGAATCAGCGTAACGCTCTTCCATGGTCCTCCAGAGAGGCCCTCCGGGACCCATATGTCCGAAAGCCAGAATGACAGCGCGGATCTGCCGAGATTTTGCCATACGGGCAATATCCGGAATCAGGGGTTCAGGCGGCCATTCTCTGTGTAGACTACCGAACATACCGAAGAGCCAGAACCGGCCCCTGTTCCCAGAGTTGATCTCGATTTTCCTCTGGTTGAGAACGGGAAAGAGCCAGGACTCAGCGCCAGTCGATCGGTAGGGTATGTTTCCAAAAAGGGGCAGGAGTTGGGCGCAAACTCCCAGCCCTCGGAGAGCGGATTGATAGCCCGGCGTATGGGTATTCACGCACTGAGGATCGAAATTCCTGACAAGCCGCCCTACGGCCAAGCGCTGAACCCAACCGAAAAGGCGCTCACGGATCGGCGCGGAACATTTCGCACCTACCCAGATTTCGTGAAACATGATGTGTCTCCTGCATAGCGCACTCCTCATCAGTGCCGCCAGCACCTTGGCCAATCCATTGACCACTCCGTTAGCGTGGTAGCCATAAGGGACAAACTGCAGGCTGATCCAGGAGGGGTTAAACGAACTCAATTCCGATTCCACAACCTCACCTCTTCTTTTCCAGGGCAGGTGTGGAGAGCACCTGATAGTGGGACCGACCATGTCGTCCCTGCCGTTGGGTGACATGATCGACTTCCCAGGCACCATTCGATCATTCAGGGCGATCGCGGCGCACCCCCACCCGAGGCTCTCCACGCCGACATCAGCCGAAGGGTGTAATCACCGACTCCATCGTGGCCCGGTTCCAAGCAGGAACAGAGAAACAGAATGCTGCGCTTCCTTATGAGTCTCGATTCCTTCCGTTCGTAACGCTGATCGATCGCAGTGCCCTTTTGGCCAGGTACCGTAGAATCAGGTAAGGTCCCGACGGACCTCCCAGGACCTCACCCATCAATTGCCTTTTCCGGATCGGGTCAGAAATACAATCCAGAAGCTGGGATTGGCATCCTGCCAGCCGCTTTCGAAAAGCGGGCACGAAGTCACTCGGAACGCGCTGAAGATCCTTCAACGCCCATACCGCTCCTTCCAGGTGCTTCTGCTTCTGGTTTACACTGTAACAGTCGTCATGATAGCGGAACCGGACAAGGAAATCCGACACAAAGCCGAACGTCGTTCCACCTCGTAGCAGTCTTCCGAAAAAGTGCATATCAAACGCACCTTCCGCTCGGCTGTCGAAGGGACCAAAACGATCCCAAACTTCCCTCCGAATCACGGAGGCTTCGAGAGGAAGGCTGTTACGAGCGATTAACTGCTCGAGCAGGGAATCTGGAATTCTCCCCGGAGACAATTGATCTCGTCCATAAAACCTCGCTGTGGTGACGGATTCTTCCGGCTGCAACTCTCCATTTCCATTGATGATACGGAGGTTGCAGAACGCCACATCACATTCGCGATGCCGATCAAGGAAACGAGTCATGGTTTCTGCAAATCCAGGCTCAAGCAGATTGTCATCAGCCAGAAAGCTCAGGAAACTGGTATTGCTACTTTCAGCAGCCCCGTTCCAGCATGCTACCATTCCCGGATCGGGATCCCGGTTCTCAAAACTGACGAAGCCCCCTGCATATTGAGAAACGTCAAATTCAATGGATCCCCCTACCACGCTGGCGATCGTTGGAACCGTCTGGTCCTCTATGGAATTAAGCGTCTGGGACAGGAACCGTCCTCTTCCGAATGTGGGAATGGCAACCGTTAGACCCGAAGTCATACTTCGATCTCTCATATCAAACCGGCGGGTCCGCCGGCTCGACCGCATCGCCGGCCCCAAATCAGGCCAAAGTCGGATCCAGGTGCCTGGGCAACCACATCGAATCCCAGACTATCAACTCGTTCAGCAACCTCCTGGTGGCTGTGATCAGGCCAAAGGTGATACTCCATCGCCAGGAAATGGATTCCCTTCCAGCCCTCGGCATCGTCGAACATACTCCATTCGGCGCCCTCACAATCGACCTTGGCAAGGTCCACTTTGCCACCTAAACGCTTTACCGCCAAATCGAGAGGTACTTGTGGAACGGATCCATTCGGATCGTCACGGCTCCGGGCCTGGTTGGAGTCACCCCGGTCCTCCAAAGCAATGAAACCATGACTCGAACCAACCGCTTCCCAGTATACCTCGAAGCCGGCGTCTGAAGAGTGAGACTGCAGCGGCTTTTCCAAGCCTCTGTTCGGTTCGTATGAGTGAATCACCGCCTCGGGAAAATATCCCCTTGCTGCTAGACCGAACAACCCGACATTAGCACCAATATCCAACACCGATGATACTCCACTTTGCATGCTCGAGAGCCGGTAACAGTCCTCCAGAAATATCGCCACAAAATCGTTGTACACGCCCGGTTCCGACGGTAGGGATAGCAGACAACGGCCGTCCTTCAGACGGATGAACTCAGGCAATTCAAAAGAGGCACGGCGAATGAATCGAAATCCGAATTTGGCTGCCCGCTTGCGCATCGCGAGCTGCTGCCGAATCCTCGTCAACATCCTGCGCACAATGTAGCTTGGTTCACGATGCCGTCCGCCCTGCGGCCTTATCTACAAGATCGATCACACCTGCCCACATTCGGTAGGAAGCCGGAGGGTACCTGACGGGCTCATGCGGAATTCCATCAAGACCAGCGTCCAGGAAATAGCGGCGTCGCTTCTCCCAATCGATTGTCCAAATATCATCAAGCCAGAAACGCCGGCAGCCGAAGGAGGCAAACCGCCGCAGGGCTTCAAGATCGTACCACGAGATCTCCTCGTCTTCTACCGTCCGCATATCAATCCCTCGATTTTCCCAACCTTGAAACCACTCTTCTTTCGCAGGACCAACCCGACCTCGTTTAGTGTAATCGTTGCGGGCAGGATAGATGCGCCGGCGCCGGAATGGCGACCACTCGCCCCCAAGATTCTCCCTGATGCTATACATCCGCATCTTAGCCGCCTGGACAAGGGGTCGAGTGAAGGCGTAATGAACGACTTTGACATCATCAACGTCGATCCGTGACGCACTAGTTGGGTAGGGAATTCTGACACTGTGTACGGCGTCAGGTATATGCTCCGCCCCGTCATCAACGTATGCCATGGGGAAATGCTTCTCATAGCGTATACACCGATCGGCTCCACCAATCAGGTCCGGTTTTTCGAATGCGATCACCGTACCCGCAGTCAACTCCCTAAACGCAGCCCAGCCCTCGCTCTGCAAGGCATCCGCTGCCAGAATTTCGTCCGCGTCCAAGGCCAGAAGAAGATTCGACTTTCCCCACTCCTTTCGCGCTCGCTCAATGAGTAGAAGCTGCCGACTCGCATTATCAAAATCCCCTTCGTCATTTTCGATAAGAAGCACTCTTTGGAAGCGCCCTGCGATCTCCCCAGAACCGTCGGTCGACCTCTGGTCGGCAACAATAATGGCATCCGCAAATTCCGAGGTCACCCGCAGAAACCGCTCCAGAATCCAAGCATCGTTCTTTACCGGGGTCAGGACGACGATCTTTTTCACGCTCATGGTCGGCGAATTGAACTGCGGCGAAACAGCTCCTTGACCATTAGCTTCATACTGAGGCGTCCCAAGGAAAATGGAACGGGCTTTCCCGGGTGCCCGGCAACAACGTCTGATAGAAGATGCGCCCACCTCGCCGAAACAACATCCAGTGAAAAGCTCGAGGCCACAAACGCAGGCCCGCGTCTTCCCATATTAATTGCTTTCTCCGGGGACGCGAGCAGTTGCACCAACGCTTTCCCCAAACCTTTTTCACGTCTAATCAATATACCGGTTTCACCAGCTCTGACAGTCTCTCTAAGGCCACCCGCCTTTCCTCCAACCACGCACGTTCCGGTAGCCTCACTTTCTACTGCGCTTACGCAAAAGGTCTCGGCATTCCTCTTACAGCTTGGGTTAACAATGGTCATTAAGGAAGTCTGCAGTACCCTACGGATTTCCCGCTTATCCAACAGGCCCGAAAAGTGAACTCCCATTTTCCGAGCTTCGCATTTGGTCTTCCCTATGAATGGCACAATCTGACGCATCTCAAAATCATGGTCAGCAATACCAAGAGGACCAAATGAGACATTCCGGTACAAACTCCCACCTCCGCACACCATGAGCTTCGCATTCGGGAATTCTTCTCTAACTTCAGGCCAGGCACGGGCAAGAAACTGGAACCCCTTCTGCGGAACCAAAGCACCCAAAAATGCGACTTGGTTGTCCCGTCGTTTGGCAACCTGCTTCCTCCAGAAGTCAACATCGATCGCATTCGGCACAACCGCAACTTTATCAAATACAGGATGCCCTCGATTCCAGTCGGAATGACAATGTGATACGCAAACCACGCGCCTTATGCATTTCGATCTCGCGAAGAGATCCCTAAAGTCCGGGTGCGGGCCGTTGTGATCCCATGCTATGCAGGTCTGTCCATTCTCAACCGTAGCCGCTACGCCCAAGCGGGTTTGTTCGTCATTGCAGTTGACAAAAACCAACACATCCCAGTTACCGCTTCGCGCGATCGTGACAGCGTGCGCAAAATCGTTAGCATGCGCAACCTGCGGCCACGGCGAATCTGAAGGAAGACCATTGCATAAAATCGTGCACCTTACCCTAAGCAGCGTTAGCATTCGAAAGAGCATAAGTCCACTCCCCAATGTTCCGCTGAGGGCCATTCGATGATCCATAAACTCCTTCAACGACCACTGCCCAAACCGCTGAGAGTCCAGATAAAGAGCTACTTTCATCGATCTAGTGAAGGAATTCGATGGAAATCCACGGATTCGTTCAAGAAATAGGACATGACTGAATTGCTCACCTAGGTACTTGAAACCGCGTCTCTTGGATCGCAAAACGATAGCTACGGGCAGTCGCGTCGGCTATATCCTCCCATACAAAATCCATTGCTCGTTCCCTTGCCCATTCCTGTTTCCTTAGGAGTTGCTCTCGATCACTCAATAAATCGATGACGCGGTCTGCCAATTGATCGGCCCTCCCGGCAGGCACACGATCCTCCTGATTCAGTATATCACACGGCCCAGGTGAATCGTAGGCCACAACGGGAATACCACACGCTAGCATCTCGACCACGGAGATTCCAAAACCTTCTATGTAGGAAGGGAAGATCCCAACATCGACACCTTTGAGAAGACCCGGCAGATCGTGGTTCAAATAGCGGTGAACAACAAATACCGCACGACGAATCGGGCGAGGAAGAAAACGCTTAACCGAGAACTCGTCGGGGAACAGACCTCGGGTCCCTAGTCTCATGTCCGATAATTAAGTTGAATTAATCTGTCTTACCATGTTATGCTATCGGCATGGCAAGACCCATATCCATAATTGAACTTACAGATCTTGAGCTGCAAGAGTTGCAGCGTCGCGTGAAAGCACCGACAGTATCCGTGCGCGACAGCCTTCGGGCGACAATCGTACTGCGTCGTTCCGAAGGCGTCAAACAGGCGCAGCTCGCGGAAGAACTCGGGGTTAGTGTGCCCTGCGTGAACAAGTGGTCGCAACGCTTTGAGCGAGACGGCTTGGAGGGATTGCGGGACAGGAAGGGACGAGGACGGCCCCGATGGATACCGGCGGGCAAGGTTGAGAAGGTCATTACCGAGGCTACACGACCGCCGAAGCCACGCACTCGCTGGAGTGTTCGCACCATGGCCAGGGAGGTGGGGATTTCCCCCGACAGCGTGCAGCGCATCTGGCGGGCTAACGATATCAGGCCTCACTTGGTCAGGACGTTCAAAGTGTCCAATGACAAGTACTTCGAGCAGAAGTTCTGGGATGTGATCGGCTTATACCTGGATCCGCCAGAGCGGGCCCTTGTATTGTGTTGCGACGAAAAGAGCCAATGCCAGGCTTTGGAGCGGACCCAGCCGGGCTTACCTCTTGGCGTGGGAGAGATTTGCACCAAGACACATGACTACAAGCGACACGGGACCATTACGTTGTTTGCAGCCTTGAATTATCTGGACGGCAAGCTCATCGCACGCACCGAACAGCGGCATACCCATGTAGAATGGTTGCGGTTCTTGAAGCAAATCGAGCGGGAGACACCCAAGCAGCTGGACTTGCACTTGATCGTTGACAACTACTGCACGCACAAGCAACAGAAGGTCCGCAAGTGGTTGTCGCGCCATCGGCGTTTTCACATCCACTTCACCCCGACCAGTTCGTCCTGGTTGAACCTGGTCGAGCGCTTTTTCGGCGAACTGACCCAAGATGTTATCAGGGATGGTAGTTTTACCAGCGTCAGGCAATTGGTCGAAGACATAGAAACCTATCTGGCTGAAAGGAACCTCGACCCCAAGCCTTACAGATGGAAGGCGAAGGGAGAGGAAATCCTGCGCAAGATCCAGCGCGCCAAACGTGCCTTGGCAAAGCAGACAGGGAAAACTAATTAATTTATGTTATTTATCGGACACCACACTAGGGAGGTTGAATGGAAGCTCGACTTTCTTGGTTGGCACACCAGTGGAATAAAACTGGGGGACTGGTCAAGAGATGGCAGCAGGATTGTACTACATTGGAAGGTTCCGCCAACGCCGGCTGGCGAATGGACGGGGACATTCACTGGGGAACTCAGCGAAGCGCAAACCATAATAGAAGGGACGGTGATTTTGTCTACTGGGAAAAAGGGCACTTGGTGGGCAAACAAGAAACAGAACGACCGCTGAAGTAGTGCACATATTCACCAGCCAAGCCCTGCTCCCGGATACTTGAACTGGTGCATACCTTACCCGCGATGGGGCATACCATTGGGCTAGGATGCTGCCCTTTTTGCTGGATTCACCCGCGCTAACGAGCTCGCACACGAATCAGACCGCCCCTGCTGGGGGTCAAAAAGCCAGTAGGGGTGAACCGCTTGACCGGTATGCCGTGAAGATCGGCCCAGCGCTCGCCTTCTCGATCGGCTCCGGTCGCTGCGCCGCTGTGAGCGAATCTCCACACGAAATCGTGAAGAGCAAAATATCGTAACTTTTCCAACCTTTACGGTTGTAATTACAACGAGGAAAATAAGATTCTCCTGGGAGCCTTTGGGGACCTGCTTCAACGTGAGAAATTCAGCACAGTCGAACCAAGGAATTCCCGGGTCTTCTTAGCGGATGGAGCGGAAACCTATGAAGTCGATATATAGGAGCCAGACCAGCTCAGAGACAGCTGTGTGCAACAGGTTGATCGAGGCCATGAGGCGCCGTTGCACCCGCGCCGTGAGGGCTCAAGGCCAATTACTGTGAAAATGCGGGCGAAAGCTGTGATGACAATATGTTTAAGTAGATTGTCGATCGTTGTCTGGTTCAATCTCCTGGTCTCACCTCTCATCATCTTCGGCTATGCGTTTCGCCCGCCCTCTGATCTTGGCCCCATGCCCCCGCCCCCGCCGCCCCCTGCATTTGAAACGGTTCCGGAGAGTGTAACAATATCTCATGGTGAAACGGCTTCGGTCGTGCTCCGCACGAAATCCAGTGAATCCAACAACAGCCGCTATGATGTGTTTCGCGGACAGCTCGGAGACACTTCGTATCGAGTATCTGGGGCTCAATATGCCAATTTTAGCGTTATCAGGTTTAACACTCCCCCTCTGTTCAAAACAACCACGTATTGGTTTAGGTTTTGTGTCGGAAACGACTGCGTAGATAGCGAATCTTGGATAGTTACGGTCCCGAGGCGGCAAACCGTCGTCAGGGAGCCGCAGACCTTCACCGTGACAACGCTGATCGACGAGAACGACGGGGACCTTGGCCGGGGCTCCGGTGATTCCCTGCGCGAGGTGATCGAAGCGGCGAACGCAGCGGTCGTTCGCGATGTGATACATTTTCAAGAACAACCGAGCGAAGCCACTATCACTTTGAGCGGCACGCCACTGCCAGCGCTCATCTCAGATGTTATCATCACGGGTCCGGGAGCGGACCGATTGATAATCGATGGAGACGCACGCTCGCGGATCTTCTACATCGCAGAGTTAAACAACGTGGAAATTTCCGTCGAAATTTCCGGTGTCACGCTCCGGAATGGGCGCTCGGTCGACGATACCGGCGGGGCGATCCGAAATAGCGGGGACCTCACGCTCACCGATTGCGTCCTTTCCGATAACGAGGGCGATAGCGGTGGGGCGATTGCCAACGAAGGCACTTTGGCCGTCACCAAGTGCCGCTTTATGGAGAATTCCGCCCATAGCGGTGGCGCTCTGTTCAACGCAGGGTCGGCTTCGCTGAAGGACTGCCTATTCATTGGACACTCCGGAGTTGGAAGCGGCGGAGCAATCTGGAATGAGGATGTCTTGACCGTTCGCAATACTGCCTTCGTTGACAACCGGGCAAATCGCGGAGGCGGGATCTTCAATACGATTGGTGGGTCGGTGTTTTTGATCAACAGCACCATTTCCGGCAACTCGGCGATTAACAGCGGTGGTGCAGTTTTCGTTCATAGGGGATCCCTTTTGCTGACAAATTGCACTGTGACGGGGAATCGAGCGAATACGAATGGAAACCTGTACGGCGACGGTGGCGGTGTCTATCTTTCCGACCGAGGGGTGGTCATAATAAAAAACTCGATCATCGCCGGCAACTTCGTCGCGCGAGGCGACGAAACGAACGACATTGCCGGAAGATTGAGCTCTGCCAGCTCGCATAACCTTGTTGGTCACGCTCCCTCTGCCGGAGGCATAGTCGATGGGGTGAATCACAACCAGGTGGGAATTGATCCAAGACTGGCGGCACTCCAGAACAGGGGAGGGTCAACCTCCGTCCATCCGCTCCTGCCCGGGAGTCCGGCCATCGACGCTGGATCGAACGCTCTTGCCGTCGATTCGGACGGGCTACCCTTGATAACAGACCAGCGCGGGTCCGGCTTCGACCGCGTGCACGGGGCTACCGTCGACCTGGGTGCCTACGAGTTCTCCGATGAAGACAGAGAGAATCTGCTCGGTGTGTTCCCGAATGCGGTTGATTTGGGGCAAGGCTGGAAATGGTTGGATTGGTTCGGTTCATACAACGATGGGAACAGCCCTTGGATCTTCCATAGTGAGCATGGCTGGCTGCACTGCATTGAGGATTCAGAGAGCAGCACTGCCTGCTATGATCCGGATTTGGACAGCTGGTTGTGGATTTCTCGTAATTCCTATCCTTCGATCTACAAATTTGGGACTGATTCCGGCTGGATGTGGTATTACAAAGGAGGGACGTCGGGGGCGCGCCGCTTCCACCATTTCGGGATAAGTCGCGATGTTGAGGAGGCTGAACTCGCTCTCTTCCCGATGGAAGCTCGGCCTGCAGTCTGCGTGCCCAATTTGGAATCTCCTGCTTGGGGGGACGTCTTGGATAACGGAAGGTTGGACGGTTCGGATGGTACCTTCTGGAGCTTCGACTGGACAGATTGTCCTGGGGCGATCGATTACCACCTTCACGTCAAACACTCCGAAGCAAGAGGCTGGTTAATCAGTAACGAAGGAATTCCCGACTCGTCTTACGACTATGGTGGCGGCGGATCTTATATCGAAGCCTTTTTTCAGTCTGGATGGCGCTGGAAGGTGCGTGCCCGGGTTGGCGGGGAGTGGGGCGATTGGTCCGAAGAGCGGTCGTTCGATGTCGAGCCGGTCGACACAGATCCAAGACCGTAAGAGAGGGCGTAAGTTTCACTAAAATAGAGCGCCGGAAACTGATGGAGAAAATTGCCTAAATCGACGTCACAGATTCCAACAGGGCATCGAGTCTCGACCTGTCGGATGTGGTAAGGCGATAGTCTCGACCGCCGGCGATGATCAGCTTCATTGCGGTATGTGGTTATGGTCGACAGCGCTCACTCGACAAGCCTGTGCTCCCTCAGTGATTAAGCCTAGCCGAGCTTCCTTGCAAGTGATTACAGAAACGGTATGTTGCCGCACCAAGGGGTCGGGTAAACGGGGACTACAATTCGTTGGGTGTGTCGAGTCGATTAACCAAATGAAGCATAAACTGTTCATGCTGGTCTGGCTCGCCTTGTTGGCCTTCTGCTCTGTGGTTATCGGGGTCCTGGCATTACTGGATTATGCAAATGCGGAGGTAATTTTTTGGACCAGAAGCCCCATAGAGAGCGAGGTGGGAAAGATTGCGTGGGTAGTAGTTTCCGCGACGTGTTTGATACTCTTCCTGACGTTGGCCGTCCGAGAATACCGAAGAACAAATGACCGGTCATCCACCTAACGAATCAAGCTTGCCTGATGTAGGTCGGAAGCTGAGTGATGTAGGTCAGCGGAGCTTGCGGAGCTGAGTTGCAACGAATCAAGTGATGTAGGTCAGCGGAGCTTGCGGAGCTGAGTTGCATCACAGGGTTGGACTGAGCCGCAGGGACTGAAGGGGAGTGTCGTTTGCGGATTAAAGGTTTACGAGTTTAGGGATAAGGGGGCTTGGGAGGAGAAGGAGGCCCGCGGCGGAGGCGGAATGCTGATAGGTTTCAGCAGGAGAAAGAGCTCGAAGGTATCGGTGAGATGAGACAGATCGGGCCCAAGAAGTGTTTGCACAGCCGGGCATGCGAAGGGTACGTAAAGAGAGCGGAGCAGAATAGAGGCCGCTATTCTGATTGTGATCAGGCATGGGCAACAGATGGAAGTGAGAAAGGAAAGAAACTGGGCGGTGATCGAATGCGGGGGAGTAAGGCGAGGATCTGCATGGGCCGGTGGCAGTTGGGACAGCGGAAGGGTGCGGGGTCGTTCTTTGCTGCTGTGAGCGCCTCGAGGCGGGCAAAAGCTGCAGCGAGGAGGGATCGGACTTTCTGCAGCTTGGCTCGATTGGCAGGACTGAAGAATCCGTAGTAGCGGACACGGGTGAAACCGCGTGGGAGGACATGCTGGAGGAACCTGGCAATTAAGGTTAATGGAGGCAGAGAACAGGTGCAGGGACGGCCGGTGTGGGAATCTTTATAGGCGAATGTGACAGCGTCATTGTTAGCGGAGAGGATGCGGTTGTTGCTGAGGGCGGTACGAAAGACATAGCGACTGAGGTACTTTAAAACCGGCAGGCCGCTGCCGGCAGGTTTGGCATGGACGACCCAGTCGCAGTTCCAGATCTGGGGGTCGACCTGATCGGTGAGAAGCTTCTTGGTGAGGGCGGCTTTGATGTTCTCGCGGAAGGAATAGGAAAGTGCCTGGACCGGAAGGAGGTAGTCGGGCTTTTTCAATCGCATCCACTTCCTGGCGTTCGTGGAAAGGCTGCCGGCGGGGATGAGGTAGTGGATATGAGGGTGATAATCGAGGCGACGGGTGCAGGTGTGAAGGATGCCGATGAAGCCGAGCAGGCCGCCCAGGAGCCGCTTTTGCCGGCCGCGCTGCAGGAGAGCGTCGGCGGAGCAGCGGAAGAGCAGGTGGTAGAAGAGCTTCTGATTGCTGCGTGCAAATTGGTGCAGCTGGCTGGGAATGGTGAAAGTGACCAGGAAATAGGCACAGGGGAGCAGCAGATGCTCCTGGCGTTGCAACCACTCGGAAGCATCGGCGTTTCCGCACTTGGGGCAGTGCCGGTTGTTACAGCTATGGTAACTGTAATGGGTGCGGTCGCAGGGCGCGCAGTGGTAAACGCAGCCGCCCAGCAGCGGCGTGCGGCACGATAAGATATCGCGCATGACACGCCGGTGGCTGGGCAGGATGTGTTCGCCAAAGCGCTGCAGATAGGCCGCCCCATACCGGCGGAAAACCTCCGTCAGTTCGGGCATGGACAGTATGGATGCGCTGAGGCGCTACAAGTGGGCGATCATCGCGTTGAGCCGTTGGGTGGCCTGTTTTTGTACCACTTCGGTGAGGTGGGTGTAGAGCGCCGTAGTCTGAGGGGACTGATGGCCCAGGTTGTTCTGAATGTGCCTGTTTGCGGCTTCCGGTGGCCTTCAGAGCCAGCCGGAAGGCCCGCTGCAGGCTGGTTCGTGACATGGGCCGCTGGGCCGTCGGGCAGCCGATGCCCTCATGGCCCGGAGCAGGAAAAAGCCAGGTAGGGTTGCGATGACGCCGCCATTGGCGTCGCAACGCCAGCAGAGCGCGTTCGGGCAGAGGTACATAGCGGTCCTTCTGTCCCTTCCCGGCACGAATGTGCAGGACCATGCGCCCCGCATCGATGTCCTCGATCTTCAGGCTCAAGCCTTCTCCCAGGCGCAGCCCGCACGAGTAGATCACGCCCAGACAGCAGCGATGGTGCGCTTCTCTCACCTCCCGCAGGATCTTCCCGACTTCCTCCAGGGTCAAAATGACCGGAAGGCGCGACTGGCGCGGTGGACGCACCAGAATCGTCTCTTGGGGCCAGCGCCGCTTGAGCGTCTTCTCGAACAGGAACTTGATCGCGCAGATGAAGCTCGTGCAGGTTGGGCGGCTGTAGACTTTGACGGTTTTAAGGTAGATGAAGAACTGCCGCAGCTCTTCAATCGTGACCGATCGCGGCGATCTTCCCGCGCAAAACTCCGAGAGCCTTTCGGCTGCCCTCAGATAGACTTCCTGTGTCTTTTGCGCATACCCGTGCAGAGTCATGTCATCGAGCATCCGTTCTTGCCAGCACCGATAGGTGTGAGTACGTTTCATGGCGTGATTCCTTTCGTTTGAATCCGTTAATCGAAACTCCCGGCCACCCCGTGTGGCCGGGAGGAATCACACCTTACCACCGACTATCAATCCTAGCCCAGTAACTGTCCGAAATGAGGAGCCGCCGCGTAGCGGCTTAGTTCAACAAGCGCATGCAGTCGGACAAAGCGCCTGCTACGCACGCAATTTGCCGCTGATGCGGGGCGTTGGCTAAAATAGCTCTGTTTGCTGACCGGCGGCGACCCGTAGCGTTGGGGAGGACCGGAACAGCTTCAGTTTCAGGGTGTAGGTTGGCACCAATTGGGGGGGAAATATAAAGTCTGGCAAAAAATAGATTGACAGCAGTGGTTCAGTAGGATTTACAGAAGTTATGCATTTACGAAGGGTAATATAAGGAGGTGAAAGCCGTCGATATATCACTGTATGTCACGGATTGTAGGGGGAGAGTGGTATCTGGAGCTATCGGATAGCAATCTTCGGCAAGGGGAGCCTGCCCCGGTATAGTGGTCAGCCGTATATCGATCCGCAGAAGGCAAAAACAGTCCTTGAAGGTGGAGGAAAGCTCTCGGTGGCCGAACTCTTACGCTGCCGTGTCCGTTATTTCAGAGACGGGGCGGTGTTGGGATCGAATAAGTTTGTAGAGGAGCAGTTTGAAACCTTCCGTAATTATCTGAGCGAGAACCGGAAGTCGGGTCCGCGGCGAATGCGGGGAGGAGACTGGGGTGGTCTTACGGTGTTACGGGATCTGCAGAAGGATGTAATTTCGTAAGGAATTTTCGACTCGGTCGAAAACCCCCGGTTCGCGCTGCGTGCGTCTGCAACTGGATCAGGAAAGAGAAGACCTACATAAACAAGGGCATATCCGGGTCCCGCACCGATAGCTGCTCTGACGAGCTTTTTGGAAAGAATTAATAATAGGCTGGCAAAAAATAGGTTGATACTAGTCCGTGACCAGGAGCGAGAACGGCAATCCTCGTGGATGCTGAGAGGGTATATTTCGGGGGAAGGGGGTTCCTAACGGGACGACGTGAAGATTGGTTGTTCGCGACGTTGAGCAATCGGAGCAGATTTTCTTAACGAATTCTGTTGCTCTGCCGTGGACTGTCTCTACCTTAATCCTATCGACGTGATGTTTTGAGTAGATCACGGACTTAAGGTTAGACAATCTCAAAGACACAAAAGATGAAGAGAATCAGTCAGTTAATCTCCACGTGCGTGATTTGCGTGGCTGCTGTTTTTTCGGGCTGCGCAACGATCAC
Organism: Opitutales bacterium; assembly: GCA_963665345.2. GTDB lineage: Bacteria > Verrucomicrobiota > Verrucomicrobiia > Opitutales > CAXXNP01. The sequence continues at coordinate 513,406 of OY762281.2, forward strand.
GAAAGATGATAGTCAACCCGTCGCATTTAGTTCAGATCCACAAGGTGCGACTGTCAGCATTAATGGAATTCCTCGGGGAATTACGCCATCGACCATCATGGTGATGATGGAAAAGGATGGCTATCATGCGCAAGCGTTCAAGCTTGAGAAATCTTTGGCTGGCATGACGTTTGGTAATATCCTTTTGGGAGGCCCAATCGGGATTGGGGTCGACGCCATAAGTGGAAAATCACACGACTATCAAGAAAGTGTCCAAATCAAACTGATACCTCTTTCGGAACCCAAACCTGAGGTCGACGAACGCATTCGCCTTGATCCCGAGGAGGCTAAGCCTGAAGACGACGAGCCGCCCAAGCCGCCCACCACATCGTGAGATGTCGTGGTCTTCCGCGACGGTTCAGTTAGTTAGAGAGTAAATAGTAAATAGGCTGGCAAAAAAAGATTTAATCTGCGTGAGAGCATAGGTGCCCTGAGATTCCTTCGGTCACCCCTGTTTCCCTTTATTCCAAATTGGCTTCTCCGGATTTACCGCATCCCCTCTCTTCCGAAGCAATTCGCCACTGCTGGATCAACTGTCAAACACTTTCTAGCTGACTATATATTCTCCTTCGCGGCGGTGAAGAAGACTATTATCAGTCAGGCGGAATACGCTTGGCCTACAAAGCTGCTCACGAGTCTTTGGCGGCAGAAATTGAGGCCCTTTGTGCTGGAGTCACCGATCTTGGAACTGCCGATTTGGCTCCCCTGGCTGTAATTTGCAATTTGGGTTGGAGGAAAGCTGCGCAACGGCTAAGTTGGGGACGTGGCGAAAAGACGGCGACGGCCAAAAGCATCGATGACGCGAAGCGAATGGAACACTCAATTCGAGAAACTAAGGGAGTTCGTAAGTCGCGAGGGTCTGCAGGCACTGGCGAAACTCGAGCCGCGCAGGCTGCGGCTATGGGTTGAGAAGCAGCGAGAACGCTACGTGGCCACCCGCTTGGGAAAACGGGAAGCCGCGCTACTGGGCGAACTCGGCGTGCCCGGCTTCCCCGCGCCGGTGAGCGAGCCCGTTCCGAGCAAGTCCACCGTTCCGAGCCGAGAACGCGGGAGCCCGCGGGCGAAGACTAAGCCGAAGCCTGAGCCTTCAACCAAGACGCCGAAGATCGTGCAACGTCCGGTGGGTTTGAAACGCGAGGCACGGTGGAAGGCGATGGCATCGCAGCTGGAACAGTACTCCCTTTCGCTGCCGAAAGACTGGGGCGCTGAAGAACGACAGGGGTGGTCCTATCTCACATCCAGGCAGTCGGACCTGCACCAATGGGCACAGGTTCAGCGCCATCGTTTCCATAAGGGGAGTCTCACCCAGGAGCATGTTGACCGTCTGAACGCAATGGGCTTCGAATGGCGGTTCCTGTCGCGCCGGGAGCTCATCGACGAGCGGCGTCTGATCGAGCTAACCGGCATTAGGGCAGAGTATGGAGAGGAACAAAATTGGCTTAGCCATGCCGATCCGGGACTCCAACGGTGGGTGGACGGAGTCGCCCGGGCTATGGGTAAAGAGTCGAACAGAGTCAGTGCCGCGTTGGCGCAGCGACTGAAGCGTTTGGGTGTAACCCCTAAGGCCCCTCGGAATTGGGAACCGCAGTGGCGTGCGCTGTACGAGCGCCTTCGCCGCTACTACGAGACCTTCGGACACTCCGACGTACCAGGGACCTCTGCGGATGACATCGTCCTCGGGAGATGGGTATCGCGACAGCGGCTGCAAAATGCACGAGGTCGAATGCCTCCCGGGCGGGAGAAAGCTTTGCTTGCTCTGGAATTCAGCTGGAACGGGAGCGACACAATCTCCCAAGTTTGGTGGGCCAGGTATGCGGAACTGAAGGCGTTCCAGAGGGAGCATGGACACACCAATGTTCCTCAGAAGATTACTGCATTAGGCCGCTTTGTGTCTCGCCAACGATCGGCTCTCAGGGCCGGGCGTATGAACCCCCGGAAGATCGAGCTGTTGAGGAAGCTGGCATTCCAGGAGCGGGCCGGACTCTGGGTAACCGATCGATGGCGGCGCCGTTTCGATACCTTGAAGGCGTGGCTTGAAGCCCAAGGCAAGAGGAGCTTGCGTGGCATTCGTGGGCTTCCTGTAGAGCATTCCGAATGGTTGACGGCTCAACGGGCCCGTTACCGCGAGGGACGGCTGGCCGGCGAGCAGATTGAGAAGCTCGAGAAGATAGGGATTGAGTGGCGGCCCAAAGAGGTAATCGGTGCGCCATGGATGAGCAACTATCGCAAGCTGGTTCGTTTCAAAGCAAAGAACGGACACACACGGGTGCCGCGAGGATTTCGCGACCGAGTGCTCGTAAGCTTTGTGGGCACACAACGCCTGACCTATCGTAAAGGAAAATTGTCCAAGGACAAGAGACGCCGCCTCGAAAAACTGGGATTCGAGTGGTTCGTCGCGGATAAGATTCGGCCGGAGTGGCAGGCTCGCTACCGTAGCCTGATGGCCTTTAGGGACGAGCACGGGCATTGCCTGGTGCCGCGGAAATACCCTCCCGACCAGGGCCTGGCCGAGTGGGTGGCGCAGCAAAAAGAGCGCTTCCGAAAGGGCAAGCTAAGAGAGGCGCATATCGACTTACTGAAGGAGACCGGATTCCCTCTGCAGACGGAGTCTCGATCCAAGGCCGCAAAGAGAGTCTGGGCTAAGCGGAAAGGGAAGAGCGGGTAGCGACTCCTCCTGTGTGTCCCCTACTATTACTCTGCAGGATCGACCGCGTTTCTGGACCAGGTCGCGCAAGGAACGCACGGCATGCCGCGTCACCAGACAGGAAATGCTGCGATGAACTTGAGGTAAGGTCGGTACAAAGTATGAGATCATCCCCTTTTTTGGGGTTTTATATAGTCTGGCAAAAAATGGATTGACAGCGGGACTCTGTCAGGATTTACTGAAGTTATGCATTTACGAAGGGTAAAGATGATGGGAGAAGGTCCGTCGATCTACCACTTCATGTCACGGATTGTGGGGGGAGAGTGGTATCTGGATAACCGGGCCAAGGAGGTTTTAAGAAGGCAGATTGGAAGGGTCTCCACCTTCTGCGGAGTGGAGATTCTGACCTACTGCATTATGAGCAATCATTTTTATCTGCTGGTGAGGAGACCGGAGTATAGAGAAGTAACTGATGCAGAGTTGCTTAAGCGCTTTTCAGGACTCCACGGAGAGAGGGATGTGAGAGTGTCGATGCTGACTGCGGCGTTGCAGGAGGAGGGACATTACGGGAAGGCCTGGCGGGACAGGCTGAGAGCGCGCATGGGGGATGTGTCGATTTTCATAAAGGAACTCAAGCAGCGCTTCTCGATTTGGTACAACCGCACACACGGACGCTTCGGGACGCTGTGGGCGGAGCGGTTCCGCAGTGTGCTGATTGAAGGCAGGCCATTGGCCTTACAGACAGTGGCGGCTTATATCGACTTGAACCCGGTGCGTGCCCATCTTTGCCAGGATCCGAAGGAATATCGCTTCTGCGGCTATGCGGAAGCGCTGGGTGGGTCCGAAAAGGCACGTCGAGGCATTGAACGACACCCTTAAAAAGCCTACTCCCCGTAGCAAGCTACGGGGAATCTACGGCTTTTTACCCTTCGGGACCGGGTGTCGTCCTACGAGGTGTTTTTTTAAAACCCTGCAGCAAGCTACAGGGAATGATCAAGTTCAGATGCTCAGTTTCGGCTCCGACTGGAAAACGGCCCGGAAAAGCTCTCGGATAGCAATCTTCGGCAAGGGGAGCCTGCCCCGGTATAGTGGTCAGCCGTATATCGATCCGCAGAAGGCAAAAACAGTCCTGGAAGGTGGAGGAAAGCTCCCGGTGGCCGAACTCTTACGCTGTCGTGTCCGTTATTTCACCGACGGCGCGGTGTTGGGATCGAATGAGTTTGTAGAGGAGCAGTTTGAAACCTTCCGTAATTATCTGAGTGAAAACCGCAAGTCGGGTCCGCGGCGAATGCGGGGAGGAGACTGGGGTGGTCTTACGGTGTTACGGGATCTGCAGAAGGATGTAATTTCGTAAGGAATTTTCGACTCGGTCGAAAACCCCCGGTTCGCGCTGCGTGCGTCCGCAACTGGATCAGGGAAGAGAGCACCTGCATAAACAAGGGCATTCCTGGGTCCCGCACTGATAGCAGCCCTGACGAGCTTTCGGGATCCATGGCCAGGGTAATCGTTGATCGTCGTTCATTTACCCCCGGAACACCGAAAAAGGAAGCTCCGGAACGGAATACCCATGCCCGGATCGTCGACGGACGAATTGCAAGAGCCGATGGTCCTCTCTCACCCAATCCGTGTGAGAGCATGGGTGCCCTGAGATTCCCTCGGTGATCCCTGTTTCCTCCTATTCCAAATTTGCTTCTCCAAATTTACCGCGCCCCCTCTCTTCCGAAGCAATTCGCCACTGCTGGATCAATTGTCATTGTCAATTATATATTGTCTGACTCAATATTCTCTCCTTGGTCGGATCTGGGATAGAAAGTCACTTTTCGCTGATTTTTCTCAGCCGCTCTCAGCGGTTAATTATTCTCAAGCATGAATCGGGAGCTACTCCTTCTTTGAAATCAATCTTGTAAAAATTGAACCGCGGAAGCCGCCGAGAGCGGTCACAGAGAAGGAGAAGGGTTTATTTTCGCGTGGTTCGTGCCCGAAAGCATGGCGCTAAACACATACCAGCCGGGATTGCGGGGCGTGCAGTAGGACATGCGAACGGTCCGGAACGCGGAGCAACGACGTCGAGCTTTCGGCCAAAGCCCAACCGGCGGTTGCCAATCGGCCGCAGCGGAGTTAGATCAGAGATACTGTAGATCGAGTTTCGGCTAAAGCGAACAGCCTCGCATACGGCTGAATAACTCCAATACTTGCATGAAAAACGACTCAACTGTAACCATCGCACTCCTATGAGCATCAGAGAAGTATTCCTCCTTGTTTCTTTCCTCAGCGTGGTAACCAGTCTACCGCTGAGGGCTCCGCCAAATCTCTTTGGAGAGCCCGAAGACATAACCATCCGGGCCGGTGGGCGGGCCTTTATAGTCACCAGCGCGTTTGTCAGTACACTGAATCCGGCTAATTCCGTCTACCTGGGAGTCCATCCCGATATTTCCACACGGTTGGGAGATGCCATCAACAACGCTGCCGGCGAAGTGACTTTCCATACTGATCCGCTATTCGAAACCACGCAGGTCTGGATGCGCCTTTGCGACTTTACCGGTTGCGTGGATACCCGAACCGTGACCATTACGGTCCTCTCCGACGAACCGCCAGGACCACCGGCGCCATTCGAAGATGCTGAGGAACTGGGCGACGACTGGTTTCGCTCGGCCTGGTGGGGCGACTTCAACATCGCTTTCTTCCCCTGGATCTTTCACGCCCAGCATTCCTGGATGTTTGTCTTTGACGGCAGCATGGCGGATAGTGTGTTCCTTTTTGACTTGATCTCGGAGGCGTGGTTCTGGACCAATGCCACCTCTTATCCCAACCTCTTCAGCTTCGGCCGCAGTTCCTGGGTCTTCTATTTTCAGGACACGACCGCTCCGCGCCAATTCGTCGATCTGCAGTCAGGCGAGTTCTTTGGCTTGGACTAATGAGCGCACGCTACGCTGCCGAGCCAAGAGTCGCGCAAACGCGGCCCTGCAGGCTGTTCCCGCAATTCGCTGGCTCGCTACCTTACGCGTAGAGCCGGCGCAGCAAATAGACCGGAAACACAATCCGCGTCAACTCTGGAGGGATCCCGATTGGGATCGGGAAGTCCGCTACGCAGACAGCCTTGCTGATCCCCGATCATGCCTTTCAGGCAGGCAACTGGCCCGTTTCCGAGACAAAACCTGGCAGCGGCCTCCAGAGCCGTCGGCCCTCCAGAGGCTCATAAATCACATCAGATCTGCCCAAGTTCGCTGAATCTGGGGCGAGACTTCATTTCCGGACAGCGCCGACCTTCTCGTAAATATCCTGCTTTACCGGATATAGCTCACGCGCTTCGGCGATCAGTTGATCACCACCGCTAGTCCGCCACTCCTCCACAAAGCTGTCAAACTCCTCGAGCATCCGCTCGATCCATGTGCCCTCCCGGGACGAAGAGAAAAAGCGCGCACCCAGCCAGGTGATGGTCAGGTGTTCGTCGGGGTCATCGATGACAGAATTCCAATCCACCGGCAATTCGGGAAGCGCTAACGTAACTCGAGTCAAAGGATAAATTAGTGTGACGGAGCGGGCGCTCCATCCTACTTTGCCACGACAAGGAAGCAGAACGGGCCTTCGTACGGTGAAGCGCTGCTTCGCCAACGACCAAGTAGGTACTTACAGCGAGACTACTTACCGAATAGGCAAATTCGCACTGTAAGGGCGCAGGGACTTATCCGCCCTTCTTGCAGATTGGTCAGGTACCCGGAATCCAGTCCGTGCCTGCGAGAGGCAGTTTGGCCATGGCAGCCGCTTCCACGGTAAGGGCTACCAGGTCTTCCCGCTCGAGGTGGTGAACGTTGGACTTTCCACAAGCTCGAGCCAAGGTGGTGAGTTCCATGGTGAGCGTTTGCAGGTAATTCTTCAAACGGCGAGCACCCCAATCGGGGTCCATGCGCCCTTCCAGTTCAGGCAGTTGGGTAGTTACCCCGACCGGACAGAGGCCCGACTGACAATGGTGGCAATGGCCGGGCGCCGTTCCCAATCGGTGATACTCGTCCGTAACGTCGACCCGCTGCTCCCCATTTTCATAAAAGGATCGATTGCATCCCAAGGCCATGAGGACCGACTGTCCGATGGATACGGCGTCCGCCCCGAGGGCAAGAGCTTTGGCCACGTCGGCGCCGGTGCGAATGCCACCGGAAATAACGAGCTGGACCTTCCCGTAAACATCCATCTCCTCGAGCGCCTCCACAGCCAGTCGCGTGGCTGGGAGGGTAGGAATGCCGGTGTGTTCAATGAATACCTGCTGGGTGGCCGCAGTACCCCCCTGCATACCGTCCAGAACGACTACGTCGGCACCGGATTTTACGGCCAGTTTTACGTCGTCCATTACCCTGGTGGCCCCAATCTTCACATAGATCGGGATTTCCCAATCGGTGATCTCACGTAATTCAAGGATTTTGATGGCGAGATCGTCCGGCCCCGTCCAATCGGGATGACGGCAGGCTGAACGCTGGTCGATACCTTCCGGAAGGGTCCTCATCTCTGCCACTCGTTCGCTGATCTTGAGACCGAGCAGCATACCACCCCCGCCGGGTTTCGCTCCCTGACCCACGACGATCTCGATGGCGTCGGCCTTGCGGGCATCGTCGGGGTTAAAACCATAGCGCGAAGGCAGACACTGGTAGACCAATGTCTTCGAAGACTCCCTCTCTTCCTGAGTCATCCCGCCGTCACCGGTCGTGGTGGAGGTCCCCACCTCGGTAGCGGCGCGCCCGATGGCCTCTTTCACATTCGCCGATAATGCCCCAAAGCTCATCCCCGCAACGGTAATCGGAGTGTCCAATTCGATTGGCTTGCGCGCACGCAGCGATCCCAAAACGGTCTTTGAGTCGCACTTTTCACGATAACCTTCCAACGGATAACGAGACATCGACGCTGTTAGAAAGACGAGGTCATCGAAGGTGGGCAGCTTCCGCTTGGCACCGAGACCGCGAATATCGTAGACGCCATCTTCGGCAGCTTTATCGATGTAGGCGAGAACCTCGCGATTGTAGGAGAAGTTCTCTTCGAGAATTCGACCGGGGTTCATTACTAATACACTTGGGTTGAAGCGGGACTCCAATGGTAAAGGGTTCTGGCCGACCCTATCCTCTTGAACTCCCGGGGCGAATACTCAAAAGCTGCGCGCTTCAGCAGATCCGCCAAAGCGAGCCGATCTGCCTCTATCATAGGCTCTTCGCGCGCATCGGCGCCCAATCCATGAAGCTCTCCGCGAACATAGATCACTGCTTCGTAAAGGGAGTCGCCCAAATATGGCCCGGCGTCTCCACATATAACCAGCCGGCCGGCCTGCGCCATAAACGCCGACATGTGCCCGACACTTCCTCCCACTACGATATCACAGCCCTTCATCGAAATTCCGCAGCGCGATGAAGCATCGCCCTCGATGACCAACAGGCCTCCATGTCCGGAAGCGCCGGCGCACTCGGAAGCAAAGCCCTTTACCCGCACAATCCCCGACATCAGATTTTCGGCCACGCTCCAGCCCACGTTGCCGTCTACGATAACCTCCGCCCGCTTATTCATCCCGGCAAGAAAATATCCTCCGTGCCCGCGGATATGTACCTTAATGGGGGCATCGAGTCCCACGGCGATGTTGTGCAGGCCATTCGGATTCACAATTTCGAACTCGGCAACACGGGAAGTGTCGAGCTCGCGGTGTAATTGGCGGTTGAGTGCCCGAACACTGATCTCTGCTAGGTCGAAACGTTCCATGAGTAGATCTTCTCGGGAGCGGGTTCAAAGAGGTCCGCGTCTCGAATGCCCGGGAGATGGGCGAGAGTGCGGAACTCCGACCCGACCGCCACATATTCGGCAGTCTCAGCCGCTACCGCCGGCTTGCAGGCAAAGGCATCGCGTACCAAGACGAGTCGATCTTCCGTGCCAATAAGCAGGGTATAAAAGCCATCCACTTCAAAAAAGGCGCGCTGCAAAGCTTCTTCAATACTGTCACCCTCGCGCATCCGCCATTGCAGGAGGCGGCAGACCGCTTCCGTGTCGTTATCAGTCTCAAATTGGATACCTTCCTTTTCGAGCCTGCGCCGCAGGCTGTGGTGATTCGAGAGCGACCCGTTGTGGACGATACAGAAGTCCTCACCCGCGACAAAGGGGTGGGAGTGGAAGGGCGTTACGGCCGACTCCGTTGCCATTCGCGTGTGCCCGACACAATGGCTTCCTTGCAATGACGACAGTCCATAGCGCTCCACAATTTCACTCGGGTGTCCCGTATCCTTGTAGAGGTTCATTTTCTTTCCTACACAGAGCAGATGAATGTGGGGGAAGTGCTCCCGCAGTTGGGCCGCCACACGATCCCGATCGGAATCGGTCCGCATTACGGCGTGATTGCTCCTCCACTCCACAACAGCGCCGCATTCGCTTTCGAAGTACTCGGCCAGATCCTGCCAGCCATAGGATCTGTCAGCAGAATAAAGACTAAAGCTGCGCTCGTTCCCATTGCGAGAATCGCTAAAGACTGCCAATCCGGTAGAGTCGGGCCCGCGGTCGCCCATACATACCAGCATAGGCGCGACGGAACGGCCCAGCGCCTCCCGCATTTTCGAGGTCTTTCCGTAAAAACCGACGATCCCGCACATCCGAAGTCTTCCCGCCCTAATAGTATTCGAGGTAGCGCTCGATTTCCCAATCGGAGACATGGAGCTGGTACTCGACCCATTCCATATCTTTCACCTCAATGAATTCGCGGATAAAGTCGGTTCCCAATTGCTCGCTGAATAAACTGTCCTTCTCCAGCGCATCGATGGCCTCCCTCAACGACTGCGGCAAAATGCCGATGCCCATTTTGTGGATCTCTTCCAGCGAATAGTCGTAATGATTGATGTTGTGCGGCTTACCGGGATCGAGTTCCCGTTCCACACCGTCAAGGCCGGCGGCGATGACCGCCGCGGTGGCGAGATAGGGATTACAGCTTGAATCACTTAACCTGAACTCAAGATGGCCGTAGGGAACGCGTACCATCGCCGTCCGGTTATTATCGCCATAGGAAATATAGGCAGGAGCCCAAGTTGCCCCGGATAAGGCACGCCCCACGACGAGGCGCTTGTAGGAATTGACCGAGGGAGCAACCAGAGCGCAAAGGCCGGCGGCATGTTCAAAGAGTCCCCCCAGGAAATGATAGGCCAATCTGGAGAGCCCCAAATTGTTTTTATCGGTGTCATCGGAGAATAACGGATTCCCCTGCTGATCGTCGATCGAGCAATGGATGTGCATACCGCTTCCCGTCCGCGTGCTCATCGGCTTGGGCATAAAAGAGCAGATCACATCGAAGGCTCGGGCAATTTCTCCGGCCGCCATACGGAAGAACACGTAGCGGTCAGCCGAGGTCATTCCGTCGGCGTAGGTGAAATTGATCTCAAATTGGCCATTGGAGTCCTCGTGATCGATCTGGTAGATATCAAAGCCCACCGAGAGCAAGGAATCGACGAGCGTTTCGATAAAACCGCTGCTCCGAGAAAACCCCTTGTAATCGTAACAGGGCTTATCGAGTCGGTCGCTGGCATCTGCGGCTCTCACTGAACCATCATCATCCCTGACCAGGAGCATGAACTCGGGTTCGAGGCCGGTGTTAAAGGTCCAACCCCGCTCCTCCATTCGTTTCAACTGCTGCGAAAGGATGTAACGAGTATCGAAGGGCCAGGGTTCACCTTTAACGCGACCGTCACAGACGATACGGGCATACCCGGATTGCCAGGGAACCAGGGTCAGCGTGGACAAATCGCCCACAGCCATGAAATCCGGGTCGTGTGGTTCCTGTCCGAGACCCCAAACGGCAAACCCGGCAAACCCGGCGCCATCGCTCAGAATATCTTCAAAGTGCCCCGCCGGAACCGCCTTTGTTTTGGCCACTCCATGGATGTCTACAAATTGAGCCAGTACCAATTTTACGTCATTTTCCTTCAGGAATTGTTTCGCCTCTTCAATGTTCATTGGCCGCTTTCTTGAATACATCACCTTATTTCGAGTAACGCTTTCGTATACGCATCGCCGAATCCGCGCAAGTCACCCTGCTCTATCCATCTAACGCAAACGGCTCGTAACTTTCTCTGGTCAATCCTCTCCGCGTCCTCCGAATCTCTTGATTCGAATAGCATAAGCACATCCTTAGAATGTAAGTTCGCGGAAGCAACCTTCATTAGGTCAGGACCTTGCCCCCCCTTGGAGAGCCATACAGGCATTGCTTCGAACAACGCGCTGAGATCCCTTCTCTTAGTGAACCTCGTCGATTGCCGACCTTTCCCGCTCCTCACGGAGCGAGCTACAGGTAGCCCTCTGCGTGAGCAAAGGGACCGGATCTCGGGTTCATTGCCAGCCATAGTTGACAGCCAGAGGCCTCGATGGGGAACCTCCTAAGGAACCAGACCAGGATTTCGCTCCGTGATCGCGATCTCAATCGTAATCATACTCTCGGCCTTCCAGAAGGCAGAGTCGAAAGGGTAGTGTACCGACTATAGTTGACGAAGATAATATTCTACCCGGTTGATAATACTTAACATTGTTGTGGTAATCATGGAGCATAGGATTGATATGGGATTAAGGAGAGTGCAGGTGTTCGGGGAGATGGCGGCGGTCTATCACTGAATGTCGCGCATTCTGAGCGGAGAGCAGTGGTTGCAGAATCCAGCAAAGGAAGTACTGCGCAGGCAGATCTGGAAGGTGTCGGCTTTCTGTGGGATCGAAGTGCTCACCTATTGCATCATGAGCAATCATTTTCACCTTCTGATACGAGTCCCGGCAAAGCAGGAAGTATCTGATGAAGAATTACTTCTTCGGGTATGCCGAAGCGATGGGTGGCTCCTACCGGGCCCGCAGGGGGATCTGCTCCTTCATGCACACGGAAACCGAAGAGAATCCGTACAGCACGGCGAACCACGAGATGATCGTAATAAGCTTAATGGCAGCGCTGGGATGGTCGGGTAGTGAGAGATAGGGCTCTGAGGTACCTTCGCACGGCCCTGGGGCAGGCGGAGTTGGATTTTCGCGACGGGCAGTGGGAGAGCATTGAAGCACTCCTGAACCGCCGCCGCCTGCTCGTCGTACAACGAACCGGCTGGGGAAAGAGCATGGTCTATTTCCTGGCCACCCGTCTGTTGCGCGACGCGGGCGCGGGGGTAACGCTGCTCATCTCGCCACTGCTTGCGCTGATGCGAAACCAGCTCCAAGCAGCCGGTCGAATCGGCATTCGAGCGGCAACCATCAACAGCACAAATGTCGAGGAATGGGACCACATCGAACAGGAGCTAAACGAGAATGTTGTGGACATTTTGCTGGTATCGCCGGAACGCCTCGCCAACGACCAGTTCCGCGAAAAGGTTCTCGCCCACATTGCCGAGCATGTCGGGCTGTTCGTGGTTGACGAAGCTCACTGTGTGTCCGACTGGGGCCATGATTTCCGGCCGGATTACCGACGCATCGCGCGCGTCATCCAAGCCCTTCCTTCCACCGTGCCAGTGCTGGCGACGACCGCTACTGCGAATGACCGCGTTGTCGGGGACGTGATCTCTCAGCTTGGAGAGGATATTAAATTGGTGCGGGGGCCATTGCTTCGCAAGAGCCTGAAGCTGCAGAACGTCACCATGCCCAGTCCCGCCGCTCGCCTGGCATGGCTCGGGCAGACGATTCCGAACCTTCCTGGCAGCGGAGTCGTCTACACGCTCACCAAACGCGATGCCGAACGCGTCGCGGAGTGGCTGCGCAGGCACGGAATTCGTGCAGAAGCCTACTACAGCGATGTTGTCCCGGGTCCACATCACGATCCGCTCGTCAACCGCTACCTGGATTCATCGGGTATTGGGCGTGAAGCCTACGAAGGGTTCCGCAATGGGAGGAAGTCCGGGATCCTGCGGGAGATTCTCGAAGAACAATTGCTGAAGAACGAACTCAAGGCTTTGGTCGCAACGGTGGCCCTTGGTATGGGCTTTGATAAACCGGACTTGGGTTTCGTCATCCATTTCCAGCGGCCCGGATCCGTGGTGCACTACTACCAGCAGGTGGGGCGTGCCGGCAGACAGATGAATGAAGCCTACGGGATCCTGCTCCATGGGGAAGAAGACGAACAGATCACCGGTTACTTTATCCGAAGCGCATTCCCGCCGCAGAAACACGTGGAGGTGATTCTGGATGCGTTGGACAATGCTGATGAAGGGCTGTCCGTGCGCGAAATCGAATCCTGTCTAAATCTGCGGCACGGCGAAATCGAGAAAGCCCTCAAATACCTGTCCGTCGAATCCCCTTCGCCGGTTACGAAAATCGCCACTAAATGGAACGTCACCGCGGTAGCAGAAACGTATCGAATCAATCAAGACAATGTTGAGGCGATCTCCTCGATCCGGCGCAAAGAGCAGGAGCAGATGGCGGAATACATGAAACACGAAGGCTGTCTCATGGAATTCCTCGCGCAGGCCCTGGATGATCCGGCGGCTAGACCATGCGGCAAGTGTTCCAGCTGCCATGGCGGTCCTTTGGTGTCACCGGAATGCGACCCCGAACTGGTCAACAGCGCGGCCATCTTCCTGAAACGCAGCTATCAGCCGCTGGAGCCACGCAAACTGTGGCCCAGCGGGAACGCCTTGGCGACATACGGTTTCACGGGCCGTATCGGAGACGACCTGCGCGCGGAAAAAGGAATGGCCCTCTGTCTCTGGCGCGATGCCGGCTGGGGGCAGATGGTTGCGTCCGGCAAGTACGACGATGGGCGCTTTGACGACGAGCTGGTGCGCGCCTGCGTGGAGATGATCCGACAATGGGACCCGAAACCCTACCCCGAGTGGATGACGTGCATTCCGTCCCTGAACCGGCCTGAACTCGTAACGGATTTCGTAGACCGGCTTGGCGAAGCGCTCGACATCCACTGTTTTTCCGATGCTCTGCGCAAGGTGTGCGCCAACGAAGAACAGAAGAACCTGCAAAACAGTTTCCAGCAGGCGCACAATTTGGATGGAGTCTTCGAACTGCATCCCGAATTCGGGCCCTGTGGCCCATGCTTTCTAGTGAATGACACGACCGATTCGGGCTGGACGTTTACGGTTGCCGCGGCTCTTCTTCGCCGTGGAGAATGTGGAGCGGTGTTTCCCGTGGCCCTCGCTCTCAACTCGCTAGGCATGGATTAAGGTGAACAATGGACGGGATGAGTGATAACGCGAAGGCGATCTTACTGCTGTGCGGTCGCTTGGGAAAGGACTCGGATATCGAGCCCTTGCAACAGATGGAGTACAATCGCCTGGTCCGATGGCTCGTGGACCATGAATTGAGCCCGGCCAATCTCCTCGACCCTGAGATGCTGACGCCTGCGGCCACTGGCTCCGGCATATCGAACGAGCGGCTGACATCCCTACTGAAACGCGGCGTCCAGCTTGGCTTCTCCGTTGAATCCTGGAATCGCAGCAATATGTGGGTGATCTGCCGTAGCGACCCGGACTATCCCGCTCGTTACAGATCGCACCTGAAGGACAAAGCGCCGCCGGTTCTGTTCGGGGTTGGCGAGCGGTCCCTATTAGAGGGTGGCGGCCTGGCGATTGTCGGATCCCGTAAGGTGGATCCGGAAGCCGAGGAATTCACTCGCGGAGTTGCTGAATGGTGCGCGCGCGGTGAATTACGCCTCGTCTCCGGCGGCGCGCGCGGGGTCGACCAAATCGCCATGGAGGCGGCTCTTGATGCCGGCGGGCGCGTGGTTGGCGTGCTGGCCGAAAAGCTACTCAGGAACAGCGTTTCACGCCACGCCCGCAAGGCCATCGCGGACGATCGGCTGCTCCTGATATCCCCTTACCATCCCGAGGCCCGTTTCACCGTGGGAACAGCCATGGCACGCAATAAGCTCATCTATGCACTCGCGGACTACGGACTCGTCGTCAGCGCCGACCACAGGAAAGGCGGCACGTGGGCCGGGGCGGAAGAAGAACTCAAGCGCAAACCTGGCCGCCCCGTGTTCGTCCGGACGACCGGTTCGGTTCCGCCCGGGAACCGGAAGCTTCTCGGACTTGGCGCTGTGACGTTCCCACCGTTTTCGCCCGACGATGACCCGCAAATCATCCTCCAAGAGGCATTGGAAGGTTGGCCTGAGCAAGAAACAGAACAGGCGGAACTTTCTCTATTCGAACCGGCCATACCAGGCCGAAACAAACCCGCGAAGGTAGGCGAGGACCCGCCAAGTAATGAAACCGCGCCGCCCGAAACTTGAGCCTGAGGCAGGTAGCTACCCGCGACTGATCGGAGCGTCGGAACGGGATTCCTTTCGCATGGTTTCCGACCAGTACCAAATCTCTGTACCATGCCCGAGAGCAGTCGCATGTTGACAGGTGGCTCTCCAAATTTAGAGGTTATTCCGAGCCGATCCGCCTTGCATATGCCCCCGAAGCGCTCACAACAGAGGGCATTTACCCTTTTCGAACAGGGTCTAGTTAGACCTTATCCGAAAAGCCATTGATCTCCGCGAAAAGGCACAAAGAAGCGCAAAGAAAATCTGAGGAAAGGCCATTTCATGGCTTGATAAAAATGTCGCAACATGCTAGTGTTCAGTATCTTAAAACCTCACAAGGAGAAGAACATGGCAGCATGTGCGACAGAACGGAAGATAGCCGATATCAATCGCGTAGGCAACCTGATTTTGCCGATTCCAGACACCGATTTCCGTGATTTTCTCGATGAAGTCGACGAGTTGTCCAAGTTCGCGCCGCAAATCATCGATGCGATCGAGAAGGATCTGGATGTCCATGCGCGTGAGAAGAAGAAACTGCGACAGGAAGATGGCAGGTTCTTTGCCAGCGCTACGGCGGATTTTGCGGAGCTGAATATCGAGGAGGCGGATATTTTGGCTGGCGAATTGAATCTTGGGACAGGCCGTCCACGGATGCCTGCTTATGCGGTATATGTGTTCTTGATGATTCGTGGTTTTCTCGGTTCGTTGACTACGAAAGCGGCGCGGCGGTTTCTGCTCGAGTCGATGAGCTTGTATGGATTTGTGCAGGCACGGGGCCTGAAGATACCGGCGGTGACGACGATTCTGGAGAACGTGAACCTTGTCAGCCATGCGACCCGCGAGTTGATCTTTGACCAACAGATCGGCTATATCCTCCAGGAGCAATGGGACGATTTCGGGAAGCTGACGATCGACAGCACCGCGGTGAAAGCAAACAGCAGCTGGCCGACCGATGCGAAGGTTCTCACTGGGGTGTTGAACCGGGCCTATCGTTATGGGCAGAAGTTACATGTTTTCGGGCTGGAGGATTTTCGTCCGGGATGGGTGCCTGGTTGGCTGCAGCAGATGGACAAGCTGGAGTTTCGGATCTGTCTGGTAGCCGGCAAAGCGAACTCGAAGGGCAAGCTGAAGAAACATTACCGGCAGTTGCTCAAGCGGGGCGGCAAGGCGGCCGAGGCATTAGGATCGCAACTGAGCTATCTTGAAGAGGGTCTGTCGATGCAAGCCCTGCCTCCTAGTCGGCGGGAGCTTCTGAAGCGTTTATTGAGCCAGATCAGCCGTGATGTGGCCGACGCCAAGCGGGTTATTGGCTACGCCCATGATCGGGTGTTTGACGATAAGAAGCTTCCCTCCACGCAGAAGGTGCTGAGCCTCTCGGACGGATCGGCGGCTTACATCAAGAAAGGCAGTCGCGAAGCGGTAATCGGTTACAAGCCTCAGCTGGTTCGCAGTGAAAATGGATTTATCACCAGCTTGATAGTTGAGCCCGGCAATCCGGCAGACTCTGCCCAGTTGGTGGAGTCGATCAGCGATTCGATCACTCGCACCGGCGTGGTGGCTGAACTGGTCAGCAGCGATGATGGATATGCTTCGGCAAAGGGACGTAATGAGCTCCTGGCGATGGGGGTGAAGGCCGTTAGTATAAGTGGGGCCAAGGGCCGCAAGTTGACCGATCCGGATGATTGGGAAAGCGCGCTGTATCGGCACGCCCGTCGCGATCGCTCGGCGGTGGAGTCGATGATGTTCACGATCAAAGCAGGATTCGGGTTTGGGGAACTGGGTCGACGAGGCATCGGTCCGGTCAGCGATGAACTGCTGGAGAAGGGACTGGCCTACAACTGTTGCCGTATCATCCTGATGAAGAAACGACGAAACAACCAACAAGCCGAGGCGGCCTGAATCCGACCGGTTAAATACCTCAGAGAAAAGAAGAAAATCACGGGATGACTGTCTTCAGAGACCATGAAAAAGCGGGCCATTACGCTGCAAACCCAGTGCATGATCGCTGCGAACCCACTCCCTGTGGTGCTGACAACCCGGAGCCTCGAGTCTAACCTTTATCAAGTAAGCAAAACATCCAAAAGCATCCTTCCAGACCCCTTTTCGAACAGGGTCTAGTTAAGAAAACTCGCCGTTGCCGCATGACTGACCGATTTTCTATTCCTATTCGCTTTGCCGCCGCCGCCCTGCTCGTGCATGCTGCAACCGGCGTGACTGCCTACGCCCAATTGGATGAGCCCCCAAGCGCGGCGCCGGTGTGGCATGGCCAACCCATGGATCAGACGATCGAGCCGGGTGAATCCATTGCCCAGCGGATTCCTAATTCAGAGGAGAGGTTGCGCTCGGCCACGGCCTACATCGGGCAGCACCCTGATATTTCGAATCCGATGCCTGATGGATCGCTACTCAACATCGGTAGCAATGTACAATTCCTCCCCGGGCAAATATTCGAGACGACCACCTATTGGCTTCGTATCTGTAACGATTTAGGCTGCACTGACAGCGATGTCTTTACGATCACGGTAGAAGAGGAACAAGCTGCGCCGGGGGCGCCGGCACCCTTTCAGAACGCCTCGGAATTGGGCGAGGGATGGTGGTTTTCCGAGTGGTTTGGTTCGTTCAACATCAATTTTTTTCCTTGGATTTTCCACGCTGAGCATGTCTGGATGTTCGTATCCGAGACCAGCACTCCCGAGAGTGTTTTTCTCTTTGATCTCGGGGCCGGAAGTTGGCTGTTCACCAGCGCAACCACGTATCCGAACCTCTTCAGCTTCGGGCGCAGCTCGTGGATATTCTACTTCGAGGGCACTACCGGGTCGCGTCAATTCGTCGATCTTGGAACGGGTGAGTTCTTCTCAATAAATTGACGGGGTAGTAGAATCTACGATACACGACACTCATTCCAAGGATCATAATTGGAGTGCGACAGTCCCCACAACTCGCTTTCAGGATAGCAATATGCCAACTGATTCTCCATCCAACTCCATGGTAAATCCCTTCGCTCTTCAGACAGACGACAGCTACATGTGGCTCAAGGGCAATCTGCACTGCCACACGACCAATTCCGATGGCAAGCCGTCTCCGCAGGAGCGTCTCGATGGCTACGTCGCGCAGGACTACGATTTTCTTTGTCTGTCCGATCACCGCACCATCACGCGCATCGACACCGTCAGTGAACCCGACGATTTCGTGTTGATTCAGGGTGCTGAGCTGCATCCCCATAACCCCTTCGGCGGCCAGATGCACCACTTCCTCTGCCTGAATATCGACCAGGACATGGACTCGGCCAAAATGGCGCCGCAGGAGGTGATCGACAGCGTCAACGAACAGGGCGGATCAGCCTGGCTGGCGCATCCCCATTGGAGCTCGGTCAAGATTATACGCGATACACTGCCATTGCAGGGCCTGGCCGGCATCGAGGTGTTCAACACTATCTGCCGCACCCACGGCCGAGGCGAGTCATCGGTGCACTGGGACGACTGGATGGAGTTGGAAAACCGGCTCTACCCGGCCTTGAGCAATGACGATGCCCACTCCTACGACACCGAGGACAGGGACACCTACCAGGCATGGTCCATGGTCAGAGTCAAGGAGCGTAGTATCGAAGCGGTATGCGACGCATTGGAGCAGGGGGCCGGCTACTCCACTACCGGGCCCAAGATTCATGACATCGAACTGCGGCGCGTGGACAAAGCCGGGGATAAAAATCAGGTCGTCGAAGCAACCGTGAGCTGCTCGGAGGCGCAAAGGATTGCGGCGGTCTGTAATCAGGTGGGCACGGAATATCGAGAGGGGGGAAATACGTTTGAGAAGGCAGTCTTCGGCCTGCGTCCCAATGCCCGTTGGGTCCGCTTCGAAATCGTGGGGCCCAATGGCGACAAGGCTTGGTCCAATCCTTTCGATCTGACAGGTATCGAGCGCGCATAGCCGACCCCTTCTCGTTCCAAGCGCTCTCGGCGGCCTCTGCGGTTTATTTCTTCCAGGTTTGATCTCAGAGTCGGTGGTGTAGGTCTCAATCGAACTTGGGATTATATTAACCGCGGAGACCGCGGAGGAAAAAGTCAGTAAGACTTCTCAAGAATGAAACCCAGGCATTTCCAAATCTTCTTTTCTCGTTCAACGTTCACTTCAATGTTTCCCGACAAGTCGGGATTCGATGTTCGTGTCCCGTATTCCATGTGAAGGTGGATTCCTGATCTATTTGGGTTGCGGCTTCGCTGCCCCAGGCGATTTTCGTGGCCCAATCCATTCCTATTAGGAGGGGCTTTGTCGAGGCCTTTGGCCGTCAACTATGGCTGGCAATATGAGCCTAAGTTTCTCGCCAGGGCGTTGCGGCGGCAAGGGATTGCCGCCCTCCATTTCTCGGATGACGGCTCGGATTTGGAGGGCGCCAATCCTTTGGCGCCGCGGACCTTCCTCGGCGAGAAAACTGTCAGGAGGTTCCGCATTGAGGCCTGGGACCATCATCTATGGCTGAATCATGAACCTTTCGACCGTGCAAACTGGAGGGCCGAGGGCCCCCGAGGCCGGGAGTAGAATTACGATAAAGATTACGATTAGGAGGGGAAAATCGGGTCAGGTTCATTTAGAGGTTCCGCATCGAGGCCCGTGGCCGTCAACTATGGCTGGCAATGAACCCGAGATCCGGTCCCTCCGCTCACGCAGAGGGCTACACGTAGCTCGCTCCGTGAGGAGCGGGACGGCCCGGCAATCGGCGAGGTTCATTAGGAGGAGAGGTCGACCACGAATACGTCGGAGCGGCTTTGGCGCGCTGAGGTGAAAGAGATCCACCGTCCCCCGGGATCGGTAAGCGGTTGCCACAAATGCCGCGTGCGTCGACATCGGCAAAGGTCAGTCTCATTCCTCGATGAATATAGCTGCGGTCACCGATCCCTGGCGCACGCCATACCGCCTTCAGTTCGCCCGTGGCGGGCTCACCGCGGATCACCCAGGTGGCACCGATCTCAATCATGTCTCTGAATTTCGCACAAAGCTGCAGGGAATGATCAAGTTCAAACTGGACATTTTGCCTCAGGATTGGTGGTCTGCAGCCATTCGAAATCGGACGAAGCCGTGACGACGATCAATCGAGTTAGGCCAGAAACTCCCCTGGATGAAATTCTCCAATTGATGGAGAGAGACGGCTACGTTTTGATGGAGAATGCGCTCCCTTCCGAGCAGCTCGGACGGCTTCAGGAAGCTTACTACCGGCAGTTGGAGGCGCATCCCCGTGAAGAAGGCGTACGAATCCAGCGGCTGAAACGGGCCGTTGAGCGCGGTCCCGAATTTGAAGACTTGATGGACTGGCGGCCCACATTTCGGGTAGCTCGCGCGGTTATCGGCGCCGATATCGAACTTTCCGACGGGGGTCAGCTTGACTACAAATACGCATATACACCGGCACATATCGGGTGGCACAACGATTTCAAATGGATGGTCAATGTGCCCTATCCGCGCCAGAATTTCTGGATCCGGTGCACCTATTTCATCCGGGATGTGACGGAGAATATGGGCCCCTTCACCCTCTTGCCGGGCAGCCACAAGGCGGAAGGCGTCTGCCCAGACAATTATAACGATCGCGAAACGAGGCAGCCCACGGCCATCCCAGGCCAGTTGGCAATGACCGGTCGGGCGGGTTCCTGTTTGATCAACAACACCGAAATCCAGCACACGAATACTCCCAACCGCAGTGATCGCGACCGGGCTCTCATCATGATCTGTTACAAGCACGCCTGGATGAAGCAATGGCAGGACCGAAATGAGCTCTCGGCCGAATTCGCGAAACGCCAGACGGATCCCATCCGCCGGCAGCTTTGTGGCCTCATGACATGGCACATGGGAGAGGAGCATTTTCCAGCGCGCACGGTGGCGGCCGAGTAGGAGTTGCCCATCGATACAGGATGGCCAACAACTATGGTACAGAATGAACCGAAGATCTTCGCCAGGACGTTGCGGCGGCAAGGGATTGCCGCCCTCCATTTCTCGGTTGACGCCTCGGATTTGGAGGGCGCCAATCCTTTGGCGCCGCGGATCTTCCTCGCCAAGAAAATTTTCAGCCGGGTCCATTAAGAGGAAGGGACGCGCTCGTCAGATTCACCGACCGTTGCCCAGTACACATGCCTGACGTCGTCTCATTCGGAGAAGCATTAATCGATCTATTCGGACGCCCCATCGGCGTGGCCCTTAAGGAAGCCACGAGTTTTATCCCGGCGCCCGGTGGCGCGCCCGCCAATGTGGCCGTAGCGCTCGCCCGCCTGGGAGTCGATGTCGGATTCATCGGAGCCGTGGGAAACGATCCCTTCGGTGAGCGGTTGTTTGATCTGATGGAGGGTGAAGGCGTCGACGTTACTCACCTTCAAAAGCTTTCCGAAGCTCCCACGATGATCGCGCTGGTGGCCTCGGCCAGCCCTTTGGAACAGGATTTCACGATCTATCGAGGCGCCGACTCGAGACTCGAAGTGGAAAAACTGGATCGCGCCTATATCGCCTCGTCCAGGGCATTCATCTACGGTTCGGTTACGCTCAGCGGAGAGAGCCGCGAGGCCGTCCTCCAAGCCGTCCGCTGGGCCAACGAGGGACATGTGCTGGTAGTCTACGATGCCAACCTGCGGCCGGTTCTATGGCCCGACTTAGGGGCAGCTCGAGAGGGAATCTTGCAAGGGTTGCGAGGCGTCGACGTATGCAAACTTAACAAGACTGAAATCGAGCTGCTGGCCGGAACCGGGGACCTGGCCGCGGGAAGCCGCTGGGTGCTCCAGCAGGGGACGAAACTTTGTCTGATTACGCTGGGATCGGAGGGGACTTATTTCAACAACGGCCGCGCCCAGGGTCACGTGGCGGCTTTCGTGGTCGACGCCGTCGATACCACGGGTTGCGGCGATGCCTTTTGCGCCGGTTTGATCGCAGGGCTGCTGGAATCCGCTGAGGCGCCGGATACTCTCGGCCAGCCTGACCTACACCACATTGTGCGTTTTGCCAACGCGGTAAGCGCTATCAGCGCCACGCAGACCGGCGCAATGGCCGCTTTGCCGCGAAGGGCCGAGGTCGATCGATTTTTGAAATCCGAGGACGATTTCCCCCGATAGTCTTCATCACCTTGAGAGGCGATCGCGAAGGCGGCTTTCGAACACTTCGTAGACGATGCTTCGGTCTTCGATGTAGATGCAGTCGATGCCGTTAAGGGAATACCTGAAGATGATTCGAAAGCGGCCCGCGCGTAAGCGGAAATATCCGCTCAACCGATCCTCCAAAGGAAGTATATCGCCTTCTTCATTCGCCAGTTCTCGAATCGCCCGGCGTATCAGTCCTCTCGGTTCGGGCGCCTGATTCTGAATGAACGTGAGGATTTGTTCGGAAACCCGGACTTTCATCGGTCTCGGAGGGCATCGGAATCGTGCATCGGTATGGCACCCTTTTCATAGGCTTCAATCGCACTCATCGCTTCCGGCTGAGCGAGAAATCGCAGGGTTTCGACGATCGATTCCATACGCTCCCGCGATACGATGAACGCGATCGTCTCGTTCCGTCGGGTGATCGCCACCGGGCCTCCCTTTTCCGCGTCCCTGAGAATGCGGGGCAGCCTGCTTTGGGCTTCGGTCACTGAATACGTAGATTTCATGAATTATCTATATAGAAGCTCGGTTAAGGAATCAATGCTGATCTATGAGAATTTGGATGGGACCAACATACTCGCATATCGCTACCTCGATGAAGGCGGGAAAGAGCATCTCACCTACAAACTAAGATTATACCCAGTTTTGCGAAATGGGAAATGGGGTGCGTTCCTCGACATGTGGAAAAGCATTCTCGCGGAATTTACCAGTATCCCGAGTCTGTCCTCCTTGAATTCCTGTTCCATCAGCTTTGAACTCCCGTGGAGTTCGCCTTCCGAAGCCGCTGATCCAGCAGGCCGGCCTGACCGAAGAAGTGGAGCTGGAACTGCGCGGCAACGAAATTGTCATCGCGGCGCATCCGGCTCCTCGGGCGGGATGGGCGGAGGCAGCCAAAGAACTGCATTCCGAAGGGAGGGACCAACTTCTGGACCCACCAACACCGACACATTTCGATGAGACAAAGTGGGAATGGTAGCCAAAATGCCACCCAGGCGAGGCGAGGTGTTTCTCGTAGCTTTGGATCCGACACGGGGGAGCGAGATTCGCAAAACCCGGCCGTATGTAGTGGTGTCGCTGGATGAGCTCAACAGCTACCTTCACAATGTGATCGTGGCGCCCCTCACGAGTGGCGGGCGGAACTATCCGTTTCGCGTTCCCTGCCGCTTCGCCCGGAGAAGCGGGGAAGTCGTCGTCGGCCAACTGCGAACCGTGGACCGCGAACGTCTCGTACGCCATCTTGGACGCCTTTCGCCACCGACGTTTGCACAGGTCCTCAGTATCCTTAAGGAAATGTTCACATGATCACGAGCCGCCGGTGAACGTCCGTTAGCTCGACCATTCTGCGCAATGCAGAGAAGATTCAGGAGGAGGCCAGAAATTCGCTCAGCTTCGGAGTGTCGAGGGTGCGGGTGAGCCGAAACGTTCCGGCGGGCCCGTTGGGATGGCCCACATATATAAAGACATGTTGGACCCCTCGGTTCGCGTCCATCACACCCCCGGCCGGGTGGAATCCATCCGAGACTTTGTAGAATTCCTTGCCTTTCTCGGATTGGCGCCTGGCAAAAAGCACGCCCTCGAAGCGCCATTCGGCTGATTCCCATTCTTCGGGATCGATGCTCCAGAGGTCCACCTGGAGGTTTTCTCGATCGGACCGCACCATTTCAAATCTTTTGGTCACGGGATTATAATCGATATCCGGCGTATCCAAGGTGCGTGTGTGGCGCATGTTCGCCCGGCGGATGTCGACCGGCTTGCCGCCAGAAACCCGAATCTGCAGGTACGAGGTACTCGATATCCCTTCTCTCGATAAGACAAATATGTCACCCTCGTGATAGACCGCCGCGGGTTCGTGTTGCCCCGCCCAACGAGGAAGCTCATGGATATCCTTCTTCCAGGTCCTGCCGTCGTCTTGTGAATTGAGGATGACGAAGTTGTGATGCCTCTGATCGTCTGGTCCTTCCACCGGATTCGGGTGCCGCCGCTTACGACCGTAGCCTACTGTGTGGCCAAAGGCATAGAGGCCTGAATCGGGGTGCTCCACGATCCGCGGGCCCAGATAAACGATTTCCCCCTCCGCCCTATCCTCGCGAAACTGCTCATGAAGGTGCGTCCAGCTCCTACCCTGGTCCGCGGAGCGGAAGAGTCCGTAATTGCAGAGCAGCACGACCGTACCCTGCCCCGAGGTGCCGATAGCATTGAGGTGAAGTTTGTAGCCTTCCTTGCTTTCGTTGACGGGCCCGAACTTGTAACGGTGCGACAAGGGCAGAACGCCTCCCCGATTCTTGCAGGAGGGCTCCATGGCTTCACGCATATCGAGCGGCTCCGTCCAGGTGGCCCCGTCGTCGCGCGAGATCCTGGCGATAGAGAACGTAGAATTCTCGTCCCCATCACCCGCGCCCCACGGATTGTGGCCGGGAATGCGGCGATGTATAACGACGAGGGCATCGTTCACCTTCGTCGCCACCGGCCAGCCTATGTGATTGTTATCGCCGAGGGGATTTTCGGGCAGGGTCACCGGATCGAGCTCGATGATTCCCTTCCCCCGCCCCTTCTCGAGGAGGGCCAGTTGTTCCCCGTCGGCGTTGAGGATCTGCAAAGCCAATGTACTCAGGTTCTCGGAAATGGAATTATCACTCATACTGCAATTGGTTACTATTTCGAGCCTGTTCGAACAGGCTCTATTTACGCTATCCGTAGTCCATTTGCTTCGTCAAGCAATGGCTGGAGCCTTCCCGATTTTCCGCAATATCCAGTCAGGATGAAAAGTTGCTGCTGTCATTGTCCGGGTTGGTTTAGTTTTGTTGTAATTAATTAGTATCCAATTACTTAAGCCTTCATCAGCTCTT
The DNA here is from genome assembly GCA_963665345.2 of Opitutales bacterium. Taxonomy (GTDB): domain Bacteria; phylum Verrucomicrobiota; class Verrucomicrobiia; order Opitutales; family CAXXNP01. The sequence goes on from OY762281.2 coordinate 538,270, forward strand.
CGCCGAAGTTCAGCAGATATCCCAGTTTCATTCCAGTCAGTTTGAGATCGGTGAGCAATTGCTTCTTGTGCGCCGGATTGAGCTTCTCGACCGATTTCAACTCTATGATGACTTTGTCTTCGACGATCAATCCGCCCGGAACCCTTCGTCAAAACTCTCACCTTCGAATCTTATCGGAACGCAGACTTGCCTTCTCACGCTGAGACCTTGCTTCTTCAATCGTCGGCCAAAAGTCACTTCATAGACCGTTTCCAACAAACCAGGACCCAACGCCTGTTGTAAGTGCACAGCACAGTCCACGATTATTGTTCCGGTGTCGTCCTCATAATGCTTCTTTTTGTCCTTCCTTTGCCTCCTGATTCAAAAACTCCCGCAGCTTCGGAGTGTCCAGGGTGCGGGTTAGGCGAAACGTCCCCGCCGGACCTTTGGAGTGACCGATGTAGACGAATATGTGCTGTAGCCCTCTCTTTGCATCGATTATTGCGCCTGCGGGATGGAAGCCATCCACGTTCCCCCCAGCCTGCTGCGCGGCCAGCGATTGGCCACGGAGGAGTACCCAGTAGACGCCGAGACGAGAGAACAGCGTGCCCTCAAATCGCCAGTCGGCCGAGTCCCATTGCGCGGGATCGATGCTCCACAAATCCACCCTCAATTTGTCCCTGGCAGCACGCACCACTTCAATTCGCCGGGTCACGGGGTTGAAGTCGATATCCGCGGTATCGATCTTTCTCGGGTCCCTCATGTTCGTGCGCTTCACTTCGACCGGGCCAGCGGTCTCCCGCAGCCGCATCTGCAGATGTTCGCAATTCGTACGCTCATCCCTTCCGATGAGGAAAAGCTGGCCGTCGTGTAGCAGGGCGGCGGTCTCGAACTGAACCGCCCACTCCGGAAGCTCGTGCTCGGTCTTCTGCCACGATCCACCCCCGTCGCGGGAATTCAGTATGACCAGCTTGTGATGGTAGTCCACCGGCGCATGGACAGGGTTTGGCATCCCTTCTCTTGGGCCGTAGCCTACCGTGTTTCCAACAGCAAGCAAACCCGCCTCCGGATGATCTACGACTCGGGGACCCAGATAGACAATGTCTCCCTCCGTCGTATCCTCGCGAAACGGATCGGCGAAATGCATCCAGCTCAGGCCCTGATCCTCCGAGCGAAATACACCGTAGTTACAAAGCAAAATCACGGCCCCATCCCGCGCCGTGCCGATGGCGTTGAGATGGAGTTTATAACCTTGTCGGCTGTGGTTCAGCGGCCCCCAGGCATGGCGATGCGACAGCGGAATGATTCCTCCCCGGTCTCGGTTTTCCGGGTTCATCGCACGGCGCAGATCGTAAGATTCGCTCCAGGTTCGTCCTTGATCGACGGAACGAATCGCCATGGAGAATGTTGAATCCGCATCTGCGGGCCCCGGCTCCCCGTGCATCGTGGCCCGGCATCCTGCGGTGGATGACGACAAGGGTATCGCCTGTCATCGCGCCGACCGGCCATCCCATGTGATTATTGTCCCCTAACGGGCGCTCCGGAAGGACGACCGCCGCCAGTTCGATCAGCCCTCGCTCCCGGCCCTCGTTCAAGAGGGCGTATTGTTCAGCGGTCGCGGGGAAAGCTCGCGAGCCAGTGGGGTCAGATTCTCAATTGAGTAATTCCCGCCCATGTCTCAATGGATCGCCTGAGACACTTCCCGATCTCCTCACGCCTTGTCAATCGTCTTTCCCGAGCCTATCCGAGATCCTTCTCGCAGTCATCAGAGTTTTTCAGTACCCCGTTTGGAACACATGAAAAGCAACTCCCCTCCCCGAGGGAAAATTCTTTGAATCTGACTGGAAGGCTCTGACCCAGCAGGATGAGCCTGAAAGCCACCATAGCCGACATAGATTGGTTCTACAGAGAATGATCCCTTTGCGATCCGTAATGCGCTGTCTCAACACGAAGCTTTCCTCGATCTCAGCAAATCCAATTCCGGCAACCTCTGGTTGGTACCGGGCAGCCACCTGCGCAGTCCGGACGAACTTAGGGATTCCGACCGCAAGGTCGATCTTTCGGATGCGGTCGAACTCAAGCTCCGTCATGGAGCTGCCGTGCTCTGGCGCACTGTAACGTGGCACTGTGTCGGCCCAAACCGATCGGACAAGACCCGAATCGTAATGCACGCGGGGTACCACTACCGTTGGCTCCGTCCTACTGATTTCATCCGCCAGGATCCCGAGCTAGTCGCCAAGAGCTCACCCGTTCGGCGTCAACTGCTCGGTGAACTGGCTTCGGATGGACACCCGTTAGGAGAAAGTCCCGACTTTCACCCGGCATCCCGATATTGGATCATCAGGAACCCGAACGACGTACCCTTGAGAGCATTGGCCGAAGAGCGATGGAAGATCAAGGAACCCCTCTAACCCTATCCGAAAGCGACGAACCGCTCTGGTGGTTTCGACAGAGGGAACGATCCTGGCAATCTGCGAGGGAAGATGGAATTCCCCCAGCCGCGCCAGGAGACATCGACCCTCAGGTCAAACGTTCCCTCGACAATGGCAGGCTTCGCCGAATACTCGCTAGGTAATTGCGGCCTTCTGCAGATCCCGCAGCACCCTCAGTCCACCCCAGTTTCCTCCCCGCATCCGACGCGGACCCGACTTCCGGTGTTTGCTCAGGTACTGACGGAAGGCTTCGAACTGTTCCTGCACGAACTCACTGGATCCCAGCGCAGCCCCGTCGCTGAAATAACGTACGCGGCAACGTAAAAGTTCGGGCAACGAGAGCTTCCCTCCTCCCTCCAGGATCGCCTTCGCCTTTTCCGCGTCAATATACGGCTGGCCACTATGTCGGGGTACACTTCCCTTCCCGAAAATGGTCATTCGATAGCTCCTTCGGGCCGTTTCCCAGTCCGATCCAAAACTGAGCATCTGAACTTGATCATTCCCTGTAGCTTGCTGCAGGGTTTTAAAAAAACACCTCGTAGGACGACACCCGGTCCCGAAGGGTAAAAAGCCGTAGATTCCCCGTAGCTTGCTGCGGGGAGTAGGCTTTTTAGGGGTGTCGTTCAATGCCGCGGCGTGCCCTTCCTGAACCCCCTATCGCTTCCGCATACCCACAGAAACGATAATCCTTGGGATCCCGGCAGAGATGAGCGCGCACCGGATTGAGGTCGATATAGGCCGCCACCGTCTGCAGCACCAAGGGCCTGCCTTCAATCAGCACGCTACGGAACCTTTCCGCCCACAATGCGCGAGATACAGTGGTAGATCGACGGCCCTCCACCCATTACCTTTGCCCTTCGTAAATGCGACCAAGGTTCGGATGTCAATCTATTTTTTACCAGCCTATTAAAGACTTCGAACCGGGATCGACTGCGCGGGTCGGAACAAATCCGCCCAAAGCCGGTCCGCCCAAAGCCGGTCGACTGCGCGGTAATTTGAATCGCGATGAATCGCAAGCGGTCTTTGCGCGACACGGACCACCCCCTCCGAATAGTGTTTCCGTTGAAACGTTGCCGATTACCGACAGGAATGCAGCGTCAGGCGCGTATTGCGTTCGGTGCATAGGCCAGGTCGTCGTCGCGCTGCACGAAGGTTGCGATAATCGATTCATTCCTTCTTCGATTGCGGATTCCGCTCATTTACTCCTCAGGCCCGCCCACTCAGCTACTGGCATGCGCAGGTGTTCGGCTGTTTGCCCAACACACCGTAAGGGCCGTACCCGATAAAGGTGGTCGCTCGCTGTGCATGCGCCCGATGCGCACTTACCCATACAGTAATTCTTTGCCATCGTAGGGCGTGCTACCCGACAGGTCGTGATTCCCGCACCAGCAACCGCTTCATCGACCTTGAGAACGATGGTCACAACGATCACGCCAATACCTCCTGCGGCGAGTCTCCCAGCGGTTAAAAGCCGACCCACACTTTTGAGGCCAGGCCGGTACGTGCTGCCAGGCTCCAAACGTATGTAAGAGAAACCGAGAGAACTGCCGTCAACGTCCATGCCTTCGATCACGAGCACCGCACGCACGCTGCTGGTGTTGCGAAACTCGATTTCGTCGAAGACGTTGATATCTGCAGAGCCTATATCCTGTTTTGCGCTCAGTAGGTTCCAACCCTCCGAGATTGATACCGTCTGGCCGTCTTCAATCTGCGCTTCGGAGTAATCGGCGGCGAATGCTCGCTCGACGTCCGCGTACGACAGGCCCAGATACTGGCTGGCATCGGCTATAAGCGCTGGCAATACGAACGCGCCCACCTTTCCGTTTGCAACCTCGAAGTCAGCCACCGCCCGTGGGTTCTCGCGGAACTGCCCGATCGTCCTGCTGTCGAGTCCGGGACGGCAACCGGAGAGCAGTACTACCACCAATACGAACGTCACCTGCCAAGGCCTCATTATTTGTATGCACATCATGCCTCCTTACGGGTTAGAGTGGGTTGAATTCTCCAGTGCTTAGCAGGCTATTTTTTGCCAGACTAATTAATGCGTCTTAACGTTTCTATTGCCTCTGTGGCGTCGTTTCTTAGCTTTCACTCTGGAAGCGTCCCTTATGTCGGTCTTGATGGATTTTGTAACCAATTGACATAGTGGAACTTACGTTTATTATTCAAGCTTTTTCGGGTCTGTTTTCAGCCCCAAAATGCCGCTTCGCTTATTTTGAGGCTAGCCCCTCTTTCTCAACTGGGCGTCATTTTTGACCTAAGTCGTTGATAAACGACCAAAGGTCTCCACTACATCTCGCTAGTTTTCGATTCGATTTTTGGTGGCGGTTGTGCAGGAAGTTCAAGCTTTAGCTGGTTGAGCAATAGCTTTTGATCCTTACTGGGCTCGGTGTAACGGGTGAGCACCACGGTGCGCCCGTCGGTGGTGGGTAGCTTTACATCGAGCATTTGCATCGCCGCCATTTTCGAAAGCACCTCGGCGGCAGTAAGACCAGGGGCCAGATCGCGCAAGCGACGCTTCAGAGTGACCCATAGGCAGTAAGCCAGGAAGCTGATAAAAATATGGGCCTCGATGCGATCGTCCCTTTGGTGATGGATGGGCCGGATGGAGAGGTCATTTTTCATTTCCTTGAAAACTTGCTCGATCTCAGTGAGTTGGATGTAGAGGTGCCAGAGGCGGTGCGGATTGTCGGCACTGAGGGTGCTGCGCAACAGGTAGCGGCCTTCCCGGCGATAGGCCTGACGGGTAGTTCTTCCAGTTCAACCGGAAGCTCACCGGCGAGCCATTGGCGGGGCCATCCTTGGGGGCTACGGCAATGTCGAGTAAACGCCAGATCCGCGGGCCGGCTTCCTTCTTGGCTTCGCCCAGTTTAATGAGGATGGTATCGCGCTGGTAACGCCGCTTGCTATCGCGGAGCTTCTTGAGCCTCTCAAGCAATCGGCGCAAACCGCGCAGACGCATACCCTTTTCTTTGTGCAGACGCTCCTTGCTACGGGCCAAAACATAAGTTTCACCCCCCTCCCTGATGAGTTTTACGTCGATACCTGCACGCAGATTCTGCCACTGCTTTTGCAGCAACGATTGCTCGAACTTGTCCAGCCACGAGCGCGGCGTACCCACCAGATAGTCGATCGGCGGGTCGCTTGCACGCATCTGGGCCAAAACCTCCTCGGTAGGTATTCCCCGATCCATGACCCAGATGCGCCGGGCCTTGCCGTAGGCCTTTTCGATGCGAGCAAGAAAATCGCCCAAGGTGGTTTGATCCAGGGTGTTACCGGGAAGCACTTCATAGGCAATCGGAAAGCCCTCCGGGGTGACTACCAGGGCGATCACCACCTGCAGACAATCCCAACGTTTGTCTCGGCTGTAGCCGAACTTGCGGATTCGGCTCGAAGCCGCTGGTTCCTGGTTCGGATCACACTCGAAATAGGTGCTCGTCAGATCGTATAGCAGTACCTCGTAACGGGTGTTGAACAGATCGCTCCAGCGGTTGGTCAGGTGGGCGAACAAGGCCTTTTTGTGCTCCAGCAATCGATCGTGGCAGCGATACAGGGTGTTCTTCTCGGCCAAGGCGAAGTCTTCGCCCAGAAGATCGGCCATGGCTGATTGCTCATACCATTGGCGGTGCAGCCGCCACTCGCTTCCTGGATCGATCAGTCGATAGGCCACCAGGGTTTGCAACACATGGGCCCACCGCCTGCCTTGCCGGGAAGGCCTCACTCGCTCGCGCCAGAACTCACCCAACCCCAATTGTTCATAAAGCACGCAGGACAACCAGCACGCTCCCCATTGCCGGGGCCGCTCTATCCTCAAATCTTTGAGCCGAATCCGTACGATGCTTTCCTCCTCGAGCGGCGGCGCCCGATCTTCGGGAAACAGCGCCACCTGCTCCGGCCGGGCACTACCCTCGGCAAAGATCTCGATACTCTTGCGCCAAGCGCTGCGCTGGCTGTCGTTGATCTCTCCAAGGTAGAGAACCTGCCTCTGCACCACCCGACCGCCACCCACACGCTTATTCTCCACGATGTTCCAATAGCAATGCTCTTTGCCATCTTTGCGCCGACGATTGCACCTCAGAAACATGATGGCCCCCAATTATACAAACATATCGAGGCCTGGGAAGAGGGTAGGTCTACACTACAGGCTGTTCTGCCAACCTTCCCCCACTGTTTATGCGACTCGACAGCCCATTTACCCCCGAAAAAAACTTTTTTAGAGGTTGAGTTGGTCAAGTCGGGCTAGTACCAGGTGGAATCAGCCCGCAGCGCAGGGGACTCTCGGAACACGCGCATCTGCGAATGGCTCCAGCGCCTGCTGCATTGAGCGGATCGTAGGGCGCCGGGTTCCTGAAGAGAGGATACTACCTCGGAGACCCGTATAATTTTGAGTACAGAGCCGGTAGCGCCTTCCAGACCCGACCTCTCGCGGCGCGGGTCCTTCACCGAGGGGTCGGTCCTTCGGCACGTTATCAAGCTGAGCGCCTCTCTGTCGTTTGGTTATTCATCCTGGGTCGTCGCCTCCCTTGTGGAGGCGATTTACCTTGGCATGCTCGGCACTCGGCAACTCGCCGCCGTTGCCTTCACCATGCCGGTAACCATGTTGGTCATGAGCATCGGGTACGGTCTTGGAATTGGCGCGTCATCGGTGATCGCGCGCCGCATGGGAGCAGGCGACCGCAAGGCTGTTGTTCGGCTGTGCACGCATACGATTCTGCTCGGCTGGACGATCGTCGGCCTCGTTGGGTTGTTGGGGATTTTCTACGCGCAGCGAGTTTTCGAAATACTGGGAGCAACGCCCGAGATCCTGGTGTTTATCGACCAGTACATGGACATCTGGTTCTTGGGAATACCCTTCTTCGCCCCCTCAGTTATGAACGCCGGCCTTTTACGTGCCACCGGTCACGCGGTCGTGCCCGGCCTCCTGATTGCCCTTGGGCCATTGATACAGATGGTTTTCGCTCCTTTTCTTATTTTTGGATGGCTGGGACTACCGGCGCTCGGAATAGAAGGGGCTGCGTTAGCTTATGTTCTCGGACGCGTCATCACGATGGTCATCGGTTTCTACGTGATCATTGTCCGTGAACGGCTCATGAGCCCGTCGCTGAGCGGGATCCTGGAATCCTGGCGTGCAATCCTGCACGTGGGTTTACCGTCGATGGCGACCAGCACGGTAGGCCCATTCGCCACTGCGATGATAACGCGCCTGCTCGCGGATCATGGCCCGGAGGTGGTGGCGGGATTCAGCGTAGGGGCCCGCGCAGACTCCTTCGTGATGATGATATTGATGGCCTCAGGCTCAGCGATCGGCCCATTTATCGGGATGAATTGGGCCGCCGGTCAATACGACCGCGTACGCCTGGCACTCAAAATGGTGAATCGCCTCTGTATCGCATGGGGTGCCTTCTGCTGCGTGCTCATGTTCGTGTTTGGGAACGGAATTGTGACCTTGATCAACCAGGATCCGATCGTCGTGGCGACGGCCGTCCTTTATTTACAGATCGTGCCGGTTTCGATCGCATTCATGGGTCTGCAGCACGTTGCCAGTTCAGCATTCAACGCACTTGGACAACCTATGCCCTCGATGACGTTGTCGATGGCCCGGATGGTGGTTCTCTATCTACCGCTTGCGATGCTTGGCGACTGGTTATGGGGGTATATTGGAATCCTGTTCGCCACAACCTTCACAAGCGTGCTCGTGGGCGTGTGGGCCTGGTGGTGGTTGCGTAGCGTTATCGAGCGCCGGGAATCGGCTCTTCTGCCGGCGGAGTAGGGCCCTGAGCTTGATGATCTGACCTGAAACTTAGCCTCCAGAGCGGGCTGGCGGGCGATAGAGTGACGTTTTTGCGAAGCGCAAACATGGTCATGCAGCGTTCGCTTCGGCCTCGGGCACCAGCGTGAAGCCGAGCGATCGGGCGCTCATTTTAAGGCTGCACAGTCTTCGTTGACAGAAGCGATCCTCGTAGCGTTCGGCTCCTTCGTCGACATAGTCTTGGCCGTAACGAAGCATGCGGTAGATGAGCACAGCGAGTTTGCGAGCCAGGGCGAAGACGGCCACCGCGCCGCTCTTGCGCCGGGCGGTGCGCCGATAACAGGCACCCAGCGCGCTCGGGGAGTGGCGCAGGGTCAGCGCGCACATGCGCAGGATGGCGGCCATCCGGATGGCGCCGAAGCTGTTTGGTCTTTTCTTGAGCACCTTGCCCGCCGAGAAGGCCATTTTGGGACTCAGACGCAACCAGGAGACAAAGTGATGTTCGTCGGGGAAAGCGCTCAGATCCAAGCCCACTTCGGTCAATGCCACCTGCGCGGTCCCGGTGCTGATCGCGTCGATACGCGTGAGATCTACCCCGTAGAGCCGCCACAGCGCCGTGCGCATCGGTTGCTCGCCCCGCTTGCCCATGGCCCTTTCCTTGGTCGGGTTGGGATGCGCTGGCGGCTTGAGGCTACGACGCCGGGCCGGCTGCAGCGCCTCGATCTGTTCGATGAGCTGCTGTTCATACTGGGCAATCATCTCTTCGAGCTGGTCATACAACTGCAGCGCCCCACGCAGGTTGAAAAGGTGTTCGCGCCGCCAGTTGCCGATGAGGTGCTCGGCGAATTGGGCCTGGCTCTTTCGGCAGCGTTTGTCCCGCAGGGTGGCCAGCTTTTTGGGACTGCGCTGCCCGGCCACGATGGCCCGGATGATGGCCATCCCGGTCTTGCCGGTAATGTCGGTGACCGCCCGGTGTACCTGCACGTTCATCTGGTCGAGTGCCTTCTGCATCCACTGCACCATCTTGGAACGTTCTTCCACCAGATTAGCCATTTGGCGCTGCAACGCACGAAGCGCACAGATCTTTTCCCCGGGTCGGAAGGAGCCCCGTAATAGTCCGCAACTGTGCAAGAGTTGAATCCACTGACAATCGATCATATCGGTCTTGCGTCCGGGGACCCCATGCAACTGCTTCGCATTGACCAGCACCACTTCGAGGCCCCGCGACTCCAACAGCTCATATAACGGGATCCAATATACCCCCGTGCTCTCCATCGCCACCGATTCGACCCCTTCATGCACTAGCCAGTCGGCCAGCTCGTTCAACTGTGGTGTCGTCGTGCCGAATTGCTGCACATTGACTTTGTTATCCCCGCGGGCCGGGCCGCATACCCAATGCTCCCTACTTCCTAAATCAATCCCCGCGCTGTTCGCCCGGATCACCGGCAAGGCCTGTATCGGCCGCACCTTCTTTTTTCCCCTGCGCTTGCTCTTTTTCGATGCCATGGTAGCTTCCTCTTTGATTGCATTTTGGTTATGGCACTGGCTGCGGCCCGAGGTGGCCGTTATGTCAGGATTCTGACCTGGGGGAGCGCCTGTGCAAACGGACCTCGCCAATGTTTGATGACCGACTCGGAACCAGACTAATGTTGGGGCATATTCAGCTCCAGTGTTCGCATGGGTTTTGACTGCCGCAGCCAATGCCGGTTCACCCTCAGTAATACCCACCACCAACGGCGCCACAAGCTGAAGTTTCACTCCTGTTTGATCCGGCAAGCGCAGCGCGCCGGGGGCTTGGCTGACCTGAAACTTAGCCTCCAGAGCGGGCTGGCGGGCGATAGAGTGACGTTTTTGCGAAGCGCAAACATGGTCATGCAGCGTTCGCTTCGGCCTCGGGCACCAGCGTGAAGCCGAGCGATCGGGCGCTCATTTTAAGGCTGCACAGTCTTCGTTGACAGAAGCGATCCTCGTAGCGTTCGGCTCCTTCGTCGACATAGTCTTGGCCGTAACGAAGCATGCGGTAGATGAGCACAGCGAGTTTGCGAGCCAGGGCGAAGACGGCCACCGCGCCGCTCTTGCGCCGGGCGGTGCGCCGATAACAGGCACCCAACGCGGTCGGGGAGTGGCGCAGGGTCAGCGCGCACATGCGCAGGATGGCGGCCATTCGGCTGGCAGCCATTGCGTTGCGCGTTTTGCTCAGCGGCTTGCCGGCCGAAAAGGCCATTTTGGGACTCAGACGCAACCAGGAGACAAAGTGATGCTCGTCGGGGAAAGCGCTCAGATCCAAGCCCGCTTCGGTCAATACCACCTGCGCGGCCCCGGTGCTAATCCCGTCAATGCGCGTGAGATCTACCCCGTAGAGCCGCCAGATTGCCGTGCGCATGGGTTGCTCGCCCCGCTTCGCCATGGCCTTGTCTTTGTTCGGGTTGGGATGCGGGGGCGCGTTGAGGCTATGGCGCTTGGCCGGCTGCAGCGCCTCGATCTGCTCGATCAGCTGCTGTTCATACTGGGCAATCATCTCTTCGAGCTGGTCATACAACTGGAGCGCAGCGCGCAGGTTGAAAAGATGCTCCCTGCGCCAGTTTCCGATGAGGTGCTCGGCGAATTGGGCCTGGCTCTTTCGGCAGCGTTTGTCCCGCAGGGTGGCCAGCTTTTTGGGACTGCGCTGCCCGGCCACGATGGCCCGGATGATGGCCATCCCGGTCTTGCCGGTAATGTCGGTGACCGCCCGGTGTACCTGCACGTTCATCTGGTCGAGTGCCTTCTGCATCCACTGCACCATCTTGGAACGTTCTTCCACCAGATTAGCCATTTGGCGCTGCAACGCACGAAGCGCACAGATCTTTTCCCCGGGTCGGAAGGAGCCCCGTAATAGTCCGCAACTGTGCAAGAGTTGAATCCACTGACAATCGATCATATCGGTCTTGCGTCCGGGGACCCCATGCAACTGCTTCGCATTGACCAGCACCACTTCGAGGCCCCGCGACTCCAACAGCTCATATAACGGGATCCAATATACCCCCGTGCTCTCCATCGCCACCGATTCGACCCCTTCATGGATCAGCCAGTCGGCCAGCTCGTTCAACTGTGGTGTCGTCGTGCCGAATTGCTGCACATTGACTTTGTTATCCCCGCGGGCCGGGCCGCATACCCAATGCTCCTCACTTCCTAAATCAATCCCCGCGCTGTTCGCCCGGATCACCGGCAAGGCCTGTATCGGCCGCACCTTCTTTTTTCCCCTGCGCTTGCTCTTTTTCGATGCCATGGTAGCTTCCTCTTTGATTACATTTTGGTTATGGCATTGGCTGCGGCCCGAGGTGGCCGTTATGTCAGGATTCTGACCTGGGGGAGAGCCCGTGCAAACGGGCCTCGCCAATGTTGGATGGCCGACTCGGAACCAGACTAATGTTGGGGCATATTCAGCTCCAGTGCTCAGATGGGTTATGACTGCCGCAGCCAATGCCGGTTCACCCTCAGTAATACCCACCACCAACGGCGCCACAAGCTGAAGTTTCACTCCTGTTGGATCCGGCAAGGGTCAGCGCGCCGGGGGCGCGACTGATGTGAAACTTAGCCTCTGGAGCGGGCTGGCGGTTCGTCCCTGCCCTCACGGGCAGAGCTACACCGGGGCCTTGTGGCTCGCTCCGTGAGGAGCGGGAAGAGTGCTGACGTGAGTTTTACCCTTGATATATCCGGCAAGCGTCAGCGCGGCCGGGGGCCCCGCTGACCTAGAATCTAGCCTCCGGAGCCCTCCCGCAGAGCCCGTCATGAACTTGTCGAATGGCTCAGGATAGACAGGGGTTCCGGGTCTTCTCGCTTCGCTCGTGAAGAGGTGTCAGTGCTCGATTTGAACTGACACCCGAAACCTGAACCCTCTCAATAGTTTCGCTCCTGATTGATCCGGCAAGGAACGCAGCCGGCGGCCCGACTGACCCAGCTAAATCTGGCAGATAACCGAGGTTGGTCCTATGCTGTTGCTTTGGGACGAAAGATCACTGTAGTATGGCCACGTTCAAACAACCCGAAACTTCACTGCTGGTGCAGGTTTGCGGCCGTAGCTGGATGACTTCGTCTTTCCGTGCAGTCTGGAGTGGTTAACCGATGGGCGCGACCGTCTCGAGACCGAGAACAAGAGCATCGATCCATGAACTTCGACAAAGCCCGCGATCCTCACCGTCCAATCTACCATTTCTCGCCGCCGCTGGGGCTGTGGGGAGGTGGGCCGGATGGAACCGTTTATCATGACGGCGAGTACCACGTCTTCTACCAGTACGATCCCTACATGGGATCATCATCCGGAAATGCCAGTTGGGGCCACACCGCGAGTCCTGATCTGGTGCACTGGGAACACCGCCCTGTGGCTATTGGGCCGACCCCTTTCAGCCCGGGTCAATACAAGGCTTTCTCCGAATGTGACCTGGTGAAGCAGCTCGATCGCTCCAACACCCCTCCGATTGTCTATGATCGTGAGGTATGTTTCAGTGGATCGGCGGTAATCAACGACGGGGTGCCCACGATTGTCTACACGGGATTCTTCTGTGGTGTCCAGGATGCGCCGATCATGCAGACCCGGACGCAGTGTCTGGCCACGAGCGATGACGGCATGTTGACCTGGAAAAAACACCCGGCCAACCCGGTCATAGCCCATCCACCGGCGGAACTGGTGGACCTGTCGGCACGCGACGAGCCGCTCGTTTGGCGCTTCCTGGGTAGAACCGACGACAACCTCTCGAAGGGGGACCTCACAGCCTGGCATGTGACCCACATGTGTGGCGCGAAGGAGATCTCTGGTATATGGCGCTGGGGTGCGGCTTCTTTGAAATCGGGGGGGCCGTGCTGCTCTACAGTTCGAAAGACTTGATTGAATGGGAATACCTGCACCCGCTCTGGGTGGGCGAAGATCCGGGGTTCAATCGGTTCCTGGTGCCGGACTTTTTTCCCCTGGGCGACAGGCACGTGCTGCTCGGCGCGGCCACGACCCGCGGGCGACCGGGGAAGTCACCCTACCTGGTTGGTTCGTATGAGGACCTACGCTTTTCTCCTGAGGTCGAGGGGCTCGTGGACACTTATCCGAGCGCCTGTTTCCATTGTCCCCGGACCCTCCTCGACTCAACGGGACGGCGGATCCTCTTCGGCTCGATGACGGAGCGGCGCCCGACGAGGAAGATCAAACAGGGATGGGCGACGGTTCTTTCGCTGCCACGTGTGCTCAGCCTGGACCCGGGGGGCCGACTTCTCATGGACCCGGCATCGGAGGTCTGCTCCAGCCATGATCCTGATTGGCAGTTCGACGAAATCGATCTCGCCGAGGCGTCTCCGTTCAGGCCCGGCGATGTTCTGGGGGACGCCCTCGAATTGGAGGTGACTATCGACCCCGGTAATGCGACTGAAATGGGATTGAAGCTTCGTTGTACGCCGGGTGGAGAGGAATCAACCGCTTTCCACTACAATCGGAAAGAGGACACCGCCTCCGTCGACACCACACACGCGAGTCTGGATCCGGACACCGGCCGTTCTGTGAATGGAACGCCCCTCTCCCTGAAGCCGGGAGAGCCCCTGCGGCTCCATGTATTTCTCGATCGATCGACGGTGGAAGTCTTCGCCAACCGGCGCGCCTGTCTGAGCTGCCGCACCTATCCGACCCAAGAGGATAGCCTGGGAATAGAGCTGTTCGCGGAGGGAGGAACAGCTTCGGTAAGAAAGCTCAGAGTGTGGCAAAAGCAGTCGATTTTTTATTGAGGTCAGAGTAATCCCGGAAGGTCGCGAAGGGCATCGGCGATGAGTAGAGCGACGATCTTGTGGAAGTATGACGGGTGATCACCGCCGTAGAGCACAAAAGCCTTGGCCATCGGGTAGTCCTCGAGGAAGCACCGCAGGCCACGTAGATCATGGCCCGTCGAACGGCGTCTGCGCTTCACTTCAAAGGCGACGATGCCACGTGGACCATACAGGATAAGATCGACTTCCATACGGCCCGCGGTTCTCCAATAGTACAAATCGTAGCCAAGATTCAGATTGTGACTGGTTACGCGCAACTCCTGAAAGACAAGGGTCTCGAGGGCCGCTCCGTCGATGTGTTCAGGGGCATCCAGCGGGCCTCGTGGGCGGATGGCGCGATAGACGCCCGTGTCGAAAATAAGAGAATTCGGGTGTCCCGCCAGTCGTCTCTTGGCGCGTTTCCGGAACACTGGTAGGCGAACGCCCATGAGTAGGTCGTCCAAGATCTGGAAGTTGCTCTCAACCACCTTGCGGTGTACGGCAGATTCGCGGGCGACCGGTGAGAACGAACACCAGGTTCCGGGTTTCGATCAACCGGTGCACCTCGTCGAGAAGGGCCGGCACCCGCTGAATCTCGTCAATCAGGATCGCCTGACGACAGTCGGGGGGATTCGCTCGGCCAAGCGTTGCGGGTCCGCCAGCAGTTCCATGCTGATTCTAGCTTCCAGGAGATCAAGATATATGGCGTCAGGCAGACTACGGCGAAGCCAGAAGGTCTTGCCGGTACCCCTTGGGCCGAATAGAAAGCAGCTCGTCGAGGTATCAATGTCCTTCTGTCTGGAGTACATGACGCCAATATATAGCAATATTTGGAGCTATTAACTCCAAAATAGAGAATCCAGTTGAAGTATTCCGCCGTTAGGCATCGCCCATCGGAGATGGCCTCCCACATTGGGGAGCCGGCAATAGGAGGCAGGAAGGCCGCTTCGCGCGCCCAACATCGAGGGTTCGACAAAGCTCACAGTCATCGCTTCGCTATCCAGAAACGGTAGCTCCGACCATGAAACGTGAAGATCGATCCCCTGCTGAATCTGATATCGATAGCCTGCATCGGTACTATCGGGATCCGCCGGATCTCTATCGACCCTGCCTGCTCTGGTGGTGGGTTTCCGAGATCAATTTGGAAAGAGCCCGTTGGGAGATCGATGAGTTGATGCGCCGAGGCGTGAGGTCGGCGATTGTCTATCCGGCGAGGGGGATGTTTCCCCATTTTCTGAGCGAAGAATGGTGGGTAGTGTGGCAGGAACTTTTGCCCCATGCGAAGGAGAAAGGATTCACCCTCGGAGTGGTGCCGGAGTATTTCCATCCCCAAGGAGACGCTCGGGACGTTTCGCTCGATCCACCCGACCAAAGCCACGTCCTGTTGGGCCACCCGGAATATCGGCTTAAGCGTCTGACGTTCACCGAGAAGGTCTTTTCGGGCCCCGGGAAGTGCAGGTTTGACGGATTGGGCGATGCGGTGATCGCGGTTGCGGGAAAGAAGCTGGGGCCCAATGCGCTCGATGCCGAGAGTCTCATTGATCTCTCTTCCACCATTCAGGGAGGTAGTTTTGAAGCCGAACTCACTGTCGGTGAATGGGTACTGACCTTCTACACTCCGGTGAAATACACCGGGCCTCTGAATATCCGAGTGGACCCCTTGAACGCGGAAGCCACAGATCGGTATATCGATCTAACCTTGGGCGAGTTCTCGCGGAGGTTCCCGGAACATATGGGTTCCACCTTCAAGTACGTGCTTCTGGACTCGGAGGGCGGCTTCGGCGGTCCCCTGGTCTGGACTCCTGAATTCTTCTCCCGATTCGAAGGCAAGTACGGGTACGACGTGCGCAGACTCTTACCGCTGCTCGTCTACGACGGAGGGGACATCACCCCCAAAGTCCGCTACGACTATTTTCAGACTATCACGGACCTGTTCGTCGACAATTACTGGAAGCGCATTACTGACTGGTGCGAAAATCAGGGGCTGAAGACGATACAGCAGTCGTGGGGCGACAATATCCTGATGGACGCGAAACATGGCGGCGATTTTATGGCCTGCCAGCGAGCGATGAGCTATCCCTTTATGGAGGATCTCTCGGAGTGGCACCATGATCCCCGGCAATTCAAGGAAGTGTCGGCCATCGCCAATTTCGAGGGGAAACCCATGTGGGCGGAGTGCCAACTCCTACAGGGCAGGGAATCGTACATCAGCCCTCAGAAGATACGCGCGGGAACGAACCTGATAGGGGCTTGGGGCGTAGCCATTCAGTCTCCCGAATTTGCGCATAATCGAGGACCCGCGGGAGCGCCTATGTGGGGCCCCGAACAGCCGCACTGGGGATTTTTCAATCACTATACCGATCTCATGCGGCGGATCGGCGCCGTAAATGCCGGGGGTCGGCATGTGGCTGATATTCTCCTGTATAAGCCGCTGGCCACGGTCGTAGCGGCGACCGCGAACGCAGCGGTCGAGGAGACCGGCAATTTCGACGACGTGGACAATATGCTGGCTCTGAAGGATCTCGGCGCCCAGTTCGGGGCGGAGGTGGAAAGAGCCTACGGTGGGTTCATGAAAGAACTGGCTGCGACACAGAAAGACTTCGATGTAGTGGACGATTACTACCTGGAGAAAGCGACTTTGAAAGGCGGACGGCTACGCTTCGCAGGCCACAGTTTCAGAGTCATCATACTGCCGATGACAAAAGTGGTAGGTCGCCGATCGTTGCAGAAGATCCGCCGCTTTTTCGAGGAAGGCGGCGTGGTAATCGCCTATGGTATGCTTCCGGCAGGTTCCATCGAGCAGGGATGGAATGACTCTGAAGTGACTGCGGATGTCCATTCGATTTTTGGAGTCGGCGCGGATTGCGGAGACGATGCCGAGAATGATCATCCGAGCGGCGGCCGAGCCTTTTTCGTCAGATACGGTCTTGAAAAGGCGGTAGCAATTATTGATCGCGTTCGGCAACCGGATTTTCAGGTCCTCGACGGCTCGGCCCACCAGTTGGTTTATTCGCATCGGGAGATCGAGGGCCGCGATATCTATTGGGTGGCCAACGATACTCCGATCCCGCGCAAACTCGTCGCATCCCTGGCAGCTTGCGGAAAGCCCGAGCGGTGGGACGCGGCGTCCGGCGAGGTTTGTGATCTGGTCTACTGGCACCGGGGAGAAAGGACCGAGGTCCTCATCGAACTGACAGCATGGGATGGCTTTCACATCGCATTTCGACCGAGCCGCGAGAGGTCGGGCGTAAGCATCTCTGCGAGCCGCACAAATTTTACGATTGGCTCGATCGAAGGGAATACCGTGAGAGGACGAGGTCCGGCCTCGGAACGGGAATTTCGGGCGGAAGGTCGATACCTGGATCGACCTTTCCGGATTGCCCAGGTCAATACTGAGCCCGTTGAGGCGCAAACCATCTCACCCCATGGCTGGACCTTCACACCAACGGCTGAGCGACTGCCGATGCGCTATGCGCGGGAAATGGTCGTGGCTGAGGGCACTGGTTGCGATGCCGGGTTTGCCGAGGCTTCCTACAATGACAGGACCTGGCCCCTGAACCTTCTCTCCGCGGAACGCTTTACCATTCGGCAGTGGTGGCTGATCGGACCGTTCCCGAATCCCGATCGCGACGGCTTCAACGTTGCCTTTCCACCGGAAAGGAATTCTCCCAAGGAGAGCCTGGACGACATCATCGGCGAAGGTTTGGAGGGGCGCTCCTTAACCTGGCGATGGCACCACTCACGGACGCCGTGGGTAAACATGGGCGAGTGGCTGGGCTGCGCCGGACGCCCCGCCGTGCACTATGCCTTTACTTTTTTCTTTTCCTCAAGTGCTCGTCCGGCCACCGCGGTGGCGGAGGTGACCAATGGAAAGGTATGGTTTAACGGCGAATTGGCCTACTCTCTGCATGCCCAGTACCCTCAAACATCAAGAATTCCGATCCGCCTTGAAGCCGGATGGAACCAAGTCCTCGTCAAGGAGGCTCCTGGGTTCCCCCTCTTCCGCTCCACTTTTTCGCTCTACCTGGAGGACGAAAGCGGCCGGCCGCTCGAGAATCTGCTGGTTGCATCGGAACCGGGGGATCCCCAACGGTTGCGAGATCGAATCGAGCAGACGCCCAGACGGAGCACGCCTCGTTTCGTGCCCTGCTGGCCGAAGGAGGAACACCGGTCGGGAGCGGTCGAGTCTACGAAGGGGCGCGAACGGTGGTATCGGATCGATGTGCCCCCCGGTTCGCGCGCCCTTCTCCTGCCCGCAGCATCGCGAGTGCGAGCGATCTACTTTAACGGACGTAAAATGGCCGCTGATCGGGATGGCCGGATGGCACTTCCGCGCCTGGACTGGGATCAACCGAACGTGATTGCCCTCGAGATGGCAGCCGGGCACCAGCTCCCCGGCTATGCAACCTTCGAAAGCGGCGCCAATAAATACCGCCTGGGAAGTTGGACCTGGACCGGGCTAACCTATTATTCCGGGGAGGTGGTCTATGAAAAGGAGTTTGAGCTCGATCCTCGATTGGAAGGAAGAAACGTGGAACTGGATCTCGGCCAGGTCGCGGTCACCGCTGAAGTGTGGCTCAACGAGCGTAAGGTCGGTGTGCGGGTGTGGCAACCGTTCCGCTTCGAGGTGACGGACTTTCTTCAGCCAAGTGTAAACCGCTTGCGCGTCGCGGTTACCAATTCG
The DNA here is from genome assembly GCA_963665345.2 of Opitutales bacterium. Taxonomy (GTDB): domain Bacteria; phylum Verrucomicrobiota; class Verrucomicrobiia; order Opitutales; family CAXXNP01. Next base: position 556,871 of record OY762281.2, read on the forward strand.
GATGCCAATTCGCGAGCCGAGGCCAGTTTGGACCGTTACCTGGTTTACAATCGCGATATCAAAAAGGTGGAGCCACCCCTCATGGATGCGATCGACCTGAACGGCCTTATCGGACCGGTACGCCTGGTGCCGTTTGATGAAATCGAATTGTCGATCCCGAGGGCTTGAAACACGGTATTTATTCCATTAGGCGATATAGCCGTGCCGCTGGACTCACGCTTCACGGGACTCCGCCCATCCGGCCGATCGCTACCACCGTCAAACCCGCTGCCTCTGAAAGAGTTTACCCGTTTCGAAAAGGCTCTGACAGTTCATGATTGCAATTGTTGATTACCAGGCGGGCAACCTGCGTAGCGTGCAGCGCGCATGTCAGGCGGTCGGTGCGGAGGCCGAACTGGTGGACGATCCTGAGCGGATCGCGCGCGCCGAGCGTATTATCTTCCCCGGTGTCGGTACCGCCGAGAGCGGCATGGAAACTCTGCGCCAGACCGGACTCGGAGAAGCGCTGACAGAGGCCTTTGCTCGCGGCACTCCTATTCTCGGCATTTGCCTGGGGGCGCAGATCATCCTCGACCAATCCGAAGAGGGAGATCAGGACTGCCTGGGTCTCATTCCCGGCGAGGTCCGGCGCTTTCGACCGGCGGATCCGCTTCTCAAGGTGCCCCACATTGGTTGGAACCAGGTAGGCATCACGCAAGACCATCCGCTCCTCGAAGACTTTCCCGACGGAGCCGAGTTTTACTTCGTTAATTCCTACTACCCGGTGCCCGCCGACAGGGCGCGAATCTATGGGGAAACCGAATACGGCCATCCTTTCTGCTCCATGCTGGGCCGGGACAATCTCTTCGCCACTCAGTATCATCTCGAAAAAAGTGGCCGGGCCGGCTTAAAGCTGCTCGAGCGATTCACCCATTGGGACGGGGGAACCTCGCGCTGAACCAGATTCTCGCCGAAAGCTCAAGGTTCACCAACATGCTTACCAAACGCCTCATCGTCTGCCTGGACGTGCGCGACGGACACCTGGCTAAGAGCGTCAAATTTGCCGATACCCGAAATATCGGCGATCCCGTGGCCAAGGCCCGCGAGTATTATGAGGGCGGCGTCGACGAACTGGTGTTCTACGACATCACGGCTTCCAGTGACGACCGCAACATCATGATCGAAGTGGTCGAAGCAGTGGCGGCGGAAGTGTATATTCCCTTCTCGGTCGGAGGAGGCGTACGCAGCGAGGAAGATGCCACTCAACTTCGGTTGGCAGGAGCGGAAAAGATCAACGTGAACTCTGCTGCCGTCCAACGCCCCGAGCTCATCTCCGAACTCGCACACGCCATCGGTCGGCAGAACACCGTTCTTGCAATGGACGTCAGACAGGTTGACCCGACCGAAGCCCTCCCGTCCGGGTACGAGATCGTCATTCACGGTGGACGCCGCTCGATGGGCCTGGACGCAATCGCATGGGCACGGCACGGCGAAGCGTTGGGCGCCGGCGAGCTCGTCGTCAATTCGATCGACGCTGACGGTACTCAAGACGGTTACGAGCTGACTCTTACCCGCGCCATCGCCGAGGCGGTTTCGATCCCCGTCATCGCCTCGGGCGGGGCCGGCAAACCGGAGCATCTCTACGATGTTCTGACAGAGGGCAAGGCAGATGCTGCCCTGGTGGCTTCCATGACCCACTACGGCCATTACACCTGCCGCGAGATTAAAGATGCTTTGGCCGCTCGTGGCCTGCCCATGCGGCTAAGGTATTGATACGGATTTCCAGATTCTGATTCAGTTTGCGTCAGGGTTTGGCAGGTAGCGGCCTGCGCTGTAGATCCAGTTGCTTTTGAATGGGTCGTCGAAACGATCCATGAATTCATAGAGCTTCCGCCGCAAATCGTCGGCCACTTCACCGTAGGCCGGGTCATCCACGCGATTGACCATCTCTGCGGGGTCGGACTCCAGATCGTATAACTCGTCCAGGTCGAAGCCGTTGAAAACGTACTTGTAGCGCTGCGCGATCATGATGCGTTGCAGGTGCAGAAACTCGCAGCCATAGTAAATGTTCATGATGGCCTCGCGGGACGCCTCGCCTTCAGGGTTGTGCATGAGCGACTTCAGACTGATGCCGTCGTCGAAGGGCAGCGACTGCGCGCCACCCACGTCGCAGAAGGTGTGCGCCCAATCGTGCAGCTGAACTAACTGGTGCGCCACCGTTCCTGCGGGAATATGGCCGGGCCAGCGCGCTACCATGGGGATGCGATGTGTTTCCTCATACGGCATCCAGCTCTTGATGAACATGCCGTGGTTGCCCAGCAGATCACCGTGATCAGAGCTGAACACCACGAGCGTGTTGTCGGCCTGACCGCTGGCCTCGAGAGCGTCGAGGATCTTTCCGATATAGTGGTCGATCTCTTCGGTGTAAGCCCAGTAATGAGCGATCGCCTGGCGCACATCCTGGTCGGTCATGTCGCGGTAGTTGGCCGCCTCCTTACGACTCATCCCCGGCTTGTTCACATACTCCTCGCGCCAGTTGTCCGGAAGCGGCACGTTGTCGGCGTCGTAGCGCCGCGCAAATTCGACGTGGGGTGAGTAGGGATCGTGCGGTTCGGGGAAATGCACTTCCATTAGCCAGGGGTCCTCCCTCTCACACAGTTCGCCCAGCACCGCCTCGGCCCGCGACGCCATGAAGTGCGGCCGCCGGCTTTCATGCGGCCCATCCACCTCGCGCCAAACCGGCCAGTCGTCGCCGCCGATCCATTGCACCACGCGCTCGGCCACGATGTGAGTCCCCTTTGGGATGGAAGTCAATTGATCTTCCGGTCGCAGGTTCGCCCGCGCCGTGGGCTCGGGTCCCTGACTTACCGCACTGATTCGCTGATAACCGTAGTCGAGAGGACCCTTGACCCAGTCCGCATGCCACTTGCCCAGGTAAGCGGTGCGGTAGCCGGCGTCGGCCAGTCGCTGCGCGTAGGTGACGGTGCCCTCTTTCATGCCGTAATGCATGCGGTGCTCCACGTGTACTTGCACAAAGACCCCATTGTGCCAGCTATAGGCTCCGCTCACCAGCATGGCCCGAGCGGGACAGCACAGACTGACGGGAGTGTACGATCTTTGAAACCGAACTCCCTGCGCGGCCAGCGCATTGATGTTCGGGGTCCGGCAGCCGCTTCGCCCACAGATTGTGTCCCAGCGTTGCTGGTCCGTCAGGATGAGCAGGATGTTTGGTCGGCTATTCATCGGGAAGGAAGTTCCTCTGTTCTGTTAACTTGGAGATTCCTCGTCCCGGCATGTCGGGGTAGCTGCTTAGCTCCTCTGAAACTCGTCTCAGACTAGGCATGACCCACCCCGCCCTTCGGGCACCCCTCCCGAGAGGGGACCTCTACCTAACGGTAGCCAGCTATAACAGTCCCCTCTCGGGAGGGGTGCCCGAAGGGCGGGGTGGGTTCGATCCGCCGAGGGAGACTCTGCGCCCTGCATTTTCACCCCGCTAAAACCAAGGCGTCCCTGGATACATTGCTCTTCTGAGGCCGCCGCGGTCATGTGCCGGGACGGTCAGCGATCAAAGGCACGTTAAACATACACATGCAGGGAGGTGGAGTTTCTAATCATAGAGCGAAGTCACCGCGACCTCGTGCCCGTTCAATGCGGCCGAGCGATAGGCGGCGTCGAGAAGTTCAACCGTGCGCAGACCATACTCGCCCGGCGATCGATTCCCCGCCTTGCCGAGTATGATTTCAACCAGGTTGGTGGCCGGCATATGGGCAGGATAGGCGGCACCGGAACCCAGCGTATCGCTTCCCGGATGGTCGGACTCGAACGCGTCCAGCAACGCAGTCAGATCCTCCTCTTTGCCGTCGCCATAGGTGATCACACCGGTTCCCGCGATGAAGTCCAGATCGACCCAATCGTCGGCGCAATAGATCTGGATATCGAGTTTGCCTTCACCTCCTTTGACGGCGCCGGTGCTACCCACAGTGGCCAGCGATCCGTTATCCATGCGGACGATCATGGCGTCGACCACATCGACGCGAACGTCCAGCTTCTCCATCTGCGCAATCACCGAAACCGGCTTTAAGTCGGAAAGGAAAAACATCATTGCGGCGGAGTGGGTGACCTGGAGGTGACCTTGTCCGCCGCCGGAGCGTTCCGGATCGCTGTAAACATCGCCCGGGCCGACTACCGGATAGTGAAAATCCATCCCCGGTTGATCGGCCTCGTCGTCGCCGCGATAGAGATTGATTGGCGATGAAGTGAAGGTGTTGGAAATGTAGTGAATACGACCCAGTGTTCCGGACTGAAGCACCTGCCGCGCCCGCACCGTTTGGGGTAGAAATTGCCAGGGATAGCTCATGATGATCTCGCACTTGCGCTTCCGCGCCGTTTCCACCAGGTCGTGAGCGTGAACGGCAGTCAGAACCATCGGCTTTTCGAGCACCATGTGGACATCATGTTCCAGGCAGGCACGGGCGATTTCGTAATGCGCCGCGTGCCAGACCGCAACGACAACACCGTCCAGGGTCTCCTGTTCCAGCAATTCACGATAGTCGCTGTAGGTCTTTTCCACTTCATAATATTTGGCCGCCTTGGATAGGATCTCCGGACGAATATCCGCCAAGGCGACAAGCTCGACCTCAGGATGCTTTTTCAAGGTTGGAATATGCGCGAAGGTGGACCACCAACCTGTCCCGATTACGGCGATTCTGGCTTTATCATTCATACAGCTACTTCTCGGCGATCTCCTCCTTTATCTCGACCCCGAGGCCCGGGTGGTCACAGACCGTGAGATATGCACTCCCCCAGCCAACAAGTCCATCATCGGCCTCCACCCACGCCAGGGTGACGCATCGCAGGGCGCCCTTGTAGTGAGGTTCGGGACAGCGCAATGAACCTCCCCGACGCAAGCGTCGGGGTATCGGGGAAGGAGAACTTATTCTCTACCACAGTGTTAACTGACGCAGATCCTCCTTCGGCTTGCCCTGTTCCAAAACGTATTTCTCCACCATCGCCCAATTCCCTCTCTCCCCAACCGTCCCCACGTAATACCCTGAACTCCAGAATCTTCCTCCCCAGAGTTCCTCCTTCAGCCACCGCTCCCTCTTGAACAACTCCCGTGCTGTGATACTCTTGAATTTCATCACGATACTTCCTGGCGCTATTTTCGGATGTGCCCCGCACAGTAAATGCACATGGTCTTTATCCATCCCTAGGGCCTCCAGCTCTATTTCATAGCGTTCCCCTATCCCTCTGGCCGTTTCGATCATCACTCGCTCAATCCGCTTATCTATCAGCGCCTTCCGATACTTCACCGGCATCACCACATGATAGTGGATCTCCCACACACAGTGACTTCCTCGCTTTACTCGACTTTCTTCCTTCCTCTCTCCCGCCCTCTCTTCTTTATCAAGTCAGCCACCCCGCAGCAAGCTACGGGGAATCACCAAGTCGAATAATGGAACAATGGACACGAGAAGAATCCGTGATTGATACGGTATCTGCAGGCTCGTTTGACTAGCTTGCTTAGGTCGCTGTCTTACCAATGTACCTAACCCTTGTGGAGGCGCCAAGGGGCCGAGGACACGGCGGAACACTAGAGGCCGCCTGTTAAGCTGTACGATCGATCCAGGAAAAAGCTTCAGAATGTCCGAAATGAAGCAGGATCCGCCCCGCCGGGCTCTCATAACGGGAGGGGCGAGCGCTTTTGGGCTAGCAATCGCAAAGGCCCTGCTCGCTCAAGACGCTCGGATGGCGATCGGCGATATCGATTCCGCGGTGCTTCAGAAGGCGACGCGAAGTGTGGGCTCCGATTACCTCCTGCCGCTGGAATTGGACGTCACTTCTCCTGCTTGAGCGGTAGCCGGTGATGCGCCGGCGTTACCCCGAACACTATGTGGCGCGCGTCGTCGGCTACGACGAAATCGACCTGGACGCAGCCTTTTTCGAGATTGGAGACAGCGGTGTGATTCTGGAGTTGCTCGAATACCGACGGCCACTGAGCGCACGTGTCGACATGGAAACCTACAACGTCGGCAACGCACACCTGTGCCTGATCGTGGGCGATCTACGGGCTGAGTACGACCGCCTCCTGCCCCATGGCGTCGCATTTCGCTCCGAGACACCCGTTGACATCCCGATCGGACCGTATCAGGGGGGCAAAGCCTGCTACCTGCGTGACCCGGATGGCATCAGTATTGAACTCCTCGAGCCGCCCACCTCCGGCGGGCCGGATTTCTCGGGTGCGCAGGGATGAGCCACACCGGTCAAGACTTCTCTCAACAGTCAGCTAGCGTTGGCTTCGGAAATTGAGGTCGGCGAGACGTTCACGCAACCTCAACCCCATCAGGAATCTGAGAGGGTTTGAGAAATGTCCTGATCAACTCACTTTCACCGCAGACCGTTACTTCAGGGAATCGTTCGTACGACTTATTTATCAGGAACATTGGGCTCAGAGTCGAGCCAGTCAGCAAGCAAACCCAGTTGGTCTGCGGGGATCTCCCGCTCCTTAATGCGATCGAGCAAGTGAATCACCCGTCTCTCCGAGATGCCCTTCGGCTATCCAGGGAGTTCTGCCAATACATGCAAAGGGTTTCATGCAGTTAAACAGGGAGGATGCCACCTTCCTTTTCGCTCAGGAACATGCCCTGATGATTGTGACAGGTAGCTGGGATATCACGACTTTTCAGATACAGTGCCAATTTCCGGTCGGTGTGATCCCTATTCCATTGCCGACACGAGACCATCGTATCTATGGGAAAAACATCCGCACCAGGCCAGTCGAATCCGCTTACGGTCATGAGAATTTCGGTATTATGTCCCGTTCAAAACATAAGGAGTGGGCTCTTGATTTTCTGCATTTTCTCACGTCTCGATTTGCTAACCAGATCCTTGCCGATACGAGCGGTTGGGTGCCCGTTATCGTAGGAGTGGATACGCCGAAGCCAACCGAGCCTTTCATGCCATTCCTGGACGGCTACCTTCCGGGATTTCACTTCACTTACAACAACATCGGGCCGGCGACTACCGGTGTCTTCTATGCCTATCTTCACACCCTACTGGAACCTGCCGGATCGATCGACGCATTCATCGAATCCGCAGAGGAAGAAATGCTTCCAGCGATGGCCAGGGATCTTGAGTCACACCGCCGGGACCAGGAGAGAAACATCGCCCGCCTGGACACTGCGATCGCGGCAGGGCGAGAACTCGTCTCGAGCGAGGCTGAGCATCAGATATGGCGCGATAAAGTCTCTAATTCCTACAGAAATCAGAATCAGAGCGAGAGCTGGGTTTACTGGTTACGATACCAGCTCCAGTCGCTCGAGAGAACTGATTAGGAGGTTCGTTTGCCGCGGAATCAACAGGTAGAGCGTGCACCGGACGCGCCGAGCACCGTGGCATCCGGCGCGCCCGGCGATCACGCCCAACCTGAGAACGTCCCGTCTTCTTCCGAACCTCCTCACAGAGGGTGTCGATTGGCTGACCCGGCCGCGGCCGAACCGAAGAAGTGGCAGAAGGGCAAAGGCTGGGGCTGGGTGTGGGGTGCCGATGACGAGGTGGGCGCCCTGATGATCGGCTCGGATACCTGGGGCCTGGAAATGAACGCGCCGCCCCCCGAGGGCAGCACCAGTTTCATGCCCGTGCACAACTACCTGCTAATCGAACAAGGAGTCTATATCGCCGAATTCCACTACCTCGAGGATCTAGCAAGAGAGCAGGTCTACGAGTTTCTCTACGTTGCCACAACGAACAAGATTAAAGGCGCTGCGGCAGGTTTTACAATGCGGCCGCTGGCGATTTATTAGGTGGTATCTTATCGAAGCCGGTGACCGTCAACCCTCTTCGCCCCGCATGGCGTGGCTGCGCCGAGGCGGGGCTATGGCTGGAACATGAACCTTCCATCGGTGCAATCTGGAGGGCCGAGGGCCCACGAGGCCGGGAGTAGAATTACGATTAAGATTAGGATCAGGAGGAGAAAATCTGGTCAGGATCATTAGGCTGGGAGGAAGGGGAAGATTTTGAAGCTACGTTCACGAGCATAGCGAGAAGGCCTGACATTGCGCGAATGAGCGCGAATCCAGAGGAAACACAGATTGGTGCAGAGGTGACGGAGTTCTCCGAGTTTGGAGAGGATTTCCGAGAGGCGATTGATATTCCTGCACCTCCTGTTGAGATCCTCTTCAAGAAGCCAACGAATTACGGATTTAAGCCGTCTCCAGCAAAGAACTCACCGGATATCAAATTAACGAATTCACGGGGACTCGAGGTGCCTTGGAAGTAGAAGATCCAAGCTTCCAGTTCGTGACCGTAAAGGCTTGGATAGACCGTAGAGGTTGTGTAGAGCCAGCCCAGGGCCAGGTCAAAAAGCCATAGGCTCTCGTCTGTGCTGCCCTGAGCGACGTACATCCACTCGTGCTCAGTATGGAAGATCCACGGCAAGAAGCTGTCATTCCAAAAACCAAACCATTCAATCCATCGCCACCCGCCGTTCACTGTGACCGCATCGGACCAGAGATTATCGGATGCTTCGCCCTTCAGCACCATGATAGGTTCACCACTCATCGTGTAGTCATTTGCCTCCGTTGAGTCGATTTGGCCGGATGAAGAGGCCAGCTCCAACCTGGCAAAGACGAGGTACTCCCCCAAAGAATTGGCAGGGATCTCGATTTCCCCCAGAGAGGATGCATCCATCGCCATCATCCATCGATCGCCGGCTTCAAGACTGCCTCCAGACCACTCGGTTGAACCCATCCGTTGATCGTCCGAACTACTGAAAATTCCGTCGCTCGAGAGGAATAACTCTACTTGAAAGGACGAATCGTCGTTGTCGAACATAGCGGTACCCGCGTTTATCAGTTCATAGGAAAGGGCCTCGAATCTCTCGCCCGCGAGAATCGTCAGAGGGGAAAGGGTCAAGTTTGCGAGGGCCAGGTCTACTTCGGGCAGATTTACTTCCTGCTCGATGTTCAGACTGATCGTACCGGAAGCACCGTTGGAACCGCTGACAGCGATATGATAGAAGGTCTCTTCTAGAGCTTCGAACTCTACTCGGGAATTAGCGCCTCTGCCACCGTCATCGTCGGCTTCCAATAAGATCAATCCGGATTCGGAAGAATCCGTAAACACTGCCAGCGTCGTGTCAAAGTCGCTCCCATCTGTATCTATGGTGACTTCGGCGGTTGCCGGCGCAAGCCATGTCCACCAGACGGACATGCCCCTGAGATCAGTCTCTTCCATCTCGAGTGTTGCATCTATATTCGTCCCGGATACCTGGACGGAGGCTCCCTGAAGATTGATTGCACCCCCGGGATCGTCGTTTTCGGGAGGGACGGAGGGTGAAGGCAAGACGACCTCCAAAACGGCCTCGTCACTGGTAATCGAATCGATTCCGTCAGATACTACGACTGAATATCTGCCCGCATCCTCCGACTTGACGGTCAAAAGGGAAAGGATAGGTTGAGTCGCTCCCGGAATTGCCATTTCATCCTTGCGCCATTGATAAAGGAGCGGTTCACCGCCGCCGGCGACAACACGGAAAGACACATCCGTAGCAGCGGTCTCTGTTCGGCTCTCTGGATGGGCGTGTATTTTCAGCTCCCTGCGCGCTTCGGCTCTGACCTCGTAGTTATCGAAGAGTAGATAATTGTCCCCCTCGCCCAAACTTAACCATGCTGCGGCAATACTTCCCAAATTCAGCTTCGAGCCTACAGCCGTAATCGGTTGGTTTATTGACACAGGAGTATGATCGATGGATGCGCTCCACAGGTTACGCTCAAAGTCCATCCTTATAATCAGTTTATAAACCCGACCGTTAGCAAAATAGACCCCGGTCCCGGTTGGCCCCGTACCGTCGTCCAACGCGTAGTATATCTGTAAGTCGAAATTACTGAAATCGAGGGAAAACAGCTCGTCAGAATCCTGAATGAACCTCCCCGACGCAAGCGTCGGGGTATCGGGCAAGGAGAACTTATTCTCTACCACAGTGTTAACTGACGCAGATCCTCCTTCGGCTTGCCCTGTTCCAAAACGTATTTCTCCACCATCGCCCAATTCCCTCTCTCCCCAACCGTCCCCACGTAATACCCTGAACTCCAGAATCTTCCTCCCCAGAGTTCCTCCTTCAGCCACCGCTCCCTCTTGAACAACTCCCGTGCTGTGATACTCTTGAATTTCATCACGATACTTCCTGGCGCTATTTTCGGATGTGCCCCGCACAGTAAATGCACATGGTCTTTATCCATCCCTAGGGCCTCCAGTTCTATTTCATAGCGTTCCCCTATCCCTCTGGCCGTTTCGATCATCACTCGCTCAATCCGCTTATCTATCAGCGCCTTCCGATACTTCACCGGCATCACCACATGATAGTGGATCTCCCACACACAGTGACTTCCTCGCTTTACTCGACTTTCTTCCTTCCTCTCTCCCACCCTCTCTTCTTTATCAAGTCAGCCACCCCGCAGCAAGCTACGGGGAATCACCAAGTTCAAGACCGCCCACTGGAAAACGTCATATTGAAAGTTTGTAGAAGCCACCATTTCCATTAGAACGGAAAATTCAATGATCGGCCTCGTGGGAATATCGGGGTTGTGATGTATTGGCTGCCAGACAAACGTCTCAAAAAGAAAAGAGGGAGGTGAATCAAGTCCCGCATAGGCGCGCTGCCCGTGTTCGGGGAGAAAGCCGCTTAAAAGGCCGCTGCCGCCTCCGCCTTCCCTGAGCCAGCCCTGCTGTCCCGCCAGAGCCAGACCCAGCTCATAGCCTTCGGAAACTTCGAACCCGGTTGAATACAGAACTAACGGGGGAACATGGACTGCGTCGGGATAGATTCGCAGGACCAAGGAACCCTCGTCCCCGTCGAAACCGTCAATAGCAATATGGTATTTGACGTCTTTTTCCGCCCCGAACGTCACTTTTCCGGTGAAACCGTCTCCCATATCATCGTCGCTCACCACCATTGAGAGATCGGAGACGGACGACCCGGTGTAGACAGCCAATAGGGTGTCAAAGTCACTCCCCGAAGTATCAATGGTCCACGTTCCCTGGTCGGGCGACGTCCATTGATACCACACGGACTTCCCGCCCACATTTCCCGCGTGAGCAGGCTCGCCCGTTTCTTTCGTCGCGCCGTTGGTTTCGCCCGAAATGAGGATGGCGCTTGCATCGAGGGTTTGCGCTTTGGCAAACTGATCGTTAGCGGGACGCAAAAGGATCGTGAATTCCGAGTCGCTTATGCCAACGCCGGACTGGGTGACCAGCTCAACCGGCCCGGCAACTGCGCCGGTCGGAATGGTCGCCGTAATCTGAGACTCCGAATCAATCACAAAGGACTGGGCGCTCAGGCCATTGAATGTGACATCCGTGACCGAGCCCAGCCTTGTGCCTGTAATCACGATACTTTCACCAACGCTACCTTGGGCGGGATCGATATCCGCAATCTCCGGAATTTCGGGTGAAAAGCTCCAGTTGAGGAAAAAGTCGCCGCTATGGCCGCCTGCGCCGTCGACGGCGATGCGGTACTCTATTCCTGTTTCCGCGCTGAAAGTGGCGCTGCTGGTCAGATCGGGGCCTGAGTCATCGTCCTCGGCGACCAAGGCAAGGTTGCCCAGGCTGTCGCCCGTATAGATGGCCACAATGGTGTCGAAGTTACTCCCTTCGGTGCCAAAGGTCCATGGACCGGTCTCGGGTGCGCTCCACAGATACCAGAGAGATCGTCTCCCCGCATTGCCGGCATGCAGGGGTTCGTCTTCTTCGCGGGTGGCAAATCTGTTGGTATCTTTGCGACTTCCGGAGCTTCCCGAAATCGCCACCGCATTCTCGAAGTCGTCGTTGTTCACCTGGTCCAAAACTTCAAATGGATCGATGCTGCTCGTGATTCCCCCTAGAGTCATTACGGTGATCGATCCCGAACGTGCATCCAAAGGGACAATCGCAGTGAGCTGTTCCGAACCGTGAATGGAAAAAGCTGCGCCGCGGCCTCCGAATTCTACAACAGTTGCTCCGAGAAAGTTTGCTCCAGTAATCGTGACACTGCTTCCGGCTGCGCCGGATTCGGGCGAAACCGCGCGGATTGCCGGAATTTCGGTGGTCTGTTGCCAGTTCAACACCAGATTTTCGGATTCAGCCAAAACCGCATTACCGCTGCTACCGTTGAATCCGTCCACGGCGAAGAGGTAAATCTGCCCCGAATCAGCGACGAAGGTGACCTCACTAATCGTATCGTGATCAGCATCATCATTTTCAGCGATCAGGATCAAATTACCGTAGGTATTGCCCTGGTAGACGGCGAGCAAGGTATCCAACCGGCTGCCAATCGTATCGAAGACGAAGGCGCCGCTTACCGGCGCAGTCCATCGATACCATATTGATTTGCCTCCTGGATTTCCCGCATGGTCCGGTTCGTCGGTCTCTTTAGTGGCGCCGAGATTGCTGCCGGAAACGGTTCCGTTTACTTCGCCGAGGTTCTGGGCCTCTGCCAGGTTATCGTTGGATGGTGGTGACAATAATTCAAAGTCACCTCTGCTTACTGCGGTTCCGGCTGGCGTAATTACTGCAACAGGACCCGCAAACCCGTCGAGCGGCACCGTTGCAACAATAATAAAAGCGGAAATCACTTCGAAACTCGGGGATTCCACGCCACCAAACACAACTGCCGTGGCGCCATTCAGACTCCTTCCGGAGATAACGACTCTGCTCCCATGCTCGCCGGTGGAGGGATCGACTTTGGCGATGAAGGGTTCGTCGATGACAACGAAACGGCCATCGCTGACGGCGATCTGCGAGCCGCTCGAAATCTCGAAAACACCACTCGTTGCTCGTCGCGGAATAACGAGGCTGATCTCACCGGACGAGTGGAATTCGAAATCCACCACCATCTCATTCAATTTGACGGTGCTAGTCTCTGAAAAGTTAGATCCGAACAGCCTTACGGTCGTTCCGCCGCGACCACGGCCAGGATCAAACCTACTGATGTGGGGCGAGGCGGTAACAGTAAAGGCGCCTGGAATGGAGGTTGTCCCCTCGGCAGAAGCAACGCTGAGGTTTCCATCTGTAATACCCGCCGGTGCAATAGCCGTGATCAGGGTATCGGTCTCGATGGTAAAATCTGCACCGCTTCCATCAAAGTTAACACTGGTGACGCCCTCGAGATTCACTCCACGAATCGAAACGAGGCTGCCAGTGGATCCCCGGTGCGGCTCCACCCTGGTTACCTTGGGCGAAGGCGAGACCTCGAAATCCATGCTGGTATTAACCGGGCCTACCGAGGTATCCAGGGTTATGGGCCCAGAGATGGCGCCGGGTGGGACCGTGGCGACAAGCTCGGTGTCGGATTTGACGAAAAAGTGGGCGCTCGTCCCGCTGAAGCTGGCGCTCCCTACCGATTCGAGCTTTGTCCCTTTTATCGTGATGGTGTCGCCGATGCTTCCGCTCGCCGGATGGAAGGCGCTAATGGTGGGAAGGGAAGGCTTGGGGACGGACTCCAGCGTCCTCAGCGCCATCACAATCCCGTGCCCGGAGTCAACGTCAGGCCCCGGAGCTTCAATGTCCAAGGCACTCCGCAGAAGAGCGTATCGAATCTCTGCAGGAGTCAGCGCGGTATTATAGGATTTGACTAACGCGGCAATGGCCGCGGCATGGGGCGCGGCGGCGGATGTGCCGAAGAAGCGTTCGAAACCGGGCACGGAAGTGGCCACTCCATTGGCCGCCGCGATGTCGGGCTTCCGGCGTAACTCGCCCCCGGAGGAGGAGAAATCTCCCGGAGTTATGGGTCTGCCGTCGGATGTGAAGAACACCCTCCTGGGACCATCGGAACTGAACCCCTCGACCGAATTCTTGGGGGCGCCATGAAAGGTGTGGGGAAAGGATTCTCCCGCTCTCACGGCCGCTACGCATATCGCCCCAGAGGCGGCATCATGTCCTCGGACGTTTCCCGCAGTACTGACATCCAGTCGACCTTCTCTCGTATCGAGATGTAAAAATCGATTCTCTCCAGAGCTCTTGACCACTACAATGCGTTCCTCGTCAAAGACCCTGCCTACGAATTCGAAAGGATCCTGGACACCGTTTTGGAAATCGTTCGAAGCAGAGCGCACTTCGGAGCCGGTAGAGTCCAGTATAAAAAGGTCATAGTCATTCTCAGAACCGCGCAGCGGGTCGGCCCAAAACAGGTGGACCGGTGTGTAGCCACGGCTGGAAAAAAGCGTATTGAAGGTCCCCGTGCCAAAACTGTGCAAGGCGCCCTCTTCGAGTGCAAACGATCCGCCATCTGAGAAATCCCCTTCCCAGGTCCCCGACAGGCCGCTTTTCTTATTTCCCGAATTGCCTGCCGCCGTAAAATAGAGAAGGCCCGAAGATGCTACCTCATCAACTGCTTGCGCGACGATTCCGTCCTGGAACGGCGACTCATCAGCATAGAGGACATCATCGACAATAATGTCGCAGCCGGCGTCCCGCAGCGCCCTGATGTTTTCCGCAAAATGAAAGGGCCCTCCCTCTGTAGTAGCAAAGTAGAGTTCGGCCTCCGGGGCGACGTCGTGTATGATCTCAAGCATGGCCGTTCCCTCCCCGGATGCCTCCGGCGGCCCGGCTTGCCCGGGCAGCACGATGATTTCCGGAAGGTCGCCCGAAGCTTGCGACGCATCGAGATAATTGAGGCTGTCGGAGAGCACTCCTATCTTCACCCCGGCCCCTCGAGCTCCATAGGTGATTCGAGCGGCATCGGCTCCATGCGCCGCATCCCCCTCCGAGACCGTCGAGCCCGAGTTGTGATAGCCTTTGACTGCCGGCCGGATAGATATGACGTCTTCCCGTTCCGCCAGACCTTCGATCGCTGGTAAGGGGACCCATGCACGGATGGCACCGTGGGCAGGGAAACTGTTGATCACCTCACAGCCTGATTCCTCGAATTCAGCGAGCATTGCGTCCGTCACATTTTTGGCTTCGATATCGACCAGAACCGAGCCAACCTCGTCAACGTCCAGGTCGACCCGCAGTGAATCGACGCCTTCGGCAATGGGTTCTCCCCTGCGAATCTTTTCCGCGAATAGCAATTGAGAACCGATTTTCCTCTGAGCGGGTGTTCGCGATGACTTTTCCCGCATGAGACCTTCTATCTGCCGTAAAGCACTTTCGCTGATCTGTCCATCGGCGGGATCTGGCGCTTCGCTTGCCCTCGGTTGGGATTGATGCCTTTCGGATTTCGAAGCCGGCACGGAAGGCGCTGTTGCGCTTGGGGGCATTGCGACCGGTCTGCCCTCCGCATATTGCTTTCCAGAGGTGGATTCCCTCGGCAACGCGTTGCTACCACGCTCCGGCGAGTCGGATTTTCGCTTGAGTTGAATAAAGAGGAGAAGGACGAGGGCACAGGAGCTGAGGACGACGAAAACTGCCTTTTGCTTCTCTTTTAACTCCACTGCCTTCATATCTCTAAATCCGCTAGACTGATTCCTCCGACTATTGGTGGATTAACTCATGTGAATTGCCCTGTTGAAAGGTACGAGCCCATCCGTTACCGATCGATCAGATAGCCGCAGCGTAGGGTGAACCGCCCGCTTGGCCCCGCAATTTCAACCTGAGTCCCAAGCGACGGGACGGAGCAGCGCTCCATCCTACTTTGGGGCGACGGGGCAGCGCTGGGCCTTGCGTTGGAAGGTTCACGGCGGTTTCAGGAAAGCTGAAAGCGAAGATTGAAGGCCAGGGATGGAACGGTCGCGATATTGGCATTGCCTGACATCTGATGCGAGTTCACGCACTCGGGACTGGTTCAAAATTAACCGACGATTGTGAGCTCTACTTACCAGCCAAGGTGCAAATCTTACGATATATCCGTTTGACCGTTTGACAATTAGATAACGCCAATCGTACTATTAATCGGGCTTAAGGGAGCAGCCCTTCATCCGAATCCTCGGTCTCTTCCCATTAATTGCTTCGGAAGACAAAAGCGTGAGACTATTCTGGCGCAACAAACGTCCCCGCATGCTCGGCACTTTTGCTCCACTTCGAGCGAATTTCGTCGACGCAGCTTGGCAGGCAGCCCGCTCCTGCGGCCAGCCGCGATTGAATACCGAGAACTTCGAGAAATTTCGAACCGCCGGCAGGTTCACGATCTTCCCAACGTTGATCTTGAACGCTGCCGTGCTGATCTCCGCATCCGTTGCTTTCGGGGACACCTTCGTGGTCTCAAACATCAACGACTCGGGCACTGGTTCGCTTCGTGAAGCGATCAATCAAGCCAATGCTAACGCTGGCCCGGACACCATCGAATTTGACATTCCGGGGGCTGGACCCCACACGATTCAGCCGACCACCGGACTGCCGGAGATCACCGACACTGTAATCATTGATGGTTACACACAGACAGGGGCTACGCCAAACACGAACCTACCGGGCTTTGGCAACAATGCGGTGCTCAAGATTGAGTTGGACGGAAGCAATGCTGGTGATGAAAGTGGCTTGGTTATTACCGCAGCGGATTGCACGGTAAAAGGACTGGTAATCAATCGCTTCGGGGTCGCTGGCATTTTCATCAACGGCACCGGGGCGAGCGGCAGCGCCAGCGGCAACGTGGTGCAAGGAAACTTCATCGGCACAGACGCAACCGGTAGCGGTGCTCTGGGCAATGCGCTTCATGGTGTGGTAATCCAAGATGCACCCGATAACACCATCGGCGGATCGCGAGCAGGGGAGGGCAACGTCATCTCGGGCAACGATGTGGACGGTATTTTTATCGTGTTCCCCGGGGCGAGGGGCAACGTGGTGCAAGGCAACTTCATCGGCACCGACGTGACCGGCAGCGCCGACCTCGGAAACGCGGAAGACGGTGTGCAGATACAAGATGCACCCGATAACATCGTCGGAGGAGCGCAACCGGGGGAGGGCAACATAATCTCGGGTAACGAGGGTAGCGGCATTTTACTCGTTCTAGCCGAGGCGAGGGGCAACCTGGTGCAAGGCAACTTCATCGGCACCGATGTCACCGGCAGCGCCGACTTGGGAAATGTACTTGATGGTGTGCAAATGCAAGATGCACCCAATAACAGCATCGGAGGAGCCCAACCCGAGGAGAGCAACATCATCTCGGGCAACGATCAGAACGGTATTTTTATCTTTGGCCCCGGGGCGAGCGGCAACGTGGTGGCAGGCAACTTCATTGGCACCGACGCGACCGGTAGCGCCGACCTGGGCAACGCGGGAGACGGTGTGCAAATAGAAGATGCACCCAATAACACCATCGGAGGAGCGCAACCTGGGGAGGGTAACGTCATCTCGGGTAACGACGACGGCGTATTTATCATTGGCACCGGGGCAAGCGGAAACCTGGTTCGAGGCAACTATATCGGAACCGATGCGACCGGTAGCGCCGACTTGGGCAATGTGGAAGAGGGTGTGCAGATACAAGATGCGCCCGATAACACCATCGGCGGATCGCAAGCGGGGGAGGGCAATGTCATCTCGGGCAACAATCAGAACGGTATTTGGATCACCGGCGCCGGAGCGAGCGGCAACGTGGTGCAAGGCAACTTCATTGGCGCCGACGCGTCCGGCAGCGCCGACCTGGGCAATGCGGAGGAGGGTGTGCAAATACAAGATGCACCCAATAACACCGTCGGAGGAGCGCGAGCCGGGGAGGGCAACGTCATCTCGGGCAACGACGGGGCCGGTATTTTTATCTCTGGCACCGGGGCGAGTGGCAACGAAGTGCACGGCAACTACATCGGGACCGACGTGACCGGCAGCGCCGATCTGGGCAACGCGCTTCATGGCGTCGTAATCCAAGATGCATCCGATAACACCATCGGGGGAGCCCAACCCGGGGAGGGCAATGTCATCTCGGGCAACGACGGGATCGGCATTGGTATTCTACGCTCCAGCGGGAACGTGGTGCAAGGCAACTTCATCGGTACTCACGTGAGTGGCAGGACCGCACTGGGCAATGGGCGTTCCGGCGTGGCAATCCAAGATGCGCCGGATAACATTGTCGGAGGATCCCGAGCCGGGGAGGGCAACGTCATCTCGGGCAACGATGGGAATGGAATTTGGATCATACGCGCCAGCGCGAACGTGGTGCAGGGCAACTTCATCGGCACCGATGTGACCGGCAGCGCCGACCTGGGCAATGCGGACGATGGTGTGCAAATACAAGATGCACTCGATAACACCGTCGGAGGATCCCGAGCCAGAGAGGGTAACGTGATCGCATTCAACGACGCAAGCGGAGTTGCCGTAGGATCATCCCTGGAGGACACGAGCGTCTCGAATAGCATTCGCGGAAATGCGATCTATGGCAATGGCGCCCTTGGCATCGATCTCGGGGATGACGGTGTCACCGTAAACGATGATCTCCATGCGGATGATATCGGGGATGACGATGTCACCGTAAACGATGATCTCGATGCCGATATCGGGCCGAACAACCTGCAGAATTTTCCTGTGCTTAGCTTATCAACCCAAGATTCAACGTCGATCGTCGCTACGCTGAAAAGCCTTCCCGATGAGGAGTTTACCTTGGATTTCTACGCCAGTAGAAAGGTGGACGCCAGTCGCTTCGGAGAAGGGGAACGCTATTTAGGCTCGGTGCTCGTTGTGACCGACGATTTCGGCGAGGCTTCATTCGATGTGACTTTCGTAATAGAGCCGCTCTTCGGTGAACTTATCACGGCAACGGCCACCGATTCATTGGGGAGCACTTCAGAGTTCTCCCAAGCGGTTGTCTTCAGCGGAAGCGCGGAAAGCGCCCGTTTGCCCGATGAGTTATCCCAACTGACCGCCGACGACCGCGCCTCGGATGACCAGTTTGGATCCTCCCTCGCGGTGAACGGGGATATCCTCGTCGTCGGTGCTGTGGGTGACGATGGCCTGCGCGGTTCGGTTTACGTCTTTGCGCGCAATGACAACGAGAGCGAAAGCTGGGCACAGGTGGCCAAACTGGCCGACGACGACGACGATGTCGGCGATCAGTTCGGCTTTTCCGTGGCCATGGACGGGGATACCATCATAATAGGGGCAAATGGCGATGCCGGCCTGGGATTGCTTTCCGGTGCGGCGTATGTCTTTGAGCGCGATGCCGAAGATTCCAACAGTTGGGGACAGCTCGCCAAGTTAACGGCCGACGATGGCGATGCCGGGGACCAGTTCGGCTTTTCCGTGTCCCAGGGCGGGGATACGATTGTAGTCGGCGCTCCCGGAGACGATGACTTTCGCGGTGCAGTGTACATCTTTGAACGCAGCGCCGGAGAGGCCAACACTTGGGGACAGGTGGCCAAAATGATGGCCGCCGACGGCGCTGCGAATGACCAGTTCGGGGTATCGGTGGCCTTGGACGGGGATACCATCGCAATTGGGACGCTGGGAGCGGATGACGCAAGGGGGGCAGTCTATATCTTCGAACGCAGCGGCGGCGAGGCCAGCGACTGGGAACAGGTCGCCAAACTGATCCCCAGCGACGGCTCCCCGAATGACCTCTTTGGAGGATCGATTGGCATGGACGGCGATCTTTTTGTAGCCGGTGCTCCTGGCGGTAACTTGCTTCGCGGTGCAGCGTATATCTTCGAGCGCGGTGCCGGCGAGGCCGATACCTGGGGACAGGTGGCTAAACTGATCGCTAGCGACGGTGTTGTATTTGATCAATTCGGGAGTGCCGTCGCAATTGACGGGAATACTATCGTAGTCGGTGCTTGGGTTGACGATTTTCTTCGCGGTTCGGCATACATCTTTGAGCGCAATGCCGGGGGCGTCGAGAACTGGGGGCTTGCCGGCAAATTGACTGCTCACGACGGTATCGCGAACGATCTGTTCGGAGTCTCCGTTGCGGTCGACGGGGACACCGTCATAGCCGGTGCAGCGGGAGATGACGAACTTCGGGGCTCGGCTTACGTATTCGGAGAGATTGAATCGGCTTTCGTCCCGCTGCCCGATGCCAATCTGAAAGATGTCGTTCGCGAAGCGAGGCAGGTTTTCTTTCGCGACCTGACCGAAGCGGACCTGGCTGCATTGACCTCTCTGTCCGCATTTGGCTCTGGTATAACCGACTTAACGGGGTTGGAGAATGCGGTTAATCTGACCTTTCTCGACCTCGATGACAACCAGATCGAGGATTTGAGTCCCCTCGGTAGCCTGACTAATTTGACCGAGCTCTTTCTCCGGGAGAACGAGATCGCAGACGTGGGTCCGTTGAGCGAACTGGCAAATTTGACTGTGCTCAGTCTCGGTGAAAACCAGATCAGCGATTTGAGTCCGCTCAGCGGACTGGCCAACTTGGAAGTCCTTTTCTCTTTCCACAACCAGATCGAAGACCTCAGTCCGCTCAGCAGCCTTAACAATCTGAGCGAGCTTTTTCTCGAGGAGAACGAGATCGCAGACTTGACGCCGCTCAACGACTTGACGGAATTGACAAAGCTCTGGGTCAATGAGAACCGGATTGTCGATTTGGATCCTCTCAGCGGCTTGACTGACCTAATTTTTCTCAATCTCGGTCGAAACGAGGTCGCGAATTTGGTCCCGCTCAGCAATCTGACCAACCTGATCGAGCTCGGACTCAACGAAAACCAGGTAACCGACTTGAGCCCCCTCGCTGACCTGACTGACTTGACAAAGCTCTGGGTGAATGAGAACCGGATTTCCGATCTGGGTCCTCTCAGGAGCCTGTCTAATCTAACCTTTCTCAATCTCAGCCACAACGAGATCGCTGATTTGACTTCCCTCAGCCGCCTGACTAATTTGATCCGCCTCGATCTCCATGAGAACCGAATTAGCGACGTAAGTATTCTTGCCAACTTAACCAACCTCGAGGTTCTCGAAATTCGCGATAATCCCTTCGACATCGGCGAAAATTCGGCTGCGTTGGCGATTTTTGCCGAGCTCGAAGCCGGCGGCACAATTGTCACTTACGGAACCACCTCCGGCGTGCCCGCTCCCTTTGAAGCCTCCATAGAGCTGGGGGCGGGATGGCGGTTCTCGGAGTGGTTCGGTTCGTTTAACGCCGACTTCTTTCCCTGGATTTTTCATTCCGTGCATGGCTGGATGTATGTCTTCGAGGAGAGCACCTCAGACGATATTTTTCTCTATGACCTCAGCTTGGAAGGCTGGATTTTTACCAGTTCCGCCACCTATCCGAGCATGTACAGTTTTGGCCGCAATGCCTGGATCTTTTATTTCGTGGAAACGGCAGGCCCGCGAGAATTCGTCGACCTGGCTACGGGTGAGTTCTTCTCGGTTCCTTGAGGGGCCGGCAACAGGCTCGTTCCCGGGATCAGACCACCAACGGCCTCGTGGGACCTCGGCCCTCCACAAAGAAAGCCGAGTGTCACGCTTAGAGCGGTTCTCCACACGAACTCCGATTGAGTGGATACGAATATTGACTATTCTTACGGCTCTACGACCTGCATACCCTGGAAAAGAGTAAAACCTGCTTTATCCAGCGTCACAATCTACATAATCCCCGCCGTCAGAAAAGTGGCCGCCAACATGGTATCCAAAAGGCGCTTCCGGCCAAAGCGATGGCGACGCACCCATTCCAGCCCAACTTTCTACGAAATTTGGGTTAGCAGTCATATCCACGCGGAAACGATTGCAGGGCTATGCAGATCTCTGATAAGATGGCGCTCTTTTGTGGCCGAGCCGCAGAGCACGGGTTCGGCGCAATGAATTGGGCGTACGAAAGTCGCTAAACGGGAATGTCAGAACAATTGGCAAACAATCGTAAGTCTCTAATCAGTGACATCTTGGCTATCGATGTTCATGGCCATTATGGGACGTATTTTCGTTCAGCATACGATCGGTTGACGAACGAATTCCATAGCGCCACGGCGGAAGAAGTGGCGCGCCGCGCGCAAGTGGCCCGAATAGAGTGGACGGTAGTTTCGCCTCTCTCTGGCTTGTTGCCACGGGGTGAAGCCGATGCCAGTCTGGGTAACAGCGAGGCTGCGCAAGCGGTACCCGCGTGCCCCGGACTGCTGCAATGGGTCATCATCGACCCCACAAATGCAGCGACCTACAGCCAGGCGGAAGAGATGCTGCAACAACCGCACTGCGTCGGCATCAAGATACATCCCGAAGAACACGTCTATCCTATTCGCGAACACGGCCGCAGGATCTTCGAGTTTGCCGCCGAGCGACACGCTATTGTGCTCACTCACAGCGGGCATGCCAACAGCCTGCCCACCGATATTGTAGAGGTGGCCAATGATTTTCCCGAGGTGCCGGTGATTCTGGCACATATCGGCTGTAGCGATTCAAGCGACCGCACGCTTCAAGTGCGCGCCATCCAGGAGGCAACTCACGGAAACGTGTTTGCCGATACCTCAAGCGCGATGAGCCTGACTCCGCGCCTGATCGAGTGGGCAGTGAGCGAGGTAGGCGCTGATCGTATTCTGTTCGGCACCGACACTCCCCTTTATGCGACGAGCATGCAGCGCGCCCGTATCGACCTTGCCGACATTGACGACACCGCAAAACGCAGGATTCTTCGTGAAAATGCCCAGAAGCTCCTGCATATCCCGACACCAACGGAAACGGTAACGAGAATCAGGAAAGACTAATCAAGTTCACGCAGGCCGGATCAGGCGGACCGTCGGAAAGTAGGTCTGAATTCTGCCGGGATCGCGTGTAAGCACCTGCATTCCTGCGGCTTCGGCGTGGCCACCGACAAAGAAATCCGGGAGGACTGACCTCTTACTGCCGCTACGCGATTTATAGGCACGGAAGGCATGAGCGGCCTTGAACAAGCCCGAACGAGGAATCTCCTTATAGACGAACGCAAAGCGCCGGACCAACTCTTCCACCGGTTCAATGGTCGCAAACCCGAAGCAAAGTTCGGCGAAAATGACCGGGTTGATAACTAGATCTTCAGATTCGTGCGCATCAAGCTGCCTGATCGACCATTCCGCCCAAGTCGGATCGTCTGTGATTACGTCAATGACGACATTCGTGTCGACAAGAACCGCCATCAATCACTTCTGGTCGCTTCCATCCACTCATCCGTGGTGAGTTTGCCGGAAAGAATGCCCCTTAGAGAGGTGAATTTCCGCTGAGACGCATCCGGGCTTTTCTCGCACCTGGTAAGCACAACCCGGCCCTCATGGATCGAGAAGTCCACATCTGTATGGGGTGTAATTCCAAGGTAAGCGCGTATGTGCCTAGGTATGGTAACCTGCCCTTTGGTAGTCACTCGCATAGTAATACTATGAGTGTATTACATCCGTGGTCAAGTCGATGATGCAAAGGTATGCCTTTCTTATTCGAAAACCCGAATCTTGCATCGCGTCCCGGGATCGGCGACAATCGTCACATGGCTGAACGACTAGCCGGCAAAGTTGCCCTCGTAACCGGCGCCTCGAGGGGGATCGGGCGGGCCATCGCTTTGCGCTTCGCAGAGGAAGGCGCTTCCGTGGCGTTGCATTTTCGAGTGAACGCGGAATTGGCTGAACAGGTGTGCGAAGAAATCGCCGCCATGGGCGGATCCGCCGTTTCGATTCAAGGAGACGTTGGCGATACCGAAGCCATCCCCGCTTTTGTGGAGCGGGTAAAGGATCGGTTCCAGCGGATCGACATCCTCGTCAACAACGCCGGGATTGCCTTCCGTGCCTCATTAGCGGAACCTTCCTTGGCAGACATTGAACGGCTCATGCAGGTTAACGTCTATGGGCTAATCGCCGTCAGTGGAGCTGTAATCCCGGGCATGATTGAGCGCCGTTATGGGAAAATCATCAACATTGCCTCGATCGCGGGGCTGGGCACACGGGTAGAAGGGACCAGCGGCTATGCCGCCACTAAGGCCGCTGTTATCGCCATCACCAAACGAACCGCCCTCGAGCTGGGGCCACACAATATCAACGTAAACTCCATAGCGCCGGGGCTGATAAGAACCGATATGGGGATGCCGGAGACCGATCCGGCGGAGAGAGAAGCTAAGGAGCAGAGGTTCATCGCGAATACGGTCCTGAGAAGGATCGGAGAACCGGATGATATCGCACACGCCGCCGTATTCCTCGCCACCGACGAAGCGGCGTTTATCACCGGGCAGGTGCTCGTGGTTGATGGTGGCCGCACCGATTACCTGACCCATTCCGTGTAAGGAAAGAAAAGGAAATCCGTTCTTTTCGCTCCGTCCGAAAGAATGGGTGTCAACCATTGTTTCGTTTCTCTCCCCTCGATCCGGGATTCAGAAAGAGATATCACGAAGGCAACAACTTTTAACCTGACAGGTAAAATCCCGCCTAGATACCTCGGTCATAGGTTTGAAGAACACACGGAAGTGCTGGCTAGTATCGCCGACGGATATGTCACCGCATACACTGAGGACAACGCTAAGATGCTCTCTCTTCTGCGGATGGCAGAATGGCTGTGGGCTGTCGAAGACCGAATCAAGTACAGAGATGCACGTCAGACGGGGAAATACGCTTGCCGCAATTCACGATTTTTATGGGAGAATTTAAGGATGACATTGCAGCTTAAAAAGGCACCGAACGAAGATCAGCGAATAAAGAACGGTCGGATGCAGGTACGGCTCTCGGAAGTCGAAATCATCGCGGTCTCTTCAGTAGAAAGTTTCCGCCGGTTGGCAAAGGAGCTACCGGGTAATGACGACGCCGTACTTGAGATCGGATGTTCGACAGGCACTTCGACGCGCATATTAGCGGAAACGGGCGCGCGCGTCGTGGCGGTGGATAATTCCGCCGAAATGTCTGCCCGGTCGCAGCACGAGATGAAGGGACGCGAGAACGTCAGCGTGGTTATGACGGATGGTCGGAATGTTTCCGAGCTTGCGGCACTTTTGCCGGATCCGACGATGCTTTTCGTAGATATTGGAGGTAATGCGCATCTCGACAATGTCGCACTTCTGCTTCGGCTATGCCTGCGCGCCTTTTGCCCGCGAGTCCTCGTAGTGCGCAGCTTTGAGTTGGCGACCTTGGCTTCGCTGATTGGCTCAGTCGAGCCGCCTCCGAGTTCAGGCCTCATCTCGTCAGATGGTCATGTTTCCGGTCGAGATCCCCTGCCGAATCTGCTCGATATTTCAAGGAGTGGCAGTCGAGATGGTCGAATTTTCGCCGCGCGCATGCTCGGTAGACAGAGGTCGCCAAGGGCTCGACAACGCCTCGAGGAGATGCTTGCGGACCCCATGCGCAAAGTGCGAGTAGCCGCCCGGAGGGCTATCGAGGCTCAAACAGTTCACGGTAAAAACGAGAGAATCTGCGACGATTGAACATGTGCCGAGCATGTCTGCGTTCGGGCCCTCAAGTTCCCCAAAACCAGCAGAATGAGAAACAAGGTTGCAATCGAGGTCGATTGGCAGGCGTTCCTCCTCCGAATTCTCAACCGATCCAGGTGGGAGATCCGGGCGAACAAGCTTTTTACTTTGGCCTACGCGGATGAAGTAGAAAGGCTGATAGGAAGACTGTCTGGCTACCTCTCCTCCGTTGACCGTGTCCCTTTCTTTTACGATCTGAATGTCAGGAACGCGAATATTCAGACAGACCTGTCCAAGGCTGGTGATCTGGTCGAAACGACGGATTCCCTGCTTGAGAGGGTGAAATCTCAGCTCGACTGCTGGAAGCTGATTTAAGGGAGTATTGGTTTCCGCTATCCCCATCAGCTTTGGCGCTGGAGCTCTAAAAGCGCTTCGCGTGGGCCTATCTTCACGTGCCCAATCGTCGTGCGCAGAAATTGGCCACGGAACAGCGCAGAGCAGCGCACCCTCGGCGGGTCCTTTGCGGTTCCCTGATCTCCGTAGGGCTTTGGCACGCCGCTGCATCGCCAAGCGGCAACGTCCCAACCGCTCATCTCGTCGCACACGAACGCTATCGGCGTTCCTGACCTCAGGCCGGGGTTGGGCCACCGGCTCTACCTCGGTTTCGGTTGGTTGATAGTCCATATCCTGAAAGGATTACTGATATGGCCGCACCTAATCCCGATGCCATAAGGGCACCGCCGCCGGGATCATCGAGAACCTGGCCCGGATCGCCCTTCAAGCCTCGGGGTCTCGGTCCTCCAAGAGGGTCTTGCCATGTGACAACAAGTTTTAGCCTGGCAAATAAAGAAGCTTCTGTCGTTTCCGTTTGCGAAAGGGATGCTATGACCTACGGTTGATGGTCATGAGCAATAGGATGAAATCAGAATTTGCGGGCGACGCATCGGAGGTGACGCTGGTGCGCGAATTGGAGGAGCCGGGGCCTTACAATCGGCTCTGGCAGCCGTTCATCGAACGCTGGGCCAAAGGCAACTACTTGGTGGCGTATGGAGCGCATTACACGGGGAAGATCGATATCGGAGATATCCTCTGCTGCCAGACGCACGACGGTGGCAAGAGCTGGGGCGAACCGATTCCAATATTTGACCAACATTCGTTTGGGGGACCGCATCGCGTGGCCTATGCGAATCCGGTTCTCTATCGACCTCCGGGGCAGGACATCGTCTGGTGCTTCGCCATGCGTTGTCGCTTTTTTTATCGTGACAGCGAGGACAGCGAGCTCGTGGCGGCATACTCCGCAGACAGCGGCTATACCTGGCAAACGGTGGAACTAATGGTGGACTACCACCTGCCGCTGATCACCTGTGCGGGAATTACCCGAGTTGAATGCGACGGCGCTTTCCGCTATCTGCTGCCGCTACACCGCAATACGCAGCGCCACCACCCCACGGGCGATCGGGAACACTTCGTACTGGAAAGCACCAGCCTGCTCGAGTGGAAGCTCGCGGGGATCATACCGATGCCCGAAAGCGGCCCCGTCTTTCTCCATGAAGGTAACATTGCGAAGGGCAGCGATGATGAGGAACTGAAAATCGTTATGCGTACGGCGAAGTACCATCGGTCCGGAGCATTGGAGCCGCCGGTGGCCTATTCCTCGGTAAGCAACAACGGCGGACGAACCTGGTCGCCGGCCGTCGCCGAACCTTCGCTGCACAACACCTGTTCGAAGGCCTATTTTGGGAGGGACAGCTACGGGCGCCATCTTTATGTCTACAGCGACGGTCCGCAGGGCGAACGAAAAGCGCTCAGATACTGCGTTCGGGAACGGAAAGGGGAGTGGTCTGATCCACGACTGTTCTTCGATGGTAACACGCGCAACAGCTATCCAACCTTATTGGAAGAAGAACCCGGGCATTTCCTCTGCGTTTGGGACAGTTCCACCGATGCCGAACGTAAGCGCACTGCCATTCGGTTTGGACGCTTGGCGATTGGTTAAGGTTGCTCATCCCAATTCGCTGGGCTCTGCGGCGGCGCGACCCTTTCGGAATTTCGCGACCGGGGAATCTATGCAGCGATGGTGGCGAAGAGGATTATTGAGGCGAAGGAGCGTGACTATCGCTATGCGTAGGTAGACGCACTCCTCGACACGAGCTACCCGATCCTGGCGAAGATCGGCTTCAGCAGGATCACGACATCCTGGCCTATGGCTTGGTATCCGCTTGGAAAGTCTGGCGAAATTGAGGTCTCAGGTGGATGAAGGAATGCCATGGTGGTCTCCTGCCGCCAAATTTGGTCGGATCATGAACCCTGAGGTCCTGGAAACCCCGCGAGGCGGTGTAGCTGGACGCAAAATTGCGACTAAGTTGACGACGAAGCTTACGATCACGCTGAGCGGCTCTCGCGACGGATCGCGCGCCGCGGGATCTCAGCACTCTTTTGGTTACGGCTTGGCCGCGCTGCGACATCGTAAAACGAAGTATGCCCGTTCTAGAGATACGTAGGCACAGCGTTCGAAAAAGCGCCGGTGGGTCTCAGCTCTCGCAAGAGGGCGTGGACCTGGCGCGCGAACTCGGCGCGGGTATGGGGCCCGTTCAAGCGCGTGGTAACAAGCGTCCTGCCTCGATGTAGAGAGACCGCGATCGCTATGGGATTTGCCGTCGACCAGGAGCTCGTAACACTTGCAGGTTACGAAATGCATGCGGAACTCCAGGATTTTGAGTGCAAGGATCCGAACAATCCGTTCTTCGAGGTCGCCGGCCTCATTGAGCGCGGCAATGATTATGCACGCTACGCGAACTCAATGGCTGGGCTGTGGCGAGACATTCTCACGCCGTTGGATGGAGATGAACAAGCTCCCTTCATCGGACACTCCGGCGAGTTTGAACCTGCTCTCGTAGCCTGTTTCCCGAGCGAAAGCTATCGAAACTGGGGCCCGAGCTTTGGTCCCCTGGAGGGGGCTCGCATCCACTTTACGGGGGAACCCACCCACTTTTCGGGAGTTGAGATTTTGAGGTTCAAAGGCACTTGAAATTCCGAATTTGGCAACGGCGACACACGCCGGCTTGCTCGCGCGCCAGCCGTCCGAGGATTTAGATACCGTTGTGCAGCGAGAGTTCCTCGTGGAACCCAGGCTAAACGGCCTGTCGGAATTGACTCAGTGATGACATGTAATACCGTACGTGTATCAAATTAGATACAACGGCTCATCGACCATAAATCTCGGCGAGGAGCAGTTGCCAAGATTCCTGAAAACAGGACAATCTCGCGACATTCCCGTAACACTCCGGTAACAAGTGTGCGGCAAACTCGGTCTTATGAAAATTAAAACCGCTCAAACATTGTTGTGCTCTGTCCTCAGCTTCGGTTTGGCGAATCTGGTGATTCTTGCCGAGAGCGCTCCCCAGGCTGAAGAGGATGTCGTTTCGTTGGGGGAATTGCTTGAAGAGGGAATCTACCTTCAGGAAACCGAGAATGCGTTTGATGAAGCCATCGAAGTCTACAAACAGCTTATTGCGGCCGGCAGGCCGTTTGAAGCCGAAGCGCTTTACCGCACGGGTCTGTGTTATTTAGCTCTTGGACGCCCGATCAATGCCCGGGCAGCTTTTCAGAAGGTCGTAGATAATTTTCCGGACGAGGGGACATGGGTCGAAGCGGCCAAATCCCATTTGCCTGGCGAGTTCAAGCCGCTGCCGCCGCCATGGCAGGATGGAGAGCGATTGATTATGCGGGTAAAACTGCCCGGTGGAGCTACGGTCTATGATCAGCGAATAACAGTTCAGAAGAAAGAATGGGAGGGAAAGTTGGTCTGGCGTTTCGACAACCGCCTGTTCGGCATGGCGGATGGGCACAGTTACTCATATGTCGATCCGGAGACGTTTCGGCCGATCTTCAGCCATTGGTACCACTCGAGTCTCGGCGACGCCGATGCGTGGTTCACGGAGGAGAACGTCACGATCAGATTCAAAGACAAACCGGAGCCGCTCATTATTGAGACCGACGGAATCGTATTTGATAATGACCAGACAATGTCCCTGGCGCGCCAACTTCCCTTCGAAGTAGGGAAATCGTGGAAAATCAGTCTGCTGCCGATATTGACAGGACAGAAATTGGAATTGGAATTGCTGGTGGCTGATCAGGAAACACTCAGTGTTCCTGCGGGCGAATTTGATTGCTACAGATTGGAGATTCGTCCGCTGAATCAAACGTTATGGTACTCCGTCGACGCACCGCATTACCTGGTGCGGTATGGCGCCGGCGGAGTGGCGGGAGAACTGATAGCAATCGAGACAGCACACCCTGGAGAAACCAGAACCTATGCCAGCGAAACACTCGGGATTTCTCTACGCGTTCCCGATGAATGGTTTACGTTTGAATTCCCGGACAAAAAGGAAACGGTACGGCTCGTCGACCCTGATGCAACGGGAAAAAGCAGGATCGAGATCAAACCGGTGAGTTCGTTTAGTGATGAAAGTGTCGAATCCCTGGATTCAATCGTGGACTACATAATCGGTGAACTCGGGAGGCAGTTTGAATCATTTGAAGTGCGAGAGGATGCCACGGAGCAAACAGAACTCGCGGGTATACCTGCAATTTCGTTTGTAGCGGATTATCTCGATATCAAGGGTTCTGGGATGCGGACGAGACGGGAGGTCGTGGCAATTAGAGAAACTGAGGTGATGAGCGTAATCTCGGATGCGAACGCCGAGGATTATGATTCGTATCAGGCAAGCATTGATGCAATCATCAGCAGCATCGAATGGCAATAACACCGGAGTAACTACCGACGTATTAAACAGGCCGGATTTGTTCAGACTGAGAGAATTCGATTTTAAGCGCGAGTTGTTACAGATTGGGTCGTTGCCGGCATAGTGATATGCGATTTGATACTATGGGTTTGAGTCGTCGGGTGTGGCCGATGCACCTTTTGCTGCTTTCCGCGATCCTGGCACCCACGCTCGTGGCAGTCTGGTTTATCCGGGCGGCGATAAGCAACGAGAGCCTTGCTGTGCGGCAGCGCCTCACCGAGGCATATCGTAGCCAGCTTTACAATCTGACCGGGCTGGTCGGAGCGTCATGGGTACAGCGTCTCGATAGGATCGACACGCTCGCGAATTCTCTGAGCGCAAAGGAGATGTTTGCCCGGACCCTTGAAGAGGGATTGGCGGACAGTATTATCGTGCATCGGGATTCCACGGGAGTTTCCTATCCTTTTCGAAGAGCGGATCGAAGCATCGGGGATCCTACCGATTCGCACCTCGGACGGCGTTTTCGTGCGCTGGCGGACGAGATCAAAATCAACTTCGAATCAGGTGAGTTGGACACAGCAATCACGCTTCTACTGAACCTCATCGACGAAGGGGAACTGGTTACATCTAAGGACGAAACAGGCGGCTATCCCGCGCTTAGTTTGATGCTCTTGGCGTTGGAAGCTACGGATGATGTGGTAGATCCGCGGGTTGTCCGCGTCGCCGAACGGCTGGCGACCGCGATTAACGATTATTCAACCTTTACAATGCCCAGTTCGCAGAGACTATTTCTGATCCGGCGGTTCCAGAACCGCTTTCCGAATCAGTATGCGTTCCCGACCAGGAAAGCCGAGGTGCTCGCGAATCTTGCGAAGGAAGCGGGACTCGCAGATGCCCGGGAGAACACACTGGTCCGATCCTCGTTGGAGAAACTCTGGCAGGTCACTTCTCCTGATAAACGGGTGACCGCATTGTATTCTTCGGATTTCCTGCAACGCGAGTTCGAAGCAATTACGGCCGACCGCGTACCTCTTCAGGATATTGAGGTGGTCTGGTTTGAACCCGGGGAGACTCAAGGGACGCAACCGTTTGTCTCTACCTCCCTTGGAGAATACCTTCCCGGTTGGACAGTGGCCCTGAATCTTAAGAACGAACAGAGTTTAACGGTTCCGATTGAACAGCGTGTCGCCCTGTATGCCGCGCTGGGCGCGGCCATGATTTCAGCTTCTGTTCTCGTTAGCCTGTTCATCGCGCGCACGGTTCAGCGAAACATCGACTCAGCCCTGCTGAAAGACAACCTTGTGGCGACGGTATCCCACGAGCTGAAGACACCCGTGTCGTCGGTTCGACTGCTGGTGGACACGCTACTGGCAGAGCCCGAATTGGATGAAAAGCGAACGCGTGAATATCTGGAGCTGATCTCCCGTGAAAACGCGAGATTAAGCCATGTCGTTGATAACTTTCTCACCTTTTCTCGAATGGCGCGCGGCAAGCACCGCTTTGCACATCGACCCGCCGATGCGCGCGAGATTGCAGAAGATTCAATGCAAGCGATTCGCGATCGTGTAAAAGTTCGGCAGGAGGCGTTTGTTATGGATGTTCAGGATGAACTTCCGGAGCTCGTAGCCGACTCAGAAGCTTTAAAGATCGCAATCGTCAATCTGTTGGAGAATGCCTTCAAATATTCCGATGAACCTCATCGTGTTCGCTTGCGGGTAGCGGCAGACAACGGTTCGTTGACGTTTTCCGTACGGGATAACGGGTTGGGAATCGACGGGCGGGAAAGACGCAAAATAACCGACCGGTTCTACAGGGGTAGTCGCGCTTTGGCGCGAAAGGCGGGAGGCATTGGATTGGGACTCAGCATCGTGCAGTCTATCGTTGCTGAACACAACGGACGTCTGGTAGTTGAGAGCGAACCCGACGTTGGAAGCACATTTTCAATCGTGTTGCCGGCAACGGCAGCGAGCGGAATTTCAGACGATGGGGTTGAATAAGGACATCTCGATCCTGATCGTCGAAGACGATTCCGCCCTGTTAAGAGGGCTGGTCGACAATTTTGTTTCGTATGGCTATAACGTAGATACCGCTGAGGATGGTGAGACGGGATTGGCGAAAGCCCTCAGCATCGGCCCGGACCTTATCATTCTGGATCTTATGCTTCCGGGTATAAACGGATACGAAGTATGTGAAGCGGTCAGGCGGGAAGGGTATGAAACGCCTGTGATTATGTTGACCGCAGTGGGACAGGAGGAGGATATCGTTCGGGGATTGGAAACGGGCGCCGATGATTACGTGACGAAGCCGTTCAGCATAGGCGTTTTAATGGCGCGTGTAAGGGCGCTACTGCGAAGGCAAGCTCCAGCCGGCGAGAGACGCCTCCGATTCGGTGAATACGAATTGGACCTGGAATCGCACAGACTGTTCGGCGAGGGAGGGGAATTGGAGCTGACGACGAAGGAGTATCGCCTTCTGAAATTTTTTCTTCAGCGACAAGGTCGTGCGTTAACCAGGGAGATGATCTTGAACGTTGTGTGGGGGAGCAGCTTGATCGTTACGGTGAGAAGCGTGGATCGTTGTGTCACGACCCTCCGATCGAAGATCGAAGCGGATCCCCGCCATCCGAAATTTATCCATACTATCAGGGATGTGGGCTATCGGTTTGAGGTGGGGTAGTATCTGATAGAAATCCGACATCCAATATTGCTCGCTGGAGGTAGAAAGGATTAAAGAATTGATTATCAACGGTATAGATTTTGAATCAGAGTTCGATAAGAATGTGGCTGTCCTTTTCTCCTCCTGGATCCGGTTGTCGCAGAAGAAGAAATTGACTGCGAGTGAATGCTCATGAAGCTCACCATTCAGAATTTATCTAAGCGCTACCGTAGCGGTGTGCAGGCGCTGAACGATGTATCGTTGACCATCTCGACGGGGATGTTCGGATTGCTTGGCCCCAACGGAGCCGGCAAATCAACACTGATGCGAACCATCGCGACTTTGCAGGAAGCAGATACCGGCACGATTGTTTTGGATGACTTGGACGTGCTGAAAGAAAAGGACGAGGTTCGAAAGCTGCTTGGTTACCTTCCGCAGGAATTTGGGCTTTATCCAAAGGTGACGGCGTGGCGCATGCTCGATCATTTTGCCACACTCAAAGGGATCGCACCCGCGCGCCGGCGACGGGAAGTTGTGAGCCAGCTCCTGGAGAAATGCAATCTTTACGAAGTTCGCAACCAGCAATTAGGAGGTTTCTCAGGTGGCATGAAGCAGCGATTTGGCATCGCCTTGGCGTTACTCGGAGAGCCAAAACTCATCATTGTTGACGAACCAACCGCGGGCCTCGATCCGGAAGAACGCGTGCGATTCCACAATCTGTTGAGTGAGATTGGCGAGAATATAATTGTCATTCTGTCGACACATATCGTCACTGACGTGAGCGATCTTTGTGGGCAAATGGCTATCATTCATCTCGGTGAGGTGATCTTGATGGGCGAGCCGCTCGGATTGGCAGCCGATTTGCAGCGTTTGGTGTGGAAGAAGGTCATCACAAAAGACGAACTGCCGCAGTATTACGAGGAATATCAAGTCATTTCGACGCGTCTGCTCGCCGGCCGCTTGTTGATCCACGTTTATAACCAACAGCAACCGGATGCGTCCTTCGACGAAGTTATTCCCGACCTGCAGGACCTCTATTTCTCGGCCATAAAGCAGCATGAAGCCGCGCGATTACAATCCGCCTGAGCGAGGAGTTAATGGACAGACCGATGATCTGGGCAATCGCCGCATTCGAGATCAGGAATTCTTTTCGGCGACTCTCAACCTACGTCTATTTCGCTCTCTTTTTCACGATGGCGTTCTTGATGTTCATCGCAGCGGCGGGCGCCTTTCCGAGCGTCAACTTGGGTTTGGGAAGCGGCGGCAAGGTGATGGCAAACTCGCCGTTCTTGCTCCATACCTTCATCAGTGCGCTGAGCTACTACGGCTTGTTGGTGATCGCTGCCGTCATGGGCCACCGTGCGTATCAAGACTTTCTGCATAACACCTATCCGCTTTTCTTCACTTCGCCGATCACCAAGTTTCAATACCTTGCAGGTAGGTTTGTGGCGGCGAATGTGACGCTGCTGGTCGTTTTCTCGAGCATTTGCCTGGGGTGCCTGGCGGGGAGCTGGTGGCCGTTTGTTGACGAGACACTGATCGGTCCGAATCAGCTCGTGTCGTATATTCGGCCGTTCTTCGTCAGCGTCCTGCCCAACGTTTTGTTCATAGGAGCGTTATTCTTTGGGCTTGCTGCGTTAGGGCGCAGGATCATGCCGGTTTATGTTAGCGCGGTGATCCTCTTTGTCAGCTATTTGATCGCTGCCAGTCTTGCGCAGGATGTGGAGAATAAATTCGTCGCAGGATTGATTGATCCGTTTGGTAATTACGCCCTGAAGCACCTGACGCAATACTGGACGATCGCTGAACAAAACACGCTGTTGGTACCACTCACTGGCGTTTACCTTTTAAACCGGGTCCTTTGGCTTGGCGTCGGAGCCACAATCCTGGTGTTCACGTATTACCGTTTTCGCTTCGCTCAAGGTGGCGAAGATACTCGTCAAACTACGGACTCGGAAGAAAATGCGATCAAATCCACGGATATCGAACTCCCCACGGCACCGAGTGTTCGCTCCAATGCGCTGCGACTATTGCCGCGACTGATCTGGCTGGAGTTTCGTTCGACCGTCAAGAGTATCGCCTTTCTGCTCATCGCGCTGTGCGGCGTTGTGTTCATTTTTGTGAGTGCGCAATCGACCGAGAAGATGTATGGCACCGCTACCTATCCCGTCACGTCCCTCGTCGTGGAGCTTGCCGGCGGTACATTCGGCCTGTTCATGCTGATTATTGTCACGGTCTATTCGGGACAGATGGTGTGGCGCGAGCGCGAGGCCGGGATGGGCCAACTTTGCGACGTGCTGCCGGTTCCCACGTGGTTGCCGTTTGCCTCGAAACTGCTGGCGCTGATGTTGGTGCAAACGCTGCTTTTGACGCTCGTTATGCTGACCGGCATCTTCTTTCAGGCACAGCAAGGATACTTTCATTTTGAACTGGGAGTTTATCTACAGGATCTGTTCGGAATTAAACTGATCGATTACTGTCTGCTGTGCGTTTTGGCGGTGGTTGTGCAGACGGTCGTGAACCACAAGTATCTCGGCCATTTCGTGATGGTGTTGTACTATCTTGGAAGCACGTTTATGTACCGATTCGGTTTTGAGCATCATCTATATCACTTCCCGTCATATCCGGCATACACCTATTCCGACATGAACGGCTTTGGTCATTTCGTCCAGCCGCTTGTGTGGTTCGATCTTTACTGGGCGACGTTTGCGGTGCTGCTGGCAATCGGGGGGAATCTGATGTGGGTCCGAGGACTTGATATCCGTATAACCCGGCGCCTGTCATCGGCCTTGGATCGATTCTCTTGGCGTCTGCGCACAACGGCGGCAATTGGACTGACAGCCTTTGCCCTAATCGGTGGTTTCATTTTTTACAATACGAACATCCTCAACGAATACCGCACTCGGTTCGACTCGGAAGTACGCAGCGCAAACTACGAGAAGAACTACAAGCAATATGAAAAGTCGCCACAGCCGAGGATTACCAGTGTCCGCGCCGAGGTTGATGTTTTTCCAGACGAACGAAGGCTACGTGCTCGTGGCACATACGATATCCTCAATAAAACCGACGAGCCGATTTCAACGGTTTTCGTCAATCTGCCGACGGCCGTGAACGTGCATCAACTTACGATAGGATCTGTCAAGGAACCGAACGCCGTAGACGAGCGCGCAGGATTTTACACCTTCAAGCTTCTCCAGCCGATGGATCCCGGTGCGGCGCTTGTGCTGGAGTTTGACCTGGAATTCTGGCGGCTCGGATTCACCAATAGCAATTCCGATACGCGCCTCGTTTACAACGGAACATTTTTTCACAGCGGCAATCTACCGCACATTGGTTATTCATCAGCTGGCGAACTTGCTGACGATACAACACGTCGGAAGCACGGTCTTCAGCCAAAAGCTCGCATGGCCGATGTCAACGACATCGCCGCACGACAGAACAATTGCATAACCCAGGATGCCGACTGGATTACGTTCGAAGCGACTGTCAGCACAAGCCCCGACCAAATTGCTATTGCGCCGGGATCGCTGGTCAAGGAGTGGACCGAGGACGGCAGGCGCTATTTTTCCTACAAGAGTGACAGTCCCGTTCTGAATTTCTTCTCGTTCCTTTCGGCTCGCTATGAAGTCCGGCGCGACCGGTGGAACGATGTTGATATCGAGATCTACTACCACAAAGGCCACGAGTACAATTTGGATCGGATGGTCAAGGGGATCAAAAGATCGCTCGACTATTTCACAACGAACTTCAGTCCCTACCAGCACCGGCAGGCGCGGATCGTCGAATTCCCTCGTTACGAGCGCTTCGCTCAATCTTTTCCCAATACGATTCCGTACTCCGAAGGTGTCGGCTTCATCGCCAGGGTTGATCCGCAGGACGACAAAGACATCGATTATCCGTTCTACGGGACGGCCCACGAGATCGCACATCAGTGGTGGGGCCATCAAGTGGTGGTCGGCAACGTCCAGGGGGCCACCATGCTGTCCGAAACACTCGCCCAATACTCGGCACTGATGGTGATGAAGAAGGAGTATGGTGAGGAAAAAATGAAACGTTTCCTGCGTTACGAACTCGATCGCTATTTGATGGGCCGCGCCAAGGAACGGAAAAAAGAGATGCCATTGGTCCTCGTGGAAAACCAGCCATACATCCACTACCAGAAAGGCAGCCTCGTCATGTACGCCTTGCAGGACTACATCGGCGAGGCAAATCTCAATCAAGCGTTGTCAGATTTTCTCGAAAGAGTTGCGTTCCAAGAGCCACCCTACACAATTTCGCTGGAATTGTTGGAGCACATTCGCAAGGCGACACCGGCGGACTATCAATATGTCCTCAAAGATATGTTTGAGACGATCACGCTTTTCGATAACCGCACGGTGAGCGCCTCATTTGCCGAAACTGGAACTGGCGAGTATGAAGTACATCTGCAAGTTGCATCGAAAAAGCTCCGCGCTGACGAGTTAGGTGTCGAAAAGGAAATAGCGGTTAACGATCTCATCGACATTGGCGTATTGGATAAGGACGGCAACTTCCTCTATTTGAAGAAGCATAGAATTCAAGGGAATGAATTCGATATAGTAGTTTCGGTTCCGCAGATTCCCGCAAAGGCAGGCATTGATCCGCTCAACAAGCTTATCGATCGTAAACCAGGCGATAATGTTATCAGGGTCGACGGCTGAGCCTCGTATTAACTTACGCGGGAACGTCAAGCTGATTGCCTCGGTGTAGGTCAATAATGCAGTTCTTGTGCGTTTCATCTCGCGCACGCTTTAGGACGAAATGCTGTTGGGGCCTCATCGCCCATCGAATCTTCAAAGTCTCCACTTTTGTATCAATAAATTCGCTGAAGAGAAAATCGACCATCAGATCGAGGTCCTGCCACTAAATCTCGATGACGAGGTTTCGGACAAGCTGGATTCTTTCGGATATGCTCCCGTCACCACAATGACGATGCTTGCGAAACGAAGACGCGGAATTCAGTCTGCGGTGATCTCTGCGAGGGCGAACATGGCAATGGAGTTGGGATGCCGATTCCTCTTTTCCTTCACTGCTCATGCGGTAACGAGCAAACGGAATCTTGTGCGGAAGGGACTGAATATTCTGTGCGAGAAATCAATTTGGAAACGGCAAACAGCTATCGAGGCATGACAATGAAATGCTACTTCAAGAACATTGGACTCTTGGCATTCTTTTTTGCAGGAATCACCGCGAACGCGTTCCATTCTGAGTTTGCAAACGCAAGAAATGAATCGCCCTTTTCACCAGATTTCGTTCGAGCTTACGAATCTGCAATGACCGCAGTGGATAAGGAGAAATCCATGGTGCAGATTTTCTCAATGCTCGAACGGTATAGGGAACCATTGGAATTAGCCGAATTGGAACTCGCAATCGGTATCATATATAATCAGCGAGCAGACTTTCGTGATCCTCAGAAGGCGGTATTCCATCTTTCCAACGCACTCGCATACAATCTTCCACTGAAGGCATATATCCGTGCAACGGGTTGGAGAGCCACTTCATTGGACCAACTCAACCGGTATCGCGACTCTATCAAGGATTGGCTTAGAATCCTCCTTGCATGTTCATACCATGTCCTACCGAGGGAGTGGCCGAGTATCCAAGAGTTCAGGGTGCCTATCTATATGAGTTCCCGTGATCCCGAAAACATGCAGCGATTATGGGACTCCAGAAGATTCCGAAACGGAATTAAGCTTCACCAATTTCTGCTCAGGTTTCGCTACACAGCAATTGGACTGATCGCTGACCTACAGTCTCGCGCGTCAATTACAGACGAGCAAGTGCATGCCCTTTTTGAAGATTTGACTCCCGACAATAACAGAATCGATGCGATTATGGTGCAGCTTCAATCAGAGAACCCACGACCTTGGCCGTAGAGGCTGCATCGAACACCATAGCCAATTTTGATACGGGACTTCGACATTGCGTTTCCATCTGAACAGCCTATCCCAATCCTCCTCGTTCATGGGGCGCAGAGTTACACGCTCCCCTGTGGAGGTTACAGTGTGGTTGCGGAGGTGCATCACCTATCCGAAACGTGGAAATCCACCGTCTCCTTAAACACCGTCTTGACTCCTTCGCCATTTCGAAGCCCCGCCTCGTAGCGCCAGTTCAGGGCGGCGTCGATCGCCAGCTTCGACAATTCAGGTTGCCCTTGACGAACTCAAACACGGGACTCGTATCCTGTTGCGGATGGCTTTCAAAAATACGCAGATCTCCTTCCAGATCACCGGCCCTAATAAGCTCTGCAGCTCGTACCAAAACATCTCTCTGTTCAGGCGTGATTGACGATTCGACTTGGACAACAACTTTTAACCTGACAATTGAAAGACTACGCTCGGTATGTGATTGTCTTATGAGAGTCGGGATCCCTGGCTGTCGTCGCCGGGCGCCGATAGATGCCGCATTTATCATTGCAATGTAGTTGATGGTTAAACATGAGTCAGACGAATCTGAAATCTCCAGAGACCACCGAGGAGTGGCGCGCCTACCACCGCATCCGAGAAGAGGTACTATGTGAGGCGAGAGGACGTTTCGGCGTCTATAACCCGAATCATCCCGACGAGTACGCGGAAGGAAAATTCCCGAATATACTGGTGGTCGACGGAGAAGCTGTTGGGGTTGTGAGAATCGATCTAGACAAAGAATCGGGAGAAGCAATCTTCAGGCGAGTTGCAATAATCGAACGCGAACAGAGGAAAGGATTGGGAACGCTAATTGGGTAAACTTTCTAGGTTTTCCGTGGTTGAGCAAGATGCATCGAGTTCAGCATATCAAACCGGATTTCCCGGCAGACGCTTTCGTCGGTACGGCAGCGTACTCTGCCAAGTATCGAGTGCCCTATCCTAAGGCGCTGATCGACGACCTGATCGAGCGGGCCGGGATTTCGGGGAATGAACGGCTACTCGATCTGGCCTGCGGTCCCGGACGGATTGCCATTCCCCTCGCGCCATGGTTTCGCGATGTGTGGGCTCTGGATCTTGAGCCCGAGATGGTCGAAGTGGGGAAGAACGAGGCCGGCCTCCGCAACGCGACCAATATTAAGTGGGTGGTGGGAAAGGCCGAGGAGCTGGAAGCGGAGCCCGGTTCTTTTCAATTGATCACAATCGGCGAAGCCTTCCATCGCCTGGATCAGCGGCACATTTGCGAGCGAGTGCTTCAGTGGCTCTCGCCTGGCTGCTGCCTGGCCATCGCCGGGTGCTACAACATTACGCGAGGAAGCGAGCCCTGGCAGCGCGTGGTGGCGGGCATGGTAAATGAATGGAGGAAACGCGTTACTTCGCCCGTGGAACGGCCAGCTCGCCAGAGACCTGGCAGTGGGCCTGAACATAGCAGGCGGGTTTTACGGAATACTGGCTTCGATGACGCGGAATCATACAGCTTCACTTTTCCTTACGTTTGGGCGGTCGAATCGATTGTTGGAAATCTGTTTTCGTCCTCGCGCTGTTCGAAAAAGGCATTGGGCCGCGACGCAGAAGCCTTTGAAGCCGATGCGAGGGATATACTACTCACATACGATTCGAGCGGACACTACCACGAAGACATGCGATTTGGGTACACGCGGGGAAGGTGGCCGTGCGAGCCATGAACACGAGAAGGGTAGTGCTTCTCGACATAGGTGGTGTCATCCCGGAGAAATTCCGGGACGCCGTCCTGGAATTTCTAGCGAAAATGCTTGGACTGAAGACTATCCTCTACAAGACCGGCATGTATTCGATTCTCGAGCCGAGGACGCCAAAAGAGATTCCCGATCGGGTGGCACGCAATTCGGGTGAGATACTGGCTGCAATTAGAGCGCTAATGCCCTGACTCTGGAATGCGTAGAACGGGAGCAGCTCCGCTACATCTGGCCGAAAGATGGGGTGGGCCGAGAAGCGGAAGATGGGACAGCTCAAGATATTTCAGAAGATTGAAGCCGAAATTAAGAGACTGGGCTATAGGTGCCGGCCCCGTGGCTCGTTAGCCGGAGACGGCGGTGATGTCTATTCCGATATCGATCTATCTGTCGCGGGTGATCAATGGGACGTGAAGAAGGTCGAAGAGGTACTCGCATCCGTTGCCAAGGTAGCAGGCGTACCAGTCGACATTCGATTCGATGCTGATGAAGAAGATCGATTGCTGTTCACTGTACATTCCTATCTCCTCCCCATCCTCTGGCGAATCGATGTAATGATTGAGGGTCAGGTAGATCCGCGCGAAAGGGTGAAACTCATGCGCAAGTATCCTTGGTATACGCATTGGCATGAAGTCATGAGGCAGGCCTATAAGAAGAAGGCAGTGACGCGGCGGAAAAGCGGATCCAGGAGCAGTTCAAGCCAGACCCGTCTCTGACGCTCGAGTATCGAATTCTCAATGCCTCGCGCGCCCTACAACGTTTTGGTGATTCCATTCAGGTCCAACGCCGAAGGTTTCGAATATGCGGTCTTCTATCGGCGTCACTCCAAGATGTGTCAATTCATTGCCGGGGGTGGGGAAAGCGGCGAGGATCCCGAGTTGGCCGCAAAACGAGAGACTTTGGAAGAAGCTGGGATCGAAGCCGGTGTCGGTTGGATGCGACTCGATGCAAGAGCCTCTATTCCACGGACTGCTTTTCCGGATGCCCCCTGGCCGGAAGAGGTCTACGTCATCCCCGAAATCTCGTTTGCAGTAAACGTCGGGGATGCCCAGATCCGAATTTCACATGAACATGAGGGTTTCAAGTGGGTGTCATACGAAGGGGCACGCGAGCAGCTAACATGGGATTCCAACAAGGTCGCGCTCTATGAGCTTCGAGAGAGATTGAAAGGATCGAATCAAAGCAAGAATACGGCTACACATTCGAATGAACTAGGACCGGAAAACTCACGCATGGCGTGACGCGAATTGTCATGCCGTACACGCGCTGTTCGATACCGCTCAGGAACCACGTCAATGAACCTAAGTAAAGCTATCTTTCTCTTTGGAGTACCCTTACTCCTGATCGCACCGCAGTTCGCCGCCGCTGAGGCGGAAAGCGATTTGAGCCCGGAAAGCCAATCATTCGAGACCAGGCTGAAGGACGCAGTCTCTCAACGGGACCACTTCCTGCTCGACAGAGCAATGCATCCCGTTCTCGGCAACCTCAATGAGGGTAATATCGAAAGAGCTGTTGCCATCGTGGAGGAGCACGCCGATCGGATCTATTTGATGCATTCATTTCGTCTCCTGGCTCAGTACTGGGCAAGGTTTGATCCCGAGGGTGCATTGGAATATTTTGGCGCAAATCTGGCAGAAGCGGATAAGATTGGTCCAATGCGTGTCGCACTGCAAACATGGGCGATGTCCGATCCGGAGGTTGCAATTGCGTGGGTTAACGTCCATGCGCGGGGGAAGGACAATTCGTCGCTTCTTGCGGGGGCGATCATGGGATGGGCATTGAAGGACTTGCCGGCCGCTGAGGAATATGTGCGGAGGATGCCGCAAGGCAACGATCGCGATCAATCCA
This sequence comes from Opitutales bacterium, assembly GCA_963665345.2. GTDB lineage: Bacteria > Verrucomicrobiota > Verrucomicrobiia > Opitutales > CAXXNP01. Next base: position 598,908 of record OY762281.2, read on the forward strand.
TCCGGAGCATTGCCGAAGCACAGCTTCACGAAGGAACCGAAGCATTCGAGAAATGGGTTACCACGATCGATAATTCGGCCGAGAAGGAGAATGCGATCACGGTCGCTACACGCTTTGGGAGGTACGTGCCGGAATTGGCGCTCATGGTCAGCCAACTGAGGAATTCGATTGAATCCGCTGCTACCGCCGAGTCAGAAAGCGGGCCGGATTTGAAAAGCAACGAGTTTGAGAGTTCGCTGAAGCGTGCAGTCTCGCAGAAAGACACCTCTCTCCTCGGCGAGCGCATTCATTCGGTCCTGGAGCAGCTTACTGAAGCAAATCTCGAGTCCGCCATAGCTATCGTGGAACGGCATTCCGACAGGATCAATCGGCTACATGCTTTTACTGCGTTAGTACATTATTGGGCGAAGTTCGATCCCAAGGGCGCCCTGCAATTCAGTATGGAAAACTTTACCAGCGTCGAGAAGCGCCATCCAATGACGGGAACCCTACACTCCTGGGCAATGACGGATCCGGTCGCTGCGATCGCCTGGGCGGAAGCGAATGCGCTTGGGAAATACAAACCGTCCCTTTTCCAATCGGCCGTTAAGGGGTGGGCGTTGGTGGACCTGCCGGCGGCAACTGTGTATGTGCGGACGATGCCTCCTGGAATCGACAGGGAGTGGTCGATACGACGAATCGCCAAGGCTCATTTGCACGACGGCCCTGAAGCATTTGAGAACTGGCTGGCGACCGTCAACGATCCGGCCGAGCGAAAGATCGCCGTTGATTTTGCTTCGCCGTTGGGTCGGTTTGATGGGGAATTGACGGCTATGTTCAAGCGACTGAAGGAGACGGAGGAATCAGCCGCTTCGGCGAAATAAGACAGGAAACAGGATTGACGGAGGTGCTGGTTTGCGGCGCATGCAGGCCGCCACTGGTGCAAACGAAATGGACCGTGCATCTTCGATCGGTGTTGAACGACAGCAATGGCATAGTGTTTACATGGGCGCTGAGGGCACGGGGGATGCGAGGCAGAAATATCAGGCGCTACCGTAAGTTGCCCAATTTAGCAGTAATCCATTCGTGTCGATTCGTGTGATTCGTAGCTGTCAGAAATAGAGTTGCCTACAGCGCGCCGCAGGCAACTCGGCCTTGCGACCTTCGGCCAGCGCTTCAACGATCACCTTTTCCATGAAAGTTCGCGTAGTTCCCTACGATCCCCAGTGGAAGCTTGCTTTCGTGAAGGAGGCAGGCCAGATCGCCCAATTGCTGGGGGATGTGGTTGTCGCCGTACATCACATCGGCAGCACGGCAATCCCCGGCATCCATGCCAAGCCCATCATTGACATCCTACTCGAAGTGGTAGATATCGCCGAGCTGGATCATAGAACGACAGCCATGGCGCAGTTAGGCTACGAAGCAAAGGGAGAGCTTGGAATACCGGGTCGACGTTACTTCCGCAAAGATAATGATTCGGAGACACGGACACATCAGGTTCATGCCTTTCAGGCAGACAGTCCGGGGTTCGCGCGTCACTTGGCATTCCGCGATTACCTGATTGCGCACCCAGAGGAAGCACTTAAGTACAGCGCATTGAAGCAGGCGTTGGCGCGGGCGCATCCCGATGACATCGAGGCCTACATGGATGGCAAGGATCCCTTTATCAAGGAACGGGAGGCCAAGGCGATCGCCTGGCGAGCGGTGCAGAGCGAGGAGTAGCTTTGTGGAAATCAGCAAACTTGACAATGCCCACACCTCGACGCTGGAAAGGCTTGGCGGGTAAGTCTAGCTTGCGACGTTAGCCCATGCGGATATCCCACCGATGATCGATCAGCCTGAGCTTGCGTCAGTAGCCGTTGGCGTAATCGATAAATCTTCTCAATTTGCAGAAGTCAGGGTAGTTGGAGGTATTTCCAGTGGCAGAACCAAAGAGCGATGTTGAACAGGAGAAAACAGAGAGCCTGAGCGCTTACTTCATTCCGTTGCTTCCTGTAAAAATGGGATCGATGATTCGGGGAGGAGACCGATTCCGAATTCCCAACGACGTGTTGGCGGCAGGCTTGCTTTCGATGGTGAAGTGATGAAACCATCGAACTGCGAACGATTGGCTACACGCAATTCTGCCTGACGGCTCTTTGTGTGAGCCGTGAAGTCGATCGGAGAATGAAATGAGACCCAGACCTTGGCAGTTTTCAGCGCTTGAATTAGCGAATCAATAGTTGACAGATAGAGCGGAATTGCATTCTACCCATTCTGGCACCACCGGATGCCTCCAGTTCGCGGAAAAGGCATAGGCTACCGGCTCCAGAAATACATTGTGCGGCTGTCACGAGCGAACGACAGCAAATAAGGAGCCGTAATACGTGAACAAGAAGATAGATGGAGACATCGCGCCTAACGCAAACCTCGAACACTTGAAGAAACAGGCCAAGAGCCTGTTGAGGCAAGCGAAAGACGGTAACCCCCATGCTGTAAGTCGGTTAGTCCGATCGAAGGCTATAGAGGGAAAGCCCAAAGGGGCAAACAAACCGCTTCAACTAGCTGATGCTCAATTAGCGATTGCCAGGGAAAATGGAAGCGCTACTTGGTCTGAGCTCAAGTTGAAAGTCGAAACAGTCGGAAGCCCTGCAACTGAAGTGAAATCACAGGCATCGATTCAGGGGATCGACCAGATCTGGCTTGATTGTACTGATCTTGAGGAGACAGAACAATTCTACACCAAGCTACTTGGATTTAGGAAATCCGATCAGGTCCCAGGTCAGATGCTTTTCTTCGATTGCGATGGGACTACCCTGCTACTTGGGCGTCGAAATGAAACGAGACCAAACTCCATTCTCTATTTCAAGATTGGAAACTCTGAACGCGACATTCAAGATGCCTACAATCGATTAAAGAACGCGGGGGTTTCGATGGGCGATTCCCCGCATTGTATCGCAAAAAATTGGAGCGGATTTGATGTCTGGATCGCGTTCTTTTCTGATCCTTCGGGCAACGATCTTGCGTTCAAATGCGATGTTCCTGTGTCCACAGGCAGCTGATTTAATTGAACCCAAACGAAATTCCAGTCTAACGTAGATAGTAGGACACTGCGGATTTCACACGGACATCCCTCCCATGGCGGAGCTGAACTGCGAAGATGTCGCTCCTATTCTCACCGATGGCGCGTATGTAAAAGGAGCGAAAGCACAGTGATCTATCTGATTCGCCATGGCGAGACGGAGTGGAATCGGATTCGCCGGACGCAGGGGCGCGGCGATTCACCGTTGACCGTGCTTGGTAGAAGACAAGCCGAGGCGTGCGGGCGAGCTTTAGTCGATGAGATCGATGTGGCTGAGGCGAGGATTCTAACGAGCCCACTGGGCAGGGCCAGAGCCACCGCGGAAATCCTGCGACGGGTGATCGTTCTGCCCACCTATCGGCTGCTAGTCGATCACCGTTTGGCAGAGTGCGACTGCGGGCAATGGGAGGGTCTAAATGATGCAGAGATCGAAAAAGAATTCCCCGGGGAGCGTGCCAGGAGGACGGCCGATAAGTGGAATTACGAGATTCACGGAGGGGAAAGCTACGCCATGGTCGAAGATCGCCTCACTCCGTGGCTGAGGGAATACAGGGACGCCGCGTCAATCGTTGCCGTGACCCACGACATGGTCAGCCGGGTGATCCGTGGCATTTATCTGAACCTGAAGCCGGAGGACACGCTCAGACTGGACCATCCTCAGACTCGGATTTACAAGCTCTCCGATGGCTGTCAGTCGGTGATTGAGGCCGACCTGGATGTCTTCTGAATCAGTCGAAAATCAGTTGATCGATGGCGTGTGTTTCCCAGGTGTCGTCGTTCTTTACTTGGATGCTCAAAGGGAGCGTTCCAGTATATTCGCCCGCTCGTTCGTTGTGGTAGACGAGGAGTTCGAACGCGGCCACGCTCTCTTCAGGTGAAAGCATGGAGTCAGGATATCCGTTGTTGTCGCGATCTTCGTATACAGCATCGCCGACGTCTGAGAATGAACCGTTACCGTTGCCATCCACAGCGATGAGCCGGCCGCTGTCGTCATCGACGAACTCCACGCGTATCGGTTGATCGCAAAGCACACGAACATTGGCGATGGATTCGCCTACGCCTCGGTAATACAGCTCATGGTATAGGGGCACGATATAGAAAGGATTTCTGCGAATTGTGCTCGCGTTCACCACTGCAACGTCGGACTCGTCGGATCCGCTTTCATAATGCCATTTACTGGATGAGGTAGCAGTCTCGAACCAGGAAACCGTAACGGTGGCCTCCTCGTCACCATCGGCCGTATCCACCTCGAGAATGACAATAACTTGGTCGCCGGGCAGGAGGGAGAGGTCCTTCTCGAACGTGCCGGATGTGGCTCGTCCCTTGGCTAACTCAAGCTTGAGGATTCCTGCTTCTGCGTCCCATTCTTCCGTTGCGGGGCTCCGGGAGACAGTCATGCGTCCCTGATGAGACTCATGAGTCGAGTTGGATAAAGTAAAGCGAGCGCGAGCGATTTCGCCATCCCTTATATATGTGGCGAATTCGAGAGGCTGGATATCGACCGAATCCGTGTCGAAATCGGGATCTTCTGAGGGAACGGCCACGCCCACCTCGCTTGCGGTCTGCGGATCGAATGTGGCAATTTGAGCAAGTTCCTCTTCGCTGAGTCCCGTCCGCTTCGCGAGTTCGAGCGTCTGAACATGGAGCTCCTGTGCCTTGCTGTGCTTGCCTTGCGATTTCAGGAATTCGATCCGGAACCGATTCAGGTAAATGACCATTCGAGGGTCAGGAAGCTTTCGTTCCTCAAGCCTGCGATCGATCTGGTGCCATAGCCGAATGGCTTCGTCGACGTTGTCCAGGATTATATAGAGGCTCGCCATCTTGGCTTTGGTCAAGAGGACTGCGGCAAATCTCCCAAACCGCTCGTTCAAGAGCTGGATCTGGCTCAGAATCTTTAGCGCTTCTGCAGGCCGGCCCGCTTGACGCAGCCAGTTCGCGAAAGATTCATAGGCTTGCAGTTCCTCCAGTTTGTTTCCCAGGTCGCGGATGCGAGAGAGAAGGCGGATATAATCGGGTTCCAACCCCTCCAGCTGGCCGGCGTTCGTCCTAAGCTGGAGGCGTCGCGAGAGGATCTTGACCAGGATGGACGTCATCCCCCGCGCCTCGGAATCCCGGGTGATTTGTTGAAACAGCGCCTCGCTCTCCTCTCGCCGCCCAGCGAGGTAATAGAACGACGCAAGCTTGCCCTTTTCTACAAGTAGGCTGGAAATAAGATTCGCGGTAATTCCTCGGGCGTGAATGTCTTCGTCCGAGGTTTCCCGCATTTGCTTTTCCATTTCGGCGACAACGTTCTCTGAAAGTTTCACGTGATCGCTCACAGGCGCCTTTTCGCCGACCTTGTCGAAAGCATCTGGGAGGACGCCAATTGGGGCAGGAAGGTGCTGTTGAAAGGGGCGTATGAAGCTGACCATTTCCTGGGCACGGGCATCGGCCTCGGAAAACCTCCCAAGTAGCCGCAAAAGCTTACTTTCTTCGGTCATCGCTTGAACGCGATAAATTACGGACATCGGAGAGGCATTCTCAGGAAGGGCGAGAAAAGCTGAAAGTCGCCGGAGTGCTTCGAGGGCCGCGCCGGTCCGGCCTGAGAATATCTGAAACCTTGTCGAGAACAGGGCGATATCCAGGGCCAGCCCCATCCGCTCTTGAGAAAGTTCCCGGAACGAACTGAGATCCTCGAACGTAGCGCCGGACTGTCCAGTTACCAGGCTTACGAGTTCCAGTAGGGAAGCTTCGCTTTCCTGTTGACGGATTGACGCAAGTCCAAGCTTACCTTGTTCAAAATATAGTTTTGTCAGGGACGAGTAGGCATTCGCCTCAAAATAGGGGTCGATCGCACGTCGTTTCCCGTGCAACTCGGATTGCTTGCTCGAAAGATCGAGGGCAGCCTCGTAGGCCCGAGCAGCTCGATCATTCTCCCCTCGCTTAATAAGAAAGAAAGCGAAGTGCGCCCAGGCGTCCGCCTTGCTGTGAGATGTCGGTTGCGCCTCGAAAGAATGGACCGCAGCCTCCGCGCGATCCAACTCACCTCGGTTGAGGAAGTAATGAATGACCTTAACCAGCTCTTCGTAGCGTTCGCGTTCGTCCGCCACGGAAAACGATGATAGCATTGAAAGGCCGACGATCGAGAGAAGGAGGTAGCGGATTTCAGCGAGAGTACCTATAAGGGAAGAGTTCATGAACGACGGTTGACCTAACCTGCCGTAGTTTAGGAGACAACAGATAAATCAGCTTTTCACACGCAGCCTGGATAAATAAAATGGCGATTCGGGGCATCTGCGGCGTTCGTTCGGCTCGGATAAATCAATTTAGAGGTTAATCCGAGCCGATCCGCGTTGCCTATGCTCCTGAAGCGCTCACAACAGAGGGCATTTACCCTATTCGAACAGGCTCTAGATAATGACACCAAGCTCGGTAATCGTGGTGGGCAATACCTCGGACGACCCGTTCGCCATAGACGTTGCCTTTTCCATGGGGCAATCCGAAGACATTTCGGACCTGATCAGCCTGAAGACATTCGCTAACTCGGAATTCTGTCCCCGTTTTATTTCCGACGAACTCGATTACTCGTTAATCGGGGAGGGATTGAGCGGTAAGAATGTCCTCATAATCAGCACTTTAAACCGCAATTTCAGCAGACAGAATCTGGCAATGCGTAATATGCTCATTGCCAGAGCGGCGAAAGAGAATGGCGCAGCCGAGGTCGTCCTTGTCGAACCTGATCTCTTCTATAGCGCCCAGGACAGAGGACCCCATTCCGATCTCGGCGATCCGTCCCTGGTGCGAGACCAAAGTGATCTGAAGAAGTTCGATGGCCAGCCATTCACCGTAAAGCTCTATGCACAGATGCTCAAGTTAGCGGGTGTAGATCGAGTGGTCACCGTTCACAACCACTCAAGGGCAGTTCAATCGATGTTTACGGACGTTTTCGAGGGCAATTACCATCACCTGCTGCCCTATGAAATCTATGTGGGCTATTTACTGAACTCCAACATTGGCCAATTTGAGTCGGATGGTGAGGGTCTCGCTCTTTGTGCGCCGGACAAGGGCGCGAGGGATTTCGTGAGGAAAATGGTTTCGAAGCTAGGTCTTCCCAAGGCCAAGTGTCTGTTGCTCGAGAAAGAAAGAACGGACGAGCGCGAGGTGGAAATCTGGTTGTACGAAGGTAGTGAAGTCACACTCGAAGATGTCTCGGGTCACGACATTGTTCTCTTCGACGACATGGTACGGACAGGATCGACATTAGTAAGAACCTGTCAGTATTTGAGGAGAATCAACCCGGGCCGATTGATCTTCGCGGTAACTCACTTTTATGCCAGCGATGAAGGAAGGCAAAAACTGGCGGACCCTGCGGTCGATGAGATTCTCACTCTGAATACCCTACCGACTATTCTTAACCGGGACGAGCAGGGACGACTACGACGAAAACTGGTGGTCCTGAAGATAGAACAGTGGCTGGCTCGCAATCTGAAGGAGATTCTTGGCCTTCCACCTGCCGACAAAGGCGGTTTCTATCAAATAGATATGTCATCGAAGAACCCGCGCTTCACGCGGAAGATTTCGTCGAATGAGCAATTGCGTGAACTGCGTGCTGAGCGACAACAAAGTCCTAACTGAGATTTAGTGAGGACCCAAGGGGGATGCTGCCTGACCCACCACTTTCCCCAGTATCGGAAACTCACCCGGATTTGAATCTGGGCAATCTGTGGTTACCGTATGCGGTCGTCAGAACAAACGATCGATTGCTGCTTGCGAGATTAGGGAAACGACGCTGTCGGCGCGTCAGTCACGCCCATTGTGCATTGACCTGCGCCGCCTAAGGCTTCATTTCTGACTGCGGTTCGACGCCCGATTTTCCGTACTCGATACAGGCAGACCTCGACGGAGCTAACCATTTGGCTTACCGATGAGTGCCATTAGTGTTTGTGAGAAAAGCGGGCTAAGGGTTGGGCTGCACGAGAAGAACGAAACAGCGCACCTCGCCGCATCGGTAGCCAAGCATACGATTGTCTCATGAATGCCTTCCGCGCTCTGGTTTCTTCGTCCCTGGGTCGAAAATTCCTGATGGCGCTGACCGGTTTCGTTCTGGTGGGATTCGTGTTCCTGCACATGCTGGGCAATTTGCAGATTTTTCTAGGTCCGGATATCTTGAACGCCTATGCCCACACGCTGCAATCGCTTCCCCTTCCTATAAAATGGGGCGGGCGGCTCTTTCTTCTGGTTTGTGTAGCTATCCACCTACAGCTAGCTATCGTCCTGACTCTGGAAAACCGGCGCGCGCGCGCCCAGGATTATGAAGCGGAATCCACCTTGCAGGCATCCTTGGCCTCTCGCACGATGCACTGGAGTGGGGCCGTGCTGCTGCTGTTCAGCGTTATTCACCTGCTCCACTTCACGATACGCGTGCTATTCGATTACAGTGCCATGCCCTACTCCCTCCATGACGAGACCGTCCACGACGTCTATGCCATGATGATCGTGGGGTTTTCCCACTGGTGGATGTCTCTTTTCTATGTGGTGGCAATGGTTCTCCTCTGCAGCCACCTCTCGCACGGGGCGTCGAGCATGTTCCAGTCGATGGGAGTCCGAAATGATCGCTGGAGGGGCATTCTCGATTGGCTGGCACAGATCTTCGGCGTAGTCATCCTTCTCGGCTTTATCTCCATACCGACTGTGATTCTTCTCTGCCGCTACACCGCGCTCGAGCTTCTGCCGGTAAATCAGATCGTAGCCCAATACGAAGCCGCCAAAGCAATCGCCGCCGTGCCATGAACCTCGAATCCCGCATCCCCGATGGACCGCTGGTTGACAAGTGGGACAACCACCGATTCCGCATCAAGCTGGTTAACCCCGCTAACCGGCGAAAGTACCACGTCATCATCGTGGGATCGGGACTCGCGGGCGCCTCAGCCGCCGCCGCCCTCGGGGATCTCGGTTACCATGTCCGCTGTTTCTGTTTTCAGGACAGCCCTCGCCGCGCCCATTCCATCGCCGCCCAGGGTGGTATCAACGCATCCAAAAACTATCAGAACGACGGCGACAGCACATTCCGCCTGTTTTACGATACCATCAAAGGAGGCGATTTCCGTTCCCGGGAAGCGAACGTCTATCGCCTGGCACAGCTCAGTGGAAACATTATTGATCAATGCGTCGCCTTAGGTGTTCCTTTCGCCCGGGAGTATGGTGGGCTATTGGCAAATCGCTCGTTTGGGGGAGCCCAGGTCTCCCGCACCTTCTATGCCCGCGGGCAGACCGGCCAGCAACTGCTGTTGGGGGCCTACAGCGCCTTGAGCCGGCAGCTCGGAATGGGCAACGTGGAGATGTACAATCGGCACGAAATGCTCGATCTGGTGCTTGTCGACGGTCACGCCAAGGGAATCATCACGCGCAATCTTGTGAACGGTGCAATCGAGCGCTGGAGCGCCGATGCCGTAGTTCTCGCCACCGGCGGATATAGCAACGTGTTCTACCTCTCCACCAATGCCGCCGGCTGCAATGTGACGGCAGCCTTCCGGGCCTACCGGCGCGGCGCCGGTTTCGCCAACCCTTGCTATACCCAAATTCATCCAACCTGCATCCCGCAGGAGGGCGAGCACCAGTCAAAGCTCACCTTGATGTCGGAATCGCTACGCAACGACGGGCGTGTCTGGGTACCCAAAAGTCGGGATGACGTCGGGACCGATCCCCGCCAGCTCCCGGAAAGTGATCGCGACTACTATCTCGAGCGTAAGTACCCCAGTTTCGGAAACCTTGCCCCCAGAGATATCTCCAGCCGCTCGGCAAAGGAAGTCTGTGATGAGGGACGTGGCGTGGGAAGGACGGGCTACGGCGTCTATCTCGACTTCAAGGATGCCATCGATCGGCAGGGAAGATCCGTAATCGAAGAGCGCTATGGCAACCTCTTCGAAATGTATGAACGCATCACCGGCGAGGACGCCTACGAACGACCGATGCGCATATATCCGGCGCTCCATTATACTATGGGCGGACTCTGGGTAGACTATAACCTAATGAGCACGATTCCGGGTTGCTTCGTGTTGGGTGAAGCGAACTTTTCCGATCACGGGGCCAATCGTCTTGGCGCCAGCGCCTTGATGCAGGGTCTCGCGGACGGCTATTTTGTCCTGCCCTATACTATTGCCGATTATCTCGCCCAGGCCGGCCCCGGTCTACCGGATCCAAACGGCCCCGCTTTCAGCGAAGTTGAAGACCAGGTACGGGAAAGGATCTCACGCCTGCTGAGCACGGGAGGGAAACGGTCAGCGCGTTCCTTCCACATCGAGTTGGGCAAGGTTATGTGGGGATATTGCGGCATGGCCCGCAACCAGGCAGGGCTCAAGGAAGCAATCGCCCGCATACCGCAACTGCGCGCGCAGTTCTGGGACGAGGTGCGCGTGCCCGGAACCGGGGCCCAACTCAATCAGGAGTTGGAACACGCCGGCCGGGTAGCTGATTTTCTGGAGTTCGGCGAACTGCTGGCCCGCGATGCGCTCGACCGTGACGAATCTTGTGGCGGGCACTTTCGAGAGGAGCATCAAACCGCCGAAGGGGAAGCCCTTCGAGACGATGAACATTTTGCCAATGTTTCCGTTTGGGAATACACGGGCGAAGACCAACCCCCACGGAAGAACCGTGAAGATCTGGCATTCGAGAATGTCGAACTAGCCGTTCGCAGCTACAAATAGCGATGAACTTCAGCCTCAGAATCTGGCGGCAGCAGCATGCCGGAGCTGAAGGGCGTCTGGTCGACTATGCGATCGATGACATCTCACCCGAATCGTCGTTTCTGGAGATGCTTGATCTTCTCAACGAGCAATTGATCGCCGGTGACGATGAGCCCATCGCCTTTGATCACGACTGCCGAGAGGGCATTTGCGGCATGTGTTCGCTGACCGTTAACGGTATCCCCCAGGGTCGGCAGGAGCAAACCACCGTCTGCCAGCTTCACATGCGCCATTTTCACGATGGGGAAACGATCGTAATCGAGCCCTTTCGGGCAAAGTCGTTTCCGGTCATAAAAGATCTCGTAGTCGATCGCTCTGCCTTCGAACGAATAGTTCAGGCGGGGGGATTTATCACCGCGCGCACCGGAAGCGCACCCGACGGCAATGCCTTGCCAATCGGTAAGGAGACCGCCGACAGGGCCATGGACGCCGCGGCTTGCATAGGCTGTGGAGCCTGCGTGGCGGCCTGCAAAAACGCCGCCGCCATGCTTTTCACAGCCGCCAAAGCTTCCCATCTCAACGCCCTGCCCCAGGGCAAGCCCGAAAAAGATCGGCGGGTTTTGGCCATGGTTCAGGCGATGGACGAGGCCGGCTTCGGTAACTGCACCAACTATGGGGAATGCGAGGCGGTCTGCCCCAAAGCGATCAGTTTGGACTTTATCGCCCAGTTCAACCGCGACTATCTGGGGGCTTCCCTAAAGCAGCTCTTCACCGGGAACGGATCCAAGGGCTAGCCCCAGATTCAGCGAACCTGGGCAGATGTGAAGCGGTTTTCCAGCCTCTGGAGGGCCGACGGCTCTGGAGGCCTCTGATGGAACCTCGCGGTGGCCACCGATCGCCGTCAGATGAGGAATCGGGAGCGCTCGTCAACGGTGGGCAGGGCACATGCGCCGCGCGGAAATATCCTGTGCCGGTTTCGGGCGATGATATCGTATGCGAAATCCCGCACCGGGCGAGGTATGACCAGGCAAAGCCAGCCGGGAATGCGCCAGAAGCCACCGATCGCTACCAAGGCCATTCCAATCGCGGTCGAACGCGTAAGAATTTTCGCGCCGCTCGCACCCGCGCCGCCACAGTAGAACACAACGGTCGACAACTGCGAGGGGTCGCGGAGTTCATTCGGAAGCAGTTCAGCGGCGGTTTCGCCCTGGAGCGGAGCGTATTCGATGAGTCGATTGCGATCCTCTTCCAGGAAAAATCGTACGCTGTTCGTGCAAAACCCGCAGGTGCCATCGTAGAGCAGGATTCGGCGGGTATCTCCTTCGCGTGGAGGAAACCAGTCAGGATCGAAGGTAAATAAATGAATCAGAAGCATGGCTGCGGTCAGATCGAAGAAGTCGACCACAAGCAAAATTCCAAGCTGCATCACCAGCATAACCGTCCAGATGGCGAACCGTCCCCGGCGGAAGATCGAGAGCGGCAGAAAGAGGATCTCTCCGGCGAGCGAGAGCCAAGTCATCACTCTCAGGAATCCCGACGGTACGGAGAGCAGCACATCCCGGAAAATGCCTGTGCGCGCGAGGGGGTTCTCCAGGAGATGGAAAAGAGCGGATCCGTCGAGCCAGCTTGGGCTCTGCAGTTTGATGATTCCACTGAAGGTGTATCCGGTCGCAAGCAGGATCCAGGCAGCCCAATAGACTCCCGAAGGGAAGTACCATTGTGTGGGATCGGTCGTCCCAAATCGCGGGGCATCGTGATCGGGAATCAGGAGGCTGAGTAGGAGTATCAATCCGATATAGCCCAGAGACGGATTGGCGATGAGAGGATTCCGACAGAACAGACATGCCCAGATGTAGAGAAGAGTCGGGGCGGCGATCTTCCGTTTCCAGCCTGCAGCCAGGGCCAGTGAAACGAGCAGCGCACACAGGATCATGGAAGCGGCCGTGATCGGCGTATCCGACAACCAGAGGGGACTCGGCAACATGCCGAAAAGCGGGCTCAAGCGCCCATCGGCAAGTGTGCCGGCACTGCTGAACAACTCGCCCGCGTAAGGGAGCAGGGGGACAAAATGGTAAACCAGATACAGCCCCAGTGCGACGCGCAGGGCAGCAAACTGGCGCCGTGAGATGGATTTCAGTCCAAACATGGGGGCGTGAAAGTCCACTGGTCGCTCCGGCCGGCGGTGCGCGTCACAATATGGATGGAAATCGAACGGACATCGTCGTCTATGCCGAATTCCTCGCGCAATGGTCCATTGAATCCATAGCAGAAGACGCTGTGCCACAATTTCTCAGGCAACCGGGGCGCATAGCTCAAGGCTGCGCCATAGACATTCCGGCGGTTGTAGGGGCCTTTCAACTGGCGATAGAATTCTGGTGTGATCGGAATCACGGTGTCGGAGCCGTCGTTCCGGTGCAGTATCAGATTGAACCTGGCCGCGAAGGTCTCAAAGCCGCCGACGTCAGAGAAGACTTTGGTGTAGGGCGCGAATCCGCAGGCCGCCCCGATGCCACGCATGGTGGGGTTATTCAGGACGTAACCTGCGAACTGAAAGCTGCCCAGAACCACGATGAGAATGCTGCACCACCCGATCCAGGCTGGGGGTCTCGCTGTATCACCCGTCACCGAGGTCCTTCCTTCCCTCCCGGCTGGCACGTTCGCGGGATTCGCTACAGGCCCATTTCTTCTTGCAGCCAATGCAGATCGGAAGGAAGTGGAGAGGTGAGACCTGCCGGGCGCTCTTCGCGTTCACGTCACGAAAGACCAGGATGTCTTCAAATCGATCTTCTCGCCAATCGTCATACCCGCATCGCGTCTGGCTGTCCGGCGGCGCGTTCCTGAAGGTCCCGAACACGATATCCCAGATCGGAAGGTCCGCGAAATTCTGCGTATGATGCCGGTACTGGTGATGAATTCGGTGGGACTCCGGACGCTGAATGATATAGCCCAGTTTCCATGGCGTGCGTATGTTCCAGTGATAGAAATACTCGGCCACGGCGGTGAGAAACGTGTAGCATGCGCCTCCCTGGATCGACAATCCAAAGAGCGCGTAAACAATGGCGGCGCTGAGAATTGAATTGAGCAGGATCTCGACCGGGTGCTTGTAGAACGATGTGAGCACTTCGATGCGCCGCGGAGAGTGATGCAGCTGATGGCAGAGACGCCAGAAAAACTGGGATTCATGACGCCAGCGGTGCCACCAGTAATAAATGAAGGTGGAGACCAGATAAGCGATGATTCCGCCGGCCAGAGGCGGCAACGTAGTACCTAGGTGGAAGAGCGACACACGCTGCAGCCAGCGGTCCCATGTGATTCCCGCCAACACAACAAAGCCGAGTTGCACCAGATTCACAGAGGCCACACGCCACCACCACCCTCGCACCTTGGGAAGATCGGTCGCGGGCCAAATGCGTTCGATGACGAACAGGCCGGCCGCAATCGCAATCATCAGGGGACCCATCGTGGCCAAGTTTCAACCCCATAGTAACGCGCGACAAGCGCGAATAATGCGATCGGCACGCGTCTTTCGGAAGTCCTGCACTCGGGCCGAGACCGCAGGATTGAACTTCCTCCACGGTCTTACGCTTCCGGCCCCCTTCCGGCATTGTCTCTCCAATGTAGACGCTTTTTCAGGTCGGCTTCAATGGATAGGTGCCCCTATTTCCGGAAAGCGATTTCCTGGCAAATCTAATGAATCTCGCCGATTGCCGACCTTTCCCGCTCCTCACAGAGCGAGCTACGTCTAGCCCTCTGCGTAAGCGGAGGGACCTGATCTCGGGTTGGGTTAATTGAGCTTTATTGTGACGCGCAACGTCGCGAATCCGCCGGACAAGAGCGCGATTTACAGAGCATTACTTGATCCGCTTTGTTCGGCGATCACAGCTCTGATTCTTCGATCTCGGCGATCTTCATTAGAGCTCGAAGCAATCCAATCTTCAGGGGTTGATTCCCATGCACAGGAATGGAGATCCGTTCAATACGATCGTCTTTGGTGTAGATGTAGTGACTCCCTCGTATTCGCTTCAACTCTCATCCTTTTTTCTCGATGATTTTTCCGAAGTCCCGGCCTGAGACTTACCTCACAATGCAACTTCCACGCCCTCGAAAAACTCGCTGTCCATGACTCGCGCAAGGCTGAGTTGGTTAAGCTTCGCTACTTCTTTGCGCTCTCCTTCGATGAAACGGCGGGTGTTCTGGGTATCTCGCCGGCTACCGCCAAACGCTGGTGGACCTATTCACGCTCCTGGCTCTACCGCGAAATTGTCCCGTCCTGAACCTATCCGTCCGGAAAGGCTTCCCGGGTTCACCGTTTTAAGAGGACGAAACAGGCCGCTACGTCTGGTCTATGGTCTTTCGATCGGCAAAATCTCGCGGGGCCGGCTGGAGGTAGGGCGAAGCGTCCCCGCTGAGCCGTTTGCCGCGGTCGTCGTCTCCTCGTAGATGCCCGGGGCTTACTCCCGACGAAGGAGGGGTTGCCCAGGGTTCCCGGATAATTCGCCTTTCACACTTACGCACCTTAATCTCCGCTACGCTTCGATAAGCAGTGCGCTACGAAAGATATTCCGGCCATTGGAAGTTCGGATGTCGCTGTCTCAGAAGAGCATGGCGCGAAGACGGGGCCCCCCAGATTGCCTCCGATGACTCCCAGTTTTGGAGGGGCGAGGGCCCCCGAGTCCTCAAGGTCGGCCGCCCTGACGGTCCCGATTCATGCCTATTGGGCAGGCATCCAACTCATCCCTTGTTGCGCACCTGGTAGCGGCCTCGGGGGCCCTCGGCCCTCCAGTTTACAGCAGTCCCGAACAGTTGGAATTCATTGGCTCTGAGGTGGATAACCGGAGCGACATTTACGGTTTGGGGGCTCTGCTCTACGAACTCCTCTGCGGCAGGCCTCCCTTCGACCAAAAGCGGTTGTCCGCGCTGAGCCTGGAGTCGATGTGAACCATCGTCAGGGAAAGGGATCCGCCACGGCCATCCCTGCGCTTCGGAAGCCTCTCCTCGGACAAGAAGGCGGGAAGCGCGGGTGCCCTCCCTCCAAGGTCGAGTCCCGGTTGAGAGGCGACATCGACTGGATCGTCATGAAGTGCCTGGAGAAGGACCGCAACCATCGTTACGACACGGCCAACGTCTTGGCCCAGGACTTGCGCGCCTTCTCGAGGTGTCGCTCCACGCCATTGCGAGCGACGAGCGACAAGCGCTTTCAGCGATCCGCCGTTATTTCGATGCCGGAGGATCACCCTACAGACTGATGCTCCAGGACGAGCTGAAGCCGCTTCAGGACAATCCCGAGTATCAAGAGATGGCCGCCAAGGCAGAAGCCCGGATGGCAGCTCAGTTGAAACGCATACGGGAGATGGAAGCCAACGGCGAGCTGGCGCCGATACCGGAGATTGCGGAGGATCTGGCAGGAGAACAGTTAATCCATCAACACCGGCATGCTTCCTCAATCGCGAGTTCGACCTCGTATCATCTTCGACCGGTTAAGTGGCAATTACCCCTTTCCTACAGGCTCAAACACCATTCCTGAACTTTGTCCTGAACTACTCCCCGCGGGATATTCATGCTTTGCCGCGAGTGCTTCGGGAGCATAGGCAAGGCGGATCGGAATAATGAACCTGTGTTGCGAGAATTAATCATAGCACCGATGTACCTGGAGGGACGCAATCCATTGCGTCCGCCCATTCGTGCCCATGTTGGCATCGGATATTCGGCGGCGCCAAAGGATTGGCGCCCTCCAGCTTCGTTCGATCCCGATCCCGAGTCATCTCTCAAAATCTCGTCTTTTCTTAGAAGAACAATCTGACTCCAGATCCCTTTTCGACTGTCATATCAAGACATGCCGCCGATTTCACCGCAGCCCTGTTCACGGCATCAGGAAACTTCGTCTGATGAAGTTCAAGTCGAGGTTCAGGGAACAGTTATCTGACGTCGCGCACCTCTGCCATGACCTCTAGAGAGCGATGGCACGCGCCGGGATCGAAGATCCGCACGGTCGTGATCAACTCGTCGGCGTCCGTCCGATCGATGAGGGCAGCGATTCCCCGCCGCACGGTTTCTGCTGACCCGACGATGGAGTAGGTCAGCTTGTGCTCGACGGCCTGCTTTTCCATCCAAGTCCAACAGGTTTCAATGTCGTCTACCGGGGGACCAAGCTGATCCCGCCTCCCGCGCATCATGCCGACGGATTGAACCTGCTGTGACGTGAACAGTCTGCGCGCCTCGTCATCGCTGTCTGCTGCCACCACATTGACCCCGACCATCGCATGCGGACGCTCGAGATGCTCAGAAGGTTGGAATCCGCCGCGGTAGGCATCCAGCGCCTCCATCAAAACGTCCGGCGCGAAGTGAGAGGCAAAGGCGTAGGGCAGACCAAGGTGCGCGGCAAGTTGCGCGCTGAACAAGCTGGAACCCAGCAACCAGATGGGGACTTGCAGTCCGGCACCCGGCACCGCGCGCACGGCCTGATCTGGTAGAGCGACCCGGAAGTAAGATTGCAGCTCCAGGACGTCCTGGGGAAACTGCTGATCGGTCCCGAGTCGATTCCTCCGCAGTGCGTGTGCAGTCAGCTGATCCGTCCCGGGCGCACGGCCAAGCCCGAGGTCGATGCGACCGGGATAGAGCGATTCGAGCGTTCCGAACTGTTCGGCAATAACGAGTGGCGCGTGGTTGGGAAGCATGACGCCACCCGACCCGATGCGCATCGTCTCAGTCGCTTCGGCGACGTGGCCGATCAAAACACTGGTAGCGGCGCTGCCGATGCCGCCCATGTTGTGATGCTCGGCCAGCCAATAACGAAGATAGCCGAGTTTTTCGGCGTGCTGCGCCTGCTTGCGCATTGAGCGGAAGGCCTCGGCAGCACTTCCCCCCTGCCGAATCGGGGCCAGGTCAAGGATTGAAAACGGTATCATACCGAAGGAATGGCGGGGAATCTACTCGGCGGTGCCTGGGCCATTTTCCTCGAGGAGTGTCCACTGCATTTTCCGTTGCCGCTTAGCACCGGTGCCCGGGAACGGGCTGCGGAATTACAAGCGAGCCGCAATCAGGATTCTTTAAGAGTCCTGATCCCCTCATCTGTTTCTTCCAGCCTGAACCGAACGCTCACGATTGAATTCAACTCGGGCCCGGGACGGTACTTGACGTAGGTAGTAGCCACAATCGTGCCATCGGGCAGGCATTCAATCCCTGAGTAACCGCAGTCGTCCTTATACTCCCCGTATTGATGCAGGAGTTTTACGCGATATTGCCCTTCCCGGTCATTGGCAATGTCGTCATAGGTCCCGACCCAGGCGACGTAGCTGCCGTGTGTCGGAGAAGGATCCTCCATGTCTCGAAACGCCACCACCAGCCTGCCGTCCGGTGTGTAGCAGGACATGTGGCGGTCACCCGTAAGGGCGGCGGGCACTTCCCTTGACGCCGACCAGTTTCGGCCTTCGTCTTCGCTCAGCATCATCAACGACCGATATCGCCGGGTGTTCTCGCGCATCAGACAGAGCAGTTGGGCGCTATCCGGCGAGCGTATTAATTCCGGCTCGCAGGGATCCGCCCCGGGCACCTCGCAGGCGACCCGGTAATCTTCCCAACTCAGCCCGCCGTCAGCTGAGATCGCGTGCCATACCGTCAATCCCATTTCATTGGGCGCGGACACGGTCCGCGAATCCCGCTGTGTGAGCAACAGGTGCCTCCGCCCGCTGTCGATCGGTAGAATCGTGACGTTGGCGCCGTGCCTGGGGAGCCCGTTTGGGCGCAACCCCGTCCAACTAAGACCGCCATCCTCGGACACCGCCTGGCACAGTTCACCTTTACCCGCGAAAACCAGCAATCGCTCAACGCCGTTCCCATCGGTCAGTCGGAATATACAGGGGCAGCTCTTCACCTGCCGCCAGTCCTCCGGCGTCGGCAGGAGCCCGCTCCAGGTCAGCCCACCATCCACGCTCTTTTTCATTGGGCCGCACCACCCGCCGTGCGGGATCGACCAGACTGCGTAGAGGGTCTTTCCATCGCCCATCAAGACCGTGTTCACCTGGCCCTGGTAGACGCTCTCGGTCCCATGAGCAACGACTACCTGGCGGTGGGTCTCCTCAGAGATGTCGAGGGTCGGAATGGCAAAAGCCTGTTTCACAAGATTGGATTTCACCATTTTCGGCGAGTAAGACAAGGGGCAATTCTCGCCTATTTCTCACAGCGCTTAAAGGCAACGAGTCGTTTATTGACTTGGTGCGAAAGGGACGCTTGCGTATCTCGGGAGACGTGACAGGAAAGCGGTTTGCAGGGTGCAAGCGCAACGGATGAGACTTTGAAAAAGGGGAACCAGGTATGATTTCAGAGAAGGTCATGGGAGTGTATGCCGCTGTGGGAACGCTGGCGGCAAAGGAGCAGGCGGATTGGTATCGGCGGGTGGAAAGGGAATGGGGGATCCGTACGTTTGAGATGCCGCTGATGGCAGGGGCGCCGCCGGCGCCCGAGTTGGTCGAGGCCTTTGCGGCGATTCCGGCGTCGCTGGTGGTGACCCTGGTGGCACAGTGGGTGGTGCAGGGGCAGACCAATCCGGCCTACGGGCTGGGGTCGCTGGATGAGGGTGCCCGGCAAACGGCGATTCTGGATGCGTATTCGGTGCTACAGCAGTGCGCGATGCTGGCGCAAGAGGGGGTGGGGATTCGGAATGTGGTGGTGCAGGTCAGCAGCCGGGCAGGCGGGGCGATTTCGCATGCGATTGCGTTTTACCGCAGTCTGGTGGATTTGCGCAAAAAGGTGGCGTCGAATTTGCCCGGCACAACATTGGCGGTAGAGGTGACCGACCATTTGCCGGTAGACCATCCGATTCCGTTTCCATCGGCAAAGAAGGCGGCGTTGACGCTTGCGGATTTGATTGAAGTGGTGGCAACGGTGAACCGGGAGAATTTGCCGGGGCACCCGATTCCGCTTGTGGTGAATTGGGGACGGTTGCTGGTAAACGGGGACAATCCGTTGGCGGAGATCAACCAGATTCTGGAGTCCGAGGCGCCGCTGGCGGGAGTGATTCTGTCGGGCGCCGGCGCATCGCCGGAGGGGTTCCGAGATGCGCACAATTCACATCTGGATCCTGATAGCGGGTTCGGAATGTCGGATGCGGAAGCGTGTGCTTCGGTGCTGAAAGAGAGTTCGCAGTCAATTTTTCTGGGAATGAAGTGCAGCCGGGCGAAGGGAGACGGGGAGGTGTCTGTGGAGGAGGTGCTTCAGGCGCAGGCGGGGTTGATGGGACAGGTGGCTTAGCAATCTGTCGGGCTTGGATTCGGGACTCATGAAAGGAAGTCGGTGAAAGTAAGTAAATTGGCGTTTGGACGATCAGGCAAACGACAGATTGCTTAACGCTCTTCTGCGAAGAGCGTGATGGCCATCTTACGGGCCTAAACCAATTCTTGTTGGATTTTATGCCATGGTTGCGCCCCATTCCTTTCCCATAAGGTTGAACAGTGTATCCAAGCAGGAACCATGAGCTCTATTGCCACCGAGAAAAGCGAGACCATGGCGAGGCTGAAACAGACCCGCAGAAAGGGTTTGGATTGGCTGCTTCACCAACAGAACGATGACGGATCACTGGGCGATCCGCGCGAAGGGTTCCACACCTATCGGACTCCCTGGACGTTTACGCTGGGGGGAGAGACGGACGCCGCTGCCGCCTACTGCGGTTGGATTCGCAGTCAATTGCTGACGCCCGATGGCCGCGTAGATGGCCCTTTCAGAGTCTTCGACGATGCCTACGCCTACCGCGATTCGACCCTTATTATCGGCTCGCACCTGGCCCGGCAGTACGATTTGAGCATCGCATTGATGCCGCATCTCCTCTCCTGGCAGGATCCGGTCTCGGGCGGCTTTCACAACGATCGCACGTCGGACGGCGGCAAGAGTGATCGAATGGACATCCCGTATGCGTGTGGTCCTGGATTCGCCTGTCTGGCTACAGGCTTTCTGGATGAAGCAAGGGCGGTATATCGGTTTCTGGATCGTATCTACAATGCGCAGGAAGCGCTGCCCGACCAATTCTACTACGCCTGGTCTAACAGGGAGCAGCAGCCGATCACCGAGTTCCCGGAAGATCAGGCCTTCGGCTGCGTCGTGCAGAACCAGGTGGCTCGCCGGCAGCGGTGGACGATCGGTGGTATCGCGGCGGGATTTCTCTGTAGACTCTACCTTGCCGAACCTCGTCCGGAATACCTGGACCTGGCCAGGAGCTACCAGTCGTTTTCGATGGCGGCAACTCCCGCCCAGTTCGACTATGCGCAGGTCTGCAAGAGCAGTTGGGGAAGCTCGCTGCTTTACCAGATCACCGGCGAAGAAGAGTGCCTCGCGTGGTCGTGTCGGATGGGTGACTGGTATGCTGAAACGCAGAACGAGGAAGGGCACTGGTACTGGGAAGGGTATGACACTCTGGGACCCCGGATCGAGCTTGCCCTGGAGTTCGTAATGCGCATCGACACACTCATCGGCGGCCTGGCCTCCCGTTCCTGACTGGACTCACGAAATTACATTCTTCTGCAGCCCTCGAAGTACGGTTAATCCTCGCCAATCGCCCCCTTTCATCGGCCGCGGTCCCGTCCTTCGATCCGGGCTAAGCTTGTGCCGTAGCCGTTCAAAGTGGTTCTGGACAAAATGCGAACTTCCCAGGATCGCCCCGTCGGTGAAATAACGCACCCGACATCGAAGCAGTTCGGGAAGCTCGACCTTCCCCCCGGAGGCGAGGATGCGCATTACCTTTGCGCGGTCGAGGTGCGGCTGGCCTCCCGCTTTCGGCATGGCTCCTTTACCAAAGAGTGCCAGCCTGTATTCCTTGATCACTGTTTTTTACCAGATAATTTATGAATTCAGAAATCAGAGAAATTAGCGTTCTTGCGTTGCAGACGGCGTATCTGGTACGCTTCGCCGCATGAACCCGCTGTTTCAGGCTGGTTTCCCTCGGGCTTGTGGCTGTGCTACCCGAATTGCAGATCTTTATCAGTGATCGGTCCAGATGCCAAGGAAGGGCAGTATGAGCGAGACAAGGCCCAAGGTGGGGGCCGAAGACTTACGCCTGCCTGACGAACTGCGCGAGCCACTGAAGGCGCACATGGCGCATCTGCGCAAGCGTTATCTGGACAGAGGCTGGGGACACCCGGTAGGATTCGGTCAACGGCCGGTACTGCTCGTCATCGATCTGGCTCTTGGCTGGACGACTCAACAGGGGGTGATGGGAACAAATCTCGATCCAGTGGTGCAGGCAACGTGCCGTCTGCTGGATGCTGCGAGGTCAGCCGAGATACCCATCTTCTTTACCTCCGGTTGCAGCGACCCCGCCGATCCGCCGCGGCCGAGCGATAAGAAGATGACGACTTGGGGTCATTCAGAAGAGCGAACGGCGCTGATGGAGCTCGATCCCAGGCTGCAGCGACGAGAGTCGGAGAAGCTGATTCTAAAACCCCACGCATCGGCCTTTCAGGCGACAAACTTCCAACAAATGTTGGTCAATGTCGGAGCCGACACGCTAATCGTCACAGGGTGCAGCACCAGCCACTGCGTGTATGCAACATGCAGGGACGCGCGCGACCAATTCAACGTGATCGTTGCGCGGGAGGCTGTCGGCGAGCGCTGCGAG
The DNA here is from genome assembly GCA_963665345.2 of Opitutales bacterium. GTDB lineage: Bacteria > Verrucomicrobiota > Verrucomicrobiia > Opitutales > CAXXNP01. The sequence goes on from OY762281.2 coordinate 621,211, forward strand.
CTGATGCACGAAGTGTTCCTGCTCGACATCGCCATCGATTTGGCAGATGTGCTCCCAACTGATGACGTCGTGAATTACCTGCATAGAGTCGGGAATTAGCCCAGTTATCTCACAGCGACACCTTAATCGCCCCTCTCTACAGCACTTCGGCAAGTTCCCAAAGACGTGGCTCACCCGAAATCAATGTTACGGCCGAATAATCAGGTCAATTCAGCCATAATCAGTTTATTGGGCCTATCTCCCGCACCAAACCGCCGCGGCCCGGCCTACCAGCGCGAGTCACTTCTTTTCAACCCCGTTAATTAGATCACTCCTTTACCGGCTAATTGAACGACACCCTTAAAAAGCCTACTCCCCGCAGCAAGCTACGGGGAATCTACGTCTTTTTATCCTTCGGGACCGGGTGTCGTCCTACCAAGTGTTTTTTTAGGAACCCTGCAGCAAGCTACAGGGAATGATCAAGTTCAATTCGAAATCTTGACAATCGTATACAAGGTTTGTATGTTTCAGGCTGTTTACATCACAGTCCAATCCAGTTGATCATGAGCAATGTGACCGTCAATATATCGTTCCAGGAAAAGCTCCTTGAAGAAATCGATGCGGAGGCAGTGCGGGAGTCCCGTTCAAGGTCCGAACTGGTGCGTGAAGCCGCTCGCATGTATGTGCGCCGCCAAGAGCAATGGAACAGAGTGTTTCGCCTTGGAGATAAGCTCACAAGGCACCACAATCTCCGGCCGGTTGATGTAGATGCTGAAATCCGTAGCGTTCGCAAGCGCAAACGGAAGGCGTCGTGAAAGTCGTATGCGATACGAACGTCCTTGTGTCGGGAATACTGTTTGGCGGTCATGCGCGCACCATTCTGGAGCTGATTTCGCGTGGGATGCTCACAAATTTTCTATCGTTGGATATTCTCCGTGAACTCGAAGATGTCCTTGCGAGGCCCAAATTCGGACTGCAACCGAGGCAACTCCTGGGCATCGTGGCCCTTCTGAACGATTCGTGTGAAATCGTAGAGCCCAGCAGAAGAATCCATGCTGTCGCTGATGATCCTGACGACAACCGCGTCCTCGAAGCCGCAAAAGCCGCGGACGCCGAGTTTATTATCTCTGGGGACAACCACCTGCTCGATTTACGAGATTGGGAAGGGATTCAGGTGCTGTCACCTGGAGATTTCGTGCGAAAAGTAATCGGTTAGCGGGATCATAACTGGATACCCAATTTCTGTCCCGGTGAAGCAACCGCGAGAGTCTGTTAAGCCCATCTTCAGCAAGTGGATCATCAAGCAACTCCACGGCATAAAACTGCCCGATCCCCTTCCCTTCCACGAGGTTGATCTCTTTAAGGAACACACCCGCGCCATGCGCTACTGCAGTCAGATCGACCCTGATGAGCTCATCAGGGGTGCCTGGGCCGACCTGGAGGAGAAACACCCGGAGCAATACAAGATATTCCTCCTTTGTATCTTCGCTGGTCTGCGCAGAAACGAAGTCGACAAGCTCCTCTGGCAATCGGTCCGCTGGAACGATTGCCGTATACGCATCGAGGCCCATCCCTGGTTTCAGACAAAATCCGAACAGTCCCAGGGTGATGTTCCCATTGAACCGGAACTGCTGGAGACCCTACGGAGCTACCATGAGCTTCGCGAGGGCGACTTCGTCATCGAATCAGGTAACTTTCCCCGTCCTGGCGTCATCTACGAACATTACCGGGCAGAAAAGGAGTTTTCCATGCTGATCGCGTGACTGCGAAAAAAGGTGCAACCGCCCACAATCCCATGCACGCCCAGCGGAAAGAGCTTTGCCGCCTCGTGACCCACAAGCACGGAATCTACCCCTCCAGCCATCTGTTGTAACACGCCAGCATCCACCACACAGCTGCCCACTGCGCCGATGACATACGCCCTCTGACCGTCGGTATGATGCACCTGCTAGCCCAAATTGCGCAGAGGCGGAGGAAATTATATAATTTATGAGGCGTTTTGTTCCATAAGTCGTTGATTTTCAGTAGGAACTAACGGTTTTATAGATTTGTAGGGACTATAAGTTTAGGTAGTTCTTGACTCCTCTTTCTGGCCTCGGCAGCATCTTCAGGCATGTTCTTCCGCCTGAAGCACTCCAAGAGCGGCCAGGTCCTGCAGCTGCTCGAATCTTACCGTAACCAAGAGGGCCAACCGCGCCAGCGGGTGGTGGTCTCCCTGGGAGACGCGGCCCTCAGCCGCAGCGATTGGCGGCCCCTCGCCAGCGCCGTGCAGAAGCGACTCTACGGGATTGACGATCTTTTCCCCCCTGAGCATACCCGGCGCCAGCAAAACTGGATCGAGATGATCCTCAGGCGGATTGACGAGCAGGGGCGTTGGGGAGCGCTGCAGCCGCTCGGGCGCGCCAGCCAGGGGCCATCCACAGAAGTCGACGGGGTGTTGTTGGAGAAGCTCGACCACAGCGAGTCGGGATTGTTATTGGGGCCGATTCTGTTGGGATTGCAGGGGTGGAAACAGCTGCGCCTGGATGAGGCCTGCAAAGAGGTAGGCTTTAGCGGCGCGCAGATCGAGGCGGCGAAGGCGTCGGTGATCAACCGGCTGGTGGAGCCGGTCAGTGAAAATGCCCTGCCCCAGTGGGTCAGGCAGACCGCCCTGGGGGATTTGCTCGGCAGTGGGGTAGGCAAAGCCGATCGGCATCGTTATTACCGGGTGAGCGATCTGCTGGTAGAGAATCGTGAGAGGCTCGAAGGGCACTTGCGGCAGCGTCAGGGGGAGCTCTTCGATCTGGATCGGACGATCCTGCTGTATGATCTGACCAATACGCATTTTGAGGGGGTATGCGCGGGCAATAAGCAAGCCCGGCGGGGCAAGAACAAACAAAAACGCCACGACTGTGTGCAGATCGTGGTAGGGATGGTATTTGACCGGGAGGGCTTTGCGCTTGGGCACCGGATTTTTGCCGGGAATCGTCACGACAGCACGACCCTTGTGGAGATGATCGAAGAGCTGCAAAAGGCTGCCGGCTCGGCACAGAGTGCAGGGCGGGCCCTGATCATCATGGACGCGGGAGTGGCCAGCGAAGAGAATGTGCGCTTGTTGGGTGAGGCAGGCTTCAGCTACCTGGTCAACGACACCCGTCGGCTGCGCGGGCGCTATGGAAAGGCCTTTTTAGAGGAGGAGGGTTTTGAGCCGCTGCCCGGACGCAAGCCCGGCCAGGAGGTAAAAGTGAAGCTCATCGAGCAGCCTCTGAGCCAGGCGCGCCCCGGCCAGGCTGAGGGGCCGGCGCCACCGGAAGGGTTATCGGAGTTTTTGCTATTGTGTAAGAGTCCGCGCCGGGGAGCCAAGGAAGAGGCCATGCTTTCCGGTGCCGAAGTGCGCTACACCGAGGCCTTGCAGAAGCTGCAAAAGCGCGTGCAGGGGGGGGGGGGGGGGGGGGGGGGGGGGGGAACTGAAGGACCCGGAGAAAATCCAGCGCTCCATCGGTCGAGTGCAGGGACAACATCCTCGGGTGCAGCGCTTCTATCAGATCGATGTAAACAAAGTGCTCTGCGAGGGCCAGCCCGAGCAATTCCAATTAAGCTTCAGGCGTAAGGACCAGGCCTGTGAAAAGGAGCGCGAACTGCTGGGCTGCTATGTGCTGCGTACCGATCAGGCCGCTCTGGCCGGAACCGATCTGTGGCAGTTGTATATGACTTTAACCCGCGCCGAAGATGGCTTCAAAGCACTCAAGAGCGACTTGGGTCTTCGCCCCAACCGCCATCACATCGAACCCCGGGTGGACGCCCATGTGTTTATCAGCATTTTGGCTTATCATTTACTGCGCTTCATCGAATACACCTTGGAACGGCACGGGGATAACCGCTGCTGGCAAACTATCAAGCGGGTTTTGCAAACCCATACCTATGCCACCCTCACGGTGCCCACCAAGTACGGAGAGATTTATCGGATCCGTAAAGCGGGCATACCCGAGGCCAGCCACAAGCAGATTTACCATCTGTTCCATATCGACTGGAAAAATTTGCCCGTAAAGATAACCGTCGTAAAAAGAAAATCGAAAACGACTTTGTAGTGCCTTTTGAAAACGGGCGTTGATTATCAAGCACTTAGATGGCAAAGTGCGAAATAGGGGCTAGGTAAGGATGAAGAAGCCGCAGCGGAGTAAACTCTGCCCGTCATCTATGCGCTAATCGACCGCGAGGCTGGAAGTGGCTACCGAAACTTCCCCGTTGGAGGGCGAAGAGCGGTCCGGCAGAGTCATCGAACAAGAATGGGTTGGGTTCCCAAAAAAGGTTCTCCACCTCGGCGATCAGGCTTGACCTCGAGGACCTTGGCCAGCCTGAAGAGCGTCGTTAGGCAGGGCTGCGCATACCGCGCTCCTGGAGGGAGAAAAAAAGCTTGACCAAGGACCTTCAAAGGCCAAAAAAGCGATCAAGTAGACAAACCCACCAATCCTAGCCCCTCTTTCTCAACTGGGCGTCATTTTTGACCTAAGTCGTTGATAAACGACCAAAGGTCTCCACTACATCTCGCTAGTTTTCGATTCGATTTTTGGTGGCGGTTGTGCAGGAAGTTCAAGCTTTAGCTGGTTGAGCAATAGCTTTTGATCCTTACTGGGCTCGGTGTAACGGGTGAGCACCACGGTGCGCCCGTCGGTGGTGGGTAGCTTTACATCGAGCATTTGCATCGCCGCCATTTTCGAAAGCACCTCGACGGCAGTAAGACCAGGGGCCAGATCGCGCAAGCGACGCTTCAGAGTGACCCATAGGCAGTAAGCCAGGAAGCTGATAAAAATATGGGCCTCGATGCGATCGTCCCTTTGGTGATGGATGGGCCGGATGGAGAGGTCATTTTTCATTTCCTTGAAAACTTGCTCGATCTCAGTGAGTTGGATGTAGAGGTGCCAGAGGCGGTGCGGATTGTCGGCACTGAGGGTGCTGCGCAACAGGTAGCGGCCTTCCCGGCGATAGGCCTGACGGTAGTTCTTCCAGTTCAACCGGAAGCTCACCGGCGAGCCATTGGCGGGGCCATCCTCGGGGGCTACGGCAATGTCGAGTAAACGCCAGATCCGCGGGCCGGCTTCCTTCTTGGCTTCGCCCAGTTTAATGAGGATGGTATCGCGCTGGTAACGCCGCTTGCTATCGCGGAGCTTCTTGAGCCTCTCAAGCAATCGGCGCAAACCGCGCAGACGCATACCCTTTTCTTTGTGCAGACGCTCCTTGCTACGGGCCAAAACATAAGTTTCACCCCCCTCCCTGATGAGTTTTACGTCGATACCTGCACGCAGATTCTGCCACTGCTTTTGCAGCAACGATTGCTCGAACTTGTCCAGCCACGAGCGCGGCGTACCCACCAGATAGTCGATCGGCGGGTCGCTTGCACGCATCTGGGCCAAAACCTCCTCGGTAGGTATTCCCCGATCCATGACCCAGATGCGCCGGGCCTTGCCGTAGGCCTTTTCGATGCGAGCAAGAAAATCGCCCAAGGTGGTTTGATCCAGGGTGTTACCGGGAAGCACTTCATAGGCAATCGGAAAGCCCTCCGGGGTGACTACCAGGGCGATCACCACCTGCAGACAATCCCAACGTTTGTCTCGGCTGTAGCCGAACTTGCGGATTCGGCTCGAAGCCGCTGGTTCCTGGTTCGGATCACACTCGAAATAGGTGCTCGTCAGATCGTATAGCAGTACCTCGTAACGGGTGTTGAACAGATCGCTCCAGCGGTTGGTCAGGTGGGCGAACAAGGCCTTTTTGTGCTCCAGCAATCGATCGTGGCAGCGATACAGGGTGTTCTTCTCGGCCAAGGCGAAGTCTTCGCCCAGAAGATCGGCCATGGCTGATTGCTCATACCATTGGCGGTGCAGCCGCCACTCGCTTCCTGGATCGATCAGTCGATAGGCCACCAGGGTTTGCAACACATGGGCCCACCGCCTGCCTTGCCGGGAAGGCCTCACTCGCTCGCGCCAGAACTCACCCAACCCCAATTGTTCATAAAGCACGCAGGACAACCAGCACGCTCCCCATTGCCGGGGCCGCTCTATCCTCAAATCTTTGAGCCGAATCCGTACGATGCTTTCCTCCTCGAGCGGCGGCGCCCGATCTTCGGGAAACAGCGCCACCTGCTCCGGCCGGGCACTACCCTCGGCAAAGATCTCGATACTCTTGCGCCAAGCGCTGCGCTGGCTGTCGTTGATCTCTCCAAGGTAGAGAACCTGCCTCTGCACCACCCGACCGCCACCCACACGCTTATTCTCCACGATGTTCCAATAGCAATGCTCTTTGCCATCTTTGCGCCGACGATTGCACCTCAGAAACATGATGGCCCCCAATTATACAAACATATCGAGGCCTGGGAAGAGGGTAGGTCTACACTACAGGCTGTTCTGCCAACCTTCCCCCACTGTTTATGCGACTCGACAGCCCATTTACCCCCGAAAAAAACTTTTTTAGAGGTTGAGTTGGTCAAGTCGGGCTAGGCTTGAACCCGTGTGCACACAGAGATTTCATGGCCATACAACGAGCACTTCCTATCAATTATCTAAATGGGAGTTCACGTTCGCTCTATAGCCGAAGCTAATTCGCTATCCGGCAGATGCTGTGGATTTCCTTCGATACGCTGTCCACATCCGCCCAAACCTACTCGGGCAGTTCCATTCCTGCCCTATCTTATGCCGCTTCGCATCTTTTTGGACTGGTTTGACTTCACCTCTCAGACGCCTGGTTCTTCGGAGGCATCGCTCCCCTCATCGTGAGCCGCGCGCTCGGCGTCGGGAACTACGATCTCATAGGGCACGGTCTTGAAAAGAAAGGCCAACTGATTGGCCGAAAACCCCTCTGCCTCGAGGTAGGTGGGTTCATCTCCGATCAGGCCTGGGATGGAAACCAGATTGCCAAACATATCGCGCACTATGACGCCTTCCGGAATGGATTCGAAGCGAAGCGAAGTCCCGCCATCAGTGGTCAGGATTCCCGCCACTTTGCGGTCGCTGGAAAAGGTGTAGAGCTCGAATCCGTCGGCAACCGGGTAGAGGGCGTCCCGGGCCAGGCCATCGATATGCCACATCAAATTTGAGAGCGCGGTCGCAGCCGGATGCAGGCGCCCATCCCCATTGAACACGCTCGACCCTGCTTTCCGCAAATCGCGGAAAGGATCGACCGCCAGGCCGTCAAAAATCACGCGTTCAACGCCGTGATGAAATGCCTGGAGAAAAAGGTTCACGCAGGCTTTGGCCGCGGCAATCGCTTTTTCCGGAGGTTGCGGCAGCCCGATCGTACGAAATGCATTTTTTACTTCCGGTCCCTGGGGAGCGGGCCTGAGAACCCAGATGGCCCCCGCGGCGGCACGGGGATGCGTGGCGTCTATCCTTCCCAGAGCATCATCGATTGTAGGGCGCGCCCTACCCAATTTCGCGAAGCCCTGCCAGTTCAAGGCGAAGCGATCAAGTGAGGAGGCCATCCCTTGATCGAGCAGTTGCGCCGACGCGTGCCAATCCTCTCCGAACGACACTAACCCCAGCACAACCGCAGTCGGATCTCCGACGCGAAACCCTTCCGCGGCCACCCGATGGAGCTCAACGAATTTCTCTGGAGTCCCGTATACCGGGTCGATGGGAATCTCCCAGGCCGAAGGATCAGACTCCGCCCCTTGCGGTTTTTTCGGGGAGTGCGCTGCGATGCCGGTAAGCGTCCTTTCGGAAAGCGTATTCGGCCAGACCTGCCAAACCGCAACACGTCCCTGATAACGTGCGCCAGCCTTGGCGGCGGCCGCCGTCCAAGCGCCTAGATCTTTTGGCAACAGGGGCAGGTCCAGAGGAAAATCCGGTGGTTGGTCCCGTGCCCAAAGAGGCACCGGACCGAAAACTGCAGCCACCTTCATCTTGAAACGTTCATAGATTTCCATAGCGCGATCGGCTTCGCTGAAATCCCAGACATCTTCGGTCAGCCCCAGACGCTGCCAGGTGAAATTCTCCTCGTCCAGTACCCACTTGAATCCCAGTGCCCGCGCCACACCAATCTCCTCTGCACACTCCGATATCGTTCCCACACGAGTGCCAAAAGGCGATTCGGGCATCTCCAAGTCATGGCTAACCGGCACCCGTACCCGGTGGAGGAGAACTTCCGATACTTCCGAAACCGGCTTTCCCCGCGCATTAATGGCCACCAGTTCCAGCCGAAAAGTGCCGAATTCCGGTTCGCCCAATTCTTCCAGAAACAGGCTTCTTTGGATGGGGCGACTCCCGCTGACAGGCAGTGGGTGAAGGGGATAGGCGCCACCCCGAGCATCGTAAAGTGTACCTTCAATGCGGACCGCGAGCGAAACCGCGCCGTGAATAACGACCCAAACGGACAGCGGCTCACCGTCAAAAACAATTCCCGACGGATTTAGTGGACGTGCGGCGATTTCGACCGGTTCGGACCTTGCAAAGGGCGTCGCCTCGCTGCCCGGTTCCACTTGCGCCCCGTCAACCCAAACCGGCCCTGCGGTTCGGGAAACCACGCGCAAAAGATAGTACCCGGAGGCGCTTTCGGGAAGCGGCACGACACTCGAATAGCGGCGCCACTCATCGTCCAGGTAGACCGTCTGGCTAAATGGATAGACGAACGGATTGCCTTCCGGCGGTGCCAGGATGAGGTTCACATCCTGGCCGCGGCTGCTTCCTTTGAGGTAGATGCTGAAGGTGTACTGGCCCGCCCCCTGTCCCTGAAAGGGGGCCGCCAGACAACCGCTTTTGCCGGCCATGCGCAGGGCCGGCATACCTGTAGGTCCGATCTCGCCCGCATCCGAAGCAGCCCTGCGCGTCCTCACCAGAGACCAAGGGGCGGAGATACCGTCCGGAAAACAGGAAACCGGCAGGAGGTTGGGCGACTCTTCGATCACCGGAAGCAGGGATGGCGATTCGGAGCGGTAGGGGACGACAAAAAGTGCATCGATGTCGACCAGTCCGGGCCGCACAAAGGCCAGATAGAACTGCGCGCTGGGGTCATCTACGGTAGCCTGCATAACGGCTTCGCCGGTATGCCAGTGACGAGTGGCGGATACGGGCTGTTCGAAGTAAACGCGCCTTGGCTCCCGATCGGAGCGCAGGCCAATGCGAAACGAAGTCGGAACAGGACTGCGCAGGGCTAAGCCCAACCGGATCATCTGGTTGCGCTGGAGAGCAATAGGGCCGTAGGTGAGTAGGGCGCGATCCCGCCCCAAGGATTCGACCTTTATGCGCAGGGCCCGGTGACCTTCCAGGACGTTTTCAAAAACCGGCCCATAGGCCACCACGGCACCGGGCCCGGATTCATCCTGCCAACCTTCCGGCAAGAATCCCAAAGGCTGCTCCAAAGGGTTGACGACGGCGCGGTAGCGACCCTCAAAGTTCTCGTCGGCCAAGGCGTCCGCAATCAGGTTGGCGAAAGCACCCGCTTCCTCCTCAACGATTTCAGGTTCTCTTGCATCAGCCGCATCCTCCATCTCGTCCCGTCGCTTTTTTTCGTTCCAGGAGGTTGTCTTCGGGAGCTCGGCCGCATTCTCCGCCGGAATCGGAGTACTCCAATCGCGACGCCGCGCTGCCAGGTGGGGATCTCCATCCTTCCCCTCCTCCGGGCCCGACTGCTCGGAGATTGGTTCGGGATCTCGGGCGCTCCCCTGGGCGTGCTTCCCAGCATACAAGGGCGTCCAGGAACCGCCCGCCAAAGCCGCGATTATCAATGCCAGGCCCACGGTTGCCATTTTCCTGGCGTGGAAAAGCGTTCCCGGAACGAGGTATTTACGAATTCGAGTAGCTGATAACCGGCCAGCGTGCACCGCGACACCGTCTTGGAAAGAAAAACCGCGGTCAATCCTGAACACCTGGCAGCATTGTCCAGCCGTGCGAAAGTGCTGCTTGTCGTAAACAAGAAAATCACGTCCGCCCCTTTTTATCCTCTATGGCCACGAATTTTGAACCCTCAAAGACCGCCGGCGTCTAAGGATCTGAAAGGTAATCCTTATCCGGGCTCAAGTTACGGTTGCGTTATCCGTATTAAGAATCAGGCGAAGAATTCCCGGTTAACATCATTCTAGAATTTTTGGGGTAACAGACAAAGTTGGATAGCACGGCGGGCAGTTTAGGGGTAGACTGCCCGCCTTTTTTTGAACGCTGGGCTATTTGAAACGTCTACTCCTTACGAAGCATTTTCTTTTTCCCGAAAGGGAGTTTTGGGGTAACTAAAGGAGTAGTTAAGTAGAAAGTGTGTGGCGGGCAGTTTAGGGGTAGACTGCCCGCCCTTTCTTGTACGGGGCCGTGCGTGTGATGCATTATCAACCTGGCTTCAAGCTCTTCCCCCACTGAGGGGGTATGAACGCCCTTCTTTACGAGACAAAACTCGCTTAGGCCCGAATCGCGTCTTCTCGGCTGACGTGTCAAGGTTCTCCATCAATCCCCAAATTCGACGTTCGATGTATCCAATCCGAATCAAAAGTTGACGCTTTCTTGGTGGTTACGTGGTCGGTTGTATGAGTCACACCTCCTGCCGAATGACCTCCAACGGAGGGAGGTTGAGCAAGCCCCGGCTGTTCATGAGCCCTGTTCCCAGGGTAGCGAGAACGGCGACCAGCACAGCCGCAAGGAACGAGTGGTAATCGAGGTTGAATTCGATTTCGAAAACAAAGCGAGCGAGCGCCCAGTAGGCTCCCTGGGCCAGGAATGCGCCGGCAATTCCGCCGATCAGGCCGAGAAAGAGATACTCGATAGCAATTACTTTTCGAACCAGATCGCCGCGCGCTCCCATTACCCGTAGTAGCGCGGCCTCGCCGGCCCGTTGATACCGGCTCGTTACCATAGCGGCGGCTAACACGACAAACCCTGTTGCCACCGTGAATGCGCCCATGAACCCGATCACAAATCCCACCCGATCCAGGATGGCAGTGATCGTCTCCAAGACCAGAGCAAGGTCGATAGCGGAGACATTGGGAAATTCCTCTACCACACGTCGCTGAAGCCTGGCCGTCGCCAGGCGGTCCCCAATGCGCGTAACCAGGGCGAAGAAAGCGGGTGCTGCCTCGAGCACCCCATGAGGAAATACGACAAAGAAGTTCGGTCTCATACGCTGCCAATCGACCTTGCGGATACCAGCTACCGCAACCTCGATCGTTACCCCCTGCACATCGAACCCGAGCACGTCCCCCAAGCCCACGTCAAGGTCGCGGGCAATATCCTGCTCCAGTGAAACCGGGACCGGCTCCTGCCCATCCCAGTGTGCCTGGAACTCCCCTGCCAGGAGCGTCTCGGTCTCGATGAGCCGGTCGCGATAAGTTGATCGATATTCCCGATCCAGCGCCCAGCGCTTCGCCTTTCTATCTGGATCATTGCGAATCTCAAGGACGTCCCTTCCGTTAATATGGCTCACCCGCATGCTCACGATAGGTACTGTCTCCATTACGGGATACCCGGCGCTTTGAATTGCCGCCGCCACACCATCGACTTGATCGATCTGAACGTCGAAGAATACCAGATCGGGCCGGTCTCGCGCACCTGAGGCTCGGATTTCCGCCAGCAATCCGCGTTCAATGAGAAAGATGGTGTAAACCAAAAAGGTGCAGAGGCCCACCGTAACCATAAGCAAATGCGTCCGGTTCCGCGGGCGATAAAGATTGGCCAGTCCTTGGCGCCAGGAAAAGGGCCATAGGGGGGAAATCGCCCGCTTCAAAGCATGGCGAATAATCCAGGCCAGCAAGGAGAGGAGCGTAAATGCCAAGAGCAGGCCGCCAACGAAACCGAATGCGTGACTGAGCTCGCGGGTCATGAGAACGCTGAAGCCCAGAACCGCCGCCAGGAGCAAGGCAAGGAGCATCCAGATCCAAGGATCTCGCGCCATCGTATGAGGGGGTTCGACCGAGGCCCTCAGAGCGCGAATTGGCGAGATCGTACGTACCTCGAGCAAGGGAATGAGGGCAAAGAGACAGGTAATTGACCAGCCGAAAAGAAAACTCCCGATCAGGCTTCCCGGCGCCAGCGCAACTTCTACCTCGAAAGGGAGAAAGGTATTGAGAACGGGGGGAAGGAGAAACTGCACCCCAACGCCCAGGGAAACCCCCGCCACGGCCCCCACCAACCCGGTAATGGCAACCTGCAGCAGAAATATGGCGAATGCGGCCCAGGTTCTGGCGCCAAGGCACCGGAGCACGGCGATCGAATCCATCTTCTCCCTGATATAAACCTGCACTCCGGCGGCGACGCCGAGCCCTCCCAGGAGAAGGGCCACGAAAGCGACCAGGTTCATAAATCCGTAGAGATTGTCGATCGACCTGCCCAGCGAACGTTTCCTTTTCTCCACTGTGTCGTAGCGGACCCCATCTCGTCCCAGAAACGACTTTTCTGCCGCTTCCATGAGCCGGAGTCGCTCGGCGTCCAGGCCATCGGCAAAGCGAAAGTAGCGCCGATAGCTTACAATACTCCCACGCTGAACAAGCCCAGTGCCAGCAAGCGCAGAGTGGTGAATGTAAATGCGTGGCGAGAAGATGCCGGCGATGGCCGATTCCCCAGCGATCTGCAGCAAGCTGCCCGCCAACCCGAATTCCGCATTGCCCAGCCGGATCCGGCTCTCATTACCCAAACCGAACTGGGTTACCAGGCTCTCCTCGACCAAGGCGGATGCCCTGTCAGCTTCAGCCGGAGTCAACCCCATGGGAGCTGTTTCGAATTTTCCGTAGAAAGGGAAGGCCCCCTGCAAGGCGCGTACCTGAACCAGCCTGGTGACCTCTTCATCCACGAAATAGGCCATCGTAGGGAAGCGAGTTTCGGTCGCCTGTTCCCCTCCCAGTTGGGCCAGGAAGCGGCGCGTCTGGGCACTGAAGGGACGGCGAGACCGGATCACCAGATCGGCGCCCAACAGGCTTCTGGCCTGCAAGTCCACAGCTTGCACGAGGTTATGACGGAACGAGCTGATGGCAGTCAGCGCACCCACGCCAAAGACCATGCAAAGCGCGTAGAGGACAAGTTTTCGGCGATGCCCGCGACTATCCCGCAGGGCCATTCTGCCATACCATCTCCACCGGTCCAGCCGCTCTCTCGCGCGCGACCTGGACTCACTGCAGCCGCCCATTGCGCAAACTCAGAATTTGATCGGTCCGCTCCGCTAATTCGCGGTCATGGGTCACCAGCACCAAGGTAGTGCGTGCTTCGAGGTTAAGTCCGAAGATCAGGTCGGTTACGGTACGGCTGGTGTCGGTATCGAGGTTGCCGGTGGGCTCGTCCGCAAACAATATGAGCGGTTCGTTTATGAACGCGCGGGCAATCGCAACCCGTTGCTGCTCCCCGCCGGATAGCTGAAGCGGGTAGTGGTCCAAGCGATCCCCCAAGCCAACCCGGTCAAGCAAGGCCAGGGCTTCCTGGCGCGCTTCTTTCCGGGCCTTCAGCTCTAGAGGGACCATTACATTTTCGAGCGCGGTAAGGGTGGGAAGTAATTGGAAATTCTGGAAGATAAAGCCTACCCAGCGGCTCCTGAGGTCCGCCCTTTCGTCCTCAGTCAGCGGATCGAGCGGCATATCATTGATCACGATGCTCCCGCGCGTGGGCCGCTCAAGACCCGCGCATATCCCGAGCAATGTCGTTTTTCCGCTCCCGGAAGGACCGACAACCGCCGCCGTGCCGCCTCGCGGCACAGCAAAGCTCACGCCATCGAGCACAGCAAGCTCACGCCTGCCGCTCATAAAAGTCTTGGTGAGGTCCGATACGTTTAACATGATTCCAGGCCGAATACCGAGCCCGAAGGGCGACACATCGACGAGCAAAGCGAGAATAACACACAACAATTCGCGCTTCTGGCCGAAAGGTTTTGTGAAAACACGAGCCGCACTGTAGGTAATATTCCCGCGCCGCGCAAACCTCTGACTGTCAAGTAAATCAAAATCGTATTCGCGAAACCGCTGCAATCTTCAGGCAAAGTCCTTACCCGGGTCAAAACCGACCTGGGTCTTTTGTTTCTCATAACCGTCTTTTCGACCTCATGATGTGGCTACTTCGTATTCCAAAATCGCCTCGGCATACATCACTGTATTTAGGAACTCGAGTACTTAGTCGGCTGCCCCTGATGCTGGGATTATCGCTCCTTGGTGAGACGTCGATGGCCCGGGAAACGATCGTCTTCATCGGGGACAGCCTGACCGCGGGCTACGGTTTAAGCCGTGAGGAAGCCTACCCCGCCCTCATCGGCGCCAACATAACTGAAGCCAGCCTGGATTTTGAGGTCGTCAACGCGGGGCTCAGCGGCGATACCACGGCGGGAGGATGCCGGCGCATAGCCTGGCTCCTGCGACGCCAAATCGATGTCCTGATTATCGCCCTGGGAGCCAACGATGGCCTACGCGGCATCGATACGGCAACAACGGAAGAGAATCTACAGAGTATCATCGATGCGATGCGCAATGCCAATCCCTGCGCGGATATCATTGTTGCCGGCATGAAGGCGCCGCCTAACATGGGCAAGGATTTCGCGACCGTCTTTGATTCCCTCTTTGCCACGCTCGCGCAGGCCAACGACGTGCTGCTCATACCGTTTCTGCTGGAGGGAGTGGCCGGTGTGCGGGAGCTCAATCAGCCCGATGGCATCCACCCGACTCCCCGCGGGCAGGAGACCATGGCGGCGATGGTATGGCGGTGCCTTGAGCCGGTGTTAACGCGCCGCCAGCATGCGTCTTCGTCGCCGGGCGTCTCCGAATACAGTTCGGGGCGTTAGCAATCTCGCTCATGCCCGGCGACCGCCCTACCCTGTCCGGATCACCCGCGTATTGCAGATACGATCGTGCAAAGCGCGCTTCTCAAAGTCGAAAACAACGATCAGGTAGCCGCTGAACATCAGCAAAGTACTCAGAATTTCGGCAAGGAAACGGGAAAAGGCACGCAGGTAGGAAATGTTCCGCCCATCGGCCACGATGACCTTGAGCTTCAGTGACATTTTGCCGGGAGTGGCCCCGTATTTTCCCAGGAAATAAACCTCATATATAACCCACAGTCCCAGCGAAACACCCCCGGCGAAGAGCTCGTAGAGTCCATGGCTGGGATGGTCCTCATTGAACTCCGGTCCCAGACCCATGGCAATGGCGACGTCGATCACAGTGGTGATCAGGTACATGATCGTCCCATCGATCGTGTGGGCGCCCGCCCTGACCCAGAATCCGGCATAGTCCCAAGATTCGCTAGCTGCAGGCAGCCCTTCACGCATGCGTTGAACATGCTGGTCCTTGCAGTTGGGACAGACCTGCAGATCTCCCACCTTAACGATGTCGCCTGCCGCCACCGCTGCGCCACACGAGGGACAGGTGACCGCGCCTGCCGGCTGTGCCGTGCCGGCCACGCCGGCCGCTGGCGCTACCCTGTTCCCGACTTCCGCAAGGGGCAGCCACTCGGCCATACCGTCCTGCCAGACATAGGTTTCCTCCTTGATTTGCCCCCGACTGACTTTATCGGTGAACTCATTGTCCGCCAAGGGCCCCACCTGTTGATCATTATCGAGATAATACCACGCCATTATCTTTAATCCTTAAACCATATTCAGAAATCGATTGAGGACTGTAAACCCCTTTTCGGACCGGCAGAGGACAAGCATAGTTAAATATACACCACCCTAGCGCGAATCTACCTGCGAACCGCTATGAACCGCGAGGAGCAACCCACACAGAAGCAGCCCGGGCCACAGCACCAAGGCCGAGCGCTGAAACAGATAGGCCTGGTTCTGTCTCAGTATGGCCCCCAGTTCGGGGAAGTCGGGATCCCCGATCAAACCAAGGAACGCCAATCCGCTCAATTCAAGGACGCAGATGGCGAATATCAATCGGCAAAGGGCGAAGAAATCAGGACGCAGATTGGGCCAAATAGCGTAACCGAACGTATGCCGGAGAGTGCCTCCTAACGCGGTTGAGGCCTCGACATAAAGCGCGCTGCGATGCTCCTGCCAGAGCACGCGAAGCTGGCGGAAGGCGAATGGAACGTTGCCGACGGCAACCGCCAGGACCAGGGTCCCGGCCGACGGCCCCAAGAATACCAGCAGAATCAGCCCGATAAATATGACGGGGACGGCGACCCAGATCGAGACCAGCAAAGGAACCATACGGCCTAATTCGGGAGGCAGGGTACGTTCCAAGGCCAGGATTGACAGTGCCAGGGTGAGGTTGAGGCCGAGGGCTCCCGCGGCCATGCCGACGGTGTTTCCCAGCCCGCTCCAGAGCCGGCTGGCGAAGTCCCTGCCCAGCCCATCGATACCGAACCAATGGCCCCACTGGGGCCCCGCGAGGGCGAGGTCGCGAAACTGTTGCAGGGAGGGATCATAGGGCGTGGCCCAAAATCCGGAAAGTGCAAACGCGATGAATGCCGCGAGCAACCAGGTTCGGAAGTTAGCAGAGAGGATCGCGGGCATGGCTCACCCTTCAGACAGGACGGACGCCGCGTCGTACAAGCGGATTAGCGACCAGAGCCGCCAGATCCGCGAGCGAAACGCTCACAAAAGCTAGGAGAACTACGAGGAGAAGGCCGTTTTCGATAACGAACAGGTCGCGATTGAGCACCGCAGCAACCAGATAGCGCCCCATGCCCGGCCAGGAAAACACGGTTTCCGTAAGCACCGCACCTCCCAGAAGAGCGCCCAGATTCGTGCCCAAGACAGTAATCACCGGAGCGCTCATCAGGCGGAGGACATGTTTGAACCATATCTGCCAGGGAGCCAGGCCCTTTGCCTTGAGAGCCCGGAGCAGAAAGGTCAACTGGGGGTCATGTAAGCGCGCCTGCAGTACCCCGCAGACTAACGCGGCAGGATAGAGAGCAAGGGTGAGTACAGGAAGGGCAAGGTGGTGCAGGGCAACGACCAGAATATCTAAGCTCCCGGACGTTATTGCAGACAGCACGAAGAACCGGCCGTTCGGCAATTCATTGGCAAAGTCGAATCGGCCGCCGACAGGAAACCAGCCCAAGGCATAACTCCCTATGACGATGAAAATCAGGCCCAGCCAGAAGATGGGCACCGTCAATCCAACCGCTCCCAGGCTCAGGGAGACCGTGCGCAAGGCAGGCCACTGCAGCCAGCGCGCGGAAAACGCAGTCACCAGGCCGATCGACACCCCCACCAGCAGAGCGACTAAGACAAGCTCCAAGGTAGCAGGAAAGAATTCCCCAATTTCATCCAACACCGACCGGCCGGAAATCAGACTTCGCCCCCAATCAAGCGTCAGAAAATCGGTGACGTAGTGCCCGTAGCGAACCAAAAAGGGTTGTTCCAACCCAAGCTGTTCTCGCAGTTGCGCGACCTTTTCCGGATCCGGATTTTTCATCCGGAGGGCGATAGGGTCGCCCGGAACCGCGTTCACGGCAAGGTGCAGAAAGAAGCTGGCGAGAACAAAAACGAGTGCCAGCAGCGCCAGTTTCTGGAGTGTCCGCAGAGCTAGCAATCTGTCGGGCTTAGATTCTGAGCTTATGAGAGAAAATAGGTGAAAGTGAGGAAGTTGGAATTGAACGACAGAACGACCATGTTACTCCATTCCCATAGACTCCCATCCGATGGGACCCAATCTAATGTTTCCGGTCTTCTGTAACTTAAACCCGGTTACCTCCCGCCGCATTACCGCAATTTGCTCGGTATGAATCAACGGAATCAAGGGCAGATCCAGCGCCCAACGTGCCAGCACGGCTTCATAAATCTTCTGTCGCTGGGCCCGATCCGTCTCCTTCCTTCCCGCCAGCAGCAACACATCCATTTCCGAATTTCGATAGAAGGAAATGTTCGTGGCGGCCCCTTTTTTGGCGGCCCAACTCCCAAAAAATACCGAAAGAAAATTGTCCGGATCGCCGTTGTCTCCAGTCCAACCCAAAAGGCCCATGTCAAACTCCCCCTGGCGCATGACGTGTAAGTGGCTCTTGAAATCTCGAGTGATAATCTTGACCGGGAGGCCGACTTTCTCGAGATCACTGCGAATGAGCGAAGCAATCTTAAGAGGATCCGGAAAGTAGGGCCGCGGGGCATTGAGCGTATGCAGCTCTATGGGGGATTTCCACCGATCTTTGAATTCGGCGAGCATCAACCTGGCCCCATCGGGATCATACCGGAAGGCGGGTTTTCTATCGGGCACACCGAGAAACCCAGGTGGAAGGGGATAATCAGCGACCTGCCCGTAGCCATCCAGAGCCAACCGCACCATGGCTTCCCGATCAATGGCCATGCCAATTGCCTGGCGGATCTTCGGTTCCCCAAGCCGTTCGCAAAAGTGGCTGAAGGCGAGGTAGCCGACGTTCATTCCAGGACCACGGTAGACGGTAAATTTCGGGTCCGATACCAAGTCGGCCAGTTCCGCGGGTTGAAGGCCTACCAAGCCCTGGATGTTTCTCGATTTGAGCTCGAGCAGCCGGACGGTGTTGTCCGGAACAGATCGCATAACCAATCGCTCAAACTGCGCCGGTTCTCCCCAGTAATCAGGATTCCGTTCGTAGATAATAGCTTGATTGGGCTTCCAACTGACAAAGCGATAGGGCCCGGTTCCTACAGGGTAACGCGGCATCTCGGCTCCGTAAGTCTCCAGCGCCCCCGGGCTTATCAGCCAGGCGGGAAAAACGGCCAGCGAGTGCAGGATGGAGGCATTGGGCCGATGCATCCGGAATTCCAGGGTCATGGGCCCCGCCGCCCGCACCTCGCTTATGTCCTGGTAGAGATAACTCCAATAGGCAAAACTGGCGTTCTCGAAATGTGCCGGATGCTCCGGGTCCATCTGCCGGGCAAAGCTGAAAAGCGCCGTTTCGGCATTCAGGGGGGTGCCATCATGAAACCTGACGCCATGACGGAGATGAAAAACGTAACGCAAGCCGTCATCCTGAATCTCAAAGGCTTCCGCCAGCCAAGGCTCGATATCGAGCGTTCCACTGCGGAACTGCACGAGTCCTTCAAAGATCGGACGCATGGAGTTAACGGACTCGCCATCGTCGACATCGGCAGGATCGAGTTTCTCGGCATCGCTGCCGCGTGCGAAGACGAACGTGCTCGGCCTCTCGCGCTTCGCGCCGCCGTCGCCGCGGCGGCACGATACGGCCAGAACCGTGCCCAGAATGCCGGCCAGGCATGTCATCAACAATCTTAACCGAACCCTTCGTGATTCCGCTTTGGACCTCATACTCGCGAATCTATGGTGATTTCCACAACGCCCGATGATGGCAGCACGGCAGGGGCGAATGCAAGCCGGGCCGTTGCCCGGCACGGGCTTGTGCAACGACAGAGCATTTTTTTCCGCCTCGGCAAGCCCGGAAGCCATGCCCACATGGTTATCGCCGCTGAATCATCAAACCGCCGACAATCAATCCGAGTCCAAGAAAGGTGCTCGGGAATAGCGGCTCCCCCACTATGAAATGGATGAACACCAGGGACAAGAACGGCGCCATGAAGATAAGATTGCCTACCTTTGCGGCGTTTTCGGAATACCGCAACGCCTTGAGCCAGAGTACATAGGTGACTCCCATCTCGAAAACGCCGATATATACGGCACCCAGCATACCCTGCCGGATAACCGGAGAAAAACCCGTCCACGCCAGGCAGACGACGGCAGCCAAAGGAAGACTCACGGCGAAGTTCTGGAATAGGGCTACGGCAGGATCCCGTTCATCCCGCGTATTGTAAATCCAGTATAGGGCCCAGATCACAGTGCTGCCGAGGGCCAGTACAATGCCTATCGGATCAAGCCATGCGCCCTTTTGCAACTGCCCCCGAGTACAGATAACGAGCACGCCGCAATACGCCACCAGCCCGGCCCAGACGTCCCGCCGTCCCAATCGCTGACCCAGAAGCGGGACCGAAAGATAGCTCAGAGTAAGTGCCCAGGTATAATTGAGCGGTTGCGCCACCTGGGCCGGCAGGCGGTTGTAAGATTCGAAAAGAACGAGGTAGTAAATGAGCGGATTCAAAACTCCCAGGAGAAGCGACCGTTTCCAGAATCGGCGAAGAGAGCGGATTGCCATTCCGAGCCGTCCACTGATCAAAAGCAGCATGGCCAGGCTGGTGGTAGAGAAGACGCTGGCCAGCAGCATAAGCTGGGTGGGATTCAGCGACTGCAGAGTGAGCTTGAAGGCCGTGGCCGCGGTGGACCAGAAGAATACGGTCACGCCGGCATAGGCATAGGCTCGCTTCTGATCGAAGCGTCTCGCTCCATCCCCACCGGCGGAAGTTGCCGCGTGATAAGGACCGCGAGTCAAGGGGTGAAATTCTCCCTATCGAGCGTCGCCCAGCGGC
Source organism: Opitutales bacterium (assembly GCA_963665345.2). Lineage (GTDB taxonomy): Bacteria > Verrucomicrobiota > Verrucomicrobiia > Opitutales > CAXXNP01. Next base: position 641,407 of record OY762281.2, read on the forward strand.
AGTCAGACCTTTGTCCGTTCGTCATGACCTCCCGGCATTGAAGTTACCACGGTCAAAGACCCGCACAGCTTCGAGCTTCTACTTTCACGATACATCGTCAATTCCAAGAAATTCTCCAATGAATTCACCGTAATGCGCCTGCCGCAGAAACCCGTCAAACGTTGCCAGCCGAGGATCCGCCTGGTAGTCCGCCCAGGTCCGAATCCGCAGAGAAGCAGACTGCCCTCGAGGCGCCTTGTCTGCGGCCGATCGGCCAAGCCCGTCAACTCCCGATCAATCTGGCAGCCACTTCGCCAAGGGGAATCCGCCAGAAGTATCTCGAGCCGTTCCAGCAGGGAGCTCCCGCGGCAATCCCGAAGTTCGGCGGCATTGCACTCGCAGGAGACGAGCCGAAACCAGGGGGCCAGGCAGGCTTCCCACACGGGTCCTAACCCATTGCCCAGGACGAGGCGGGATCGAGCCCGAGGATTGCTTACACCGTTCACAACAGCCAGAGACCAAAGACGAGGAAAGAATAAAGCTTGCCCGGCGATTGCCGGTTCAAGGTTGAAGAATCCACCATGGTCATGCAAAATCATGGGTGTCGGATCGAGAATTCCGACGCTAACCGGCATGATTCGAAAAGCTATAAGGATTGCGAACCCAAGCCAAAATCGTCTCCTTGTTTTCTCAGGTTGAACCCATGAATGCATTACTCAGGGCCAAGGCCCTCGTGGGAATCCTTCCTCCAAACATGAAGTCGAACGGAAAAGTTAGCAACGAAAACGGCTTGTCTCGCGAAGTTGGGATGGGGAAAACGACAGCTCAGCTGGGCCATGGTCGATCATGGTTCGCTTTACATTTTTCCGCATTCGCAGTGGCCGTGCTCCTGACAGCGCCGGCGTCGCCCGCATACGGCAGGGCCCCTTCCTCGGACTATGAAAGAGCACGGCGCGCAGCCCGTTACGTGGAGAAGGGCCGAGAGTTGCACAAAGTCGGTGACCTGGCGGGTGCGTTGATGGATTTCAACGAAGCCATTCGTATCGATTCCGACTATCCCGATGCCTATATGCAGCGCGGTTTGGTCAAGGCAGACCGTGGCGATGTGGATGGCGCCATCGATGATTTCAACCGAACGCTCGAGCACAGCCCCGATCATGTTCAGGCATTCTATCAAAGGGCCATAGCCAACGAAAAAAAGGATGACTTCGAGGGCGCCATCGCCGACCTCACGAAGGTGATCCAGGAGTCACCCGAATTTCCGGAAGCCTACTTTCGCAGGGCTCAGTTGCAGTTTGAGCTGAAGCGTTACGACGAAGCTATTGCGGACTACACATCCGTTCTCGAACTCGACAAGACCCAGCTATCAGCGCTGGTCAGCCGTGGTCGCGCACAGAGTCGAAAGGGCGATCTGGAAGCCGCCTTAAAAGACCTTACGCGTGCTATTCGGGAAGATGAAACCTATTCCGCGGCCTACCATTACCGAGGAGGAATCAAAATCCTCCTGGGCCAGATCGACAAAGCTCTGCTCGACTATAACCGTGCCATAAAGCACGCCCCGGATCAGCCTGACGGCTATCTCACGAGGGGGTTCACTTACCTGTCCCTTGGGCGCCTCGACCACTCCGTTTCCGACCTCGGTAAGGCCCTCAACGATACCGACGAAGCGCAGGCTAAAGACTATGCCAATCTCTGGATGTGGTTGCTTCTCAGCAATCAGGGCCAGGGCGATTTGGCTAGCAGGCAGCTACGCGATTACCTTGCTTCGAGAGCCAAGGATATCGAGGAAGACGATGGATGGTACCTCAAGCTGGCGGGCTTTTTCCTCGGCGACCTGGAAGAAGACGCGCTGCTCGCCGCGATTCCGGCTGAAAATGAAGAAACCGCGGTCGAACGTGAATGTGAGGCCTATTTCTACGCCGCCCAGCTACGGTTTCTGGAAGGTGACTCCAAAGCGGGCCGAAACTTCCTGCACCGGTGCGTGGAAACCGGGGTGGATTATTTTTACGAGTATTTGGGGGCCATAGCGCAACTCAAGGAGAATCGGGGATAACCCGAAGAACACTATCGAGGAGATTTCCGGGGTCAATCGCTTCCCCGAACCGGCCTATCGCCGATCCCGGTGTCGGGCTCGAGCAAACTCTCAGTTCCATCTCCCGCCAAATGAACCGTGCGGGTGGGAAAGGCAATGGAAAGCCCCCGCTGCTCAACCGCGCGCATGATCTTGAGATTCATCCGCTGCCGGACGTCCATATAATCCAGCCATTGGATCGTCTTGGTAAAATAATAAACCAGAATGTTGAGTGAGCTATCTCCGAAATCGGTGAAGTTCACGAGGATGAATTCCTGCTCAATATCCTCGTCTTCCCGAAGTAAGTTCCTGATGTCTTCCACCAACCCGTCCATGTCATCTGGAGAGGTATCGTAGGTCACGCCGATCACCTGCTTGACGCGCCGTTTCGGCATACGCGACCAATTGTTGATGGTTTCGTTGGCTAACACGCTGTTGGGAATGGACATTATCGTCTTGGGCCAGGTGCGAACCTTGGTCGACCTGAGTCCGATTTCCTCCACATCCCCGTCGATGTCCTTTCCCACCATTATCCAGTCACCCACCTTGAAGGGACGGTCGAGCACCAATGCGAGGGACCCGTAGAGGTTGGCAATGGTGTCCTTGGCCGCGAAGGCAAGGGCCGCGCCACCGAGGCCGAGGGTGGCCAGTAGCCCTCCCACCGAGTAGCCGAGATTATCAATCACCATCACGATTCCGATCAAGAGCACGAAGATGCGGATGGCCTTCTTGATCAGGGGCACGAAGCCAGCAATGGAAAGGCCCCTTTGATCGGAAATATCCGATAAAACATGGGCCAGGAGATCAACCAGGCGCAACGTGGCCCAGAATACCAGAACCATGGTTATTCCCTTGAAAATTCTGTTAACCAGACCATGGGTTTCCAACGGCAGTAGAACGAGGATTGCGAGATAGAGACCGAAGACGAGAATGAGCAGGGAAACGGGCGCTTCCAAGGCCTCGATAAAGCGATCATCGTGCTCCGTGCGCGTCCTCCGGGCGAGACTCGCGAGCTTACGGAAGAGCATTTTGGCCAGCACGTTGCGAAACAGCAGAGTCACTACTATGGTGCCGAAGCTCAGAAGCAGTTCGCCGATTGTAAAGTAGTCAAAGAAAACCTCGAAGGCGAGCACCCGCTGCAGGTCGCCGGCGTCGGCCGGCGTGGAAGGCGCCGCGGCTGCACCCGTTAACGCGGAGAGTAGAATTATCAGGCAGACGCCACCTCTTACCGGTGGACTTAGAAGAGACGGTTTCACGATCGCCTCAGCCTGTCAGAGGAGGCAACACGTTCCAAGCAAAGTAAGCGGCGAGTCGCTCAACTCAGAATTAATTGTCCAAAGAAAACAGCGGAGCCCCATTTGTTTATTTCTATTTGTCGGCTTCCTGATGCTCCCGTAGCCGTTGCGCCATTTCCGCGCGGGCCGCCTCGCGCTCTTCGTCGGAGATCTGCCCGTCGCCGTCAGTGTCGAATCGGCCTAATACTTGCTCGCGAAACTGTTGCTGTCTACCTTCGGCTTCGTGCCTGGCAGCTTCCCTTTCTTCCTCCGAGAGCACCCCGTCGCCGTCGCTATCGAAGCGCTTCATCATCTCCTCGCGGAAGCGGGCTTGTCCTCGCCCTTGTTCTTGGCGCATAGCCTCCCGCTCTTCCTCGGAAAGCCGGCCGTCACCGTCGCGGTCGAAGCGCTTGATCATCTCTCTTCGGAACTGATCCCTGCCGCGGGTGCGATCGGCCTGCATTTGCGTTCGTTCTTCGGGAGATAGTTTTCCATCGCCATCAGAATCATAGCGTCGATGCAACCGTTCTTCCATTCCGCGTTGACGTTCCTGTAAAACCGAACGCGCCTTTTCTCGCTCTGCAAGCGACAACACGCCGTCACTATCTTCGTCATGGGGCCCTGGCCTCGGCCCGTCGCGCCTTCCTCGGCGCATCGCTCCCCTGGCAGCTTCCTTTTCTTCCTCCGAAATGACACCATCGCCTTCGCTGTCGTAGCGTTCCTGAACCTGATCGTGGGCGGACTCCTGGGTATCCCCCGCATCTCCCGCCAGAGCAGGCAAAGGCACGGCTAATAGTGCACAGGGAACAACGATGGAAGCAAATATTGCGGTTTGTATTTTCATGCTGGGTTTATCTTCGATGTTGCGACGTCGATCTCCCGGGTTGGCGTGTCGACAAAGTGATGCGGAAACTACCTGACACATAAAAAGTTGCAGTTCTGGTAGTGGTTCTCTTAGACTGGAAGAGCTCCGTACCATCTTAGCTGGAACTAAACCCCATCTTATCTTTCCTTACCTTACCCCGAGCTCAAGAAATGTTTCAAGTAACTTTCAGTGACCAAAGTATGGTCGAAATGAACAAACTCGACATGCATCAGCAATTGCATCTGGTGGAGAGCATCAGCAACCTGACCCCCAAACATCTGGCCAATCCCAAAGAACCTCTCGGGCGCTTCAATCGCCAATGTACGACCTTTTACCGCCTTCGCGCGGGGGATTTCCGCTGTTATTTCGAGGTAGACGGAGATTCTGTTTACAACCACTACATCCTACACCGCAACACCCTAACGGACTTTATCTTCCGCAGCAAGCTGCCCATGACGGAAGAGCAGATAGCCGAGCAACATACCTCTTTCTGGCGCTACCTGGAAACGCTGAAGAAGCCTAAAGAGACAACCTGACATGGTTCGGGACCGGCTACCCAGTAAATATACCGACGCCTCGGAGGCGAGTCGCATCTATTTTCTTCCGAGTTTGATGACGGCGGGAAATCTTTTCTGCGGATTTGTTGCAGTTATTCGCTGCATTCAAGCAAAGTTTGCCACCTCAATTCCGAACCTGACCGAAGTTCTGGCGCGGGATCTCTACGAAGAGGCCGTGTGGTTCATTCTGGCCGCCTTTGTCTTCGATGCCCTCGATGGCCGACTGGCACGTCTGGGAGGGCGCGAATCGCTCTTTGGCAAGGAGTTTGATTCGATTGCCGATACGGTATCTTTCGGTATGGCGCCCGCCCTGCTGGTGTTTTTTCTGATTCTTTCCCCAACCGAGGAATATCCATTCTTTCACAAAGTCGGGTGGTTGATTGGATTCATTTACCTTCTTTGCGCCGCTGTGCGGCTGGCCCGATTCAATGTCATAACCCACCCGTTGATCGCGGACCCCGACGATCTCGAAAAAGACGAGTATTTCGGCCTGCCGGTTCCTGCTGCGGCCTGTATGATTGCCTCTCTGGTCCTTGTTCTGAACAGCTACGATCTCCGCTACTGGTCGATTTTTTTGCCCATTCTCATGCTTTTGCTGGCGCTGCTGATGGTCAGCAGTGTGCGTTACCCCAGTTTCAAAACGATCGATCTGCAGACCCAGACACGGTTACGAACGTTCATTCTTCTCTTTATCTTTATCGTTCTCATCTATCAGTTGCGCTGGTTTGCGGTCGCTATCATGTTCTTGTCTTACATCTTCTATGGCCTTACCCGCCACTTCCATCAGGAATGGAAATCGCGCAAGGCAATCCCGCCAGCCCCCCAGGTTCCGCCCCCCCCCGGCGTTTTACAAGGCAAAGACAATACCCACGCCACCCTGGCGGCAAACCATCGGCTCTCCAATGAACCCTGAAAACGGCGTGAATAACCTCGGGATAACACACTACTTTTGCACCGTTGAGGATCATTGAACAAATACCTCCAACCTTATCGACAATTGAAGCGCAATCTAAATTCCTCCACACTATGAGGTTGAACTCCAATATCGATTTGTATACATAGCATAGAGATGAATAGAAAGATAATTTTATTTTCTTTCATACAGATAATCTTTGTCAGTATCTTCTAATCCAGGTTTATTACTCGGCAGCATGAAGTTCAGTATTAACCGAGATCATTTCAGCAATGGGTTACAGCAGGTTCTCAACGTGGTTGGAACGCGGGCAACCATGCCTATTTTGAGTAACGTTCTGATTAAGGCGGAAGAGGACCACATTGAGTTAACCACGACGAATCTCGATCTCGGTATTCGTTGTAAGATCCAGTCAGAGGTTTCCGCCGCTGGTGGTATCACGCTACCTGTGCGTAAGTTGGCCACCATCGTTCGCGAATTGCCGAGCTTGGACGTCCATGTCGAGACGCACCCTAATTTTCAGGCCCGCATCGCTTCGGGCACGTCGCTTTTTCGCATCATGGGAATCAACCCGGAAGAATTCCCTGCCCTGCCGACCTTTGAAGACCAGCACTCGTTCACGCTCGCTCAATCTGCGCTGTTGACCATGCTGAAGAGCGTATCCTACGCTCAATCGACCGATGAAACACGCTTTATTATGAACGGCGTGTTCTTCAATTTCAGCGATGATAAACTGACCTTGGCAGCTACGGATGGCCGGCGCCTGGCGGTTATGAATCGAGATATGGAAGTTGCCGAGGAAAACACCGGGCACCTGATTCTTCCCGGCAAAACAGTGGCCGAGGTCGAGCGGCTGATAGATCAGGGTGAAGATGTTCGTATTGCGTTTAACGACCGGCAGGTGGCCTTTGAGATCAGTGCGGCGAAAGACGCCGAGAGTACCGGTTTGATCGATTCGATCTACCTCGTATCAAAGGTCGTAGAGGGCAGCTACCCCAATTATCGGCAGGTCGTTCCCAAGGAAACGGACCTGCATATCAAGTTGAATCGCGGTAGATTTCTTATCAGCGTTCGCCGGGCCGCTCTTGTAGTGAGCGAAAAGAACAACTCTATCAAGATGAGCATCGGGAAGAACCTTCTCGAAATTACCGGTTCCAGCCCCGAGATCGGCGAGTCACGTGAATCCATTCCTGTTGAATACGATGGGCCAGACGTACAAGTTGCTTTTAACCCACAGTTTCTGATGGACCCACTCAAAGCGTTAATTCACGACGATGTGATCTTCGAATTCAAGAACGAGCTCAGCCCCGGGGTCATCCGGACCAAGGAGAGCTTCCTCTGCGTGGTTATGCCTTTGCGCCTGAATTGATTCATTAGATCCCGGCAGTCCCGACATGTCGGGACAGGGAATGATCGAATTCAAGGATTTGCTCCAGGGGAACCGAAAACCGGCGGGTACAGTCCATGAGTTTAGCGACATGCTTCGGTAACATAGATGGACCGCAACGAATTATTCACATTGGCGGCCCTATGTGCTCTGGGGTTGGCCTATGCTAACTTTCGGACTGCTTCCCCGGTATTAGCGATCTTCAGCCGGTGGGCGCGGTGGTTGTTTATCGCGTTTTCCCTAGCTTACGTGGCGCAGCTTCTAGAATGGTCGACACGGCCCTTCTGGGTGCTGGTCGCTTCCGGTTTCCTGGTATGGTTCTTAATTGAAACCGTCTATAACTGGGTTGCTATTTCAGCGCTCAGTCAGAGCGAGATTCCTCTGTTTCCCGAATACCGCATCAACGACGGAGGCGGCGAATGGCCCAACCAGAAGCGGTTTATAGGGTTACGTGAATGGCTAAGGCAGAATCAATATTCCGGCGTGGCCGCCCTGAAGGCCGGCATCGATGAATTCAACGAGTATCGGTTGTCGGTTTACCAGAGCGCTGACGGCCGCACGCGCATACAGATTTTGTTTATCCCTCAGCGAGGCGGCGGTGTGTCGGAATGTTTCATCCTTACCTCCCAGACTGAAGACGGCCGCCGCCTGACTACGGACAACAATTTTTTGCCCTTTGGCGGGTTCTATCCCGAAAACTGGTACATCTGCCGTAAGCCGTGGATGCGCTCGTTGAAACGCCTCGAGCGATTTCACCGGAGGCGGATGCAGAAACTCGATACGGACTGCGTGACTTGGAAAATCGATGTGATGGAAGATCTGAACGACCATCAGAAGGTCATGGAACGCATCAATACGGATCTAGGTTTTCTCTTCCCACGACACCTCCGGAATGATTACGGAAAGATCACTTTCGAAGGCCGCTACCGGGTGTGGAAGGAACTCTGGCTGCTCAGTTACTTCGGCATCTCTCAGAATTATTGAGGCTCCGCTTTTCTCCGGTTTGCTCAGTCCCGAGCGAATGCCATCTTTCCTATTTCTGGAGGTGATACAGATTAACCCCCGATGAAGGACATCTCCACCTTATGGGAGTGCAGGTGCTTTTGAAGAAGAGCCTTTCGCTTTTCCGAGTAGCGGTCCTCTCGGCCTATCCAGATTTGTCTGATCTTTTCGGAGAGGGCGTCATCCGCAATACCCTCCCGCATGTATCCCTTTAGATCCCAGCCTTGGCTGGCGAAGAGGCAGGTATAAAGGTGGCCGTCGGCTGAAAGGCGCGCGCGCGTACATCCTTGGCAGAAGGGTTGGGTGACTGACGCGATCAGCCCGATTTCGGCCTCACAGTCAGCGTAGCGATACCGTCGCGCCACTTCTCCGGGATAGGCGGGCACTAAAGGGATGAGCTCGAATTCCTGCGAGAGCAATTTGATGATTTTTTGGGCCGGAAGGACTTCGTCCATGCGCCAGTGATTGTAGTTGCCCACATCCATAAATTCGATGAAGCGCAGGGAGTGACCTTTTTCGCGGAAGTACCGGGCCATGGGCAAAATCTCCTGCTCATTAACGCCCTTCTGCACGACCATATTAATCTTGACGGGTAACCCGGCATTCTCGGCGGCGTCGATTCCACGGAGTACCGTTGCCACAGCTATGCCACGACCATTCATCTTTTTGAACACGCCGTCGCTCAATGCATCCAGGCTCGCTGTTACCCGGTCCAGACCGGCCTCTTTGAGATCCTGGGCCAGCCGAGGAAGAAGAACACCGTTGGTGGTCAAGGCGATGTCTTCGATCCGCTCGATCCGGCGAATTCGGGAGATGAGGTTGGCAAGGTTTTTGCGCAGCAAAGGCTCGCCACCAGTCAAGCGAACCTTTCGCGCGCCGAGGCCGGCAAAGTGATCTACGAGGCGTGAGATCTCATCGAACGTAAGGAGTTCATCCCGGCGCAGAAAGGCGTAGTCTGGCCCGAATACTTCAGCCGGCATGCAGTAGGTGCAGCGAAAATTACACTGGTCGATGACGGAGATGCGCAGATCGCGGAGAAATCGGCCCCGCTTATCGTGAGTATCCGTTTGGTTTCTTGAGTGTAAGGTTTGGGCCGCTACCATAGGATGATCTTTTGAGAGCAGGGCCATGGATTACGTCTTGGTTTAAGATATTCGGGTCCCGAAAAAGGTGAACCTGCCCCTCCTCTTGTCAAGTACGACCGGATGTTGATTTTCCTGGCGGACATCGAGTAACCTGTTCGTCAAGCCCTCAGGGCAGGTTCATTCTGGAAAGGGGTACACGATAAATGATATCCGTAAGAGAAGCCGACACGATCATCGCTGAGGCCCAGGCGATTCTTCCCGTTGAGGAGGTCCCGCTTGTAAATGCCATGGGGCGGGGATTGCGTAGACCGGTTTTTGCAGACCGGGATCTGCCCCCCTTCGACCGGGTCATGATGGATGGCATCGCCATTGCCTTTAGGGCCTGGGCAGCGGGAAGGCGCGAATTTGCTGTCGGTGGGGTGCAGGCAGCGGGCGAACCCAGGAAAGTGCTCGAAGATCCCGAACATTGCCTGGAAGTCATGACTGGCGCAATCCTACCCGAGGGATGTGACTGTGTGATTCCCTACGAAGATACGTCCGTCATGCCATCGGGTCGACGCGTGACCGATAAAATGCGGCTGAGACAGAATCAGTTCGTTCATAGACAGGGCAGTGACTTCTGCGCCCACTCCATGCTTCTTCCCGCTGGCAAAAGGCTGAATTCCTGCGACATTGCGGTGGGGGCGTCGTGTGGTCGGGCGCATCTTGCGGTGTCCCGACTTCCGCGAGTTAGTTTGATTTCTACCGGGGATGAACTGGTTGAACTGGACGAGCCGGTGGCGCCCCATCAGATCCGGCGCTCGAATATCTTTGCCCTCTGGGCTGCTTGCCGGAAGGCCGGAATTACCCAGGTGAGCACTTTTCACATGCAGGATGAGGCGGGCTCAATCAACCGTGTTCTGGACCAGGCCATGGAAGATTGTGATGTGCTTATCTTGAGCGGCGGGGTATCGCACGGGAAGTTCGATCTCGTCCCCGAGGTCCTTGCCCAACGTGGAGTCCGGCGCCGCTTCCACGGTGTCAGCCAACGACCTGGCAAACCGTTCTGGTACGGAACTGGCGAAACCGTTGCCCATGTCTTTGCTCTTCCCGGAAATCCTGTCTCTACGGTGACCTGCTTCCATCGTTACGTTCTGGGCGCGCTGGACAGGATGCAAGGGCTGCCGGTGCAGGCTCCCTCGCTAGCCCAACTCACTGAACCCTTTGCGTTCCAACCGCCGTTGACCTGCCTTCTTCCGGTACGACTGCGGGATTCCGGCGGCGGCTTACGTGGCGCGACGCCTTTTCCGGTTAGTAACTCGGGCGATTATGCGTCGCTGGTAGAAAGTGACGGATTTGTGGAATTGGCCGGAGAAGAGATCTCAGAATTTCCTCTCGGATTTGCCGCTCCCTTCTTCCAATGGCTTTGATGGCGAAGACCTTTGCCGCGGGGAAAAGGCATTTTAAGGGCGTCGTTCAATTGCCAACGGCTCCGAAATAGCTATGCTTACGGAGAGTGTCGGTCTTTAGATCCGACAAACGCATAATTGCACGATGCTTTCTCACCTCAACGATGACAACAACCCACAGATGGTCGATGTCGGACACAAGCATGCTACTCATCGGCGGGCCCGGGCGCGAGCAACGGTGAAGCTGACGAGCCAGATCATGAGGTTGCTGCAGGAGGGAGAACTTCAGTCCAAAAAGGGGCCTGTCTTCCAGATCGCTATCCTGGCTGGGATCATGGCGGCCAAGAGGACACATGAGCTAATACCGCTGTGTCACCCAATTCCCATGGAAGACTGCAAGATCCGCATCGTGCCCGGCGGCGCTGACTCCGTGGTGATCGACTGCGAAGCGCGGGCAACTTTCAAGACAGGCGTTGAAATGGAAGCGCTCACGGGAGCTTCGATAGCCGCACTGACGATCTATGACATGTGCAAAGCGATGTCGCATGCGATTACCATTGAATCCGTCGGACTGATTGAGAAAACTGGGGGGAAGAGTGATTTTCATGCCCAGGAGGGCGCTTGAGAATTCCTCTCGTAGGGATGGGCATAGGGCGTTGATTGCCAAGCCTCATGGGTCGGAACGGTCCGCCTCCACGGAGGATCCGATTACAGCCTTGATACTGGCCGGGGGCCGAGGCCGACGTCTCGGCATGGAGAAGCTGCAGCTGCGCATTGGCGGCGCCTATCAGTTGGAGCGCATGGTCGCTGTGGTACGGTCGGTGGCGGACGAGATTGTCGTCTCTCGCCGTCGGGACCAGGTGCTGCCCCCGCGTCTCGGCCAGGATCGGATCCAATGCGTTATCGACACCTGGGGAAACATCGGCCCTCTGGGGGGCGTTCTCTCGGCCATGGATGCGTTTCCGGATCGATCGTGGCTGGTTCTGGCCATCGATATGCCATTTGTCGATGATGAGGTATTGCGCACGCTGATGAAGGCACGAAACCAGCATGCGCCGTTCACGGCGTTCCTTAATCCGGAGACGGGCCGACCGGAACCCTTCTGCGCACTCTACGAGAGCTGCAGCGTTGATCTCCTGAGGCAAGCCTACCAGGAACGTGGGGAACGCAGTTTGAGCCGTATAATTTTTCAATCCGGTTCCCCCCTGGTTGCCTTTCCCGCCGTGAATAGGGAAGCGCTCAAAAGTGTCAACACGCAGATTGACTTGAGATATGCCGAAGCGAAGATAGAAGCCCGATGAGTAGCGAAATTAGTGTCAAAGTAGAGTATTTCGCTGTGCTCCGCGAGCAGCGGGGTCTCTCCTCTGAAACAAGGCTGACCGGGTGCGAGAATCCGCGAGACCTTTATCATGAATTGGCCCGGGAGCATGGGTTTCGACTTCCTCTGCGTGACTTGAAAGTAGCGGTTAACGGCGAATTCGGCCAGTTCAGTCAGACTCTTAGTGATGGAGACACGGTGGTGTTTATTCCACCCGTCGCCGGAGGATGATTTCCGTGGCTGGCCGTTCTTTCAGGCTTAGCGGTGAGCCGATCGATCCACCTGAGCTGAAGCGCCTTCTCGTGCAAAAGGACGCTGGTGGATTCGTGAGTTTTGAGGGTTGGGTCAGGGGTAATAACGAGGGCCGTGAGGTGGAGTCGCTTGAGTACGAGGGCTACCGGGAGCTGGCGGAGAAAGAAGGAGGCACGATTATCGCGGAAGCGTTGCGGAATTTCGCTATCATAGGAGCTGAGTGCACCCACCGGGTCGGGCATCTGCGGATCGGTGACTTGGCGGTGTGGGTCGGCGTGACCGCCGAGCACCGTCAAGATTCCTTCGCGGCCTGCCAGTTCATCATCGACCAGGTCAAGCTGCGTGTGCCGATATGGAAAAAGGAACACTATATCGATGGCAACAGTGGATGGATTGGCATCGGAAACGTGAGCGATAGGCCCGTATCCGAAACGGCAGAAGGCGGACGCTAAGCTTGCCCAGGCCGTCCCCATTCTTCACTCCGACACCGCAATCTGCACAGCGGGGACGCTTCGCCCTACCCGATCCATTCAAACCGGGAACGTAGGATATTGATTGCCATCGAGGGAATTCTGGCTCACGAAAATATCTCCCATCCGCCATGAAATCGATTCCAAACAAGCTTCCCGCGACCATTGTGCTGCTCCTCTTTTGCGGTTTCTCCCTCGTGACGGCGGCTGACGACAGTGATTGGGCTGCCTTGGCCAAGGACATTGGGCGGCAGGGAGTGTCTCTGGCCGCCAGGTTCAAGGATGATCCCAAAGTGCGGAGTGCGCTGGATTCCTTAGTGGATGCGGTGGCCAGGAACCACGACGGTGGAGCTGTCGAAGCCTTGGGCCAAATCCAATCTTTGGCCGGAACAGTGACTCCGGCACAGCGAGAACTTCTGGGAGAGATCACCGGCAATGTGGTCGCTTTGGTCTTGCAAAGGAACTTTCACAGTAGCGATAGCTCAACCTTACAGGGCGATGTAGGCAAAGCCATCGAAGGTGTCCGCAGCGGGGGTACCTTGCTCACCTTGAACAGCCGCGCCAGATTGCCCGGCAAGCATCGTTGACCGCCGAGCAGAGAAAGCTTGTCGGCGGTATGGTCGCTGTTTACGCGCCGGGCGTGAAAGAAAAGACTGAGGAGGTTAAAAAGAGCCTCCAGGGCCTCAACCCGTTTGGCCGGAAATAAGCCCTTACATCTCCCATTGGGGACGTTGAGGATCCGGCCAATCGATGTGGTAGAACCGACCCCGAGGTTGATCGGTCCGCTCATAGGTATGGGCGCCGAAGTAGTCGCGCTGGCCCTGGAGAAGATTCTGCGGTAGCCTGCTACTGCGATAACTGTCGTAATAGGCCAGGGCGGAGGAAAACGTGGGGGTGGGTATGCCGTGCTTCACCGCACAGGAAACGACCTCCCGCCAATTGGCCTGAGCATCGTCAATCGCCTCTCGGAAATACGGATCCAGGAGTAGATTGGCCAGATCGGGTTGCTGGGCAAATGCCTCCGTAATCTTTTGCAGGAAGGCCGCACGGATGATGCACCCTCCCCGCCAGATCTGTGCAATAGTGCCGAAGTCCAGGCCCCAGTTATATTCCTTTTGCGCCTCCCGCATGAGCTGAAATCCCTGGGAGTAGGAACAGATCTTAGAGCAATAGAGGGCATCGTGGATCTGCTGAATAAAAGCTTCTTTGTCTCCGGTGAAGATTTCGGTTGGCCCCTTCAGAAGTTCGCTCGCTGCCACCCGTTCGTCCTTGATTGCGCTCAAACAGCGGGCGAAGACCGCCTCCGCAATGGACGGCGCCGGAATTCCCATGTCGAGGGCGTTTACGCTGGTCCAGCGGCCCGTGCCTTTTTGACCGGCTGTGTCCAGCACCATGGTCACAAACGGTTCCCCTGTGGCGGGATCCGTCTGGTGCAGGATCTCCGCCGTGATCTGGACAAGGTAGGAATCCAGCACACCTTGATTCCATTCATCGAACACACTGCCGATGGCATCCGGCGTCATACCTAGAAGAGTACCCATTAAGTCATAGGCCTCGCAGATCATCTGCATGTCGCCGTACTCGATGCCATTGTGAACCATTTTGACATAGTGCCCCGCCCCGTCCGGCCCGATATGCGCCGTGCAGGGAACGCCGCCGACCACGGGCTTGCCGGGTTCCGCATTCTCCAGGGGACGGCCGCTATCGGGATCCACTTTGGCCGCGATAGCGGTCCAAACGGGTTCGATCTCGGCCCATGACGTCGCCAGACCCCCAGGCATTAACGAGGGACCGAAACGCGCGCCCTCTTCTCCCCCCGAGACGCCCGAGCCCACAAACCGCAGTCCCTTCTCGGTCAGTTGCCGTTCGCGGCGGATGGTGTCTGTCCATTTGGCGTTGCCCCCGTCGATGATTATGTCATCGCTATCGAGAAGCGGGACCAGGCTTTCAATCACCGCATCGGTTCCCGCGCCGGCCTGAACTAGAATGATCATCTTGCGAGGCCTTGTCAGTGACCCGATAAATTCCTCCAGGGTGGCGCATCCGACGATGCCCCCAGGGGTGTCCGGATGCTCTGCCACGAAGGACTCCATGCGCGATGTGGTGCGGTTGTAAACCGAGATCCGAAAGCCGTGGTCGGCGATATTCAAAGCCAGGTTCTGGCCCATTACGGCCAACCCGATGAGTCCGATGTCTGATTTTTCTTTAGCCATAGGTGCCTGTCTCGCTTTTGAGGTTCATTATGAGGTCGTTCATCAAGGCCCGCGGCTGTCAACTATGGTTCGGACATGAACTGTCCGAAGGCGCAATCTGAAGGGCCGAGGGCCCACGAGGCCGAGAGCAGGATTACGATTAAGATTAGGGCGCCGAACTCTGGGCGGGTTCATCAAGAGCGCTCTAAAGGAGAGCTTCCGAAATTGCAAAGAGATTTCCAGATCAGGGCCCTGTAGGCCCAAAGCCGGCGCGCCGAACGGCGAGCGAGCGTGTCGTTCACTGGGTCCAGTAGCACCGGCGGCTTCTTTTCCGCGATCTCGGACTCGGTGTCGAGGTCCTCGAAAATGCGATGATAATTTGGGCCGAGAGCGTGACCTCCTCGCAGGGAATCGTCGCTACCAGTTCAATAGCGCCGGTACCGTTGTCCCTGGCCACTGCCACCTGCTCCAGACCGAGGGCGATCCAGGAATGGGATAATTGCAGGGAAGCATCGAGATCGGCGAGCGCGTAGAGCTGGACAGGCTGCCCCTCCCATGCCGTCTCCATAGCGTCGCGCACGCGGGCAGGCAACAGGGGACGCTTCGCCCTACCTGTTTGTGGTTCCTAGCTTGAAACTTAGCCTCTGGAGCGGGTTTGCGGGCGATGAACGTTCGGGAAATTTGCACCAGAACTTGCCGAATCGCGGCAGTGGCGAAGACTGCGGCTCGAAGTGGCCGTTGTTAGATATGGAATCTAGCTTTGAGGAGACACTTTTATCGTGCTCGCTAATGATATATGGCCCGTTCGAGCCCAGTCTGACCTTGGGGCATGGATAGCACCATTGTTCGCATGGGGCATAGCTGCCGCAATCTTCGCTCAGGATATGCAATAGGCGGTCGATCCGGCGAGGGCAAGTTTCACTTCTGATATATCCGGCAAGCGCTAGCGCGGCCGGGGGCCGCGCTGACCTGAAACTTAGCCTCTGGAGCGGGATGGCGGGCGATGGAATCGATGTCAAGTGAATTTTGTTGGACCGTTAGCCCAGTCGCGCTAAAGAGCCGGAAATGACGTAGCGCACTGCTTATCGGAGCGCAGCGTAGATTGCGGTGCGAAGTGGGAGATACGGGCGGTCCGGGATCCCGGGGCAACCCCCGGCGCTGCCGGCGGTAAGCCCGCGGGCTACGAAAGAGCGGCCATTGCCGAACACGATCGCAGGTGCGGGCCGCGGCCGGAAGTTTCACTCCTGTTTGATCCGGCCAAGCGCAGCGCGGCCGGGGGCCTCACTAACCTTAAGCTTAATCCTAATCATGTTGATGGTCTCGCCCCACGTGACAGGCCACGTGGCGATCTCATCGCCTGCAGGCTATTCGTCGTCGGCCGGTGCCGGCTCGAAGCGGTCGAGGGCTTGTCGGGAGCGCCCGGGATCGTCCACATTACCTGCCACCGCACCGCAATCTCCGCTGCGCTCCGATAAGCAGTGCGCCACGAAATATCGGCGAATTTCTACCGCCCGCTTACTTTCAGGGACAGGTAAATCGACCGAATTTCCTTATAATCGGCTTCACGATCTCCACTGTGAATGCAGAAGTCGAAATGGCGCCATTGTTTCATCTCATCCTTTGCCGTTTGAAGGCGGCGATCGATGGATTCCGGATCCTCGTCCCGCAACAGCAGCCGTTCTCTGATCTGATCGATGGATTGCGGCTGGATGAATATGGAGGTAATCCGGCCACGCAGGGCTTCGTCCGATCTCGCCGCCGAGCGCATGGTGGCTGCTCCTTGCACATCGATGTTCATGAGCAGGTCGGCGCCCCGACCGAGCTTCTCGCGAATCTCCTGTTTAAGCGTGCCATAGAAATGATCATGCACCCGCGCCCATTCGTAGAATTCGCCCCGGGCAACCATTTGCTGAAATGCATGGGGAGCGAAAAAGAAATAATCCCGGCCCTCGACCTCGCCTTCCCGGGGTTGGCGGGAAGTGGATGTGACTACGCGCTGCAAAGACTCGGGAAATCCATTCAATAACCTTGTGCAGAGGGTGGTCTTTCCACTTCCGGCCGGGCCGGACACAATCAACAGCAGGTTGCGAGAAGACGGAGCGGCTTGCATAAAGAGGGTTTTTATCGAGGTCTGCGGCCGTCAACCCGTCTCCGCCCGGCGTCGGCGTGGCTGCCGTCTTGGTCTGTCGACTTTCCTGAAATTGTTTCTGTTTCGGCTTGATAAAACAGATGCCCCGCGCCCGGGAAAATGCTTCGACGTGACTAGTCGTCGAAGCGGGGCTATGGCCGGTAATAAACCTTCTGTCGGTGCGGTCTTGAGACAAGGACCGGCGTTTCTCGAGGCCGCTTGCACGTTCGAAGTTGGGTGGCCGCCGGATGCCCGCCTGCAAAGGTATGGACCGGGACTGGTAAGGTCGCCCGCCTGCCGGACTCGGGGGACCTCGTCCCTCCAGGTCTGGCAACCATCCCACGCCTTGGAAGGCCGATGGCCCACGAGGCCGGGAGTATGATCAGAATTAAGACAACGAGCAGGAGGCAAAACTCTGGTCAGGTTCATTAAGAGAGAGGTTCCTCAGAAGCCGCCATTCAATATCCGAAGGCGACGCCGCAGAGAAAGACACCGTAGAGCGTGAGGATAGTGCCCCCGACGCGAGGGCGAATCTCCTTGGCAAACAGCCATTGGAAAAAATCCCTCAGGCGGTAGGGCAAGGTGGCCAGATACAGCGCCACAACGATCGACAGATAGACGAATCCGACCATGGACAGGCGACTCCGGGGATCCTCCATGTAGGCGGCGTCGAGGAAGGGCTTGGAAGCGAGCAGGACGAGAATAGCGCCCCCACGAACCGACAGGAAATCGGGCACGGCGAAGAATGAGGACACCGCGATGACGCCGAAGAAAAGCAGCAGAAGCTGACGATAGTTACCGAAATCGGCTTCACCCAAACGGGAGATTTCCCAGAGGAACCAGCCGGACCCGAGCCCGAAAAGCACAATCGTGACCAGAAGTGACCGCAGGGACCAGGTGGCGACTTGCTTCACCGGCCGGCCGTTCCAGAGCAGCAGGGCGCCGATCAATACCAGTGCCACGGCCAGGATCTGGGTAGCGGCAAACAACGTCATGGTGAATGCGGTCTCAACCCGCCAAGGCCAACGATGACGGTGTCTCCTGGAAATCCTCCAAGGTGCGCACTTGTCCGAAAAGGGTGGTATGGGAGGCATCCTGAATGACGACGTCTACGAGTTGTCCGACAAGCCGCGAGGCTCCGCGGAACACAACCTTGCGGTTGCTGCGGGTGCGGCCGCAGAACATGGATTCACCTCGCCGGGCGGGGCCTTCCACCAGGATTTCCTGAATGGTCCCAATGAGGCGCTGGTTTCTCCGGAGCGACGACCGCTCGAGGGCCTGGAGCAGAATCTGGTTACGCGCTTCCTTTACATCCCGCGCGATCTGGTCTGGCATGGCCGCCGCCGGTGTCCCGCTGCGGGTGCTGTACTTGAAAATGTAGGCCATATCGAAGCCAATGGCCTCGAACAGGCGCTGGGTAGAGCGAAAATCCTCTTCGGTTTCCCCGGGAAATCCCACGATGATATCGGTAGAGAGGCCGAGGTTCGGCTTAACCGCGCGCAAGGATTCTACAATTTTGAGGTAGCGCGCGCTCGAATAAGGGCGGTTCATGGCCCGCAGTATGCGGTCCGATCCACTCTGCATGGGCAAATGTACATATTCGCACAGCTTGGGCAGATCCCGATATGCCCGCACGAGGTCGTCCTTGAACCCTCGGGGATGCGGCGAGGTGAAACGAATGCGTTCGATCCCGCCGACCGTATTGACCGCTTCCAGGAGCTGCACAAAAGGGCTCTTCCGGTGCCGAAAGGGAATCTCGCGACGCCCGTAGCTGGTTACGATCTGGCCGAGTAAAGTAACCTCGCGAACGCCCGCCGCAGCCAGTTCCGTAACCTCCTCGACAATGTTCTCGATGGGACGACAGCGTTCCCGCCCCCGGGTTTTAGGGACGATGCAGAAGGTGCAATTCATGTTACATCCCTGCATGATAGAGACAAATGCGCAGACGCGCCCGGAAGCGAGCGTATGCGCGCGGATTTCATTCTGTGAACCAGCTTCCTCCTCGAGATCGACCAGTGTTGCCGGGGTCGGGCCCTGCCCATCAAGGGTCTTGAAAATGGAATCGAGGTGGTCCGGCACGCGGTGGAATTTCTGCGTGCCCACGAGCAGGTCAAGATCGGGGAGGGAATCGAGCAACGAGGCGCCGCGATTCTGAGCCATGCAGCCGAGCACCCCTACCACGAGTCGCGGATTGTGGCGCTTGCGTTTGAGCAGGTATCCGGACTTCCCTATGGCCTTTTGTTCGGATTGGTCGCGTACCGCGCACGTATTCAGTAATACGACGTCGGCTTGCTTTTCATCTTCGACGATACAGTAGCCGCGAGCGCGCAGCATAGCGGCTACAGCATCCGAGTCGCGGACGTTCATCTGGCAGCCGTAGGTTTTTATGTGAACGCGATTCATCGAGTCCGAAAAGGGTGGTAAGATGCTGAAATAGATTGGGAGGGTCAAATGATTTTTGGAAGCGCGGATCTGGCTGGGCCGATGTTCTCTGAGACCTTCTCATGACTCGAACTGGGTCCCCACCTGTCAATAGCCTCAGCGCAGAATCTTGGCGGCATATAAGACCGCATTCTGAATGCAAGGGGTAGAAAAAAATCCGCGGCTTTTTCCGCCGACTCTTGCACTTGTTGCTGCAACGCTGTCGATAGCTGCTGGCATCGCTCGCAGCTCACCCTCGTTTGAACACATTAACGCTTCGGTGAAAAATCGCTTGGCGATTTTCTGTTAACAGGCTGAGGACAAAGTCCGATGGCATGTTAGTTCCATACCGCGATCCGTTCCGGGTTGATGTAGCGCTCTAAGAAGGCGCAGACGATATCCGTCATCTCGCGCCCTACCTGTCTGGGGTAGGTGACGGTTCCCTGTTGGTTGTCGTAGTCCCGGTAGTAGATGTCGGAGTTGGGCCGCTGTCGGCGAATTCTATGATATTGGTCCTTGTTCATTCGAAACGAGCCCACGCTGACGTCGCGTATCTGGTCGGGCGCCAAGGTAGAAAAGACACGTTCGATGCACTCCTCGTAGACCCGGCGCCACTGTGGTATTTCCATAATGGGATCAAAACAGAGCCTCACCGGCCAACCGGACTCGAGCGCCTGGCGAGCGGACTCGAGTCGCCTGGAGAGGGCGGGAGTCGCCTTTTCATAGCGGCTTACGACTATGTCAGGAGACAGGGTCCAGGCCAGAATTACCCGTGAGCATGGCTCTACTTTCCGCAGATGTCGGAAATTGGCGCTCTTGGTTCGGATTTCGACAATGAGTTCAGGTTCCCGCCTGGTGAATTCAATCCAGTCGCGACAGAACGGAACCCGAGACTCGAAAGCAAGTAGATCCGTATCGTAGGAAAGCGCTAGATAAAGGGGCGAGGCGGGGTCTGCCCGGGACTGAATAGCGGTCTTCGTAGCGGCGAAGAAATCGGACTGATTTACGAACACAACAAGGTTTGCGGAAGGATATTTGCCCTGCAGATAACAGTAATCGCAGCTATAGATACAATTGATAACAGGAGTGTTATAGAAAAAGTTTGGATAACCGAAGTCTTGTGCGTGATGAGACCCCGGGTAGAGCAGGTGGTCCTTTTTTACCGCCAGGATTAATTTCATGCTGCGTTTCTGCATCTGAAAATGCTGTCGAGGACGGGCGAATAGCTCCTTGTAGTCGTCGATAGGCACAACCGTAGCACTTGGGAACCGGCGTAGAAGCCGTTGCGCGAGCGGATAATCGAGGGCTCGCCGTTCGGCGTAAAGGTGGGAAAAGTGGCTACGCCAATAGGTCATGGCAGATTCTGGCGAACAGGGCATTCCTGGTAGCTTTATCCCGCACGGTTTGCTGGGCGTAGCGATCCAGAAACGAGATTTCGCTTTCGCGACCGTGCCGAAGTAGAAACCCCGTTGTGTAATCGCGAAGTCTCAGCCTTTGGGTTTTGGTCAGGCGGAGCCGGCTCTCGAGCCTTTCGAGTAAGCTGGTGACAGCTTCGCTCAGTCGCGGGGACGGCTCCTGCAGTGCGGTTGCTTGGTGGACAATTCTCTCTAGCCGCGGGAGAAACCGCTCCATCACGTCCGACATGCGTTTGCGGCTGCAGGATTCCGGATCCAGATAGTCGGACACAACCTTGAAACAGAGAATGCGGTGCGGAGGAAGAAACAGGCCCGCCGCTTCCGCGAATGCACTGCCCTCCATATCGATCAGCGTCGGTAACTCGTTGGCGGAGGTACGGTCCGCGGGTCTGTCGACGGTGGTGAGAGCGCTTTCCGGCAGGCCGAAATCAAGAAGCATTTCGAAACCGAAGCATCTGCCCGAGGCAGCGTCGCGCACATGGTTAATGGCAAAGACCGTACCTATCTTGAATTTGGTGTTGGGAGAGGCACAGCAGCCCATATTGACCGCGACATGCGGCTGATCCGGCTGCTGCCCAAACATGCTGCCGACCGACGCCGCCGCCCTCACCTTTCCAATCCCGCTGATGACCAGACGGCATTCACGACTCGCGTAGACAGGCAATGAAGTGATTCCGCTTTCAGGCTTGAGCCCCAGGAAAGTTATGAGGGGATTGGCTTCAGGTCTTGTTGCTACGAGGAATATGACCACACTGTCTACGGTTGTTCTGCGAATTCCATGAATTGAGATTCTTGCATCGTCGCTTGACTGATCTCATTTCCTCAGGTTAACGCGCATGCGACCTATCGGGACAGGGAATGATCAAGTTCAACAGGTAGGGCGAAGCGTCCCCGCTGAGCCGAATGCCGCGGCCCACGGCTCAGCGAGGACGCTTCGCCCTACCCAGGATGTTCTATTACGACCAGCCAGGTTCATTAGGCTGTTCCCGGGTGGGGTTCAATTTGTTATATTCCTTGAGGTCTTTCGGTCTTCCCGTCGATGATGGAAGGCATGCATTCCCGCATTGAGATTATTGCCCAGGACATCACAAAGCTTCAGGTGGATGTTATTGTCAATGCCGCCAACAGCCGTCTACTCGGGGGCGGAGGTGTGGATGGCGCGATTCACCGGGCGGCCGGACCGGGCCTGCTGGAGGAATGTAAGGGGATTGGCGGCTGCCCGACCGGGGAAGCACGTTTGACCGCGGGATATCGTCTCCCGGCTAGATATGTCATCCATACGGTTGGGCCGGTCTGGCACGGCGGCAATCACGGCGAAGCTGATTTACTTGCCGCTTGTTACCGCAACAGCCTTCGAATCGCTGCCCGCCACGACTGCGCGCGGGTTGCTTTTCCGTCCATCAGCACGGGCGTTTACGGGTACCCCCTGCGCGATGCCACGCGCATTGCCATTGTCGAAACACTTGCTTTCCTAGCTCGCCCTAAATTGCTAGAGCAGGTCGTTTTCGCCTGTTTTCCTGCGGCCAATGTCCAGATATACGAGGAGGTATTGGCAGAGCTATCCTGATCCCAGAAGCTCAGAATCTAACCCCCGACTGATTGCAATGGCGGTCGATAAATGGCTGAAAATCCGCGTCGAAGGACGGGTCCAGGGTGTCTTTTTCCGAGATTCAGCGCGACGGCAGGCAGCGTTGTTAGGGATCAATGGGTTTGCGCTTAATGGCGCCGATGGCAGCGTCTATATCGAGGCCCAGGGAAAGGCGGAGCAGATCGAACGGTTTCTGCAGTGGTGCCGCTGCGGTCCTCGCTGGGCACGGGTGGAGGGGGTATCCGTCGAAGAGGTAGCGGTCACCGAGGGGGCACCGGGCTTCTCGGGATTTGAGATTCGCTTTTGACGATCCCGTCGCCGTTATCTCCTCAGACATCAACGCTTCGGATCATAGATCTCAGGTGTTCAACTTGGTGATTCCCCGTAGCTTGCTGCGGGGTGGCTGACTTGATAAAGAAGAGAGGGTGGGAGAGAGGAAGGAAGAAAGTCGAGTAAAGCGAGGAAGTCACTGTGTGTGGGAGATCCACTATCATGTGGTGATGCCGGTGAAGTATCGGAAGGCGCTGATAGATAAGCGGATTGAGCGAGTGATGATCGAAACGGCCAGAGGGATAGGGGAACGCTATGAAATAGAACTGGAGGCCCTAGGGATGGATAAAGACCATGTGCATTTACTGTGCGGGGCACATCCGAAAATAGCGCCAGGAAGTATCGTGATGAAATTCAAGAGTATCACAGCACGGGAGTTGTTCAAGAGGGAGCGGTGGCTGAAGGAGGAACTCTGGGGAGGAAGATTCTGGAGTTCAGGGTATTACGTGGGGACGGTTGGGGAGAGAGGGAATTGGGCGATGGTGGAGAAATACGTTTTGGAACAGGGCAAGCCGAAGGAGGATCTGCGTCAGTTAACACTGTGGTAGAGAATAAGTTCTCCTTGCCCGATACCCCGACGCTTGCGTCGGGGAGGTTCATTGGGCTTCTTAACCCCAGATTGACCTGAAACTTCAGTCCGAAAGCGGGTCGTCAGGCCTTCTCGCTTCGCTCGTGAACAGGTTTCAGCGTTCAGGTGTCAGGACTCAAATCCGTCTCTTCAGACTGACACCTGACACCCGACACCTGAAAACTCTCCGAAATCCAAAGGATTGCTACGGTAGAGAAAAGAACTCTCCGGTCTCCAGATCCACGAATTCCCTCGGGGTAGCGGTTTCGACGAAGTAAAATATCCACCGGCCGCGGTCAAAGCTGAAGAGATTCGGATAGAGCTGCTCACTCGTGAACCACCAGGCGGCGGCGGCGAGATCGTAAAAGAATATCTCCTGCTCGGCGGGGCGGAAAACGTGAAAGAGCCACTGGTGCTGGAGGTGGAATACCCAGGGAAAAAAGGAGGTGTTCACGAAGCCAAACCAAGGCGAATCACGCCAGCCGCCGCCGAGATTGGGCAGCTCGGTGAACGGATCAGGTACGCCGGGGCCGATGCCATCGCAGACGAACTCGAAATTATCCAGCGACATGCCGTCGGCGAAGGTGAGCGTGAGACCGGGCGCCGAAGCGAAAAGCGCGATGGTGAAAGCACCGCCTTCCTCCACGGACCAATCGATATCTCGGCCTGCTCCGATTCTGAGGGTTGAGAAAACTTCGAGTGGAATTCCGTCGCCGGATCCTTCGGCCGACAGCGTTCTGGAGGCCGTTTCCCAGCGAACCGTCAGGGTTGCGGTTTCCGCTCCTGCCGCGACGCTTTGGGGTTCCCTTGGAAAGCCTGGGTCGACGATGTCCGTCGTCCAGAAGCTGCCGATAGCGCCGTTTCCGCTGCGTCGCTGGAGAGAGAACGAGGCCATGTTCAGGAGTGACTCGGGAAGATCAGGGGTGATTAAGATACCGGCTGAAAGGCTTTTGGTTTCGGCGTCGAGCATGGCGTCGATTCCTGCGGGGACCATGACATCCACTTTCACAGACCAGTCGGAAGCATAGGGGAGGCGGTTCAGCTTCCAGGGCCGTGCCACCCAGTCGCTAGTGGACGGAGCGAAGAAGCCGGTGGCATATTGAAGCAGGCCGCTGCCCTGGCTGAAGGTGGCAAAGCCGATGGTGAGGTCGGTTCCCCACTTTTCGGTATCGACGGGGCCGGAAAAATCATCCGCTCCCGTCGTGTTGGCAGCGGTCAAGCCGGAAGTCAGCAAGGCTAGTCCGATGAGGCACAATAGGCCGGCGGGACCCTGAAATGTGTCGGCCGG
Source organism: Opitutales bacterium (assembly GCA_963665345.2). GTDB lineage: Bacteria > Verrucomicrobiota > Verrucomicrobiia > Opitutales > CAXXNP01. Next base: position 665,898 of record OY762281.2, read on the forward strand.
ACGGCGGGGCCGGCTTTGAACCTTTCTCACAGGCGATCTGGAGGGCCGAGGTCCCTCGAGGCCGTATTTAGGTCCGATCCGGGAACGAGCCCGTTGCCGGCCTGTCAAGGAATGAAAAAGCAGCTGAAAGGTTGCCTGCCTTGCGGACTCGAGAGACCTCGTCCCTCCAGGAAAATCGCTATTAAGATTAGCTTCCGTAAACTCAGGTTCTTTAAGAGGTCCCTCGTCGAGGCTGGTGGCCATCAACTAGGGCTGACTGAAGAACTCGCCCGACTGCAGGTCGACGAACTGGCGGGGCCCGGCGGTCTCCGCGAAATAGAATATCCATGAATTCCGGTTAAAGCTGAAGACATTGGGGTAGAGCGTCTCGCTGGTAAACCACCAGTCCATGGTGGAGAGGTCGAAGAGGAAGAAATCATTCTCGGCCTCCCTGAAGAAAACGAAGACAAATTCATGTTGGAGGTGGAAAATCCACGGGAAGGTGGTGTCGTTAAGAACGCCCAACCACGGCGATTCCCGCCAACCTCCGCCCAGATCGTCCAATGAAGCAAAGGGATTGACTGGCTCCCCTCCCCCACCCGATCCGGGCGTGAAATCAATGACAAGCTGAGGCACGTCTGAAGACCCCTCCCGGCTATTGATTCGTTTGGCGGACTTCGCGTCTTCGGGGCCGATGAGAATCCAGCCGAAGTTGCTGCCGGGGTCATCCACCCAGGCCTGCAGGTCGGCCACCAGACCCTCCGAGGACCAGGTGGCAGAGGAATTGTTAGCGCCCACCGAGGTGCCGGCCGATGCTTCCGCGGCAAAGTCGCCTCCCTCTGACTGCCAGGCATCGCCTCCGCTGAAAGCGTTGTTCCAGGTGGCGTCGCCGCTTGTGGGCGAAGCGCCTGCACCGCCTTGGCCTCGCGAGTTCGAGCTGCCTTCTCCCCAATCCTTGGTAAGCCGGTGAACATCCACGTTGGCCGGGCCGGAGCTGGTTCTACTCACGCGGACGGTAAGGGAAGCGCTGTCGATAGTGGCGCCCTGCGGAATGCCGTCCGAAATGTCGAACGCCAACAGCGCGCGCCGGGCACTGGATGAACGTGATACTCGCCCCACGAAGAGGTTACGGAAGGTTGCGTTACTATTGTCGTTCTCGGAGTAAATAGTGTTGTCTTTGAACGGCTCCAGCGTAACCGAATCGCCTAACGCAAGCGGTTGCCATGGTAAGAGAAACAGGCAAATGAGCGCCGGGAGGGCTCGGGCGCGGGGGAGGTAAAGCAAAGCATGGTTCATGGTTTCGAGATCTTGGCGGATTCCGCCGGCTCGGTAGGGTCTTGGCGTGAGAACATCCAGGCGATAGCGAATGGAAGGGCTCAAGGATGTCGCTTCGCTCGGTACACGGAGGCACGGAGAAAAGGCAATCTCCGTGTGCCCTGTGTCTCTGTGAGAGAATTTTCTGATGACATCAAGAATAGTCCGGAAATCTTACGGATTGTAGTAGGGACTTCCCCCTCCCGACATGAAGTCACTCGGTGCGTTCCACGACGAGGCGAAAGAACCTCCGCACATGGCTGTCCGCGAGGCTGGAATCGCTCACGATGACAGTTCGGGTGTCGGAAGACCCGGTCTCGGTTACTCCCCCGGATCCGCTGGTTGCCGCCCCCGCCGCGCTTTCGGCCAAGGCCGTCCAACTGTTCGAATCTTCGGGCGTGCCGGTAGCTTCCACCCGGTAGGTCAGGTCGGTGGCTCGGGTATCCCGGGTGAAGTCGATGGCAAGTTTGCCCTCGGCATTGATGACCGGCACCGGCAGAACCCCGCTCTCGGGCTGGCCCGGATCCCGATCAAAGGCGTATTCGAGGAGGTTTCTGAGGCCGTCATGGTCGCCGTCAGCACTGTCGTCCACCGTCGCCCCAGATCCAAAGAACTGAGTCCCCCACTGCTCGCGGTGCGTCGGCAGGGTATATTCGATGGTGAGCTTCGGGCGATTGGACGTGGTGGAGTTTTCGCTGCTGTCGAAGCGCTTGGCGGTGCGGACAGTCGACTCGTCGCCTTTAAGCAACCAGCCGTAGTTATCAATGGTTCCGTCCAGCCATCCCTGTACATCGGCGATGAGATCGGGAGATGTAGAAGAATTCCAAGTGTAAGAAGCGGTGCCACCCACGGGAAGCGAAGCTGAGGCTGAGGGCAAAAAATCAGCCCCTGAAGACGACCAGTTCAATCCCGAAATGCCGGTCTTGGTCCAGGTTGCGTCGGAGGAAGAGGCCGCAGTTCCTCGACCTTCATTGCCTGGGGCGTTGGCCGTCCCTTCACCCCATTCCTTCGTTAGGCGATGCAGGGAGACGGTTCGCGACGTTGATGAGGGAGTCTTCGATACGCGAAGTTGCATTGAAACGCTCTCGATGACGGCGCCATCTGGAACATTTCCTTGAACTAGAAACTGAATCAATGCCCTACGTCTTGCCCCGTTGCCGGACCCCGATCCTGCGCGCCCGGCAAAGAAGTGGGATCCACTCCCGTTGCTTAACTCTCCTTGGGAGTAAAGCGTATTGTCCTTGCTGGGCTCCAGGTCGATCGACTCGGCGCGGACGAAGGGGGCGGGACCCAAGCCGCTGCAAGCCAAAAACAGGGCCATTCGATAGATTCCCGGCCACGCTCGTCTGGGATAAAGGGGGTGCATTGAAGATAGACCGTACCGCTAGTGCAACGATTCGCATGGTATGCCGAGTTAAGGAAACATCACGATCGTTCGATCCCTGGCCTCACGCCCAGAGCCACAATGTAGCTCGCTCCGTAAGGGGCGGGTCTTCATGGTTTCTTAAATCCGGCAAATTAGGTGAGTTTAGGCACTAGTGCGAAGTTACTTGCGAATCTCCACACTAACCGGAGATTTCTGACAGATCAATAAGAACGGTGAAATGGCGGCCATACTCCTTCACGCGAGCGCAGAATGAACCATGGATTGTCACCTGAAATTAAAGCCACTGTAGCTGGACGCATTCGCGTTCAGACGAGGAGTATGTGTGCGACAAAGATTACGATCAGGAGGCGAAACTCTGGCCAGGTTCACTTTGGAGGCTCACGGCCTTCATTTGCGGCTGGTTATGAACCCGTTCGCACAGCGAACAGCAGGTAGGGCGAAGCGTCCCCGCTGAACCGTGTGCCGCGGCCACGGCTCAGCGGGGACGCTTCGCCCTACCGCATTTCGTTCCAAACGGCCACGCAACGGAGGGATCGCGATTAATACCGGGAAGTCGCCTATAGCGGCCTGCGGCCGCTACGCAACGGCAGGTCAGAGAACTCGCCCGACTGCAGGTCGACAAACTGACGGGGCCCTGCGGTCTCCGTAAAATAGAAGATCCACGAATTCGGGTTTAAGCTGAAGACAATGGGTTAGAGCGTCTCGCTCGTAAACCACCAGTCCATGGTAGAGAGGTCGAACAGGAAGAAATCGTTCTCGGCCTCCCTGAAGAAGACGAAGACGAATTCATATTGGAGGTGGAAAACCCACGGGAAGGTGGTGTCGTTAAGAACGCCGAACCACGACGATTCCCGCCATCCTCCGCCCAGATCTTCAAGGCCGGCGAAAGGATTGATGGGTTCCCCTCCCCCACCCGATCCGGGCGCGAACTCGATTACAAGTTCGGGGCGGTTGGAGGAACCCTCGCGGCTGTCGATTCGCTTCCTCGACACGAAGTCAATCGGTGCGTTCCACAACGAGCCGAAAAAATCTCCGAAGATGGCTATTCGCGTTGCTCGAATCGCTCACGTTGACAGTACGGGTGTCGGAAGACCCGGTTTCGGTTATTGCCCCGGAACCGCTGGCTGCCGTCCCCGCCACGCTTTCGGCCAGGGCCGTCCAACTGTTCGGATCTTCGGGCTGGCTGGTAGCTTCCACCCGGTAGGTCAGGTCGGTGGCGCGGGTATCCCGGGTGAAGTCGATGGCAAGCCGACCCTCGGCGTTGATGACCGGCACCGGTAGAACACCGCTCTCGGGCTGGCGCGGATCGCGATTGAAGGCGTATTCGAGGAGGTTATTGAGGCCGTCATTGTCGCTGTCGGCACTGTCGTCCACCGTCGCCTCCATTCCGAAAAACTGCGCTATCCATTGTTCACGGTAGGTCGGCGGCGTATACTCGATGGTAAGCTTGGGACGGGTGGACGGATTGGTGTTTTCGCGGCTGTCGATGCGCTTGGCGGTGCCCGCAATGCTTTCATTGCCGCGCAGGATCCAACCAAAGTTTGCAGACGGGTTATCCAGCCAGTCCTGGACGTCGTCGATTAGACCATGAAAGGTATCGGAGTTCCATGTGTAGGTTCCCGTAGTGGTCACCGTAGTGCTGGCCGAAATTGTTGCATTGAAATCGCCGCCGGCTGTGTCCCAGGTGGCGCCGGTGCGTTGAGGATGGGTCCAGGTAGCGTCGGTTCCCATTGCCGGCGCCCCTCCTCCCTCCCTTCGAGACCGAAGGCGATTCCCCCCAGTCCTTGAGGAGACGGTTGATTGAGACGATGGCGCTCCTCCCCAGCCGTTCCTTGCTCACGTGCAACTGCAGGGTAAATCCGTCCACAGTGGCCGCGGCGGGCACATTGGCGGCCACATCGAAAGCTAGCAGAGTCCGCCGGCGTCGAGGCGGAGGCGTCCCATACCTTTCCAGTCCTCCGACAAAGAGGTAAGGTCCCTGCCCACTGCTACTTTCACTATCCTCGGAGAAGATCGTATTGTCCTTGCTGGGCGCGAGGTCGACTGACTCGGCGCGGACGAGGGGAGCAAACCACAGGCTACAGCAAACCAGAAAAACGGTCGCTCGACAGCCTGTCGGCCGGGCTCGTCTGGGATAACCGGGTTGCATTGAAAATGGACCGTGTCGCTTCAATTCAACGAAAATCTCCACCAGATTCAAATAGAACGGCGAAGCGGCGGTTATATTACCGTCACTCGAGCGCGGCATGAACATTTTCGCATTGTGCAAAATCAGGTAGGGCGAACAGTCTCGCTGAGCCGCAATCCGTGGCGTACGGCTACAGGGACGCTTCGCCCTACCCAATTCCATTCGAGTGGGCTCACTACACTGTAGGCACGGAGGCCAGGAATCCGGGTACGTCCCGCAACGAGTCCAGCACCGGCACGCCGCAGGCTTCCAAGCGGTCGCGCTCGTGGTGCCCGTGGCTGACCAGGATGGAGTCGATTCCGGTAGCTTGGGCTACTTCAAAATCATGAACGGTATCGCCCACGAGGAGAATCTGTTCCGGAGAGTCGGGGAGACGGGCTACCCACTGTTTCCCCATTTCTACCTTGCTTTCGCCGTAAATGTTGGCTTGGCCGACCAGCCTGGCGAAGTAAGGAGACAGTTCGTAGTGAAGGATGATCTCTTCCAGCGTTTGCTGGCGGTAAGCAGAGAGAATGCTCTGTGTAACTCCAGCCGCCTTGAGTTGAGAAAGTGTAGCCCTGCAGTGGGCCTGCAGCGCACATTCCGTGCGGCGTCGATCGTACTCGGTTATGTACTCCAGACTGAGATCGTGGAATGATTCCTTGTCCAGGTCGAAGCCGATACGCCGATAATACGCGATCACCGGAAAGTCAAATTGTTGCCGGTACTCGGGAATAGTAATGGGCGGCATGTGCCGATCAGCGCGAATTGCGTTGATCACCTCGACACAGAGCCAGGCATCGTCCATGAGCGTGCCGTTCCAGTCCCATATCAAATGTTCATAGTGCATCACGACGCGGAGCAGGAGAAGGTGAAGTCTTTTCCAGCCTAAATACAGCCGTGATTTTAGCAATCACAGGAAACCGGAAAACCACTGAACATTTTTTCACGTTTTTGCTTGCTGAACGAGACCTGAGAGTTAAGAGTAAATGATCGGGAAGCATGGCGTTTCCCTCCTATGTGATTCCCTCCTTTTCGAATAAGGCGTTGCCCATGGCCCGAGAGACAGCAAAGAAAACAAGAGCACCCACTGATAATGGGAAGGCGCTGGACTACGCCATTTCCGCGATCAACCGGCAATTCGGCGAAGGCACGATCATGCGCATGGGTGAGGCTACTAAAATGAATATATCGGTCTGCCCGACCGGGTCGGTGGCAATCGATCTGGCACTGGGTGTCGGGGGCTTGCCGAAGGGGCGGGTCTGCGAAATCTTCGGTCCCGAGAGTTCGGGCAAGACCACGCTCTGCCTCAACGTCATCGCGGAGGCCCAGCGACGGGGAGGCCACGCTGCTTTCATCGATGTCGAGCATGCTCTCGAGCCCCGCTACGCACGCTTGTTGGGGGTAGATCTCGACAACCTCATGGTGTCGCAGCCGGAGTGTGGCGAAGACGCGCTCAACATCACCGAAACCTTGATTAAGTCCGGCGCCATCGACGTGGTCGTAATCGATTCCGTCGCCGCCCTCGTGTCACGGCAGGAACTTGACGGGCAGATGGGCGATGCCACCGTAGGTGTGCAGGCGCGCATGATGAGCCAGGCCATGCGGCGACTCACGGGCGCCATCTCCAAGACGCAGTGCGTCTGTATCTTTACGAATCAGATTCGCGAGAAGATTGGCGTTATGTTCGGCAGTCCGGAAACCACTCCCGGTGGCCGGGCCTTGAAATTCTATTCCTCCGTGCGCATCGATATCCGGCGAATCGGCGCCATCAAGGATCCCTCCGGCAAAGTTACCGGAAACCGCACGCGGGTCAAGGTGGTGAAGAATAAGGTCGCCCCACCCTACACCGAATGTGAGTTCGATATTATGTATGACGAAGGGATCTCCAGGACCGGCTCGGTTCTCGACCTCGGTATTCAGCATAAGATCCTGGAGAAAAAGGGCTCTTGGATCTCCTACAATGGGTCGCTCGTGGGACAGGGAAGAGAAGCGGCAAAGAAATACCTGGCAGAGAATCCGGACGTTATGGATGAAGTCACGCGTGCGATTCTCGAAATGGTGAAAGCTTCCGGGGGTAGCATCCTGGTCGAGGTCGAGGAAGAAGAGTCCGCCTCGTAAGGTAAGCACAAAAGCCACGCGTCCAAGAGGAGGCTGCTGCGTTTGAGCGCAGCATCGCTCGCCTGGACGCAATCCTGGCGGACTTTACCTCCTCGGCATTTTCTGTGGGCAATCGAGGATTGCGGTTTTCCAGAAACTTCTGTGCATGTCCCTGATTTTTGGCATGGTCATGCGGCCGCCCGGAGGGTATAAGTGAACAGCGATGCTGAGTATCACTCGGGTCGCCAGGATACGGAGAGGCGAGGGAATTAGCCATGCCCCTTGGAGAAACAATCGTAGCGTTGGCAACACCCAGCGGAGAGGCCGCCATTGCCGCCATAAGGGTCAGCGGCCCATCGAGTCACCATCTGGTGACACAATGCCTGGGAGGGCGCTCCTCCCCTACCCCGCGCCGAATGACCCTGGCCAAATACCGGGATCGTGCCGGCGACGTCATCGATGACGTAATGTATGCTTTCTTCGCGGCCGGGGCCTCCTATACCGGGGAGGCGATGCTGGAGGTTTTCCCTCATGGCAATCCGTTCATTGTGCGGCGCATTATCGAGGACCTCATGGCAAGAGGATGCCGGGCGGCGGAGCCGGGGGAGTTCACACGGACGGCTTTTCTGAATGGAAAAATGGACCTGAGCCAGGCGGAAGCCGTAGCGGAAGTCATAAGGGCGCGCAGTGATTTTGCCCTAGCAACGGCCCGGAAACGGCTCTCGGGAGAGCTGGGAAGAAGAATGAATTCGTTGATGGACAAGCACTTATCGGTCTTAGCAAGACTTGAAGCGTACATCGACTTTCCGGAAGAGGATCTCCCACCTGAGACGGAGGATGGTCCTGTTGCGGAGCTGCGGATGCTGGAACGCGAGTTGGGGGAATTGAGACACACGAGTCATTACACTGCCATGCTGGAGGAGGGCGTTCGGGCGGTGATTCTGGGTCCGCCCAATGCCGGAAAGAGCAGTCTGCTCAACGCACTGGTGGGCGGGGAGCGCGTCATTGTGAGCGACGCACCGGGCACCACGCGAGACTTTATCGAGGTCAGTGTAGTAATCGGCCCCTATCTACTTCGCCTGGTTGATACAGCGGGCGTTGGGCCCGTGGATTCAGAAATTGACCGCCGGGGGATTGAGAAAACCTACGAGCAGATGGAGGCTGCAGACCTGCTGCTCATGGTCGTGGACAGTACCCTACCCTGCCCGGATCTGCCGGAAAGGATCGGAGGAGCTCTGCATGGTGCCGCATCGATACTCGTGGAAAACAAGGTAGACTTGTCGGCGTGCAGGGAAAGGGAAAGTGAGATTGCAACGGAGTTTCGCTGCCGTGTGTCTGCCTTGAGAGGAACGGGCATTGCGGAGTTGAAGGAGCTTATGGTTTCCGCACTGAAGTCGGAGGTATTTGATAATCAAGCGGATGGGATCTTCGTGAGCGTGCGGCACGGGGATGCGCTGACGAGAGCGAAAAGTGCCGTAGAAGGTGCCTTGGATAAACTGCGACACGAGGTGCCGACCGAGTTGGTGGTAAGCGACCTGAGGGCGGCGGTGGATGCCATTGGGGAGATTGTGGGACGTGTTGACAACGAAGCGATGCTGGACAGGTTGTTCGGCGAGTTTTGCATTGGGAAGTGAATCGTCTTTCTGAAGAGGTCTACGATGTAATCGTGTGCGGCGCCGGGCATGCGGGTTGTGAAGCCGCGCTCGCGGCGGCTCGCATGGGTGCGCGGGCGCTGGTGCTGAGCGGAAATATCGATACAATCGCGCAGATGAGCTGCAACCCGGCTATCGGGGGGCAGGCCAAGGGGCATATCGTTCGGGAAATCGACGCCCTGGGCGGCGAAATGGCCATTAACACCGATACCACCGCGATTCAATTCCGACTACTGAATGCGTCGCGGGGGCCAGCGGTACAGGCGCCTCGGGCACAGTGCGATAAAAAAGCCTACCAGTTACGGATGAAGCACGTGATCGAATTGCAGCAAGGCTTAGACCTGTTTCAGGCGATGGTGACGGAGTTGATCGTGGAAGGGGCAAGGGTCGCAGGGGTGTTTACGAATTTCGGAGTGAAATTCCTTGGCCGGACAGTCATCGTGACCACGGGGACGTTTCTGCGGGGACTGGTGCACATGGGCGAGAATCGGAGCGAAGGAGGCCGACTGGGCGACTTTTCAGCGCAGGGGTTGTCGGCAAGTCTGGAGAAGGCGGGAATCCGGCTGCAACGCCTGAAGACTGGGACGCCTCCGCGAATCCTGGGGAGCTCCATCGACTTGAGCGGTCTCGAAGAGCAGCGGGGAGATGCCAACCCTACGCTTTTTTCATTTCACGATACGAGGGCAGACGAGGAATTGTTCCACGTGGAACGACCGTGGCAGCGAAAACTCGGGTGGAAACCGGGAGAACACCAGGTTTCATGCTGGATAACCTACACTTCGGAGGAGACCTCTGCGATTGTGAAGGACAATCTGCACCTTTCGGCAATGTACAGTGGGTCTATCCAAGGGGTGGGGCCACGCTACTGTCCCAGTATCGAGGATAAGGTGGTGAGATTCACCGATAAGCCGCGGCACCGGCTCTATCTGGAACCCGAGGGCCGGAATACCGACGAATGGTATGTGAACGGGCTGTCCACGAGTTTGCCCTATGGTGTGCAGGAGGCGATGTTGCGTACAATCAGAGGTTTAGAACATGCGCGGATGCTGCGGCCTGCCTACGCCGTGGAGTATGACTTTGCGCCCCCGACGCAGTTGAGAGCGTCGCTGGAGTCAAAATTGGTCGAGAATCTCTTCTTTGCCGGGCAAATCAATGGCACATCGGGTTACGAGGAGGCGGCTGGGCAGGGTTTGCTGGCCGGGGTGAACGCCGTGCTGAAGGTTCGCAATGAACCATCGCTGATTCTGGGGAGGCACGAGGCTTACATCGGCGTCCTCATTGACGATCTGGTTTCCAAGGGCACGCGGGAACCCTATCGTATGTTCACGAGTCGCGCGGAACATCGCTTGTTGCTTAATCACGGTTCAGCCGAGCAACGGCTATTTTCGCATGCCGCTTCACTAGGGTTGGTTCCGGAGGCGCGGAGCCGGCGAATGAGTAGGAAGGTGGACCTGATCAATACCTGGACCGAGCGGTTGGAAACGGAAAGGGTAGGGGGCCGGTCTTACGGCGATCACATTCGCCGAGGTGATTTCGAGGCAAATTTGCCAGAGGAATTCAGGGTGGTGGACGAGCCGGTAAAAGAGGAAGTCATCTACCGAATTCGTTACAAGGGTTACTTGGAAAGGGAGTTCCGGGAGATTCAGAAGCGGTCGCACCTCGAAGCCGTAGTAATTCCGGAAGGGATTGATTATCAACGAGTTAATGGGTTAAGGCAGGAGAGTCGGGAGAAACTGATGGCGATTCGTCCGGGAAACTTGGGACAGGCCAGCCGGATCAGCGGGGTGAATCCCGCAGATATCAGTATTCTTATGGTAACCCTAGGTCGAGCGAGATAGGAACGGCGCGGCTTCATGGCAATACAGTGACAACGGCGTATAGCCGCTTTAATTCGAGTTGACCTATCCATTTTGGGAGTAACCATCGCTGGTGATTTTGACTGGCGATCACAGGAATCTGAGCAGGCGGGAGGTACGCGTTGTCTTGGCCGCTACGTTTCTAACGGGGGCGGCGGGGCTTGTTTACCAGGTTATCTGGCAGCGTTATCTGGCTCGGCTTTTGGGTGCCGAAGCCACCGCCACGGCGGTGATCCTGGGCGTTTTTCTGGGAGGATTGGCCCTCGGCTATTTCCTCTGCGGGCAACTGAGTGCCCGGCTGCGAAACCCCCTGTTGGGCTACGCGGTGCTGGAAGGGGCAATTGGGGTGTGGGGAGCCTCCTTTCCGTGGCTCTACGAGTGGGTTTTCCATTTTACCGAGAAGTGGAGTTTTCAACCGCCGTTTCTGCTCGTTGGGCAGGGGGTGTTCTCCGCCTTGATCCTGCTCGGCCTTCCTACAGTTTGTATGGGGGGCACTGTACCGCTGCTCACGCGGGGTCTGTCTCAGAGCCTCAGGGAGGCGACGAAGGTCCACGCGTGGGTTTACGCTGTCAATACAGGAGGCGCCTTTGTGGGCACGCTGCTGGCCGGATTTTTCCTCTTGCCCAGCCTGGGACTGGCAGGATCGGGATACCTGGCGGCGGCGCTCAACCTGGTCATCGGAGGCCTGTTTTATTTCTTGTCTGGCCGCATCGTCCCACCCCTCGCGGACCGCACCGAAGCCGGCCAGAGGGGGAGCGTGAGCGGCCAGTCTCCCGTGCAGGAGGAGGATTCGGCCGCTGCCATCGACGATCAGGCGAAGGTATCGCCGAAAAAAAGCGGGTTACAGTCTTTCCATCTTCTGGCGATCGCATTCGTCAGCGGGTTCTACGTAATGGGAATGGAAAATGTCCTCATACGTTTCATCAACATTACTTTGGGAAGTTCATCGTATTCATTAAAGAAGAGAGGAAAGTCTCACTGTGTGTGGGAGATCCCTCATCGTGGCTGTCTTCATACTCTCCATAGCCATCGGTGCCGCTTGGGTTGGCCGCCTGCGCCAGATCCGGCCGCAACTGCTTTTCTTCAATCAGGCAGGCGTTTTGATCCTGTTGCTGATCGTGTTCCTGAGCTTGGACAAATGGCCCTATTTCGGCCACGTCATCCGTGTTTCCTTTCAATCTCACCTGCTCGGATTCTGGCTCTTCCATCTTACCTTGCTGCTTACGCTCCTGGCCGTTCTTGTTTGGCCGGTCGCTTTGATGGGCGCAACGGTCCCCCTTGCCTTCCACGAGCTCAAGCGCGAACTCCCGAAGGTGGGACTTCATTCGGGACTGCTCTTGTCGTGCAATGGCTTGGGCGCATTGAGCGGAAGCTTGCTGGGCGGGGTGGTTCTATTCCATTTTCTGGATCTGGCGACGGTCTATTTGCTGCTTACTCTACTGGTAGCCGTAAGCTGCATCATCGCGGCGCACCCCTTTTCTTCGAGGTATCTGGCCGCCGCATTGACCCTCCTGTTGCTGTGCGTGCTGCTCCTGCTGGTGCAGCCGCTCTATGATGAAAAGCGCTATGCCCTGGGCACGTTTCGGTTGCGGACCCCCTTGGAATCCACCTTCAAGGGGCCAACGGCCTTTTACGATGCGCTCTATGCACCTCGTCGCGTGCTCTATTTCAAAACGGGGCCGACAGTTACGGTCGCGGTTGTGGAAACGCAGCTTAAAGGAAAGGAAGCCAGGGCCAAGCTGGCGTTGATGGTAAACGGGAGATCCGAGTCCGATGCCGGCGGCCACGATCGCCTGACCACCATCCTCAGCGCTCATTATCCTGCGCTTTTCGCCCGCAGCCGGAAGGACGTTCTGGTCATTGGCATGGGAACCGGAGTCACGGCCGGCGAACTCACGCTCTATCCCGACATCGAGAGAATCTCGGTGGCGGAGATCTCGTCGGCCGTACGGGGGGCGCTGCCGCATTTTGCCGAGTATACCCACCGCTTGCATGAAAACCCGCGCTTTCAGTACCTGCACGGCGATGGTTTGCGGATTCTGCGCCGCATGGAGCAGCGCTGGGACATTGTGATTTCCGAGCCCAGCAATCCCTTCGTAACCGGGGTTGATCAGCTCTTTAATCGTGAGTTCTACGCCCTGGTGAGGTCCAGGCTCAAGCCTGGTGGCGTGCTGCTGCAGTGGCTTCAGGCCTATTCGACCACGGCCGACATCTTCAGCATGATACTTAACGCCCTACGTAGCGAATTCGAGAATGTGTATATCTATATCGGCAGTCCGAACGACCTGCTCGTGATGGCCACGGATGAACCTTTTGGTAAGCGCGACAGGGAACGAATCACGGCCATGCTCAAAAGTAACACCGGCGTAAGGAACTCATTGAAAAGCCTCTCCATCCCTGACACGGAAGCGCTTCTCAAGCGCATTGAGCCCTCTCTGATCATCATTGCCGACGATCATCGAGAGGCGGGTATTGAGACCGAAAAGCGGCCGCGAATCCATTACCTGCTGGGAAAGACGCTTTTTACCGGTGGGGGCATGGCCGCGGACGTCAAAAAGTATCGTGCGATGCCGCGAACGGCCGAATTGAAAACGCGTTACGCCACGAACTGGAGCCTTGAAAAACCGGTCCCCATCTTTCCCGGAAGTGTAGCGGCCGGTGAAGCGAAAAAGCGTTAGTGTGACCAAAGTGGAAACCCGATGGCGGGTGGTTAGCCCAGGCTACAACGGCAATCTCCTCTTTAATTTTGCGGGTGAGAATTGGGCCGCAAATCTGTCATAGAGGCCCATTTGGTGACTTTGCCGATAGACTTCATGAGACATAGACTCTTCATAGAAGAGCGTTTCGCAATATGTCGTTCGCCTGATAGCCCAAACTCCAGTTTCGTCACTTTCACCAGACTCCCCCCAAAAGCCCATAATCTAAGCCCGACAGATTGCTATGGGAAACGGAAACAGAGGTCAGGGGTATCGGGAGTTTCAGCAGAGAAGGAAACAGCGCCTGGCCGCGCTTGCTCATCACTGCGGGTCTTTATTTCCACAGGTTACGGAGATTACACTCGAGATCGGCTCCGGCCATGGACACTTCCTCACAGCCTTTGCGGCAGCGTTTCCGGCACGCAGCTTTGTGGGCCTGGACTTGATCAACAGAAGGCTGGAGAAATCGCAAAGAAAGCGTGAGCGGGCTCGATTAGATAACCTGACCTTCCTCAAGGCGGAAGCCACCGAGTTTCTGAATTCGCTACCTGCTCAGGTGCGGGTGGAGGAATGTTACGTCATCTACCCGGATCCCTGGACCAAAAAGCGGCACCACAAGAATCGGTTGATTCAACCCGCTTTTCTCACCCTTCTGGCCGAAAGAATGATTGCGAAAGGGCGGCTCAATTTTCGCACCGACCATGTTCCCTATTTCGAATGGTGTGAAGGAATGGTGGATCTGCACCGAAACTGGAGGGTGTTGCCGGAGGGTCCCTGGGGGTTTGAACAGGCCACGATTTTCGGCGAGATGCTCTCCAATCATCGATCACTCGTGGCCGAAAGGGTGGGGTAGGCGGGCGATCTTACGTTCTGAAGGTGCAACAAGGGGCCGAAAATGTAATGCGGCGGACGGTTTCGAGATTTCAATCGAGATCCTTCCCTTAGCCATATCTGTGTTCTATGACCGGTAAGCTGCAACGATCATCACCACTTCTCCCACCAGCATGATGATGACGAGGCCGTAACTTATCCATACGGCCAGGTCGCGTGAGACGACACGCTCGCCCAACGGATGTTCATCGAGGCTTGGAGAATGTTTGGTTCCCGATTCTCGAGGCTGTGCGGACCTCTCCTTGAGTCGGTGGAGGTCGCCGGTCAGGTCACGGAGATTGGACATTGGCGGTAGGCTGGGTTCCGATCAAATGAGTTCGCAACTTAGTAGCGTGGATGGAGGAAGTCGAAAAATAACGGATTCTTCGGTTATAGCGGTTGAGGAATAGAATTCTGCTTGCAACTCATTTCATTCAAAGCGAATACTGAGCGCCCCTTTGGGGCATGAAATTGGGATGATTCTTCGGGCAAAGAGGGCACTGGTGTTCTTGTCACTGCTGTTGGGACTGGCGCCGCTGGCGAGTGCCGCCGAGGGCAGCGGCGTCTCCCCCTATGCCTACCGGCTGACGGAAGTATTCGGTTTGCCCGTGACCAACGCCATGATCACCAGCTGGGTCTTTTCGCTGCTCATAATTTTCGTCTTTCGTTTGGTTGCGGCAAAGCCCAAGCTGATTCCGACGGGACCCCAGGTCGTCGTAGAATCCCTGGTGGAGGGAATCCGTGAGATGATTTCTCCAATCGTGGGGAGGCACATGGTAAGACCGACCTTTCCGCTTTTGGTCGGATTTTTCACTTTTATACTGATTCAGAATTGGAGCGGCCTGCTGCCCGGGGTCGGCGCTTTCGGCATATGGGAAGGCGGGCACCTCACTTACTTTTATCGTCCCGCCAACACAGACCTGAACATGACTTTGGCTTTAGCCATTGTCTCTTTTGTGGCCTGGTTTTACTTCATTCTCAGATATGCCGGACCGAAGGCTATTATGTATGACCTTTTTGGCAATAAGGCGGACAAAAAGGATGTTCCCGTGATTATGTTCTACATCCTTATGGTGATTTTCTTTCTCGTCGGATTTATCGAGATAATCTCCATACTCCTTCGATTGGTCTCACTTTCTTTCCGGCTCTACGGCAATATGTTTGGGGGCGAAAACCTACTTACGAGTGTCATCAATATGGTCACCGGCGCGTGGAGTGGAGTACTCGCCATCGGGGCGGAGGATGGATTCTTTGTCGGGGTTTTCAAGTGGTTGGGCAGAGGCATTGCCACCATTGTTCCGGTGCCGTTTTACTTTCTCGAAACGCTTATCGGCCTGGTGCAAGCGCTCGTATTCACGCTCCTTGTGGCGGTTTATATCGGCCTGATTTGTAATCACGGAGATGAAGAGCATGCCCATTGAGGAGCCGACTGCCTTAAATTTCCCGAGCGGGACCATGCCAGTAGGCGCCGTGCGCTACAGCGTGTGTGGACGATCGGAATGAGTGAGCAAATAATACAAACTTGGAGACGGAAAGGCACGGTAGCCGTCGACTGAAAGAAAGGTAATAAAATGATCGAATTAATCGCTGCTATCGAAGGCAGTATTCATCACGGCCTGCAGGCCGGTCTCGGTTGCTTCGGCGCCGCGCTGGGCGTGGGTATGGTAGGTATGAAAGCGGTGGAGGCGGTAGGGAGAAATCCCGGTGCATTCGGCCGTATTCTGACCCAAGCCATTCTTGGCATGGCGTTAGCGGAAGCCGTGGCCTTCTATGCGCTCTTCCTGGGAAAGTAGGCTAGCGTGGTAAACTTCAAAGCTGCGCGGCCGTAAGTGCCGCGTAGCACTTCTCTCCCTGAGATTTAACGATGGAATTCCTGACATTTCTAGCGGTCAGTGCCCCGGCGGGCGGTGAAGAGGCAGGCCAGGTGGCCCGCCTCGCGCAGCAATTCGGAGTGGATGGCCGGATTCTTTTCGCGCAGATCGTTAACTTTTGCGTCGTGGCCTTTCTTCTCTGGCGGTTCGCCTTCAAGCCCGTGCTCTCAACGATTGAGGAGCGACAGCAGAAAATCGCTGAGGGTCTCCAACATGCTGAGGATATGGCGGTGAAGTTAGCGGAGACCGAAGCCCGGCAAGTGGAGACCCTCAAACAGGCGCAGCAGGATGCTCAGAAAATCATCGCGGAAGCCCGAGAGGCTGCCAAGGCACTGCTAACCCGTCAGACTCAGGAAGCCGCCGCACAGGTTGAAGAAACGCTTCGAAAAGCACGGGAGGCCACTGAATTGGAAAGGGAGCGGATGATTGCGGAAGTACGCGATGAGGTCGCGCAGCTCGTCGTGTTGACGTCCGCCAAGGTGCTCGATCGGGAACTTTCGGATGTGGAGCGCACGCGCTATAGCGACACCGCTGCCCGGGAGATGGCTTCGTAAGGGTTTTTACCGCCGATTCATGGTCATAGTTGATAAAGCAACCCGCGATTTCGCGCGGAACCTTGCTCGGTTAAGCGTGGAAAACGGATTAGTGTCAGACGCGCGTGTGGAAGCCGTCTTACAAGCCGTTCGGTCACGCCCACGCCGCCAACTGCGTCCGCTCCTCAAGAGCTATCTATTCTACATCGGGCGAGAAATCGCCAGAAGCCAAGCGGTGGTGGAGTATGCCGGCGAAATTACCCCTGAACGCGTCTCGGATATCGAGCGAAGCCTGTCTCATCGCTACGGGCGAGCCATTGCCGCTTTGACACGAGAGAATGCGGATCTCATAGCGGGACTGTGCATCAAGGTTGGAGATGATGTCAGGGATAGCTCGATCAAAGGGCGCCTGGCACGTCTCGCCCAGGCTGCTGGAGGATGACGTTACCATTTCAACTATCTAGATATGATCTCAATAGTCGAACAGATTGAAGCGGAGATCGCCCGGCTCGAGACCACCGCGGTCGAGTCGAATACCGGTCACATTACTACCATCGCCGATGGGGTGGCCAAAGTGGACGGCCTTTCCGAGGTGATGTATAACGAGATGATCGAATTCCCCGGAGAGGTATTCGGCATCGCCCTGAACCTCGAGGAAGACGAGGTCGGTTGTGTGATCGTGGGTGACCCGAGTCACCTCAAGGAGGGCGACGAGTGTAAGACCACCAATCGCCTCCTGTCCGTTCCGGTGGGCAAGGGGTTGCTGGGCAGAGTAGTCGACGCCTTGGGCCGGCCGATTGACGGACGGGGACCGGTTTCCAGCGACGAGTACAACCCGATCGAAAGAATCGCGCCTGGAATAATTCCCCGCGAGCCGGTCACCCAGCCCGTGCAGACCGGAATCATGCCCATCGACTGCATGATTCCCATCGGCCGGGGTCAGCGCGAACTGATCATCGGCGATCGTGCCACGGGTAAGACGACCATCGCCATCGATACGATCATCAATCAGGCCAAGATCAACCGCGAGGGTATTGCCGGCGGAGACGAGAACTTCCGGCCGCTGTATTCGATCTACGTGGCCGTGGGCCAGAAGAATTCGAATGTGGCCCGCACCGTCGACGTCCTTGAGAGCAATGGCGCCTTGGACTACGCCATCGTCGTCAGCGCCTCGGCGGCCGAAAATCCGGCTAACCTCTATCTGGCTCCCTATGCCGGTTGCGCTATGGGCGAGTGGTTCATGGAAAACGGGATGGATGCCCTCATCATCTATGATGATCTCTCCAAGCACGCCATTGCCTATCGCCAGATCTCGCTCGTTCTGAAACGGCCCTCCGGCCGCGAAGCGTTTCCCGGGGACGTTTTCTACCTGCACTCGCGGCTGCTCGAGCGGGCCGCCCGCCTGAATAAAGATCACGGCGCCGGTTCCTTGACCGCACTGCCTATTATCGAAACCCAGATGGGCGACGTCTCGGCTTACATTCCCACTAATGTCATTTCCATTACCGACGGCCAGATCTACCTCGAGACCGATCTTTTCAACAAGGGCATTCGACCGGCCATCTCGGTCGGGCTCTCCGTTTCCCGGGTGGGCTCCAACGCGCAGATCAAGGCCTACAAACAGGTGGCCGGCAAGGTCAAGCTGGAGATGGCACAGTACGAGGAGTTGGCCGCCTTCGCGCAATTCGGGTCGGATCTCGATGCGCGCACCCGCGCCCAGCTCGACCGCGGCGCCCGCATCGTCGAACTGTTTAAACAGCCGCCCTATCAGCCCAAACCGGTCGAGATTCAAATCGGGCTGCTTTTCGCGGTGCAGAATGGCTACTTCGACGACGTCGAGGTTTCGAAGATGATCGATGCCACCGACGGCCTGCACGAATTCCTCGAAACGCGCAAGGAGGCGATCATGTCGGCCCTCAAGTCGGAAGGTCAGTTGACCGAAGCAATTGAAAATGATCTCAAATCCGCCCTGGAGGAGTGGAAACTTGCTTACGGGGCGTAAGCAAAGTGAGAAGGCAGAGGGCAAAGGTGCGATATTATCGAGTTGATCGCCATATTCGTCACCAGCATCAACACCGCCAAACGCCGCCAACAATGAACCGCTTACTCACTTCTGCCTTCTGCCTTCTGCCTTCCTACTTTATCTGTGGCTAACACCCGCGAGATTAGACGGCGTATCCGGTCGGTCAAGAACACCGCCCAGATTACGCGCGCCATGCAACTGGTAGCCGCTTCGAAAATGAAGCGGGCTCAGGATGCGGCTCTTGCAGGGCGCCCCTACGCACTGTTGCTGGCCGAAATCCTGAGTGCTCTGGAAGGAGAAGGCGGTTTTGAGGAGGTCAGGCATCCGTATCTCGAGAAACGGCCCGTCAATCACCGGGGAATTCTCGTCATCGCCACCGACAAAGGTCTCTGCGGCGCGCTTAACGCGAATGTCTTTCGGGTTATCACGAAAATCAAAGAGGCCGCCCGTTTCATTGCCATCGGCAGGAAAGCGACTCAGTTTCTCAGCCGCACACGCCGGGAGTTGATAGCGGATTTTTCAGTTTCGGACCGTGTCGGCTTCGGGGAAGTGCGCTTGGCCGTGGAGTTGATGATCAAGTCGTTCGATGAGAAGGAGATCGACACCATCGAGATCATCTATCCAAAGTTCGTGAACGCGCTCACTCAGGAACCCACACTCTACCCGCTTCTTCCCCTGGAGAATCTACGCCAGGTGCTGAAAAGTATTTATCGAGAGGCGGGGGAGGCCGAACCTCCCAGGGACACACGAGAGATCCTGTTCGAACCCGCGGCGGACCTGATTCTAGACCAACTCCTCGATCTCTACATTAAACGGGAGATCTACCACATGGTTCTGGAAGCCAAAGCTTCGGAACATAGCGCGCGCATGGTGGCCATGAAAAGCGCGACTGACAACGCGAATACCCTCGTCGACGATCTTACCCTGCAGTACAATAGGGCACGTCAGGCTGCTATTACGCAGGAGATACTCGAAATCGCGGCCGCTACCATGGTATCGTAGATGGAGAGACTGTGCAGGAAGTCAGAATGGCGATAGTCAGAGCAAATTTCGATGCTGGCCAAGGTGGTGTGGCAGATTTTGCTTCCAGATTCAACCACCCGAATTAACCTCTACGGATTTTAACCAATCATGGCAAAAGGAAAAATTACTCAGATCATCGGAGCGGTTGTCGACGCCAAGTTCAATGCCGGTGAGGTTCCCGAAATCCTCAATGCGCTGCGCGTGGAGTTTACGGTGCGTGATAAGGACACCACGCTCATACTCGAGGTGCAGCAGCACCTCGGTGACGGTACCGTCCGGGCCGTGGCCATGTCCTCGACCGAGGGGCTCGTTCGCGGTGTGGAGGCGGAGGACACCGGGAGCCCCATTACGGTGCCCGTCGGAGAAGGGGTCTTGGGGCGGATATTCAACGTTTTGGGTGAACCCGTTGATGAGCGCGGCCCGGCGAAATACGAAAAGCGCTACCCCATTCACCGCAATCCGCCGCCGTTAACGGAACAGGACACCAGGGCCGAACTGCTCGAGACCGGTATCAAGGTCATCGATCTGATCTGTCCCTTCATCAAAGGCGGAAAAGTCGGGGCCTTCGGCGGCGCCGGCGTCGGGAAGACCGTTGTGATCATGGAGTTGATCAACAACATCGCCAAGGCCCACGGCGGATATTCGGTGTTTTCCGGGGTAGGGGAGCGCTCCCGCGAAGGGAACGACCTTTACCACGAAATGGCCGACGCCGGCGTTATCGACCTGGAGAACATCGAGAACTCCAAGGTGGCGCTCTGCTACGGCCAGATGAATGAGCCGCCCGGCGCCCGCATGCGGGTGGCCCTCTCCGGACTGGCCATGGCGGAATACTTCCGCGACGAGAAAAGCCAGGACGTCCTGCTTTTCATCGACAACATCTTTCGCTTTTCCCAGGCCGGCTCCGAAGTCTCGGCTCTGCTGGGCCGGTCTCCTTCGGCTGTCGGCTACCAGCCGACCCTGTCCCAGGAAATGGGGATCCTTCAGGAGCGGATCACCTCGACCAAGAAGGGGTCCATCACCTCCTTCCAGGCCATCTACGTTCCGGCCGACGACCTCACCGATCCGGCGCCCGCAACCACTTTTGCCCACCTCGATTCGACCATCGTATTGGAGCGGCGGATCGCCGCACTGGGCATCTATCCCGCGGTCGACCCCTTGTCCTCCACCTCCAAGGCCCTCGATCCCGCTATCGTCGGGGAGGAGCACTTTCGGGTTGCGCGCGGCTTGCAGGCTGTCCTGCAGCGCTACACCGACCTCCAGGACATCATTGCCATACTGGGTTTGGACGAACTCTCTCCGGAGGACAGGCAGGCCGTTTTCCGGGCCCGCAAGATGCAGAAGTTTCTCTCCCAGCCTTTCACTGTGGCCGAGGTCTTCACCGGATTTGCCGGACAATACGTCAGCCTGGCGGATACCATCAAGGGCTTCGGGATGATCCTCGACGGCGAACTGGACCACGTGAACGAAAACGACCTGTATATGGCAGGCTCCATCGAAGGTGCCCTGGAGGCGGCCGCAAAGAGCGCCTGACCGGAGAAAGGCCTCGATAGAAACTCGCTAAAGCAACCGTCCTGCCATGCTTCTCGAAATTGTAACCCCTGAGAAAAAAGTATACTCGGAGCAGGTCGAGAGCGTGGTCCTGCCCACCGTCGAGGGCGAGGTCGGCATTCTGCCTGGACACATTCCTCTGCTCACAATGCTCGATCTGGGGGAACTCCAGGTAGCCGCCAAGGGAAAGGTTGAGTCGTTGGCCGTGGACAAGGGATTTGCTCAGGTCTATGGAGACAAAGTCTCGGTCCTCACAGAAGCGGCCATCGACGTGGAGGAAATCGATCTTTCGGAAGTGGAAAAGGCGCAGGAACGCGCGGAGAAGGCACTTGAGGAGGCGGAAAAGGAAGGCATGGACCCGGCCGAAATCGAGCAGCTCGAGAATCTCGTGCGCTTCTCCCTGCAGCAGAAGTTGTTGAAGCGGAAACGGAAGTAAATTCCAGCGAAACGCCGGAATTTACGTGGCGGTTCTGCGAACCGCGGCGGGAGAGCAGGTGAAGAGGTATCAAGAGGTCCCGTATCGAGGCCTTTAGCTGTCAACTATGGATGAATCATGGACCTCAGTTCGAGGGCAATGTGACACGGGCATCCGAGCCCGGGCTTGAGGTTCATTAGGAGGAGGAGAGCTGAGTACTCCGTCGTCATGGTGCGATGATTAAGTCCAGAGTTCGTAGGTGAGGTCTTCGACAAGGCTGAAATGTGACTCATCTAGGGTGGCCAAGATGAGTTGATGAGTCCGAGCTGTCGCGGCGATCAGCAAATCGAAGTCGGAAACAAGACGCCCGGTGCGCCGCTGGGTCGCTTTCATGGTCGCGAATCTCTGAGCAACGGCGTCATCTATCGCGAACACGTGCAGTCGGCCTTTGAGGAAGTTTCGATACCGAGCTGAGAGTTTTGCGGATCCTTTGAGCTCGAGACCGTAGCGCACCTCTGCTTCGCAAATAATCGACACAGCAAGGGCACGGTCTCCCAGCAAGCGCCAGCGGCGAACGGCATATTCTACAGGTCGAGGCCTCAAGGCCTGTGAATAAACCGATGTGTCGAGTAGGTGGGATAGGGCCATGACCCTCTGAGGACTCAACAAAGCAATCTGGACCAAGCGGGTCAGGAAGCTTCTTCACCCAAAGGGTTGCGGTAACCCTCTTCGTCTGTTGAGCGAGATGGCAATTCGAAGTCTTCATCCCACTTGCCATAGCGAGCTTCGTCGGCATCGCGCAACTTCCAGACCGAATCAAGCTGTTGGCACCCGTGCTCATAGGGAATTACTTTGGCGACAGGCCGATCCCGATCAAAGACGGTAATCTCCTCCCCAGTTTCACGTACCAAGTGCAGAAAGCGGCTCAGATGATTCTTGAATTCCGCCGTTTTTACTTCAATCATGTGGCCAACTTAAGCGACCAATGTGGCTATGTCAAATCATCGGCTCTCGGCGCCCCTTGAAATGCACTTTCCACGGGTCAGCGCCAGAAGTCCGATAGCGCTGCCGAGCACCCAAGCCGATGTCGCCGGTTCTGGAACCGCGGCCGTGCCGAAAAAGAGGTCGTCGGTATAACCCACTTGCAGTTGACCGAATGGGCCAGTTCCGTCGACTTCAATTCGTTGGACCCAATTGTCGGCCGTATCGGTATCGGCGACAAACCCGATAAACATGGTGCCTCCCACTTCGGCCAGGAGGTTTTCGGCGGGATTAAAAACCGCGTAATGGTGCTGGAATTCCACTGCCTCTCGACTCCGGCCCAACGTTGGGGTTGGGTGAAGGCGATTTCGTAGGCATAGCGGCCGTCATCAATACAACCCGTGCACGGGGTGCCCACGATAGTGCCAACACGGTTGGTGGCGGTTGAGACGTAGACGTTAACCGGGGTTATGGAGTTGCCGAATTCGTTCCTGATAGTAGCGAAACTGACGCCGTGGCTAGCAGTCAGCTCGTTAAGGAATTTTCGCACGTTCGCGAAAATTCCAGCGGTTAGTTCCGAGGAGCGCAGCGACGACAACCCTGGTGCCGCAGGCGGCAGGATGAGGGGCTGTTGACCAAGTCAGAACGGTTCTGCTGCCGGTGATTTTCGGTTCGGGCAAGGCGCTCGGCCCATCGTCTGGGTCAGCGACCCGCGCTGGGCTGAGGAACGCCGCATGAATCACAAATCACCGCAGCCCTGTGGGTTGCGCGGCGGCGATGAACCCGTTGCGGCGTTCGTCGGCGTCGGCAAACCCTCCGGGTTGGCACTCTGCCGACCGCCTTGCATCGGGCCCATCGGCGCTCGCAACAGATTCCGTTCCGACTTGGTCATCAGCCCCAGAGGGACGGTCCTCTGCGAAAACCGCGTCGAGCTTGACGGCCCCAATCAGTTCTGCCTTCGTACTCCAACTTTCTGCCTTGCTCGACGGGCCCTTAGCTCAGCGGTTAGAGCAGGGGACTCATAATCCCTTGGTCGCAGGTTCGAATCCTGCAGGGCCCACCATTGATTATCAACGAGTTACGCTAAAGAAACTCTTAGGTATAAAAACAACTGAGCCATTACTGAGCCAAAATTAAGGTGCTTGGTGTATGATCTGAGCGAATAAATCGAAAAGTCGGGGTGAGTTTTTCGCCCTGTCATAGCAGCCCCTGATTCGCCATCATTTTGTCCAGACTCGATTTCTTTTGGTGACAGGGGGTTCCCTCCCCAGGGGCGGATCGGCCTTAATTATGTCGCGAGGATGGAGATTTCCAAAAATCATCGATCATCCAACCAATCGATCAACAACGAGACATTTAAGTTGACAGAATTGAGCAGATTGCGTAGTAAGTGCTTGTGCATCAATCATTACCATATCGATTCAGGGAGAGCAGCTTCCGACGCTACGAACCGCACATTGCGGAAGTCGTAGCTAGCTTCCCTGATCCAGTGACCATAGACCCAAGCCCCCTCTCGCCTGTAACTTTCTCGTGCCGCTTTCGGGACGCGATGCGTTCACTGAAGAAGCATCGTTGGGAGACGAAAATTGACTTCGGACAATTCGATCGGATTCACCCTAATGTGGTTGTTTCCGAAGGAGAAGGCAAAGCGCTGATTGGCCCAAAATGGGTAGTTGGGCGGAATCGAGTTACGAATGCTGGAATTATTCTCCAATCCAGCGAGACAAGAAAGGTGAAATTGCTCCGCATGTACCAGCCAGAGGACTGCGCACTCAAGGCCGCATGCGTTCTCCAGGGGTGCGGAATAATTGAGAGAATCTCTGTAAGAGGCGTGCCAAAGGAGTGTTTCCGTGAATTGGAGAAGAGAATTGGGTTCCTCTGGTTTGGAAATCTGGACGACGAGGTGACTATCGTCAGATGATTAGGGTGCTATTGTGATGTTCGCCAGCGTTCTCGCGGGATAGCTGTAGGATCTATTACTGGCGCATGATTCAGCAGAATCCCGGGTGATGTCTTATTCTCCCTGTAAAAAGAAAATGGTGTAACCTCCTGACAAAGAAAGGAAAACCAACGGGGTCGAAAAGAGGCCCCGAAAAGCAGGGGATTACACCATGAAGAAGATAGCACCGAGTGAACGGATGGAGCAAGATCTAATGAGGGGGTTGGTGAGCGATGCCGACCCGTTGGGCGAAGCGGCCCGGCGGGGGGCGCAGCTGATCCTGCAGAAGGCCTTGGAGGCCGAAGTGAGCGATTTTCCGGGAAGAGCTCGCTACGAGAGAAAGGGGGACGGGGCGCTGCGGGGCTACCGCAACGGCTACGAGCGCAAACGGGTGCACACGGCCGAAGGGACTATCGTGGTGGAAGTTCCGCAGATTCGGGAGAGTCTGGAGGCGTTCGAGTCGGTCTGGCTGCGAGCCATCGGCAAGCGCTCCAAGCGGCTGCTGGAGCTGGTGCCGATGCTCTACGTAAAGGGGATGAGTCAGCGCGACATCGAGGGGGCGCTGATTGAGGCCCTGGGGGTGGAAGGGACCGGACGCAGCGTGATCAATGAGGTGTGTCGAAGCCTGCGAGGAGACTTCGAGAGGTGGCAGGACCGCAGTTTGGAAGCATCTCAGATGATGTATTTGTTTCTGGACGGGACCTATCTCAAACTCAGGCCCGAAGACAGAAGAGCGATCGCGGTTCTGTGCGCTTACGGGATGACCTGGGACGGCCGCAAGGTGTTGTTGCACCTGGCCGTGGGAGACAAAGAGAGTAGCGCCTGCCGGGAGGGATTCCTGGACGACATGAAGGCCCGGGGATTGGAGGAGCCGTTGCTTTGCATAGTCGACGGCAACCCGGGGTTGCGCAAGGCGGTGCGACGCAAATTCGCCGGTGCCCTGGTGCAGCGGTGCCAGGTGCATAAGATGCTCAACATCATCAACAAGCTTCCCCACCTGGCCCGGCCTACCCTCAAGAAGCTCATCTACAAAGCCTTCACGGCTCGCAGCTATAAAGAGGGAATGGCCCGGGCAGGCACCATTATAGCCGACTATAAAGAGAGTTTTCCAGCGGCAATGAAATGCCTGGAACAAGACCTCGAGGAGTCTCTGACGGCCTTGAAGTTCCCCTTGGTGCACCGCATACGGATCCGCACCACCAATTTGCTCGAACGGCTCTTCGGCGAGGCTCGACGCCGCACCAAAATCATCCCGCGATTCACTTCCGAGGCAAGCGGCCTGTCGCTGGTCTTTGCCGTGTTGATCGATGCTTCGGAAGGATGGCGAGGGGTACGAATGAAGCCCTACTTGGAGAAACGTCTGCGACAAATCGCAACGGATCCGGACAGCACCTGGGAAGATCCGGATCTCGCGCGCCTGGCAGCTTGAGAATCAACGAGAATCTGAATTTACCAAATGGAGGTTATGCCACTTCGTTTTTACAGGAAAATTCGGACTTGACCGAAAGGGAGTCTCACCACATCCTGTGGGATGACTGTGGTATTAATATATTCTTCAGTTGATCATCGGCATCTTCGAAAAAGGTAATCTAGTTGAATTGGCTGTATTTGGGTATCAATGAAACTTTCTATATTTGCTCTTACCATCCTTACGTTGCTGCCCTTAAATGTTTTGGCGCAGGAAGTGCAGCAGCCCGAAAGCATTGACTCGACCCCAGCCCGGGACGACTCCGAGTATCTGGAGATCCTCGACCTCGAAGAGATGGTCATCATCGGTTCGCGCGCGAAGCCGCGTACGGTAACGGATTCAGCGGTGCCCGTTAATACTTTTGGCGCCGAAGTCCTCACCATGCAAGGCGGCACTGATTTACAGGATCTTTTAAGGAACCTCATACCCTCTTACAACGTCAATACCCACCCGATCAGTGACTCCTCGACGGTCGTTCGACCGCTCAATATACGCGGGCTGCCGCCGGACCATACGCTGGTGCTCATCAACGGCAAACGCCGCCACCGGGCGGCCGTGATTCACTGGTTGGGCAACGGCGTCGCCGATGGCGCGCAGGGACCCGATGTATCCCCCATCCCCGCGCTTGCTCTGAAACGGTTGGAAGTACTGCGCGATGGAGCTTCGGCGCAGTACGGTTCCGATGCCATTGCGGGGGTGGTGAACTTCGAGCTCAACGACAGTTACGAAGGAGGGTCTCTCTCTGTCCGGACGGGGATTTTCCAGGTCGGTGACGGCGAAGCATTTTCAATCGCCGGCAATATCGGCCTGGGCAGCGAAAAGGCCTGGATCAATCTCAGCTGGGAGTATGGCAACTCAGGTGAGACCATCCGCTCCGTGCAGCGAGATGACGCCGCCGCTCTGATCGGGGTGGGAAACAGCGAGGTGGCGAATCCCGCCCAAATCTGGGGTCAACCCATCATTCGGGACGATCTCAAATTGTTTGCCAACTACGGCGCCGCCATCGGCGAGCACCTCGAGTTCTACGGTCATGCTAACTACGCGAGCAAGCAAGTGGAGGGAGGGTTCTATTTCCGCAATCCCAATACGCGACGCGGCGTATTCAGTCTGGACGCTGGCAAGACCTTGCTGGTAGGCGCTTTGGACGGCGATGTCGATAAGGTCCCCGTGGTAACGATAACTGACCATGTGCCGGACCCCGTCGCCTTGAAACAGGTGTTCGACGATCCCAATCTGTTCACCTTTCAGGAACTCTTCCCTGGCGGTTTCACGCCCCGCTTCGGCGCGAGAACGAAGGATCAGGCCGTTCTCGCCGGGGTGAGGAGCATCGGATCGTTCGGCTGGGATTTCAGCGCTGCTTACGGGCGTCATCACGCCGATTTCTTTATCTTCAATACCGTCAACGCCTCTCTCGGTCCCGATACTCCGACTTCGTTCGATCCCGGTGATTATATCCAGACCGATACCAATCTCAACTTTGGCGTGACTTATCCGATAAGCGAGCAGTTGTTCCTCGCCAGTGGCTTCGAATATCGTGTCGAGGAGTTTGAAATCGTGAAGGGGCAACCCGAGTCATATGCGATTGGCCAGCCTCTGGCACAGCAGGGATTCACCGGCGCTTCCAACGGTTTTTCGGGTTTCGGTGATATTGCCGCGGGTAAATGGGACCGCTCCAACTATGCCGTCTATGTGGACGCGGAGTACGACCTGACCGACGACTGGTTGATCACCGCCGCTTTGCGCTATGAAGACTTCAATGATTTCGGGGGCACCACCAACTACAAGCTGGCGACCGCCTACGGCATCAACGACAACCTGAGGGTGCGCGGGAGCTTCAACACCGGTTTCCGCGCCCCCACTCCCGGTCAGCAAAACGCCTTCAACGTAACCACTGAATTCCAAGCGGACCGAATGGATCTGATCACCAGGGGCGTGATTCCTTCCACCAATCCCGCTGCGGTGCTGAGGGGCGGCGCGCCGCTCACGCCTGAAAAATCGACCAACTTCAGCATCGGCTTTGTTGTCGATATGGGTAATACGGTAGTCACGGTCGATTATTTCGGCATCGACGTGAAGGACCGCATGTCGCTCTCACAGGACTTCGTGTTGACGGATACGGAGCGCCAGCAATTGATCGCTGCGGGCATCACCAGCGCCTCCAATCTGGTGGAGTACGTCTTTTTCGTCAATGACTTTGAAACGGAAACTCGCGGCGTCGACGTCGTTCTATCGACTGGAGTGCGGGAAGGTGAACTGAGCCTCGGTTATAACTACACGGAAACGGAGGTCACCCAATTCAGCCCAGCGACGATTGACGACGTCCGCATCCAGGAATTGCAGGAAGGTCTTCCCAGGCATCGGGCGACCATAACCCTGACGCAGCCCATGCTGGATCGCTGGAATCTACTGGGGCGCGGCCGTTACTATAGTTCCTGGTACGATTCCGAGGACAGTCAAACCTACGGTAACGAAATCATCGTTGATTTCGAAGTCAGCTACTCCCTTACGGATCGAATGACCTTAACGGCTGGCGCTCAAAACGTCTTCGACAATTACCCTGACGAAAATCCGACCGCCGCCGCGACTACTGGCAACAAATACGGCCAGTTCTGCCCCTTTGGGTTTGATGGCGCCTTCTGGTACGGAAAGCTCGGCTACAGATTTTGAAGAGCGAAAGCAACATGGACGACAACGAGGAAAACCCCGGGCAAGCCATATCAAATGACACTTTTCCCCACTCCCGGCTCACTGGACGCATCTATCGTAGATCGTAATGGGAGAATGGTCATTTGGAGCCTCTGAAGGCCGCTGTTGCATAAGTCGTTTCGGGGGTATCGGCTTGTCTCCGATGGGCCAGGGTGCCAGCATGAGGAATGGCGCCGAATCAATACACGTTCCGATGTCGAGGTTCAAGACGTTGTTTGGGCCTAAGCTGTCGGCCCGACGATTCGACAATCAACGGGGCGAGGCCATCATCAAATGTGAGGTACTGAATCGTATGTCAAGCCGGGGCATGCCTGAGTCAGTGCGAATTCGATAGCATTTAAACAGGACTGGGATCGGTCCGTGACCCGACCGGAATTGTGCAACAACGCGAGCGGACTGTCCAAGGCGGGCTTCGAGCATGAGACGGTGAACCACGGCGCTGGCGAATATGTTGACGGAGATTGCCACGTTAACGGGATCGAGGGGTTTTGGGCGCGGTTGAAGCTGTCGATACGTGGGACTCATATTCACGTTTCCCCGAAGCACCTTCAGAAGTACGTGAAGGAGTTCGAATATCGCTACAATATGCGGAAGCGGCCCGGACTGATGTTCGATCGGTTGCT
This sequence comes from Opitutales bacterium, assembly GCA_963665345.2. Lineage (GTDB taxonomy): Bacteria > Verrucomicrobiota > Verrucomicrobiia > Opitutales > CAXXNP01. The sequence goes on from OY762281.2 coordinate 695,049, forward strand.
GGCCTCTTTCTAGCCATCGCGGACAATAGCTCCGCGAAGAGACCCCCGTCACCCTCGGACGGGTGCTCCTTGCAGAACTGGGCGATTTGACCAGCCTTGCGGGCTTCTTCAAGACTCAGATACTTGCCGCGTGCCATCACTCACTTCCCTTGGTGTTCTTTGCCTTATTTCTTCGACCAATTCTCTCGCGTCTTTTCGCTTGTTGCGCAGCACTATCCAGAGTAAGGGGAACACGACTAGAGAACAGAAGAATATTATTACCTGGACCTGGCCACCCAATGTCATCGGCTGCGCACTCTCTTCCACATAGGCATGAACGAAGGCCTGAATTGCTTTAGGCGCAGCGCCAATACACACGCCGACCGCGACCCATTTGCCGTCCCACAAATAATCTCCCCTTACATCGGACAAGGCCGTTAACTCTTCATCTGAGATGTCATGCCGGACAATCTCTTCCGGTTGCGACACCGTGATCCGATATAGGTGGTCTGACTCTCGACCAAAGCGGGGTCCCGTCTGGTCTGATCTATTGTTCGCCATCGGAGCCGCCGGCTTCTGTTTTTCCTATGCTCTCGGCAACACCGATCAAGCGGGCATTGAAATACAGAGTGTTGCCGCAGTTGTTGCAGATGATCATGACCTGTGGGTATCGAGGTCCTCCAATTGTAACGCCGTGAGCGTCCGCGCTTATCGGGGCAACCGTACGCTCCCCGAGCGTCCAGCCGTTTTCGCCGCAAATGAAACAGCGTGAGTCTCGGGTCCAGTGTGACTTGATCCATTCTTCTACCTTGCGCTTGTTCGCATCGGTGAGCTTCCCTTGTTCGTCTGGCAATGTTCCCCCCCCCGCTCCTCGTTGGAGCGGCAAGGTGGGCCACGCCTAGACGTACGTCTAGGGGATAATTGCGAAAACTTGTATTCGCCGATCTGGTTCGAGAGCTTGGCCTTCAGGGTCTGAATCGTCGCGACGACAACATGAAAGTCACTCGTCGGTTGCGGTCTGGGCTGTCCGGCCCACATCCTGGAGACACGCAGCCGTGACGCGCGTCCAGACTTCTTCACCTTCACGTGAGCGCTGACAAAGAAGCCGCCCGGTGGCTGTGGGCCACGTTCCTTGCCGCCGTCAGTAGCGGATGGGCTACGCTGGCCGCGGCGTGGAACTCATGAAAGGTTCTTGGTATAAGCGGTGTTCGGACGGGCGCTCGTGGCGGTTATGGGAAAACCTGTAAGGTCTGCCTTCGGCTGAACCCGCCTACTCGCTGTCGCTGGCGGCGTTGAGGCGACGACCATTAAGAGCGGTACTTCACGACGGTTTCAAACAGCGGTCAAGGAACTGTGTGCGCCGCGTCCCACTCCCGCGCGCGGCGCTGCGCCTCGCTCAGGTCCGCAGGCGTCATCAGCTCGGCCACGCGGTCGCGCGCACCAACCGACCGTTCACGATCCGCGCCGGATAATCTGGAGGCGGCGAGGTTCAACCACATATGGGCTTCGACGGCGTCCGGCGGCACGCCTTCGCCGGTGTCGTACTTCACCCCGAGGTTGTACTGCGCCTTGGCGTGTCCCTGCTCGGCGGCCAGGCGGTACCACCGGACGGCTTCCGCGGCGTCCTGCGGCACGCCCAGACCGGTGTCGTACATGACTCCGAAGATGTACTGCGCCTCGGTGGCGCCAGCCTCGGCGAGGGCGCGCAGGTCGGCAAGTTCTTGTGCTAACGGGTTGTCCTGCGCTTGGACCGGTGGACCAAGCACCGAGAGACTGAAGACGGCAACCGCGACGGGGGTGAGCACGTGGCGACTCATGTGTACCATTTGGTTGGGAAGTGTAAATAAATAAATATAGCAACTACGACTGAGCTCTGCTCTGCTGCCCAAACGCGCGGCGATCCGGAATCGCCCCTGCGGTGGATGGTTGTCTGCGTCTCCCCCCCTGGCAACGAATGATAAGGTGTGGATCTTCCATCACATGTGGTTCCGATGCGGACAGAGAATGCCTTGCGCCTACTCATCCTAGAACCCACGTTTCGTGTCAAGTGCAGACCTAAATCAACTTTTTTTGCTACCTTTTGTGATTACACCCTATGGGTTGGATTTGGACAAGTAGCATTCTTGCTCCGTTTTTCTATCGAATCGGAGATGACTCGTGGCTGTATTTTGATACAGACTCTACGGTTCCTCTTTGGTTCTATAATTTATCCACGAGCGAATGGGAAAGCTGGTAAGTTTCACCGTCTTCAACACTTCACGATTCCCCGGATGCTTCTCTAGCCCCTCAAGGGGTTATAACTATTGGGGAAACGGGCCTGATTTCAAGTCCATTATAGGACTACGGGGGGCTAGGGGGTGGGGGGAAATCATCTAGGGCCACACACAAGCTCAGGAGCCCGAGTGACGGCTTACGGCTGCTTGGGGGCTTATCTGTGGCTGATCCGGGAATCTGAGTAGCTTGGTGAGTGAAATGGTAGGTCTTGATCGAACGTGCCCCCTTGCCGTCAGGGCGGGTGACGAACTTCTGTGACCTAACCACGGTCCAACCCTCGATTTCGATCTGGTCTTTTTCTCGGAAAATGCGGCCCATTAGAACGCCAATCTGTTTCTTCCCTGCGTCTTCATCGTCTCGTTTTTCATCTCTCAGCCCAGGTATCTCTATCGGAATCGTATGTTTCGCCTGCCCTACACTTCTGGCACGACAAATTTGCGTAAACGGTTGGCGAACTACCTCGTTGTTTTCGCAGAATTTCAAATCATCAATGGTGGCAAATCGTTAAAATGACAGGATGACAGGATGACAGGATGACAGGATGACAGGATGACAGGAGATTTTCTATATTTCAAAGAAACAAAAGGAGTCTTAACGGAAGGATTTATCGATCTGGAGACGTGATACTACCTATAATCTGACCAGATCCCCGTCACCCCGTCACCGAACTGGACCGCCTCAAGAGTTACCGTTGCGCGCGCTTTTGGGGTGGAGGGATGGGATCCCGGTCACAGGTGAATGGCGCTCGGATAAGGCGCTTATCCGGTGATTTTTGTTGCATAATAAGCTCGCCAAAGAGACGTTATTGAAGCATCATCGTTGTCTGATGAAAAACAGATACTTCAAAGGTTTCAACCGCCTCTTTGGACGAGCTAAAAAGTCTGCTGCGCGGACCCTCAAAGAACGCCTGGATGAGATACGGGGGCGCGCCCCGGGTCAACTTCATTCGTTGTTTGCCGAAGCGGTGGAACCGGAAAAAATCGCCGGTGCCAGCGGCTGCCGCGAGCGGCTCTTTCCGGCCGATGTGACCTTCTGGGGCATGCTCGGACAGGTGTTTCGCGGGGGCAGTCTGCGCGCTGCGGTGCGAGAAATACAGGCCTCGGTTTGCGCGGCCGATGGGGAGTGGGATCTAAGCAACAGCACCGGCAGTTACAGCGATGCGCGTCAGCGCTTGCCACAGGACAGTGTGGATGCGGTGCATCGGCGGGTCGGTGAGAAGATGATGTCGTCGGGAGGGTTGCTGGGAGGGCGGCGCGTCATGGTCGTGGACGGCACCTCGGTGCAACTGGAAGACACTCCGGCCAATCAAAAGGAGTATTGCCAACCGGTCGGGCAGAAACCCGGTTGCGGGTTTCCGGTGATGCAGATAGTGGCTCTGCCCAATCTGGGCAGCAGTGCGCTGGAGCGGTTTTCGTTCAGTCCCCACACCGCCGACAAAGGCGGCATGTTCGATGTCGAACTGAGGGAGCATTTGCAGGCCGGCGATGTGCTGCTGGGCGACCGTTTGTATGGTTCCTGCCTGTATTTTGCGGCCTTGGCGGCCCGGGGCGTGGATGTGTTGACGCGACTGAACGGCTCGCGTGGCTGGCCTAAGGGGATGCGTGGCGACGATGTCACAGTGCAGTGGGGGCGGCCTGCGCCAAGCGCCCGCCCACCCCATGTCACACAGCAGGAATGGGAAGCGCTGCCGGCCACGATCACCCTGCGCTATGTGCGCTACCACATCAACATTCCGGGCTTTCGCACCCGGCACATCATGGTGGTTACCACGCTGCTGGAGGCACCGGCAAAAGAACTGGCGCAACTGTACCTGCGACGCTGGGACATCGAGTTGTGCTTCGATGACATCAAAACCACCATGGGTATGGATTTTATCCGCGCCAAGTCTCCGGCCATGGCGGTGAAAATGGTCACCATGTATGCGATCGCCTACAACCTGGTTCGACTGTTGATGCAACAGGCCGCCCGCGCCACCGGCTGCCGTACTTCCGCGGTGCACTCGATGCGCCTGTCTTTCAAAGGCGCGCTGGACGCTACCTTGCGCTTCGCCGCCGAAATGGCGCAAGCCAGCCGCAAGCAATGGCACAGCCTGCGACACAAATTGTTGCGCACGATCGCTGGCGACTGCCTGCCCAGGCGTCTCGATCGCTTCGAACCCAGAGTTGTCAAACGACGACCAAAACCGTTTCCCCGAATGACGGCGCGGCGCGGCGTTTTGAAGCAGCGTATCCTCGCAAATCATGCCCGCTTTCAGGCGTCGACATGAGCCTTATCCGAGTGGCATCCCGGTCACAGGTTGCTCAACCAACTCCATCGGTGGGTGGATTGTCCAGACTCTTTTGGATGCAGTATGCTTGTATGAAATCCGGTCTGGGTAAAGCTTCATCAGGCGACCCAGGTAAACACCACAGGCGGTATTATAATTTAATATTCTGCGCGCATCGGCCGCCATGAGCCCCCCTTTGAGTGCTCGTTCAAGATCGGTTGCCGAGCCCTTAAATGGTGCAGGCATTGCATGCTTGAACAAGGTATCGTCGATGATAGAGAGCAACTGACTCTCTGGAGCCAACGCATTCAATGCACGCAGAAGCGTGGGATCATGATAGTGCTTAATTCCGAATCGCTTGCTACGAAGCTCTGACGGAATCTCCCAACCAAGAAGGAAGTGAGCAAAAGCGGGAAGTTCGGCTAGGAGAGTGTTCTTGAATTTTCGCCATTCCTCCAAGCTTTCAGTAGGCATGGGCATCGACTGTTTATGAACCTTGAGGAGGATGATCTTGTCCTTTATCGAATCATCCATCGGTGGCAGGACCATTAGATTCTCAGGTTCATCGTTTGTAGAGATGGTAAGCCTCCAAAATGGCTTCAGTGAGATGGCGTTTTGGTGTTTGGCATGACATCTCTGTACTTCGTTAACAGTGATATTCTTGATGTTAGTGCCGAATCTCCGGCGGGCCCGTAGATCTATGCTTGGAACTTCATCATCGAGCATCAGGTGCTCTGCCTCAAATAGGTCTTTGTTGAAGGTGGTTGCTGCCTTCATGTACTGGTATGGTTTTGCGGATCGACCCCCAAGGAGATCGGTGATCAAGTTTTGAACGAGTGATTTGCCGCTATCAGGGGGCCCTGCCAAGGCGAGCGCTTGCCCAGGTCGTGGGTCGTGCGCGCGCAACGATTCAATGGCGACCTTTAGCCATCCCCACAGAATTGGGCGTTGGTCAAAGTCGCCGTCGTTGAACATGCCCTCCATCATGGCTGAAAGAGTGGGCCATTTGCCGAGTTTTGGCTTTATGAGCGTCGGCGATTCTGTGACCAGCACGGAATTGGTCTCGATTAAGTGGAGACCGGAATCATGACCTGCTAGTCTGCCCGCGTAGGCAATATCACACTTAGTCCGTATGTGGATCAAAGCTTGGTCAATCTCACTTAGTCCCGATGCATTGTCGATTTTCCGAGAGACCCCTAGTTTCCTCAGATGAAGCTTGAGCGAGGTTTCATTAACTCTGATCCAGCCCCCATGAGCATTCGGAATCATGTAGTCTTTTCTCTCCCCGTCGTAGAACGCCCTGAATTCATCGCCCTGAAACTCATGCTGATTGGCGTTCGAGTCGTGGCCCTCCTCCAACGAATCTACTTTTTTGCTACCCGGTTGCCGCCCCTGGCCAGATGGCTGGTCGTTTGCCTTATTCATCGGGCAAGCCCCTCGGGTTGAAGAACACGACTTCCTGCCTCTCGCCGTTGCTGCGTAGTCCATCCGGCATTCGGACAAACTGCGAGCGAGTCCAGGTTGTCGGATCGGCCCCAAGGGTCGCGGTGTACCGCGTAAACCCGCGTAGACGGGCCTCTGAAATTCCCTGGCAGCGAAACCATCCGTGAAGGCTCTTTCCGCCACTCATTACGGCTAGAATCAGCGGATCATGGGCAGTCCTCTGATGGAGGTGCCACAGAATGGCAGCTTGATTGTCGAAGGTCCCTTGATCGAATTCGATGACGAGGTAGTGACGCGGCCCGGTGTTGCCTAAAGTATGTTGGGAACGCTTGGGCGGGGTGTCCTTTGTGCAGCCCCACTTCTTTGACATCGGCGAGGGCACGATGAATTGAAGGCCGGAGAGTTGGCCTCTCCATTCCTCACGGCGCAACGTTGCAAATTGAGACGTTGACGCCCCGCAGCAAAGCCAAGGTTTCCCCGGAAACAGCGCGTCGATGATGCCCTCTGTGCTTGGCCCGTGCGTTCCGAGTTTCGCCGGGAACAGTTGCTTGAGGCCTTCCAGGGAAATGCCGTTCCGGCGAATATCGGCAATCCTTCCGGGGTTCGGTCTCGGCCACGTCGGCTCTGATCGCGATATTTGCGGAGGACAGGCCTTACTGTTCCCGATTGCCCGGTCAAATTCACGGGTTGAAATTACTCGATAGTAGTCGACAAAACGCGTGCGCAATACTGCCTCAATCTCTGAATCAAAGAGGCCCGCCTGATGTAGGCGAGCGGCGTCCCGGAAAAGTTCACGCTGGCTATTATACTTCTCGGGTGGAGCTGCGAGCGCCCTGATGCTATGCGTTGAGAGGAGACAAATCTTGTCCAGAACACCCGATGGTAGATGACCAAGAATATCCGAATCTACTTGACTATCAACGTATAGCCTCTTAGCTTCATGTATCAGTTTTGAGATGTTTATCCGGTCCCCGCCATTGCCTTTATGGGAGGGGGCCGCTTTTTTTGAACTCATCCAACACGTCCTCCTGCCAAGAGTTTTTCAACCGCTATTCGTTCGTAGCGGACTAAGCGGCTGTTCAGGACAATGGCGGGCAAAAGACCGCGACGCTGATACCGCTTGATGGTTTCGGTGTGGACGCCTAGCAGCCTCGCCACCTGCCGACGGCTCAAAAGCGTGGTTTCTCTACCGGCGAGGGCTGGGCTGATGGATGTATGGGTGCGTGCTTTCGTGTCTCTCATGGGTATAAAACAGTACGGTTTTAAGCCTAACGAAACAATTCGGACTGAGATTAATCAACTCTTCTTGCTAACGGAGAAAGTGCTATAAAGTTAGACGTTACGAAGGGCTCGTCTTTCGCAAGAGACCTTCGACTTCATCCAGAATCTTTCGCCTGAGCACCCCATAAAGACCCCTGGGTTTTTGGTGCACCTTTTTTAGTTTGTCCCAGCAGTAATCTTCGACCCCTGGCTCACTTAGAATACAGGGCGGTTCATCTTCGCTGCCCTTGGATGTAATCTTTTCATTCAGAACGATGAAGTGCGCTTTCTGACTTTCGTTCAGGCTGGAATTCTCCAGATGCTTTTGAATGGCCTTCACGCGGATCGACTTAATCCCGTAACTCCGATCTAGCTTCTCCCCAACCAGTTGTTTCCAGACTTCGGTATGATTGCGATCAAACGGGGTCGAGGGGCTAGGCTTCATCAAAAGGGAGACGAGAGGATCAATAGCCCCTATCTCGGCAATTAGGCGGAACGCCCATAGTTTTGGGAGGCCAAAGCCCTTTTTGTTCTTTAGGTTGAACATCTTCCCCAATTCAAGGGCTTTGTAGATGCTTTGATATCTCTCTTGAATCGCTTTGATTGGAGAGAGCATTCCGGGCCATATAGGCGTGGAATGCACCAGATTTGCAAACCTCTCAAACGCCTGGGGGTTCTCCTTCTTTTCACGAACCGCTTTCTCCGCGAGGGCATTGAGAAACTCGACTGTGATGGCAGTAAACGACAATAGCTCAGATGGAAGAACACGCGAAGCGGCAGGATCTACCGAGTACACTAGGCTCTGTCGAAGCCGTTCCTTCAGATCGGAGAAATGATCTTCGCACCGTTTGATCTGATTTTGATTCTCCTCTGAGTGCTGCTTTAAGGGGTCGTGTTCCATAGGATTGATCCTTTTCTTAGTCGGCCATCCTGCTACCGAGATTACTAACCGCTCCATCTTCGGCTGAGTGCACTCTCACTGGTCCGCTGTCGCATAGGAAATGTCCTAGCCCCGTTGTGATTCTTCGCCGGCTATCGAGATAGTGCCGCTCTGTGACTTGGGTGCTTGAGTGGCGCAGAAGCCTGCTTGCCTCAAATATCCCCGCTTTGGCGTTGATGATGCTTCCAAACTCTTTCCGAAGGGCGTGAAGCGGATTGTTGGCCGTGATTCCTTTTGAACGAAGCCACTTAGTCAAGCGGTCGAAATCTCTTTCGCAGCGGTAGTGCTCGTAGGTTGCTGCCGGGTTAGGGGGCACTTCCGAGTTGATAACAAAGATGTCCCTGGCTTCTGGGTAATACCCTCGCAGGGCTTCAACGAGCTCCCCATCAACCTCGATCTCTCCTCCAGAATCCTCGGTCTTAGGCTGGAAGTATCGAGTTGGTTCAATCCGGATAACGTGCCTTTCAAAGTCGATGCTCCTCCATTCCAAGAGGTCAATTTCCTTTCTTCTCAGCCCTGCTAGTAGCGCCAAGAGCAGGATCTTGTATTGCTCGTTCTTAGACTTGGCGAATTCGATGGCATGCTGGACTTCGTAGACGCTCCTTCTCAGCTTCTTGAGGGCTTGCTTGCTCGCCCCCGAATGTCTTGCCTTCGCAAGGTCCTCCTTGGATCGCTTGAGTTTCGTTTCATCGATTCCCGAAGGAATTTGAACTGCCAGTTCATTCCTCGCCGATACTATCAGCAGTTCAGGCTTAATCTCGGAATGATACCGGAGAGATCCTTCCTTTTCGAAGTCGATGCCGTCGAAGGGTAGGGGTTGGGGTAATTCGACTTCTAGAAATCGCCGAACCTTTGGCGAGAAGAGCGCCTTGGCGTTCCTCAAAATTTTGTTCAGAGTAACCCGTTTCGCCTTCAGCTTCAAAGGGTCGTGCCCCGCCTTCGCAAGATAGGAGAGTTTCCATTTCTGGATGCGCGAAGGAGTGATCGCCTTGAGACGCACTGAATCGATCCTCATGCGCCACCTCTCACGGCCACCATTGACATAATCATATTTCTCGGTGCCAGTATCGATGGAGTGAATCTCTGAAACGAGCTGCCGAAATCGCTTTGCGTACTCCTCGAAGGTCTTGGCTCGCAGACCGGACTTTGCAGACACTTCGGTAAGGAATTCACCAACGGTGCAATCCTCCTTTCGCTGAACGGTCGCTGAGGCGGACGGCTTGAATTCAGCCAGGGTGGCATCGAAGCCGTTTGCCTGCAGGTAGGTCCAGATCTTTCGCGCCTTTTGTGCTGCCGCTTCCTTGTTGCTGGTTTCCAGGTTGAAGTATTGTCGCCTGCCCCCCGATGCCAGCCGGATATGCCACTCGGGAATCTCAGTTTTTATGCCATTACTAGAATAGCTTCTTTTCTCCAGGCGGCCTTCCCAGTACTTGAGATGGGTCTTGGGAAATCGCTTCTTCTGAGCCATTTCTGAGCCACTTTTTCGGTTCTCACCTGTTCGGATAAGTTCTAAATTGCTGCCAGATTTATCTTGCATATGACTGATAACCAATTAATTATCAGCAACATAATAGAACATTTCAGAACTTTTTCAAGCATAAAAGAGAGGGACTCATAATCCCTTGGTCGCAGGTTCGAATCCTGCAGGGCCCACTACTTGTGAAAAGTGGTGGGCACCAGGGATGAGAACCTGGATTTGACGCAGCGAGCGAAAGCGAGCGGAGATGGGGCCCCCAAAGGGGGAGGGCGCAGCCCCGAGCGAAGCGAGCCAATCCTGCAGGGCCCACTACTTGATAATCAAGTAGTTACATCTATATTACGTTAGCGAATAAAACTTTGCATGGTGCACTTCTGGTGCATTCCGACTATTCTGAGAAGACGTTCTTAGCTGGAAAACAGGCAGCTTTGCCGGAGTGGAATTCGCCTTCCCCGCAAGATGTAGGTCCAAGAAATCCCCCGTTGGGCCTACTGAATTATCAAGTTTTCCGAGGATTTCCTCATGTCAGGTGAGAGGGGGAAGCTGGATCGCAGTAGCGCCCGGTTTGGAAATACATGTACCGGAATGACCACTCGCCCCGGACCCCTATTGAACTTCCCGGCAGTATTAAGGAGGCGTGCACCTCTCGGTTTCCGGCTCGTTAAAGCCGCCGGTGGGGGTTCCGGAACTGCCCTGGAGCCCCCACCGGCAGGCTCACTCTTCACCCTTGTCTTCTCATCCCCGTCGAGGCATCGTTCTGACCATGAAAACGCTGTTTCAGGCTGGCCGCAACAGGTGCGTGTCCCGGCCACCCGAAAAGCGATTTCTTATCAATCACGAGGCCCACCGGGAGGAGATGAGTCACCGATGAAACTGCAGGGAAAGGTCGCGCTCGGTATCTCCGTCCCGTTGAATAGGAGAGGATACCCCGAGGATATCGCCGAGGCGGTGCTGTTCTTCGCCGCCGACTCCGGCTGTTTCGTTACCGGGCAGACGATCCACGTGAGCGGCGGTCTGATGATGCCATGAGCCACACCCTACCGGCGCACTTGCGCACGGGCCCCCCATGGCGCACGGGCGCCGGGCGTCAGAGAGCGGAGGCGGCTCTGAGCTGCTCCCAGGGCACGACTCTCCGCGGGTCCCTGCTGCGAACGGTAACGGGCCGCATCCGGTTGTGGGTGTAGAGGGTGTCGTAAGCCTGCTGCTCTTGCTCAGTCAGTGACCCTGCTTCGGCCGGTACGAGGTATCGAACGTCCATGCTCCACCGCACCGCGTCAGTCGTGTTGGGCTTGTTGGCATGGAAGGTGAGATTGCTGAAGAGCAAAACATCACCCACGCGCATCGCTACAGTGACGGGGGCACCACGTTTCTCCACATCCTCTTTGGTACGGACATTCTTGTCCGCCCCGCGCTTCCCCTCGAGCAACCCCCATGTGTGGCTGCCCGGTATGAGCTGTAGGCAGCCGTTGCGCTCATCGACATCCACCAGCGGCATCCAAACAGTGATGACCTGCGTGTGGCGTGTCTGCTCGCCGTAGTACTGGCTATCCTGATGCCAGGGAAACGTCGTGATCTCCGTTTGCGGCAGATTCGTCCGTGCTACAATGCTCCCCGGCCACGCGATTTCAGGTCCCAGCAGGCATTCGATGATGTCCAGCAGCTTCTCGTGGCAGAGGAGCTGGAACAGCTCTCGGGAAGCGTACGTCTGCTCCAGGAAGTTCCAGGAGCGCACTCCAATCTCCGCGTGATCATAAAGGACCACCAGGCGACGTTCGAAGCTCAGGTCCTGGTAGAGCGACGGGACCTTCCCCTGCTCGTACAAGGCCCGGGCATGTTCGTCCACGGCCTCCTCGATGGCGCGTCGCATGGGGTGCAAGTCCGCCCGCTGCAGTATCCCGGGCAAGTGTAGGTACCCACTGCTTCGGTAGCCGTCCACTTGCGATTGGCTCAGTGCCTGCATCGTCCGTCCTCCCCCTGCGGTCAAGAGGGTGGCCTGCCCTCGAGCCTACGTCAATAGCGAACCGAGGGTAGTAGCCACCTTCTGGCCGTGATTATGCATCGCTCACACTCCCTTCAATACCCTTCCGCCACGCCCCGGAACCCCTTCTGAGCTTCCAGATAAAATGAAGAGGGCCTAACCCGGTGTCGCCGGTGACGCGCCTCACGGCATTGTAAAGAAGTCGTTGGATTTCAGATCGACAAACTCTCGCGGTCCGGAAGTCCCATCGAAGTAAAATACCCACGAATTGCGGGAGAAGCTGTAGAGATTCGGGTAAGTCTCGGCCGTTGTGTAGAGCCACTGGTCGGAACTTTGGTCGAACAGGTAGAACTCATCTGGACTGCTGTCTTCCCCGATATACATCCAGTTGTGCTCGGCATGGAATATCCAGGGAAAGAACCCGGTGTTGAAGGAACCGAACCAACCGGAGAACGACCAGCCGTCGCCCAGTTCGGTTGCATTAGGAAAGAGGTTCTGTGCGGTCAGTTCTTCTGCGTCCTCTACGAACACGGTGAAGGTTCGGGTTATGGCGCAGTCGCCGAGTCCAGGGTTGGCGAATTTACAGATAATGATATAAAAGGACGTGGTTTCGAAAATGACGCCTTCCTTGATCTTAATGGGTTGGCCGTCCCAGTAGCGATTGGGAGGGATTTCATCGACGTATCTTCGTCGCTCGGATGCGGGCAGCGTCCAAACATTAAAAACCGACCTGAGTTCCCCGAAGAGTTCCGGGGAGTCAGGGGGGACGATCCGGTAGATTTGGACCGCAAAAGGATCCCCGGAGATCCCCACCGTCACAACAGCCGCCTCACCGGACTTGATGGTAACGTCTTCAGGTTGTGTACTTATGACTCCTTGAGCATCCAGATCAGGACCACCGAGGGCGCAGGCAATGAAGACCAGGGAGAGGGTTGCTGCATAGGTTTTTGGGTTCGTTTTGCGAAGTAGTGATGGCCTTGATTTCATGCGAATCGACTCCTTTTGTTTATTCCCAGGTTCTTTTGGGATCGGATTGCCTTCTGCGTCGAAGGCATCGTTGTTTTCCTCTTCGTAAAGTTACGTGGTCAGTCCGGAACTCCGCACCTATTGTGAGGAGGTCTCCTTATTAAGTGCTATCGACTTTTTCGCAGAAGGTTACAACGTTTCCTCTCGCGAATTCATCGCGGAAAAACCGGGCCCGTCTGGGCCGGCCACAGTTGGACAGGGGAGGGAATCGAGTCTTCCCCCTCAGCGCAGCTTCACGGCCCGATCAAACCGGCGAACCGGTAGCCCCACCCTCTATGACCGGTCCTGTAGCACTCCTTCGCAGTCAGAATCCCCGAAATGAGATTGCTCCTTTGTCCTGAAGGCGTTTTCGGGTGGCAGGGTGGGTCTGGCTGGGGTGGGAAAAGGCTGTCAGCATTTCTGAAGGTTCAAGTTTCGCTGGTTGACAGGTGACCCCAACCGGTCCTGTAACTTCTGCAATCCGAGACAATCCCCCATCGTTATCAATCGCCGTAGCAAGGCATTGCGAGGAGTACTGGATATGAGTTCGGCAAACCAATTGACAATCCCCGACCCAGACAGTAAGTTCTAGGGAGGTTTCCTGTGAGATTCGTCTTGAACATTTTCATTCTAACGGCGTTCCCGCTGTCGGCCAACGCGCAGGCTATCGGGTACGTTCTCGATGTCTTTGGGAGCACAAATATTCCGACCTTCGCTCTCACGAATTCTTCCGATACGGCGAATATCGAAAGCTTCAGCATGACCATAGGCGACACCAGCAGGAACTTTGACACCGGAACGGTTACGTCTGCACCGGGGATCAGCTTCACGTTGAATTCCCCTGACACGAATCTTAGTGGGGGCATCCGCTCCGACCTGGTCGACTTCTCGTTCTCCTTCGGCTTCGAGCCGGGCGCGACATTCTCGTTTACCGCTGACGTTGATATCGACAGCTCAAACACTACGCAGGACTACCGTTCGGTACTGTTCAACAACGGCGCGGCTCCCAATTCGGTAATCACATTAGGTTTCGGCGGCGGTCTGAATCTGAGCCAGGAAATGCCCGACGCCTCATTCCTCAGCTCATATTCATTCAGTCAGAGCGAGGTTATTCCAGGTCCTGCGATCGCGCCTCTCGTATTTGGCCTTGTTGCTGCTTTCGTAACTGTGAGACGGCGGTATTTTCGCCCACAATAGGAACCGCGTGTAGGGGATAATCCTCGATGGCTTCTACGCGTTAATCCAAGCATTTATTTTCTGGATCGGGGAAGATAGCTCATCGTCCTGTTCCTCATAACTGTATCAACACCTCGAGCATCTCCTGAGCTTCCTTGTGCCCCTGGTCCGCCGCCTTGCTGAGCCACTCAATTGCCTCTGGCCTGTCGACTTCCGTGCCCTCACCGTGCAGGAGCATCCTTCCTACGATGTTTTGAGCAATCGCGTCAGAGCTCTGAGCGGTTTTCAGGAACCAGTTGATAGCTACACCCCAGTTTCGGGCGATCGCCAGCCTACGGTGATAGTGTTCCCGTTTCGCGCTGCTCGGTGAAACCAGACAAGCGCCCTGCTTTCATTCTTCGGCGTTCCTGTGCCAGTTGCGTACATCATGTCAAGAACTAGCTGCATTGACAGGAGTAATCTTCATATCAGAGAATCTGGCCTGGAGAGGCCAAGAAGATAATGCGCTACACCCAAATTTTATCCACAATGCCTAGCGAAGAGAGAGAACGGGGGCAAGAAGACCTAGCTGAACCAGTTTTTCCATCGGTGCCAAAATCTATGAAACCCGTCGCAGGGCCCCACCGTATCAGCAAGAGAATTAGTAAACCTCATTCCAGTTAGGACCCCCAAATTCGTGGCCAAAAGCTTTTCACCTGGAGACCATCCCTTAGGACTGTTTTCCTCACTCTCCTATGATCGATTTGGGAATATCATAGATCCTGACACGCCAGTGCGCCGGGCTCTTTCCACCCAGATCCAGGATTTAAAGGACATAGCACGCGATCAAGAAGAAGCGATTGAGAAGCATTCCACGAGCGACGAAGAGAAGAAAGCGCTGATCCAAAAGCATGACGAGTTCATCGAGGAACTCAATCGAAAGAGCTCATTGAATTATATTCTTGATAGCGTTAGTGAAGACACACACGAAGTGCTTTTATCCGATAGGGAGCTGCTCGATCGATTCACCTCTGGTTCGGCAGTCAAAGCATTTGTTGTGTCAGCTGATATTCGCCGCTCAACTGAGCTCATGCTGAAAGCGCGCTCCCCGCAGGATTTCGCTGCATTTATCACTGATTTGTGCAGCGTACCTTGTCCAGATCTTTAAGGAAAACTGGGCAGTAGTCGATAAGTTTACCGGCGATGGCATACTCGCTTTCTTCCCCGAATTTTTCACTGGTCCGGATGCTGGGTATTTTGCTTTGCGTGCCTCCAGCCTGGCCAATGCAGCATTTCAGAATCGATACGAAGAACACCGGTCCTCTTTCAAGGCAGTGCTGCTTGATGTAGGCTTGGGAACAGGGATTGATTACGGCGATGTTCACCTGGTTCGGATAGCAGGTGCTTTGACCGTTGTTGGTGAACCAGTCGTATACGCATGTAGGCTGGGCGGAGCTCCAGCTGGACGAATATTACTAAATCAGCAGGCATACGAGATCATCCATAGCCGGTATGGTGATGTAACAGTCATAGACAGCTCATCCTTAGAGATAAAGAGTGAGGGACGCCTTTTCTGCTATGACGCGATGCTTTCGAATTCCGAACATGCTCCAGATGCACCATTTAGTATGAAAAATTGAGATCACGGATAAGACAGATGTTGATCATTACGCAAACTGCTTGGGCATTGGACGCGCCAATCTCGCAAGGTTTTGGTGCCGAGCTCCCTTGTCCTAGCAGCTTCCTGCGCTTAGCACATCGGGGGGCCGTGCGTGC
This sequence comes from Opitutales bacterium, assembly GCA_963665345.2. Classification (GTDB taxonomy): domain Bacteria; phylum Verrucomicrobiota; class Verrucomicrobiia; order Opitutales; family CAXXNP01. The sequence continues at coordinate 710,602 of OY762281.2, forward strand.
CGCGGACGATAAATGTCTTAATACCGTTGGAAAGCTTGATACCGTTGCTACAGTTGAAATGCCCAAACGTCTCAGGATTACTGACATTGCTAACGCTACTGAATTGAGCAAATCTACGCTTATCAGATATGAGTCGGATGGCAAGATCCCAACCGCAAAGCGTGATGGCCGCGGTTGGCGGTACTATACAGAAAAAGATCGAAGTGAAATTGTCGCTCTACTGAAGGGAAAACGTTTAATTTAGCTCTCAAAGCTAATCGTCAGGAGGTCGTTTAATGAACGAGTATGTAACTGCTGAAGATATTCCCAATTTGCGACTATCAGACCCACAATTGTCTGTAACGGTCTCCAAAGCCGCTATTGAATTAGATAATGCGGCCCGAGGTGTGGCGATGAAGTTTGAGGCAACTGGGAAGTTTGTACGTTTTCTCCATGCCTCACTCCATCATAACGTCGAACCGGGTGGTGCACAACAGGTTTGGCTCGATGCAAATACACTTGACGTCTTCAGTAACGCCTTGATGAGCATCGAAGGGAATGGAAGTCTCCGAACGGTGGAAGACGTGATTAAACATGCACAAGAGATTGTGACGGAAATGGAATCTGCATCTGAAGGAAAGGGAATGTCACATCTCATACGATTTCGGCGTTTCTGTGTCGCATCCGGAAACAGTTTACTTTCGCACCGTGCCTCCTTGAAGCAAGAAGCTCATATAAATCGGCACAGAAGGTAAATCGCATGGACGATTTTGTCCTGCTTAGCGTTCGCGAGCAAGTCGATGCCGTTCTGCGGGAAATTCGCCAGCTTGAGGGATCCGAATTCGCATACCCTAACAGTAAGCAAGCATTAACGGAAACTAAGTTATTTTTCGAGACGCACCGAGATCTATTAGCAGCAGTGTCGGAAAATACTGACACCGACGCGTTGGAGTTAGTATGCAGAAACGCTTTCGATGATCTCAAGGAATCTATCGATTTGCTTGGCTTCCTGTTGCGATCGACCAATGTACGAAACTCGTTCGAGATGTACGGACCAATGTTGCGGCTTTCACGGAAAGTTCTAGGTGAGGATACGAGGCTTATAATTTCATCCGAGTGGTACTTTTCTCCATTCAACTACATTGGTTACAAGTATCTCCCGGGGTATGTGTTAATAGGTCTTCCAGCTACCGAATCATCTAGTCCATTTCTTTCTCCATTGGCAGGTCACGAACTTGGACACACCCGAATGCCACTCGGATAAGGCTCATGTCGACGCCTGAAAGCGGGCATGATTTGCGAGGATCCGCTGCTTCAAAACGGCGCGCGGCACCGTCATTCGGGGAAACGGTTTTGGTCGTCGTTTGACAACCCTGGGTTCGAAGCGATCGAGACGCCTGGGCAGGCAGTCGCCAGCGATCGTGCGCAACAATTTGTGTCGCAGGCTGTGCCATTGCTTGCGGCTGGCTTGCGCCATTTCGGCGGCGAAGCGCAAGGTAGCGTCCAGCGCGCCCTTGAAAGACAGGCGCATCGAGTGCCCCGCGGAGGTATGGCAGCCGGTGGCGCGGGCGGCCTGTTGCATCAACAGTCGAACCAGGTTGTAGGCGATCGCATACATGGTGACCATTTTCACCGCCATGGCCGGAGACCTGGCGCGGATAAAATCCATACCCATGGTGGTTTTGATGTCATCGAAGGACAACTCGATCTCCCAGCGTCGCATGTACAGTTGCGCCAGTTCTTTTGCCGGCGCCTCCAGCAGCGTGGTAACCACCCTGATGTGACGGGTGCGAAAACCGGGAATTTCGATGCGGTAGCGCACATAGCGCACCGCGATCGTGGCCGGCAGCGCTTCCCATTCCGGCTGTGTGACATGGGGTGGGCGGGCGCTTGGCGCAGGCCGCCTCCACTGCACCGTGACATCGTCGCCACGCATCCCCTTAGGCCAGCCACGCGAGCCGTTCAGTCGCGTCACCACATCCACGCCCCGGGCCGCCAAGGCCGCAAAACGCAGGTAGGAACCATACAAACGGTCGCCCAGCAGCACGTCGCCGGCCTGCAAATGCTCCCTCAGTTCGACATCGAACATGCCGCCTTCGTGGGCGCTGTGGGGACTGAACGAAAACCGCTCCAGCGCACTGCTGCCCAGATTGAACAGAGCCACTATCTGCATCACCGGAAACCCGCAACCGGGTTTCTGCCCGGCGGGTTGGCAATACTCCTCTTGATTGGCTGGGGTGTCTTCCAGTTGCACCGAGGTGCCGTCCACGACCATGACGCGCCGCCCTCCCAGCAACCCTCCCGACGACATCATCTTCTCACAGACCCGCCCATGTACCGCATCCACACTGTCCTGTGGCAAGCGCTGGCGCGCATCGCTGTAACTGCCGGTGCTGTTGCCTAGGTCCCGCTCCCCATCGGCCGCGCAAACCGAGGCCTGTATTTCTCGCACCGCATCGCGCAGAGTGCCACCGCGAAACACCTGTCCGAGCATGCCCCAGAAGGTCACATCGGCCGGAAAGAGCCGCTCGCGGCAGCCGTTGGCACCGGCGATTTTTTCCGCTTCCACCGCTTCGCTAAACAACGAATGCAGTTGACCCGGGGCGCGCCCCCGTATCTCATCGAATCGTTCTTTAAGGGTCCGCGCGGCAGACTTTTTAGCTCGTCCAAAGAGGCGGTTGAAACCTTTGAAGTATAGTGTTTTATGCATACAAACACGATGCCTCAATAACGTCTATTTAGCGAGCTTATTATTCAACAAAAATCACCCGATAAGCGCCTTATCCGAGCGCCATTCTGGGCACACTGTATGGCCTCAACATGGGTTTGCTGCGAGGATGCTACGGAAAATTGAGAGCGACATCATCGAAGAGATCAAACAGAAATGGAGCGACCTCAAATCCTATTTTGGTGGATGTAAGGAGGAAGATATTGGAACGGATCTCTTGGCGCGAGTGACTTGGAAGCCCGCACGTTTCGTCAATGCGAGGAGACTTTCTGTGATTTTTTCGGATTACGTATCTTCGGAGAGAGTTTCCTATATGCATTTGCCTATCTTATTGCGCCGCAACGGAAGGGAGGGAGAAGTCCATTCTATCCAAACAACAAAGACCGTGCTCGGTACTTGGTCGATGCAAGTGGGACTTTCGGTTACGCTGTTTCGAAGGATTATGATGAACATTTCGAGAATCAAGAAGAACCAGGTCCAGAGTTTCCAAAAGAAATGCGTCTTCTTACGCTTGCGGATGCCGTTCGTGATCGGATGGTTCGTGACTTGCTGGCAGAAGCTGACAAAATAGTTGATAGATCTAAAATCCAACAAAGTGATGAATCTTTGGTAGAAAAGTGCTGTGAAAATCTCACTTTGATGGTGCCCGCGGAGAATTCGGGAGGGTCGGCTAATATCCTAAATGCAGCTTGGAAAGGTTGGCTCGATCAGGACTTCTTTGCGGATCCGACTAATAACGAAAGGCGGTTAGCGAATCTTCGCGAGGTTATTCTCAAGAGTGTAGAGATTCTTGAGATCGAGTCGAAACTCAATGATTTACCATGATCCTAAAGGCAGACCGGATTGCTTATTTAATTGAGAGCCGTGAACCGCCAAGCGATCCGCTGGTAATCACGCCATGTCCGAAGATTGAGGAGTTTAAAAGGTCTGGGTCAGCATCGATGGACTTACGTCTAGGATGCTGGTTTGCGATGCTACGACCTTCTCGCGCTCCGATTCTGGACGTCGGACCAACAGTATCAGAGTCCCTAACAGCTGAAGCATTGACGAAGCTTCATTATGTGAGATTCGGCGACAAATTCGTGCTTCATCCGCGAGCCTTTGTATTGGGCATCACTCTTGAATGGATACGACTTCCGAGAAATATTGCAGGCTACGTTACCTCACGTTCCTCTTGGGGTCGGCGGGGACTTAGCATTGCGACGGCTACGGGTGTGCACCCTGGTTTCACTGGGTGCTTAACTCTTGAGCTTTTCAATTCTGGAGAGGTCCCCATTGCCCTGTATCCAGGCATGGCGATAAGTCAGTTTTTTATGCATTGGGTCGACACTTGCAGCGAAAAAGTCGACCGGAGCCAGTTAGCTGGTCATCGGCGCCCATTCTTAGGTACAATTGAGTTGGATGAATTCGCTAGGAAACTCTTAAGATTGTAGGACAGCTGCTCCGAAAGCACGGACTCCTTTAAACATGCGCAGTCCGCATTAAACCCGTTGCCGAGAGTCAAGAAGGTCTCGGAGACTGCATTCAATGGGCTGTCTTTCGCTTTCGGTTCGGCCGTACCCAACGTACACAGCGTACGGGTATTACCATATGCTGTCAACGATATTACCATACCGCCCCGAATAACCGGATTACTGGGCGTGGCAGAGACGCGCAAAGGAAGCGCGATTCCTGGACGTTTCACGTGGGTCGCAACCTGAGCCGTTCAGACGTAATCCAATAACGCAGAAAACGCAGAAAACGCAGATAGTGCAGATAAGAGAAAATAATCTACCCGGTTAAAAGAGGTTGACCCTGAGGTCTGGATTCAGGCAGGCGACATGCCCCAGCCAATATCGGCGGCCAGGGCAACGGCAACGACACATCGGATCGTGGACAACCCTTGAGAGAAACTAAGACCATGTCGGTATCTGAGGTTATTTGTTCCTGCGTCTCGCAGCTAAAGCGGGAGGGCTGGTGCATGGTCGAGGGCGTGCTTCCTTATGATCGCGTTGAGGCGCTGCGCGAGAATGTCATTCAGGGGCACAACCGCGGTGGCCTATGTTCCCGAACTGGCGAGATATTTCGCCGATGATCGGGTCGTCGACATTGTCAAAGCGCTGCTGGACCCGCACCTTCGAATTGCGCAGACCGAATTCAAGACGCGACCTGCTGGGGAGATGAAATCGTATCCGCGTGGCTATCATTCGGATTTGCCCCATGACCTGACGGACCGCGAACAAGCCGGCGCTGTCATGATGCCCTTTCCCAATGTAACCATGGGTATCACGGCGTTGTGGATGCTGTCGGAGTTTTCACCGGAAAACGGCGCCACCTGGGTCGTGCCGGGGAGCCACCTGGGTCGTGCCGGGGAGCCACCTGGATCCGCGCAACCCACCTGAATTGCATGATGATTCTTGCCGCTGAGATTGCCCCCTTACCAAAGCGTTTCTTTTTACGCCTGAAGAGATTCCATGGAGATTCGGGTTACGGCGATGTCTTCTTTGTTGATGGAATAGGCGACGAAGAGCGTTTCGTTCCAGACGAGGGCGTTGGGGTACTGCCAGCCGTCGACTTTGTGGTTGCCGCCAAAGTCCCGGGTTGCAGGGTCGTTGCGCAGTGTGGCCGACCTGTTGAACTCAATACCGTCATCGCTGGTTGAGAGGGCCAGGACGGTTCGGTCGTACTGAATCGCGCTGGGGTTGTTGATTATGATGGTCTGACCGTTGGGCAGCGCCCGCAAAAAGAATCGTGATGTGGAGTCCGGGAAGTTGGTCTTCCGGGGTGTCGACCATGTAGCGCCGTTATCGTCGGTGGTGCTGGCGAAGAGATATCCCATCTGGCTTCGGAATCCGATCACCGGGATCCCATCGGGGCGGATGGCCATGTTTGGCTCGGTGTACTGGAAGTCCTCCGGGTTTGATGGAGCGATTGATGCTTCCTGCCAACCCGATAGGCCGTCAGGCTCGTCAGAATAGAGCAGCCGCATGCGCAGGCCATCGGTGGTTCTACTGTTGCCGACGTATTCGCCTCCGAGTAGGAGTCGGCCGTTAGAGAGCTTTCGCGGGCCTTCGATGAAGAATCCCGAGGTGATGCGCGCGGGGTCGCTCCAAGAGATGCCGTCTGACGACGTGATAGCGCTCAGGTGAACGTCTTCGTGAAAGTTGTCGCCGCAGGTTGTGCTGAAGTAGCAGACGAGCCCGTTGCCAGTGCCGTGGAAGCCGGATGCGACGAGCGCACCGTTGTCTGCGTCTGAACGGGCCAGCACGGTTGGCTCGGACCATGACCGTCTGTCAGCAGTGGAGCTGAGCAGAATGCGTTGGTCTGGCTCGTCTTCGCCAGTCAGGCCATTTGACCAGCAGCAGAAGAGGTGGTTTTTGAAGACGGCGAGGCTGGGGTGATGGCAGAACCTGTAATTGTGCTCTGAAGCCTTGTAGAGCATCGCGTGGTCGCCCTGAATGGGTGACAGGCCGAGGGAGGCAGGTTTGGTCTGGTCGAACAGGCCTTCTTGTATGCGGAACACGATCTACCACCGTCCTAGAACGAATACTCCGGGCCTTCTACGTACTTGAAGCGGTCGAGGGCGTCGACACGGAGCGTGAAGCACTGATTTCTCGTTTCTTCCCTGATGCCCGGAATGCTCTCGAATTGCTCATCCTGGAGCCAGGATAAAGGGAGCTATCGGAGAACGACAAGCTGCCCGATTGGTGGGAGTTGAAATACGCCACTGTGCGGCGTGCACTAGACCCAGGAGCGAACGACAGGGCTTTGGACCCGGACGGTGATGGCCTGACCAACGAGGAGGAATTCGCTGCCTGCACCGATCCCACCGATGCGCAATCGAGGCTGATCTTGAAGGAGGTGTACCTGGCCGAGCCGGCGGAAGCCGCAGTGCGAGTCGAAAGCAGGTCGATTATGTAGTTGCCTTCAGGCCTCCGCTGTCTGCCTATCCAGCGAATTCGGCAGAGGCCTTGGGCTCTTGCCGAATTGCTGGTGAAACAGCCGCTCAAGGTGTCTCTCACAAATCCCAAGCGCCTTGTACTACCCCCAATGGCGTTCCCACATACGTTACCGTATTTACGAGTTCGAGTACTTAGTTCGGGTCGAAAAACGGGACCGCGACAGATGATAGGGGGCGATTGGAAAGGATTAACCGTACTTCGAGCAATGCCAGCAGAAAAGGCGGAAGAAGTGAACCGCGGCGAAAGCGAGCAAGCATAGTGAGCTAGTGTCGGAAGCGGCACTATACCGAGTTAAACGTGCGATCAGCTTTGGCGGCCAGAAAGAAGTCGCTCGCGGTCAGACCGTTGATCTTGTGTGTCCAAATCTCTACTCCGCATTTTCCCCAACCGACATGGAGATCGGGGTGGTGTCCCTCGGTCTCGGCGACATCGCCGACGGCGTTGGCAAACACCATGGCTGCGAGAAAATCCTTGAAAGGATAGGTCCGTTCCAGATGCCCTTTACGGTTCAACGTCCAACCTTCATCCAGTTGCTCGAGCAGCTCCTCGATTTTGGCGGGTTCGAGCGGTGGTACTCCCCCGCGACAGGGAATGCAATTCTGATCTGCCAGGCTCATAATCTATTTCTCTCTATTGGTGTCGTTAAGGATGAATTTAGCGAGCGAAATCCTCGAAAAAGCTACCTGCGCCTAACGGGTCTCACGCCTAAGGTCTAGCCATTCCCGCTCCTCGGCCGTAAGCATGAGGTCCAGGGCCTCGATATTGGCTTTGCATTCATCAGGGTGAAAAACGCCGATCAGGGCAAAGACGTTCAACGGGTGGCTCATCGTAAAGGCCAGTGCGATCTGGGGAACGGTGACTCCCTTATCGGCGGCGAGCTGGTGGGCGCGATCAAGCCGCTGGAAGTTAGGTTCGTGGCAATAGGCCTTGATGCAGGAATCGGGAAGATTTCCTTTGTATGTTGCAAAAGTCTCCCTGGTAAAGCGGCCGGAAAAGAAGCCCTGGGCCAAGCTTGACCAGGTGAACAGAGGCATTTGCTGCTGCTGATACCAACGACGTGCATCCTCGCTCTGGGGACCACTGATGGTGATGCAATCCGGCCAGGGGGCCTCGATTTGCTCAGCCAGGCTGAAGTTGGGACTACTGACGGTGAAAGGCTCGAGATGCTGTTGCTTTGCGTAGGCGTTAGCTTCCTGAATGCGCCGGGGGTTCCAGTTTGAGCCGCCGAAGCAGTGGATAAGGCCGGCGGCGCGGTGTTCGTTCAAGATCTCCACAATGGGGCCGACAGGTACACCGGGATCGTCGCGATGAAGCACATAAATGTCTATGTAGTCCGTTCGACAGCGGGCCAGGGAATCGTGGAGGTCAGACGTAATATCGAAGGGTGTGACACGTTTGCGATCGCGGTTATGGTGAGACCCCTTGGTCAGGATAACCACGTCATCGCGAAGGCCGCGGGATTCGATCCACCTGCCCAGGACGCGTTCGCATTGACCTTCCCCATAGCCATGGGCGCTGTCGAAAGTATTGACTCCCTGCTCGAAGACCCCGTCAAGGAGTTTAAAGGCCCAGTCTTCCTCCTCTTCCCGAAGCATGATGGGTGCCCTGCACGATGCGGGAGATAGGCTTGGCGACGCGATCAAGGTGATCGTATTTCACGGTTGAGGGGAAACGTCCCGAAGTTCCCGCAAAAGCTCTTGGGCGGCCGAGGCGAATAAAACGGTGTCGGTTCCAGCCGTGATCAGCGTGTAGCCTTGTTCGATATAGGGCCTGACAGCTTGCGCTGAGAGCCCGAAAATCCCGAGGGGCATGCCGGCCCTCTGACACGTTTCCCTGACTTTGCCCAAGGCTTCTACAACCCGTGGATGTTCGATCTGGCCCATGAGGTTCATGGAGGCGGAAAGATCGTAAGGCCCAATCATGACGCCGTCGATTCCCTTAACGCTGACGATGTCGGCGATCTGGTCCACGGCATGGATATGCTCGGCCTGAACGACGACGGTCACAGCATCGTTGGCCGAGGCGATGTAATCTTGGAACTCAAGGCCATAGAGATGAGCTCGTGAAATTCCGACTCCGCGCCGTCCGGTAGGGGAATAGCGGGCAAAGTTTACCACCTGCTCAGCAATTTCCTTTGAATTTACCTGGGGCACGATAATCCCCGCGGCGCCGGCATCGAGGGCCCGCTTAATAGAAGTCTCATCGGCAGCTAGGACCCGAATCAGACAAGGGGTTCTGCGGCCGGCGCCTTGGAGCAGATTGAGGTAATCCTGGTGGCCAAAGGTTCCGTGCTCGGCGTCCAGGAATAGCCAGTCGTAGTCCAAATTGGCCAGGATTTCGACAAGTTCGGCGGAGGGCAGAGAGACCAGGGTACCGAGGAGAACCTCACCGGCCAACAGGCGATTGCGAAAGGCGGCGTTCACAAAGACAACGGATTATGCTTTTGATAAGACCTCTTATTCAGGCCGTTGCGGCCCCGGGTCAACCGGAAAACAAGGGCGGCGAAGGTGCACACGGCCCAGACGTCAGCCCTCGTCTATATAAGCGGTGAAGAAAATGTACCCGAAGTCTTTCCTGACATTTTTGACAACCTCTTCAGGACCCTTTAACAGGCAAGTCAGTATCCATCCTCGCGTTTCCAGGAAATATTCATAGAAAATCGTCACCTTTTTACTCTTACCTTCAGGCTTGGCGATACTGTAGATCAGAACCCGATTCTTTCGGTCAAGGGGACGTGTCGACTGGCCCATGGGCAGGAATTCTCCATCGTCGTTGTGGAACTCGATTAGTTCAGGGTACTTGAGACGGAGCCATTCGAGATAGCCCTTGATGGATTCAGGTTCAATATCGGGAATGAATTCTTCCATGCCGTAGAGACTCAGTGAAAACGTGACGCGACGATCCCCCCGGAAATAAAAACTGACCGAGGAGGCTGAATCCCATTGCCGGGACCACCGAGCGGGCACAGGCATGACGATGGTGAATCCGGGGCATTCGAGCCGAAAGTCCTCGCCTACGAGGCCGTCGATGTCAGTGCGGTTGACGCGGGCCAGGAAGGGCGGTCGGGGCGTATTGGGTTTCTCGAAAAGGGGGCCGTCGTAGACCGGCAACTCTTCGTCCGGGGGCTTTCCCTCGGCGGATTCCAGTGCCTCGGGCTGCGAAAACGCTACGAAAATCATCAGCGGAACCGAGAGGCAGAGCCAGGCCGTCGGCGGAACGCGATAGCGAAAGTTCATGGTTCGAATTTTCGGACTCCCCAATGGCAAAGCCGCCCGTAGGTAGGAGGCGGCTTTGTGAATGGAGGACGCGAACCCTAGGCTTGGATTAGCTTCCTGTCCATATATTTTCTATTTCATAGTCGTATTCCTCGGCTGTCAGATCGTGAAATTGAATTCGGCGGAAAGTACGAGCGTTGGGCGAACCCGGAGGATAGTTTCCGGAGCGGAAATCGTCGTGGAATCCCCAGTCCCGCTTCGGCGGGCTGTAGTAATGACCGAAATTCGTGGGCATGGCCTTTTCGTGTACTTCGCTTTCGAAGAGCGCTACCAGGGAACCTCGAATAGTGAGTTCCTTGTTACTCCACTTTTCCAGAAAGCGGGGGAAGTTATGGGCGCCGCCACTTATCCAGCCGGATGAGGCCCCGGTGCCCGGATCATTTGGAATGGCGGGCTTCAACCCGGCGAGAATTGCCGTCGAAACCTCGGTGTAATCGGCAATCCGATTATTTTTGTTGTTTTGTTTGCTGAACTTGCGGTTGTTGTCCCACTTGTTGGAGAGAACTGTGACTGAATCGGCGGCAACGGAGGCGGGCGGTTCGCCGGCTTCGGGGGCGGTGGCGTCATTCGTGTGGGCGACGCCGTCGGCATTGAAGTTGCCCACTATGTAGAGCGGGGCATTGGTGGCGATGGAAAGGCCATTGTTGGCAGCATAGGTCGGTGTGGGCAACTTTTCGGCGTCGATGGTCTGAAGCGCCAGCACGCGTTTCAGTCCGTCACCGCTATCGATATAGCTTTTGGCCCGCACTATCTTATCGGCACGACCACCGGAATTGGCCTCGCTGGGAAACTCGACGTAAACGACGCCATTCCAATCCTTGGTGGGGTCGTATTCATTGTTCCAGTAATCACCGGTCAGGTCCGCGGGGTCGCTGTTATCGGGGTGGGTGTCATCGACGTATTTGCGTAGCGTATTGACGTCGATGCTGACCATGTTTTGGCGCACGTCTTCGCGATGGTCGAACATCCCTCCGATGACTTGGCTGGAACCGTTTTTGCTGTAGACCTCAGGTTCGCCGCTGATTTCGATATCGTTGAAATCGGAATCCGCATCCCCGATGAGGTCGTCCGGAAGAGTCACTTCAATCTCCACCGGATTCCCGGTTACGACATCGATAACGGGGAGGCTATTGGGATCGTTGGTATTCTCGCGGAGGTACTTATAGGCCTTGATTTCGAAGCCGGAAGTTTTGGCGGCGTTTTCGCTGACGCGTAGAATCAAACCTGCTTTGAAGTCGTATTTTTCGTCGCGATAGGCATCGTCCTTGCGGTCGGGATGACCGGTGGGCAGCAGGGGTTCTATTACCGTATAAGCATAGTTGCGGAGTTCGTTCGCAGGAGTAAAGGGATCGTCCGGCACATACTTATCAATGCCCAGAGGATTCAGGTAGGGCACGCCGTGATCGGTGTCCTGCAGATTCCCGTCCCAGCGCTGGGCCGCCTTTGAGCGCCAGTCCGGGTCACGGTGGTCCAGCCAGCTGCTGTTGTTGCTCTTATCTCCGGTACCGTTATACATGGCCCGCTTCACGCCTCCGCCGTCCTTGATATAGACCTTCCCGTTCTGCGTGTGGCCACCGGTTTTCTTGGAGCCGTGCAGTACAATGGATTCGGCCGCATTCTTTGCTTGTTGCCGCAGATGATGGCGGTGGTTGATGTTCTTCTCGGTGACTCCGTGCTGGAGCGACGAGGTCAATACCGTAATGAGCCCCGTTCCAATGATCAGCACGGGCATAAGCGCCGAGCCTTTTTTGGAAAGGGAACCCGCGCGTCCCTTGAAAAATGATGGTTTTGTAGTCATAAACATCGGTTTTAAGTTATGCTAATAGTATCCCATGAACTGGCATACCTTGCGATAGAAATAGGGTGTTTCCCCTAATATCGATTTCGATTTTACACCATTCGCCTGGGGAAGGTGGCAGGGTGATTAAAGTGGGCTGTATAAAGGGCATGCGACGCGGGTTCAGGTGGAGGGACACGAGTCCTTGTCCAAATTAAAGGTCGGCGGGAGCTTGTGAAACTTCAGCAAAATACGCATTGTATGCGCCCACCCACCTTAGCGGCGGCGCATTGCAGTAACTGCTGAAAACCTCGAGTAAGTTTATAAATCCTTGTTTGAAAACGATATAGGGGATCACCATGATTATCGAAAAGGCTGATTTCGGGCTCCATCAGCAAGGATATACTCAGAACTGGCATTCAAAAAAGCCGAGCATTCGGGTGCCCGGGTGCCTCTTGAGGCGTGTCTGCCGAAATTGTCCACCCGCCCTCAAGCCAGATTCTAAACCGATCTTTACCCGAGGCGGAGCCGAGTGCTTACAATTCCTTTACAAGGTCTCTGCCATTTTTGCTGCACGCCCTGCTGCACAACGTAGGCAAAATTAGCTTTGCTTGTTTTTGGCTCGGCAACGAGGGAGGCGATTCATGGACATCGGCGAAGAGGCGAGAGGAAAGGGTGAAACTTCCCGGGGAATGAAATGAGGGTTCCCCGACAATATCTCATGTCGGTCCTTTTCGACCGATCCGTGTTATAGCTTAATTTCCCCGGGAATCAACACGGACTCCTCGCTCCCCGGCTCGCCGCAGGATCAAATGCCGGCCCAGAGGTTATCAACGGCGTCCTTGTATTCGGTCATGTTCAGATCGCGGAAATCGATGCGACGAAAGGTTCGCGCGTTGGGGGACCCGGGTGGATATACGCCGTTCCTAAAATTATCGTTGAATCCCCAGTCGCGTTTGGGCGCTCTGTAGTAGTGGCTGAAGTTCGTCGGCATGGCCCGCTCATGCACCTCGCTTTCGAACAGGGACACGAGAGATCCACGCAGGGTTAGGGTTCTAGTCTTCCAATCTTCTAGGAACCGTGGAAAGTTGTGCGCCCCTCCGCTTATCTCGGTAGACGGCGTACCGGTAACGGGGTCGTCCGGAATAGCAGGCTTGATCCCCGACAGGATAGCAGCAGAAATCTCGCTGTAGGTCGCCTTTCGATTAGTCGTGCCGTTCTGATTGCTGTACATGCGATTGATGGGCCAGCTAGTGGACAATACGGTCAAGGCATCACAGGCTACGGAGGCGGGCTCTTCGCCGGCCTCGATAGCAGTGGCGCTGCCGGTGGCGCTGTCGCCATCGGCGTTGAAGTTTCCGACCATGTAAACAGGGGCGTTGGTGGCAAGGCCAAGACCCTTCTCGGAAGTAAAGGTGGGGCTCGGCATCTTGTCGGCGTCGATGGTCTGAAGCGCCAGCACGCGTTTCAGTCCGTCACCGCTATCGATATAGCTTTTGGCCCGCACTATCTTATCGGCACGACCACCGGAATTGGCCTCGCTAGGAAACTCGACGTAAACGACGCCATTCCAATCCTTGGTGGGGTCGTATTCATTGTTCCAGTAATCACCGGTCAGGTCCGCGGGGTCGCTGTTATCGTGGTGGGTGTCATCGACGTATTTGCGTAGCGTATCGACGTCGATGCTGACCATGGTTTGGCGCACGTCTTCGCGATGGTCGAACATCCCTCCGATGACTTGGCTGGAACCGTTTTCGCTGTAGACCTCAGGTTCGCCGCTGATTTCGATATCGTTGAAATCGGAATTCGCATCCCCGATGAGGTTGTCCGGAAGAGTCACTTCAATCTCCACCGGATTCCCGGTTACGACATCGATAACGGGGAGGCTATTGGGATCGTCGGTATTCTCGCAGAGGTACTTATAGGCCTTGATTTCGAAGCCGGAAGTTTTGGCGGCGTTTTCGCTGACGCGTAGAATGAGCCCGGCCTTGTAAGCGTATTTCTCCTTGCGGGCCAAATCCGATTTCCTGTCGGCGTGGCCCGCGGGAAGCAGGGACTCGATAATCGAATAGGCGTGATTCTGAAGTTCGCTACCCGCTGTAAAAGGATCGTCGGGAACATAGTCGTCCAGCCCCATTGGGTTCAGCTTGTTTACCCCATGAGCGGAGTCCTGGAAGTTGCCATCCCACCGCTGGGCGGACTTCGATCGCCAAGCCGCATCGCGAGAATCAAGCCAACTGGAATCGTCACTCTTACTGCCGCTACCATTGTACATATCCTGGAATACGCCGCCGGCATCCTTCAAGCGTACATTTCCCTTCTGCTTGTGTTTGCCTGTTTTCTTGCTCCCATGGAAAACGTCTCCCGCCGAAGTGAACCCTTCGTGAAAGCGCAGCGTCTTTCTAGCCATGAAGTAAGCGTCTTCGTTGGAATGGACGGGACCGCGAACGTCCATGTCGGCACCCGGGAAGATCTCGAAATCCATGTTGTAAAAAATGGCGTGCCCGAATAATGGTGCATCGCGGACTTGAATTTTCTGCACCGTGTGGGCATAGACGTGGGCGTCAAAGCGGTGCGAATCTACTCGTGCCTTGGAGTAAACCTCCACGTTCCGGGCGAACACCCGGCGGCCCTTGAGAGGATCGAAGGCGTTGGCCGGGTCGTTGGGGTTGACGAACGCCCAATGGCCGCCGGGAATCTGGCCCCCATGAACTTCCGAATAGCCTAGATTGACGCCGGTGTTGCCAAAGAAGCTGGAGAACGTCAACGGAACCAACAGAGGATTGTTGTTTGGTCTCAATTCATCCACTGGGAAAGACGTCTGCGTGGTGAACCGGCGAACCAGCTCGGCGAAGCCATATTCGCAGATCGATTCGGCTGCATTTTTGGCTTCGTGCCTGAGCAAGTGACGGTGATTAATTCCCTTTTCCGTAACTCCCCGATGAAGCGAGGAAGACAAGACCATGAGCAGGCCTGAGCATAGTATGAGCACAGTCATCAGGGCTGACGCGCGTTTACTTTTGGGGAAGGCGGATGGACCGACGAAGGATTTCCTATAATGGTTGGACATAAGGTGCTAGTGAAGGAACGGATTGAAATCGGCTGGGTTAATCGCCTACCCCGCCTTACGGGGTAAAACCCCTATATTACATCAGAATCAGCTCCAGGGCTCAACAGATTTCTCTTCATTTTCTCGGTTTTCGGCCCGATTTGCGTTGATTTTGTTCTCAATTTGTCAAAAGGGGGTCTTCAGGCCCGAACCTTAGGTCCGATTCGGAGACTGACACACGCTCAATGCTGATTCGCTTTATGGGTATGCTGCCTTCGTCGAACCCTTTCAGGGATGCCACATCTTCGAGAACGGTGAGATGGGATGTTTCTCTCTGAAGAAAGGAGCGCACTTCCGGGTCATCGTAGACGGCCTGTGAAAGGACAATATCGCTGCCTGTGGACTGGCCCCTCCAGACGCGCCCCGAAATTGACCGTAGTACCGAAGTAATCCAGCCGATCGTCCTGATTGATTGCGATACAGGGACCCAGATGTATGCCTACTTTTAGGGGCAGGGGCCCCCGGTCGCCGGTGGGCCGAGAGAGTTCCTGTTGCGCGCCCAGGAAAGCCTGGAGTGCACCGATCGGGCGCCGAAAGGCCGCCATGACGGCGTCCCCCATTGTCTTGATCAGGGCGCCCTCGTTTTTTGCGATATGCCGGCGCACGACGTCGAAGTGGCTCATCACCAACCCAAAGGCGGGAGCATCGCCAATATGCTGATAGAGGCGGGTGGAGTCCTTCAGGTCAGTAAACACCAGAGTAAGTGCCCCTACCGAAACCTTCTCGCTGGGTCGCAATACTTCGGTTGCGAAGAGGTCGCGAAATGTCTGGCGGGTCGTGACATCAGCCGCGAACAGCGCGTCGTCCATCCATGAAACCTGTTCGATCAGGAACAGATGTGTTTGATCTGAATCGTTGCGCAGGCAGATATTGCCAGGCGGGCGAAGACGGAGATCCGCGGAAGACCAACCCTCTGAGGTGAAGGCGCACTCATTGTCGGAGGGACCGGATTCGTCGAGAGTGAGAAGTTGAAAGCCTTCCTGTTGAGAGGCCCGGATACGATAACGCCCGGGGGGGCTCGGCCATAGGAACTGTCCATGCCTGTTCCTCTGCCATGGTTCGCTGGGCCACAATGTGCGGTGTCACCTGTGGGCCTCCGATGCAGAATTCGCTGCTTTCGACGTGACGGATGGTGGGATTGGGAGCAAAGACCAGTTCGACTCCCTTTTCAAAATTGCTGGAGAAGCTTATATTGCAGGTATCACAGTGTGTTTTCCGGTTAAGGCCGTCGAGATGGTCTACAGTTTGTTTGGCGCCTCGACAGAGTGGGCAGAGAATCTCCCAGCGGAAATCAAACAGCCCCAACCGCGTGGCGTAAAGGAACCCGTCCAGCACAGCCGATCGGCTTGCTTGCCAGAGGTCGGCGAGGTGGTAGGGCCGTATTCTCATGAGGCTGAGGTCGTCGCTTTTTTCCACGAACTGAAAGAGGCGTTCCGCAAGCGAGGCATCCACCCCGGCCGCGAGCAGCGAATCCGTGATCTTGGCCTGGCGTGCCCTGGCGCCGCGCGAAAACCGCCCGGGTGAGGTCGATTCGTGCACCCGAATGGGCGTGCTGCGACTCGCCAGCTGGTCGTAGCGCGTGAAAGCTCGCCCGAATGCGCGCCGACTGACAAATCCAATTTGAAGCGGTATGAGGAAGGCCCCCAGGAGATTCCGTGGGCAAGCCCACACTTCATAATGGAGCACGGTACTGCCGGAGTCGTCGGGTTCCAGCCGGCTGGCCATGCGGACACTGTGCAGAGGACCGGAGTGGTAGCGTCGCAGAACGCCGAATGAGTTGGGCTTTGTCCAGTTGAAGGGAAATTCTTCCCATCGAATTGTTATTCCGAGATAGCGAAATCGCATCAGGCGGACATTGGGATTTTTCTCGTCCACCCTTTCGGTGATGACCTTGGGCAGGCCGGTATCACGGTTAAAGCGATTGGTGTCCGTGAGCAACGGCCAGAGTTCCTCCGGCGAGGACCGAAGCCTCCATTTCCAGTAGTAGTGACGTTCTCGATAGGGCATCAAAGTCCAGGAGTCATTATGATCGGGGAAACAGCAACGGGCCGAATGGTAATCCAATCTAATAAAGATGGCGAGACCCCTTCTCGTCACAGCCGGAGGTGGGCAGGGGTAAATCCTCCTAAGTGGGAAGATCCAGAGGAACAAGGATTTACAAAAAAAGGGTAGACAAGTCAGAGGAATCAGGCTATGCGACGATGGGATGAAATCAAAAAATACGCCGCAGGAACCCTCTCTGACTCGTCTGACCCTGCGTCAGATCGAAGACAAAGAGCTGGATCGTTTCAATGAATATCTGCGTCACTACGTTTGAAGGATCGTGACGAGTGGATCGGCTGGGATGCCGCTCGGCGGCACGAACGGCTCAAGCTGGTGGTGCAGAACCGACGCTTTCTGATATTGGCCGGAGTGGACCTTCCCAACCTCGCCTCCAAAACGCTGAGCATGTGCACCCGCCGCTTAGCCCAGGACTGGCGTGAACGCTTCGGCTATGAGCCCTTGCTGGCGGAGAGCTTTGTCGATCCCGAACGCTTCCGGGGCACCAGCTATAAAGCGGCCGGATGGGAGCCGGCAGGATACACCGCGGGCTACGGGCGCACCCGCGTGCGGGAGGATTTCTATGAACGCCACGACAAGCCCAAGCAGCTTTGGGTAAAACCCCTGCACCCCCGGGCGCGCGTCCTGCTGAGCTCTTGCGAGCGGCTCGGACACCCCTACCAAAATGCCCTCAAAGACACCTCCAGTTCTCACGCTGTGGTGCTTAAAGTCGACCAGATGGAGACCCTCTGGAAACGTTTCCACCGCTTGCACGACCCACGGCGCAGCAACGGCACCCGCTATCGTTTGGCTACGGTGTTGAGCATGATTGTTTTGGGCACCCTGTGCGGCAAACAGAACCTCGCTGGCATCGTGCGGCTGGCCCAAAGCCTCAATCAAACTCAGTTGCGCGCCTTGCGTTCGTGGAAAAATCCTCGTAGCGGCCGTTACCAAGCTCCTTGCTATTCAGTGTTTTACCGTCTGCTGCATCGTATTGACGACGAAGCTTTTGATGAGCTCATCACCGGCTTTATCGCCCAACAGGAAGGTTCCCTCCCTCGCGATCTGGCCATCGACGGCAAAACCCTCAAAGGCACCGCCACAGCCACCGGCAAAGCTGCTCATTTGGTCTCCGCACTGGACCATCACAGCCACGAAACGCTGGCCCAGACCCTGACCGAGCAAAAGACCAACGAGATCACCGCGGCCAGAGAGCTGCTGGGTAAACTTCCCTGCATGGTCGATTCCACCATTACCTTCGACGCCATGCATGCTCAGTTCCAAACTCTCCAGCCCATCGTTTCCGAACTGCAGGCTGATTATATTGTGCAGATTAAAGACAATCAGCCTTTGGTTCACACTTACCTGCGCAAAAGTTTCGGCCCCACCCCCTTTTTTCGCAACCGGTAGTCGAAAACGAGCACGGCCGCCTTACCCAATGGCAGATCGCTGTGCTACCGGTGGAGGCATCCTCGCTGGGCTTACCCCATGCCCGCCAAGCCGCCTGCGTTGAACGTTCCGGCAGCCGCAGCCGGGCCCAACAATCCTACTGTGAGCGATCCTTCTATCTGTGCAGCCATTCTGCACAGCAGCTCTCCCCCTCCGCCATGATGGGCAAGATACGTAACCATTGGAGCATCGAGAACGGTAGCCATTACCCCCGCGATCGGTATTTTGACGAAGATCGATGTATGATACGCAATCACCGAGCCGCCCGTATCCTGGCTGCATGCCGGCAATTTGTTATCTCACTGAAGTCTAGGTTGGGCTACAGATACACCCCTCACCTATGTGACCACTTTGCCCAAAACATCCATAAAGCCATCCAAATCATCATCTAATGTGCTAAGAAAGAAAAAGCCCTGCGGAGGTGGGGTGTTCGGTAATTTGGGGCGAATGCGTTGTGAAATAGTCGTCTTACGACGGCGGAGCCGTATTGAAAACGCCGTAAACGACACCGATGAAGGAGGCCGGCGTGACGAGATCCTCGTCGTGTCCCGGATTATTCACTCCCTCCGCAACCCAGCTGCCGGCGTGCCGGTAGAGGATTCGGTGGACGACCTGCTGTCCTCTGCGGTTGCGGTAAGCAACATGCATGCCGGGCTCGAGTTGCTCATAAGGAAGAGAACTGATTATGAGCACGGTCGCACTCCCGTATATAGGAGCCATGGAAGTTCCGGCGCCCCGGCCGGCGAGACGATCGTCGCCCTGTCGCTCCACGCTACGCGCGGCCCGCCACGCCGTCGCCGAGGAAACGGTTGAACTGGGCACGGTGTTTTCCGTGACGGTGACGCAACCGGTTGCCAGCACGGTCAGGTAAATTAAGGAACAGCCGGGAATCAGGTATCTAAACATGTCTGAACGAGAGCAAAGAGTTTATGGGAAGGGAATGGTTTCTGAATGAAAGAAACGTCTTGGGGTTCAAGTCCAACTTGATGAAGGCGCTCTTCCATAACCGCACGAACATAAGCGCTCATAACGATAACCTTGCAGCCTTGGTGACGATCGAGCACTTCGGCGGTCAGCTGCAATCCGTCCATATCAGGCATGAGAAGATCGGTAATCAGCAGCGCAAACCTGCCTTGTTTCTCTTCCCACACCGAAAGGGCTTCCCGACCCGACGATGCTAAAGTGACAGCGTAACCTTGGCTTTCCAGTAAAAGCCCCACCACTTCCTTCAGGTCGTTTTCGTCATCGACGACGATAACACGCATTTCCCGAAATTCCTGGGAGTCCCGCCCGGTGGGGGAAAGCGATTCCAGCTGTGCTGAATCTTCAGGCAGCATAACGTTTCTCCGACAGCTTCTCGCGGAGGGAGTGAAACCAGTGAGAGTAAGCGTCATAGCTATCCAACCGGCGCCACGCCATAGCTCCGTGCCAGTGATACGCACAGTATCTGCAGGCCGAACAGGCCCGCTGAAACCAGAAAACTCTCCAGCAGGAGGGAGACCAAGGCTGCCAATAGCAGTGAGATTCCCAGAACGGCCAAGACGGGATTTTCATATTTCATGTTCCAGACTTTCGCTAAGTTCCTCAATATTCGGTTAAGTTGAGGATAATCTACCGCAATGTGTCTGGACAGGGTATGTGGTGATTGTCGTAAATTTACTGGTGAAATTACTTAGGCCCCGTCAGATGTCCCAGCGCCCAAACGCATCCGGCGCCAGAACCAGTTGATCGGGTTCCACAAGGAATTGGGTTTTGAACGGCTCCGATCGTTTCAGCAGGTTCCGGACGCCCATGCGAAAGGCATCTCCTTGTGCACGGTTGACTTGCTGTTTGGATTTATAGACGGGCACGAACTCCACCCTTCGGAGTCCTTTCCTGTCGACTTGAGCTCGCACGAAAAAACATAGATCATTGCGAAGAGTGGGGGAAGCTTCAAAGTCGTCGATTATGCTCCCGGTGTCGTAAAGTATCATGCGATCCTGGTATATCTCCACTCCTTGAAACAGCCGTGCGCCGTGCCCATGAATAATATCGGCACCGGCCTCCACCAGCGAATGAGCGAACGTCACGACGGATTCTTCCGGCATCTCTCGCATCGGTGATCCCCAATGCACAGAGACAATTAGCAAGTCGTTGTCCAGATCGAGCATGCTCAGTTGGTCGAATAGAGCAAAGGGCTCGTCCACGGAGACGTGAAAAGTTCCGCCTTGGGTCGGACCGGCAGACCACTCTGGGTCGTTGATGGAGATGGAAACAAACCCCAGGCGGATGCCGTTCTGATTAATCTTGAGCGGCCGGGCCGCCTGCGCGATGTCGTGCCCGGCCCCGGCATGGCGAATCCGGGCAGCGTCGAGTGTCGCAATGGTGTCGCGCAGCCCTGATTGCGAATAGTCGAGAATGTGATCATTAGCCAGCGAGCAAACTTGAATTCGAGCCTCCTGCAACGTCTTCACACGATCGGGTTGAACCTTGAAATTCAGGACTTTGGCAGCAGCCTCGTTGCTGAGGGTCAGCGTCGTTGCCAGATTGAAAAAGTTGATATCGGTTGCCCGTATGACGGGTAGTATATCTCCCCATGGATATCGGTAAGACCTGAAGCTGATGGCCTCCTCTACCTTTCTGGCCAGCATGGTGTCACCGGAAAGACCAATAGTGATGATGGGGGAGCGAGCGCTCCCCGGGGCATCGCTAAACTGAGCGGTGAGGATGAGTGGCGGTATCCAGATCAAGAATAGGATGGCGCCTGGAATCAGTTTGCGGATGTGCTTCATAGGATTGCAGGTGATGATGGATGGGTTACCGACAGGGTATCTCAAAACCATATAGAATGTCGATCTGGAAGCCTATGGAACACGTTAAGATTGCACCATTGATCGTGATCGTTCGATGTTGAGATTTTCCAGCAGCGGTTTCCGGCAGGCGAATTTTGAACGCGAAATGCACAGCCATCCCATAAGGCCTAAACCCTGAAGGCAAGCCTGAGGGATGGAGCGGGATAGCGGTTGATATTGGGAAAAAGTCAAAATGTAAAACAGGGGGGAAACGGTTGATATGGACGGATGCTGTCCCACAGAGCTAAGGGGAGAAACCGGGCAGGTAAGCCTGTTGAGGCTGGGAACACATTCGATATCGGGTTCGTGCTGTCCCATAGAAGTCCGCCAGATCGAAAAGCCCGAAGCGGTCCCAGAGCACGCCGCGCACGAGCGTAAACAACCGGGTGAAGCTGTGCGGCCACTGGCTGATAAAGGCAATGTATCGGAGCAGAACGAGCAGCAGCAGGGCGGCCCACAGCTGCCAACGGATGGCCTGCTTGGAATGCCCGAGAAAATCGCAGACCTTGAAGGTTTGCTTGATCTGCTTGAAAAACACCTCGATGCCCCAGCGGCAGCGGTAGAGGGCGCAGACACTGGAAGGGGCCCAGTCCATGTTGTTGGTGAGGAAAACCATGACGACCCACTCGCCGTTGACTTCCACTTCGGCTTCGATCCGGCGCAACCTGCCGGGATACTGCCGGCGGGAGGCGGGAACCTTCAGGGTGACCTCGTCATCCCGAAGGATAGGTCCTTGAGGCTTGCGCAGGCGCTTGCGGCAAACATGGCAGCGCAGGTTGTCTTTGGCGCGCGTGACCCAGAATATGCCGCGTTCGCTCAAATGGAAAAGATTGGCAAAATGCACGTAAGCCTTGTCGAAAACCGCGATCTCTCCAGCCTGCAGCCCCGCGCACAGGGCCAGGGTCCGCGTGCCGTCGTGATGGGAAGCTTCTTCAATGACGGCAAAGCCGGGAAGAAAACTTTGCAGGTTGAGCCGCAGGTGCATCTTCGCCGCGGCCTTGCGCCGACGGTGCTTGGCCCAGTCCATGCAGTTGGCCACCAGGGCAATGGTGGTGGAATCGATCGCATGGATCGCCCGTTTGAAGCGACGGGGCAGGCCTCGGTAGCGCCCGGCCGGTCCAAAGCCCGGCGAAAGCTCTTGCAGATGCCCCAGCACCTTCCAGAACAACGCCTCCATCATGTCGCTGTCGCGCTCCCTATTGGCATGCGAAAGAGTGTTTCGGCTCGGTGCAACCGCTCCCCTGATCGCCCTGAGCTTGGCCGCATGATGCCGCAGGGTGTCGCAGACCTCGTTAAGGCCGATGGCATGGGTCAGTTGCGCAAAGAGCAGACTGACCACATGACTCCATGGCGTGAAGGTGCGCGCCTTTTTATCGACCCCGTACTCCCGGGCGAGTTTTTCCGTCAAATGCGACGGGATGAGCTTACAAAGCTGATGCAAGGTGCTGCTGTAGTGTTTCGTCGGCGTTATGTTTTTCATACTGCGGATTCTTTGGTCGGAATCCGCCGCCGACCACCTTTTTTTAACCCTGCCCGAAAGGGAGTCTCACCACATCCTGTGGGATGGCTGTGCGTGAAATGGATTCTTACGTCTATACCTTTGAATCTAGTTTTTACTTATTGGGGTAAGCAGAGTGAGAGCATAGTTTCAATTTGGTTTATAGTTTGTTAACAGTGGGTTGCGCCGCGGAGTCAAATCCGCGGCGTTTTTTTTGAACTTTTGCAAACGGTTCGAGACTGTTGCTACGGAGTGTAGGCTTTTTTAGGGTGTCGCTGAATTATGCGCCATCGATGTTTCTTGGCAATGCCGCTTGCCGGTGCCATTGAGCGGGTTGAACTCGACGGTGCTGAGAGCCGCCATCTGGTCCACGTCCTGCGAGCCCGAATCGGTGACCACGTGCTCGTGTTCGACGGCAGTGGAAGGGAGGCGATCGGTGCGGTTGAGCGAGTTCGAGCAGGCCTCGCAATTTTGGAAGAGACCTTGCGGCACTTCGATGAAGGTGGCGGGCCGTGAGTCCGGAAAACATCACACTAACGCCACTCGTGCTTGGGATATCAGCCCTGCAGTTGCTTTCGAATCGCGGGGTACGATTCGTGCCAGAACGCGGGGAGACTCTGGGTGATTTGAACGGGCCTGCGATTGGGCGCGAGTATCTCAACGAGTAGGGGGAAGCGGCCCTTTGCCAGCGTTGGATGTTTAGACATGCCATAGAGTTGCTGGATTGTGGCCGCAAGAACGGCCCGCTCGGCGCTTTGGTATCGAATGGCGATGCGATTTCCGGATGGGCACAGATAGCGTTCCGGAGCGAACCGGTCGAGGGCGGACCGGTTCTCCGGACTCAGCCAGGCTCGCAGCGTGGGCAACACCGGGCGGCCGCGAATCTCATTGTATCTCGAGGCGCCGTAGCAGATCTGCTCCAGAATCAATATGCGTTCGTCCTCTGCTATGGCCGCAATTTTGAACTCCGGGCAGTGGCAAGCCAGAAAGTTAACTCGATTGATCCAGGATTCGACCGTCTGATCCCAGAACTTGAGCGAGAGATTTCCGCTGGCCACCTCACGAGCGAGAAGGCCGGCGGCTGCGCCGGGTTCCGGATCGGATAGTTCCCGCTGCTCCAGCACCAGATCTCTGAAGCGGCGGCTCATCCGAGTAAGCACGCGGCGCTCGCGGGGGTCATACTCGGTGGTGGCCTCCTCGTGGAAATCGGAAGGAAACAGCTCCTGCAACCAGGATTCTTCGACTTCGGTATTGAGTCCCAGAAGAACGGTAATCTCACGACCTGCCTGGCGTTCTTCCACATCTGCGGAAACGAACAAGGGTGCGTTTCTAGCCACGCTGTGGCGGCGCAGGGTAGCTCGTCGGTTATGGGTCATCTGGCAGCGCAGGGTAGCGCGATCGAGGCGCTTCGCCAGGTTGTCGGAAAATGCGGATAGCAGGCAGCGACGCAAAAGGTCCGGATCCCGGGATTGTGACCGGACATTGAGGCCGTGCGTTTTTGCCATGTGAATAAATTGCTTTGCCAGCCGCAATGCCTGGAGAGCCTGGTGGCGGTGAATTCCCCATTCGCGACAGAACTCGGGGTCGAAGCGATTTTCCTGAGCCCAGGCCCAGGCACGGGTATAGTAAAAGAAATCGGATAGAGGTAGGGAGGAGTCCATGAGTTGCTCATCCCTGCGCCGCGCTCTTCGGGGCTCCCTGATCGGCAGGACAAGGGGACGGCCCTGGCTCAGCGCGGCAATCAACGCGATGTCCGGGAGACAGCCCAAGTCGCTGGCTGTAACCAGCATACGCGAGTAACGTGGATGAATTGGAAAGACCACCATGCGTCTGCCCAGGGCGGTCAGGTTGCGGGATTCGCAATCGACTGCTCGGAGGTCGGCAAGCAGTTGATGAGACTTCTCCAGAGAGGCGGGATGGGGAGGTTCGAACCATGGAAAACGCTCGAGGTCATCGATTCCCGCGGCCTTGAGAGAAAGCACCATTTCAGCCAGATCGAGACGACGGATTTCGGGAATCTCGAAAACGGGCCGGTTTTCGTGGTCGTGAGCGCCCCATAGGCGCAGGCAATGACCCGGTGCAGTGCGCCCGGCGCGCCCGGCACGCTGGTCGGCGGACGCCTGGCTGATTTTCTGAGTCAGCAGCGTGTTTATCCCCCTGCGCGGATCATAGGCAGCGACCTTCGCCAGCCCACTATCGATGACGATGCGGATTCCGTTGATGGTCAGAGAGGTCTCGGCTACGTTGGTCGCAACTACTATCTTTCTGCCTGGTTGGGGAAGCAGCGCTTTTTCCTGGACCTCGAGGGGGAGGTCTCCGTGAAGCGGCAGGCAGTCAACGCTCTTCATGGAGCCAAAATTCTCCAGTGCCTTCAAGGTTTGACGGATTTCATAGGCGCCAGGCATAAAAACGAGGATATCGCCCTCGCGCTTTTGCCTAATGAGCTGATGGCAGTGATTGGCCGCGCGGTTCCAGACCGGTTCCTGTTTGCCTTTGCCGGCAGAGGCCGAGTACTCGCAGGCAACCGGATACTCACGACCCCGGCTCTGGAGCAGGAGACAAGGGTGGAGAAATGCTTGCAATCGATCTCCTGGAAGCGTTGCCGACATTACAATGACGGTGAGATCGGAGCGGCGGTGGCGTTGTAACTGCAGACAAAGCGCCAGGGTTACGTCGGTAAAGAGATGGCGTTCGTGAAACTCGTCGAAAATCACCACATCGATTCCGGGCAGTTGCCGATCCCGCAGGATTTGGCGAAGGAGGACGCCTTCGGTTACGTAGCGAATACGGGTAGCTGCGGAGGTGACCTTCTCGAATCGCACTTCGTAACCTACCGTTTTTCCGACGGAGGTGCCTTGTTCGAAGGCTACCCGGCGCGCCAACATACGGGCCGCTATGCGCCTGGGCTGCTGGACGACAATTTGACCGGAGTGGCCGGCGCCCAACAGCATCTTCGGAATCTGGGTAGATTTACCCGAGCCGGTAGGGGTCTGAACGATAATGCGGTTGTGGCGCGCCAGCCCGGCCACAAAGTCGCGCTCAAGCTCGTATATTGGGAGACGGTCCGGGTTTCTATCCATGGAAGCGCGAAGTGCCTGAGCAATGAAAAAGCCGGGCCCAAGGCCCGGCTTTTTGCACGTTTAAGTAATCGTCTGCGATTCAGATCCAGAGGCGTCGTACCCTTGAACTTGATCATTCCCGGTCCCGATAGGTCGGGACTGCAGGCTTCTCAAAAAGACCTCGGAGGACGACACCCGGTCCCGAAGGGTAAAAAGCCGTAGATTCCCCGCAACTCTTAACCAGGCGAAGCCTTGGCGAAGAACGTTGCTGCGGGGAGTAGGCTCTTTAAGGGTGTCGTTCAATCCGAACCGCTAGGTTATGACGTCAATGGATCTCGATAACGCGACCCTTCTGTTCCTCCTTTTTAGGAAACGTAATCTTAAGAATACCGTCAGTCAGGTCCGCTTTCGCCTTGTCGCCAGCTATCGTTTCAGGAAGTGAAACATGCCGACGAAACGTGAAAGAGCGCGAGGCCTTATCCGAGGACTCCTTGCGCTCACCCGAAACCGTGAGGCGGTTCCCTTCCAGGGTCAGATTGACCTCCTTCTTCTTAACGCCGGGCAACTCCACTTCCACGTATACGTTCTCGCCATCTTCATGGTAGCCGGTGAAGGGTCCGAAGTTGAACCTTCCTTCATCCGAAAGAGTGCCGAGTGGACTGTCTACCCAAAACTCACTGAAGAGGCGGTCGATCCACCCGTCAGTGCTATGGAGAACGGGAACATTTCGACTTCTATAGGGAATTAATTTCATTATGTTTTTCCTTTGTTTGATGGTTGATGTCTGCTTTCTGGTATCCATCTGTGCAGGCTCTATGCCATTTGTGGGAGTTCATTAAGTAATTGATAACTAATAAGTTAATAAATCTGAGGAATTGTCAAAGGCGACATAATGTCTCTTTTCTTGGCCCAAGTGGACAATCTGGCAAAAGCGGGACACAGTGACATACTGAACTGTAAAGGCGAGGTTCCATGCGGGAATTCATGCTTTAAGTTGGACGAGGGTGGCGCCCCATCCGCCGCGCGTGGCGTCGGCCAGTTGGAAGCCCGTTACACGGCTGTGCCGGGATAAGACCGCATGGACCAGCGCGCGCAGGGTACCGGTTCCCTTCCCGTGTACGATGCGAACTTCGTAGATGCCCTGGCGAGAGCAAATCTCGAGGTATTCATTTATCAGGTCCTTGATTTCGGAAGGCCTGAAGGTATGGAGGTCGAGGACCCCGTCAATAGGGTACTCGACGGGTTCCGGCTCTTGATCGGATGTGGACATTGTTGGCCCGCTCGGTTTCGATGAGCCCGGCTGGTGCGCCCAGGCAGGGTGATTTCATTGGAATACAACCGATGTTTTACGGTTCTAATTTCGGTCAAAGTAATCTACACTAGATTCGTAAAGCGGGTCGGAAGGAGGGTGGAATCTATGCGCGAACATAAAAGATCGAGAGCACCTTTAGGGCAATCATGCATGATTGTGATGGGTTTCGCCGGCCTTGTTTCGGGCTGCAGTCATGTCCCTGCCTATGATCAGGCCATGGTGTCGAAACCCAACATGATTTTTTCGGAATCGCCAGTTTTTGATTTCGGTTCGAAGGTGTTGCCGCGAATCGAGCCGGGAGCTTCGGCTTCGGGAGGTGCGCAGGCAGCCGGTTGCGCCACCTGCCGGTAACTCCGGACGGAAACGTCTGAGGGAACGTGCATGCGGAATTGAAGGGAGCTGCAATCGCCCTTGCTTGGGTGCTCATTCCGCTGAGTCTGGGGGCCCAGAAACGCGCGTTGGGTGGCCTGAATTGGTCCGGAGTATGGCGGGGCGAGGCCGACCTGGAAACCGTCTGGTGCAACGACATTTTGCTGGTGGAAAGCGCGCTGGGTTTCCGCCAGAGGCTGGGCCGACGTGGGCTCAATCTCAGTGTATCTTACGGATATTTTCAGCTCGATTACGCGCCGGCCGATTTCGACCCGTTTGGCATCGAAAGGCAGCGAAGCGAGGACCGGACGGGGTTTCAGCTAGGGTTGCTGCAATCCCTCTCCAAGCGATGGGAGGTGACCGCATCGGGGGGCGTGTATCATGGTTACACCGATCATCGGTCACTTTGGCTCGACGAATACTACAGGCAGCAGTTCGGCAACCTGGAGGATTACGAGGAATCCGACCCGTGGGGGTACAACCTGTCTGCCGGTCTCCGTTGGGAGTATATCCCGTCATCCGGGTTCATTCAGCTCCAGGCACTGTTTTCGCGAGATGATGTCGCGCCCGGCTACGAGATCGATTTCGACGGGTTGTTTCGAGGCACCGAGACGCTCTATACGTGGACCGGAAGAATTTCCTTTGAGAACGTGCTAACCTCACGTATCCGATCGCTGAACGAGTTTATCATTACCGATACCACCGACCGGGAGATAAGGTCTGCCTACCAGGGTTCCCTGAACTGGGCCCTCACCCGACGCTGGGTAGCGCGGGCGGTGCTGGGCGGGGCGCTCGAGAAACCCGAGTTCGATGCCTACTATTTCTCCTTCGGACTTGATTTCGATTGCACGTCGTCTTTGCTGTTCAGCTTTTCGGGCCGTTATTATTCCGACACCGGAGAGATCGAGGATGCCTTATTGTTCTCGAGCGCGGCGCCGGCGTTGGAATCCTATCAATTGGGTCTGGGACTGCGCTGGGTGAAGAATCTGTATTCATTTAAGCTTTTTGTCGCGCGCTATTTTACGCGCTACGAGGATCCGGGAATCGGGGTGGCCAGCTTCGTCAATCTCTACCGGGACAGAAACTGGACCATCGTGCAATGTGCTTTCTCCAAAGAGTGGTGAGGAGTCGCACTGAGGCCTGTGGGTGGAGCGTCGACGAAAATCAGTAATCGCGTTGCGTTTTTACAATCGCGGGGTTTATAAGGTTGAGGGTAGTTGCAAATAGCGGCACTAAAGAAAACAGCAAGATGTGTGGGCGCTACAGTCTCACTGCCAGGCAGGAGGAATTGGCCAGAAAGTTTCTGGTCAAGAATTTGCCTGAAGACCTCAGGCCCAGGTTCAACATTGCCCCGAGCCAGGCGGTAACGGCGATTCGGGTATCCAGGAGCTCGGGTGAGCGCGTGGCCATGGACTGTCACTGGGGTCTGGTTCCGTTTTGGGCTAAAGACCGCAAGAGCGGTTATAAGATGATCAATGCGCGGTCGGAATCCGCCGTTCAGCGCCCGGCATACCGGGCGGCTATGCGCTTTCGTCGCTGCTTGATTCCAGCGACCGGATTCTACGAATGGCAGCGGTTGGGGACCTACAAACAGCCTGTATACTTCCACCATCCGGAGGGTGAGACCTTGGCCTTTGCGGGTCTCTGGGAGCAGTGGAAAGAACCGGCCGGTGGAAGCCTCCTATCGTGCACCATTTTGACGACAACTCCTAATGAAGTGACAGCTCCTATCCACAATCGCATGCCCGTTATCATTGGTGAGCACGACTTTGACTGGTGGCTCGACTCAAACTTGAAGGAGGCAGCCGATGTGGCGCACCTTCTGTGCCCCTGCCCAAGAGAACACCTGACTCGATACGCGGTCTCTCAGGCCGTCAACAATCCTCGAAATGATGGGCCTGAACTGATTGGACGACTCGATGAGGTTTCCTTGAGTAATTGACCTGCCTGGAACGAAGGATTAAACTCTAGAAGAAATCTAAGAAATCCTCATGCCTATATACGAATATCGATGCCGCGATTGCCAGAGTACCTTCGAAGTGCTCATCAATCGCTCGACCGAGCCGCGTTGTCCGGGGTGCGCCGGTGGGCAGTTGGATAAACTGATTTCGACATTTTCCCCCGCAGCCGGCAACCACGAAGCAGGACCTCAGGCTGAGCTTCCGGCCTGCGGGACGTGCGGCGTTCCCGGCGGCCCCTGCGCCATGTATTGAGAGGATGCGTGGATGCGGCGAATCGGTTCCGATCCCTTCAAGGTAGACGCGGCCGAGCAGATGGACTTGAGGATAGCGGAGGTCAACCTTGAAGAAATTGAACCGCGGAGGCCGCCGCGAGCGCAGAGAATGAGAAGGGCTTCTTTTCGTGTACTTAGTGGGCATACTATTCGGAGCGCGCTCCCTGACGCCGTAGCCGGGTGCCTGGGCGGCGCATTTTTGGGCGCCTGTCTCCTGAGTCTTTCCTGCAGCAAGGCCACCTTGAGAGAACCGGAATCTGCTTCTGCCGGGAGACTCGTCCCGGAGGTTGGAAGTCCGGTAGAGGAGAGGCTTTTGGAACTGGTCGAAAGGCAGGGGGCATTAGAGGCCAGGTTGCGTGACCAAGGTGAAGAAAGCGAGTGGAGCGCCATCGAGGAAGAGGCCGAGGCCATGGCCGACGAATATGAAACCTTGGTCAGGCATTATCCTGAGAAAATCGAGAGCTACGTTCTTTACGGGAAGTTTTTGCGTGCGATTGGTGAGGACGAAAGGGCGCACCTCATGTTCATGAATGCCGATCAACGGGATCGCGGGATGGCGGTTGTGAAACAGCAATTGGCCAATTACTATGCCGAGACCGGAAAATTTGAAGAATCGGTTTACTATATTCAAGAGGCCTTGGAATTGAGTCCGGATGTCGCCGTTTACCATTACCAGTACGGGCTTCTTCTGCACACCTATCGAGAGGAATTCGTAAAGTCGGGCATGATGCTGGAAACGCAGTTGGACGCGACCATGCTGGCGGCGTTCGAGAAGGCTTCTACGCTGGATCCCGAAAATCGGGACCTGCGGTTTCGCTATGCCGAGTCTTTTTATGATTTATCCTCGCCCCGCTGGGTGGGGGCATTGGCGGCATGGGATAGCTTTCGCTCGTATTATGGTGACCGTATCGATGATTCAGGCGCTGTTCCAAAACCCGGGTCGGCGGGAGATGAGCCGCCGGAAGCGCTACTGGAGATCTCGGCGGTGCGCCTGCACCGAGCCCGCGTGCTGATTAAGCTGGGCCGTTACGGGGAAGCGCGTTCCCTCATAAACTCGGTGAAATCCCCCGCCCTTGCCTATACAAAATACAAACTGCTGGATGAACTTCCTTGAACTAGTGTGGTGTCCGATAAATAACATAAATTAATTAGTTTTCCCTGTCTGCTTTGCCAAGGCACGTTTGGCGCGCTGGATCTTGCGCAGGATTTCCTCTCCCTTCGCCTTCCATCTGTAAGGCTTGGGGTCGAGGTTCCTTTCAGCCAGATAGGTTTCTATGTCTTCGACCAATTGCCTGACGCTGGTAAAACTACCATCCCTGATAACATCTTGGGTCAGTTCGCCGAAAAAGCGCTCGACCAGGTTCAACCAGGACGAACTGGTCGGGGTGAAGTGGATGTGAAAACGCCGATGGCGCGACAACCACTTGCGGACCTTCTGTTGCTTGTGCGTGCAGTAGTTGTCAACGATCAAGTGCAAGTCCAGCTGCTTGGGTGTCTCCCGCTCGATTTGCTTCAAGAACCGCAACCATTCTACATGGGTATGCCGCTGTTCGGTGCGTGCGATGAGCTTGCCGTCCAGATAATTCAAGGCTGCAAACAACGTAATGGTCCCGTGTCGCTTGTAGTCATGTGTCTTGGTGCAAATCTCTCCCACGCCAAGAGGTAAGCCCGGCTGGGTCCGCTCCAAAGCCTGGCATTGGCTCTTTTCGTCGCAACACAATACAAGGGCCCGCTCTGGCGGATCCAGGTATAAGCCGATCACATCCCAGAACTTCTGCTCGAAGTACTTGTCATTGGACACTTTGAACGTCCTGACCAAGTGAGGCCTGATATCGTTAGCCCGCCAGATGCGCTGCACGCTGTCGGGGGAAATCCCCACCTCCCTGGCCATGGTGCGAACACTCCAGCGAGTGCGTGGCTTCGGCGGTCGTGTAGCCTCGGTAATGACCTTCTCAACCTTGCCCGCCGGTATCCATCGGGGCCGTCCTCGTCCCTTCCTGTCCCGCAATCCCTCCAAGCCGTCTCGCTCAAAGCGTTGCGACCACTTGTTCACGCAGGGCACACTAACCCCGAGTTCTTCCGCGAGCTGCGCCTGTTTGACGCCTTCGGAACGACGCAGTACGATTGTCGCCCGAAGGCTGTCGCGCACGGATACTGTCGGTGCTTTCACGCGACGCTGCAACTCTTGCAGCTCAAGATCTGTAAGTTCAATTATGGATATGGGTCTTGCCATGCCGATAGCATAACATGGTAAGACAGATTAATTCAACTTAATTATCGGACATGAGACTAGTGTCGGGCGCGATACTGGGCAGGCCGAAGGTCTGAATTTGATCATTCCCTGTAGCTTGCACCTGTTTAGCATGGTTCAGGCTCCCCCGGTCTCGTGCCGGGCTGGCGCTGGTTTCCAGCTGCCACTCACGACTGCGGACAGCATACCCCTCTCCCGGGCCTTCTCTCCCAGCCGCCGCGGCGGCTGGGAGAGAAGGCCCGGGAGAGGACTCGGTGGTGGGAATGCGTTTTGTCGCACGGAGCCAGCACCACGCCGGCACGAGACCGGGGGAGCCATTCGGCCCCGAGCTCACGGCCGAGGCCCCGACGACGGAAAGGATGGCGCTAATCAGGTACTTCAGCTCGCTGCAGGATTCTAAACAACACCTGGCGGGACGACACCGTCTCCAGTAGGGAAAGAAGCGG
Organism: Opitutales bacterium; assembly: GCA_963665345.2. Classification (GTDB taxonomy): domain Bacteria; phylum Verrucomicrobiota; class Verrucomicrobiia; order Opitutales; family CAXXNP01. Next base: position 742,899 of record OY762281.2, read on the forward strand.
TAGATTCTCTGTAGTTCTTGCGAAGCCTTGGCGAAGACTGTTGCAGCGTGAAGCAGGATTCTTAAGAGTGTCGTTCAATTCACCTCGATGCAGCAAATTGATCTTCAACAGGGGCTCGTCCTCTACCTTATACTCCTAGCCAGTCTCAGTGTCCACGAATGGGCTCATGCCATCGTGGCCGATCGGCTGGGCGACCATACGCCGCGTTCCCAGGGCAGGGTCACGCTCAACCCGGTCGCCCATATCGATCCCATCGGGACCGTTCTTCTGCCCTTGATGATGATTTTTTTCCCCTTTGCGTTCGCCATCTTCGGCTATGGAAAGCCGGTTCAGGTTAATCCGCGCAATTTCAGCAAACCGGTGCGCGACGATCTGCTGGTCAGTATGGCGGGACCGGCATCGAATCTGAGTATCTGCCTGCTCGTATCGGTGATAGGCGGCATCGCCTTGGCCTTTGTAGCACACCGGGAGCAACTAGAGAACCTCCTGGATACTATTCTGTTTATAAACGTGCTCCTAACGGTGTTTAACCTGATCCCGATACCCCCGCTGGACGGCTCCCACGTGCTCAAACATGCCATAGGGATGAGCGACGAGACCTATTACAATTTTGCGCGCTGGGGCATTCTCATAATTCTGGTGGCGATAAATATCCCTCCCTTTCGCTACCTGCTGTGGAATGCCATGCGGATAGTGATGTTCCCGTTTGCGAGACTGGTAGACCTCATATCGGGACTGGGGTGAGAGGGAGTTTGTCGGACTCTAAGTCCGACAAACTCCCTCTGAACGACCTACCTTGTAGACAACGTAGCCGGCCAGCAGATTGGGCCAGAAACGACAGGCGCTTCTCCAGTTCCCAGCCAAATAGACATGGTCCTGGACCTTCAGTCCTTTGTTGCTGCAGTATTGCTCGAACTCGTTGATTGAGACCGGATTCGTAGGTGCGCTCTGGAACCACGGATCGGGGTAGACTTCATTTTCGATGCGGTGTCCGGTGGCAGCCATGTGCAGACGGTTCTTCCAGTAGGCGAAGTTGGTAAAGCCCACGGCCAGGAGTCGTCCCACGCGCGCAGCTTCGCTCAACACCTCGGCGGTGTGCTGTAACTCGTGCAGCGTACGTGAAATGATGACCCAATCGAAGAATTGTTCGGGGTAGACGTGCATCGATTCGAGAGCATCACCTTGATAGGCGCTGACACCCCTTTTCACGCAGCCTTGGATCTTTTCCAGGTCGGGATCGACGCCGATCCCGTAGACATCCTTGGCCTTGATGAGATGCTCCAGTAGAATCCCGCGGCCACACCCGAGGTCGAGGACCCTACTGCCAGGCTCGATCCAGTCGGATATGATCTGAAAGTCTACCTCACGCTTGATGGTGCTACGGTTCACTCTTAGTTAGACCCTATCCGAAAAGGGTTTAGTTACTCAGAAAAGCACTTAACAATCGAAAGAGCTCCGGAGCGTGGACCAGAAAGGAATCATGCCCTAGATCCATGTCGATTTCGGCGTAGGTCGCCTCCTTTCCCGCCAGCAGCATGGCGTGGGCCAGGTTTCGGTTTTGTTCCGGGGTGTAGAGCCAATCGGAGGTAAAGCCGACCACGAGCGCCCGCGCCTTCATCTCGGCAAAGGCGTCTTCCAAGGCCTCGTGATCGCCGTAGAGATCGAAGCGGTCGTTGGACTTGGTGAAGTGGAGATAGGTATTGGCATCGAAGCGGCTGATGAAGCTCTGCCCCTGGTGGCGCAGGTAGCTCTCGACTTCGAACTCGACGTCAAACTGATTCTTGCTGCTGTCGGTCTGTCGCCTGCTGCGCCCGAATTTGACTTCCAGACCCTTGTCGGAGAGGTAGGTGATATGGGCCATCATACGGGCTACGGCAAGTCCCATATTGGGACCTTCGCCGAGCTCATAGTTGCCATCTTTCCATTCCGGGTCCTGCATGATAGCGTAGCGGCCCACTTCATTGAAGGCAATTGCCTGGCTGCTGTGGCGGGCGGTTGAAGCCAGGGCGATGATACGCTCGACGAAATCGGGAAAAGAAAGAGCCCACTGGAGGGCCTGCATGCCGCCCATGGACCCACCGATTACGGCGTGCCAGGAAGGAATTTCCAGGTAGTCAGCCAACCGGCGCTGAGCGAATACGAAATCCGCAATGGAGAGAATCGGGAAATCGAGATTGTAACGCCGCCCGGTCACGGGATTGATCGAGGTGGGTCCGGTCGAGCCGACGCATCCTCCCAGGCAGTTGGAGCTCACGACATAGAATCTCGTGGTGTCGATAGGCTTATGCGGCCCCACCATATGGTTCCACCAACCGGGCTTGCGGTCCTCGGGCGAGTGAGTGCCGGCACAGTGATGATCGCCGCTCAACGCATGGCAGATGAGGATAGCATTCGAGTGATCCGCATTGAGCTGCCCATAGGTTTCATAGCGGAGCTGAAATCCGGGTATGCTCTCACCATTCTCGAACCGGAAGGGCTCCTTGCAGACAAAGTCGCGGTATTCCACCAGCCCTACTTCGCCGGCGGATTCTGTCTGCAATGCATTAGTGTGGGTGTCGATCATGCCTTTGCACAGAACGCATCAATGTATAAGAATATGATGATCTGACAACCTTAAGTTGCCAACGAATATTGCCGCGGGCAATGTTCCGCCGATTGCGGACGAATCGGTCTTCTTGAATCTGGATCAATTCCCGGCCCGATTCGTTTAAAAACCACATCCTGCGCAACGGTGGCATCTGGGAGAACTGCACTTCCACAACAGGAGGCCTGTCGAATTCCGGAAGATCAGAGAGGCTCTTCTGTTCACGCAGAACGGGACTCGCATTGGGTGAGCTGAACGAGCTTCCTGGAGGAGAACCTACTAAGCGTATGAATCTAAGATAGATACGCAATGGTTCATTGGTCGTGATCGACACAAAGATCCTTGTTTATGCCAATAGATCGTCCGCAATGTCGTAGTTGGCGTGGACGCTCTTGACGTCTTCCAGGTCGTCCAGCGATTCGATCAGGCGGAGAATCTTGCGCGCCACTTCGGAATCCTCGACCGGTACGAGGTTGTTGGGGACGTAGGCCAGTTCGGCGGCATCGGAAACGATGCCGCCCGCTTCAAGCGCTTCCGCCACCTTATAGAAATCCCCAACGCTACAGAGCAATTCGAAATGGTCTTCTTCGGTCTTGATATCTTCGGCGCCGGCCTCGATAGTCAGCTCCATGAGATTATCTTCGGTCGTTTTATCCGCCGAAATGAGAAATTGTCCCTGGCGCTGAAAATTGAAATCGACGGCGCCGGCACCTGCCAGATTACCTCCGTTCTTGGTGAAGGTACTGCGCACTTCCGAGGTGCTGCGATTGCGGTTGTCGGTGGTGACTTCCACGATAACACCGACCCCCCCGGGACCGTAGCCCTCGTAGAGGACTTCCTCGATCGTAACGCCCGGCAGTTCACCTGTCCCCTTCTTGATCGCGCGGGCGATATTGCCGGAGGGCATGTTGGCGGCCTTGGCCTTGGCCATGAGCGTGCGCAGCCGGGGGTTGAAATCCGGGTCGCCGCCGCCGTCGCGTGCGGACAGCGCGAGTTCCTTGCTGAATACGCTGAAGATCTTGCCGCGCTTGGCATCGACGGCCGCCTTATGCCGCTTCGTGGTTGCCCATTTACTGTGGCCTGACATCTTAGGAATCCTTTTGATTTCGGCGCTTGCTTCTTCGCTTCGGGACGGACTTGGCTCTGGCCGGCTGTTCGGCGGGCGGTTCGCGATCTTTACTCCGGTTGACCAGCAGTTGCTGAAGAATGGTAAAGATATTCGAGATCGTCCAGTAGAGGGCCAGGCCGGCTTGAAAATTATAAAGGAAAATGAGGAATATGAAAGGCATAAACTGGAAGATGCGCTGCTGGACTTTATCCATCGTGGTAGGCATCAAGCGCATCTGGTAAAACATCGATACTCCCATGAGCAAGGGCAGGGGGTTTACAGGAAAGCCCGAAATGCGCGCCACGGTATCCGGCAGTGAGAGGTCACCAATCCACAGAAAGGAAGCGAAGCGGAGCTCCGAGGCGCTGCGCAGCATGTAGAAAAAGGCCAGAAATATGGGCAGTTGGACGACGATCGGGAGACAGCCGGCGACTGGGTTGATCTGGTGTTCTCGAAAGAGTTTGAGCGTTTCCTTCTGCAGTCTTTCCGGTTGATCCCGGAATTTCTCCTGCAGGGCGCGCATAGGCGCTTGAATCTTGGCCATCTTCTTCGATGACTGGGCCGCTTTGGCCGTCAGCGGCCACATCGCCGATCGGATTATGATGGTGAGTATGACTATGGATAGGCCGTAATTTCCCACCCAGTTGTAGATACCCACGAGCATGAACAGCATCATCTTGCTGATCAGTCCGAGAAAACCGAACTGCATCACAAGGTCCTCGCGGTTGTTCATGCGCGAGAGGCGGGTATACTCCTTGGGTCCGGCATAGAACAGCAGCTTCAGCTCTCTTTCCGTGCCGGCCTGGATGGTCCCGAGATCAAAGAGCACGCTTCCGGTAATACCTTCCGCAACCTTGCTTTGGGGGTTCAATCTCGGGAACTTCACCGGTTCGATAAACACCCCGATGCCCGGTTCCTCGGGCGACAGAATAGTGGTGAAAAACTGGTTTTTTACCGAGGCCCATACCGTGTTTACGGATACGCTTTTGGAATCAGCCGGATCTCTCTTAAAGAAACCGAGAAAGCTCCCCCCTGCAAATTTTGATGCATTAAGAAAGTCGGCCTCATCCCCATTGTAATAACCGAAGTTAAGGTTATAACCCATGGGGTCGGCGGCGGTGGGCGCTGCCGTTCCCACGTTCAGGTAAATTGGATCAATGGAATATGCGGAATCGCTTCGATTGATAAATCGAGTCGTGTGTTCAATCAGGTAGGGGGCGGCGTCCGCCTGTCCCCTGCTGATGGAATATGTGCGCACCAGATCGATGTCCGGCGCCAGCGACAAATCCATGACGACCTCGTCTGTGGTTTGTTTGGAGAGGCGGAAGAGGGGCCCGTATTCCTCCACCGAGCCCCCTTCGCGGGCCAGACCCATGGATAGAGCCGGGTGTTCCGCGAAAGCGTTCACGATGTAGGGATCGGGATGATTCTTGATCGCGGAGTAGCGCTTCAGCGCGATATCCTTGATGGCCGCGCCCCGGTTCGTCAAACGTAACTTAATGAAGTCATTCTCGAGCCTATAAAACGTTTCTTCGATATCCGGAAAGTCCACGCTCTCGGTCCGCTCGGCCCGTTCAATCAGGGAAGGACCCGGCTCCGCCGGACGTTCAACGTGCGCTAAGGCGAGCGGAGACGCTGGGGCTGGCAAACGCTCCCAAGCCTCGGAGGCAGCGGATTCCGAAGGTAGCGAAGTGGGCGCCTCTCCGTTTGTTGCGGGTGACTCCTGTTGTTGGCGCACATACTCTTGGTATTGCCGCTTGGCCTCTCGCTGATGCCAGAACATAAGCAGAAGGGCCAACACAACGCAGGCGATACCAATGAACGTATAATTCCTATCCATCGATGTGGGAACGGATATGTTTACGGAGGGCGATGTTGGGATCGCTCACAGGCACCGGATCATAACCGCCCGGATGGAACGGGTGACACCGTAAGATGCGCCTCAGGAAGTAAATGAGCCCCCTTATGAGACCATGCTGTCGCAGGCTTTCATGGGCGTAGTGTGAACACGAAGGATAGAACCGGCAACCCGCTGTAGGTCCGAAAACATAGCGTTTCAGGGGAGATAGGAGGCGAATGTAGGCCCTGATTATCAGGCACGCTAGGTGAGCAGGAAAGGATCGAAATGTCAGTTCTTGTTTTTTTTTCATTTCGATTGCTGTCTCCGCGGATGCCGCAATTTGCGGCAGGCGCCAAGGTAGCGGTGTTCGAGTTCGTGAAACGAGTGACGATCAAAGTGGCTTCGCGCCACGATCACGATTTCACAGGAAGGCGGGAGCGCTTGCTGATGCAGACGGAACAGCTCGCGAAAGATTCGTTTAGCACGGTTCCTCTTGACCGCTTTACCGACGCGTCGGGAGGCAATGACCCCAAGTCTCCGAACAGCAGGTTCCCGCTCAGCGGGTTCCGCGATCGTTGCTTGGACCCAAAACGCGCCCACATCAATTCGCTGTCCGGATCTGCGAACAGATTGAAAATCTTTTGTCCGGCGAAGGCGCTGGCGCGCGGTGAAGCGCATTAAGCAAATAATGCGGAGCGCTTTCAGGCTGCCAGGCGACTGCGCCCCTTGCGCCGCCGGGAGGCGAGGATCTTGCGGCCTCCGGTAGTGCCCCTGCGGGCGCGAAAACCAAATTTTCGGGCGCGCTTTATCTTCGATGGTCTGTAGGTAGGCTTCATAGACAGGGAAAATGGGTGAAGCAAAAGGGTAAACCTTGGCTTGTCAAGGCGCAAGAGTCAGGAGCTGGCCAGGATTCTCTGCAGCGCTTCGACGTAGCGTTGCTGGGTTGCCCGCACCACCTCATCGGGGAGTTTGGGCCCGGGGGGAGATTTGTCCCAGGCCAGGGTATTGAGATAGTCGCGCACGAATTGCTTATCGAAGGCATGTTGTGATCGCCCGGGCTGGAACTCGTTCCGAGGCCATAATCGACTGGAATCGGGTGTAAAAATCTCATCCATGAGCACCTCACGGCCCTCTGCATCGCAACCGAATTCGAACTTCGTGTCGGCCAGAATAAGGCCCGCGCGCAAGGCTACTTCTGCTCCCAGGGCGTAGAGTCGGAGGCTCATCTGATGGATTCTCTGGAAGCGATCGGTCCCGATGAGATCGCAGCTCTGGGCATGGGAAAGGGGCTCGTCATGGCCGTTGGTGGCCTTACTCGTGGGAGTAAATCGAGGCTCTGGCAGGCGATCGGATTCTCGCAGGCCCGATCCTACATCTTGGCCAAAAAGCTTACCCGTATGGCGGTAGCCTTGCCAGCCGCTGCCCGAGAGATATCCGCGTACGACCGCTTCCATGGGAATGGGCTGGAGCTTCTCGACCAACATGCTCCTGGCTTCGAGCTCAGGATGATTCTCGAGCACCGCGTGCAATTCCTCGGCGTGATCCGGGACAAGATGATTCTCGCAAAGCTTCGCTGTTTTCTCAAACCAGAATAAGCTCATCTGGGTGAGGAGGATTCCCTTACCCGGTATGCCGGCGGGCAGCACCACATCGAAAGCCGAGATGCGATCCGTGGCGATAATCAGAATCCTTTCTCCCAGATCGTAGATCTCGCGGACTTTCCCGGAGCCGAATTTGGGAAACTCGAGTGGAGGCAACTGACAGACAGGTTCGGATGGCAGGGCGCGAATAATGGCTTCTATTTTCATCGTGTTCGCCTGAGGGCGTCGATTTTAACCGAGAGCTTCCGTTTGCACTTTGCTTAGGTGGGAATTTTGGCGATGCGGACACGGAATTGTCGCTTGCCTTCCAGTCTCGCCAGCTCCGGCAAAGATTTCAATGGCGAAGGTCGAAATGAAACGAGATTGGCATTCAGAAAACGCTTGCGGAAGCAAGGACGCCTCGTATTTTCAGTTGCTCTCCGTTTTGGGAAACCACGTCCCGTTCGTCTAGCCAGGCCCAGGACACAGGGTTTTCATCCCTGCAACAGGGGTTCAAATCCCCTACGGGACGCCATTTCTCGAAGGTCTTTCCGCATATCGATATGCCGACATGATTCCGCTTGCGGGCCTGGTAAGGATTCGAAATTGAGCTTGCCCCTTGGCTCTGAGCGTGAAATTTTCGGCATCCCCTCGGCAGGTTGTCCCCGCTCCGACGCGACGTTGCCGAGCAGGTTTTGATTGCGTCCCGTTCGTCTAGCCAGGCCCAGGACACAGGGTTCTCATCCCTGCAACAGGGGTTCAAATCCCCTACGGGACGCCATTTTAACGGGTTCCGCAGGCGCGACCATGGAAGCTGTCTCAGTCAAGGTTGTGCGGCTCCAGGAGGCGTTCAACGCCGTAGTAGCTGAGACGCACAAACTGAGGCACACCATTTTCGAAGGGTATGGCGACTTCGCCGGTGACGAGCGGGCTGGCGTATTTGAAAAATTGATAGTTCAGGCTGATCCCATCGTCGTTTATCCAGGAATGCGGTATTGCCTTGATGGCGTCGGCCACTTCGCTAAGGTCGGCCAGGCCGGTCTCGCAAGTATACTGATCCCCGTCTCCCCGGAGCAGAGTAACCATCTTTCCCGTTTCGCCGCCGACTGCGGCGCGAACGGCTGCCTGGCCCGCCAGAAACGCTTCATCGTTGTCGGTCTGCGACGAGCAATGAGAGGCGGCTCGTTGACCATGACCGAGTTTTGAAGTGCGCACCTGAATGCCTAGGTGCGCTTCCACCAGGCCTTTCAGATAATCGCCGACCCTTCCGGGTAATGCTTGGCCCAACGCGTCTGTCTGGCCCCCGGAAACGGCCACGTAGTTCCCGTCGTGATCGACGAGGCCCTCGCCCACCACGATAGAGCAGAATTTCTCCTGTTTCAATACGCGCTGGACATCATCCAGAAATCGGTCCGCGGAAAATGCGACTTCGGGCAGGTAAATGAGGTGAGGAGGATCATTGGGTTTATCCCGCCTTTTGGCAATGGAAGTCCCCGCCGCAATCCAGCCGGCTCCTCTCCCCATCACTTCGAGAATTGTGACCAGGTCGCCTTGCCCCATGGCAGCGTCGTCGCAGGCACTTTCCTTGACGCAGGTGGCCACGTATTTAATGACGCTGCCGTAACCTGGGCAGTGGTCGGTCAGAACAAGATCGTTATCTACGGTTTTGGGAACCCCGATGACACGTAAGTCATACCCGTTTTCCTGAGTAAGTTGACTGACGCGATAGGCGGTTTCCTGGGAGTCATTTCCCCCGATACAAAAGAAGAAGCGAATATTGTGTGCCTCCAGGACGCGCAATATGCGATCCAAGTCATTGGACATTCTAAGCTTGTAGCGGCTTGAGCCCAGGGCCGCACCCGGAGTCACGCGGAGCCCGCGCACGACCTGTTGAGATTCGGATGCGAGATCGACGATTTTTTCGGCCAAGATCCCGAGCGTACCGTGCAAGCTGCCGTAAATCTCCTCAAAACATTCGTAATTGAGGGCTTCCGTAACGACGCCTGCGAGGCTTGCGTTAGCAACCGCGGTGGGTCCACCGGATTGGGTAATCAAACAGTTGCCTTGAAATTCCACAGCCTTCCTTCCTCAAAGAGTTAAACCTTGCAATCTGTAGAATTGGGAAAAGACATGGCAACTGAAAAGGTAAACTTTTAGCGTGGAGTCAGGCTTGGACTGCCGAGGCCCGGGGAACCGACGAATTGGGATTGTAGTATGGAGAAGGACAGTATTTTCGAAATGGCCGCGTCAAGTATTCGATTCGGAAGCGGCGCCACCAAGGAAGTGGGCATGGATTTCAAGGACATGGGGGCCAAGCGCGTTATGGTGCTGACGGATCCCAACTTGACTGGAAGCGTGCCGGTATGCACGGCGCTGGAATCCCTCAACGAAGAAGGGGTTGAGTATTCTCTCTTTGACCGTGTGCGGGTCGAACCGACGGATGGTTCCTTTGCGGAGGCAATCGATTTTGGCAAGGAAGGCGCTTTCGACGCGTTCCTGGCCATTGGTGGCGGATCGACCATGGACACGGCCAAAGCCACCAATCTCTACACAACCCATCCGGCACCCTTTTTCGACTACGTAAATGCCCCTATTGGCAAAGGGTTACCGGTGCCGGGGCCTGTCAGGCCGCTCGTTGCCATACCGACTACTGCGGGGACCGGGAGCGAGACCACTGGAGTCGCTATTTTCGACTATGTGGCCCTGCACGCCAAGACAGGCATCGCGCACCGCTACCTGAAGCCGACTTTGGGCATTCTAGATCCTGATAATACACTTACGCTGCCGCCGGCCGTGGCTGCCTCCTGTGGTCTCGATGTCCTCAGCCACGCGCTGGAGTCGTACACGGCGCTTCCATTTGACGAGCGGCCACGGCCTGGCCGTCCGATCGAACGACCGGCTTACCAGGGCAGCAATCCAATCAGTGATATTTGGGCGCTCGAGGCTCTCGGCATTGTGGCCCGTTATCTACCGCGCGTGTTTGCCGATGCTGGAGATGAGGAAGCGCGCGCAAAGATGATCCTGGCGGCGGCATTGGCGGGAATCGGTTTCGGCAACGCAGGAGTCCACCTACCCCATGGGATGTCCTATGCCGTGGCCAGCATGGTAAAGGAATATACTCCCTCTGGATATGCCGTCGACCGCCCATTGGTTCCCCATGGCATAGCCGTAATCCTCAATGCGCCGGCCGTGTTTCGGTACACCGCTCAGGCCTGTCCCGAGCGGCATTTAAAGGCTGTGGGAGCCTTGGGAGTCGATGTCGGGCGGGTTTCTCCTAAGGATGCCGGACGGGTACTTTCAGATCGGATAATTGAGTTCATGCATCTATTGGAGATACCGAATGGCTTGGCCGCCATCGGCTACCGGCGGGAGGACATTCCCGGGCTCGTAAAGGGTACGCTTCCCCAGCACAGGGTTACCAAACTGTCTCCGCGTGCGGCCGGGGAGGACGATCTGAGCAAGATTTTTGAAGAGGCCTTGAACTATTGGTGAGACGGTTACGCAATCTGTCGCTTGCCTGATCGCCCAATCTCCAACTTCCTCAATTTCACACATTTCCTCCGAGACGCTCAGAATCTAAGCCCGCCTGATTGCTAGGCGCGGAGGCGACTGATCACTTCGCTACTATATTCCCTCCAGGTCCGGGGGCGCCGGGCCACACACTGCTCCGCCAGGCAATTACGCAAGTCGTGGTCGGTAGCCATCCGGATGAGCGCTTTAGCCAGCTTGCGGTAGTCGCGTGTATCCACGGTATAACATCCGCTATCCTTGGCCAGCTCGCCCATAACTCCTTGGTTGGAGCAGACACAGGGGCGGGCATTCCAGATGCTTTCCAGTATGGGCAGCCCAAATCCCTCCACCAGTGAGGGAAAAATCGAAAAATGACTCTTTTGATAGACGCGGGCCAGATCCTCGTCGCTGACCTGGCCCAGCCAACGCAGGCGGGGATTGCGCACGCAGGCGGATACCACTGCTTCGGCAATCTCGGGTGCCCCCTCGTATGAGTTTCCTACAAATGTGACGTAGAGAGGAAGATCGGGGGCCTCAGTTCGCGCTTGTTCGATGGCCCGAAGCAAAATGAGGTGGTTCTTGCGGGGGTCGAGTGTAGACAGACAAACGGCAGAAATCTCCCGCGTTTTGGGAGGATCATAGTTCAGGACGCGGGGCAGGTCGGAAAATTCACTGGCCAATGAACAGACTCGCATTTCCGGTATGGGCAACGACTCCTGTTTGGCAAAGTCCTCATAACAGCGCGCGGAAAATCGCGATACCGGAAAAATGACATCGGCATTGGACATCTCCCGCATGTAGCCCGCGTGATTCTTGCGAATGCGTTCGTTCACCCACTCGGGATGTAGCAGAGCAATGGCATCGTGAAAGATGAAAGCCAGGTTCAGGTGGAGTTTTCTGGCAAAGCTGATGAGGCCGCGCATTTCTTCTTCCGTGAGCAACTCGGGAACCAGCAGCCAGGCGCCTTCGTGGGGACGCAGCACCAGGGTACGGAAGCGGCGGCGGTAGTGTTCGCGGAAGGCTTCGCGAAGCGAGCGGCGGGATTTGCGCGGAATGGGCAGGTAGCTTATCCACTTGGGGGGGTGAGGCGGTGCCACGAAGTTCATAGCATTCGGTGGGCCCCCATACTCTGAAAGCTGCTGTCGCATAGGATCCGAGAGGATGAACAAGCTCTTGGCCTTCTGGCGCCACTCCACCAACACGATACGTGAGGTGAATTCCAAGGCCGATCGCGTGAAGGACCGAGTAACCCGTTGAATTCCGGTATTTTCCTTTGAACTCGCGGTATGGCCGACCGCGACATACAGGGGAGTTTCGGGCTCGGGAATGCGTAGTATCATGGGTCCAGTTGTTTCCGTTGATTGCGATCGAGAAGGGTCAGAAAACCCTTCCTCCAGGAGGAATCCCAATAGGCCTGCTGCAAGGCGCCGGGTGCGAAGCGGCGTTTAAACTTGCCTGGGACTTTCGGCACTATGGGTCGACTGAGATTGCTCCCGAATCCTTCGCGGTGACGCAGGGAGCCGAGCCGGGACACCTCTTCACACAGGGGTTCCCGCAGAAGACGACCGAGGGCGCGCTCCACATACTGCAATCCTGAGTCAGGAATAGGTCCGGAAAAGAACCGGCAAGCTTCCGCCACGAATGCCACCGCACCTTGACCCAGAACCCGGATATTTTCGATTTCGTCGCGGGTCAGCCCAGCGGGCCCGGGAATGGGTTGCCAGCCCGCGTCCGTTTTTTGCAGACCAACGATAGTGGGGTAAGGTGCGGTGAACAGCAGTTCCATCAGTGAAACGGATTCCGCGATGAGCGATCCCGTCTCTTCGGGCTCATCCAGATGAACGAAGAAGGATTCGAATGCGCAGCCTTCATCGACCGCTTTCCGAGCATACTTCCAGGTTCCGAAATAAAACCCGTAGACGTCGCTATCGCGAAAGAGGCGATGAAGCGACCGGATGGAAGATGCCTGCCATCCGACATCAACAATAGCGCCCTCGGTCGCGTTGAAGCCCTCGCTTTCGAAATAGGCCAGTAGAGATTCGCGCTCGTTCCGGGCGCCCTCCAAAATGGGTTCCTCAAGGGCCTCGAAAACATTCCGTAAGCGGCTTCCCTCGGCCGGATCGCGATATTCCCCGAGCGGGGTGGTGAGCGGCTTGTCCAGGAAATAAAACTCGTTTGCCCTGAGCAACGCCCGGTAGTGGCGCGCATCCAAGCCAATGCGGGCGAAGAAATCGCACAACCTCAGGCCGGGATGGGGAGTAAGGAGAAACTCCATCGCATCCTCATCAAGCTCCCTGATCACAGCCAGGTTAAAGACCTTGCGCGAGGCAAAGAGGTATTTCGCCTCCAGATCCAGGTTCCAATGCTGTTTCAAAAGGGCGAATTCCTTTTCCAGATAATAGCCATCGCGAGCCAGAAAGTAGAGGTGCTTGCGACCCAGCTTCTTCATTCTCCGGAGTATCCAGTTCAAGAAAGCAAAGTGTATGGGTCCGGCCAGCTCGTATCCCAGGGTGTACCAGAATTGCGCATCGTGGAGCCTCCCCCTTTGTCTCAACACCGGCGGCACAGCTGGCGGGGCCGAATTTTTCCAATGCTGCAAGCGTTCCCTGTCGACGACCATTTCGTATTGCTCCAATCGATGCTTGCGGGCCAGCCCGCAGGCGATGCCGGTCAACCGGTCGTGGGTATGGAAAACGAACCGATTCTTGATTTGGTCGGCATACGAGCCGACGAAGTAATTACGGTTGAAATGAAAGGACATCCAACCCTGACGTTCCGCTTGGATGACGTCGGAGTGGACATTATCCCCAAAATGGAGAATCTGCCCGGCTTGGCAGCCTAAGTCGTTGACCACGTAATCGAACATTCTTCCTGTTGCCTTCGTAAGGCCTGTTTCGGAGGAGATATACAACGGGTCCGCTTCGTATCCGTGCTGCACCAGAAGCTCCCTGACAATATCTCCCGGCAGGTACATATCCGAAACGAAAAGCACCTGCTTGCCCGTTTCCTTAGCCAAGCGATAGAGGGTCAAAATCAATTCATTGGGGCAGGTAAGCTGCCGCTCGGTTTCGATCTCGTTTGCCATCAGCTGGGAATTCAGTTCCGGGGATATTTCAGCTATAGAGCAGAGTTCCTCATAGATCTCCTCCAGGGTAACCTCCTCGCGTCCCATCCGGCTGCCGCCGGCCGGTGTGCAATATCGTGCCCGGGCCCGTCGTTCCGCGGCAATTCGCGCCTGGGCAAAGGGAAAATCCCGGTTTCCCGAGAGCGCTCTGAAGTCAACCTCCAGGAAACGAAAGACATCGATCGGGCGATCGACTACCCGCAGGAGGCAGGTGTCGAAGACGTCAAAGGAAACGAAACCGGCGTTATGAAACACGTCATAGAATCGTTCCGATTCGAACATCGTCGTTTCCGGGGGGGTGTTGGCTTCGAAGTCGATGCCCTTGGGCCGGTGCAAAGATCGCTTCCAGGGCAGGGAAAATCCCCTGCCGTTCGACTGCTGCAGGTTGAGAGAGCGCTCCATCCGATCCAACTGTTCCCGAAGCGTGTTGCTCTTGCGGTAGAGATCCCAGACCAGCCAGTTGTCTTCGTAGCTGAATTTCGACGACGTCAGCATCCAGCCGGTGGAATTGGAGGACTGGCGTATCTGTTGCTTAAGGTAATGATTCTTGAACTCGACGACCTTGCGGTGATGTTCGTCGATGTCGGAGGTAACGGTGTTGCCCGCACCCTTTGCCGCGCTCTCACTACGCCAGCGATAATAGGCAAGCTTCTCGGGCAGCACCCCGATTTCGAAGTGACTCAGAAAGCGGAAGTTGAAATCCCAGTCGCCCACCACCGTGAAACGGTTGTCGAAGAGCCCGATTTTCTGGTGCACGTCACGCCTGTAAAGCAGCGCAATCGGTGCGAACGGATTTTCAAATCCAAGTCGAAAAAACTCGATGTAGTCACAGGGCATGTAGTGGTCCCGGCGGACCTCCTGGAAAGCACCTTCTATGGTCAGCCGCTCGAAAATACGGATGGTTTGCGGGATCACACCCTGGTAAGGGCTCTTGGGGCCCTCCGCTTCCAAATAGGCGAAGCAATGATTCAGATAATTCGGATGCCACGAATCGTCATCGTCGTGAATATTGAGGTATTCGCTCTCAGAGGCCGCGATCCCGCAGTTGGAGGCGTTCTGCATGCCCAGACTTTCTTCGTTGTGACGGATGACAAGACGGCCGTCATAGCGTGAAGCGTATTCCTCCGCCACGAGGTCCACTTCGTAGCGATTCCCGCCATCGTTCACGATCACGTGAGTCCAGTCGGCGAACGATTGGGCGAGTACGGATTCGATGGCTCGGCGAAGCAGCAGACAACGATTCTTCGTTCGCGTGATGATAGCTACTTTACCGTGCCCTGGTGCCATTGGTTAAAGTTTTTCAGGACTCGTGAACGTGTCTTGGGGCAGCTAGGTGAGCCCACCGTGTTTGCGGAATCCCGAGTCTCATGGCCGATTGCAGCCGAGGCATGGCCGCTACCTACTCGCCACCCTGTGGGCACCCCCGTGCTTCGTTTGAAGAGACCTCAAGAGGTACGATTAGAATTGGAGCGTCAAGCCAAATTCCGGTGCCGACCCGGGGATGCGGAGATCAGTCCTTGACGGAGCCGGGCGGTGAGAAATAATGCGCTTTTAGATTCCGCACGGCCGCCCGGATCTGGTTTCAAGCGTTGACTTCTGCAACCATTCCGGGAGCCCGGCGGTTCTATCTGGTGGGAAAGGCTTGATGCGAAGTGAAGCGACGCTATGTCCAGTTGAGGTTTTTGCGGGTATCGATCATACCTGCCTCGTTCCTGCTGTGCAGAAGCCTGACGGCCGCTATGGTTTTGGTCCTGGCAGTGGCTGAGAGAAGTAATTTACTATACGGAAGCCTGGTGGAGAATTCCCCCTTTTTGCCTCAGGGCTTCGATGCCGGGCGTCTGGACAAGTCGACAAAGCCGAAATCCGCAGCGGAGATCAGCAGAGAGATCGAATTCAGGGGCCTGCTGCAGGTCGGGGATGCGCCAGAGTTTTGCCTGTTCGACAAGAAGAGCCAGAAAGGTCAATGGGTTTCGCTGAATGATCCGGCAGCGCAGTATCAAGTGTTGAGCTTTGATCCGGAGAGCGAGAGCATTCGGGTGCAGTCGGGTGACGAAGTGCAGGAGTTGACTATAAGCAAGCCTGCCTCCCTCCCAGCGGTGGCGGCGCGGCGGAGGCCACGGCGTGTTCCCCTGGAGGGATTGCCGACCGTCGGTGCGCCCCCGACCATGCGGCCCCCTACACCGCCCCCGCGACGCCCACCAACGACCCGCCCGCCCAGAGGGCCTCCACCCGAACTTCCTCCCGGATATCGATCTATCCGCGAGGATCGAAGAAGGGGGCTGGAACGGTCATCGGGGTCGCTCTCGGTGCGCCGAAAATCGAGTGGGCGCTCCAGCCGTTCGACTTCAAGCTCGCGAGGATCGAGCGGCCGGCCATCTTCCACGCCGATTGGCGATCTGCCCGACATAGGTCCGCCTCCTTCCATGATCCCCGGCCCGCCTCCGGACTTCACGCCTCCGCCTCTGCCCAACCAGGCGAATCCGCGTCGCTGAACAACAAGATGCTGCTTGCGGCGCAAGTGGATTGTGATCAACAACGTTGGCTGCGTTTGAGTGCTTCAGGCTAACTGCTCAGCCAGTAGCCGCGTATGCCGAATGACCGGGGGAGCGCACAGTCGAGTTGGAGAGAAGGCCCAACGTGACACCAGTTCGAGGGGAGGACCCTCTCTGCCTCTGCCAGTCCCAGAAAGTCGATTTCGCCGGGTGCCGTGGAGGTTTCCTCCGGACTGATATAATATCCGTCGATATACTGATCCAGGTTCTGTTCGTGTTCGCCGTGAATTGCCTGGAGATCGACCGGGTTGAAATTCGCTTGCCCAACCAGGAGGATTCGCTTTTTCGCCGCTTTCAAGGCCTTTACTACAGAAAGAGCGTCTTTGCAGGGAGTGCAGGCATGGGAGACTTCGCCCAGCTCCATTCGGCAGAAATGGCCCACTACGGACTCATCGGGGGCTTCCCCGGTGACTGCTGCCAGCAGGCGCTGGATAATTGCGGACAAGGCCGGAGGGGTGCCCTGACCCGCACAGCGGTGGTGTGAACCCAACTCATATTCTACCGTCCTTCGAAGAAGCACGATGATGGACGCGGGGACTGTCCGCGAATGTTCTGTCAGCCAGGTGGAGATGAGCCCACAGACGTAAACTTTAATCTTGTTCAAGTTTGCTTCATCGGGCAGGCGAAGGAGCATGTTCCGGGGCGAAAAGGAAACCATCGGGCGGCGGTCGGCGACAGCGGGTAGTTCACGAATCGAATTAAGCCGATGAAGCTTGTGACGCAGGAACAGGAATCGGGACCGCCAATTGCCTGGCGCCATCCCGACCTTCTTTTCCGCGCCCTCTGTGCGCAAGACTTCGATCGCCCGTGCGCCCACTTCATCTGCCAGCGTTTCGAGATGCGCCAGACGGTCGTGATCCCGGTCCCTCGCCTTCGCAACTGTGCGCACCTGGCGGTTCAATCTGGCGGTTTCGCCTTTGAGGAAAGAGGCGTAGGCGTTGAGCCCGTTGAAAGCCGCTATCGACTCTTCCGCGAACGCATTGAGGTGATTCCAACGTTCATGGAGATTTTCGTTAGAGGTATTCAGGTCCCTGAAAGACACTTGCTGCTGATTGAATCGCTCAGCCGCCGATTCGAGTTCGGCGGACGCCTCCCCAAGCGATTGCTGCAAAGTTAGAATGGAGTCCGCCTGTTCATCGGAGAATTTCGCCAGCGAATCAAAAGAGTCTTGCAGTTTCTGAAGGTGGCATTCCAGGCGGGGAGCGTGTTCCTGCAGTTTCTGAAACGCTTCGCTACTGCGATCGTGCATCCTGATCCCGCGAAGATATTCGAGAAACAACCTCAGGCGATTGGCTTCCATCGTTTCCAGTACCTCCATTAAGACGCGCGCGCCGCGATCGGTGTCGTCGAGCAGGGTAAGCGCCGACTCCGGTAGAGATGTCGGGTGGAAGAGCAATCCAAGTCCAAATATGACTGGAAGCCGGATAAACCGCCAATCGTGGAGCGCGAACTCCTTCATTGCGTCCTCGATGGCCGACAAGACCCCATTGCGCGGTCCTCCTTCTTTTTCCGCCGAAGCGTGGTTAATCTCGCTCGTGGCCCCGCTGAAGCCCCATTTCTTCAGTGCGGGCTCTCCCGGCACGGGCCCTAGTTCGTGCGAATGGGAGTGGCGGTATTGATCCGGTATGGAGGCGGGTTCATAATACAGGTCGCGCCGCGCCCATGGCCAGGCGACGTCGTGAATGAAGAGAAATGGTTTCGCGCCCGACGCCCGGAGGATGATTCGAAGCTCATTGAAAACGGTGTAGTAGTTGTGATCCCCATCGATGATGTAAATGTCCTGGGGCGTGAGGTCGGGCAGTGCATCAAGCGATTTCTGTGTGATCCATCGCGCTTCGACGCCGGTGAGAGCGGGTAGCCGCTTACCCTTGAGCCAGGGATCGATGCCGGTGTAAGTGGCCTGGTTTTCCCGGCAGCGTTCGAGGAGGAATTGGGTAAACAAGCCCTTTTCAACACCGATCTCGCAGATGCTGTGCGGACCGATTGCTCGTATCAGCGGACCGATCAGGCTTTGCAGCGCCTTCAGCGAGTAAAGAAGCAGCTCGGGCCTCGTTTCCCCATTCCCGTAAGGGTCAGGCATCGTCTTCGCTGGCCAATGGTTCGATATGAAAGTCCTTTACCGGATTGGAGATCTGGGCGTGGATGTCATAGTAGGGGCTGATCGCGCGAACACCGAAGACGTTGTGTGCCCAGCACTGGATCACATGCTGAAAAGGATGGTCACCGTCACCCACACCGATGGTTATGGTGTAATCGGCGGGCTTCAAGTAGGGCCACGAGAATGACAGTCGATAGTAGTAGGCTCCATTTTCCTCGAGCGCCACGCCTTCCGGTCTCAAGGGCAGATTGGTGTCGCCACATATTTCCTTGCCGTAGCGATCCAGGACGATGTATCCGAAGATCAATCGCGCCGGCGCGTGGCGGACGGAGATTTTGGCGTGGACGATCAAAAGGTCCTCCGGGGAGACCAGGGTCATGGATGCCAGTGCGCTATCGGTGAGGGCGGCTTCTTCGATGACGACCTCCTTGCGCCCGCTGGTGCTTTCCGGACCAATGCGCGCCCACGGCAAATCATCATAACGGGTGCCTGCGGCCAGATCTTGGACGCGGCCGCCGGTGGCCCTCTGTGTCCCGGAGGCGAATGCTTCATCCTGGACGAGCTTAGTGTAGAAGGCAATGGCTTCGCGGGTCGGGCCTTGGAATCGCATGCGGCCCCGGTCAAGGACGATGGCTCGCTGGGCGATCGTGGCAAGGGCGTGAAGATCATGGCTGACGATGATTTTAACGCAATCCTTCAAGTCGTTGCGCAAGAGGCGGTAGCACTTCTGTTGGAAAAATACGTCGCCTACGGCGAGCGCCTCGTCAATCAGCAGGATATCCGGCTTGATGATCGAGTTTACGGCGAAGGCAAGGCGAACTACCATACCGCTCGAATAGGTCTTGATGGGTTGGTCGATGAATTCACCGATGTCGGCGAAGTGCTCGATGGCATCGAAGCGTGCTTCGATTTCGGGACCGGACAGTCCCAGGATGGAGGCATTAAGCAAGACATTTTCGCGGCCCGTAAACTCGGGATTGAATCCGGAACCAAGTTCCAGTAAAGCACCGATTCTTCCGTTCACTTCAACCGAGCCGGTGGTCGGCTGCAAGGTTCCGGCGATGATCTGTAGAAGCGTGCTTTTGCCGGAACCGTTGCGCCCCATGATTCCGACGCATTCACCTCGGCGGACGGTGAAATCGACGGTGCTGAGGGCGTCAAAATCGGTGAATTGACGGGCCCCCAGATCCGTGAGGCGTCTTCGCCAGTTCGTGCCTTCGGGAACAGTTGATGCTAGACGCTCGAGCAGCGGCGCGAAGACTCGGCCTGAAGGGCGTCGCCACATACGGTAGGTCTTTCCGAGACCGGAAACGGATAGGACGGCCGGGTTGCCACAGGATTCGGAGCTGTAGCTGTCGTCGAACGGCAGGCCCGACTGCGCATTCGGGTCGGGTTCCACTATTGGGGTCGTGGAAAGTTGATCCGACATCTCTAGGATTTTCTTCGCGGCGCATTCGCGGTCAATTCAATTGCATGATCAGACGACGTCGGCAAAACCCGGTTTCAGGCGCATGAAGACCAGATAGCCGAACCAGGCCCCGAAGATGGCGCTGGCGAGCAGGAAGGCCAACGAAGCAAAGTCGATAGGCGTGTGCCAGAGTAAGGACCGGCGCGCCAGTTCAATAGCGTGAATGAGCGGATTAGCGTTCAGAAACCAGGCCATACTATCGGGGATTTTGGACATGGGGTAGAAAATGGCGCTGGCATAGAGCAGGGCTTGGCTGAGAAATTGCATTACCTGTGCGGTATCTCGAAAAAAAACCCCCAGGGCAGCCAGAAACCAGGCCAGCCCCAAGGCGATGAGGATTAGGGGCAGTAATATGAGCGGAAGCCAAAAAATGCCGAGCCCGACGCCGTTGCCGAAAAGCAGGATGCCAAGAAAGCAAAGGAGCAGGGTTATCAGGAAATGATAAAGGGCAGCTCCAACGGCGGCTACGGGAAGAATCTCGAGAGGAAAAACGACCTTTTTCACGAAATTCGGGTTTCCCAGAATGGTTTGGGTCGAACCGTTCAGAATCTCGGAAATGAGGTTGTACATGGAAAGCCCCAGAAATAGACCCAGAGCATAATCGAGGGAGCTCTCGTTTTCCAGTACGCCGAATTTTCCACCGAATATTACTCCGAATACAAAGGTGTAGAGGCCCAACAGGAGGAGGGGATTGAGCACCGTCCAGAATACGCCCAGGTGGCTGCCGCGGTGCCTGATGGAAACATTGCGTGCGGTAAACTGCCAGAGCAGGTGCCGGTGTCTTATGAATGTTGCCAGGCCCGCGCCGAGACCGGCACGACTGCCTGCGGGTGTCCGTTCCATAGTGCTATGAGTAGGAGATTCCATGATATTGAATTAAGGGTGAGTATGAAACCGCTTGTGCTCGGCTACTCGATTGTTCTCTTAGGGAAATGGTGCGGGCTGACGGTAGGCCCCAGCGCCGATTTCCGGGGTGTCGTGCTCAGAAAAATGCAGATCGCTGTTAGGCATGGCAAACCGGTCCGCCCTCAGTTCGCAGATGCGGGCGTCGCGCGCGCCCGGATACGGCCACAGGCCCACTGCGCATGTTCGGCTATGAAAGGCTCTTCTTGTCTTACCACCGCTACCAGGGCTGGAAGGTCGGCAGTGGATCCGATGTTGCCTAGAACTACGCAGATGTTTCTCAGCCAGCGAGCTCGCGTCAGGCGATGGATTGGCGTTCCCCGAAAGTGAGCGGTGAACTCCTCTTCCGTCCATGCCAGCATATCGACCAGATCGGGATACTCGCGGGATTGAAATTCACTGACTCGGGTCTCTTGAGCCCAGCGATTCCAGGGACACACGTCCAGACAGTCGTCGCAACCGAAGAGGTGATCGCCAATCTGCTCGCGAAACTCCATCGGAATCGCTCCCTTATGCTCGATGGTGAGGTAGGCAATGCAGCGGCGGGCGTCGAGTTCATACGGTGCCGTAATGGCGCGGGTGGGACAGATGTCGATGCAGGCACGACAGGTGCCGCAGTGATCGGCTTCGGGAACGTCGGGAACGTAATTGAGAGTGGTAAAGACCTCTCCCAAAAACAACCAGTTTCCAAAATGCCGGTTGATGAGCATGGTGTTCTTGGCCTGCCAACCCAGGCCGGCTCGGACCCCTGCGGGCTTTTCTAAAACAGGGCCGGTGTCGACATAGGGCTTATTCGCGCCGCCTTGCTGGCAAAGCCATCGGCAGAGCTGCTTCAGCATTTTGAGCATGATGTTGTGATAATCCCGGCCCAGAGCATACTTGGCGATTCTGCCCCGTCTGTAGCGCTCTGCCTGATAATAGTTGAGACCGACACAGATTATGCTACGCGCTTCCGGGAGGATCGCCTTAGGATCCGTTCGGCGTTCCAGGTTTCGAGCCATCCATGCCATATCCCCGTGGCGGCCCTCCGCTATCCAGCGCAGATAATAAGACTTTCGTAGTTCCAAAGCCACTGGGGCGACGCCGCAAACCGAAAAACCGATCTCCGCTGCCTTGGCAAGGAGCAGTTCCTTGGAGGGCTCCGATTGAAGGGATGGCGACGATGCTTGGCTCCGGCCCTGCATTTGAGATAATCTGAATTTCCAGAAATCGAGGACCCATTCGCGGCGCCGTGTGTCCGAAAGAGGCGAGACCTACGAATACCGCTCTCCCCGCCACCATACTCAGTTCTTGCCGTCGCGATGGGTCGGACGTATGCCACTATAGCTTGATTTTGAAACTACGGTCGATAGATTTCTCTTTTCCGCGGATGGATCGGTGGCTGTCAATTCTCGGGACAGGCTTGTTCCTGTTCTTTCAAACTGAAGTCCTTCTGCCTGAAGCGAGACTTAGGGCAGAGGGCGATTCCCTTGAGCCAGTGGTAACGGATCATGCCGAAGACCCGGGGACGGAAGCGCAAGCTCAGATATCTCGGGACCCGGAAGGAAAAGCAGGGTTAGAAGAAGGCAATTTTGCGGGGTTCGAGACTGCGACTGACGAAGTTGGGATCCAGGCGACCGGAAATGGAGGCTCTGGCGACGAGGGCGAGGACTTATCGGCCGGCGAGGTCGAGGCGGATGCCAGGGGCGCCGCAGGGGAGGAGGCTGAGGAAACTTCGGCGGATGTCGCATTGCCTCGGTGGCGGTTGCCGATAGAGGAAGGCACAACGCACTCGGTGTATGTTATCCCGGTGGAAGGCCAGATCTCGAAGCCGATCGAATATATCATACGGCGGGGTATCAAGCAGGCGATCGAAAACGACGTAGACGTAGTCGTGCTGGATATTAATACTCCTGGCGGGGCGCTGGATGTGACTTTGAAGATCATGAAAATGCTAGACCGTTTCGAGGGTCATACCTTTGCCTATGTGAATGACGAAGCCGTATCTGCGGGAGCGTTTATTTCGGCTGCCGCGGACAGAATCTTTTTCACTTCGAACGGCGTAATCGGCGCGGCCGCACCGGTGATGGCGACGGGCGGCGAAATCGACCCCACCATGCTGCAGAAGGTCTTGAGCTATCTAAAGGCCCGGGTGCGCACTTACACCGACGAACACCCCTATCGAGGCGAAGTCCTCGCGGCTATGATGGATGCCGAATACGAATTGGTAATCGAGGGAGAAGTGATCAAGAAAAGTGGCGAATTACTGACCCTTACGGCCAAGGAGGCCATGAAGGCCTATGGAGATCCTCCCCAACCGTTGTTAGGGGCCGGTATTTACGAGTCGTTGGACGAACTGCTCGATACGGTGGCGGGTGCGGATGGCTATTCGATTCAAAAATTCGAAGTCACCTGGTCGGAATCCCTGGCGCAATACCTCAGTGTCATCACACCGATCCTCATGGGGTTAGGCATTCTGGGCCTGATCATTGAATTCAAGACTCCGGGATTCGGGATTATCGGCATTGCTGGAATCTCGTTGCTCCTGGCTGTCTTCGCCAGTAACTACGTAGCGGGGCTGGCCGGGCATGAACCCCTTCTGTTTTTTGGGCTGGGCGTCATCCTTATTGGAGTCGAGTTGTTCGTGCTGCCCGGGACCGTGATTCCTGCGCTCGCAGGCGTCCTGCTCATACTGGGGTCACTTGCTTTCTCCATGGCCGATTTGTGGCCCGGAGATGGATTTACCTTCGATCCCGAGATCCTGCTTCTCCCATTTTACAAAGTCTCGCTCGGGCTTTTGATTGCGGCGGGTGGCGTTGTTTTGCTCTGGCGTTACCTGCCCAACTCATGGTTTATCGACCATATTGTGCTCAAGGGGAGCGTGGGCGGCCCCGATCCCGTGGCCGCGGGTGGTGGCAGCTCGCTTAATCAGGATTCAAGTCTGCCGGCGCTGGGCACGCTGGGAGTGGCTGTTACCGACCTTCATCCTGGCGGCGAAATTGACATCGGAGGCAAGCGCTATCAGGCTTCTGTCGATTACGGTTCCTTGGGCAGGGGTAGTGCAGTGAAAGTGTCGGGGTATAGGAGCTTTACACTTCTGGTAGATCGGGTGGATTCATGACGGCCATCATCACACTGGTGGCCGTTGCGCTATTGCTTTTCTTTTTTGAAATCTTCGTTCCCGGGGGAATTCTCGGAGTTCTTGGATTAATCGCGACTATCGCGGCCTGTACGCTGGCTTACCAAGAGTATCAGCTTTTCGGAGCTCTGCTGACTTTTCTGATTATTCTGGTCGGCGCCGTGGTCATTTTCTTGATCATGATGAAGGTGCTTCCAAAGTCGCGCCTTACCAGGGGGCTATTTTTGAGTGCTCGGCACACAGCCACCAGTAACGTACCTTTGGCTGATGACCGTATTGTGGGCCAGAGAGGCGAGGCCATCACGGAAATGGCGCCCACCGGGATCGTTCTGGTCAATGGGCGGAAAGTGGAAGCCGCTTCACAAAGCGGATTGTTGGAGAAGGGTACGCCGGTTGAAGTCGTCGCTCAGGACAGCTTCCGGCTTCTGGTGCGAAAAGTCTGAAGCTGGGGCAACCTTGATCCCTGCGCTTGACATGTGCATTCCCGAAAAAGCACAATTTAATATTGCTTGAGATGGTCCTTCGGGATTTCGTTACTTTTCTTATTTAAAAAACTCATTATTGTTTGTGCGGAGCTCGGCGTTGACCGGGTGCCGTTGATTTCCGAGACCTAGAGAAACCGAGCGCAGAATACTACGATGGAATTTCTGAAGAATTCACCCTTACCTGGTTGGTTGTGGGCAGTTATCTGCGTTTTCGCCCTCGTATTTCTGATCGTATTTTTCTCGTTTCTCAACGTCTGGTTGAGGGCTTATTTGGCAAAAGCAAAAGTGGGATGGGGCGCCTTGATTGCGATGCGCTTAAGGCGAGTGCCCTACGCCATGCTGGTCGACGCGCGCATTACCGTTGTGAAAGCAGGAATCGAGCTAGAGATCGACGAATTGGAGCAGCACTACCTGGCCGGTGGAGACGTGATTCAGACGGTCCAGGGCCTGATCAACGCCATGAAGGCCGGCATCCCTATGGTTTGGGACCGAGCTTGCGCTATCGATCTGGCGACCAAGGGTACGTCGAAGTCAATCCTTGAGGCGATACGCACTTCGATTAGTCCGCGCGTTATCGATTGCCCTGATCCGCAAGCCGGACGCATAACCATCGACGGCGTGGCCAAGGATGGGATTCAGGTCAAGGTCAAGGCCCGGGTAACGGTCCGCAGCAACCTCGATCGCTATGTTGGCAGCGCCCAGGAGGAGACTATTGTCGCGCGCGTCGGCGAAGGTATTGTCACCACCATCGGTTCTGCCGATACCTATAAATGGGTCTTGGAAAACCCGGATTCAATTTCCAAAACGGTGCTTAACCGGGGATTGGATGTCGGTACCGCCTTTGAAATTCTTTCCATTGATATCGCCGATGTCGATGTAGGCGAAAATGTCGGGGCGAAACTACAGGAATCCCAAGCCGAAGCGAACAAGAACATGGCCCAGGCGCAAGCGGAAATTCGGCGGGCCGCCGCGGTTGCCATGGAGCAGGAAAATGTTGCCAAAGTGCAGGAAATGAGAGCCAAGCTGGTAGAGGCCGAAGCGCAGGTACCGCTGGCCATTGCGGAAGCATTCCGTGCCGGAAATCTTGGCGTCATGGATTACTACCGGCTACGGAATATTGAGGCCGACACCGAGATGCGGACTTCCATCGGGACCCAACCCGACGAGCCCGGGGATCAATCCTGAGAGAGCGGTTAGAATGACAATTTGAGGGGCAGATGCCTATCGTCCCACAGCCCGGTTTTGTGCGCCAGGGCTGCCTTGGGGTCGCTCCCATTTGGATCCTTGTAAATGAATATTGATTGGTTAGAGATATTAGGTCCCCTGGCCATCGTCGCGTTCGCGGTTCTAAACTGGTTCTTTGGTCGCTTCCGCGACAAGGAGGAAGCGCCGGCTCAACCGAGTGGCAGTGAGCGGGAGGATTTGGCGCGCCGGATTCAGGAGGAGATCAGGCGAAAGATCGCTCAGAGGCAGGGCCGGACTGCGGAGAGGCAGTCCCGCACTCCGGCACCGCCGCTACGCACCAGTATGCCTCGTCCCGAGGTGGTGGCCACGCCGCCGCCGCCTCCCGTGCGCAAGCCGGTCCAGCAGGCGTCCGGAGCCCCAGTGTTGGCCATGCCGGCTCCTGATTTCATAGACCAACGGGATGAGTTCGAAAGGCAGAGAGAAGAGAGTGAACGGATCTTGAGCAAAGCACGTGAAAGCAGGGCGCAGAAGCACACCTACGGGCAGGCCGCGAGGGGCCGGGGGGAATTCGTCGGAAGCCTGATCAGCATGTTGCGAAGCCCCGACGGCGCGCGCAGGGCCTTCCTCTACTCGGAGGTTTTCGGGATTCCGGTGGGGTTCCGGCCGTGGCCCACGTTCACCCCCATTTCCGATCAACAGGCCTGAGATCATTCGTGCGCCCCGACAGGTCGGGACTGCAGGGTCCTAAAAAAAGCACCTCGTAGGACGATGCCCGGTCACGAAGGGTAAAAAGCCGTAGATTCCCCGTAGCTCTTGACCGGGGCGGAGCCTTGGCGAAGACCGTTGCTGCGGGGAATCTACGGCTTTTTAAGGGTGTCGTTCAAACGCTCTCATTCGAGCGTACGTGTGCCCACGCCCGGAGTTCCCATCTCGAAACGTTGGCCGTTCTTCTCTATTATGAGATTTTCTCCAGCCGTAAAGCTTATCTTAATCGGCCCCGATTTCGAAAAGGTGCGTTGGTCATCTTTGGCCAAGGTTCCGGAAAAGAGACGCTTACGGTCGATCCGTTGTTCAATAATTACGGTGACATCATCTAACGCGACCAGTGTGAAGGTTTCCTCCTGAACGGATGTGACGTGGTCCCCCCCGCCCTCGATTGAGAAGGTTTCCTGACCGCTTTCCGATTCGGCTAGTTCGGGGTTCAGCGCCGGCTTGTCGGACCCAACAATCTTGCTGACCAGAACAACAATCACAAATACGAGAGCGAAAATGGCGCTAAAAACGAGGGCCATAGTGAGGTATAAGGAGCGTTCCCCTGCGTCCTTTTCTTCAATGGGCGCCACTGCTTCATCCGCTTGACGTACTGCTTCCTCCCGCTGAGGGAGATCCATGCGGCCCAGAAATTCTCGATTTTCCCGTTTGATCGACTTACTGTCACCGAGTCTAAGGGCGTCGTAGTCGGTCATGATGGTGTCCGTCTCGATCTCAAGGAAGCGCGCGTAGTTTTTCAGAAAACCCCGCACATAGATCTCCGGTAGAGGGATATCCATCGAGTTGTTCTCGAAACTCAGGAGAAAATCGCCACGAATCTTGGTGGCTTCGGCTGCGTCGCGGGTGGAGATGCCTTTACGGCTACGGGCTTCTTCCAATCTCTCCCCTATTGTCTGCATAGGCCGCTCAAGGTCCCTCTCCAAAAGTAACTTCGATAAAATCGGATTTAGATTCGCGAATCAACAAGGATCTCTACCGGAGCGTGCGAATTTCCGCTCAGGTAAACATGGGACCTGGGGGCATTCCTGCCTGGCCCCCCCCCCTTGGCTAACGATGATCATGGTTTGTCCCTGGCCCGTTTTCCTCACCAAACATCGTCGCGAAACCGTCTAGGTTGCGCGAAATCAAGGCCTGAACACCGTCTGGCGGTCGACGGCGTGTTGCCACACTCCGAGCTCGCCAGACCGTGTTCAACCCTGGATTCACAGTGAGACACGCGGTTGCAGCAAATGGCTTTTGAGAAATTCGGGCTAGAGACTATCGAAATCCTTCAGGATTTCGCGCGGTTGAGAACCGTTGTCAGGGCCCACGATACCTTGGTCTTCCAGAATCTCCATGATACGGGCGGCCCGATTGTAGCCAATGCGCAGCCGGCGCTGCAGCATTGAGGTCGAGGCCCGCCTGGTGGAACGCAGGACCTCCAGGGCATCGGGCAGGAGTTCGTCTCCTTCCATGGGGTCCCCTTCCTCTTCGCCGTCTCCCCCGGATTCGACGTGCATTTGGAAATCTAGGTCAAATTCCGGTTCGCCGTTCCTCTTCAAAAACTTCACGATCTCATCGATCTCTTCGTCCGATACAAACGCGCCCTGGGACCGGATGAGATCCGCGGCGCCAGGGGGCAAAAAAAGCATGTCGCCGCGCCCGATAAGATGATCGGCGCCGGATCCGTCAAGAATAGTACGGCTGTCCACTTTGGAAGCCACTTTGAAGGCGATTCGGCAGGGCAGGTTCGCTTTAATTACGCCTGTGATGACGTTCACGGAAGGACGCTGAGTCGCGATGATGAGGTGAATTCCGGCGGCGCGCGCCAACTGGGCGAGCCTTGCGATGCACGTTTCCACTTCGGCGGGAGCCACGATCATGAGGTCGGCCAGCTCATCGATAATGCAGACGATGTAGGGAAGCTTTTCGGGAATTTCGAGATCTTCATCGCGGGGAACCTCGATCTGGCTGACCGCCGCCCTCTCCTCCGGGGAGAGATCCGCCTCAAGTTCACGGCGCTCCTGTTCGGAGGCGGCGTACTCCTGTCGCTTGGCGTTGAATCCGGCAATATTCCTGACCCCGACGGTGGCGAAAATCTTGTAGCGCCCCTCCATTTCATTGATCAGATATTTCAGGGCAGCGGGGACTTTCTTGGGATCCGTAACGACCGGAATCAGCATGTGGGGAAGGGCGTTATAGCCCTGCATTTCCACAATCTTCGGATCCACCATGACAAATCGCAGATCTTCCGGGCTGGAGTGATAGAGCAGGGAACAGATGACAGCGTTAAGGCACACCGTCTTACCCGATCCGGTGGCGCCGGCTATCAACAGATGGGGCATTCGCGTAAGGTCTGCGACGAGAGGACTGCCGCTTACCTCTTTTCCCAGAGCGATGGGAATTTCCGAATTACTGTCGGCCCAATCACGCGATTCCAGGATTTCTCGAATACATACTTGGGAGGGCTCTTTGTTTGGAATCTCAATACCCACGCAGCCCTTCCCCGGTACGGGCGCGATCACCCGCACGTTCGTGGTTTTCAAACCCAGCGCTATATTTTTATCCAGATTCTGAATCTTTTCCACCCGCACACCGGGCGCGGGATGAATGTCGTAGCGGGTAATTACAGGCCCCGAGTGGATTTCTCCCATGTCTACCTGCACCCCGAACTCGGAAAGAGTCCGCACCAGGGCGATGGCGGTGGCCTTGTGATCTTCGTTTCGTGCTGAATCCACTGAAGAGGAAGGGTCCGAAAGTATGTCCATGGGCGGGAAGAGGTAGTCTCCTTGTTTGTCCAAGGGCGGACGACTCGCCTTTTCCGTCTTTTCTCCAGGAATTATTTTGTACTGCGCAACGGCTCCGTTGCCGGGCAAAGCCTCCTTATCCCGGGACAGGCCGGTGGCCGGTGTTTCGGTGGCCGCGACGTCCGTATTGGAGAACCTGGGAATCAGGATCTCTCCATCGTCAACTGCCGGTTCCGGTTCCTCCAACAATGGTGTATCGATCGCCTCCCCGCCCCCTTTATTCCCAGGCACAGCCTTACTTGCTTTCAGGGCCACTTTGTCCCGGGTTTCCGCCGTGGCCTCCGGCCCCCGCTTTGCCAAAGTAGGGGCCTTGTGTGTCTCCTTCTTCTTGGGCCGTGAAGGAACGTCCGTCTTTCCCCTGCTGACTGTCTCCTTTTGCTTCAATTCCTCCACCCTGGCCTCTTTCTTCCGACGTCGCCGGTCGAGCAGCTTGTTGACGAAATCGGCGCCGCTGCCAATATTGTCGTGAATGATTAAATAGATACCCGAAAGGAAAAGAACCGACAGCAACAGACCGCTGCCGACAGACCCCAGATAATCCTTCAGAAGCCCGCCGAACACCAGCTTCCCAAGCGATCCGCCCAGCCCCATGGAGAAATAGCTGTAGTCCTCCCGCTGCAGGCCCATCTCAACCATGTCAGCGAGGGATGCCGCGGAAGTGAGCGCGCCTATGGCCCAAACAGCTTTCACCCAGCCCAGCTTGTGGGTGTGCCCAAGGAAAAACATATAGCTTAACCAGCCCAGAAATAAGGGTAGAAGCCATCCTGCCATCCCCAGGAGATGAAGACTCCAGAAAGCGATCGTGGATCCGAAGGAACCAATCATGTTTTGGCTCTTTACGGCAGTGGTGACCCAGGAGCTTTGCTCCGGGCTATAGTCGAGAAACGCCATCAGCACAAGTATGCCGAAGAGAAGCATAAATCCTCCCCAGACGGGACGTTTTCTGCCCTGTAAGGGATTGAATGCCGATCGCTTGGCGACGTTCTTGGGCTTGACTTTCACCATAAGCCGTTGCTGGGCGGGAGGCCGCTTTACGCAGTTATGGTAACCGAATGTTCCACGTAAACAAGCTCAGATTGGCTTTCCTTAAACTTCCAAGAAAGGTTGTTGAAATCATCTTTGTAGTTATAGGAGTAGACGTAGATTACGATGTCGTTCTTACGATTTTCTCCGATTTTTCAAGAAAGAGTTTGGGGAGGACGCCGCCTGGGTAACGTTTTCGGTCGGCCTCTGCCTCCGCGGATTCCCATCGGAGAAAGTTGGGAGATCGTCGACCGTGAGGAAGCGCAATCGGTTATCGTTGAGGGACCCCGTCGCGGGCTCAGTTTGCGCGAGGCGTTGCAGGCGGACTCCGAATTTCTGATGGGCCCCGGATACCCGCCGGCACGCCCTTTTCCCATTTTGGTGAAGTGGTTGGACTGCCGAGAAAGGCTCAGCTTGCAAGTCCATCCCCCGGCTCCCGTAGCGTGCGCTCTCGGTGGAGAACCGAAAACTGAATGCTGGTATATCGTTGAGACTTCGGGAGATGCCGCGCTATTGGCGGGCTTGCGACGGGGAGTGCGTCGAGATGTCTTCGAGCGGGCCCTGAAGGCGGGAATGCTGGATTCTCTGGTGCATCGGATCGCGGTGGATCCGGGTGATTCGCTTTTTGTGCCCAGTGGCCGATTACATGCTATCGATGCGGGCAGCCTGATTCTGGAAATTCAGCAGAATTCGGACACGACTTATCGCGTATACGATTGGGGCCGCATGGGTTTGGACGGCAAGCCGCGGCGGATGCATTTAGAGGAGAGCTTGAGGTCAATTGATTTCAGCGATGTCGAACCAGCCTCAACACATTGGCAGCCGGGCCACCAGCTGATAGCCGAATGCCCGTTATTTCGCATCAGGAAAAGAGCGATGGATGCGCCCGGTGATGGCATCGAATGGGCCGCCTATGAACAACCGCGACTTCTGCATATCCTTTCCGGCAGGCTGAAATGCCTGAACAGTAAAGTTGACGAAGGGTTTCTTGTGCGGGGCCACAACGTTCTTTTGCCTTACGGAGAACGGTGCTCGTTTGAGGTCCGGGAAGCAGGCGAGCTCCTTGTGACCGATCAATTCCACGAATCCGGAGGCGGCTGATGTTCGGACTGGCCCGCAAGACGTTTGGCTGTCTTTTTTTTCTCGGCTTGGTCTGCATCACCGTGATCGCCATAGTGACATGGATCGGCTACCGCTTTCTGGGTCTACTGGCCGAAGGCGAGCTCAAATCGCGCACGGGATTTCAGACTCAGATTTCCGAATACAAGGTGCGTCCCCTGGATTTGGCCATTACCGTCGGCGATGTCCGCATTGAGAACCCTCCACGCTTTCCTGAGGCGGATTTTATCGAGTTGGACCGGGCCGAGGTCGATCTACAGTTTCGACCCCTCTCAGATACCATGGTAATCGATCGAATGGTCTTGGATTTGAATTCTCTGACTCTGGTGACTCTACCAAATGGTGAAAACAATCTCCGTAACTTTATCCGCTCGTGGTCTGGGGTTGAGAGGCACTCCTCGGATGCGCGTGAGGCGTCCCCGCGCGCATTCCGTATTGAACATTTCCAAGTTCGCTTGCATACCCTTCGCTTACTGGATTACTCTGCACCGGTTACCTTAGAGCGTTCGGCCCAGGTCGACATCGATGTGCAACGGAAGGGCGTTTCCGATGTCAGTCAGATCGTCGAATTGCTGGGAGATGAACGAGGCGGGGTAGGGCTGTCCTTACTTGTGACTCATTTCTTGGATCTTATCGTATCCAGTGGATTTCCGGCGGGCTACTCTGAGCGTCTGGACAATATTTCAGAAGATATACTCAGAGAGCTGGGAGACAGAGCGGTTAATGCGGGGGAACTGCTCAAAAATGTCATTGAGTCGGTAAGGAAAAATCGGGAATCTGACCCATACCCAGGGGATGGGTCGGGTGATGGCCCGGACCCTTAGGGGAGAAGAGCTTTTCTGGTCGATTAGAAGAAATATGAAAGGAGAAAAGGAAACCGAGGTGGATTGTAGCGAGGCTGCTGGACCGAAAGATGCAGCGTTAGCCAAGGAGAAGGCAGAGGAGATTCCGGGTGAAGGCTCCGAGGCGTGCTCGCTCGAACCTTCGGAGGCGCCGTCGGCGGATGTGTCTGACCCTGCAGCGGAGGATCCCTCTCTCGAAGACAAGCTGGGAGCAGCCTTGGCCGAGGCCTCGGAGAACCGCGATCGCTATCTTCGTACGGCCTCGGATCTGGAGAATTACCGCCGGCGCGTCATTCGTGAAAAGGACGAGCTTCGTCGATTTGCCGTATCCGGTCTGGTCGAGGAGCTGCTGCCGGTATTGGACAATCTCGAACTCGGATTGGATTCGGCGCGGGAACAACATCCGGAGGCAAAGGCGGTCACGGACGGCTTCGCCATGGCGGTTAACCAGTTTCTGAGCGTGCTGAACCAGCAGAACCTTAAGGCGGTTGCGCCAATTGGGGAGCGCTTCGATCCAAACCTTCATGAATGCGTGGCGCACCAACCCAGCCGGGAGGTGGAGGAGGGTAAGGTAATGGCAGTGACGCGCAAGGGCTATACACTCAATGAGCGCCTGCTGCGGCCGGCTTCGGTTATCGTATCGAGTGGAGTCGAGGCTGAGGAAGAGTGAGTATGGCCAAAGAGGATTATTATGATCTTTTGGGCGTATCCAGGGATGCGTCGGACCAGGAGATCAAGAAAGCCTATCGTAAAAAGGCGGTTCAGTACCATCCGGACAAGAACCAGGGCGACAAAGGTGCCGAGGAGATGTTCAAGAAGATTTCCGAAGCCTACGAAGTACTCAAAGATCCGGATAAGCGCCCCGCATATGATCGCTTTGGCCATGCCGCGTTTCAGCAGGGCGGCGGTGGTGGTGGTGGTTTTCATGATCCTTTCGATATATTTCGTGAGGTATTCGGCGGCGGCGGCGGCGGTGGTGGTGGCGGCATCTTCGAGGAGTTCTTTGGTGGCAGTGGAGGCGGGCGCAGCAGTAGCCGTGGATCGGATCTACGTTATGACTTGGAGATTGATCTCCTGGAAGCCGCGCATGGCGCAGAAAAAGAAATATCGTTCCGTCGTGCCGCCACTTGCAACCGTTGCGCGGGCGACGGTGCGGAGCCCGGGACCAACCGGGTGCGTTGCGGGACTTGCGGAGGGACCGGCCAGGTAACGGCTGCCCGCGGATTCTTTACCTTGCGACAGACCTGTCCTGCCTGCTCGGGATCCGGTACCGTAGTCGAGAGCCCCTGCCGGAATTGTCGGGGCGAGGGTCGATCGATGAAGACCAGCAAGATAAAGCTCCGGATTCCCGCGGGTGTGGACACCGGGTCCAAGTTACGTTCGGCCGGAAACGGTGAGGGTGGCGTGGCGGGCGCGCCACCGGGAGACCTCTATGTCGTTATTCATGTGCGGGAACACAGCTTGTTCGAACGACATGGAGGCGATATCTATTGTGAGATCCCGATCAAATTTACTTTAGCCACACTCGGCGGCACTATTGATGTGCCCACGTTAAACGGCAAAGCCGCGCTCAAGATTCCTGCCGGCACTCAGAGCGGCACGCTCTTTCGGATACGCGGACACGGGGTGCCTGAACTGCGCAGCGGTCGCAAGGGAGATGAGCTTATTCGTGTCCATATCGAGGTTCCCACCCGTCTGAATTCGGAACAGCGAGAGAAGCTGGAGGACTTCGCCATGGCTTGTGGAGACGCCGAAAACCCAGTCGGCGCGAGCTTCCTTAAGAAGGCCAAGCGATTTTTTGAATGATGCCTGCGATGTTCGCATGCGATCCCACGGTGCCTATGGCTGCATGCCCCGTTTGACGCCACTTCAAAAGGAAAAACGTTTGCCCTTATCGGATGCGGTCGAGCGGCGCCGAACCCTTGCGAATTTGGGTCTCAAGCTGGTGCTGACCAATGGGTGTTTCGACCTGCTGCATGCGGGACACCATTATTTTCTGCGGGAAGCGGCGCGCCTCGGAGACGTTCTCTGGGTGGCGCTCAATGGGGACCGGAGCATTCGTCTCCTTAAGGGGGGGGGCCGCCCCAT
Source organism: Opitutales bacterium (assembly GCA_963665345.2). Taxonomy (GTDB): domain Bacteria; phylum Verrucomicrobiota; class Verrucomicrobiia; order Opitutales; family CAXXNP01. The sequence goes on from OY762281.2 coordinate 777,083, forward strand.
CCAACCCGAGGATGAGCGCGCTTCGGCGTTGGCTTCACTTTGCTGTGTCGGTGGGGTGATTACCTTTCAAGGCAAGCGGCTGGTAGAAGAAATAAGCGTCTTGACGCCGGATGTCTACGTGAAGGGAGGTGACTATGACTTGCGGACCATCAATGCGGAAGAACGTGCCGCCTTGAACACAGTGAACGCTGAAATCCGATTTCTGCCCTTACTCGAGGGCTTCAGCACTACCTCGCTTGTCGACCGCCTCAAGAAATCGGCGCCGGATTCCTGATCTATGTTATAGGTGGCGCGAACGTCGTCGTGATTTGAGTAATAAGTCAAATCCGTTCGGTCGTTGAGTACGGGCGCAGATCCAGCAAGCGTCCTGAAGGGGCGCGAGAATCGAACGGCTCAGCTGGATGGTATCGGCCTACCCACAACTGCCTCGTCTACACCAACGCGGTCCATTATAGACACCCTAACATGATCGTCCTCAGCTGTGATTTAACCGAAGCGCTGGCGTTGCAGTTGGAAGCTCACTTCTGCGAACAGGATCGCAGCCGCTGGATCCTCTTTCGGGAAACGAATGACACCGCCTACGAACTAAAGGGGTATTTCGATTCTGAGACCGGTGCCGCCCGAGAGTGGGCGCGCCTGCGGGACGCCTTTGCCGCACTGCCTGCTGAGGCGCACGACGACCAGGTCGAGGACGAGGACTGGAAGGAAGCCTATAAGGACCATTTCCATCCTTGGTCCTGTCGCGGCTTGCACTGGGTTCCTGCATGGCAGACAGAGGAATATCTGCTCCAGGAGGGTGATAAATGCGTGTTGCTTGATCCGGGACAGGCCTTCGGAACAGGACTCCACGAAACCACCCGACTTTGCGTCGAGAGATTACTGGATTTCTATGAGGAAAGTCGGGGCTGCCTCGGCCGGAAACGCATAATCGACGTTGGTTGCGGATCCGGGATCTTGGCCTTGTCGGCCACCATACTGGGCTTCACAGATGTCACAGGTATCGATCATGATCGGGAGGCGGTTCGGGTCAGTAAGGAAAATCGAAGCCTGAACGGCCTTGTGCATCAGCCCCGTTTCCGCACAGAATGGCTTTCCCATGGCCTGTCCGGTGGCTCAGGCGACCTCGTGTTGGCGAATATTCAGGCGGATATACTTTTGGACTCGGCAGAAAAGCTGGTCAGCGCGCTCAAACCGGGCGGGTGGCTCGTTCTCAGCGGGCTCCTCATCGACGAAGTGGACGGCGTGAGTGATTGCTTCCGCGAAATACTTGACGCTACCGAGCAGTGCTCCGTCTGGGACAGCCGTCGCAGCGGAGAGTGGGCGGATATTTGTTTTAGAACTCAACTGAAAGAAGGTGTGCAGGCGGGGCCGTGGACGGCCCCCGATTGCAATAGGGACACTACCCGCGGACGTCCGATTGACTGAAGCTGGGTAGGGCGTGGCCGACGCCGGACGCGCCGCGGAAGGCTTCGGTGGCACAGAGCTGACTACGCTACTCTAGGCTAAAGAACTCTCCGCTTTGAAGATCGACGAACTCGCTGGGCGCGGTGGTATCGGTAAAATAGAAGACCCGGGCGTTGCGGGAGAAGCTGAAGAGGTTGGGATATTGATCCGAGTGGGTGAAGAACCACCCGTCTAAGGATAAGTCGAAGAGGAAAATGTTGTCGGGCGCACTCTGTTTGAAGACGAACATCCAACTGTGCCGGGCATGGAAGACCCACGGGAAGAAGCTGGTATTGAAGTCGCCGAACGAGTCCGACCGGGCCCAACCTTCGCCCAGGTCGGTCGTTTCACCGAGGGCATCCGTCTCCGGGTCGGGCTCATCTCCTTCCATGCCGGGTGGTCGCGAATGCCGTCGAAAATGGGGTTCTTCTCGACCATACGAAACGAGAACACTGAGCCGGGTATTTCGATAGCGCGATCGACCTGTTCGGCCGCAGCCTCGGCTTCACCGTCCATGGCAAGGATCTTTCCTGGAATGAGGATGTGGTCCGGCGTTCTATAAAGGTCTACTGCCTTTGCGGCAGATTCTATCCCCTCCTGTTTTCGGCCCAGTCCGGCCAGGGCGACGGCTGACGCTGAGTGGTTTTGAGCGAACCGGCGTTGGTTATGATCACCAGTCGCAATCTGCCGTTCGATTTCCTCGCGAACGGCGTCGAATGCGACAGTGGCAGCGGCTGAGTTACCGGCGACGTGCTGCGTAAGGCCGATCGGGGTCCCGCCCGTCAAGCGCACACCGCCGCCCGCAAACGCGTTATTGTGGCCGACGCTGGAGAGTGCCTCGAGAGCGCGATCAAAGGTATCCGCCCAAAGGTGTTGATCGGTTCGGGCGTCGATTAGCTGGAGGTTGACACGAACGCGGTTGCCTGCCTGCTGGATGCCGCCCTCCAGAATGGTACCAACGCCCAGTTCCTCGGCAATCTGGCGCAGATTTTTCGTTGTCTCGGCATACTCCATAACCGAGGTGCGGGAGATCACCTTGAGCGCTTTGACACGGGAGAGATGGGTGAGAATGTCGCCGTGCAGGCCGCTGGTAAAGGCGAGGTTCCCCTGGTCCGCGTTGAGGTCGACGAACGGGAGCACGGCAATGAATCTGCGGTCTATCTCTGCGACGGATGAAACGGTGTCGGAGGTTTCGACGCTTGAAGGGTCACCTGGAATTGAAGATGCGGTTGATTGAGAGCGGAGGCCGAAACGCCAGACGGAAGTGAGGGTAACAAGGAGAAGAAAGGCAGCGGTAGCGATTCCCAGCCCTCGCCGGGATAATGGGAACTTTCGGGGTGAGGAATCCTCTAGTTCCTCCGAATTTGGCGCAGCGCTCCCCGTCCGAAGTCCTCGCAGGTCCTCCAGAAAGTCGGCTGCTGTCTGGTATCTATTGCCCCGATCCTTTTCCAAGGCTCGATCCAGAATCCGCTCAAGTAACGCTGGGACCTCATCATTCAAGTTTGCTGCCGGCTCTGGTGCATGATTCAGGATCTGATCAAAGATCGTCGCCGGCGCCCGACCTTGAAAGGGCCGCTGCCCCGTCACCATTTCATAGAGTACAGCCCCCAGGCAGAAGATGTCTGAGCGAGCGTCAACTTCCTCCCCCCCTTGACTGTTCGGGGGACATATATGGTAGTGTCCCAACAAGGGTGAGCTTTCCGGTTAAAAGATTGGTGTCCAATTCGATGCTGACGGCATCCTCCGGCACCAGAATGCGTTTGGCCAGACCCAGATCCATCAATTTGATATGACCTCCGGCCGTGACCATGATGTTGGCCGGCTTGAGATCGCGGTGGACGATTCCTCGGTCGTGTGCAGCCGAGAGAGCTTCAGCTACCTCTTTGGCGATCTCCACTGCTTCTTCGATCGGCAAGGAGCCGTCCGACAGCCGATCTTGCAGGGTCTGACCCTCGACGAATTCCATCGCGATAAAAGCCTCTCCATCGGTTTCCCCGGTGTCGTAGATTTTTCCAATAAAGGGGTGGTCGAGCGCAGGTCTGGCGCCGGCCATTAACTGTAGCGTCTTCGCGTAATTTATCCTCCTGTTGTCGCGAGAACCATAGTCTCTGGGATTGTCGAGTCGCTGTTCGAAGTTCGCTTACCCTTTACTCAGTACTCTGACCAGATGCCGCAATTGATCATCGATGTCGGCCGGATCTGACACCGTTTCGCTTATTTCTGTACGAAGCAGGTCGCGATACCTCTGTCGGACGCGATGAACTGAGATCTTAAAGGCGCCGACACTCACCTGTGCGCGTTCTGCTAATGAGCCTGTTTATAAAATACCCGGTAGAAAAGACTTGACATTGCAACAATGGTGAAGCATACGATCGGAATGGGATTGATAAGAGTTAAGGTATATGGAGAGGTGGAGGCGGTTTATCACTGTATGTCGCGCGTCGTGAGTGGGGAGCGATGGCTGCAGAATTCAGCTAAGGAAGTGCTGCGCAGGCAGATGTGGAGGGTATCGGATTTCTGTGGGGTGGAGGTGCTGACGTATTGCATTATGAGTAATCACATCCACCTTTTAATACGGGTCCCGGCGAAGCAGGAAGTGTCTGATGAAGAATTACTTCGACGAGTTCTCGTGCTCTACGGAGACGATCAGGGTTCCATCGAGGTGCTGGCCCGAATGCTTCAGGAGGACGGTGAGGATGCCCAGGCGTGGCGGAAGCTTATGCTGTCGCGGATGGGCGATGTTTCGATGTACATGAAGATGCTTAAACAACGGTTTTCGATCTGGTATAATCGAAGCCACCAGCGGCTGGGCACGCTTTGGGCAGACCGGTTCAAGAGCGTGTTGGTGGAAGACATGAATTTCGCCGTGGAGATCGTGGCGGCCTATATCGACTTGAATGCAGTGCGCGGAGGGCTGTGTCGAGATCCCGGAAGCTACCGCTTCTGTGGGTATGCCGAAGCGATGGCTGGCTCGCACTTCTCCAGAAGGGGAATCAGCTCATTCACGCACATCGATGAGTGGCAAAGAGCGATGAACGGATACCGGATGGCGCTCTTTGGCAAGGGCGCCATGCCCAAGGCGGGAGGGCAGCCGTATCTCGATCGAATCAAGGTGAAGCACATTCTCGCGTCCGGGGGAAAGGTTTCACTGGCAGAACTGCTCCGGTGTCGGGTACGTTATTTCACCGAAGGAGCCATTCTGGGCAGCGCTGATTTTGTCCAAGAGCACTTTGAACGGCTGCGCCACCAGCTTGGGCCGAACCGAAAATCGGGCCCGCGTCAGATGAAAGGGGCCGATTGGGGAGGTTTAACCGTTCTTCGCGACCTACAGAAAGAAGTGATTTCGTGAAGTCAGGCTAGGGTGCCGGCCAGGCTGGCGGCCATCTCGCGCACTGCTTCGGCGACGTTCGGGCTGCAAAGAAAATCGGATACGACGGCAACGCGATTCGCACCGGCCGCAGCCACTCGCGCCACGTTGTTGCGCTTGATGCCTCCTATACAGAAGAAAGGGGTGGTCGGGTTCCAATTTGCCACCTCCGACACAAGTTCAAGACCCACCGGGCTGGATTCGGGCTTAGTGGGGGTCGCGAATACGGGTCCTACGGCGAAGTAACTGAGTGTCTTTCCCAGTGCGATTGCCTCGCGAACTTGCGCTGAGGAATGAGTGGATAGCCCAATGATGCGGTCGGGGCCCATAACTTGCCGCGCTTCCGCAGGGGAAACGTCGTCCTGACCGACATGGAGCCCCAGGCACGGCAGAGATGCAGCCAGTTCAAGGTCGTCGTTGACAATCAGGGGAATTTCCCATTCGCGAACCAGCGAATTCACGGATTCGATGAGCGCCTGCCGCTCGCGTGTGGTCGAGTTCTTAGCGCGAACCTGGATCAGGTCGGCACCTCCCTCCAACAAGGCTCGGCACGTATCCACCCAGTCGTGCGGGCTTACGTATTCCCTATCGAGAAGAGCGTAGATGCGGGCACCATCGAGATTTGGCATTGCCGATCAAGCCGATGCTTCCTCCGGCGAAATTTCTGCAGCGGGTTCATGTGCTTCCCGGTCGGGTTTGAGCCGATTTTTCGACGGCCGATACCCAACCACCATAACGTCGATATTGCCCAGTTCTTCTATACCCAGATCGCCGGTAAGGGAGTGCTTCAAGGTCTCTCCAAGCAAGGGGCACACCTCTACCGCTCGGTAACCTGACAGCAGGATGATCCTGACCTTAAGGTGCAGGCGGCCTCCCCGTGTCGCCATTCTAGTGTTGCATCGGCCAACGCCGTCAACCGCGTCGCAGGCGCGTTGCGCTACTTCACGGATGGCCTGGCGCGAGACGGTGACGTCGCCGGTCGAGCTAGCGAATGCGTAGATGACTTTAGGCTGCAGACGGATTACCAGCAGCAGATAGATAAGCAATAAAAGCACCGCGGCCCCGATCCAGAGATAAGGTCCGGTAAGCAGATACGCTAAAGTATCAAATATGCGCTCTACGCTCAGGTGCTTCAGCAAATTGAATCAACCGTGATTCTAAGTTCAGGACTCCTCCCAATTTTCGTCCTTTTCTTCTTCCGTCTCGCTATCGGGCATCTTGACTTCGTCGATTATTACATCGATTTTCGAAGCCTGCTTGTTGGTCATCTTCAGAATCTGCTCCTGAACTGCCGTCTGAATTTCGTCGGCCGTTTTGGCCAGGTTGACACCGAAAGACATTACGACTCGGATGACTATCAGGTAGTTGGAATTCTCATCTTCTTCCACGCGAATTCCGGCACTGGCGTCCTTCTTACTGAACATTCCGGTAACATGGTCTACGAACCCGCCACCCACGGCGACGACTCCCGGTACCGCCTTAGCGGCAAGTTTTACGATGCTGGCGATCACCGTGTGGTTGATCTTGATATCGCCCAGCGAGCTGGACTCTTCGTTTATGGTTTGGATTTCGCTCAGCTCAGGTGTTTCCGGGCTGTCTGATGTTTTGCTTGGCATGTTTAATTCTCCTCCAATGAATGGGTGAATGCTTCGGATCCTGCTCGATTGAGGAAATCGTTTAGGTAACGCGTAGTCGCGTTGCCTTCTCGAAAAACCGGGTCGGCAACTATTGCCATAGAAAAGGGTATAGTACTTTTGATCCCTCGAATAATGTATTCACTCAATGCGCCATACATGCGATCGAGGGCCTGTTCCCGACTTTTTCCCCACGTTATTACCTTTCCGATCATACTATCATAATATGGAGGGATAGAATAACCACCATATACATGAGAATCAACCCTAACTCCCAAACCTCCCGGCGGATAATATAGGGAAATCTCTCCCGGAGAGGGAGCAAAGTTGCTGGTCGGGTCCTCCGCACAGATACGGCATTCGATGGCGTGCCCGAGAAATCGCACATCCTTCTGTTCGTAACCCAAAGCCTCACCGTAGGCGATGCGAATCTGTTCCTTTACCAGATCAATCCCCGTGATTTCCTCGGTCACGCCATGCTCCACCTGGATGCGCGTGTTCATTTCCAGAAAGTAAAAGGCACCCTTTTCGTCGACCAAAAACTCGATCGTGCCAAGGTTGGTATACTCGCAGGTTTCCGCTGCCCGTATGGCGGCCCTTCCCATTTTAATGCGCAGCTCCTCGCTCAAAAATGGCGCAGGCGCTTCTTCTATGAGCTTCTGATTCCGCCTTTGCACCGAACAATCACGCTCCCCCAGGTGCAGAATATTGCCATGGTTGTCCGCGATTATCTGAAACTCGATATGGCGCGGATTTTCTATTAGTTTCTCAATATATACTTTCCCGTTGCCGAATGCCTTTTCCGCTTCGATGCGGGCGGTGTCGAATTCTTTGGCGAAGGAAACGCGGTTATGCGCCTGCCGCATGCCCTTGCCTCCGCCCCCGGCGACCGCTTTGATGAGAACGGGGAACCCCACTTCCTGTGCGATCCTGAGGGCTGCCTTTGCGTCTGAGACGGTGCCTTCGCTGCCTGGGATAATGGCGACTTGGGCCTTCTTGACGGTTTCTCGGGCCAGAGCCTTATTCCCCATCAATCGAATAGTCGACGAGCGCGGTCCGATAAACGTGATATTGCAGCTCTCACACTGTTCGGCAAAGTCGCCATCTTCAGCAAGAAATCCGTAGCCCGGATGAAGGGCGTCGACATCGGCAATTTCAGCTGCGCTGATGATCCGATCGCATCGCAGATAGCTCTCGCTGCTTTCCGCTGGTCCAATACATATGGCGCCGTCGGCTAATTGTACGTGCAACGACTGCTCATCGCACTCGGAATAAATCGCCACCGTCTCGATATGGAGTTCCTTGCATGCGCGAATGATGCGCAGAGCGATTTCTCCGCGGTTCGCAATGAGAATCTTCTGGAACATGGTGCGATGGGCTAGTCGCGCGCTACTTTAAAGAGCGGCTGACCGTACTCTACGGTAGAACCGTTTTCGACCAGTGCTTCAGCGACAATGCCGGTGGTCTCGGCCTGGATCTCGTTCATCACCTTCATGGCTTCGATAATGCAGACAACCGTGTCCTCCTGTAGGCGATGTTCCACTTCCACAAAGGGTGGGCTCTCCGGCGAAGGAGCACGGTAGAATGTGCCCACCATGGGCGACTTTATGAACGTCGTTCCGGCTGCATCTTCATCGAATGCTTCATTACCAATGTCAGCCGAGACGGCCGACGCTTCCGACATCGGTGTCGTCTCCACAACCGTGGCAAAAGGAGGACTAGTGGGCGGAGTGATGACCGTGGGGATCGGGTGCCCGCCGGCGCGGCAGATTCGAAGTTTGAAGCCCTCCTCTTCGATCTCGAATTCCGTGAGATCGGAGCGCTTCATGATTTCGATGATCTGTTTGATTTCTTTAAGGTCCAAGGCCCTTTGCAATAAATCGGATAAAATTCTGGAAGCAATTCATAAATCGCGCTCAGAATCGAATTGCCGGTTCGCTACCGGGAAAGGCATCGAAAGGGTTTTCCGGCTTTGAGAGCACGGTGCCAGGAGCTGTGAAAATGTTGCGCGGATCGAGTGTGAAGCGCCATTGCGGTTGATCGAGCGTTCCAAATAGCCGGAGCTCGAGAGCGTGTCCCAGGGGAACGAAGAGAGGACTGAAAACCGTAAGCACATTGGCCCGGCCACTTTCCAGGAAGAAGACTTTGACGCGAAAATCCAGATCTGAATCCGGCAGCGACATGGTGCCTTGGGCTCGAATATTTGCATTTGCTCCAGTAAAGACCAGGTTCGGTAGCTGAAGTTGGTTGTCGGCAAAAGTGAAGTCGCTATCCGCTGACTCGATAGTGAGGGTGGTGAAATTCATCCAGGTTCCGCTGAATAGCCGGGAAAGGCTTCCGAACAGATGGATACTTCCCAGACGGGCGTCATAAAACCGAAAGTTCCCCTGCGCCTGATAGGCTGAAAGATCGGGTGGCCGGCCCGTGGCCTTGAGTGAAAAATCGACTTTTCCTGCGCCCATCGGCGTTACACTTTCCGCTTCGCCTGCGCTGGGACCAGGGCCGGGACCGGAGGGAATAAAGGATGAAAGCAGCGCAACGAAGTCGCGATGGCTGGCCTCCTTGAGATCCAAGTCCAGGCTGACTTCATCGGCACCGTCGTTCGCCCGGTAGGAAGTGACGCTTCCGGTAGCACGACCACCTCCAAAACCCAAGTCCAGTCCAGTCAAGGCAAATGAACGGTCATCGAGAAAGAGGTCAAAGTTCAGATAGTCGAGAGGAGTGCCTTTGAATTCGAAAGGAGCCGGAGCGCGGGATTCGATGTAAAACACTCGCCGGTTTTGAGGTCTACCGGGGCCGTATTTGAGCTGGCCGCGAATATTGAGAACCGGAGGTTCGCCCAGTTTAAATTCCTGGACGAATTGCCCGATATCCGAATCTAGAATATCCGAAAAGGCCTCGAGATAAAACTCCGTTTCAAGATGAATCCGAACTTCCGCCAGCTCCCTCCACTTTTCCGTAAAGACCCACTGCAATACGCCTTCCGCGGCGCCTTCCTTGCGCCTCGCTTCGACATCTTGAAGTTCGATAAAATAATCGTCGATGAGGGTCTTGAGCCGGCATTGATCGAGCAACATACCTTTGTAGGAAAACTCACGGCTGGAGAGTTCTCCAAACAGGAAACGGTCCGGGCCGCGCACCCAATCGCTGGTCAGATCGATGTCGCATTGGACGGGAGCAATCGGAAACTCAAATTGTCGCCAGAGATTCTGCCACCAGGGTCTGAAAAGTGAATTGAATCGGGCGGGAAAAACCGCCCCTTTCAAAAGTAGGCGAAACTTCCGTGAGATGAAGTCCTCGTTATATTGACCGCGACAGTCGTAACCGTCTTTTCGAAATTGAAGGTCACTCACATAGAGGTGGTTCCGATCGAGGGACCCGCGGGCGATGAGGCTTTCAAATGTCGTTCCTTTGAAGACGGCGGGTGACGCGGTAAGGTCGAAGGTGGCGTTCTGAAACCGCAAATTCTTTCCAAAAACGCAGGAGAAGTGGATGTCTGAAGCCCCGGGGAAAGCGACCATTTCTCTAATTTTGAGGCCCTGGGCCCAGGGATGGGACATGAAAGGAGTCAGATCGCCACCGGTTTCGAGGGCTAAATGCAGCGATTTTTCGATGATATCTCCGCTAGCGAAAGCGGAAACTGGACGCGAGAACAGCGATACCGTAGCGTGGGTTTCCAGGTGCCGGCCGGAATGAATGCTGGCATTGGCGACGAGGTTGTCGATCGCAAGCTGAGGACCTTCTACTTTGCCTGTGGCGAGCGCGATTGAATAGGGATTTACAAGATCGGGAGGGACCAACGAGGCCGTCTGAATCTCCGCTTCCAGATGATCGACGGACCATGAATCTCCCCACTTGAGATAATTTGAGGCCAGGTAAATGGTCCAAGGATCCTTGCCTCCGGGATTGGCGGGGGAGGACGCTCCGGCGGTGAAGGGGCCGAGACGCCAGGCCTGATCGTTGTCGAACCCATCTCCGGTAAGCACGGCTTCCAGGGCGTGGCTTCCTTTGCGCTGGGCAATTTCTAGCGTCAGCATGGGATCTATTAGCCGCTCCGCGAGGCCTTGTAACCTCAGCACGCGGCGGCAAAAGGGATAGAATGTCTCGGCCCAGAAGAGCCGGCTCAGGGAGGCCGCGGAGTCAGCGGGTTCAACTTTGGGGCGCCAAAATCCCGTGACCGCTACGGGCAGATTCCCTGATCGGAATCGGAACTGGTCGATATGCCATCGATTACCAACCCTGAAAAGCGCTCCGTGGCCATGGTCGAGAATAGCTTCCGTTACACCGCTGCCGGAAAATATGGCGGGGCAGTTCACCTGGCCCTGGCTTATCGCGATGCTGTTGATAGCGACGCGTCCGATGGCGAGCAAGGGGAGGTCGAACTCAACAAGCAACTCGGCAAAATGTGCCACGGCATCAGTCGAGACGTCGGCCTCGTCGAACAGGTCCACATTCCTTGCATGGAGCTTGCCGGTCAGGTCGAATCGGAGAGAATCCGTCCGGGCGTATACGCCGTAGCGTCGCAGGTTCTTGTCGACCTGTCTGACTACGAATCCGGGTGCGCGTAGCTCGACGTCAAAGCATATCGTCAGAATAACGATGATCTGCAGGGAAGCCAGGGTTCCCAGGGCCAGGTTTACGCAGGCTGCGCAGCAGGAGCTCGCTCTAGCGATGAAACGATTCCGAGAATTACGGGGCATGTTGCTTATTCAGGCAGCTTGGGGATCCTTCGACCTAAGTGCTATACGCCCTCTTGGCCGGGCGACTCAACGCTAGGAGGTTCCGTCGTTTCCGGTTCTGGCGATATGCTTGCGCCCGGATCACTGGAAAATGCTTCACCCGGTTTCGGTGCAGGCATCTCGAATGTAAGTAGAAACAACGCATCGATCAGCTCCTGATCGAGAACAAAGACAATATCGTGATCGGGTGCGCCGCCATACTGGGTTGTCCCGCCCAATCGGTCGGTGAATGTGTAGCGCATGGTTTTTTTCTGGGCCTGAGCCCCGCCCGGCAGCACGATTCTGGCCTGCAAATTATAGCGCCAGGGCAGATCTTTATCCCCTAGATCAAGGACCTCCGCATATTGCTCGCGAATGTAGCGGCCTACCCGGAATTTCTGGATATATTGCAGCAGGACGGTGACGGCTGGCTGTTGTTCTTCCGACACCTCCAGGATAACGTCAGCCCATGTTGCTTCGGAAGTGACATCGCGTTCCAGCTGGAGGACGATACGACCATCGGTATTATCGGTGATTGTCACAGATTCGATTTCCGCCGCGGCCGACAGGTCCTCGAGAATGCGTAGCCGATAGTGCAATGGAGAGAGTGGAACCCGGTGCAGGATATCCGTATGCACCTGATAAATCGGGGCCCGTCCCTCCAAGCGTGCGAAAAGCGCGTGGGAACCCGTCTTGGACATCGTCAAATCGCCCAATAGCAGGACCTGCTCGCGATCACTGCGCAGCGTCACTCGCCGTTGCGGGTCGTGCAGACCGTATCCCTTGATGTCGCTGTCAGAGGGGGCCTCTGATACAAAGCTTTCCGCTTTCAGCCCAACCAGTGAACGTATCAGATGCTGCATCACGCTGCCATCGGCCGGCCATGTGGTGTAGGTGCCCTGAGTGTTGGTATGCAAAACCTGCCATGTTCCCGTCTCCAGCTTCTGCAATACTAGTACGCGATCAGCCATATCCAGCTCGATGGTGGTCAGTAGCGAAGGATCGAATCGTAGAAAGCGCTTCTCCCGTAAACTCTCCTGGGCCTGGGCGAGATTGGTGAAGGGTGCGGCCGGAACGGTAAAAGTCTCCAGGCTTTGGCCCAGGCGCGCGAATCGCAGAAGTTCTCCGCTATCAGCGGTGAATTCCTTGCCGACGAAGATCGTCTGCCGCCGATTGTGACTATCCAGCGTCAGGATAAGGGCGGGCGGATCAAGTCCGAATTCGGGGCTGGTCTCCTTCAAAAATTCAACGATCCTCACGCTGGTCAGCCCTTTCAGCGTCGACTCGACTCGTCCCTTGTCGGCTGCTGCCTGAAGGGGAAACTCAAACTTCCACTCTTTCGATTCACGGGCAAGTCTGATCTTAAGTCCTTCCGGCTGCGAGATCTCCATGTCGAGGGATTCAATCTCGAAAATCGGCATAGGGAAAACTTGCCGGCTGCGGAGCGAATTCAGGTCGATCGAAATGCTGTCCAGTAGCTTCCTGCTCACCACGAATACCCGGTCCTCATCCGGCGACAGGATGTAGAGCCGATTCCCAATTTCGGTGACCTCACCAATTTTGATGCTTATCGATCTGCCACTCCGCCCCAGGGTCAGGATCGCTTTCGGATCGTCCAGACCGTAGTCGGCAAGGCGCTGACCGGATCGTTCCAACGCACTTCGATCGAAACTGGTTTCCTTCTTAAGAAACCGAAGCTGATTCAGGATTCGATTCACCGCAAAGGGATTGGCAGGCCATTGAACGGGCTCGTCGATCTCCCAGCCCTCTACCCGCCTCTTCAGCACCCAGGGTTGCTCGAGATCACGTCCCTCTATAGTCAGTTCGTCGATTTCGCCTAAACCCCCTGGAAGCACGGCGCGCGAAGCTCGTGCAAAGGACGCTTCCGAAGACGCCTTCTTATCCAGGTAAAAAAGGGTACAAAACAGCGCCAGATTCAGAAGAATCAGGAATAAGGTGAGTTTAAGGCGCATTCCGTTGCGAACTAATGGCTGCGAATCCAGTGCACGGCTAAGCCCAAGAGGGCCACCGCTGCGGGCAGAGACAGGAGCACGGCTCCTAGATTGTACAGTTCCTTTTGACTGAGCGGAAGCTGAAATCGTTCGATTGGGCGCGAGGGAATGCCGAGAAGATGATCGCGCCCGATACACCAATTCAGCGTATTAGTGAACAAGGTATAATTGCCGATGGCCCCAATCCGGTGGTTCGATACCATATCGGAATTTCCGAATACCACGATGCGCCCTCCCGGGATGTTAATACCCAACTGCGACGAGACGTTGCGTTCGGATAGGGTTACTAGACTTATGGGTCCCTTGAGGTCCACTCCCGCGTCGTAGTTTAGATTATCGGGATCAAGATAGTGCCGTTCGGCCCAACTGGAAGGCGAACTTGCTACCAGCCAGGTCATCTGCAGACGCTCGTCATAGGGAGCGCCCGGGTCGGGCCTGACCGGACGGCACCAACCAACGAAAAGGGGGATTGCACTTTCGATCAACAACTTGGTGATGCTATGCGGGTTGAAATGTCTGATGAGAAGATCACCGGTCGTCGAAAGAAAGTCGCTACCCAGATCGAGCACCATCATGTCATCGGTCAGAATGCCCCATTCATAGAAAAGCTGGTCCATGCCGTGATTTGTCGAAGGGTCGAGCATGACGATCAGTCGGCCCGCCCGCCTATCCAGGTAACGGCGCAGTTTGTCGACTTCGTGGCTCAGCAAAGGCCCCTTTGGGGAGATGATGGCAAGGGCCGCGGCATCCTCGGGTACATCTGGCACACGGGATAGATCGAGGTCGGATAGGCTGAAATTCCGTTCCTGCAGAAGCGCTGCCAGGTGACTTAGTCCGCGCAGGGGATCCGCGTCGTCACAACGCATTTCCCGGTGTCCGATGACGAAGTAGACTTTTTCCGAAGTGGGATTGGCCACGTCGATCAACGCCGATGTGAAGGCGCGCTCGCCCTTGAACGAGACGAGCTCTCCATTCGCTTCTTCCATGATTTCAGTAGGTAGAATTACCCGGCGTCTGTCCTCGCAAACGAAGAGCACCTGGTAAGGCTGATCGAGATTGTAGGTCTCGGCAAGGTGCTCCGCTTTCTTGCGCTCCTTGAATACATCGACATGCTCTACGGTAACCATGCTTTTCCCGCCGCGGCGTCCTGCAAATTCGTATTCGCTGAGCAGATCTCTGACATGGCGGTAGAGTTCCTTTAGCTGTTTCTCGGATGCATCCGGTGTGATGGTGGAAATTATGCTCACGGGTTTGGACAGTTGCTCCAGATAAGCTTCCGTTTCCGGTGTCAGGGAGTAGAGGTGGCGCCGCGTAAGATCGACCCTCCAGAAGTGTTCGGTGGCTAGATGGTTGCACCCGAAAATAAGGCTCACAATAAGCAGAATCTGGAAGAGTCGATTGACCCGATTGATTCTGTTTACGTTCTTGAAATCGACGAGATGCTTCATCTGATCCGAGCAGTAGTCGCGCAGCTACACCTTGGATTCGACCACCAGAACCGAGATGCCGAGTATGAGGGCTGTGTTGCTCAGGTAGTAAACGAGCGGCCTGCTATCGATAACTCCGCGCTTGAAGTCATCCAAGTGATTAAACAGGTCGAAATACTCGATCGGAATCTCGAGCCAGTAGGGCCACGGAATATTCTGGTTCAGCACTACTGGTGGACCGAGTATTATAATGAAGAGGATGCTGAAACTCAACATGCCCGCCACTAGCTGACTGCGTGTCAGACTGCTGGAAAAAATGCCCACGGCCACGAACAGAAATCCGCTGACGACCACGAAAAGGTAGCCACCGGTCAGCGTGGCGATGTCCAGGATCCTTTCCGCCACGATCGGTTGGGGAATGGCCCAAACAGTCAGCATGGGGAAAGCCAGGGTCAGCAGCCAAAGCAGGCAATAGAAAATCAGAGCCGCGCAGTACTTGCTCAGGACTACCGAAACCGTCGAAACCGGAGTGGTCATTAGCGTTTCCAGCGTTCCCAGCCGCCTCTCCTCGGCAAGGCTTCTCATGGTCAGAAGCGGTACTACGAAAAGTGCCGGTATCCAGAAAAAATAGAAGAAGGACTCCGTGGGCAGGGTGTCGCGCGGCTCCGAACTGAAGTCCCAGAGGATAAATACATAAAGCCACCACATCTGCAGTAGAAACAGCACGGCTGCGGTATAGGTGGCCGGGGAAAGCAAGAGCACGCGAAGCTCGTGAATGAGCAGGTAATGGAAATGCCTCATCGCGTCGGCGAGTCAGGTTTACTTGGCGCCTTATTATTATTGCGATGGGCGCGGCGCGGCGGCGTTTCCTGGTCCCAGCTTCGCTTGGTAGCGGCCAGGAATATGTCTTCCAACGAGGTCTCCAGTCGCTGCAGTGCTCTAACCTCCAGGTTGGAATGGTGATGAAGCCTGGCCAAAAGTGCTTCCCCGCGCTCTTCCTCCGAAGGAGTGGTTATCCTGATCTTGAAAAAGCCGCTGTCGTCCATAGCTTCGGGATCGCCGGCCCGCATCGCTGGGTCGACCGAAGCCAGCACCTCGGGGAGCTGCTGCAGATTACCTCTGACGCTGAGCAGATAAATCACCTCGTCGGCGAACTCCGTGCGCAAGCTCTGGGCATTCCCTATAGCCACGACGCGACCCTGATTGATGATGATGACACGGTCGCAACAAACCTCCACCTCGGCCAGGATGTGGCTGGAGATGATCACTGTCATCGATCCCCGAAGATGGTCG
Source organism: Opitutales bacterium (assembly GCA_963665345.2). Lineage (GTDB taxonomy): Bacteria > Verrucomicrobiota > Verrucomicrobiia > Opitutales > CAXXNP01. The sequence goes on from OY762281.2 coordinate 792,977, forward strand.
ATCAGATCGCGGATCATCAGCACTTGATGCGGGTCGAGCCCGATAGTAGGCTCATCCAGGATAATGACTTCCGGGTTGGCCAGAATGGCATCGGCTACCCCTACTCTTTGACGGTAGCCTTTGGAAAGCGTTCGGATCATGCGCCTGCTTGTTTTGCGGTGTAGGTCGCAGATTTCGAGGACTTCCTCCACCCGCCGATTCCTGTCGCGTCGGGGTATCCCTTTCAAGCGGGCGCGATACTTCAAATACTCGATGACCCTTAACTCTTCGGGAAGCGGATTGTTCTCTGGCATATAGCCGATATTTTTCTTGATCGCCGCTATCGCTGTGGCCACGGGGATACCGCCGATATAAGCCTCCCCGGAACTTGCGGGAGTGATGCCGCACAAGATCCGCATGGTGGTGGTCTTTCCTGCTCCATTGGGCCCGAGAAACCCCACTATTTCACCCGGCATCACCTTGAAAGTCACATCATGGATAGCCGTCACTTTCCCATAGTGCTTGGTCAGGTTGCGGACATGGATACTGGCTACGGCTTCGGTCATCGCTACGGTCTCCGGTACTTTGGCATTGGCCGATTCCCGACTCAAACACAATTCTCCCGGTAGGTGTCGGTAAGCGTAACCTCGCCGGCGCGCAGGGCGATGAGTCTGCCCCGGCGGTCGCGTACCAGCAGGGAGCCCGAGCGGTCGATACCTTCCACTTTGCCCTCCAGCGTTGTCTGGTCAGGCTTTGCTTGTATCCATCTTCCCGCGAGCGTGTCAAATCGCTCCCAGAGTGCCCGAAATTCCTCTTCAATCCGCGATTTCAGAAAGCGTTGGTAGGCCCCTATTCCAGAGCAAATGAGACCGGCCAGGAAGGGATTGAGGGCGACGGGTGCCCCGCTGTGGTGGGAGAGGGAGGTGGCCCTGGCCTTGAGGGGGGCGGGCCAGGTGTTGCAGTCGCTGTTGATATTTAGACCTACGCCGATGAGCAGATCGATAATGCGATTGTCGTCGATGCGCGCTTCGGCGAGTATACCGCCGCATTTTCGATTGCTAAGCATAATATCGTTGGGCCATTTTACGCCCACCGGCAGTTGTGTCGTCTGGTGGATAAAATTGCACAGGTTGAGACCCATCCAGAGTGTGAAAGTCTGCATTTGATCGGGCTTGAGTTCCGGCTGAAACGCGAAGGTCAGGTAAGCATTGCCTTCTTCGGGGCTATGCCATGATCGTCCGAGTCTGCCTCGTCCCCGGATTTGTTGGGTCGCTGCAATTACGAAGGGCGTTTGCCTTCCAGTAACTAACTGCCGCTCGGCTTCACTATTCGTACTGTCGATCTCAGGAAAAAACAGGAGACCGGCGTCGATGGAAGCGAGGGCGAGAAGGGCTCTGATAGTATCCGGGTGAGCGTTCCAGGGGGTGGCTTCGAGTCGATATCCACGGCCCGGCACTGCCGCTATCCGGAAACCCTCTTCGCGGAGCCGTTGTAGACGGGACCAGATGCCCACCCGGGACATTCCCAGTGAGTGGGCTAGGTCGTTGCCCGATACGAACCCGTGATCGGCTGCCAGCAGACATTTGATGATGGTGATATCGGGCGGTGAATCCAATTTCAATGCACCCAATCCAAGCCGATGTCCTGCCAGCGGCTCTGGTGAGTAATGCTTCCACAGGATATGAAATCAAGCCCGATGTTGCCGATCGTGGCGAGATCGCCCATCGTGATGCCGCCGCTGGCTTCGGTGTAGACTCGGTGATCGATCGTTTGAACCGCGGCTTTCAGTTGGTCGGAATCGAAGTTATCGAGTAAAATCATGTCGGCACCCGCATGGATGACCGGTTCGATCTGGGTCATTAGGTCTACTTCCACTTCAATGACCAGATCCGGATTGTGCGCCCGGGCCCGCGCCACCGCCTGCGATATCCGCTCGCCCGACGGGGTAGCTTCTACGGCCAGGTGATTATCCTTGATCAAGACCTGGTCAAAAAGACCCATGCGATGGTTATAGCCGCCTCCGCGGGCCACCGCATACTTTTCCAGAACCCGAAAACCGGGCGTGGTCTTGCGGGTATCCAGGAGATGCGTAGAGGTCTTCCCCATTTCGCGGACATGCGCCTGCGTGGTACTGGAAATTCCCGAAAGATGTTGCAGAAAGTTGAGCAGTACTCGTTCAGCTTGTAGCAGTATCGATGCCGGACCCTCGACCTCGGCGACAGTTGAATTCGCTGAAACAGCCTCACCGTCATGGGCCATAGAATGGCAGGCAGCTCCCTTTCCATAGACCTCGAGTATCGTCGGCAGATACCGTAAACCGCAGATAATAGTGGCGTTACGGGCTACAATACGAGCCCGGCCCATCCGTTTGGGATCGACCATGCGGGTAGTGACGTCATCGGAGTAATGAGGCCGGGAGCACAATCCGATGCCGTGCAGGTCTTCGTCCCTGGCCAGTTGCGCGAGGCGCTTCAGGTAAGACGGGTCCAGGTCTTCCCAGCGCAGTCGCCGGTAGAGGACATCGTCGAGCTGGCGGTGCTGGCCAGGCCGGCGTTTCGCTGCCGATTTCATCATTGTTGGAGAAAAGTAGGGCAAAGCGGGGAACGAGCCAAGCCGGTTTACTATTTCAGCTCTGCTTCAATGGAGAATACTCTCTTGAGGTCAAAGCCGCCGTAGCGTCAGGCCGCCGTCGACCATGATTACCTGGCCAGTAGAGTAGGGAAAATCACCGCGAGCAAGTGCCGCTACCGCACTTCCCACATCTTCGGGAAGACCCCAGCGGGACTGAACGCACAGGCCCTCGGCGATCAGCCGGCCATACTTTTCCGCCACTCCGGCGGTCATATCCGTCTTTATTATGCCTGGGCGTACTTCATACACCGGGATGTCGTATTCACCCAGTCTGGTCGCAAACAGTTGGGTGGTCATACTCAGGCCGGCTTTGGCGATGCAGTATTCTCCCCGATGGGCCGAAGCTACGGTGGCTGAAATGGAGGAGATGTTGATGATGCTTCTTCCCTCGGGATTGCCTTCCCGGCAGTTTCGAATCATCAGATTGGCAGCCGCTTGGGAGAGGAAGAACGCGCCCTGCAGGTTGGTTTTTATGACGCGCTCAAAGCTTTCTTCGCTGGTTTCGAGAATGTCGAGCCGCATTTTCGGCGCCACCCCGGCATTGTTCACCAGGAGATGGAGGTCTCCATAGACCCGCATCACGGCCTCGATGATATCTTTACGGTCGGCAGCGCAGCCGATGTCGCCGCGACAGTAAATGAGGTCCTTTTCCTGCCCGCCCAACTCGCCCAGGATGTCTCTGACTGCGCCCACCGGACGCAGCCCGTTCAAGGCCAGACGGTAGCCCTCCCCGGAGAGGGCACGGGCGATGCCAAGCCCGATGCCGCGCGTTCCGCCGGTTATCAACGCAACCGGTGCCGCTGCCATGGATTTGCTCATGGTCATTCCAGGTTCATTAGCAATCTGCCGGGCTTAGATTCTGAGCATCTGAAAGGAATTGGGTGAAAGTAAGGAAATTGGGGTTGGGAGGTTCAGGCAAGCGACAGATTGCTTAAAAGCACTTCTGCGAAGAGCTTGATGGCCATGATGGAGGGCGGCTACTCAAGTCACGAGGTCCGGTAGCGCCATCCATTTCCGGGCCTTCCAGCTTTGCAGGCCGATTTCTGCCAACTGCACACCTTTCGCCCCCTCCTCGAGCGTCCAGGGAAACGGTTCGTTCCCGACAACGTGGCGCAGGAAGAGCTCCCACTCCGCCTTGAACGCATTGTCGTAGGTCTCTTGCTCGGGAACTCTCGCCCATCCATCGTAGAAACCTACGGGCTGCTCAATATCGGGATTCCAGATCGGCCGGGGTGTATTTCCATAGTGTTGTATCCAGCAATGGCGGAGTCCCGCTACCGCGGAACCATGAGTGCCATCGACCTGAATCGTTAAGAGGTCGTCCCGGCGCACCCTTACGCACCAAGATGAGTTAAAGTGGGCGATGATACCACCCTCCAATTCAAAGGTCGCGTAGGCCGCATCTTCGGCTGTGCACCGATAAGGCTTCCCCGTCTCGTCGATGCGCTCGGGTATATGGGTAGCGCCCAGGCACGAGACTGCTTTGACCTTTCCGAAAATGTGATCCAATAGATAGCGCCAGTGACAGAGCATATCGACGATTATTCCCCCGTCGTCCTCCTTGCGATAGTTCCATGACGGGCGCTGGGCCGGTACCGTATGTCCTTCGAAAACCCAGTAGCCGAATTCGCCGCGAACGGAAAGGATTCGGCCGAAGAACCGATTCTCGATCAGGCGCCTCAGTTTGATGAGACCAGGAAGCCACAGCTTATCTTGAACAACCCCGTTTTTGAGCCCGGCATCCTCGCACTGGAGAAAGAGGTCCAAGGCCGTAGGGGTGTCGGTAGCGGTCGGTTTCTCGCAGTAAATATGTTTGCCGGCGGCTACCGCCTTGCTTACTGCTTCGGCGCGGCGTCCGGTGATTTGGGCGTCGAAATAGATCACGTTGTGGGGATCCGATAGGGCAGCGTCGAGATCCGTAGTCATGGCCCGGACGCCGGACAGCTCACCCAGCCGGTCGAGCTTGTTGGGATTACGGCCCACCAGTACCGGATCGGGCATGATCACCTCATCGGGTCCCAGTTTCACTCCTCCCTGCTTTATTATTTCAACGATCGATCGCATGAGGTGCTGGTTGGTCCCCATGCGGCCCGTGACGCCGTTCATGATAATTCCCAGATTATGTGTTTTCATTGGGTTAGAGGTTTTTCATCGAGGCCCGCGCCCGTCAACTATGGCTGGCGATGAACTCGATTTCGAGCACGACGTGACACGGGCATCTGCTCGCCTGAACCCGTCGAAGACCTGCCCGTGATCAGGCTTGGGATCAGGCAGGATGCCCGCCTGCAAGGAGTGAATCGGGACCGTCAGGGCGGCCGACCTTGCGGCCTCGGGGGCCCTCGGCCCTCCAGATTGCCTGCGACGGTTTCCAGACCTGGAGGGCCGAGGGCTCCCGAGGCCGAGTGTATGATCCGGTTCAGATGTGCGATCCAGCAGCGCAATTCTGGTCAGGTTCATTAGGAATCGTTCAAGTAAGCGTGGATGATCTTCTTCAGAAATTCATTCTGATCTTGAGCCCAGTAGGCCTCGGAGAAGATTTCGACTTCGTTATAGCCTGAAAATCCTGCCGCTTCTACCCAGCGGCGTATGCGCGGAACATCAATACACCCTTCACCCATGATCCCTCGATCCAAGAGCAGGTGTCGTGTAGGGGTCTTCCAATCGCAGATGTGAAAGGCGAACAGATTTCCCTTCTTTCCGCAGCGAGCGATTTCTGTCTCGAGAGAGGGATCCCACCAGAGATGATAGACATCGACAGCCACACCCACGCAGGCGGAATCCAGATGTTCAGCCATGTCGTTGGCTTGCTGCAGTGTATTTACTGCGGATCGGTCGTCGGCATACATCGGATGCAGCGGTTCAATGGCCAGCTTCACGCCGCAGCTTTCCGCATGGGGTAGGGTAGCGGCGATCCCATCCCGAATCTGTTTGCGAGACTCCGGCAAAGCTACGCCGGGCAGGGAACCGCACACCAACACCACTAGAGGTGCACCCAATTCCGCCGCTTCATCGATGACCGTTCGATTTTCGTCGATTGCTTGTTGGCGTCCGCTGGCTGATCGCGCCGGAAAAAAGCCTCCCCGGCACAGCGAAACCGGAGCAAGTCCGTAATCTTGCAAAAGACGTGCGCCCTCTTGGGGTGCATAATCAGTGAGGGCGTCGCGCCAGACAGTAATTCCGTGGATACCGGCGGAACTGTAGTACTTTGCCGCTTCCTCCAGAGACCACGGCTTTGTCGTAATCGTGTGAAGGCAGAGGCGGGAGAGATCTTCCGGAGGTTTGGCGGACATGGTTCTGCTGACCAGTTTTAAACTGAATCGAGGCTAATGGCGGGCCGTTCGGTTGACTCCTCCGAAAAACGTGCAGTAGGGCTCGCCTTTGATGATCCTCTGCAGATAAAGCGCGACCTCGCGCGCGTGGTAATCTCCCCACATGCTCGCTTCACCGTGGGGAACGAGGCCTTCTACGGGTATATGATCCCACCCGTTGGGCCGGTGATAGATGGAGTGCAGGATGAGGCCATGATGGCTTGAATCGGTGCTTAGGTAGGGTTCGTCGAAGAGATGCTCCAATACGGTCAGTCCGGCCTGCCAGTAGCGTCCGTGTGCTGCTTCGTTAGTTATCTCGAAATAACGCCCGAGTCGTAAAAGGCCTTGCGCGGCGATTGCAGCCGCCGAACTATCAATGGGTTCGTGGGCATTGTAGGGACGGGAGGGGTGATGCAGGTAATCACCCATGTGCACCAGACCTGGCGCACCCGCATCCCAAAAGGGGATTCCATCCGCCGGAGTGTTGGCTATGTAAAAATCGCACGTGGCGCGGGCCGCTTTTTCCATCCAGCCGGTGATAGCGTCGCGCCCGCCGAGCGCGGTCAGTTCAACGTCCTCGACCGTATCCATAAACTCGAGAAGTTCAGAGTATCCGCACATTGCCCAGGCCAGGCCGCGTGTCCAGGTGGTGAAACCGGAATAGCCCTGCTGCGCATTGGGGCAGCGGTAGTTGCCATCGTTGGTGTTGAAGACGCTTTCGTGAGCGGTTCGTCCCCATTCGTCGTAGCTGTCACGCCCCTCCCCGTAGTAAATAGAGTAAGTGGCCGTAGCCCGGGCATGCTCGACAGCCCTCTGCAGCAGACTGACGGCGCGGTCGTTTTCGGTCATGAGCACGTGACCCAGGCAGTGGCTTATGACCAGGGCGCGGCAGGAGCGGATCGTATCTACAAACAGGGAGTGGGGGCCGTTGAAAGAATAGATGAAGCCCCCGTCGGCGATGGCGGTCCAGCGGCTCGCTTGAACCGCGCCGGATACTTTGAGCGCGATTTCGCAGAAATGTGCTAACCATGGGTCAGGAGGCACGCTTCCCTCCCTCTGCAGGCGCAGTAGATTACCGTAAGTGCTGACGTTGTTAAAGCCATGATCGTGCACGCCCACATGACTGACGTGCGGAGCCATCACGGCCAGAGTCTGTTCGAGACCCAGATCGAGGAACTCTTTTTCTCTGGTCGCATCGTATTGAAGAATCGCCGAGCCGATTTGGAAGCCTTGCGTCCATTCGGTCCATCCGCGGGTGGTGTACTTTCCCTTCACCGTGAAGACCGGTGATCCTTTCGAGGAATCGTATTCGGCCTCGATAGCGCGAAGTTTTCGGGCCGAATGTTCCCATAGTTGATCGAGTTTTCGGATCAGGTCGGGAGGTTTTATAGAGGGGTTGATTTTCATTGTCCGAAGTATTCCGGAATTTCGATCAGGGCTCGGCCGCTCACTCCGGGCAGGGCGTAGGCACCGCCTCGGCCCCGTTTGAGGGCGGCGCCGGACGGAAACAGGCGGGCGCCGCGGGTCTTTTTAAGCACACGCAGAGCATGACCGGCCAAGCTCAAGGACACAGCTGCGGTATCGGACCTGTCATCCTCGTGAAGCGGAAGATAATGCAGAATGGTTACGAGCAGATCACGATCACGGCGGCGGGTGAACACGCGCATCGATGGAGGAAGCTTATCGCCTACTGCGGGACGGCCGATCTGCAACTGTATGGCTTTCGCTGCCACGTCACGGGCGGCGGAGTTACCGTGCCGGGCATACTCTAAAAAAACAGGATCGGCAAAGTAGATGAAGCGGTCTCCGGCTACTGCCGCCGGATGGGGATCTGCATTGGCCCTGGGAGGTGTCTGGGCATGGGAGGAAAAGGTAAGGTCGTTGCGTTGGAAATAGGGGAGGACACGTTCTACCAAGGTGGTAAGCTTCTCGCTGGGCTGCAGTTTGAGTCCTCGTTCGAAGAACACACGATCGGTAGCCGGTGCTTCCGGAAAGAATGAGTTGGATACTCTCCAATAGTTTGGCCAGCACTCGACTTCGCGCTGCCCCTTGATAGGAAGGAAACGCAGCAAGGGGCGATCCGTCGGGTCGAAAGCACTACGATAGCTCAGCAAGAGGCGGCCCCCCGACTCATAATACCGGGCCAGCTTTTTGGAATACCAGGGAGAGGTAATCGGCTGATCGGGGAGAACCACGAGTTCGAAGCGATCCAGGTCAGCGGTATCGTCGATTAGCTCAAAGCTGTAGTGCGCCTCGTAGCAAATGCGCATTGCGCCCTGCAAGCTTGATCTCGAGGAGGCCTCGTCTCCGGATGGATGAAACGGAAGGCAGATTCCGATCTGCGTGACCGGCTCGGAACCCGCGTAGTAAGGTGCGGCCGCTTCCACCTTGCGGTAGGCTCGGGCAATGAGATCCCAGACCGCACCGTCCGGCTTTCCGCGCGGGTGGACGGGATCGATGATGTTGCAGCGGCCACCAAGGGCCTGCGCGCGAAAACAGTCAAATTCCAAGGCTTCAGCGGAGCGGACATTGGCGAAATCCCCGCTGCCAAAGCGCGTAGCCGGAATCTGCGCGACCCATTCCCGTTGATTGAACCAATGATCAAGGCAGATCGAATGAGGATCACGGATTCCGGAGGCAGCACTGGTTACGGAAGATGAGGATGCCAGTGTGGACAGTGTGGTCTCGGCGGAAATGCCCAACCTGCTATCGAAAAAGGGTTTTCCCGATCCCGAAAATTCAACCCAAAGGGCGCTGTCAAAGCTATCTACGATTCCGCGGAAGCGCTCCGCAAACGTCGTGAAGGCCAGAGTTTCAAAGCGGATTTGGGTAGGTTGGTCCCTTTTCTCGAGTTTATTCTGCTCTCGAAACTCCCGGCAGGGCTCGCTCCAGCAGCAGTTGGGCGCGAACCGCATGGTTTCGAATTGAATGCCGACAAAGGAATAGCCATCCAATATCTCGCGAACCAGCGCCTCCAGAAAGTCCTGGTAGTCAGGATGCAACCAGTTCATGAAGCGCCAGTTTCCGGCTCCCTGACAAGTGTCGTCTACGGGCTTACCGCCGAACCGGCCATCGGCGTCGATCTGCCGCCATTCGGGATGTTTGAAAGCATGTTCTTCATCCCAGCCCACACTTACCGCGAGGCGGCATGGAAGATCCACTCGATGCAGTGCCTCCAGTTGTTCCCCCAGCAAATCCCGCCCCTTGAGAGCCGGGTGGGGGTGCCCTACTCGGGTCGGAAAGTAGGCTAACCCGTGATGACACTTCGCAGTCAATGTGACTACGTTGACATGGGCTTCCTTGATGGTTCGGGAAAAGGAATCGGCGTCGAATTCCGATGCCAGATCCGGAATGATGGGTGAATTATGATATTCCAGATGCGCCTGGCGATCGCCGACTGAGAAGAGACTGGCCATTATTTGCAGGAACGTGACATCGATTCAGGAATGGCCAGACGGCTCCGTTCCGGCCCGCGCTCAGACCAACTGCCCGTTTCCGTAAATCAGATACTTGTAGGTGGTAAGTTCACGCAGGCCCATGGGACCGCGGGCATGGAGCTTGTCGGTCGAAATTCCAATTTCCGCCCCCAGGCCAAATTGAAATCCATCGGTAAACCGGGTGCTGGCATTCCAATAAACGGCTGCTGAGTCCACCTTGGAGAGAAAGGCACGGGCCGCCTCTTCATCCTCTGTCACGATGGCGTCGCTGTGCCCACTGCCATAGGTGTTCACCGCCTCTATGGCGCGGTCGAGATCGGGAACGATTTTCACGGAAAGAATAAGATCAAGGTATTCTTCGTAATAGTCCGCTTCGGTTGACGGATTCCTGGGCAGGCCATTGGTTTTGGCAAGGATGGCTTCACTGGGCTCGTCCACCCTCAGTTCGACGCCCTTATGGATAAGTGCTTCGGCGATACCGGGCAGCATATCGGGCGCAATGGCTTCGTGCATGAAGAGATTTTCCGCCGCATTGCAGACGCCGGGCCGCTGTGTCTTGGCGTTGACCACAATTTCTTGGGCGAGTTCCGCACTGGCGGCGCGGTCGATGTAAACGTTACAGACGCCCTTATAGTGTTTGATGACCGGCATAAGAGCGTTTTCGGCCACGAAGCGAATGAGGCCCTCGCCACCCCGAGGTATGATACAGTCGACGTTGTCGATCTGCTTCAGCAAAGCATTCAGCGCCAGCCGGTCCGGCGTTGGAATGAACTGCACCCCGTCGGCCGGCGCCGTATTTGCGGTCAGCGCCGCGCGTATCAGCGAGGCCAGGATGGTGTTTGAATAGAAGGCCTCCTTGCCGCCCCTGAGGATACTGGCATTTCCGGATTTCAAGCACAGTGAAGCGCAATCCACCGTAACCAGAGGCCGCGATTCGTAGATTATGCCAATCACGCCGATGGGAACCCGGACCCGGTGGATTCGGAGGCCGTTGGGGCGCTCGCTTTGATCAATGACTTCACCCACGGGGTCCTCCAGGTCGGCTACCTGTCGAATGCTTTCGGCTTGAGCCGCGATGCGGGCCGGGCTCAATTCCAGGCGATCGAGCAGAGCGCTGGAGAGTCCATTGAAGCGACCCGCCTCCATGTCTCGATTATTTTCGCGTAGAATGGCCTCGACATTGCTTTCGAGGAGATGAGCCAGCGATTCGAGGGTAGCGTTTTTCGTGTCCGTGGGGATAGTGGCCAGATCCAGCGCTGCTTGCCTGGCCTTCTCTGCCAAGGACACCACCATGCTTTCTATTTCGGACGGGGTCATGCGTGTTTCGATGGTAGGGAGCAAGTGTGGTGTTTCGCAAATAGCTTCGCAGAGGTTATTTGCGAGACACCTTACTAGAGATTAATTACTGGTGCTACCCTGTCAATCGTGATCATCGCCTCGATCTTGGCCACGCGGCTGAGGATCTCCTTGCGGCCGGCTTTTTCCAGGGCATCGCAGCCGAAGGCCTGGACCGTCAGGCTGGCCGCGGCCGTGGCATGGATGAGCGCACGTTTAATGGAAGGAAAATCCGTTCTGCCGGTGGCCGCTACGTAACCGATGAAGGCCCCGGCAAAAGAATCGCCGGCTCCGGTGGGATCGTTGATTTCAACAACGGGGTAGGCGGGCACGGCGAACAGCCCGTCGGGATGAAAAAGCAGGGCACCATGCTCGCCCTTTTTGACCACGGCGAATTTTGGACCCATGGCGAGTAGCCTGTGTCCCGCTTCAATCAGATTTGTGCGCCCCGTGATCAATCGCGCCTCACTGTCATTGATTACAAGCCCATCGGTGCGTTCAAGCAGCTTTTCAAAGGCATTCCTTTCGGTATTGATCCATAGGTCGATAGTATCAGCGATGACGAAAGCCTTTTCCGCGAGCTGATCCAGGACATGTGCCTGGAGTTGGGGCTGAATGTTTCCGAGGAGAATATAGCGGCTGGACCGATACCCGAGCGGCAGCTTCGGTTTGAACCGGGAAAAGACGTTGAGTTGCGTCCGAATCGTTTCCCGCCGGTCAAAATTCTCGGTGTACCTCACGGCCCAGGCGAAGGTAGGACCGGTGTGATCGCGCTGAAGTCCCTCCAAGTTGACTCCCAGGCGAGCTAAGCGCGCCTCGTGCGCGGGTTCAAAATCGTGGCCCACTACCGCGACGAGATTGACTGGCCCGAAGTAGCTGGCAGCAATGCTGGCATAGGAAGCCGATCCTCCCAGAATGCGTTCGCCGCTGAGATGAGGTGTGATGATGCTGTCGTAGGCAATTGAGCCGACGACGAGGACGGGGTTCGCCTTTCCGCAAACGTGAATTCCTGGCTGGCTGTTCATGATCCTGTCGGGCGGTGCTGGCACCAGGGGGAATCAATTCGCGAATTATTTCAGCTTGGTACTACTCGGTGACCATAAGGGAAGTGACCAGGAGAGGTTCATCGTCCACTTCGATCGTAATCGAGTAATCGCCTTCCTGATCGAACCGGAGATTCTGAATCTCGTTGATTAGATTGATCCGTGTGAGTGGGCTTTTCGACTCGAAATTGCGATTGACGAACGTTTTAGGGTTCTCGAGTGGAAGGCCAAAAGAGATTTTCAGGGAGTGCGCGCCGACGGAAACGTCGGTGAGAGTAAGAAACCAGAACATTTTGGGGTGTGTGGCGGGAAATCTCCGCACGCGGATGTTCGAGAACGTTCCCATGATATAGTGCTTGCCGGTGGAAGGGTCTATGTGAACCCCATCGCAACTCATCCAAGCCAGGATCTGCGGCTTTGAAGAGAACTTTTCCATTAGTTTCGGCCTGTTCGAAAAGGGGAAATACCCTCTGTTGTGCGCTCTTCCGGGGCATATGCAAGGCGGATCGGCTCGGATTATCCTCTAATTCAGGTTCTTCGAACCGATCGAACGCCGCAGATGCTCCCGACACGCCACAACCCGAAGGTTGAAGCTCAGAGGCCGATGCGCAGGAATTTAGGGTCCATCGGAGATTGAGGTTGCGTGGTCACCCGCCTACCGGTAGGACGGGGCTGTGCCACGTCAGCGGCCTGTCGCTGGAGGGCTCATCGGAAGGTTTCGCAGTCCGCATATGAAGTATATTTTTATTACGGGAGGAGTCGTCTCCTCGCTGGGTAAAGGCCTGACCACCGCGGCCTTGGGTGCATTGCTCGAACAACGCGACCTGAAAGTCCGGTTGCAGAAGTTCGATCCCTACTTGAACGTTGATCCCGGCACCATGAGTCCGTTTCAACACGGTGAAGTATATGTCCTTGATGATGGTGCCGAGACCGACCTCGATCTCGGTCACTATGAGCGGTTCACTTCGGGAAAACTCACCCGCATGAACAACCTGACCTCGGGTCAGATCTATGAGTCCCTTATCATGAAGGAGCGTCGCGGCGATTACCTGGGACAGACGGTCCAGGTCATCCCCCATGTCACTAACGAGATTAAGAAACGGATCTACGCAGCCGGCGAAGGAGTGGACGTGCTGCTTACAGAAATCGGGGGTACGATTGGTGACATCGAAGGCCTTCCTTTCCTTGAGGCGATGAGGCAGTTCTACCTCGAAGTTGGTAAGGAAAACGTGGTTTTCATTCACGTTACTCTGATTCCGTATCTGGAGGCGGCAGGGGAACTGAAGTCCAAACCGACTCAGCACAGCGTGGCCAAGCTGCGCGAGATTGGTATCATTCCCGATATTCTGATCTGCCGCACCCAAAAAGAGCTGCCCTACGATCTGAGGCAAAAGCTGAGCATATTCTGTAATGTCCCCGTAAAGGGAATCATCGAAGAGCGGGACGTGGAATTCTCTATCTATGAGCTACCGTTGATGCTCGAACAGGAGAACCTGGACGATCTCGTCGTTGAATTACTCCATCTCGATACACCCGATGTTGCGCGGAATGGTTGGGAGAATGTGGTGCGCCGGCTCAAGTATCCCGCTCATCGCGTGGACATTGGCGTGGTCGGCAAGTATATCGAATTGCAGGATGCCTACAAGTCGGTCTATGAATCGTTGACTCACGCAGGCATTGCCCTCGACTGCGCGGTCAACATCAATCGTATCGATTCCGAATCGCTCGAGGAGGGGGAGCCGTTGTCCAGACTGGGCAATCTTGATGGTATCCTGGTGCCGGGAGGGTTTGGTAATCGCGGTATCGAAGGCAAGATCGCGGCGGCGCGGCTGGCGCGCGAAACCGGCATACCGTATTTCGGCTTGTGCCTGGGTATGCAGGTTGCCGTGGTCGAATTTTCCCGCACCGTAGCCGGCATCAGTGATGCCAACAGTACCGAATTTGACGAGACCACCGAGAAACCCATAATCGATGTCATGGCCGAACAGAAGGACCTCAAGGAAATGGGTGCCACTATGCGATTGGGAACCTATCCCTGCCGCCTTACCCCCGACACCCTCTCGCACAAAGCCTACGGCGAGGACCTTGTCCATGAACGTCACCGGCACCGTTACGAATTCAACAATGAGTTTCTGGAACCTATGACCAAAGCCGGAATGAAAGTGGCAGGGATCAATCCCGAAAGAAATCTGGTTGAAATCGTTGAGATCGAAAACCACCCCTGGTTCGTAGGGGTTCAGTTTCACCCCGAGTTTCAATCCAAACCCCGTCGGGCGCATCCCTTATTCAGGAGCTTTGTGGAAGCAGCTCTGGAGCGTCGCCACCAACGCCTGAACGGTCGACCGAGCGGGAGCTGAAGGGGAGGGGGAGCCCCACGCCCCGGCCTATACGTGTTTAGCGCCATGCTTTCGAGCACCGGCTCCCCGTGCGTCGGGGTGGTGCTGGTTCTTTGCTACGGAACGGGAAACTCAGCCAGTAGGCCAGTCCGTTTTCCAGCATCCATTGTCCGCTGTCCGAATAGTATGCCCACTAAGCAGCAGCCGTGGTCCTCCTTCGGCGAACTATGGCGATCCGGGCACCAACCAAGCGAAAATAAACCCTTCTCATTCTCTGCGGCCTCAGCGGTGGACTTCGTTTCACTTCCTCAAGGGACTGGAGGTGTCGCGGTTCCTCTCTGCCAACCGTTTGCCCAGAATCTGTGAAATATTGTAGAACAGGTGCGAAGCGAGGAACGGCGAGAAACGCTGCAGGCGGCGCAGTGACTGGGTGTCAAGCGCGAGCAGGCGGGTGTCGGTAATAGCATCGATATCAGCTGTCCGGCGCACTTTGGATACGAGGGCAATCTCACCGAAGATGTCTCCCAGACGCATTTTGGAAATACTTATTCTCTCCTCACCTCGGGGAAGGAACACCTCCAGTTCGCCGGCTATGACGACATACATCTTGTCCCCGATATCGCCTCGGCGAATGACCCGAGTTCCGGATTTATATTCTTCAATGTCGGAGGCAAGAATGATCTTTTTCGCCTGCCACGAAGTAAACCCCCGAAAGAAATCGGATTTCTCCAGAAGCGCCCGGCGGAGGTTGAATCCGATGAGGTCCCAAAGGGTTACCAGTCTGACCGATCCGATTAACACCGGCGTAATGATCAAATCCGCGGTGATGGCCAGAACGATCACGGCGGCACTGAGAAGTCCGAATTGTCTGACGGGTTCAAAACTTGAAAAGGACAGCACCGCGAACCCTCCGGCCAGCGCCATCGATGTTGCCAGAATGGGAGGCATTTCAGCCAGTAGGCTGGAGCGAAGCCCCTTTTTTTCATCCTTGTGAATCTTCAGTTCACGGCTGTAGCGGACGAGCAGATGAAGCGTATCGTCGATGGCGATTCCCAACGTGATCGCGGCCACCATGCAGGTGCCGATATTCAGGGGAATGCCGGTGGCCCCCATGAGGCCGAATATGATAGTAATGGGAAAGAGGTTGGAGATCAGGGTAAGTAAGCCGCAGCGAAATGAAACAAAGAGAATGGATACGATAATGAACAGGATAATTGCCATGCTCCCAAGGGAGAGAATCTGCGTCCGGGTGATGGCGTCGACAGCCGCGGCCACCAGGACCGAGCTTCCCGTAAGGTCATAGAGGGTGGCTCCGAAACGGCCCGCGTCGAGGCGCTCCCGAATACTGGCTACGAAGGCGTTGAGCTCGGTGCTGTCGTTGATATTGCAGCGTACCACGATATTCGCCGTGGCGTAGTCGGGCGAGATGTAGGCGGAAAAATCCTTTGGGTGGGAAAAAAGCAAGAGTTGTCGAATCGCAGACGATCTTTCCGGAATGCGGTTATAGGCCGGATCGCCCTCGTTGAGCTGCTCGTGGATTCTGGCCACGATATCGGAGAACGATGCCACCGTGTCCACTTCCGGAAGCGCGCGCAGATAACTGGTCAGAGCGGCTACCATGGCCAGGGACGGATGGGTGAGAAAGTCCTCCTCGTTTCCATAGAGCGTAAGGTAGAGCACCTTGTTGCCGGCCAGTCGCTCAGCCACCGTATTTACGCGGGTGACGATGGGCGAGGACTTGCGCAGAAAGGAAAGCAGGTCATTGCTTAGTGATATGTTCGAGGCCAGAAATACCGCCGGCATGGCGAACACGACCAAGGCGATGAAAACCAGGTGGGGACGGGGCAGGACATGAGTCATGATCCCCTCTGTAATTTGGCTCGTGAATGGATTTCCTTTGCCTTGGCCTTCCCCCGCCTCTTCCCCTTCACCGTCCCGCTCATGGGGAGCCATGGTGGGACCCAGATACCTGAGCCAAGCCGGGAGCAGGAAGATAGTGATGGCAAAGCGGTTGGCCATGGCGACCATGGCCGCAATGCCGAAATCCCGTAGAATCGGTAGTTCCGTAAGACTGGTGGCCGCGAATCCGAGAATCGTGGTGAGTCCAGTCAGAAAGATTGCCAGGCTGATGTTGGACGCGGTACGGCGCATGGCCGAACTGCCATCGCCACCTTCTCTCAAGTGTTCACGAAATTCGTGCAGCAGATGAACGTCCTCGGTGGCGCCGATGACTAGAATCAATACCGGTAAGATGTAGTTCAGAAGGTTGATCGGCACGTTCAGCAGGGCCATGATACCGACGGTCCAGACGGTGGCCACGAAAGCGTTTACTACAGGCAGCAGGCCGCCTGCCAGGCTGCGCAGATTGAATATGAGGAGGATGACCAGAACAGCGGCGGCCAGTGGCATGAGATAGAGCTGGTCCGATTTCAGGAGATCCATCATCCAGGTCTGCAAGGCCGGTCCCCCTACCTGGTAAAGTTCCGTGAAATCGTTCTGGTAGCGGGCCAGTATGCTTTCGAATTGCTCGTAAATGTCGCGCTCGCTCAGGGACTCCCCTCGATCCGGACTTAGATAGACCGTAAGCAAAGTTGAATTACCATCTTCCGAAACCACGTTCCGTCGCAGCAGGGGATTCTCAATCGCCTGCTGTTTCTTGAGCTGAAGCTCCTCCTCGGTTGCGGGGATCCTTCGCAGCAGAGGCGATGTTTCCAGAACGCCATCCAGATGGCGAATGTCGGGAAGCGTAAAGAGGCTTCCCACGGATTCGACATAGGGAAGTCCTTGCAGAAATCGATTCAGCTCCTGGAGTTTGCTGAGGCGATCATAGGTAAACAGATTTGGATCCGAAGCGTAGATGGACGCGATTTGGTCGGACCCGAAGTTTTCCCGGACGCGCTCGTAAGTGTCTCGAAGGGGGCTCTCCTTGGCGGTCAGCGCATCGGTGGAAACATCGATCCTTACCTCGGTGCCCTTCCAGGCCAGCAAAAAGGTCAGGAGAAGCGTGAGACCGATAACAAATGGGCTCTTCGCGTAGCCGAAGTATACTAGGCGCCACATCGGTCTCGGAGGCTTGGCGCGGTGGAGAGAATGAACCTCTTAGGGCTCGGGCTCTGCAACAACCGTGAAATCGTTCTGAAAGATGAGATCCCTGACTTCCTCGTCGGTCCATTCCTTAATGTGCTGTGGGGTAAATAAACGGGCCTCGAGATTGAGATCGAGTCGACTTTCCATGACTACGAACACGGTTGAAGTATCCTTTTCCCTGTTGAACATTGTAGCCCGTTCCGGGCGATAGGTATCTCCCTTGACATTCGCAGAGTGGTAACCGTAGGCGGAGAGGCTTTTAATCAGCTTTTCGCCGGGACCGAAAAAATCGACCTTCAGCAGATTGAAGGTGCCTTTCTCAATGTAAAGGTCCCGTCGCACATAAATCGACCCTGAATCGTCGCCGCCGGGCTTCGCTTTCACTACGTAGGCCTCCGCACCGAAAGTGAGGGCATCGGCGGCGCGTGTGTAGGTGAAATTGGCGGGAACTTCATGCAGCAGGTCTTCGAAAGTAAAATCTGAGCCGAGAAAGGCGCCGGATTTGCTGTCGCCGCCAAGCCGCGTTACCCTGCCTATCTCCGGCAGGTAAATGTATTGATCTGCCTCGCCTTCACCCTGGTATCGCGCAAATACCGTCACGCCCTTGAACTCTTCCGGTCCGATCATCCGCATCAGATAGGCATCGCGCCCATCTTCCATCTTCTTGGAAAGGGCCAGAAAACGATGTTTTTTGGTCACGCCTCCGGGGATGTAGGTCACCATCCGTATGAAGGCGAGTTCAGATTCCACCTCCTGTGTCTCCAGGTAGCGGTCGATGATTTCACGCCCGGACGGCTTTTTTTCCGCTGACATGGGGTGAGCAGCCATGAAGCAGAAAGCCGAAAGGGCAAAGAGGAGAGGAATAGATGAGCTGGGAAGTGGAAGGGAAATCAATTTCATGCGGTGCAAAGAGTTCAAAGTCTCGCCATCTGCGAACGAGTCGACGACTACTGCGATAAACTATTTGGGGGAAAGATCAATAGTAGAAATGTGGCGGCCTCTAACCCAGTTCGCTCACTGCCGAGGGAATGCCACATCATCCAAAATCGCCTCGGCATACATCACTGTATTTGCGAATTCGAGTACTAAGGCTCCTGCCGGGATTCCTCCCTGGCAACGGAATCGACCAGGGATACTTCCGCCAAAACCGATTCCCGCCGCATCGGCGGGAAGTCTTCGGCGGTCTTCTGCGGGATCTCACCGGCTTCATCTGGAGGCAAGCCGTAATAGCGTCGAATGCCTCGTTTTGCATCTTCCAGAATGAGGTAACTCACAGGTACCATGAGAAGCGTGATGAAGGTGGCGAAAAGCACGCCGAAAGCCAGTGAAACGGCCATCGGAATCAACCACTGGGCTTGCCTGCTCTTCTCAAATAACAAGGGTGTGAGGCCGGCGAATGTGGTCAGTGATGTGAGGAGGATGGGCCGGAACCGTGCTACCCCGGCAATACCGACCGCTTCCATGAGGGACATGCCCTCACGCCGCCGCCGGTTCACATAGTCGACCAGGACGAGACTGTCGTTGATGACGACGCCGGCGAGTGCGACACAGCCGAAGACGGACATGATGCTGATATCCAGACCCATGATCAGGTGACCCAGGATGGCTCCCAGCAGGCCGAATGGGATGACGGACATGACGATCAGCGGCTGGAGGTAGGATTTGAAGGGAATGGCCAGCATGGCATAGATGATGATCAGGACTTGAGCAATGCCGTTGGTAAGGCTGCCGAAGGAGTCGCGCTGCTCCCGGGCCTCGCCCTCGAGGCTGAAATTCATGGCTGGGTAAGGGCCGACGAGGCGGGGCAATACGGCTTTCTCGAGGTCTTCGCGGATTCCGGCGAGATCGGCCGTGTCGTATTGGACGTCGGCCGTCACATTGAGAGTGCGGTTGCGGTCGATACGCGTGATCGTGGGGAGGCTCTTGCCCGCGACCACCTCGGCCACCGAATGGAAAGGAACCTCGCTTCCGGCGGGCGTACGGATTCGCATCGTTTCGAGGCTGGCCATGGATCGCCGTTTGTCCTGCGGGTAGCGCACCATCACGCGGACATCGTCGCGGCCCCTTTGAATACGCTGTGCTTCGGCTCCGAAAAAGGCATGGCGAACCTGGCGGGCCAGGGTGGAGACGGTGATCCCGAGATGCTCGGCTTCGGGCTTGAGCTTGAGCAGGAGCTCATCTTTACCGGCCTCGAAGGAATCGGTGATGTCGAAGACGCCGGGGTACTCGCTCAGTTTTGTTCTGATAGTCTTCGCAACTTCGGACAGAGCATCGAAGCTCGGGCCGGTAAGTTGGATGTCGATGGGCGAGCCGCCGCTGACCCGGGAGGAGCGGAAGCTTACTTCCTTGGCTCCGGGAATGGTGCCTATCATCTTTCGAAGCATATCCTTCACCTGATTGGAATCGATATCGACTTCACGCCTTTCGGCCGAGTCCAATTCCACGACCACTTCGCCTCTTTCCTGGACACCGGTCCGGAAGGAGCCGCGACGGGCCCCGAATATTTGGCCGCCCGAGGTGCTGAGGATGTTTCTTATGACCGGTTGGCCATACTCGGCCTCCAGCTTTTTCTGTAGCGCAAAAGCCGCTGACTCCATGCGGTTGACATGGGCAGCGGTGGTTTCGATGGGCGTCCCGATGGGCATGGTCAGAGTGACGGTGGCAGAGTCGCCGGGAACGCGGGGAAAGTATACGAAGCGCAGCCGCCCACTTGCGACGAAGGCGCCCAGGACGATGAAAGCAGCCACAAAGATGGTCAAAGTGAGGTAGCGACGATCCATACACCAGGCCAGGATAGGGCGATAGAAGCTGATAATGAAGCGCTCCAAGCCGTCGGCAAACCATCGCTGCCCACGTGCCAGCGGGTTGAGATTCTGCCGCCGACCGCTCCCAATGTGGCCGCAATGCTGGAGATGAAAGGGGAGAATAAGCTTGGACTCGATGAGCGAGAAAAGCAGCACCGGTATCACAATCATGGGAATCTGCAGAAAAATCTGGCCGCGGAAACCCTCCACCATGGTCAGGGGAATGAAGGCGACCACCGTGGTTAAGACGCCGAAGGTGACGGGCACGGCCACTTCCTGAGTTCCTTCGATGGCGGCTTTGAGCGGACTTTCGCCGCGCTGCATATGCTTGAAGACATTTTCTCCGGTGACGATGGCGTCATCGACCACAATACCGAGAACGAGAATAAAGGCGAAGAGCGTAATCAGATTGATGGAAACATCGAAATGAGGCATGATCGCGAGGGCGCCCAGAAAGGATACTGGAATACCGATACTCACCCAGACAGCGAGGGAGAAGCGCAGGAAAAGAGCGAGCACCATGAATACCAGCGCACCTCCGAAAACAGCGCTGTCGGTGAGGGTCTTGAGGCGACTGTAAACGCGCTCGGAACGGTCCTGCCAGAACCCCAACTCCACCCCCGGGGGCATCCGCTGCCCGGCTTCGACCACGTAGGCCTTGACCTTTTCGGCCAAGTCGATGGCGTTCTGATCTCCAACCCGGTGCACATCTACCATTACCGCCCGCTTTCCGTTAAACCGGGCTAGAATCGGGGTCTCGTCGAAGCCGTCGTTGACGTGAGCGATGTCGCCCAAAGTGACGCGGGTCCCGTCCTCGCGGGTGAGGACGACAATCTTGTTGAAATCGTCTTGCACATAGGCCTGGCCCTTAGTGCGCAGAAGGATGTCGCCTCCCGCAGTCTTGATGCTGCCCGCAGAGAGGTCGAGCGACGATGTGCTTATAGCTCGGGTCACCTGGTCAAAGGTGAGACCGAACTGCTGCAAGGTCTGCTCCGATACTTCGACCGCGATCTCATAGGGCCGGGTTGCCTGCAACCCCACCTGAGTCACCCCGGGCAGGTTGGCGATCTCGTCCCGCACTTGCTCTCCCAATCGTTTGAGATCGCGTTCGGTCAGGGGCCCGGACACCACCACGTTGATGACTCGATCGGATCTCGTGGGAATTTCTATGTTGGGCCGCTCCGCTTCGACCGGAAACGTGTTGATGGAATCGACCCGGTTCTTGATCTCATTCAGCAGAACCCGCGGGCTGTAGCCGGATTGCGCTTCCACTAAAACAGTGCCGGAACCCTCGCTGGCGGTGGAGACGATCTTCTCGATACCTTCCAGGTCCTGAATCGCCTCCTCAATCCGGATGACGATGGCCTCTTCGGTCTCGGCCGGGGTGGATCCGCGATAGGGCACCGAAATGCGAACCGAATCCGGTTCGAGATCGGGGAATACCTGGAGGCGGATAAGGTTGAAGGATGAGTGCAGGCCGGCGAAAATGATCAGTCCCATGAGGAGGTTCGCGGCCACGCCATTGCGGGCAAACCAGGCGATTATTGCTTTCACGAGGAACCGCCTTTCTTTTGGGGATGTTCTTTGCCCGGCGGGCCGTCGCCCTTTTGGGCCACTGTATGCGCTTTCGGCGTGGGAGGAGGAGGCAGGCCGTCGATAGTGGGCAGAACGCCGAGTCCGTCAATGGCGTAGGCGACCCGGGTTAGACAGACCACTTCACCCGCCTGCAAGCCCTCGCGTAGAACAATTTGAGGGCCGCTGGACCAGATCGGTTCCACTGTACGGCGGCGCAGTTCATTTTCCGGTGTCACAATCAGGATAAAGCGGTTCTCGCGCAGAGCAGAGCGCGGCAGTAAAAACACGTTTTCCAGAACTTCTCCTTCGATGGTGGCTTCCACGAAAAGGCCCACCTTGAGCGGTGGACGGTCTTTTACGGTGCGCCCATAGGGGTCCTTCACCTGGGCCACTACAAATAGCTGCCGGCTTCGCGTATCAATAGCTCCTTCAGTGCGCACGATACGACCTTCCCAAGCGTGTTTTTGGCCGCCAAACGTCGCTTCGATGAAAACCCTCGGTTCTGATTGCGTAGCGGTTGATTCGCCGCGATAGAGTTCGGGCAGCTTGACGAATGCGAGCTGGCGGTCGGTCAGGGGCAAGCGGATCTCGGCAACGTCGACGGCGTAGATTCTGGCCAAGGCGGTGCCTGGGGTAACGTAATGCCCGATATCTACCCACTGTTCCAGGACCCGTCCCGCGTACGGCGCCGTGATGCTGGTGCGTTGGAAGTCGCGGTTGGCGCGCTCCAAGCGCGCCTCCGCGGCGGCGGCGGCGGCGCGGGCCTCGCTCAATTGCGGTTGACGCAGAACCAGCCCCGAGGGTTGGCCTCCCTGGCCCAGGGAATCCCAATCCCGCACCGCTTGTTCGGCCCGGGCCTCCTCTTCCACCAGTCGCATGCGGGCCTGGGCAAGAGATGCCTCCGCCACTACCAGGGCGGTTTCGTAATCGGTCGAGTCAATGGCCAGGAGTAGCTCTCCGGTCTCGAAGAATCCTCCCACCCGGAAGGCCGGCGCCACCTCGACCACGCGGCCGGACACCTCCGGTATGATGGTGCTCTCGGTTCTCGGCCTGACTGTGCCTTGGGTTCTTAGCGTAACTTGGTAGTTTTGGGGCGCGACACGTGTGGCTTCCACTGCCGTGGAAACTTGCGGCGGCGTACGCTGTGACATGGGCGGCTTGGTCAGCATCATGTGCCAGGCGCTTGCCACAGCACCGAGGATAATTGCGGGAGGTAAGAGGATGCGAACGAGTTTCATCTGAAAAAGGGTTCGCGGGGACTCGGACATTGCGGGTTCAATTCGGGTTCCCTGGCCCAGCGGGTAGATAATCCCCGCCTAATGCGAGGTAAAGCCCCACCCGGTTCTGCAGGCGTTCATTGCTGATCTGAATGAATGAACGCTGGGCCGTAAGCGAGCGGCGCTGAGATTCGAGTACCGTTATGATACCGGTCAAGCCCGATTGATAGCGATTCCAAGCCAAATCTTCGGCCGCCGTTGATTCCTCCGCGGCGATCCGCAGGTCGGACTCTTCTTGGGCCAGGTAGTGTTCGGCGCCGAGCGCGGTCTCGACTTCCCGAAAGGCGTTCAAGGCGGTTTGGGAGAAACTCTCCATTGCCGCCACTCGATTGGCGTCGGAGCGCTTGATTCCGGCGCGAATGCGGCGGCCTTGGAAAAGGGGTTGGGAAACCCCGCTGGCGAGATTCCACACTTTGAATGTGGAATCCAGTAGATCCGCGAACTCGGCGCTGCTGGTCCCCCCCCCAGCGGTCAGACGGATGGATGGCAAGAGCAATTTTCGCGATTCCCGAAGACGGTGATCGGCGGCCGTCAATCGGCGCTCAGCGGCAACCAGGTCGGTCCGACGGTTTATCAGTTCGGAGGGTATACCGGCGGGAACGGCGCGCATAATCGTCGGCAATCGCTCAATGGTGGCCAGGCGGTTGGCCGGATACCGGCCTAACATGACTTCCAAAGTGCGCACATTACTCTGCTGCCTTCGACGCTGTGCTTCCGTCGTGCTGCGGGTGGCCGCTACATTGGCACGGGTCAAACGGAGATCGAGAGCCGGACTCAAGCCGCGTTCGAACTGCTCCTGAATAACGGTCAGATTGTTCTCGAAACTGGCCAGCGTTTTTTCCAGAAGTCGCACTTCGAGTTCGCTCTGGATGGTAGTAAACCAGGCCTTCGCGGTTTGTGCGGCCAGGGATAGGCGGGCACCTCGCTGATCCGCATCGGCCGCTTCCCAGTCAGCGTAAGCCGCCCCACGCCGATTTCTTAGGCGACCCCATAAATCCAGTTCCCAGCTCAGATCCAGCGAGACATTGAAACTGTTTGAGCGATTGCTGGATATCACGAATCCCCCGGTCGACGTCCTCTGTCGCCGTGAACCCGAGTAATTCCCGGATACCTGGGGAAGCCGGTCGGCGCCTGTCTCCCTGACATTTGACCAGACCGCCTGTAATCGCGCGGCCGATGCGGCCAGATCATGATTGTGGGCCAGGGCTTCAGCGACCAGGAGCGGCAGTATGGGGTCGTCGAAGTCGCTCAGCCATCCCTGCTCGAAACTGCCCTCGAAAGAGTCGGTGGATGCGGACCAGTTCGAGGGAAAGTCCACACTGACTTCCTGCCCTACCTGGATCTCGGGCGCAGCGCAGCTGCAACAGAATGCGATCCCCATGAGAACCGGACCCGCAAACAGTCGGTTTCCTGGCCCCCTTTGCTTTCTTTGACACGCCCGACCGTTCATGACTGGCATGCAGGTATCGCGGGAGCGGTGATTCCCGCGCAGATAAACTCAATCAGTTTCCGTGCTGTCTCTTCAATGTCCTCGCCATCGCACTGTCCTCGCGAAAGGAGCATGAGCCGTGAGCGTTGGCCGACCGCCCCCAGGATGAGGACAATGGCGAAATGGAAACGCCAGAACAGCTCTCTCTCATCGACCTCCGGTACGGCTTCACGAATCGCCTCCAGAAATTTTTCTTGAACTGGTTGAAAAAACTCCCGGTGCATTTCCTCCATGAATGCGGGCATCTCGGTTTGAATGTGGCAAATGAGCTCGGGAGAAGAGGATTCCCGCTTCATTCTTCCGTATTTCGCTTGGACCATCGGTACGACGTAGGCTTCCACGATCGGGCGCAGCTGGGACGGCTTGCCATTTTCCCGGCAGCGGCACTGCCGGAGGCGCTCCAGGCGCTGTTCGTTCACCGAGGAAACCCGTTCCCTGATCAGTTCCTTGAGCAGCTCCTTCTTCGTTCCGAAGTGGTAGTTTACGGAAGCCAGGTTGACATTTGCCGCTTGAGTAATATGACGCAGCGAGGTTGCATTGAATCCACTTTCGGCAAACAGCGTCTCGGCGCTGCGCAGAATCCTTTCCCGCGTGTTACGGGTGCTTTGCGCAGTGGCATCCATTTAAACGAATGATTTAAACAAACGTTTGACTTTTTTCAAGGGCCAATGCGAACTTTTCTCTCCCGCCCCGTGCGGCGAGCGTGATGACGAGGCTTTTCCGGCAGAGGTCAAGCGATCCATGGCCGAGAGTGTGGGAACTTTTCGATTCGATATGGATGGGCGACTGCGTGAGTTTCTCAAGGAAAACAGGAAGCCGGCGTGCCTGGGGATCCTGTTGACCTCTATGTTGGTCGGCTGTGTCTCGCCCGAATCCGGTGGGCGGGAAGGTGTTCCGGTAGCTCCGGAAATGGTGGCCGAGCTTGACGGTGTGGTCGTCTACCGCGGCATACCCGATATCAAGCGCTACGATCTGCTAGGGTATGCCAGTATCGAATCGCGCTCGGCTTCCATTGACGACATCATACTTGCCGAACTCAGGCGTCAGGCAATTCAACTCGGTGGAAACGGCCTCATTGAACTGGAGGCGGAGGTAGTTTTCGATGCTGGTCTGGACCGCCCTTCCTATGGCATCGGGATGGATGATATTCGCCGTTATGCCGAGACCACGGTCACAGATCGCTATCGCTGGCGGGCCAAGGTGATATTGGCGAAATAGAGGCATCGGATTGGCCAGGAACATCATTCCAGCCACGGGCGCGGCGGAATAAAGAGAAATTCCACAATCTCCTATTGACGAATGAAATCGGGCATTTGGCTGGTTGCAATGGCGGCCGCAATCTGGGCGGCTTCGGTTCTGCCGGGACGGTCTGATCCCGTCCGTGACCGACACGTAGAGGCCGAACTGATCGCTGAAGATTCCGGTTGGTTTCCGGGGAGTCCACTCTGGATCGGTTTGCGGCTTCGAATGGACCCGGGTTGGCACACCTATTGGAAAAATCCAGGGGATGCCGGGTTGCCTACCCGGATCGACTGGGATCTGCCTGACGGCTTCGCAGCGGGGCCTATTCATTGGCCCGTTCCCCTTCGATTTGTGACCGGCGGGATCGTTAGTTATGGCTATTCGGATGAAATCGTACTCTTGAGCGAAATTACACCGCCAACCGCCCTGACTGTGACCTCGGATGTCACTGTGGTGGCGAAGGTGGAGTGGCTGATGTGCGAGGAGATCTGTATTCCGGGAGGAGTCACACTGGAGCTGGCACTGCCGGTTTTGACTGCACCTGGGCTGAGGGATCCTCCTCATAGGCAGGTATTTGCGGCCGCCCGCCGGCGCTTGGCCGAAGAGGAAACCTCTTGGCGGATGACTGCCTGGGCCGCCGCGGACAGGATCCACCTTCGACTCATTTCTGAAGCTGAGGAGGCGCCGATCCCGGATTCTGTTTACCTATTTCCCTTTCATCGCGGGATCGATCCGAATTCGTCCCAGGAGGTCGTCTCCTTGGCTTCAGGTGTCGAATTTCAATTGCGGCGGACGCAGCCTCCTGGCGACGACCTATCCCATCTCGAAGGTGTGGTGAGTTCCCCTGATGGATGGCTCATTGAGGGGAAGGTGGCCGGGATCGCAGTGGATGTTCCGCTACAGGATGGCGAGCCGCCCCCGGAAATGGCCCGGTTGGAGGCATTACCGACCTCGCCCGCAATTGGGCTGGGTGGTACGCTGGTCCTGTTCCTGGCGTTTGCCGGGGGTCTGATCCTGAACCTGATGCCCTGTGTCTTTCCAGTTCTCGGATTAAAGATCATGGGATTCGTAAACCGGGCCGGTGAAGCTAAAAGGCGGGTAAAGCTGCATGGGCTGGTCTTTACGATGGGGGTTTTGCTCTCGTTTTGGGCCCTTGCCCTGATTCTGATTGGACTACGTGCCGGAGGCGAAGAACTGGGGTGGGGCTTTCAATTGCAATCACCGGGATTCGTTTTTGCTCTCTCAGCTCTACTTCTGGTTTTCGCCCTTAACCTTGCTGGAGTCTTTGAGATCGGAGGAAGCCTGATCGGAGTGGGTAGTGGCTTTTCCGGGAAATTTGGAATGCTGGGATCATTTGCAACCGGCGTCTTGGCCACGGTAGTTGCCACGCCGTGCGCGGCACCCTTTCTGGCTCCCGCGTTGGGCGCTGCGCTGACGATGCCGCCGTTGGATTCGCTTTTGGTCTTCACCGCTATGGCCCTGGGGCTTTCCTGCCCGTATCTTTTGCTTTCCTTATTTCCCGCGGCCATCCGGCTATTGCCTCGGCCGGGAGCATGGATGGAGACTTTCCGGCAGGCGATGGCATTTCCCTTATTGGCCACGGTTGCCTTTCTTATCTGGGTGCTGGCAGGGCAGCTAGACGAAGGCGAACTGCTGCATGCCCTGTTGGCTCTGGTGGCGATCGCTATGGGTTGTTGGATCTATGGAAGATGGAGTATTCCGGTTCGATCCTTCGGGACCCGATTGGCGGCCAGGCTTGCGGCCGCCTCGCTTCTCCTCGGAAGTCTTTATATGGCTTTTGGGAAGGCACCCGATATAAACTGGGAGAAATGGTCCCCCGAGTTGGTGGCACGATACCGGGAGGAGGGGCGGCACATTTACGTCGACTTCACGGCGCGCTGGTGTGCCACTTGTCAAACCAACAAGAAGCTTCTTTTTTCGTCCTCGCCACTGCTGAGGAGATTTCGTGAGCAGAACGTAGCTACGCTGAAAGCCGACTGGACGCTTCGGGATCCGCGAATCACTCACGAATTGGAGCTATTCGGTAGATCTGCGGTGCCGTTCAACTTGCTTTATCTACCTGGCCGTCAGGACCCCATTGAGCTTCCGGTGCTGCTGACCCCTGGAACCGTCTTGGAAGCGATGATTGAACGGCACCCTTAAAAGCCTGCTCCCCGCGGCTAGCTACGGGGAATATACGGCTTTTCCCCTTGGGGACGGGGTGGTGTCCTACGAGTTGTTTTTTTAGAACCTGCAGGTAGATCAGGTTGGGTTCCGGTCCGGTTTTCGAATATCCTTCCGCACCTTGGCCTGAATAAATTCGCGCAGGACCTCCCTTTTCTGTTCCTCGAGCCGCTCTTCCTGAATTTCGCGCAGCGATCGTTGACGTTCCTTTTGGGCGAGATTCTTCCGCATCCGGGCCAGGGCGATATTCTGCAGTTGCCGAACGCGCTCTCGGGTAATGCCGAATTCGTCCCCGACTTCCTCCAGGGTCATGGGTCTGTCGCCCTCCAGACCAAAGCGGAGGCGTATTATCCTGGCTTTGCGGGCGTCGAGTTGATCAACCATTGTGTTGATATCTCGAATGAGGGACTTACTTCGCAGGTTTTCAAACGGGTTCGGCGCGCTTTCGTCACCGACGAGTTCGCCGAATTCGGTTGTGTCCCCATCACCCACGGGGGCATCCAGAGAAGTTGGCCTTACCGATACGCTTTTGAGATGCGCAAGCTTGTTAACAGGCATCCCCATTTCATGCGCCAGCTCGTCGTCTGTAGCTTCACGACCAAGATCTTCCGCAAGGGATGCGGCTAGTTTACGCATGCGAGCAACCTTGTCCACGAGATGCACGGGCAGGCGAATCGTTTTACTTTGATTGGCCAGTGCGCGTTTGATGGACTGCTTGATCCACCACGCGGCATAGGTACTGAGTTTGCCTCCTTTGTCGGGATCGAATCGCTCGACGGCCTTCATCAGGCCGATGTTGCCCTCGCTGATAAGGTCGAGCAGAGGGAGTCCGAAGTTAGCGTAATCGTGTGCAATTTTCACTACCAGTCGCAGGTTGGCATTGATCATCTGCATGCGGGCCTCGTCGTCCCCTTTCAGGATTCGCCGCGCCAGTGCGATTTCCTCTTCTTGCCGCAGAAGAGGAACCTTCCCGATTTCCTGAAGGTAGAGCTTAATGGCACTGGTTTCGGATAACGCGTGACTGCCCGCCTTGTAGGAGCTGTCCGCCTCGACGTCCGGGTGTCGTGAAACTTCAATGTCTTTCTCGTTGGGACTAGCTTGCAAGCGGGTCCTCGCACTGGTTGGAATATTATTCGGGGAGTGGTTCACTGGGGTTGTTGCCGTTCGTCTCTGGGCGTAGGTTCGATGGAATTCCAGAATGCTTGGACTCAGGAGCTCGCGGTCGAAACGCCCCGGGCCATGGTCGCGGCGGTGAGCATGGCCCGGGCCTTGATCAGGGTTTCGTTGTATTCGAAATCGGGTTGTGAATCGGCTACCAGCCCGGCGCCCGACTGTATGAAGATCTGACCGTCTTTTAGCAGCGCGGTTCGTAAAATTATGCAGGAATCGTGATTTCCGTCGTAGCTGAAATAGCCAAATGCGCCGGCGTAGGGTCCCCGTTGTTCTCTTTCCAGTTCGGCGATAATCTGCATAGCGCGGATTTTAGGAGCTCCGCTTACGGTTCCCGCGGGGAAGGTGGCCCGCATGAGATCGTAGGCACTCTTTCCAGGTACCGTACGGCCCTCCACTTGCGAGACGATATGCATGACATGCGAGTATCTCTCTACGACCATGAATTGGGGCACCGTGACGGTTCCGAATTCACTGATTCGTCCCAGGTCATTGCGTGATAGATCGACCAGCATGAGGTGTTCCGCGCGTTCCTTCTCGTCGGCCAGGAGCTCCTTTTCCAAGGCCAGGTCCTCGTCGACATTGCGCCCGCGGAGGCGGCTGCCGGCGATTGGCCTTGTTTCCGCGAGGCCGTCTGTGAGGCGAACATGCACCTCGGGCGAGGCTCCCACCAGTGCGAACTCGGGTACTTCGTAAATGAACATGTATGGTGATGGATTCACCGTGCGCAGAGCTCGGTAGAGGTCCAGCGGAGGATGGGGAAAGGCGAAGGAAAAGCGCTGCGAAATCACTACTTGAATGACATCGCCGGCCCGTATGTATTCCTTGCTCTTGTCTACCATAGATTCGTATTGAGCACGCGTGCAGTTGCCCGTGGGGAGTGCGATGTCGATGGGCTTGACAACTGCGGTAGGGGCCACCGAACGTGTCCTCTGAAGTTTGCTGTGGAGGCTTTCCAGGCTGGCCAAAGCATCGCCGTAGGCGGCTTTCGCGTTATCTTCGATATGTGCGTTGATAAGGAGCCTGAGTGTTTGGTTGGCCCGGTCAAAAATCACCACCGTATCGGTGAGCATAAAGTGTAGAATCGGCATCCGCAGGGAATTTTTTTCGGCCAGAGGAACAGTGGGCTCGACAGCATGGATGTACTCGTAACCGATGTAACCTACGGCGCCTCCGAGGAAACGGGGGAGCCCGGCGCTCCTTACTGGTCGATAAGTCCGCATCTCCTCATCGATCACAGATAGGGGATCCGCCGGTGTCGGCCTCTTTGTTACCTCACCACCGCGTTCACGGATCAAGGTGTAATCCCAGTGAACCTCGAAAATCTTGCGAGGATTGCAGCCGATGAAGGAATAGCGATGAAGGGTCGCACCACCTTCGATTGACTCCATCAGGAAGGAGGGTCCCTGCGGACTTAGTTTGGCGTAAACCGATACCGGTGTTTCGAAATCGGCCATGAGGTCGGTATACACCGGTACGACATTGCCGCTTTTCGACAGCACCAGGAATTCGTCCTGGGAAGGGATCACATTCATAACCCGAAGCAATGCAGACGGAAGAGGAGCCAATTCTTAGGTAACGGCTCGGCATTGCGCAACCAATTAAAGGGGCTGTGGCCCAAATCTGTCTGCTCGGACCAGGCAGACCGTCTCCTACCGGCTGCGCCGGCTCGGGTCAATTGAACGACACCCTTAAAAAGCCTACTCCCCGCAGCAACGGTCTTCGCCAAGGATTCGCCCGGACAGCTACGGGAAATCTACGGCTTTTTACCCTGCGGGACCGGGAGTCGTCCTACGAGGTGTTTTCTTAGATCCTTGCAGTCCCGACTTGTCGAGACAGGGAATGATCAAGTTCAACCCAAAAGTAATACAAAAGGGTTGCCCCCAAATTCAGGCCGGAATATCAACAGATGTTCTTCCGCTCGTATTGAGATTTCGTGCAGTCACACATGAAACCTGAAGTGATTTCCGTCATTATGGGAGGGGGGAGAGGTCGACGGCTCTATCCTCTCACTAAGTTGCGCTGTAAGCCTGCGGTGCCCTTGGCGGGAAAGTATCGGTTGGTAGATATCCCCATCAGCAATTGTCTTAACTCGGGCCTGAACCGCATCTGTGTGTTGACCCAGTTCAATACGGCATCATTGCATCGCCACATCCAACAATCCTACAAATTCGATCCGTTCGGGGGCGGTTTTGTGGTTATCCTTTCGGCTGAACAGACAGCGGAAAGAGAAAACTGGTACCAAGGGACGGCTGATGCCGTGCGACAAAATCTCTCGCATTTCGGCGCCGCCGATAATGATCTGTTTGTTGTCCTGTCCGGCGATCAGTTGTATCGCATGGATTTCCGAGCTATTCTTGAACAGCACTTGAAAAGCGGCGCCGACGTTACCATCGCCGCCAAACCCTTCCCTCTATCCCAGGTTGGCGGGCTGGGACTGATGCGGGTGAACGACGACCTGCAAGTTGCCGAGTTTGTAGAGAAACCCGACGACCCAAAAGCGATTGAGAGCCTCGCTATCAGCGAAAAGCTCCAAGCCGAGATCGGCAAGTCCGGTGGTGAGAAGCACTGCCTGGCTTCGATGGGTATTTACGTCTTTGGCAAGCAGACCCTGTTCGATGCATTGCAGAGTTCTTCGGCTTCAGATTTCGGAAAGGAAGTCATTCCAGGGCTCTTAGGGAAGGTTGAGCTCTTCGGTTTTATTTTCGACGGATATTGGGAGGATATCGGTACCGTGGGCAGGTTCTTTGAAGCCAACCTGCGTCTCACGGATCCGGTTCCTCCCTTCGATTTTTTTGACCCGGATAACCTGATTTATTCACGAGCCCGCTACCTTCCCGCCTCTAAGATCGTCAGTTCTCAGATCGATAGAGCAATCGTGGCAGACGGTTGTAGGATTACTGAATCTACCCTCACCCGCACCGTGGTGGGAGTGCGCTCGTGCATCGGGGGCGGCACTCATTTGCACAACGTGATCGTAATGGGACACGATTACTTCGAGCATAGGCCGACGCATAGGCGACCGAGCGTTGCGGGCCTTCCGGCCCTCGGCATCGGGAAAAACTGCCGCATCAGAAATGCCATCATCGACAAGAATGCCCGTATCGGAAACAATGTTGTCCTGTCGCCCGAGGGAAAGAAGGATGGGTTCGAATGTGAGAATGTGATGGTGAGAGATGGGGTACTCATGGTTGCAAAAGAGGCGATTATCGCCGATAATACGGTTATCTGAGATTATTGTTCGATGTCATGACTGCGGCAGGAGGCATCTCACGGCCGGAAATCGAAACTTGGACGGAAACTTAGAAGAGGATCGCTTATGAATCGGGTACTCTTTTGCGCCGATGGCTCGGCCTACTCGCGGGTTTGTGGTGAGTATGTGGTCTGGCTTTGTCGACGAACCCAAGCACATATAGATGCGCTCTATTTGACCGATATCAGGCAGTTCGAGATTCCATTGGTGGCCGATCTCAGTGGGAGCCTTGGCGTTCAACCGTATCAGGATGTTGTCACTCAATTGCAGGAAATGGAGCGGCAGAAGTCCAGTGTGATCGAAGAATCCACTCTCAAGATTTTCGCTGACGCGGGAATGGCCGACGAGGTCGCCTATCATCATCGGACCGGCCTTCTGGTCGACTGCCTGAGCGATTTCGAATCCAACGTCGATATCGTCGTGCTGGGTAAGCGGGGAGAAAATGCCGACTTCGCCTCCGAGCATCTTGGCTCGACTATGGAAAGGGTGGTGCGAGCGAGTCAGAAGCCTTGTCTCGTCACATCCCGGTCATTCCGGGTCATTAAGAAACTGGTACTGGCTTACGATGGCGGGCAAAGTTGCCGCCGGGCCGTGCAGTTTCTGGTCGATTCCAACGCCTTCCGGGATCTGCAGTTGCATATTGTGTCGGCCATTGAAGGGGATAAACGAGGGCGTGCTGAAAATCGCTTGCGCGAAGCGGAAAAGATGCTGACAGAGTGCGGTTACCATCCGACGTGTGCCCTTCTGGAAGGAGCGGTTGAAGAATCCATGCGACTCTACGTGGAGAAGCAGGACATCGATCTTCTGGTCATGGGGGCCTATGGGCACAGCCGCATTCGCTACCTGTTGATCGGCAGCACCACCACTGCCATGATCCGTGGTTGCAGGATTCCGGTGCTGTGCTTCCGGTGACGCCGAAGTGTAGTGGCGCGAACGATCATCCATATCGATATGGACTGCTTTTTTGCGGCTATTGAGGTGCGCGAAAGGCCGGAGCTCAGGGGCCGTCCGGTGGCGGTCGGCGGGCGATCCCGCCGCGGAGTCTTGACGACTTGCAATTACCAGGCCCGGAAGTTTGGCTGCCGTTCGGCCATGCCGGTCTTCAAAGCGCTCCAGTTGTGTCCGGATCTGGTCCTTCTGCCGGTGAGATTCGAACTTTACCGCGGCGAATCGCGGCGAATTCAGGAAATCCTGAAGACTTATACCATTTTGGTAGAACCGCTTTCGCTGGATGAGGCCTTCATAGACGTTTCTGACTCGCCCCGGAAGGCAATCGAAATCGCCCGCGAGATGCGAATGAGAATTCTCGACGCAACCGGCCTGACGGCATCTGCCGGAATAGCGCCCAACAAGATGCTGGCCAAGATCGCCAGCGACTGGCGCAAACCGGATGGGATCTTTGAGATCGAGGCGGAGAGCGTAGTGGAATTCCTGCGCGACCTCCCGGTGGATAGAATCTGGGGCGTTGGCCCGCGCAACGCTTTACGACTGAAGAACCTCGGCGTCGCCACCTGCGGCCAACTGCAGGAATTCGGTCGAGCCCAACTGGAAGGAGAATTCGGTCGGTTCGGAGCGGAACTCTATCGTCTCTGCAGGGGGGTCGACTATCGCCCGGTGGAACCCCATAGAGAGCGCAAGTCCTACAGCACCGAACGCACGTTTGCGGTCAATCTGAAGGATTTGGAGGCCTGCCAGCGCGAGCTGAATGTGCTCATTCGGGATGTGGAGGAGGGGCTCGGACGTAGCCAGCCAAAGCACGCTCTGAGGAAGATCTTCGTCAAGGTGAAGTTCGCCGATTTTCGACAGACCACGGTTGAGACCATCTCAGATCGGCTAGATTCCGCCCGCTACCGTGAGCTCCTGCGCGAAGCCCTCTCGAGAAGTGATCAGGCGGTTCGCCTGCTTGGGGTGGGCGTACGGTTTGCGGAAAGCCGAGACGCTGATGATGCCGGGCAGATGGAGTTCGGCTTTGCGAGTATTGCGGATTAATAAAGAGCCTCGTGTAAAATCCAACTGAGGCGGTGCATGTTGTAGGGCTTGGTCACGCAGCCCGCGAACCCGAACTTACGGTAGTGCTCGGTAATTGGGCCCTTCGAGTAGCCTGTGGAGACGACTGCCGTCACTTCCGGATCGATTTCAGAAAGCCTCACGATGGTTTCCCGTGCACCCCAGCCAGCTTTGCGTAGGAGCTGTCTTCCCATTGGGGATGCGACGTAATCTGGCTGCTCAGGCCTATGGCAACAATCGTCTCCCCAGTCCATAACCGCTTCGGCAGAATCGATACACTGATGGGCTCGGGGTCATTTTTGAGCCCGAACAGGAGGCGCTCGGGAATCAAGCGGTCGCCGGTTTCATCTCGATCAATCAGAAGGTCTGAAAATTAACCAGCTTGCGCAGTGGTCTGAGGGGTTCAACCCAGAATTGCTCGATCGCAGGCAAATGCATGCTTGAGCCGTCATTTTCTGACAGTGACACGGTCCGGGTTGGCGGCGACAGCCCCTTGATTCTTGACCCCGTTGGAGGTACATCCAGAGTTTACCGCTTCTATGTCACAAACAGTACAAGCAAATCATATACCGTCCATGGAAACATTGGTCGCGTTGTGCAAACGGCGCGGCTTTATCTTCCCGTCTTCTGAAATTTACGGTGGGATCAACGGATTTTACGACTATGGACCCTTGGGCGTGGAACTGCGCGAGAATATCAAGCGCGCCTGGTGGCACGACATGGTCCATTGTCGAGAGGATGTGGTGGGCATCGACGCTTCCATTGTCATGAATCCAGCCGTCTGGCGGGCATCCGGTCACTTGGCCGGGTTCACAGACCCCATGGTCGACTGCCGTGAGTCCAAGATGCGTTTTCGGGCAGATCAACTGTTTTTCTCTCCCGTCACTGTGGATGGTGTGGAGATCGGATATGTCTCTGTTCTGGAATCGCATGATATGGATGAAGAGGCCGAAAAGCTGGCTGATAAACTCATCCGCAAACAGGGCTTGCGCGGCCGTCGAGAGCCATTGAGCCTTCGGGACTACACGGAGGCGTCGCCGAGCCAATACGAGCTTATTCCATCGCCGGCCACCGGAAATGCCGGTTCGTTGACGCCGCCGCGTGATTTCAATCTCATGTTTCAGACCCATGTGGGCGCCCTTCGCGATGAGTCCGCGATCGCCTATTTACGGCCTGAAACCGCTCAAGGAATATTTGTGAATTTCAGGAACGTAGTCGAGACCGGTAGAGTAAAGGTGCCGTTTGGCATCGCCCAGATCGGCAAGGCATTCCGCAACGAAATCACACCGCGTAATTTCATCTTCCGTTCGCGCGAGTTTGAGGCTATGGAAATCGAGTACTTCATTCCTCCGGATGACGACGCCGGGCCTCGATTTCACCGGGAGTGGATTGATACGCGCAAGGCCTGGTTTCAATCAATTGGCATTCCCACCGATTTACTCGGCGAAGACGTTCATCCGCCCGAGAAACTCTCCCATTATTCGCTTGCCACTACGGATATCACCTTTCGCTTTCCCCACGGAGTGCACGAACTGGAGGGAATTGCCGCCCGAGGCTGTTTCGATCTCACTCAGCATCAGGAGCATTCGGGACGCTCCATGCTCTACTTCGACGAAGGCCGCCGGGAGCGTTACATTCCCCATGTCATCGAACCTGCATTGGGCGTGGACCGCACGGTTCTGGCGGTGCTAACCTCCGCTTACGCCGAAGACGAGATTGCTGGCGAGCAGCGCGTCGTAATGCGGTTCCATCCTCGAGTGGCGCCGATCAAGGCCGGAATTTTCCCGTTGCTAAGGAATCGACCGCCCCTGGTGGAGAAGGCACGGGCGTTGTTCAAAGCGCTGCAGAAGCGGTGGAATATCTTCTATGATTCATCGGGTGCGATTGGGCGACGGTACCGGCGGATGGACGAGGCCGGTACTCCATTCGGCATAACCGTCGACTTTCAGTCCATCGAAGATGGGACGGTGACCCTGCGCGACCGCGACTCGACCGAGCAAGTGCGCATGACCGAGGATGAACTTTTCGCTTTCCTGGACCGTAAGATCAACGGATAGGTCCGACTTTTCCATGAGAACACCGCCGCATCCCGGGTTTTACTCGCCGCTGGAAAGCCGGCACATTGGAGACTGAGGACTACGGCCTGACGCTTCTCCCATGATTGAAGCCATTGATCACATCGCGATCGTTGTTTCCGACCTCGAGCGTTCGGTGGCATTCTACGTAGAGCTGCTTGACTTTCGGGAGCTGCGACGGGTCCACATGGAGGGTGATTGGATCGAAGCCATTGTGGGGTTGAAGAATGTGAACGCCGATGTCGTCTACCTGGTTTCGCCTGGCGGGGAGCCGCGGCTGGAACTCCTCTGCTTTAAGTCACCTACCGGTGAAAAATTGCCCGTAAACTCACTTGCCAACACGGTTGGCCTACGCCACCTCGCTTTGCGCGTAACCGGGATCGAGAAAACCGTAGCCTCGCTGAAAAAGGCCGGCGTTCCCTTTTTCGGGGAGCCCGTGCGTGTACCTACGAGTGTCGTGCGCCACGCCGCCGGACAGAAGACCCTCTGTTATTTCAGGGATCCCGATGGGGTCATTGTTGAACTTTCGGAATACCGGTAGGCTACCCCTTCCTTGGAAACAGGGGAGGCGCTTTCGCGATAACGGTGCCGGTTTCGAGCGCGCCCCAGCGCGTGCGTTCTGCAAAGGAACCGTTTGGGGGAGCATCCAGACCCAATGCCTCGAGACCTTGTAGCGCCGCATCCGGCATGATCGGATAAAGCGCCTCCAGGACGATACGAACGGCTTGAGCGCAGTTGTTGAGAATGCCGCCTACACGTTGCGCCTGGGAGGGGTCCTTGGCTAGTTTGTAGGGTGCCGTGCTGTCAATATAGCGGTTGCTGGCGTCAACCAGGGACTGAATCCGTTCAAGGTAGCGATGGATTGCACAAGCCTCCATCAGCGATTCCGCGTCATGGTTGAGCGATTCGGCCGCCGCCCTGACTTGATGGCTGGCATCGTCGTCAGTGGGCGCGGCCAACCGGCCCTCGCAGTAGCGGTTGATCATATTGGTGGTGCGACTCAGCAGATTGCCCACACCGTTGGCCAGCTCCGTGTTGTAGCGTCCCCGGAAAGCACTGCGCGAGAAGTCGCCGTCGGAGCCGAAAGGCACTTCCCGGAGCAGGAAATAACGGAATACATCGCGGCTGTATTCTTCGCAGAATTCACGAATAGTTTCGCCGCTGATGAAGTTGCCCAGCGATTTTGACATTTTCCTGCCCTCCGAAGTCAACCAGCCGTGAGCGTATACTCGCCGCGGAAGAGGGTATTCCAGAGCCATGAGCAAACAGGGCCAGTAAACGGCATGAAACCAGAGAATATCTTTCCCGATCAGGTGGATATTCGCGGGCCAGTAGCGGTCGTAAGCCTCGCTGGGCTCATCCTTATACGGGGGCCAGCCGAGGGCCGTGACGTAGTTGGTTAGCGCGTCGATCCATACGTAAACGACGTGATCAGGATCGTTGGGTAAGCGAACTCCCCATCCATCCAGTTTTTCCGCCAGTCGAGAAATGCTCAGATCCTCTACCCCCTGCTTCAGTTTACTGACTACTTCGTTGCGGCGAGAGTCGGGTTGAACGAAATCGGGATGCTTTGCGATATGTTCGAGTAAGTGCGGCGCCCATTTCTTCAAGCGGAAGAAATAACTCGGCTCCTGGTAGCGAACCAAGAGGCGATCATTCATGGGTGAGCGGAAGTTGTGGGCCCTCGCCGCCATCTCAGTCACGAACTCTTCCTGGCCTTCGTCATACCAGCCCTCGTAATTTCCCAGATAGATTTCGTCTCGGGCCACGAGTTCGCTTACAATCTCCTTTACGCGGATTTCGTGACGCTCCTCGCTGGTGCGTATGAAGTCATCGTTACTGATGCCCAGGAGCCGCCACATATCCTGAAAGTGGAGGACGACCTCATCGACCAGGGCACTTGCGGTGATGCCGCGCTCTTTTGCCACTTTGACGACTTTGATGCCGTGCTCATCGGTTCCGGTGAGAAAGTGAACATCGCGTCCGGCGAAGCGAAAGAAGCGTGCCAGAACGTCAGCCGCTATGGTGGTATAGGCGTTGCCGATTTGCGGTGCATCATTTACGTAGTAGATCGGTGTTGTGATGTAATAAGGCGAACTCATGTGGGAATGGAGAAGGGAATCTTGCTGTTGAAAATGGATTTGAAGTTGCGGTCGTTGTGCACATGAAAAGTGAATGCGATCGGCGGTTGCGGTAGGCGCGTTTCGCATAGGTTCCGCCTCCGTCGGCTAATCCGTTCGCTCGCCAATCGGTGGCGGTGAACTTCGGAGGCTACTCTTGCCCGGGATTCTCTCTTGGCTGCAGCCGATTGCCCCCCTGCTTCTTCTACCCGCCTCCATTCTGTGTAAGTAAGGCGTGCCCAAAGAATCGGGAAAATCCCGAGCTAACGCATGCGCATAGGCATGAAAATCTGCAGCCGTAATCCGCCCAGCGGGCGTTCCATTAATCCGGTAAGGGGTGATGCCAGTGCCTGGAGATTTGCGTTCATGCTCTATAAAAGCGTTTTTAGCGCACAGGAAAGAGTAGTCCCGTGTCATTTCTGAGCAAGCCTTTATTGTGCGCAAACAGCGCGACCGGCAGTTACGCGAGCAGAGCTTGTGGAGGTGTTGACCCTGACGCAGCAGATCGCTACGCAATCTGTCGTCGGCGCGCCTTGCACTACCCCCGATGGCGCTCCCACATACATCACTGTATTTACGAATTGGAGTACTAAGCCCGACAGATTGCTAGCGTGCGTTTCCACCGAGATCGCCAGTTCCTGCTCTTCGGGCTTGATGAAAACCGAAGATCCTGGCGCGGGGTTGGCCTGCTCGCACTCATTTATCTAGGCTCCATGCTGTTCGCCTCCTTTTTCGCCCCGGTTGTCTATTTTTCCCTGCAGGCATGGGCGGAGAGGGCGCCCAACGCTCTTAATACTTACCTGGCGGCGAAGGACTTCCCGCGTTACTTCGACCGCGTTCGCTGGCTGCCGGTGCTATTGTTTCTACCCTGGCTCCTGAAGCACTGCGATCTCTGGTCATGGACGCGATTGGGTTATGGCAGGATTTCCGGATATTGGCGGCCGCTGCTGGGTTGGTTTTTGATCGGTTGGGCCC
Source organism: Opitutales bacterium (assembly GCA_963665345.2). Taxonomy (GTDB): domain Bacteria; phylum Verrucomicrobiota; class Verrucomicrobiia; order Opitutales; family CAXXNP01. The sequence goes on from OY762281.2 coordinate 832,304, forward strand.
TCCTCATGGTGGTTGCGGGATTGCAGACCCTCTCATACGGATCGGACATTCGATCGGGCCTCGATTCTTCCGACGTCCTTTTTTCCGCATTGGGGGCACTGCTTTCCGCCCTTATCGTAGCCTTGCTCGAAGAGACCATTTTTCGAGGGGTGGTGTTACGTCTTTTTTACTCCGCGCTGGAGACGGTTCCCGCAATTCTGCTCAGCGCCCTCTTTTTCGCTTTCGTTCACTTCAAAAAGATCCCTTCCCCAATCTGGACCGACGAAACTCCAGTTGACTGGCTGAGCGGTTTCGTCGTAGGTTTCTGGACTCTCCTCAGCGTTGTCACCACGTTCGATCCGTATACTTTCGCCACCACTTTCCTGGCCGGAGTATCGCTTTCGATTGTCTTCCTCTGGAAAGGTTCCCTTTGGCCATGTGTCGGCCTTCACGCGGGCTGGGTGGGGTTCCGATTATTCTATCGAGACGTCTTTGAGTTGGATTCCGCAGAGGCAGACATTTTGCTGGGAACGACTGCCATCGTGGACGGCTTGTTCTCAATCGGGCTACTGGCTTTATTCACCTGTGGTCTGATGGGCTTCTGGAGCCGGGAAGTTGAACGCGCTCCCAAGGTTTGTCAATGCGACGAGGAACGATTATGAAATCCGCAAGTCGGGCCGCTGCGATTTTTCAGAACGGGCTCGATCTGCTCTATCCCTGTCACTGTGTAGAGTGTGGAAATCCTACTCAGCATTCTCCGTTTCGCTACCTCTGCGGGGATTGCACCATCGATCTCTACGAGGTCAGTCCCCCGTGCTGCACGACATGCGGCTTCCCGTATTTTGGCGCCATGGGAGGTCCGCGCACCTGTCCTCACTGCCTGGATCTTGATCCCGATTTCGACCAGGGTCGAACACTGCTGCTCTATCGAAGCGTTGGCCGCCGGCTGATACAGGAATTCAAATTCCGCCAAGCCACCTACCTTTCAGGTGATATCGTGCGTTTAATCGAAAGGCGCACCGATGTGCGAGATTTAGCCCAGGGTGCTGACATTGTTCCGGTTCCTCTACATCCCAGGCGACTCCGCGAGCGGGGATTTAACCAGAGCTTAGTGCTGGCCCGTTGCATTGCGCAGGCAGTTCCGGAGTGTTCGGTAGCGGATGTATTGCTTCGTACCAGGGATACTCCCTCTCAAACCACCCTGAATCGATCAGAGCGGGAAAAAAACGTGAAGGGAGCATTCACGCTGGGGCCCCAGGCGGACGCCGAACTGGGTGAAAGAGTAGTTCTAGTGGATGATGTGTTTACAACCGGACATACATTGAATGCCTGCAGTCGGGTGCTGCGTGCCGCTGGGGCAAACATCATTAACGTCTTGACCTTGGGCCACGGTTAGTAGGTAAACGTTTTCAACATGGCATTCTTCAAGAAACCGAAGTACTCGCACGTAACCTTCAAGAAAAAGGACATTCCGAAGAATTTGTTTACGAAATGCCCGATTTCGGGAGAGATCATTTACCACAAGGAATTGAAGAACAACCTCATGGTTGTACCGAAGAGCGGGTACCATTTCTCGATCAATGCTTCAGATAGAATTTGTTCGCTGCTCGATGAGGGCTCCTTTGCGGAAGAGGATGCCGGACTTGCTTCCGTAGATCCCTTAGAATTCAAGGATCTCTACCGCTATAAGGACAAGCTCAAGCAAGACCAGGAGAAGACCGGCATGGCGGAAGCGGTAATGAGCGGACTGGGGTCTATGGCCAACGTGCCCGTATCCATCGCAGTGATGGACTTCCGGTTCCGAGGAGCCAGCATGGGTTCGGTTGTGGGTGAGAAAATCACACGAGCGATTGAGCGTGCGGCTGACAGGAAAATTCCGCTGATCATTGTGGCGGCCTCCGGGGGAGCCCGTATGCAGGAAGGCATTCTCAGTCTCATGCAGATGGCCAAAACGAGTGCGGCCCTGGTTCATCTGCGCGCGGTCAAGGTCCCCTATATTTCGATTTTGACCAATCCCACTATGGCGGGAGTCTCGGCAAGTTTTGCCACGCTGGGTGATGTGATCCTGGCAGAGCCGGGAGCACTGATCGGTTTCACTGGGAGTCGAGTAATCCGTGAAACCCTGCAGGTGGAATTGCCCAAGGGCTTTCAGACTTCCGAATTTCTGTTGCGCCACGGTTTGATCGACCAGATTGTCCCGCGGAGTGAACTGCGCGATCGAGTAATCACACTTTTGTATACGCTCTATGTGGGCAAGGAACCTCCACAGCGGAAGACGGCTTAGTGCTCGAATCTCCTAAACTACATTCCTGAACGTTGTTCTGAACTGTTGCCCTACGGTGAACTTGATCATTCCCTGTCCCGACAAGTCGGGACTACAGGGATCTAAAAATACACCTCGTAGGACGACACCCGGTCCCGGAGGGTAAAAAGCCGTAGATTCCCCGTAGCTTGAGGCAGGGAGTAGGCTTTTTAAGGGTGTCGTTCAATTCCGCGCGGGTGTCTGAGACGAACGGCGTGTGCTGTTTTGCGCGTGATTCGGGCGGTGATTGCAGTTCACGACAACGATCAGGAAAAGTCTCGGTTAGCCCGCTTTGCTCACTCGGAAATAAAGGATGTCGCTTCGCTCGGTAGTGGGTTTTCGGGTCAGGCCGGTGTGGGGACCGGTTCGGCCAATCGGATGAGTTCTCGGGTGGCCGGTATATCCTTGATGATCTGCGCAGGGTCCGGGCCCACGCCGATGTAGCGCAAATTGGGTGGAAAAGCGGGAACTGGGCAATCGTAGTAGGCTGCGTCCAATACATATTTCATCATCGCGCCAGCGTAGCGCTGGGCATTCTCCGGCAGGTCTCGAAAATTCCTGACGCCGGAGATATCTTCGGCCCATCCGGGAAACTGCTGATAGACTGGGCACAACTTGGCGTGAAGCTCCGGGTCCCTCGGTATGCGCTTCTGAGTGGAACCATCGGGATATCGATAGGCGACACAGATGAGCAGCTCGCCCTCGTGCCAGGAATCGCCGTAGCTGAGCGCATCGAGTTTGTTGATCACCAGGTCCTGGAATCCGCCGTAACGGAGCGTTTCCCCCTTTTCTACCGCATTGAACCAACCTACCATGCGCTGGCGTCCTGTGGAGGTGCCGAACTCGAGGAGCTTCAGCTTTTCGGCCAGGGGATGAACATCGGGAAATTGGGTATGAAAGACATGCGTGCCCACTTTCGTGTCATAGGCCTTGCACACGCCAACCGTGTGGATTGGTTGTATCGGAATGCCGGCGGACTGAAAAAACTCGGGGGTGTAAGTATGCGAGGCGGTCGTGTTGGGAGAGAAGCCGAAGCGCTTGTCCAGCCAGTATGACTGGCCAAATTCTCCCACTACGTATTTCTCGTCGCTAAGCGCGCCCAGAATACATTCACGGACGTCACCGAGGTTGTTGACCAATGCCCTGCCGGCCCTCCAATAGGCGTTGACGATCGCATCGATATTCAAGGTGAAAGGCTGTTTGCCGCAGAATCGGGTGAAGTCGAACTCCTCCTCCGGGTAGGTTCCTTGTTCGATCGCCTCGGCGTTGGCCGCGATTTCCGCCTGGGAGAGGACGTCGAAGAACGCGTGCCAGGACGAATCGCTCACCTGGCAAACATAGCGGATCGTGTTGATAGCTCGCTGCAGGCGCTGCTCGAGCTTACCGGCGAATGTCGCGCGTGGTCCCTGAAAGGCGGAAAAGAAGATCTGGGTGCGCCCCACTTCCTCCTGAAACGCCGGCGTTATGCCCCGGCCCGTGGTGCCGACTTTCGGTTCGCTTAACACTCCTGTCCGGTATTCTTCCCAGGCGAGATCCAGAAGCCGATGGGAGAGGTCGCTGACCTGCGTTCGCTCGTCGATGATGAGTCTCGACAGGATGCGGTAGCCGCGATGCTCCAAGGGGCGCAACTCCCACAGGAACTTGCGCGGATCAGCTACCACGCCCATACCTATTGCGAGCACCGGGACACTTTCTTCAATTACTGCCGCCGGCAGCAGATTCAGTTTAATGCCGCCGGCTGTGTGGCCGGAGTTGGCTCCGCCGTTCACCTTAAGGACCACAGCTACCGGAGCGGGGTGGTCTTGGGTTTCCCTGAGTTCCTGGATAAGCTCGGCTACGAGGCGGCCCTTACCTTCATCGCCCATGCTGATTCCGGTATCGGCAATGATCCTGCTTCTGAATGGTGTCAGTGCCATAAGACCTCTCCAAAAACCTCCACTTATGATGCATGAGCCCGATCCTTTCAATGCAAAATTTCCAGGAGCTGCCAACCGTCCGCGAAGCGCTCTGGGAGGTCCTCGAATCCCTTCTTTGACATGTGAGGACTGAAGGTAATTCGGACGGTTATCTGGTATTGTAGTTCAGGACAAAGTTAAGAGAGGAGTTTCGGTTGGCTGGATCTGCAACCACCAAACTATATTTCTGGACTTTGTCCCGAACTACTCCCCTACGGTATTTCCGGCGTGGACCACAGGAGCAGCAAGTGTCGGTTTATGCGAGCACTTCATGATTTTAACTAGCCACTTCTTGGTCTGAGTATCTCAATCGGGAGGGATTTTCGATAACTCAGGTAGTCTTTATCCTTTGATAGAATCGGATATTTCCAATGGACTGAGCAGGCGCATATGATGAAATCGTTATTCGAACCCTGGATTCCCTTGCCTCGGCATAGATTCAGGAACTGCGCCGCCATTGCAAAGACCTCAGAATCCAGATTTCTGTCTGGGAACACTGTCAATCGATCCTTTAGGTATTTGAATGTCTTTTCGCTTCTGATCCCGCAAAGTATCTCCATTCTAACCACACCGATCAACTGCACCCTTCCTTCTTCGATCAACGAGTAAAGCTCATTAACATACGCTGAATTTTGGCCTTTTTTGCGAAACGCCTCTGACCAAACATCCGTGTCGACGATTACCTTCACTGAACCTTCCGCTGTTCCTTGTAATCAAACGACTCATCGAAGTCGATCGTGCCGAACAGCTCCGTGATCTTCAGTTGTTCTCGGCGTTGGACATATTCGGCCAATGCCTCATTGACGGCCTCCTTCTTAGTTTTCATCCCCCCAAGGCGCATCGCCTTATTTACGAGATGTTCGTCCAATTCAATGTTGGTAGCCATGTGCGATAGTGCGCACAAACATACGCACAGGTCAAGTCTTCCTTACTGGGAGATTTCCAGGATACCGTTATCCTGGTAGAAAAGAAATGGGTCGATCGCCCTGGTTTGCCTCGTAGGTTGGCCACGAAACCGAAAACTCGCAAATAGGCGCAGGTGAAGCCTTTTTCGCTTTCTCGTAGGCACGAGCCAGTAATACTGGTGTCTTCCACGGGCCCTGAACAACCGGGTTCAGTCGCGCAAATTGCTCTCTCCGTAACGCAATCAGCCCGAGCTGACCGAGACCAGCGTCACCCGTATAGACTTCGATGATCTTTCGAACAATCGTCCTGTTGAGCTTAATCCCTGGTCCGAAATGCTTTTCGCTATGGGGCCGCAGCTTTTCTGTCAAACCCTCCAAAAGCTCCTCCTTTGTGAACGAGGCGTGCTTCGGCAGGAACTCGACCAGCGAAGAAGTGCCAAGCCTCCGAGCGCTCGGAATCAGTTACCAGCTCGTGATGAAGCAGCCACTGAGTTGTCAGGGTCGTGAACTCAGGATCATGTTTACGAACCACTTCACCGACCGCTGTAAGCTTCATCGCCCAACAGCGCCTCAACGCTTTGGCATGGCTTGTGGCGACCGGTCGGCTCGAAGTTCGCCTCGCGCTCCGAGTGAATGATGAGGGCCGAATCCGCGCCGGCAGAATGAACGAAGCCATAGCGGGCTTGGTTACGATTGTTGTCTGTCCCTTCGTCAATCTGTGCGAGCAGTGGTCGCGCGAATTAGCGCTTCCTGGGATTCAGCCGGTGCTATGCTATGGCGAGCGCTCCAGCTCGGTGGAAGCGCTCCATGATCTGTACACCGCAGCTCAACTCAAAGGGACGAAGCCAAGGTGCGTGGTGGTGTCGAGCCGGACCTTTCTTTCAGATGCCTTCAGAACTTCCCTTCGTCTGAAACTGCTTCCGCACCTTCTTATTGCCGACGAAGTCCATAACCTCGACGCGCTCATCGCTATTCGGTGCCTGGATGAAGGCATCGACGTTCCGGACGTGCGGATGGCTTTCCTTCTCGCCAGCTCGACCAATCCACGGCGGTTCATCCAGAGGCGTGGACGGCTGTTACGCAATGCGCCAGGCAAGGAACTGGCAACGATCTGGGATTTCATCGTGGTCCCGCCCGATTTTGGTCCACGCGACGTTGTGGCTCGCGTGACGGTGCTGATTGAGGAGGACGGAGACAGGCACACGCTCACACGCTCCCTTACCCTCGCCGAAGAGCGCGTGGATTCCCGGAAGACCGCGTTGAAGCTGCAACTGCAGAGGGACGGCAAGGTTGCTGCGCTTAAGCGGGACAGAGAATATGGTCGATCGATGCTTCCCCAACGCGAGCCATCAAGCCGTAGTTCTTTCCACTGACACCGAGGTGGACCGGATGTGCTATCGGAAGCTGGCTCCCCACATTGCGCGCTCGTATCGGTTGGCGTATGAAGAAGAACACCCTTCGACCACGATCACCGGATACAAGCTTCAGGTGGGCGCGGAAACGACTGGTAAATCCAGGGAACGCGACCTACTGCGCGAATTCTTGGGCTGCGTGGAGAAATTCAACCGGGTTTCCGGTTCGACCGACCTGGCGTGGCGGTGATGGAGGCGCATGCTTTTCCGAGCTCAGGCCAGCCTCCGCAAATAAATCGCCAAGTGCCGGCGGCTCGCCTGAATCCACGAAGGCGGGGGTTGCGGGTCCGCGGTTCAATATTCCGTTCAACCAACCCAATTAGGAGCCTCTTTGGGCGTTGTCAGCTCCAGCCTCGCCACTTTCAATAGACCTGAAGGTCATTTGCACTGAAGACGAGCAAGCCGCATGAGCCCGGATTCCACTAAGCGCATTGTCATTTTCGTTGTGGTTTCGATTGCTGCGGTGGTCCTCGGGTTCTTCACGTTCGGTCCCGAAACGGCTACCCGAATCGTGCAGGTTGCAGGGTATTGGGTGATTGCCGCCGCTGTCGTCCTCTTTGCCTGGGCGGTTTACGGGATCATCCGTGAGCAGTGCGCTGGCTGGAGGCCCGGCCGCGCAACCTGGACGACAGGGGGATTGATCCTGCTGCTGTCGGGCCTGATTCAAGTTCATGAGGAAACCGGTTTCAAGGTAGTCATGGACGAGGTTGTACTGCTGGGAACGTCCTTGCAAATGCATCTGGAAAAGCAAGTGCAGACGCCTTTGCGCGGCTATGAGATCAATGGCGCCTTCCAGATCGTAGGCGGCTATCTGGATAAACGTCCAATCCTGTTTCCCTTTCTTGTTTCCGTCCTGCACGACCTCACAGGATACCGCCCGAATAACATTTTTATGCTTAATGCCATTCTGAGCATTCTGCTCTTTGGGCTCACTTTTCACCTGGGCAGCCTGTTGGGGGGCAGGCGGGCTGGATTGCTGGCGCTTCTGTTGCTGGCCGGAGTTCCTCTGGTGGGTCAGGCAGCTAACGGCGCCGGCCTCGAGATATTGAACCTCGTACTACTCATGACCGTGCTCATTCTGGGCGTTCTCTACTATGACAGACCCAATGACAGCCGCCTGGTGGCGTTAGCCTACGGGGGCATTCTGCTGGCCCAGGTGCGCTACGAATCGGTCATATTGATTTTCCCGATCGGCATTCTCATCCTCTTGGGATGGCGCAAGGCCGGGCGCGTCTTGATGCCATGGCAGGTGATTGTCGCTCCCTTGGTTCTGACTATTTATCCGCTGCAGTATGAAGTATTCAAGCAGAGGCCGGAGCGCTGGCAGCTCGATTTCAAAGGCGGCTCTGAGGAGGTATTCAGCCTGGCTTACCTGCCCGATAACCTGGGTCACGCCATGATGTATTTCTTTGATTGGACGCGGTTGCAGCCGAATTCCCTCCTCTTGACCGTATTTGGATTCCTCGGAGGAGTGCTATTTCTGTTGCGTTTACTTCGCAATGAGGAACGCCGTTTCATTCTTGGCGAGCGGGGGCCTGCCATTCTCTGCCTGGGCGGAGGGTTGATCGCCTTGAGTCTGTTGCTACTCTGCTATTTTTGGGGCCAATTTGATGATCCGATTGTGCGGCGCCTGAGTCTTCCGTTACATCTGCTTTTCATTTTTCCGGGCACCCTCCTGCTGGGAAAGTGTGTTGGGCGCCCATCCATCTGGGCGGGGATGTATGCAGTCACGGTTCTAGGGCTGATCTGCCAGAGCATACCGACCCTGAGCGAAGGCGCTCCCACCGGTGCGAATCGCCCCGCCCGTCTGGAGAACTGGAAACGGGAGTTCCTCTTGAACCACAGCGAAGAGAACTTTCTCATGATCGACGAATTTCCTCCGTTATGGGTAAGCCACCGGAAATCCGGAATCAGTTTCCGCTACCTGAAGCTTCGCGAGGAAGCGCTTCAGTTTCACTTTGATCACGGCACGTTTGAGAATGTATATGTGTTTCAGGAGCTTACAGTGGATCCTTTAGCTTCGGGCAGGCACCGGCCCTATGAACGATTCAGCCTGCCCGCTGCATATCGGTTGGAAACGGTTGTGGAAAAGCAATTCGAGCCATTTTCGCGTGGTCGTATCAGCCGTTTGATTGCCATAGAAGGCCGCGAGGTGCGCGCCTATGACCGCTTCTGGAAGGAGCACGCCTCCCTCAGCGAAGAGCAACTCATCGATGCGTTCAGGAAAGAGTGGGCCCGGCAACTCCCTTGAACTTGATCATTCCCTGTCCCAATAAGTCGGGTCAGCAGGGTTCTAAAAAAACACAGTATACATTGGTGGCGTGGGATTACGGAGAGTGAAAGTATTCGGGGAGATGGAGGCGGTCTATTACTGTATGTTGCGCATCGTGATCGATGAGCAGTGGTTGCAGAATCGTAGCTCCGCCGGAGCCGTTTGAATGGACGCTGACTTGGCGTAACTGTGGCCGTTCCTACGACGATTTCCGAGCTATCGTGAAACCTGAGTTGCTTTCACTTCGACAACGTCATGGGGTAACGCTTCGCGCTGTCCAGCGGCGGTTATACGGATGTAGCGCGCTTGGCGACGCAAATCAGGAAGCGTAGGGGCGCCCAGATAACCCATGCCCGATTGTACACCGCCGACCAACTGTGCCAATGTGTTGTCCACTCTTCCGGATACCTCCTTTAGCGCTTCAATGCCCTCGGCGGCGAATTTCCCCTTTTCCTGCGAAACGGAAGGGTGGCCGTAGCGTGCCGCAGAGCCGTCGCGCATGGCTTCCAAGCTGCCCATGCCGCGGTATTGGTTGTAGAGTTTGCCGTCGATTTCGATGATGTTTCCGGGAGTTTCGCGGCAACCCGCAAGGAGTCCCCCACAGATCACGGCGTCGGCCAGAGTCAGGGCCTTGACAACGTCTCCCGATTTGGCGATGCCGCCATCTGCGATAATCCGGACTCCTCTCTTGGCCGCGGCCCGCGAAGCCACATACAGAGCCGTCAGCTGCGGGATACCCACGCCGGCCACGATGCGTGTAGTGCAGATGGATCCCGGGCCTTGGCCCACCTTGACTGCGTTGGCCCCAGCGGCGGCCAGAAACTCAATCCCTTCCGCGGTCGTAACGTTGCCGGCGATAATGGTCAGATCGGGAAATTCCTGGCGTAGCATGGTGACGGCCTGGCCCACCCCGAGGGTGTAGCCATGGGCAGTAGAAACGGCGACGGCGTCGATGCGTTCGCTGACCAAGGCGGCCACATGCCCGATCATATTCTCTTTGTCCAGATCGCCGGAAACGGTCCGCGTAGCAGAGACAGCGGCCCCACAGACGAGACGGAAATCAACGTCGCGGGCGGGGCGGACGGTGGCTCGTGCCTCTTCATTGATGCGTTCGATATCGCTTAGCGTAAAGAGACCACGGAGGCGGTCGTCGCGGTCAACGACCAAAAGCTTGTGGATGCCCATATGCTCGGTGAAGAAGCGGTCGGCGGCTCCGATGGGGTTGTCGCCGAGCTCCTCTTCCTGGATCGTAAAGACCTCGCTGCGAGAGGTCATGGCCACCCGGACTTCGGTGCTCCGGTAGCGTTCCCTGACCACGGGGCTTGATAGTAAACCAAGAAAAATACCCTTGTCGTCCACCACCGGAAAGGTGCAAAAACTGAAACGGCGCTTAGCTATCATATCGAGCACATCGCCGACATAGAGATCGGGAGTAACCGTGATAGGTTCTTGAATGAGGCCGTGAATATGATTCTTGACTCTCGCTACCTCCTTGACCTGTTCCCGCCGGGAAAAGTTGTAGTGGATCAGGCCAAGCCCGCCGTTCAAAGCCATGGCAATCGCCATTTGCGATTCCGTGACGGTATCCATATCGGCCGAGATGATCGGCAGGGAAAGATGAAGACGATCCGACAGGCTCGTGTCCAGGCGCACGTCACCGGGAAGGATATCCGAATAACGCGTGGCCAGCGATACGTCGTCGTAGGTTAGGCCGTAGGGGAGATTTTCGAGGAAAAAGGAATCGACATCCTTGTAAACCTGTGAATCAAGCGCACTACTTAGGCTGCTTACAACTTCTGACTGCTCCATTGGAGATTTAAGCGTCTTTGATGAGACGAAGGCAAGGAAAATTGATGCTATATGAACTGAAGTATAGGATATATCGTCGCCGGTTTCGCCGTCCCATAACGACCGCACGAGGAACGTGGCGATACCGGGAGGGTATCCTGCTTCAGTTGATCGACGAAGAAGGCCATGTGGGTTGGGGAGAGATCGCCCCGGTAACGGGGTTCCATTGCGAAAGTCTCGTCGCTGCGCTCGACTTTTTGGAGTCAACGCCGACGGAGATTGACGATGCCTCCGTCGACTCGGTTCCTCCCGATCTTCCCTGCTGTAGGTTTGCTCTGGAGTGGGCTCGACAAAGGCCGTACCGCCTCCGGCGAAAGGGACGGAACCGTCGGCTTCCGGTAGCCGCGCTCCTACCCTTGGGCGAGACTTCCCTGGTTCATTACGATCAAATGGCGGAAAGAGGGTTTTCCTGTTTCAAAGTTAAAATAGGTGTTTCGGCTCCTGAGGCTGAGCGAGTTTGGTTTCGGAGACTTCACCGGAGATTGGCTTCGAGCCATCGCCTGCGCCTGGATGCCAACCGCAGCCTGACTCGCGAGGAAACGGAAGCGTGGCTGAGGTTATGCGAAGACCACCCGGTGGAGTTCCTGGAAGAGCCCCTGCAAGCGGCGGATTTTCCTCTCTTGAATCAATGGCGGGAACGGTTTGTGACAGCCATTGCCCTCGATGAGTCGATCGATTCCTTTTCCCATGTGCGTGAGCTTACGGAAGCAGGGTGGGATGCTCCGATTGTGATCAAGCCGGCTATAATGGAAGGCATTGGCACATTGGTCGGCGGGAATACTATGATCCAACAGAAGTGGGTTTTTTCGTCAGTGTTTGAAACGGGAATTGGATTTCAGGCGGGACTGGAACTGGCTTCCCTCGCCCATAGCAGTACTTTCGCCCTGGGATATGGAACCAACGCACTTTTTGAAGATGACGGACTGTCTCCCCACGGCGTGGAGCCGTCCTATCGTGCCGGCGACATGGAGGCGATGACGCTGCAATCGGTCTGGGAGCAAGCGTGCAAGCATTGATCGAATGGTGGCGACGTAGCGGTTCCCCCAGGACTACGTGGCTGAGTGAAACTCCGGTGCGCTTCGGGCCCGGCACTCGGCTTGTTCTGGGGCCGGACAGGCCCGAGGTAATGGTGGCTGCCCTGGCCGATGCGCTGGAGCGCTGTTGGACAGTGTTTCTGGCCGATCCGCAGTGGGATCTGGGGATGGTCCAGGGTATGCTCGATGCGGTCCAGCCGCAGCTCATCGTTGGACCTGACCGATGGATGAGGATGAAGGCCCGTCCTCCCGAGACCGACCTCATTCCCGAGACTGCGTCCCCCTCCCGCATTAATGTGCCGACCGGTGGCACCACGGGACAGTTGAAATTTGCCTCACACACAGGGAGGTCGCTGGAGGCGGCCGCGCTTGGCTTTCTGGATTTCTTCGGAGAGGATAGCCACGTTGCGCTTTGTGCGCTTCCCTTATATCATGTTAGCGGTCTTATGCAGGTGGTGCGAGCCGCCCAATCCAATGGCCGATGGTTCCCCCTTTCGCAACGTGCGCTGCTCGAGGGAACACTGCCCGCTTTCGAGGCCTCGCGGGCGTCTCTGTCTTTGGTGCCCACGCAATTGCTGCGGCTGCTGAGAGGCACCGGGGCTCGAGCTTGGTTGAAGACGCTGAAACGTGTGCCCATTGGCGGCGCCGCCATGCCTCCCGGCTTAGGGGAGCGGGCACGGGATGCCGGGATACGACTTGCCCCTTCCTATGGTTTGACGGAAACGGCAGCCATGGTCGCTGCTACGAAGCCGATCGCGTTCCTGGATGGTCACTGCGGTGTGGGCGATCCATTGCCCCATGTTGAAATCGCTATCAAGGATGACAGTGGAATCCCGGTGACTACGGGGGTCGCCGGGCGGATTTCGGTAAAGTCCGCATCTTTGGCGGAGGGGTATTTCGGCGCCGGGCCCTGGCCGTCGGAAGTGTTCCTGACCGAGGATTTGGGCCGGTGGGATAGCCATGAAGGCCTCCGGATTCTGGGTCGCCTGGATGGCGTAGTGACTACTGGTGGTGAGAAAGTCTGTCCGGATAGCGTTGAATCCGTCCTGAGATGCTTACCTGGGGTTGAAGATGCCTTTGTTTTTGGAGAGCCGCATCCGGAATGGGGTGAGCAGGTCGTCGCGGTCGTGAAGGGAACGATAGGAGGTGGTTCAGAACCCTCGATTGCAAGAGAAGCCCGCCGGCTCCTGGCGCGCCACGAAGTTCCCAAGCGATGGGTGGTGGTTGAGCGAATTCCAAGGAATCTACTCGGCAAAGTGGATAGAGATACCTTGAAGCAACACTACGGGCATGGGGCTTAGTACTTGAACTCGTAACTAGCGTCGCTTTCGGGTTCAGTCGATCTTGTCACTGAACGCGAAAAGAAGCATATTTCTAGGACGGGACACGTTGGAGGAGACCGTTAAGGGATGCATAAGAACGACATTGCGGATGTACTGAACGAGATCGGAACGCTGTTGGAATTGCGGGGTGAGAACGTATTCAAGGTGCGCGCCTACCAATCCGGAGCACGTGCGCTCGAGGTCCTGAATGAGGATCTGGGGACCGTGATTGCCGAGGGAAGACTGAAGGGCATCCGAGGTATTGGGGCAGCCCTGGCGAAAAAGATTGAGGTTCTCTCCGAGACGGGAGAATTGGCGCTGCACCGGGAGTTGATGGCCGCTGTCCCACACGGTCTCCTGGAGATGTTGGAAATCCCAGGATTAGGCGCCAAAAAGATCCGTGTCCTGACCAAAGAGCTTGGCATTGAATCCATCGAGGGATTGTCGGCGGCTTGCCGGGAAGGCAAGGTGGCATCGTTGCCCGGATTCGGCAAGCGTAGCCAGGAGAGAATACTCTCCGGAATTCAGAATCGCGAGACCTACGGCCAACGCCATCTGTGGTGGGATGCCTTCGCGCTGGCGCAGCCCATTTTGGAAGGTTTGCGCGGGCTCTCCGGCGTGGTTCGCGCGGAACATGCGGGCAGTTTGCGACGGGGCTTGGAAACCGTAGGTGATCTCGACTTTATCGCTTCGTCCGAGCAGCCGGACGCAGTCATGGACTGGTTTGTCACCCAGGAGGGCGTCGGCGAAATTACGGCCAGAGGAGAAACCAAATCGAGCCTCCGGTTCGAGAGCGGTATTCAGGCCGATCTGCGCGTTGTTCCGGACGCTCAGTTCTGCTTTGCGTTACATCACTTTACCGGATCTAAGGATCACAATGTCCTTATGCGGCAGCGCGCCTTGGCGCGGGGTTTCAGTCTTGGCGAATGGGGTCTGACGCCGGTGGACAGGCACGCTGGGGTGGGGCCGGAAGAGGGTACAGCGGAGGCCACAGGGCGAAAGGGATTTCCCGATGTCTCATCGATCAATTCGGAAGCCGATCTCTTCGCTTTTCTTGGTCTGCGCTTCATCCCGCCCGAACTTCGTGAAGGTTTCGATGAGTTGGCAGAATCCGAGCGGGGCCCTCTCCCGCGGCTTGTTGAAGTAGGCGATCTCAAAGGCGTGTTCCATAATCATACCGTGGCTTCCGATGGCAGAAACTCGCTCCAGGAGATGGCCACCTCCGCTGCCAACCTCGGCTGGGAATATCTGGGAATCGCGGACCACTCAAAGGCCAGTTTTCAGGCCAACGGCCTCGACGAAGAGCGATTGGTGGAGCAAATTGCGGAGATTCGCGCGATAAACTCCAAGGGAACGCTACGCACACGCCTTCTGGCGGGTGTAGAGTGCGATATTCTGCCGGACGGACGGCTCGATTTGGATGATGGCGTTCTCCAGCAACTGGATTATGTGGTGGTTTCTGTACACTCTTCCTTTTCACAGAGTGAGGAAGCCATGACGGCTCGCATTATTCGTGCCCTGGAGCATCCCTGTTGTACGATTCTGGGGCACTTGACCGGTCGCATTCTATTGCGTCGCGAAGGCTATCGGGTGGATGCGCAAAAGGTTATCGATGCGGCCAAGGCGAATGGCCGGGTCATCGAGTTGAATGCGGATCCCCATCGCCTGGATATGGATTGGCGACTTTGGAAAAAGGCTGCCCAGAACGGAGTTCTCTGCGCGATAAATCCTGACGCCCACCGCAGTCAGTCACTGCGTTTTGTGGAAGCGGGTGTTCGCATCGCGCGAAAGGGCTGGTTGACCCCGGAAAACGTACTCAATACGCGATCGCTGCAGGAAATCGAGGCCTTTCTCGGACGATGAGTCAGGAGGGTCCCCAGCCAGTTTGCGCACGTCACCGCCTCGTGTTCATTTTTTCTTGAACAAATTAAAGAATTCGAACAGGCTTTGCTGAAAGAGGGGCTTTCCGGTAACGCCGGGCGCGCAATCCGCCACTGCCACCGGGTCCCCGCGACGATGATACCCAAGAATAAGAAGGCTAAGTTCTGATGCCGTCAGGAGCGGAAACCAGCGCATTGCGCACGAACGACGATAGCCCCGATGCTGGAGATTCCGCTGACTTGCAGATTGAGGTCATCGAATTCTTTGTGCATATTGCCCAATTGCTTCATCTTCCGAAGTCGATCGGGCAGATATTCGGCTATCTATTTTGCGCGGGAGAACCCAGAACTTTTGACGACATCGTTCGGGATCTGAGTGTAAGCAAAGGATCGGCCAGCCAAGGGCTTCGATTTCTTCGCAATCTGAATGCGGTCAGGGTTATATACATACCTGGGAATCGCCGTGACCATTTTGAAGCCGAGGACCGGCTTAGCAAACTGGCTGCGGGTTTCTTGAGAGAGCGAGTGGAACCGCAGCTGGAGGTGGGGCAGGAACGCCTTGCAAGACTCAAAAATCTGGTAGAACGGAGATCTCTCAGTGACGATGCGGACCTCCTGTTGCGCGAGCGCGTCGGAAGACTGGAAGGCTGGAATAGCAAGGCCAGGCAGATTCTTCCGGTCATGTTAGATTTTCTGGGAATCTGAGGCGAAAATCGCGATGTCAGGGCATATCCAACGCTCGGCTTGCCGACTGATTCCGGCATCAGCTATTCGGGCAGAAATTCACTAGTTCAACACTTCCATCAGTTACACGCGCTGTTCTTCCGCGGGGTATGGCGGATGGTGTGGGAAAATGAAGCAGATTGGCTTCAACCGCGGTTGATCGGCCAAGGGCGGTAGCATGTCATCCGGCCTACAGGAACCCATTCGACTCGATCTGGTAAGGCGTTTTCGTCGGCTCACTGGAGATCCCAGGTCGTGGCAGGCTCCATTGGCGGCGCGAGATCAGATTTTGTTAGGAGCCGTCGGCCTCCAGTTGGTGTTTTCCTGTTGGGCCCTCGGCGCGGTCAGGCTCTGGGCTCAAGCGGTCATGAGTGTGCTTGCGGTGGGTGCGTTCCTGTTGCTGTTCGTGCCTTTTGTTGAATCTCGAGACGATGAGGTAGTGAGTCCGACACCGCGCCAGAACCTCCGGGTGTTGCTGCGATTTCCGTTATTCTGGTGCGGGTTGTTGCTCATGGCATATATTGCTATCCAGGGCTTTAACGTGGCTTGGGAGTATCATACTGACGGCAACTCCTGGTGGCTAAAGCACCGGGACCATGTTTCCTGGCTACCTTCAGGAATGGACACGCCGCTCGACGGCAACAATCCCTTTCGCATGTTGATGATATTAGGGGCGCCGTGGCTGGTGTTGTGTACGGCGTGGGTGGGCTTGCGCAGGAAGCGATCGGCCCGCTTGGTGCTCTGGATTGCAGCGGTCAACGGAGGAATTTGGACTACTTTTGGTATCCTGCAGTTTACTACCGGTACGGACCTCATGTTCTGGCGCTGGGATCCGCCGACCTCCGCCTTCTGGGCCTCTATCATGTATCTGAATCATGCGGGAGCGTATATCAATCTCTGCCTTTCGATCGTTCTGGCGCTGTTCCTTTACTACTACGGCCGCAGTAGACTGAGATTCATCCGGTCGGGATCGCAACTACTGATTC
Organism: Opitutales bacterium; assembly: GCA_963665345.2. Classification (GTDB taxonomy): domain Bacteria; phylum Verrucomicrobiota; class Verrucomicrobiia; order Opitutales; family CAXXNP01. Next base: position 848,922 of record OY762281.2, read on the forward strand.
TTTGCCTGGCGGTGCTGATCGGCGGTTCCCAGTTGCTTACCTTGTCCAGAGGAGCTATCGTGTTTTGCGGAGCGCTCCTTTTGTACTTCCTGTTCCTTGTCTGCATTTTGTCCCTGTACAGACGCGACTCCGTGAGAAGCCCACTGTCCCTTGCCTTTGTGCTGCTACTGCTAGCGGGGTTGGCTTACACCTTGTTTCCCCTGATTGACGACAAGAAGATTTCCTGGCGTTTCGGCAAACTCGAGGAACTCGTCGCGGAGCCGGATCGCAGTTACCGCTACCATCTTAATCTGAATACCTGGGAAATGCTCAAGGAGCGTTGGTGGTGGGGTTGGGGCGCCGGCGCATTCCGGTATTACTTCCCCGTTTACCAAAGGGGTAATCCGGTATTGGATCGAAAGGTGGGTGGGCGGCAGTTGTTTTTCTCTCACGCCCATAACGACCTGCTTCAGTTACCTACCGAGTTGGGTGTGGCCGGCAGCAGCGCGATAGTGGTAGGTATGCTTTACTGGCCGTGGCTGGCCTGGCGGCGCTGGCGGCAGGTTTCCCTGGCTGTGATGATGCTCTGGGGAGGGAGTGCCCTTACCATTTTACATGCCTCGTTCGACACCATTCTTCATTGTCCGGCAGTGCTGGTTCTTTTCTTCGTGTTGCTGGTTGCCGGAGGTCGGTTAATGAGTGGTGAGCCGGATCATATCGACTATGAAAGTCTCTCTGGTTGATCTGAAAGCCCACCATCGGGCGTTCGAACGGGAGTTGAAGGCGGCTTTTGCCCGCGTCCTGGTGTCCGGCCAGTTCGTGCTTGGACGGGAAGTGGAGCTTCTAGAAGAAGAAACATCTCATTACCTCCATATACGCCATGCCATCGCGCTTTCATCCGGTTCGGATGCACTTTTGTTGGCTCTCATGGCCCTGAATATTGGGCCGGGAGACGAAGTGATTGTGCCCAGCTTTACGTTTTTTTCCACCGCGGGCTGTGTTGCCCGGGCGGGCGCCACGCCGGTGTTCGCTGATATTCGGACCAGCGACTTCAATCTCTGTCCGATCGATACGAAAAGGAAGATTACCTCGCGCACGCGCGCCATCATTCCTGTCGACCTCTTCGGTCAACCCGCTGCCCTCGACAAATTCGAGTCTCTGGCCGGCGCGCATCAATTGTTGCTGATTGAGGACGCAGCGCAGGCGTTCGGGGCAAAGCTGGGAAAGCGATATTGTGGATCATTCGGGACTTGCGCCGTGTTCAGTTTCTACCCCACCAAGAATCTCGGCGGCTTGGGTGATGGTGGCATGTTGGTCACCAACGATGACGACCTGGCCGATCGTGCCCGCATCTTGCGCGTACACGGGATGTCCTCACCCAACCATCATGAATATGTCGGAGCCAATTTCCGGATGGATGCTACCTACGCCGCCTTACTGAGAGTAAAGCTCCCCCACGTCGACCGATTTAATGAACGGCGGATGGAGGTGGCAGCTTTCTATACCGATGGGTTTTCCCGTTTCAGCGAAGTTGGGACGGCGCAACAGGTCGATACTCAGACAGAGGATCCTGCTAAACGCGTGATCATCCCGGTTGCAATGCCCGGCCGAAGGCACATCTGGCATCAATACACCATCCTTGTTAACGGTGACGGCGAACGTGAACGAATGGGGGCAAATTTGGCGGAATCCGGTATTGAATCGGCCGTTTTCTATCCTTTACCGCTTCACCGGCAAGGCTGCTTCGACTTTCTCAATATTCCCGCCGATGACTGTCCCGTAGCGAGCCGGACTGCGCGGCGATGTCTCAGCCTTCCTATGTATCCGGAAATTACGGAAGAGCAGCGGGAAGCCGTGATCGAAGGAGTGGGTAAGTATCTCAACGAAGTACGGGAGAAGGTTTGAAAAAACGCGGATACCCGCCCGGGAAGGGCCCGACTGGAGATGTCTGAGAGAGCTGAGAACGAATTGACGGTCGCCGTAATCGGCATGGGGTATGTGGGCCTGCCGCTCAGTCTACTCTTTGCCGAAAAGGGAAGCCGGGTGGTAGGGTTCGATATCGACGAGTCCAAACCTCGGCAGCTGAACGCGGGCGAATCCTATATTCGACATATCGGCAGCCAGCGGATAAGGGATGCGCTGAAAACCGGGCGGTTCCGTGCCAGCTGCGATTTCAGCCAGCTCAGCGAGGTAGATGCCATCGTAATCTGCGTGCCCACTCCGTTGAATCACTTCCGTGAACCCGATCTCACTTATGTTCTGAACACCGGCCGAACCATTGCCCGAAATCTGCGCCGGGGAACGCTCGTGGTGCTGGAGTCAACGACTTTTCCGGGTACCACCGAAGAAGAGCTGCGCCCGATCCTGGAGAATGAGTCAGGGATGAAAGCCGGCCAGGACTTTCATCTTGCCTACTCCCCGGAACGCGAGGATCCCGGCAATCCCGGCAGCAGGGCCGATCGAATTCCGAAACTGGTAGGCGGTTACACACCTGCCTGTCTGGCACGGGCGTTGGCGCTCTACCGCCCGATCGTGAAGGAGGCAGTAGCGGTGTCCGGTTGTCGCGTGGCCGAGGCGGCCAAGCTTCTGGAGAACATTTTTCGTTCCGTGAATATCGCCCTCGTTAACGAACTTAAGACTATTTTCACTGCCATGGACATCGATGTTTGGGAGGTCATCGATGCCGCCAGCACGAAGCCCTTTGGGTTTATGCCATTCTACCCGGGTCCTGGTCTCGGCGGTCACTGCATTCCCATTGATCCCTTTTACCTTGCTTGGAAAGCGCGCGCCTACGGCCAGCATACCCGATTCATCGAATTGGCCGGGGAAATCAACACAAGTATGCCGGAATACGTCATCCAGCGGGTTAGCGAGGCCCTCAACGCGCACCGTAAGCCCATAAACGGAAGCCGTATATTGGTTTTGGGTTTGGCCTACAAGCCGAACGTGGACGACGATCGGGAGTCGCCCAGCTACGTGCTCATCGAACTCCTTCAACAAAGAGGAGCAGCGGTCGATTTCCATGACCCGTTGATTCCAGTGATCAGGAGAACTCGGGAACACGGGCAGTTGGAGGGCGTGCGCTCGGTGGCGTGGGCTGAAGCCGTCATCAGGAGCTATGACTTGGTGATTATCTCCACCGCTCATGACAATGTGAATTACGCCGAGTTGTCGGAATGGGCGGCCTGCGTCGTAGATACCCGCAATGCAATGATGGAGTTCGGACTCGATGCCCCCCGTCTGTGGAAGGCGTAGCAATGCAGGTCGAAAAAATGAAACGCGCGGGGGATCGCCCGGTCTACGACTCCGCCAACCCGGTTCGCTCGCTACCGAGCGAATGCGAGATCTTCCAATTCCAGAAGCGGTGCGAGGCCGAGATCGGCACGGAAAGCTCCCGTTCAGGGATGACGAACAGTGAACAGCTAAGTTCGAAGTTGCTTGTTCGATGTTGATTGATCGATGCGTAGGCAGTGGCGCGAACACCAATGAACTCGCAGGGAACAGCGGGGCGCCTGGTCAATGCGGTGGCATGGAGCGCGGCCGGAAGATGGACCACGGAACTTATCAATCTGGGCATTTTTCTGATCTTGGCACGGGTCTTGGCGCCCGATCATTTTGGCCTGTTGGCCATGGCCTGGGTAGTCATTTCGCTACTCGGCCGCCTGCGGGACCATGGGCTGAGCGATGCCATCGTACAGGTGCCGAATCTCGAAGATCTGCATCTTCAATCGGCCTTCTGGCTGCAGGTCGGTTTGGGCTCAGTGCTCTCCATACTAGGGGTGGCGATGTCTGGAATCGTTTCCAGTCTCTACGACGAACCTCGCCTTGCTCCCGTGTTGATGAGCCTCTCCCTAGTAGTCGCTCTGGCCAGTCTCTCGGGAGTGCATGGAGCACGCATGCGACGGGAGCTCGACTTTCGCAGTCTGGGCATTGCCCTGTCGGTTTCACGCCTGGCCGGGGTGGTCTGGGAATCATGTTAGCCCTGAGGGGATTTGGAGTTTGGAGCCTGGTCGCTCAGCAGGTGGGCAACGCTGCGATCGAAGGCGCCATCGTGTGGATGCGCAGTGGATGGCGGCCGCGATGGGCGTTCTCCTGGAGCCACTCCAGGGAGCTTTTGAGCTTCGGCCTCAATGTTACCGGGTTTTCGCTCGTGAACTTCGTAAATCGGGAGAGCGACAACCTGCTCGTCGGCTATTTCCTGGGACCCATAGCGCTTGGCTATTACGCCGTTGCCTACCGGATTTTGATAATTTTCACCAACCTCGTTACGCGCACCGCAAGCGCCGTGGCTTTCCCTGGATTTTCCGCGTTTCAGGGCGACGAGAGGCGCTTGCTGACCGGTTACCTGTTTGCCGTCCGGCTGGCCGCATTCGTGGGCGCCCCCTTCTTTATCGGGCTGGCATTGATCGCGGAAGATGTGATCATCGGCTTTGTCGGCCCACAATGGTCCGCGTCGGTAGGAACGACGCGAGTACTCTGTTTCATCGGCCTCCTGCATTCCGTCATCGCCTACGACAACCCGCTTATGATGGCGAAGGGGAAGCCCAACTGGATATTCGGACTGGGGACACTCAACGCTATCCTGAATTGTGCCGGGTTCATCTTGGCCCTGGTCGTGTTTGAGGCGGGATTCTTCGGCGTGGCGATCGCCTATACGGTGCGCGGATACCTCATGTGGCCCATTCAGTTCAGCTATGTCCGGCGGCTGATTCCGATCCGCCCAGTTCAGTTCTTCGGGCAGTTTTTGGTGCCCTTCTTGTCCGTCTTGGGAATGGCCCTGGTGGTGTTCCTGGCCGACCTGATGGTCGCCGAACGTGGCTCCGCCGCATCGCGAGCCGCTCTGCTCAGCGTGTTGGGAGCGGGGACCTACGGAGGGTTGGTGGCCCTCATGGCACCGGATCTCTTGGCTCGGCTGCGGGACCTGTGCCGAAAGGTCAATTCCCTTTAGCATGACTAGCACAAGATGATGGGTCTCTCACCCTCAGCAGTTGTCAGGCGGATCTTCGTCGTAGGGTGTCCTCGATCCGGAACAACCCTGATGCAGACCTTTATGGCCGCTCATTCCGGGGTGACCGCATTTTCCGAGTCCCACTTTTTTGCGCACCTTTTCCTGAGCCCGAAACGCGCGCGCTTGGGCTATGTGTGCGGCGAAGGGCAAAAAAAGGCGCGAGCCGCCGTCGCGGCCATGGGTCTTACCACACCCACGCCGACATTACCCGGTTGGAGCCCACTGCTCAATCATTGGACGCGCGCATTTACCGCTCTCCTGGACAAAGCAACGCTGGGGCAGGGTAACGCGGTCTGGTCGGAAAAGACGCCCAAACACCTCCACCATATAACCTATATTCGGGGCCAGGTAGCCAAAGTTCGGTTCATTCACATGCTCCGACGTGGCGAAGATGTCGTGGCCTCCCTTTACGCGGTTTCGCGGAAGCATCCCGAGCACTGGAATCGCCGTTCCCTCGTGACTTGTGTGCAGCGTTGGGTAAACGACGTCGAAATCAGCCGCAACTACTTCCAGGACCCCCGCCACTTTCTGGTCAAGTACGAAGACCTGCTGGCCGATCCGGGGCGGGTTCTTAAACGAATCTGCAGCTTTCTCGAGATACCCTACGCCGAGGAGATGTCGATCCGGGCAGCGGGCGCGGCCGATCAGGTGATCGCCCCGCACGAGTCGTGGAAGGCGGAGGCGGCGGGTCCTCTGGCGGTGGCCACGAAGAGAAAATTCGAGACCGCTCTGTCGGAAAAGGAGCGTGCCTTCGTGCGCCGCTCAGTCTTAACGGTCGATTACGATGCGGTTGAGAGCAACTGAGCGGTGCGCGTGATCATGATACCTTTCCGAGGCGCACATAATCCCTACCAGGAATTGACCCGGCGGGCGCTGGAAAGAGCCGGGGTCGAGGCTGTGCCGGTCGCCGGGCAAGGGTTATTTCCTATCTTGAGCGCTTCACGAATGGGCGCCGATGTGCTTCATTTCGATTGGCTGCATACGTTCTATACGGGCGGATCCCCTCTGCGGACGCACGTGAAGCGATGGCTTTTTCGAATGCAGTTGGCCTTCATGAGGCCTGTCCCTGTGGTGTGGACGGTACACAACCTGCGCAGCCACGACGCTCCGCTGAAGGCCGATGCGCCTGTCCGGTGGTTCCTGAAGAAGGTGCGGGCACTGGTTTCCTTGAGTCAATCCGGCGAGGCTATGATCCACAGGGAATGGCCGGAGGCGGCCGCTAAGCGGATAGTATGCATCCGACTCGGACACTTTGCCGAGTGGTATCCCGATGAGGTGGGCAAGGCGGCTGCGCGAATCCGGTTGAGCCTTCCGGCCGACGCCCGGGTGGGGGTTTTCTTTGGCCGGATCCATCCCTATAAAGGAGTCGGACCATTGATCCGGGCATTTCGGGGGCAGGCCGGAGATAACGATTTTTTGCTCATTGCGGGGCACCCCAGGGACCCAGTTTTGACCCGAGATCTGAGAAATGAAGGCGGGCAAGATGGGCGCATCCGGTTTCACTTTGACTGGATTCCGGACGAAGAAGTGCAGCTCTACCTGAACGCGGCGGATTACTCGGTCTTTCCTTTCGTCGACATCTTCAATTCTGCCTCCCTTATGCTGGCCCTTTCCTTCGGGCTGCCCGTGGTCGCTTCCCGGATGGGCGCGGTGCCGGAGGTGGTGCCGTGCGAAGCGCTATTCGCTTACTCCCCGGAACGACGAGGCGAAGCGGCTCTAGCCGAAGCATTGGGGAAAGCCATGCGCGATGCCCACCTCGCTTCCCGGGGTGAAACCGCACGGCAATACGTGACACGGGAGCACAATTGGGAACAGGCCGGCGCGCAGCTTGCCGACCTCTATCGCAGTCTGGTTGATGGTGGGGAGGTTGAGTAGAGTTGTTGGTTATGTCACAGCGCAATGGCGTGAACTGGTTAACTTTACTGCCGGAGCAGGGCTGGGAAGTTATCTTCGACGCAAGCGGAACGGGCTCTTTTTCCGTTTGCCGGTTTCATTGCGCCGCAGTCTCTACCGGGGTGGGATGCACGAATGTCCGGTCTGTGGAGAGACAGTGCGGCGTTTCTTGTCGGGAGGAGTGCCTCTGCGCGCCTCCGTATTCTGCCCCATCTGCCGATCACTCGAGCGGCATCGACTGGCCTGGATTTACCTTCAGAATAAGGTGAACCTGACGGGAAACCACGCGTTGCGTCTGCTGCATATCGCCCCGGAGCCGGCATTGGCCAGGCGGTTCAGCGAACTCGGGCTGGTCGATTATGTCACCGGAGATCTGTCGGGTGTCGGCGTCATGGTTAAGCTGGATGTTACTGAATTGCCGTTTGCGGATGGCAGTTATGACGCCGTCTACTGCAGTCATGTACTGGAGCACGTCTCTCGGGATGAAGTTGCCATGGCGGAAATGTTCCGGGTGCTCAGGCCCGGTGGTTGGGTGTTGATCATGGTTCCCATACGTGAGGGCGGGACCTCGGAGGATCCAAGTATCCAGACACCAAGGGACCGGAAGCGTGTCTTCGGTCACTGGGACCATGTACGCTATTACGGCATGAATTTAGCACAGAAATTAGATCACGTGGGATTTACCGTGGATGCCCTGCGGGCAGTGGAATTTGCCACGGCGAGCGAATTCCAGCGGTATGGCCTGTTCGAGCGGGATGTCGTCTTCTTCGGAGAAAAGGCGGGTTGCGTACGATGAACCTCGTCGATTGTCAACCCATCCCGCTCCTCACGGAGCGAGCTACGTGTAGCCCTCTGCGTGAGCGGAGGGACCGAATCTCGGGTTCATTGCGCACCATAGTTGATGGCCGCCGGCCTCGATGACGAACCTCTTAATGGACCCTAGTGTCGGACCATAGCTTCATGTCTTCTCTCCATGGCTGAAGCCATCATACTCCACCATCCGCTTCCCGTTGGTCCTGGCGGAACCAGCGGAAGCCAGGTGCGTAGTTTTCACATATTCCACGCCTTCCGCGAACTGGGCTGGGATGTTTGGGAAGTGTCCGGCTATGCCCGGAGGAGGATTGAAGCTATCAAATCGATCAAGCGGGCGCTACGGGAAGGGAAGCGATTTCAGTTCGCCTATGCAGAGTCGTCGTCCATGCCCACCCTGTTCACGGAGCCCCACCACCTCCCCTTGCACCCTTTCCTGGACTTTGGTTTCTTTAATCTATTGCGGAGCCGGGCCATTCCCATAGGGCTTTTCTACCGGGATATCTTCTGGCGAAGTTCCGTTTACCGGGAGTGGGTAAAGGGCATAAACCGGGTTGTCGCGCTCTGGTCTTATCGTCTTGAACTGAAGCGCTACAGCAAGGTGCTGGATTGCCTATTTCTGCCATCGTTGGCCATGCGAGCGGCGTTTCCGGCTTCGCTCTCTTTTCGACGTTGCGAACCTTTGCCGCCAGGCTGCGAACTTCACCATTTGCCGCGGGGAGAAAACTCCCTTGGTGGTAAGCTTCGTTGCTTTTACGTTGGGGGCATCCTCCCCCCGCTATACGACCTCAGACCGATGGTTCAGGCAGTCAGCGATAGCTCGGGTGTTGAACTCGTTATCAGCTGCCGTGCGGCAGACTGGACGAGAGCCCGGGCACACTATAAGGATTTGCTCGGCGCTTCCATACGGGTGGTTCATGTAAGCGGAAAGCGGCTTGCGGAAGAATATGCGGCGGCCGATGTCTTTCTTTTCTATCGCAGGCCGCATCCCTATTGGGAGTTGACGTTGCCCCTGAAGATCGTCGAAGCCCTGGGGTTCGGACTTCCCGTAATCGTGGGAAGCAGGTCGGAGACGAGCCGCTTCGTAGTTGAGCAGGACTCGGGTTGGGTGGTGCCGAACGAGGAAGCGCTGCGCCAAAAGCTGGTCTTGTTGAGGGATGACCGGGTGCATCTTGAGCGGAAGCGTATCCACCTCAATGAGCAGCGGCATCAACACAGTTGGCAGGCGCGCGCACGAAAGGTGGGCGATGTCCTGACCGGATCTTCAAGATTGGAGGTGGCGATGTGAACACAGCAGGAGGTATCGTTGTCTTTCTTCACCACGGGATTGGCGACCTGCTTCTGGCGATTCCGCTGCTTCGCTGCCTGGCTCGTCAGGGAGATCACGGTGAAGACAGAAAACCGAGTATCCGTGTGGTAGTTAAAGGAGCAACCGAAGCGGCGGTAGTTAATTTGGCCCGTCTGGGCGACCGCCTACGGCCCTCTCTTCTGCCGCGATCGGGAATGATCGGATTCGCCAGTCAGTTGCGTGGTCAGCGCTTGGATTTGATGCTCAGCCCACTGTCAACGGGGGACTGGCGCATGCCGCTGTTTGCACGCTTGATCGGGGCACGGGTATCCATCGGACCGGAGGGAAGGTGGTCGCGCCTGGGTTTTCAAAAGATCGTGGCTTCTCCCTGGTTCCGCAACATTCACAAAGTCGACTACTTTCTCAGCTATGCTGAAGCCGCCGGATTTGCTGTCTCCGAATCTGCTGACAGCCGCATTGAGGTCGACAATGAGTTTACCTTACGGGCGGCTGAACAGATCGGTGGCAATCCTGAAGAAGAGCGGTGGCTCGTATTGGCGCCGGGTTCCGGTGAAACAGAGGCCCATAAACGGTGGCCGCCGGTTCACTTTGCGACGCTGTGTAACCGGTTGGTCGATTATGCCGACGATATCCGCATCGTCTTGATGGGTAGCCCCGGGGAGCGACCGCTCTTAGAAGAGATCTCCAGACGCTCGCGTATCGAGCACCCACGCTTGGCAATATTCGCTCCGGCCCGAATCGAGTGGGCGCTCGGCGCCCTCTCGGTGGCGCGGTGTTTTGTAGGCAACTGTGCCGGACCCGCGCATCTGGCGGCGGCTGCGGATACGCCCATCGTGGGACTGTACGGTCCCACCAATCCCGCCTACACGGGCCCCTACAGCCAGGATCTGAGGGTAGTTCGGTTGGGTATGGCTTGCTCGCCATGCTATCATGTCAAGAACATCCACGGTTGCGGAAACCCGATCTGCATGCGGCGCATCGAACCGGATCTGGTTTTCCGGGCCGTTTGCGATACCTTAGCCGGTAATCCTTGCCCCTCGCCGCTATGGCTCCCTCCTACTCTGGCCAAATCGCCGTCCTCGGAGATGCCCGATTCAGCGCCGCTGGAGGCGGCACGTGCATGATTAGCCTGCAAGAGATCCGGGATTACTACAACAGCGAGTATTACACGCCCGGCGCTGAATACACGGACGACTTAGCCATGCGAGGCTACCGTCACCTGACCCGGTCGATACAATTTCGTTCCAGTGGCTCGATCCTCGATGTAGCCTGCGGGCAGGGCGGACTGCTGGCGCTGGCCCAGCAAGCCGGTCTGTCTTGTCATGGGGTCGATATCTCGGAGAAGGCCATTGCCAAAGCGCGTTCCCTCCTCGGTCCCGAAGCCGATCTGCGAGTGGCGGCGGCTGAGGAACTTGGCTACAAGGAAAACTCCTTCGACTACATAACCTGCTTAGGGTCAATCGAACATTTCGTGGACCCTGCGGGGGCGCTGGGCCGTATGCTGAAAACCGGTAAACCGGGCTGCCAGTTTGTCTTCGTTGTTCCCAATCTTCACTATCTGGCTCATGCCTTTCGTCGTGAGGGGACGCAGCAGGCCAGCATAATCGAGCGACTGCTGAGTTTGAGCGAGTGGTCGAATCTGTTTGAGTCAATGGGATTTAGTATCGTCGGTATTTTACCGGATCTCAGACCCACTTGGTGGGCCTGGGTGGCCCGCCATCGCTTATGGTCGCGGACATTCTGGCTGAGTTTGGCTAAAGCAGGGCTATTGCGCATGGCTCCCTTGGGGCGGCAGTACCAGTTCATTTACCATCTGTGCGACAGATCTTACAGAACCTAGTCTCATGTCCGATAATTAAGTTGAATTAATCTGTCTTACCATGTTATGCTATCGGCATGGCAAGACCCATATCCATAATTGAACTTACAGATCTTGAGCTGCAAGAGTTGCAGCGTCGCGTGAAGGCACCGACAGTATCCGTGCGCGACAGCCTTCGGGCGACAATCGTACTGCGTCGTTCCGAAGGCGTCAAACAGGCGCAGCTCGCGGAAGAACTCGGGGTTAGTGTGCCCTGCGTGAACAAGTGGTCGCAACGCTTTGAGCGAGACGGCTTGGAGGGATTGCGGGACAGGAAGGGACGAGGACGGCCCCGATGGATACCGGCGGGCAAGGTTGAGAAGGTCATTACCGAGGCTACACGACCGCCGAAGCCACGCACTCGCTGGAGTGTTCGCACCATGGCCAGGGAGGTGGGGATTTCCCCCGACAGCGTGCAGCGCATCTGGCGGGCTAACGATATCAGGCCTCACTTGGTCAGGACGTTCAAAGTGTCCAATGACAAGTACTTCGAGCAGAAGTTCTGGGATGTGATCGGCTTATACCTGGATCCGCCAGAGCGGGCCCTTGTATTGTGTTGCGACGAAAAGAGCCAATGCCAGGCTTTGGAGCGGACCCAGCCGGGCTTACCTCTTGGCGTGGGAGAGATTTGCACCAAGACACATGACTACAAGCGACACGGGACCATTACGTTGTTTGCAGCCTTGAATTATCTGGACGGCAAGCTCATCGCACGCACCGAACAGCGGCATACCCATGTAGAATGGTTGCGGTTCTTGAAGCAAATCGAGCGGGAGACACCCAAGCAGCTGGACTTGCACTTGATCGTTGACAACTACTGCACGCACAAGCAACAGAAGGTCCGCAAGTGGTTGTCGCGCCATCGGCGTTTTCACATCCACTTCACCCCGACCAGTTCGTCCTGGTTGAACCTGGTCGAGCGCTTTTTCGGCGAACTGACCCAAGATGTTATCAGGGATGGTAGTTTTACCAGCGTCAGGCAATTGGTCGAAGACATAGAAACCTATCTGGCTGAAAGGAACCTCGACCCCAAGCCTTACAGATGGAAGGCGAAGGGAGAGGAAATCCTGCGCAAGATCCAGCGCGCCAAACGTGCCTTGGCAAAGCAGACAGGGAAAACTAATTAATTTATGTTATTTAACGGACACCACACTAGGCAACGGCGAAACCGTTCTTGCCGAAGTGCCGCCACCTTCGTCGCGGCCAGGTCATGTGCTCATTCAATCAGAAATGAGCCTTGTATCCATTGGCACGGAGAGAATGCTGATCGAATTCGGGAAAGCTAACTTGCTACAGAAGGCGCTTCGGCAACCGGAACGAGTCCGGCAGGCTATCGACAAGATTCGGACCGATGGCGTCGGGCCCACCGTGGCGGCAGTACGGTCGAAGCTCGATCAAGCTATCCCCTTGGGAAATGCCAACTTGGGCATGGTCGTCGAGGAGGGTGAGGGCGTGAGTGATCTTTGCGTGGGAGACCGGGTTGTCTCGAACGGACCTCATGCGGAGTGGGTTTGCGTTCCGCGCAATCTCTGCGTGAAAGTTTCCTCCGGGTTGGAACCCAGTGATGCCGTATTTGCAATGGTGGGGGCGATCGGCCTGCAGGGAGTGCGCCTTCTTGATCCCACCTTAGGTGAATCCATTGCTGTGATTGGGCTGGGACTAATCGGACTGCTTGCGGTCCAGATTATCAAGGCCAACGGATGTCGGGTCATAGGTATCGATAAAGAAGCCCGCCGGTGCTCTTTGGCGCAGGGTTTTGGAGCCGAAGCGGTGGATCTTTCCGATCCGTCCGCTGCCGAGTCGGTGGTTTCGAGGTTCAGTCGCGGGCGCGGCGTCGACGGGGTGCTCATTACCGCTTCGACCTCGAGCAATCAGCCGGTGGAAATGGCCCCTCGTATGTGCCGCCAGCGCGGGCGCATCGTGTTGGTCGGCGTAGTCGGTATGGGGCTGAACCGGAACGATTTTTACGAAAAGGAAATCTCCTTTCAGGTATCCTGTTCATTCGGGCCGGGCCGCTACGATGATAGCTATGAGCGCCTGGGGCGGGACTACCCGGTGGGATTCGTGCGCTGGACGGAACAGAGAAATGTGGAAGCCATGCTCGATCTGATTTCCTCCGGAGCGCTTGCGCTGGACCCACTGATTTCGCATCGGGTGCCCTTTGCAAGAGCCCTCGAAGTCTACCGGGAGATCGGGTCTGGCGAAGCTTTGGGTGTGCTCTTGGAATATCCGCATTCTGAAAAAGATCAGCGGCAGGTTGGAACTCCCGAACGTCGCCTAACTGTAAACCCGGCTCGAGCGCGCTCCAAGGCGCGGCCTGTTATGGGGGTATTGGGAGCGGGCAACTTTGCTTTTCAAGTGCTCTTGCCTGCCTTGGCCAAAACCGGGGCGCGGCTCAAGACAGTGGTTTCGGCAACTGGCGTCTCGGCCGCCCGGGCGGCGCGGAAGTTTGGCTTTGAAGGGGCGTCTTCAGAGCCCGATGACGTCTTTGGCGATGACGAAATCGATGCCGTGTTGATCGCGACGCGGCATGCTTCCCACGGGCATCTGGTCGAGCGTGGACTGCAATCCGGCAAGAGCATCTTCGTCGAGAAACCGCTCTGCCTGACCGAATCCGAGTTGGAGGCCGTCGAGCGTGCTCTAGTGTGGTGTCCGATAAATAACATAAATTAATTAGTTTTCCCTGTCTGCTTTGCCAAGGCACGTTTGGCGCGCTGGATCTTGCGCAGGATTTCCTCTCCCTTCGCCTTCCATCTGTAAGGCTTGGGGTCGAGGTTCCTTTCAGCCAGATAGGTTTCTATGTCTTCGACCAATTGCCTGACGCTGGTAAAACTACCATCCCTGATAACATCTTGGGTCAGTTCGCCGAAAAAGCGCTCGACCAGGTTCAACCAGGACGAACTGGTCGGGGTGAAGTGGATGTGAAAACGCCGATGGCGCGACAACCACTTGCGGACCTTCTGTTGCTTGTGCGTGCAGTAGTTGTCAACGATCAAGTGCAAGTCCAGCTGCTTGGGTGTCTCCCGCTCGATTTGCTTCAAGAACCGCAACCATTCTACATGGGTATGCCGCTGTTCGGTGCGTGCGATGAGCTTGCCGTCCAGATAATTCAAGGCTGCAAACAACGTAATGGTCCCGTGTCGCTTGTAGTCATGTGTCTTGGTGCAAATCTCTCCCACGCCAAGAGGTAAGCCCGGCTGGGTCCGCTCCAAAGCCTGGCATTGGCTCTTTTCGTCGCAACACAATACAAGGGCCCGCTCTGGCGGATCCAGGTATAAGCCGATCACATCCCAGAACTTCTGCTCGAAGTACTTGTCATTGGACACTTTGAACGTCCTGACCAAGTGAGGCCTGATATCGTTAGCCCGCCAGATGCGCTGCACGCTGTCGGGGGAAATCCCCACCTCCCTGGCCATGGTGCGAACACTCCAGCGAGTGCGTGGCTTCGGCGGTCGTGTAGCCTCGGTAATGACCTTCTCAACCTTGCCCGCCGGTATCCATCGGGGCCGTCCTCGTCCCTTCCTGTCCCGCAATCCCTCCAAGCCGTCTCGCTCAAAGCGTTGCGACCACTTGTTCACGCAGCAACTAACCCAACCTCTCTAAAAAAGTTTTTTTCGGGCACACTAACCCGACTTGACCAACTCAACCTCTAAAAAAGTTTTTTTCGGGGGTAAATGGGCTGTCGAGTCGCATAAACAGTGGGGGAAGGTTGGCAGAACAGCCTGTAGTGTAGACCTACCCTCTTCCCAGGCCTCGATATGTTTGTATAATTGGGGGCCATCATGTTTCTGAGGTGCAATCGTCGGCGCAAAGATGGCAAAGAGCATTGCTATTGGAACATCGTGGAGAATAAGCGTGTGGGTGGCGGTCGGGTGGTGCAGAGGCAGGTTCTCTACCTTGGAGAGATCAACGACAGCCAGCGCAGCGCTTGGCGCAAGAGTATCGAGATCTTTGCCGAGGGTAGTGCCCGGCCGGAGCAGGTGGCGCTGTTTCCCGAAGATCGGGCGCCGCCGCTCGAGGAGGAAAGCATCGTACGGATTCGGCTCAAAGATTTGAGGATAGAGCGGCCCCGGCAATGGGGAGCGTGCTGGTTGTCCTGCGTGCTTTATGAACAATTGGGGTTGGGTGAGTTCTGGCGCGAGCGAGTGAGGCCTTCCCGGCAAGGCAGGCGGTGGGCCCATGTGTTGCAAACCCTGGTGGCCTATCGACTGATCGATCCAGGAAGCGAGTGGCGGCTGCACCGCCAATGGTATGAGCAATCAGCCATGGCCGATCTTCTGGGCGAAGACTTCGCCTTGGCCGAGAAGAACACCCTGTATCGCTGCCACGATCGATTGCTGGAGCACAAAAAGGCCTTGTTCGCCCACCTGACCAACCGCTGGAGCGATCTGTTCAACACCCGTTACGAGGTACTGCTATACGATCTGACGAGCACCTATTTCGAGTGTGATCCGAACCAGGAACCAGCGGCTTCGAGCCGAATCCGCAAGTTCGGCTACAGCCGAGACAAACGTTGGGATTGTCTGCAGGTGGTGATCGCCCTGGTAGTCACCCCGGAGGGCTTTCCGATTGCCTATGAAGTGCTTCCCGGTAACACCCTGGATCAAACCACCTTGGGCGATTTTCTTGCTCGCATCGAAAAGGCCTACGGCAAGGCCCGGCGCATCTGGGTCATGGATCGGGGAATACCTACCGAGGAGGTTTTGGCCCAGATGCGTGCAAGCGACCCGCCGATCGACTATCTGGTGGGTACGCCGCGCTCGTGGCTGGACAAGTTCGAGCAATCGTTGCTGCAAAAGCAGTGGCAGAATCTGCGTGCAGGTATCGACGTAAAACTCATCAGGGAGGGGGGTGAAACTTATGTTTTGGCCCGTAGCAAGGAGCGTCTGCACAAAGAAAAGGGTATGCGTCTGCGCGGTTTGCGCCGATTGCTTGAGAGGCTCAAGAAGCTCCGCGATAGCAAGCGGCGTTACCAGCGCGATACCATCCTCATTAAACTGGGCGAAGCCAAGAAGGAAGCCGGCCCGCGGATCTGGCGTTTACTCGACATTGCCGTAGCCCCCGAGGATGGCCCCGCCAATGGCTCGCCGGTGAGCTTCCGGTTGAACTGGAAGAACTACCGTCAGGCCTATCGCCGGGAAGGCCGCTACCTGTTGCGCAGCACCCTCAGTGCCGACAATCCGCACCGCCTCTGGCACCTCTACATCCAACTCACTGAGATCGAGCAAGTTTTCAAGGAAATGAAAAATGACCTCTCCATCCGGCCCATCCATCACCAAAGGGACGATCGCATCGAGGCCCATATTTTTATCAGCTTCCTGGCTTACTGCCTATGGGTCACTCTGAAGCGTCGCTTGCGCGATCTGGCCCCTGGTCTTACTGCCGTCGAGGTGCTTTCGAAAATGGCGGCGATGCAAATGCTCGATGTAAAGCTACCCACCACCGACGGGCGCACCGTGGTGCTCACCCGTTACACCGAGCCCAGTAAGGATCAAAAGCTATTGCTCAACCAGCTAAAGCTTGAACTTCCTGCACAACCGCCACCAAAAATCGAATCGAAAACTAGCGAGATGTAGTGGAGACCTTTGGTCGTTTATCAACGACTTAGGTCAAAAATGACGCCCAGTTGAGAAAGAGGGGCTAACCCCGAGTTCTTCCGCGAGCTGCGCCTGTTTGACGCCTTCGGAACGACGCAGTACGATTGTCGCCCGAAGGCTGTCGCGCACGGATACTGTCGGTGCCTTCACGCGACGCTGCAACTCTTGCAGCTCAAGATCTGTAAGTTCAATTATGGATATGGGTCTTGCCATGCCGATAGCATAACATGGTAAGACAGATTAATTCAACTTAATTATCGGACATGAGACTAGGTGAAGCTTCCGACCCGCTGCTTACGGTCGGGTTCAATCGTCGATTTGCGCCGCATACTGCCAAGATCAAAGCACTCATCGAATGCACGTCCGCGCCCAAGGCGTTTATCCTGACGGTGAATGCCGGCGCGTTGCCAGGCGATCACTGGCTGCGATCGGATGATCAAGGTGGCGGACGGATATTGGGTGAAGCCTGCCATTATATTGATCTTCTTCGCCACCTTGCTCAGTCCCCTATTCACCATTACCAGGCCGCTTTTGCGCAGGAAAATATGGGCGTAACAGATGATGTGGTCACGATCACCCTTTCCTTTGCCGATGGCTCACTGGGAACGATCCATTATTTCGCTAACGGCCACCGTCGCTTTCCCAAAGAGCGGCTGGAAGTCTTCTGCGAGGGGCGCGTGCTGCAGCTCGATAATTTTCGATCCCTGCGGGGCATGGGATGGCCGGGATTCCGGCAGATGCGGTTGCGCTCGCAGGATAAAGGCCACTCGGGTGAGATGAAAGCGTTTCTGGAGTCGGTGTCGTGTGGTGGACCCCCGCCGATTCCCTTGGATGAAATCCTGGAGGTGGCGCGCGTGACGTTGGCGATCAATCATATGCGCCGAGGTGGGGCAATGGATGAATCATGAACCCGAGTTCGGCGTTGGCCACAGGTAGGGATGCATGTTACACCTTGGAGGTTCGGTTACAGCGGAATCAACAGGCGGTCCACGACTCATCCCGAGGTCGTCTACGGCAAGCCGGAACTTTATCGGGATTCGCCGTACCCAAGATGTCCGATCACCACAAGCATAGGTCATGAGCAGGTCCCTAATCGATGCCCTTGGCCGTCAACCAAGGTCGGATCATGTGCCTTGGATTCCTGAAAATCCTTCGCGGCGATGTAGCTGGACGCCTTCGCGTTCAGTCGAGGAGCATGATTACGAATAACACTCGGATCAGGAGACGAGACTCTGGCCAGGTTCATTACACGGCCTGGGATCGCGAATTAACAATCCCAGGACAATAGTCTCTTGAAGATTCTCCACGTAGTTGGAGCCCGGCCCAATTTCATGAAAGCCGCGCCCGTGATCTTCGCCTTGCGGGATGGCCCCGCGGTGTCGCAAGCGCTCGTTCATACCGGACAACACTACGATCGTAACATGTCTGCGGTTTTCTTTGACCAACTCGGGATGCCCGAACCGGATTTCAACCTTGGCGTGGGGTCGAGTTCCCAGGCGACGCAGACAGCAGAGGTTATGATGCGTATCGAAAAGGTCTTTGCCGAAACGGACCCGGACCTCGTCCTGGTATATGGCGACGTAAATTCGACCGTCGCCGCCGGCCTCGTAACCGTAAAGTTGGGGATTCGTTTAGGCCATGTTGAGGCGGGATTACGCTCCGGTGATCGATCCATGCCCGAGGAGATCAACCGGCTGGTAACGGATCAGATCAGCGATCTCCACTTTACGCCCTCGGCCGATGCGGATGAAAACCTGATCCGGGAAGGCGTGGCAAAAGACAGGATCCACTGTGTCGGTAATTGCATGATCGACACGGTGGTTCGTCTATTGGCACGGTCGAAGCGACCCCTGCTCGATACTTTCGCTCTGGATCAGCCATTCGCTCTGATAACCCTGCATCGGCCGTCCAATGTCGACGACCCGGAAATGCTGCGGAAGATCATGGAAAGCTTAGCCGATATCGGTGCGCGGATTCCTGTCCTCTTTCCCGTTCACCCACGCACCAGGGGCCGCATCGGCATGTTGGGTATCGTTCCCGATAAGAAAGGGCGGATTTTAATGGCCGATCCATTGGGCTACCTTGAGTTTCTGTGGCTCCAACAGCACGCGAAGCTCGTGCTTACCGACTCGGGGGGCATACAGGAGGAGACGACCTATCTTCAGGTCCCCTGTCTCACTCTGCGTGAGAACACGGAGCGTCCCATAACCGTCGAGCAGGGCACGAATGTTCTCGTGGGCCGGAATATGGGTCGGCTGCGATCCGAAGTAAATGCAATACTGGAAGGTCGCGGGAAGTCAGGCTCCGTCCCGCCGTTGTGGGATGGCCGCGCCGGGGAACGTATCGCGCAGATCGTGACGCGCAGGTAGAGGTCCTCGTCCAGCTGTTTGCGCAGCCAGCTTAATTGATGTCCGATCCAGAGAGCACATTCAGAGTCTACCGTTACTTCCCGCTGACTAGAGGAATTGCTTACACGAGGGTGCACCGGCGGATGCGGAAGACAGGTGCGTGCACAGTCCTCGATTTTGAAGACAGTGCCTGGGATCCTTTGTCTGAAAAGAGAACTGACGACCTCAAAGAAAGGGCTCGCACGTGGTACCTCAAGCTTGTGCAGGGCTATCTTCATTCTTCCGACACCCGCGACATCTGGGTCCGCATCAATGGCATGGGGAGCGGGTACTACGAGCGGGACATTGAGGTGGTAAGTTGCGCCGCCGGGATGGGAGGCACAGTCAACGTCCTGCTCCCGAAGACCGAGTCGGGAGATATGCTGAAGCAGTGCCGGAGCGATCTGGGAGCGAGGGTGGGTCCAGGTGTGCATCCCCGAGTTTCGCCGGTGGTCGAAACGCGAGGGGGGTTGGGAAACCTCAACGATATCCTGAAGGCTCTGGATTCGGTTAATCGCGAAGTCTTCTTCGGATTTTACGATTATGCGTTGGATGCGAAACAATGGCCATTTTGGAAGCAGACAGAACCCACTTTCTGGACCCTCGTGACCAATCTGATAGGCAAGATTGTGAAGTTTGGGGGCCTCTACGTACATACGCCCTACGGCAGGTTGAACGACACGAAGGGCCTTCTACTCGTCAAGGCCAACTTAATTGACCGATCTCCGAGATGTGTCGCCATGTCTACACTCAATGAAGCCCAGAGTAGCGCGTTGCTTGATGAGCGAAGCGGGCTGTCCGATGAACCGGATGTTGGTCTGGACGACAATATGGGGGCGGATGACCTGGCCCACTGGATTGTCGATGCCTATCCTATGTGTCGGCGGAACAGACTAAGCTTTGCCGTGCACCGGAAGAGTGGCCGGTTCATCCCGCCCCACGAGTATTTGGCAGCGTTGAGGCACTTGGGAGCGTTGAGGGAGCGAGCCATATAAAGATGGAATTGAATCAAACCGCGAATGCCGCGAATGAACACGAATTCCAAAGGAGCAAAAGCCCCCGTAGCCGGCTGCGCAAGCAGGCGGATTAGCGATGAAATTGAGGGAAGCGAGGAATGGCGCAACTGACCACAAAAGGCCGCTTGGAAACCAAACCTGAGCAGCTACGCGATCCTCAGGTCGGGATTGTCGGCGGATGTTTGAGCACCGGTTCCCGGAACGTGGGCTTGGATTCGGTCTATCACCGCATTGTCCGGCGGGAAATACGGGAAATGACCGGGATCGAAATCCGTTTCCGTCTCGCCCGACAGGATGTTGCCAATACACAGGTTATCCGGGCAGTGGTTACGGACCTCATCGATGGGAAAAAGGTGAATTGCGTCGTGTTCTCCATTCGACCCTACTTGAACCTCGGATTGCAGACACTCGTCTGGCGCAAGCTGGGTACCCATGGAATCCGCGGATTGGCGTTGAATCCCTATTGTTTTCCCGGCGCCAACGGCTCTCCCGGCTCTGGTTCGCTATTTCCTGTGGTCCGTTGGGCCAAGCTGAACCTGGCGTTGGGTAATCTGTTTGGCCTGGGTCGGTTGCATGACAGGGTCATCACGGAACTGCTCCGCGACTTGAAGTGCATCTCCATCGCTGCTCGCGTGCAGCTCATTGTCTTGGGCCCGCTCATGGGGCGGGCCTATCCGGAGCCGTTCCGCCGGGCGATCTGCCGGAGATGTCGGCAGATCGCCGCGAAACTGGACTTGGACTATCTCGACTTCACCGCTATGTCGAGTTCCGCCTCTCCAGAGCATTTTGCCGGTGATGGAATCCACCTGACCGCCGTTGCGCACCGGCTTTTGGCCGATGTTCTGGGTGTACGGCTGCGAAAGCGACTGATTGCCCAGTGCTGACGGCCTGACAGGCATAGGAAATCGTGAAGACGAACTCCCGGCGCGGGAGGCCGACATTTAAATTACTTCAAGATAAGTAACTACTCAGGTTGATTCCTGAGAGGATGAACAGGATTTCGGCAAGCCAGGGAGTGAGTGGGTGGAGAGGAGATCGGGGTGCTCAGCAGGGGTGCGGAGTGGCTACGAGGTGTCGAAGGCCGGGACGAACGGAGTGCCGCTGAAAAGGCGGGCCAGAGCGTCCCTGGCGCCGAGGGCGTTCTTACGGGCGGTTGAAATGTAGCTGCGAATGCGGCAAAAAGCTTTGGCGCCTTGCTCGGTTCGGAAGGTCCCGGAGATTTTCTGCTGCACCTTCATCATGCGAAGATCGCGTTCGGCCAGGTTATTGTCGAACGGGACGTTGAGGTCGTACATGAAGGCCAGGGCTTCGTTGCGATGATGATCAAGCCGTTCGAGCAGGTTGCGAGGTTTGGTCTTCTTGCGCCGCCCGCGTTTCTTCTTTGCGTTGACCGGTTGCGGCGGCAGCGGGTTCTGAGCATAGCCCTCATCAAGGATCTTCTGATAACCCTCTTCAAGTGCCTGAATCTGCTCTTCAGGAAGATGATCCGCGGCCTGTTTGGCCTGATCGACGGTCTCCTTGATGTCCACAAGGCAGTCGATCATGCGATCGGCCCAGTCCTGCTGGTATTGCTCATGTACGAAGATCAACTCGCGCAGGTGGTGAGCGTTGCACAACCCATGGCGGCACGAGTAGCCGAAGTATGGTTTCCAGAAGTCGTGAATGGCGCGTCCCATGAACTCGGGCAAAATGCCGATAGCATCGAAGGCGTCGGCGCCGCGTTTGCGATGGATCTCATAGTAGGTCGCGTTTGATGTCGAGGCCGAGTGAAGCCACCAAAGTTTGTCTTCCACGCGTGAACCAGTTTCATCAAAATGAGCTATCGAGGCTTGTTCGATCAGTTCCTTGATCTGATCGAGGGGTTCTTCAACGCGATCATTGCATTGTGAGATGAAGTTGGCCAATGTGCCTTCGCTCATGGGACAGCCGAAAAGGTCCTCAAGGAGTTCGCAGGTTCGCTCATAGGGCAGGTACTGATAGTTTTTCAGGTAGACTGCCGCGGCCTTGACTCCGTGGCCGTACTGCGCCGGGGCGTTCACGCCTTCAGGAAAAGCCGCCTTGTTCAGATGGCCGCAGGCACAGCGTTTCACCTCGCCCTGATGCTCGGTGACGATAAGTCGTCTCGGAGGCAGATCATGGACTTGTCGTTTCTCAAGGCGGTCGGGTTGCTGATCCGCCAGAGAGCGGTGGCAACACTCGCACTGCTCCACCCGGTGAACCTTTGTGTGATCGGGCGTTGCGACCCTCTTGAGGGTATGGCCCGTATGTCCGGGCTGTCCGCCGCACTTGCGCTGCCCTCTCTTACGCAGGCTTTTCGGCGAGGGTTTGTTGAAGCCATCGCTCGAGGGCGGCTTGCTGCTGTTGCGCGAGTTCTTGGCGAGCCGTTGCTCCAACTCCCGGACCCGGTCGCGCAGACGCTGGTTCTCCGCCTCAAGCAGTCCTTGTCGATCCTCGAGCAGAGTGAATTTTCCTGACAGTTCGACGATGAGCGTTGCCGCCGCATCCGGCTCGGCATTGCAAACGGCCAGGGCTTTGGCATGGGTAATCATGCGCACAACTCCCGACGAAACTCTTGGATGAGGGGATAGAGATACACATCCTTGACTGAAGTGTGGATACAATTTTGCCGGTCATTGCGGCTGCGCCCCTGCGTCCTACCCAGCCGCATCCAGTTGGCGGCCTGGTAGCAGGTTCCCCGGAAACGGCTGCGGTCCACGAACGTTTCCAGGGCGTGGACCGGATGGCAATACTTGGCCTGCCAGTCGGCGCGAATCCGTCGTGCCAGAGAGCCCAGCAGATGACTGGCCAGATGCGGAACCTCAACCCAGGGCAACACGAGCAAGCGCGTGTTGTTGGTCAACCCTTGCAGGTTGCGCTCCCGCGCGCTAGCGCCCCAACCGATCCAGGCGTTGCGCGGGGCGCACTTCCACGCTGCCGAGCCGAAGAGAACACAAGCCACCACACGGCCTGTGCAATCGCGGACCAGGTAGCGAATGTTCTCGCCCACGGTGTTGCGGTGGCCAAGGTAGTGGTAGCGGCTGAGCAGGCAGTTGAACAGCCGCAGGTCTGCCGATCGCGGCTCCACGACATTCAGGGCCAGAGGCCGCAGCTCGTGCAACGCGCAACGGATCGGCTCGCTCGTATGAGCTACAAGGGGCACGCGGCGATTCCGGAGTCCGTTAGACGAAGGTCGCCGGCGCGGCGGCAGTCGAACATGACCGCATCGTTCCAGCTTCAGCAGCAAGGTACGGGCCGCCATGTCCTTGATCTGCCCCCGCCCATTGCGCCAGTCCCAACGACGGCAAACTTCCTCACTGAGCCGCGTCCGGCCCCAACCGGGATGTTCGGAGAGCAAACCGCGGATCAGATCGATATCCCCGCCGCTTACCTTGCGCCCCTGCATGACCATGACGCCCTTCATGGTTCGCACAGTACAGCAAACACCCCCACCGAGTCCAGCCCCAAAACAACACTTTTTTCTGTTGCACTCGGGACGGGGCGGTAGACTACTCTCCAGTCAACGGTAGCGCCGTGGTGGGGCTACCTGGGTAGTTACCAAGATAATTCTAATAGGTTTGCATTTCAAAGTAGAAGCGGCGTCTCGCCGCTTTCCGGCCATCGGCGGAGCATCTATCCAGTAGCCTGCATTTGACGATGAGTGAAAGACCGGTAAAACCCTGCCATCAAAGCAACGAGGATCACGACGAGCGTCGCGTCTGTTCCCACGCCCCCTCATCGGCCCGGGCGGCCGCGGAAGCCTACGGCATCGATATGTCGCTCCTGGATGAAAACCTCAGCAAAACACCCGAAGAGCGAATTCAGCAACAATCCGACGCCCAGAATGCCATTTTTGAGCTTCGAAAGGCGATGGAGGAACGTAAGAGTCTACTAGAGGAATCGTGATGCCCTCCCTTCGCCTATTTCACCCCAGGGTGACTTTTTGCCTTCTGGAATATTTGGGAGTTCGCTGGATTGCCTTTCGCGCGCTCTACGCGCTGAAGCGCAGGCTTGGATGGTTCCGGATTACAACCCCTTCCCGATCATGGGAGGAGATGTCTATTGAGCGATTTCTGTCCGACCCGGGTCTTTCGGATCCGGGGGCTTACGCCAATTACCGAAGGGGTGTGGCCCCATCGCTCTTCGTGGCACAGAGGGACCGGGCGGACTATGGGGAACGATTTGTCTGTAGACGCGAAGATGTGATGGCCGCTGGCGAGCGTATCCTGAAGGGCGAATTCCGCTATTTTCACCACGAATATCACAAGGCCGGGTTCCCTCCCGATTGGCATCGCAACGCATTCACGGGTGAAACCCCTCCCGCCGATCGCCATTGGAGTGCTTTGGGCGACTTCGACTACGGTGACATTAAGGTGATTTGGGAGCTTAACCGCTTCAGTTTCGCTTATACCCTGGTGCGGGCCTATTGGCAGACTGAAGACGAAAGATACGCAGAGTGTTTTTGGCAACTTGTCGAAAATTGGAGGGAGCACAACCCACCTAATCAGGGCGTAAACTGGAAGTGTGGACAGGAGATTACGTTTCGCGTTATGGCGTGGTGTTTTGGGCTTTACGGATTGATGGTCGCGCCGTCCACCAGCGACGAGCGTATCCGCAAACTTGCGGAAATGATCGCCGTGTCAGGCGAACGTATCGAACGTAATCTCGGCTATGCCTTGAGCCAGAAAAACAACCATGGTATCAGCGAATGCATCGGGCTAATGACGATCGGCCTGCTTTTTCCCGAATTTCGATCGAGTAAACGCTGGGTGACGAACGGACAACGGCACCTCCTCGAGCAGGTCAATGAGTTGTTCTACGAAGATGGCAGCTTTGCCCAGTACTCTATGATCTACGAGCGTGTCGCCCTCGAGACGTTGCTCTGGATAATATGCCTGGCCGAAGGGGTTGAGCACAGCCTGCCCAACGAGATCGAGCAGGCGTGCCTGCTCGGAGCCGGGTTCCTTTATCAATGCCAAGAGGAATCCACCGGTCGACTCCCGCTATATGGCGCCAGCGATGGGTCTGTAATCCTGCCTGTAGCAGAGCAGGATTATTTAGACTTCCGGGCCGTAATCGAAGCTTGTTTCGCCCTAAACCGTGAATCGCTTCCCTATGAGCGAGGGCCTTGGGATGAACTGACTTGGTGGCTGTTCGGCGCGGAACCCTTTTCCCGGGGCCGCGAGTCACGGCTGCGCACCGACCTGGCGGCGGAAGCCGGGGGCTACTACGCGTTGCGCCACGAAGAAGGGTTTGCCTTCATTCGCTGTGGCCCTTACCGCCACCGTCCCAGCCACGCTGATATGCTTCACGTCGATATCTGGTGGCGAGGTATCAACATTGCCGGCGATGCCGGGACCTACAGCTACAACGCGGCTAATGACTTGGACCAGGCTATTGTCGCTACCCGCTACCACAATACCGTGACAGTCGACGGGCGTGACCAGATGGAGCGAGCGGGAAGGTTTCTTTGGCTGCCTTGGTCTGAAGGATCCAGCTCGGGTATCACCGTGGCCAACGCCACCGAAGGCGACGATGCGTGGCGTGGGTGGCAGGGCCGGTGTGACTGCTACGAACGGCTTCCCGATCGAGTGTTCCATGCTCGAGCGGTCCTCATGGGGCCGGAGAATGAAATCGTCGTTATCGATCGCTTGACTAGCGCGACGAGCCACGACTTTCGCATGCATTGGCTTTTGGCTGATTGCGACCATGTCTGGGATGCCGAGTCGGCGGAACTCCGGTTGGAAACAGGTGCGGGCGCCTACTTTGTATCGGTCGGCTGCTCCGCACCCCACGCCATCAAGCGATGCCTTCGAACCCCTGGTGATTCCTCTACTGCGTTGCGCTCCCCATATTACCTGGAGAGTGCATCCGCCCTTTCGCTGGTAAGTGAATTGAGAG
The DNA here is from genome assembly GCA_963665345.2 of Opitutales bacterium. GTDB lineage: Bacteria > Verrucomicrobiota > Verrucomicrobiia > Opitutales > CAXXNP01. The sequence goes on from OY762281.2 coordinate 874,677, forward strand.
CCTCCACAGTCTGGTTCTGGACGACCTTTGGGACGACGACAGTAAAGCTCAGCTACGACCAGGAAAGTTCAACCCTTCGGATCAACCGCGACGACGCTACTGCCGAATTCGCGTTGCAGACCAGGTCAGCTGCGCCCCCAATCCATGCGATAGAGACCACGAAGCTCGAGATTCTGAGTGATGATTTCCCAAATACCTAACATCGAGGACCTGACATCGGTTTCTTCAGCATGGGAGATTCCTGCAAATTGCGGGTAGCCATGCTTCCGTTCGGTGGGCAGATGAATCCCTACCAGGCCTTGACGCGAAAAGCACTGGAGCGTGAAGGCGCGGCCTCTAAGTCAACGTGATTAAGAACGAATCAAGTGATGTAGGTCAGCGGAGCTTGCGGAGCTGAGTTGCATCACAGGGTTGGACTGAGCCGCAGGGACTGAAGGGGAGTGTCGTTTGCGGATTAAAGGTTTACGAGTTTAGGGATAAGGGGGCTTGGGAGGAGAAGGAGGCCCGCGGCGGAGGCGGAATGCTGATAGGTTTCAGCAGGAGAAAGAGCTCGAAGGTATCGGTGAGATGAGACAGATCGGGCCCAAGAAGTGTTTGCACAGCCGGGCATGCGAAGGGTACGTAAAGAGAGCGGAGCAGAATAGAGGCCGCTATTCTGATTGTGATCAGGCATGGGCAACAGATGGAAGTGAGAAAGGAAAGAAACTGGGCGGTGATCGAATGCGGGGGAGTAAGGCGAGGATCTGCATGGGCCGGTGGCAGTTGGGACAGCGGAAGGGTGCGGGGTCGTTCTTTGCTGCTGTGAGCGCCTCGAGGCGGGCAAAAGCTGCAGCGAGGAGGGATCGGACTTTCTGCAGCTTGGCTCGATTGGCAGGACTGAAGAATCCGTAGTAGCGGACACGGGTGAAACCGCGTGGGAGGACATGCTGGAGGAACCTGGCAATGAAGGTTAATGGAGGCAGAGAACAGGTGCAGGGACGGCCGGTGTGGGAATCTTTATAGGCGAATGTGACAGCGTCATTGTTAGCGGAGAGGATGCGGTTGTTGCTGAGGGCGGTACGAAAGACATAGCGACTGAGGTACTTTAAAACCGGCAGGCCGCTGCCGGCAGGTTTGGCATGGACGACCCAGTCGCAGTTCCAGATCTGGGGGTCGACCTGATCGGTGAGAAGCTTCTTGGTGAGGGCGGCTTTGATGTTCTCGCGGAAGGAATAGGAAAGTGCCTGGACCGGAAGGAGGTAGTCGGGCTTTTTCAATCGCATCCACTTCCTGGCGTTCGTGGAAAGGCTGCCGGCGGGGATGAGGTAGTGGATATGAGGGTGATAATCGAGGCGACGGGTGCAGGTGTGAAGGATGCCGATGAAGCCGAGCAGGCCGCCCAGGAGCCGCTTTTGCCGGCCGCGCTGCAGGAGAGCGTCGGCGGAGCAGCGGAAGAGCAGGTGGTAGAAGAGCTTCTGATTGCTGCGTGCAAATTGGTGCAGCTGGCTGGGAATGGTGAAAGTGACCAGGAAATAGGCACAGGGGAGCAGCAGATGCTCCTGGCGTTGCAACCACTCGGAAGCATCGGCGTTTCCGCACTTGGGGCAGTGCCGGTTGTTACAGCTATGGTAACTGTAATGGGTGCGGTCGCAGGGCGCGCAGTGGTAAACGCAGCCGCCCAGCAGCGGCGTGCGGCACGATAAGATATCGCGCATGACACGCCGGTGGCTGGGCAGGATGTGTTCGCCAAAGCGCTGCAGATAGGCCGCCCCATACCGGCGGAAAACCTCCGTCAGTTCGGGCATGGACAGTATGGATGCGCTGAGGCGCTACAAGTGGGCGATCATCGCGTTGAGCCGTTGGGTGGCCTGTTTTTGTACCACTTCGGTGAGGTGGGTGTAGAGCGCCGTAGTCTGAGGGGACTGATGGCCCAGGTTGTTCTGAATCTGCCTGAGGTTCTCGCCACACTCGAGCAGATGGGTGGCGTAGGAATGACGCAGGGTATGGATATGTGCCTGTTTGCGGCTTCCGGTGGCCTTCAGAGCCAGCCGGAAGGCCCGCTGCAGGCTGGTTCGTGACATGGGCCGCTGGGCCGTCGGGCAGCCGATGCCCCCATGGCCCGGAGCAGGAAAAAGCCAGGTAGGGTTGCGATGACGCCGCCATTGGCGTCGCAACGCCAGCAGAGCGCGTTCGGGCAGAGGTACATAGCGGTCCTTCTGTCCCTTCCCGGCACGAATGTGCAGGACCATGCGCCCCGCATCGATGTCCTCGATCTTCAGGCTCAAGCCTTCTCCCAGGCGCAGCCCGCACGAGTAGATCACGCCCAGACAGCAGCGATGGTGCGCTTCTCTCACCTCCCGCAGGATCTTCCCGACTTCCTCCAGGGTCAAAATGACCGGAAGGCGCGACTGGCGCGGTGGACGCACCAGAATCGTCTCTTGGGGCCAGCGCCGCTTGAGCGTCTTCTCGAACAGGAACTTGATCGCGCAGATGAAGCTCGTGCAGGTTGGGCGGCTGTAGACTTTGACGGTTTTAAGGTAGATGAAGAACTGCCGCAGCTCTTCAATCGTGACCGATCGCGGCGATCTTCCCGCGCAAAACTCCGAGAGCCTTTCGGCTGCCCTCAGATAGACTTCCTGTGTCTTTTGCGCATACCCGTGCAGAGTCATGTCATCGAGCATCCGTTCTTGCCAGCACCGATAGGTGTGAGTACGTTTCATGGCGTGATTCCTTTCGTTTGAATCCGTTAATCGAAACTCCCGGCCACCCCGTGTGGCCGGGAGGAATCACACCTTACCACCGACTATCAATCCTAGCCCAGTAACTGTCCGAAATGAGGAGCCGCCGCGTAGCGGCTTAGTTCAACAGCAGCACTGAGCCAACACAGACATGACTGAAGAAGATCTTCCCGTTGTGGTTATCGAACCTCGGAAGGGCTGGCGGTCGATAGACTGGCGCGAGATGATCGAGTATCGGGACCTGCTCCTATTCCTGACCTGGCGCAACATCAAGGTCCAGTACGCACAGTCGGTAATCGGCATCGGCTGGGCGGTGATTCAGCCGGTCTTCGCCATGCTCGTGTTCACGGTTATCTTCGGCAAGATGGCGAAAGTCGATTCCGAGGGCGTTCCCTATGCGATTTTCAGCTACACTGCGCTCGTTCCGTGGACCTTCTTTTCGAATTCCGTTACGGAAGCGATCGATAGCCTGCTGCGGAATAAGGCTATGTTGAGCAAGGTCTACTTTCCCCGCCTGATCCTGCCATGTTCTGCGGTCCTGGCCAAACTGCTCGATTTCGCCATTGCGATGGTCCTGCTATGCGGCCTCATGGTAGCCTTTCGTGTTATTCCCAATTGGGGCATTCTTGTCATCCCGCTTCTTGTTTTCCTGATGATGCTGACGGCGGTGGGGATAGGTATGTGGTTAACCGCGATGGCGATTCAATTCCGCGATGTTCGCTACGGCGCAAACTTCCTCCTCCAGCTTCTGTTGTATGCGGCGCCGGTCGTTTACCCGACCAGCCTCATACCTGAGGAATTCCGTCTGCTCTACGCCTTGAACCCGATGGTTGGCGTGATCGAAGGATTCCGGTCTGCCTTGCTGGGGACCGTTCAGATGCCTTGGTCATATATCGGTCTAGGCCTTGCGGTGGCACTCTGTGTCGCCGTTTCGGGTGCGTTCTATTTTCGCTTCCGCGAAAAGCTTTTTGCGGATGTGGCGTGACTCCCCCAAAGCATTCCCCGTTCAAGGGCAGCAACAGTCGCAGTAAGGAACTCCATTTCCACCGGAATTCCGCAGGACTCGGCATACGCGCATCCTCGAAAATATACTGTGCAGGCTGTATTGAACTTTGAAAAAGCACTTACGTGAGCAGTGATACCGCCATAACCGTCGATCATGTATCAAAGGCCTATCGCATCGGCGTGAAGGACCGACTCAGCGACACGTTCGTCGGAGCTGCTCTCGCCGTCCTCAAGTCGCCCGTCGAGAATTTTCACAGATTGCGCCGCCTGAACACCTTTGACAGCACAGTAGAAGAAGAGGATGCCATCTGGGCACTGAAGGAAGTTTCCTTCGAGGTGCGTCAAGGCGAAGTGCTTGGTATTATTGGTCGAAACGGGGCCGGTAAAAGCACGCTTCTGAAAATTATTTCACGCATAACGGAACCGACCGCCGGGCGGTTAACAATGCGTGGTCGTGTGGCCAGCCTGTTGGAGGTCGGCACGGGGTTCCACCCCGATCTGACCGGCCGAGAAAATATATACATGAACGGCATCATTCTCGGCATGCGGAAGCGGGAGATCGACCGAAAATTCGACGAGATTGTTGCCTTTTCCGGAGTCGAGAAATTCATCTATACTCCTGTCAAACGTTATTCATCCGGCATGAAGGTGAGGCTGGCGTTCTCCGTAGCGGCAAATCTGGAGTCTGATATCCTGATCGTAGATGAAGTGCTCGCGGTGGGCGATGCCGAGTTCCAGAGAAGATGCCTCGGGAAAATGGACGAGGTGTCCCGTTCCGGGAGAACGGTTCTATTTGTAAGCCATAATATGTCAGCCGTGGCTGAGTTGACGAGTCATCTGCTCCTTTTGGATCGAGGTGAGCTGGTGTCAAACGGGGTGCCACGGAACGTCATCAACGAATACCTGGGAATGACGCGATCCAGGGTCGGCACTCACTATCTGTTGGAGAAAACGGCAAGGAGAGAGCCTTCAAGAGGGGCAATCTTACTAGAGGCGGCGATTATTCCAGGTGAGCCTTCGTTGAACCGACCCCTGGCCTTCGGTGAGCCGTTCGCAGTTCATATGCATTGGTTAGTGTGCGCGACGCTTCGGGGCTTGGTAATTCTGTGCGAGATCAAGGATGAACTCGATCGACTTGTATTCATGACGACTTCACAGGATTTGAGTCCGGAGCTTCTCGAGCAGGCCGGCGAAAAGAAACTTTGCTGCTCAGTTAATCCGAACATACTTAAGCCTGGAGCGTACCGGGTGAATCTATTCGCGTCTATTCACAGCCGTGCCCGAATCGGTGGAGTCGAGACTGCCCTTGCCTTTCAGGTCGGAGCATATGCTTACAAAGAAGACCACGCCTATCGCAGCGTGGAACACGCCTTGGTGGCACCGCCCGTTCAATGGTCTATTGCTTTTTAGTCAAGAGATAAAACTCCAGACATTAACGAGGCGAAGCTGATTGATCCGCGAGTTAATACCCATGCAGGCATCTAGGCCGGCTGGTTTCGCACACCTGCTTTTCGGATCGGCTGGTAAAGCCAAGCGGGACGTTTCCATCGTGCTAAGGATGCTCTCTGAACTCCCATTCCTCTCTGAGTCGCCCCAATCGATAGGTTTGACGATATGACAGAAGTATTGGCGGTAATCCCTGCCCGCAGCGGTTCCAAGGGAATCGCTGATAAGAATGTTCGTATGATTAGGGGGAAGCCATTGTTCGACCATTCGATACAACATGGGCTCGAGGCGAAAAGGGTGACCCGCGTTGTTGTCAGTACCGATTCCAAAGAATACGCCCGTATTGCTGAAGCACACGGCGCCAAAGCACCCTTTTTGCGGCCCGATGAATTTCCCCAGGATCTCTGCAGGTGCGATCGCAGTGCGTGAACGAATTGCACCAGATGCTAGATTTTCGGAAGAGGAGCAGGGAAATCAAGAATTAGATCGGTGCGCGATTTGCATTGATCTGCCCCTGAAAGCCGAAATTCGACCATCAACCAGCCATACTCGCATATGCTGACAAGGAATACGAGGCCTCAAGGTATTCGATCGCTCGTCATTGCTGCGATTGCATCGCCAGCCCTTCTTGCACTTGGTCACTATCACGTCGCCCAAAGAGAACTTAATGGACCTACTGACTATCTGACGATAAGAGCTGATTCCTTTGAGTACGTGAAGATGATTGAAGGCGACCTTGGCACGGCGCGCCCGCCCTTCAAGTATCGGATATTCGTTCCTCTTGCGGCAAAAATTCTGCCAGTTCCACCTATAGAAGTATTATTACTTGGATCATTTAATAGATGACAGTCCGGGGAGATTATGCAATTACTCTGGCATGGATAAACGGGATGCTCGGCTCCTTGGCCTGTAGGCGCTGGAGGGGATTCGACGCCAGGCCATAAGGTCCTTGCTTTCACCATCCCAAAGCGAATTAAGCTGCTTGATGTCGCCTTTTATATTGGCGGAGTAATAAGAGCAATTTCGTACGGAAGCCTTCTGACCTTCTATTTTACCGTTCTCCTGACATGTTCAAGGCTGCGGATGACCCCAATAGCGTCAATTGGGGGACTGCTGATTCTCTTCGCTTCGCCCTGGCACCTCTATGTTTACCACAATCCGTATCTTACAGATGCCTTCGGCCTCGCCGCTCTCAGCCTCATGCTGTTCGGAATCGTACGTAATTCCTTCTTGATGTTTGCGATAGCGGCCATAATTGGAGTCTTAGCTAGGGAGACGTGCATCTTTCTTGTACCTGTGTGGTTTCTTAAGAACCGCCGACAAGGAATGCTAGTAGCCTCTACGACCATTAGTTCACTGCTTATTCTTCGATCAGATCCAACATTGGGCTCCGCTTCCCTAGACGCACTTCAATGGGACAGGCTCTTGCATCCTGTGCGCTTTGCGACAGAGATAGCATTGTCTTGGCGCCATGCCTGGATCTATGCGATTGCTGGTGTGTACCTGTTTCGAGATAAGCAGTATATTGAACTAGGCGCAGCTTTTCTGCTGCCGTTCTTCGGGGCCTTACTCACTTCTCTAATAGCTACCGACTTGGGGAGAATGTTCGCGATACTGTCGCCCATCGTTGCGGTTGCAGCCGGTCGGATCTTCTTGGAACTGAGTGAGTCCGGATATAGTTACGTTGTGTATCTTTTGGTGGGAATGTCATTGGTCGGTAGTCTTCTTATCGTACCAAATTCCATTTTTGGTGAGGAGATTGTTCTCGGCGGAAGGGCCATGAAACTCACAGCATTTCTGGGTAACGCCGCATTGGGTATTTGTGCAACATTGCTAGTGCGGGAGAATGTTCGAGCCGCTTGGAAACAGCGGATGGGCGTTCTCCCGGCTGTAAGCTGCAAGTGTTGAGTCCTTCGTAATGAAAATCGGAATCTGTATACATCAACTGGCGTTTCGAACGGATCTTGAGCAACTCGTTAATGAGCTGGGCGGGGATCACGATATTTGCCTATTTCTAAATCCTAATGAAGCGCAAGCCTGCCAGTTAAATTTTCCGGTAAGAACTGTCACCATGAAAAACGGGAAGGGATGGGCTCTGTACCAATGCCTTTTTTTCCTCTTCGGAAAGATTCCAAAAAGCCGTAGCAACTACTACCTTACACAGGAATCTAAGCTCAGTTATCTTCGGGGAAGACAGTATGTTCTACGACGATTATTGTTAAGATTAACTAAAGTTGTACCAAAGTGCCTATCGCATGATTTTTTCAGCAACCTAGTGGCATCGGAAGACAATACAGCGACCGAAGACATTGATGCCTTTATTTTTTTTACAGAGATGCTACCCGCATCTTTCTGGGGTAAAGTGAAGCGCGGGCGAAAACCATGTGTGCTTTATGTATATAGTTGGGATCATCCCTGCAAGCATAAGAATATACCGAGAGTCGGCATCTCACACTATTATACTTGGAATCAGGAAGTGAAGGAGGATCTTGTGCAACTTCAAGGTATAGCGCGAGAGAAGGTATCGGAGGTTGGTGCGACCCAGATGGCGAGAGTGAAGAGCTATATCGATACGCGAGAGCGACGAGAGGGTCATAGGCACGAAGGAGGCTATATTTATTTTGGTTGTTCGGTTGGAGTCCCGTCAATGGTTTATCAGGAACTGATGGTGATCAATATACTCGCGGAATCTATCAGACGCGCCGCCCCGGGTTTGAAGTTGCTGGTACGGCCGTATCCATTGCTTCGAGATCAGAGTGTTTATGGGGAAATAGGAAAACGGGCGGACATAGGGCTGGATGAGACTGTATTTAAAGGGGAGGGAGAGATTGATCATCAGGCAAAGTACAAGAAGCTGGAGGAAGCCGTGGCGTTCTTCCATTTGGGTACGACACTGGGATTGGAATGTGCCTATTTGGACACACCGTGCTTTCTTCTCGCCTTGGAGGATGTGACTTTTCGGGGCAAGCAGCAAAGGCGTGGCAGTATTGGAGAGTTCGTGCGGCGGTATCATGTAAGAAGATACTTAATGTTGAGTGGATTCAGAAATGTAGTGAGGACGCGAAGGCAACTTGAGAACGTATTGGGGGAAATCACTGAAGGCGGAGAGGACTTTTTACGCTATAATCGGAGAATAGCGGGAACGATAGAGTTGCGGGAATTAGGTGATATTGGGAAGTCGTTGGTAGCGAAATTGTAGCGGCGTGTGAAAGAGACGTAAACGGTATGTTGAGAGAGAGGTTCCGAGACCCAAATGAGATTACGGGAATTTGAAATCGGGTTAATCTGCTGGTAATGGTGGTTGGGGATGTCGTGATCGGGGACCACGTCTGGATCGCGAGCCGGATGACAATATTACCGGGAGTACGGATTGGCTCCGGGTCGTCGGTCGCGGAACTGTAGTGAGCGGGCTTATTGTGCAACCCACGCTGGTGGGGGAGGTTTAGCACAACCGCTAAGGAGACCTTGAACCTAAACGGAACTCTCGATTAAACTGGGCCCTCCATTATTGCTATTGGTGATTCTGACTTTCGATCCGTTCTCACGGAATTAGTTCTTTCTCTCCGCATCCAGAAGCCAAATACGCTGCTTGATATCCCCATTTATATTGACGGGGTATTAACCTGAGTTTTTTCAATTCATTCGTATGGAAATGAAAATCCTAGGAATAATCCCGGCACGAGGTGGATCAAAAGGTGTTCCCGGAAAAAATATCCGAATGTTAGCGCAGAAGCCACTTATACAGTATACCATCGATGCAGCCAAGACTTCTAGACTGGATGAACTGATTGTCTCCACCGATTCAGATGAAATCGCCGCAGTGGGCAACGAATTAGGAGCAAATGTTCCGTTTAAAAGGCCTGCCGCGTTAGCTACCGATTCCGCGAAATCGATTGATGTGGCCAAGCATTCGTTGCTCACTTGCGAAGAGAAGTATCGGGTCGAATTTGATGCTATCATGTTGCTTCAACCGACAGCTCCCTTTAGATCAACGGCTGATATAGACGAGGCAATTAAGATCGTGGAATCGGATCCAGCCATCGATAGCGTGATCAGCGTCGTAGATGTCGATGCCTACCATCCGGCAAGAATGAAATTCATTGAGAACGGCCGATTGGTCGATCCCCCGTTTTGCGAGGCACATGAAAATCAGAATCGACAGGAACTCACTCCAATGTATATCCGGAACGGTGCGATTTATTTAACCAAAAAGAACATCCTGCTTCAGAATTCATACAAGGGAAAGAATTGTATGGCTTTAGTGATGCCGTCCGAGAGATCAGTCAATATAGATACTTTGAAGGATTTTGACTATGCGGAATGGGTATTAAGCAAATACCTCAGATGAAGATTCTACACTTGGAGTTTGAAAGCTATCCTCCTGAAGCACAGGGAAAATTAAAAGGCAGACACTCCTTAGATTTGGTTCACTGCAGAACTCAGGACGAATTGTACACAATGTTAAAACAACACCAATATGGAGCCGTTTTTACTCGCCTGGGTCTAATGATCGATGAAGCGAGTTTCCAATACCAAAGAGATTTAAAATATGTCGTGACCCCTACTACGGGGCTTAATCATATTGATTTAAGCATAGCTCATCAACGCGGCGTAGAAATTATCAGCTTAAGAGGAGAAACCGAATTCCTGAAGTCGATCAAAAGCACTGCGGAGCATACTTGGGCTTTGATGATGGCTCTCATCAGGCGATTGTCTCGGGCGCGGCAAAGCGTCTTAGGTGGTGTGTGGGATCGTTCCTCATTGATTTGTGACGAGCTGAATGAGAAAACAATTGGTATTATTGGATATGGTCGACTGGGAAGGATTGTCAAGGACTACGCCAAGGCATTCTCCATGAAGGTGTTGGTGCATGATCGAAAGTATCCAACTTCTGAAATGGTCGATTTAGTTGAGTATTGCACCATCGAGCACTTATTAGAATCATCCGATTATGTAGTACTCATGATATCGTATAGTAAAGAGAACGAACGATACATGAATGAGAAGAGATTTCGAGCGATGAAGCCGAACGCCTACTTTGTCAATACCGCTCGCGGTGAGCTGGTGGACGAAACCGCCTTGTTGGATGCTTTGATGAGTGGAAGGTTAAAAGGGGCCGCACTTGATGTGTTAGACGACGATTCCAGTTAGTCGCGTGAAATCCTAGGATCGAGTGCTCTTTTAAACTACGCGCGTTCTCACGATAGTCTTCTCATCACTCCTCATATCGGTGGGTATGGGAGGGAGTAAATCGAGAAAACTAGGATATTTGTGACGGAGAAATTCCTGTTGGCTAGGGAAAGGGATAGGTGATACTTCCTGGAGATGATACAATGGATCTGGTATGAATTATGGAGATGCTTGATTGCTTGTCCAAGAGGGGGAGAAGGCAGTTCGACTTCAAACCGTAAGTGTATTGAAAGAGGGTATGAAGCCGGAGGAGGTAGCTGCACGACCTGAGGTCCCCCGGCAGTGGGTTTCTGGTGGAAACGCTATCAGCAGGGCGGTTGGAGTGGTCGGAAGATGTGCCATGGTGGCAGATCCTTTGGGGCCGAGGGTAAGCTCAGCGCCGAACAGGAGAAAGAGGTGGTGCAGAAACTGATCACCGATCAGATCCCGGATCAACTGAAGATGAAGTTTGCTTTGTGGACTCGTGAGGAGGGGCGCTACCAACTTCAAGAGCACACCCCTAGCTAGAGGCTGTCCCATATTTGTAAGAACTTGGTAATGAGAGAGTTAAAGTCTATAAGAAACTATCATAAAGACCGTTGTTCATTGATTTTCGGGAAAAAGGACCTCTATAACGGCCTCATCCACCTCAGAAGATGCGATGTTTGCTTCCATTATACGAAATTTTGCTTCCTGAGGCGATCATGTCTGTTGCGAGAAGCCGCCTTATACAGCGCTTTGGACGGGATTGGATGATTTACGCTCTCTTCCATTGCGGGGTCGAATATCTCATTTCTCAAAATTCAGGTTTTTGGGACAGCCTTTAGCTACGACGTTTGATCTTTGATCTTAGGGATGATTGGTAGAGGGGAGCAATCCGCAGGAGGCTTGGGAGGAACTCTCCCGATCGAGTAATGTCCAAGGTGGTAAACTTGATTAAGCGTTTAGTTCGACTGTTCCGGAAGCATGGGAATTTCTGATACTCGGAGAGATGTCTCTTGCCTGGACTGAGGTTTGGAGAGAACTTTAGATGAAACTCGTTCGCTCGTTGTCGAGAGATCGGTGCAGTATGAGAGAAGATCGTGACGCGGAATTTACGGTTGCCTACTTTCGATATGACAATGGTAATCCCTATCAGGATCTGTATTTTCGTAGTGTTGAAAAACAGGGTGTAAAACTTGTTGCTAAGGATCCAGCTCGATTCAGCGTCAAAGAGATCGTTGATGAGGCTGATGTGGTTCACTTTGATTGGATTCATCCTTATTACAAAAATGCGTCGAGAGTAAAGAGCGTTCTGAAGTCGATATATAATGCAATCAGAATGGAGAAGTTGTTCACGATTCCGTGCTTTTGGACGGTTCACAACTTGATCTCTCATGATTCGCGCTTGCCTGCTAGATTTGAGAAAGCTTGTATTCGTTATTTCGTTGAAAGATGCCGAGGGTTAGTCGTTTCATCGAATTTCGTGAAGAAGGAGCTTTATCGAGAGTTTCCGGAAGCAAGAGGAAAGAGGATATTCGAAATTCCATTTGGTCACTATATTGACGCCTACGAGCCGGCATTGAGTCGAAGCGCTGCTTGTCAGATGCTTGGACTCCCTGAAAGGGGAAAGGTAATTCTTTTTTTCGGTAATCTGAGAAGTAATAAGGGGATCCAAGAGCTGATTGCGACATTTGTTAAGGTTCGGAGGAGTGAGGATATGCTGCTGATAGCGGGTGGGCGCCCAACGAAAGAAGTGCGGGATCTCTTGGAGGAGTGGGCGAAGGATCCTCAGATTCGTATTAGTGTAGGATTTGTCCGAGACCGGGAGGTGCCGATTTACTTCGGGGCTTGTGATTTGGTTGTCCTTCCTTTTCGAAACATTCTGAACTCGGGTTCGAGCGTTCTCGCCGCGAGCATGAGTAGATGCCAGGTCGTTCCCTTAATCGGATCGATTCCGGATCACATTCCTGCGGTGGGGCGCTTTGGCTACGATCCGAGAAAGGACAATGGCCTAGAGGAGGCTCTTAGAGAGGCGCTTTCTTGCCGTGATTTGGTTGGGCGCGGAGAGCGTGCGAAAGCAGAAGTTCAAAGGACGCTGGATTGGGATTTTATTGGAAAAGCTGCCTTAGAAATGTACTCCACAGTGGTGCGGCCGGGGAGGGCTGAAAGTAACCGGTTTCAGAAGGGAGTGCCGGAGTTTGATTAAGAAGGCGCGGCATTTGCTTCTGATCTGCTATAACTTCGCGCCGTTTGGAGGGTCGGCCGGTATTCGTGCCTCCAAATTGGCGAAGTATGCGGTGAAAGCCGGACTCAAAGTCACAGTCCTGACTGGAGCCGTAGGCTGTCGGCATGTGTTCATGGATCCTGAGCTTGTGGACGAGGTAAGGGGAACGAACATTATCAGAGTTTCCGATGGTTCGGACACTTTAGCATCTCGATACGCTGCTGCAGTCGCCGGCGATTTGGGCGAGAGAGTTTTCGTCAGGTTGATGGCAAGGGCGAGATTGGGATGGCAGGATAAGGCGCTTCAAAAGGGGTTGAGTAGCCTGATGAATGACCCACCCGACGTTGTGCTTGCAACGGGTCCGCCCGTTTCACCACTCGTAACGGGTAGCGGACTCGCAGCGCAATTTGGCAGGCCCCTGATTTTGGATTTTAGAGATCCCCCTTGGGAGTTGATCCCCGCCAAAACCAAGCTGATCGACTTGGCAAATAAGGGTGATCTTGTTGTCGTTAACACTCCTCGCGCTGCGAGATTCATAGCGCGGGAGCATCCAGGAATTCTATCGGCTGTGGAAGCGTGGACGAATGGATCCGAACCCCTTGATGAAGTTCAGATGGAAGGGCAGGAGCGTCAGCCTGGGCAGAAGCTGAAGATCACCTACGCTGGTGGCGTGTATCCCGAAGTGCTGGAGTTTTGTCACTTACTGAGGGACACAAAAATCTTCAGTTGCCGTGATGTTGAGATATTAGGATTTCAAGAGAAGAAGCGAACACGGGTACTCGGTGCCCTTTCGAAGATGGGATGCGCGGTTCGTAAACCTGTTGGCTCCTCTCAGCTTGATTTTGAGCTAACCACGCCTCGCATCTTGCTCGTCGCTCTACCTGAAGGTTATGGCTACCGGGTCCCCTTGAAGACCTATAATGCTGTCCGAAGCGGTAATCCCATCCTCATGTTTGGCGTGTCAGGGGCCACAAAGGAAGTCTTGAACAAAATACCCGGAATATTCTGGGCGACGCAGGATGTCAGTGCATTGGAGTTGGACGATTTGCTTAATTCGTGTTCACGATATAACCCGTATAAGGGATGGAAGTTGAGGAGGCCATGGACCGAAAGTCATACTTGGGAGGCTATTTTCAATGGAATCTTTGAGCGTTACCTTTGATCTTTTGGCTTCTCCAACTGCGGGTTTGTGCATCGCCGTCGGGATTCTGTGCGAGTCCAAGGATCTCGTGGAGGCAAACGGCGCTGGAACGATCTTCGAGGCGGGATTGTTACAGAGTCCTAGGGACATGCATAGTGAATTGATTGAAAACCCGAACAGAGTGGCCGCGATGCAGGGAAAGGCACTTTCGTGCCTTTCCTGGATTTCAGGAGAATTGATCGCCCGATACTTGGGTGGCGCTGTTCTGGAAATCTCTGGATTACGACTCGAAGCGCCAGCGCCACCGTGGATTTAAGAAGAGAAGTGCATCGAAGGAGATTTTCGGCCTTGGCCGGACATCCGGCAGGACATCGTCCTCGGGGGCGTGCCCAGGGAAGAGCTTCTAAGCCGACCATTCTTGCCGTTGCGCTCTTTTACCTGATAATTACTTTGGGGTACATCGGAAGTCAGTACACTGGAATCAGCGTCGTATACTTGGTTCCAGCGTGTACGAGCGCCGCGTTCGTCATACTCCTTCTCGTGGTTCAAGGTAGAGAAGCGAGGCTTCGGACAGGTGCGCCCCGTGTTGCAGTCCTCGTGATTTTCCTGGGACTCGCGCTTTGCTCTACTTTCGTTCCTCTGGTACGTAGTATGGATAATCTTACTTTACTCCGGACACTCTATCTTCCGGTTTTTATCCTCGGTCTTGCTTTTGTATTCACCCGCGTTAGGTCTACCGATCTTCGGTTGGGATTGCTTCTTTATTCTGGATGTGACCTTTTAATTCTGTTGTTTACGTGGGATCAATGGAAACCCAACGCGCTGGCTTCGAGATCGGTTGTTGATTGTACGGTTTTTCTTTTCCTCTCGACAGGGAAATTCCAGCGCATCGGTCCACTTTCTCTTTTGTTGGTTCTGATCGTTATTTGTGGAAGCAGGACGGTGCACTTGAGTTTTTGTGCAGCAACAATAATCGTGTTGCTGGTAAGGAATCGATTGCTGGACTGGAGAATTCTTGCTGTTACCTTATGCTTTGGTTCGGTGGTCTCCTTGATACTGGTTAGCAATTCCTCGGAATTGCTTAACTATTTTCTTGAATCCGAGAGTCTTGTTGGGAAATACCTTCTTAAGGGAAAGAGGCCGGAAGAGGTTTTCGAGGATCCGTTAAACCGTAAATTCATTTGGGAGTTGGCAGTTTCTGGAATTCGTGCGAATCCATGGGTTGGCTACGGAGCCGGACAGGAAAATAGGGTTACAGGAGAATTGAGAGCACATAGTGCTTATCTGACTTTGGCTCTGCAGTTTGGCATACCCGCAGCGTCATTCTGGGTCCTCTTCTATTGCACGGCATTCTTTCATTTGATGGTGGAGTATGGGCGGACAAGCGCTTCGTTAGCGCTATTCGGAATCTTTCTGATCGCATACATGCTCGTGTCTGGCATATTCGAATCGAGTGGATTGGGATCTCTGATCGCGCCGAATAATTTAGTAGCACTTGCAATTGTATTCCGCTTCATTTCACTCGAAGTTACCGTGACAAGGAGACCATATTTATACGGAAGGAGGATAGGGGAGGGGTATCGAGGAGGTCGGATAGGGACAAACTTGAGGAAAATGTGAGATCCAGAGAAGAAGGTATCCATAGGAAACCCATCCATGGTTCGCTTAAGGATTTAGTAATCTGGATGAATGAGCCATCGCCCTATCAGGACTCCTTCTTTTCCTATTTGAAGTCACGCATGGATGTATCGCTCGATGTCGTGTTTGATCACGATACATCTGGAATGAGAGAGCGACTCGGTTGGACTGGATTGAAGTCCGGTTATTCACATGTCTTTCTAAGGAGACCGCGATTTTGGAACTCGATTGCGACGGCAAAGCGATGTTGCGGGCGGATTAATATCGTGAATTCACTTTGGGGAGTACCGAGTTTTGTTCCCGCATGGTTGCTTTTAGGAATTTGCTCGCGGCGACCGATTTTTATTTATTCGGAGAGCTCGGATCCGTTCAAAGGGCGCAGCACGATAACGAAACTTGCGCAATATATTCTCGTCTGGATTGCCGTGCGATGCCAATGCATTTCAGTTCTGGCTGTGGGGGAAATGGCCGCAAAGCAGTACCGCTCTATGGGCTTTCCTTGGAAGCGAATCTTTCCCTTTGGGTATTTTCTGAGTTTGCCGTGCAGTGGGGAAACGCAAAGGAGGGGTGCCATGCGTGGTAGGTTGCTGTTTCTTGGCCAGTTGATCGAGCGTAAGAGGATTGACCTGTTGATCGAGGCGCTGGAGCCGCTTTGGAAGCGTTTCGCCGACTTGGAACTTACGATCATTGGAGCTGGGTCGGCCGAAGAAGAGCTAAAGGTGTTGGCCGAGAGGAGCTCGGCACGAATTCTATTTTTAGCACCGGTTTCATCGGAGAAAGTGAGGGAGACGTTCTCCGAGTTCGATTTGCTGGTTCTTCCCTCGAGATACGATGGGTGGGGAGTGGTAGTCAATGAAGCCCTGATGTGCGGCGTTCCGGTCATTGTATCATCTGCTTGCGGCGCACAGGAACTCGTTCAGGACGGGGTAAACGGGTACGTTTTTAAAAGTGGTGATTTACTAAATCTCAGGACCTGTCTGGAAGCTTTTCTGTCTGCTGATGAAATAACAAGGATCGGTTTAATTGAAGGTGCGATTAGGAGCGCAGAAGGCTTTAGTCTCGGTCCTGTCGTGGAATACCTCTTTGCTTGTATCGACCATGCGGGTGGTTTGATGGAGCGAAAGCCGGACCCACCATGGCGTGAGGTCGACCATCCCTCGCCTACGGAAGCTTGAATATTGGGCACGTAGTCTACAGTCTCGTGCCTGGCGAATTCCGGGGTGGAGTACCTAAAGCCGTATTTGACCTGAGTCGGGCCCAAGCCGCGCACGGGCACTCGGTTCAGGTATTCACAACTAATTTCAATAAGGAGATTCGTGAAGAGATCGTGCTTGATTCTCCCAGGATTTACGAAGGGGTCACTCTGCGCTACTATGGGGCACGTTTCCGTCCGCGCTTCGGATCACCGGATCTCGTTCGTGCATTATGGAAGGCAGCGAAAGATGGAGGGCTCGATGTACTCCATGGTCATTGCCCCTTTCTTTCACTCAATACGGCCTTGGGTCGTCTGGCCAGATCGAACGGGTTCCCCGTGTTCTTCCACGCGCATGGCGCCCTCGATCCTTTAATCCTGCGCCTTGGCCTCCTGAAGTGGGTAAAGAAGCTGATCTATATTAGACTAGTTGAACGAAGGACATTGAACTCTGCGCGCGCAATTTTCGCCCTTACGAATGAAGAAAAAGCACAGGTCAGAGATGCTGGGGTGACTGTTCCCATTGTCGTCTTACCCAACGGAGTCGATCCGGGTTTCGAGGTCGATGCGGCTGAGAAGGAAAGTTTCCTCGCCCGATTTGGCCTCCCGGATGATCAAGATATCATCCTTTATCTGGGAAGAATACACCCCAAGAAGACCTTATCCGAAAAGCCATTGATCTCCGCGAAAAGGCACAAAGAAGCGCAAAGAAAATCTGAGGAAAGGCCATTTCATGGCTTGATAAAAATGTCGCAACATGCTAGTGTTCAGTATCTTAAAACCTCACAAGGAGAAGAACATGGCAGCATGTGCGACAGAACGGAAGATAGCCGATATCAATCGCGTAGGCAACCTGATTTTGCCGATTCCAGACACCGATTTCCGTGATTTTCTCGATGAAGTCGACGAGTTGTCCAAGTTCGCGCCGCAAATCATCGATGCGATCGAGAAGGATCTGGATGTCCATGCGCGTGAGAAGAAGAAACTGCGACAGGAAGATGGCAGGTTCTTTGCCAGCGCTACGGCGGATTTTGCGGAGCTGAATATCGAGGAGGCGGATATTTTGGCTGGCGAATTGAATCTTGGGACAGGCCGTCCACGGATGCCTGCTTATGCGGTATATGTGTTCTTGATGATTCGTGGTTTTCTCGGTTCGTTGACTACGAAAGCGGCGCGGCGGTTTCTGCTCGAGTCGATGAGCTTGTATGGATTTGTGCAGGCACGGGGCCTGAAGATACCGGCGGTGACGACGATTCTGGAGAACGTGAACCTTGTCAGCCATGCGACCCGCGAGTTGATCTTTGACCAACAGATCGGCTATATCCTCCAGGAGCAATGGGACGATTTCGGGAAGCTGACGATCGACAGCACCGCGGTGAAAGCAAACAGCAGCTGGCCGACCGATGCGAAGGTTCTCACTGGGGTGTTGAACCGGGCCTATCGTTATGGGCAGAAGTTACATGTTTTCGGGCTGGAGGATTTTCGTCCGGGATGGGTGCCTGGTTGGCTGCAGCAGATGGACAAGCTGGAGTTTCGGATCTGTCTGGTAGCCGGCAAAGCGAACTCGAAGGGCAAGCTGAAGAAACATTACCGGCAGTTGCTCAAGCGGGGCGGCAAGGCGGCCGAGGCATTAGGATCGCAACTGAGCTATCTTGAAGAGGGTCTGTCGATGCAAGCCCTGCCTCCTAGTCGGCGGGAGCTTCTGAAGCGTTTATTGAGCCAGATCAGCCGTGATGTGGCCGACGCCAAGCGGGTTATTGGCTACGCCCATGATCGGGTGTTTGACGATAAGAAGCTTCCCTCCACGCAGAAGGTGCTGAGCCTCTCGGACGGATCGGCGGCTTACATCAAGAAAGGCAGTCGCGAAGCGGTAATCGGTTACAAGCCTCAGCTGGTTCGCAGTGAAAATGGATTTATCACCAGCTTGATAGTTGAGCCCGGCAATCCGGCAGACTCTGCCCAGTTGGTGGAGTCGATCAGCGATTCGATCACTCGCACCGGCGTGGTGGCTGAACTGGTCAGCAGCGATGATGGATATGCTTCGGCAAAGGGACGTAATGAGCTCCTGGCGATGGGGGTGAAGGCCGTTAGTATAAGTGGGGCCAAGGGCCGCAAGTTGACCGATCCGGATGATTGGGAAAGCGCGCTGTATCGGCACGCCCGTCGCGATCGCTCGGCGGTGGAGTCGATGATGTTCACGATCAAAGCAGGATTCGGGTTTGGGGAACTGGGTCGACGAGGCATCGGTCCGGTCAGCGATGAACTGCTGGAGAAGGGACTGGCCTACAACTGTTGCCGTATCATCCTGATGAAGAAACGACGAAACAACCAACAAGCCGAGGCGGCCTGAATCCGACCGGTTAAATACCTCAGAGAAAAGAAGAAAATCACGGGATGACTGTCTTCAGAGACCATGAAAAAGCGGGCCATTACGCTGCAAACCCAGTGCATGATCGCTGCGAACCCACTCCCTGTGGTGCTGACAACCCGGAGCCTCGAGTCTAACCTTTATCAAGTAAGCAAAACATCCAAAAGCATCCTTCCAGACCCCTTTTCGAACAGGGTCTAAGAAGGGATTGGATGTGTTGGTTCAGGCGTTTCATCAACTCTGCCGGACCTTTCGTAACGTTGCTCTTGTGATCGCGGGTGACCGCGAGGAGTTTCCTTCGCATACCCGCTGCCTTGATGAGCTTGTTAGCAAAGGGGAAGGTAAGGACCGCGTGGTTTGGACCGGTTTTCTTGACGAGAAAGAGAAGCTATCCGCACTCTCGGCGGCGACCGTTTTCAGCCACGTTTCGATTAGCGAAGGGATGTCTTTATCGATTCTAGAGAGCATGGCAATGGGCATTCCGACAGTTGTTGGGAACGGTTGCAACATGGCGGATGCGGCCCGGCACGGCGCGGTTTGGGAGTGCGCTTGTACAGTCCCGGAAGTCACCGATTCGCTCACTAAGCTGATTGTGGATGATTCAATTCGGAAAGCCCTGGCCCGATGCGCCGTCGAGTATGTAAGGGAGTATCATGATTGGGCGAAAATCGCCGAAAGGTCCATTGAGGCATATGAACGTGGTATCGGTGCGAAACCGTGACGGGTACTTCGCACTTCAAACAACGAAGGTTGCAGGTGTTCTCCCGTGGCCATCAGAAGTCATTCTCAGTCTTAGTCTTAAACGGTGCGGATATACGTCCGCGTGTCGGAAGGATCAGGTCTAAATGTGCATGCCTGATCCAGGCAAGCGGATGATGCGCGTTCTATACTTCCATCAGCATTTCGTAACCCCTCGGGGCAGCGGTGGGACACGTTCCTATGAACTCTCGCAGAGGCTCTTGGCGCGGGGGCACCGCGTGACCATGGTTTCCGGGTCCTATTCCGGCGCCGGCATGGGGGACGAGGTAAAGGGGAAGGGCTGGATCAGCGAAGGGTGGATAGATGGCATTGAAATTCTTGAGTTGGGATTGCCCTATTCGAACTTCGATAGCTTGGGGAAGCGCGCACTTTCTTTCATCCGCTACGCGTTGGCCAGCGTGGGCATTGCCATGGTACGCCGGTATGACGTTGTTTTCGCTACGTCGACGCCATTAACCGCCGGGATTCCGGGCATTGCGGCGAGGTGTCTGCGCCACAAGCCGTTCGTCTTTGAGGTGCGCGATCTCTGGCCGGAGCTACCCGAGGCCTTGGGCGTAATCCGTAATCCGCTTCTGCTCTTCACATTGAAGGTCCTGGAGCAGCTCTCCTACGACTCCGCGGATGCTGTGATCGGGCTTTCGCCCGGGATTGCGGAGAGGCTGAGGGAGAGAACAGGCGGCCAAAAGGAAATCCGCATGATTCCCAACGCCTGCGATCTGGAGCTGTTTCGTCCGGCTCAGGAAAATGCTGGTGACGAGTCTGTCGAAGGGGTGGCTCCGGGAGATTTCCTGGCCGTGTATACCGGGACCCACGGCATAGCCAACGGGCTCGAGGCGATCCTCGATGCAGCCGCGGTTCTCAAAGTCAGGGAGAAGGGAGCGATCAAGATCCTCTTCATTGGGGACGGGGGCAGGAAGCAGGGGCTCCAGGCACGCGCGATTAAGGAAGATCTGGATAACTGCCTCTTCCTCGACTGGGTGCCCAAGCGGCAACTGGCCGGCGTGGTCCGTCGAGCCGATGTCGGCCTCATGGTCCTGGCTAATGTGCCCGCATTCTATTACGGGACCTCGCCCAACAAATTTTTCGATTTCATTTCCGCCGGGTTGCCCGTGCTCAACAACTATCCCGGATGGTTGGCTGATTTGATTGGGGAGCACCGGTGCGGAATCGCGGTAGCGCCCGATAATCCGAGAGCCTTCGCCGATGCCCTCGAGTACCTTGCCGAACACCCCGAGGAAAGGAGGGAAATGGGCCGGAATGCCCGGCGCTTGGCGGAGGAGAAGTTTTCCCGCGAAATTATGGCGGAGCGGTTTGTCGATCTCCTGGAGATGGTATACCGGGCGCATCAGCGAGGAGACCAACTCACACTTTAGGGGTTACTCGTAGAAGGTTGTGGAGATTCCTCCTGGCTTGCTGTCCCCGGTGCGACTGTGAAAACGCTTGCCCTAGGGGTTTGTCTCTGCGGTCATGGCCGGGTTTGGCATGGGATTACCTGCGGGAGAGCCGTTCGTTTTCGAAGTGCCCGATCTCTGGCCGGAGCTGCCTTTGGAGATGGACCAGTGTCCAAGGCAATTTTCACCCGAACGCATCATGTTGCCAATGGGTTGAGTGCCGTGCTAGATGCAGCCTTTGCCCTGAAGGCGCGAGAGCGCCACGACATCAGGATCGTCCTTGTCGGGGACGGGAGCCGGAAGCATGGACTTGCTGAGCGCTTTGCCGTATTACTGGAATCGGTCTTTGAGGGACATCAGGCGGAGATGGAAGGGGCTCGAGTTTGAGGAGGATAGGTGTCACCGTTACTTCCTCGAGCGTAAATCTACATCTCCAGATTAGAATGTAGGACCTTGCATCAGCGTTTCGCGAAAGGAAAAGAAACTCTCCGAGGGGCGCCAATAATCAATGCAAAACTGCACTTCATGCCTCCATACCTTGCTACTCAAAGAAAAAACTACCTTCGTGGGATACGTTCTAATTACCTTCATTGTCTTCTCTGCTTTAGGAACGGCCCTTTCTTTCGCTCCAGCAAACTCGGATGACTTAGTTTTATTGTCATCCGTTGCAAACACTCAATCTCCTATAACCTTTTTTACCGGGGATTGGGGGCTTGGGAACAATGCATATAGACCGCTCCATTCACTCACGTTATGGTTCACCTATCATCTCTTCGGTGTTTCTGCTGGCCTTAATCAGGGACTGAATCTGCTCCTGCACTCCGCAATAATATGTCTTCTATATCGATTAATTCTCCGCGTGCATCGAGAAATCACAATTTCCTTTCTATTGGCATCCCTGTCGATCGCCTCAATTTACACCGTATCGTCCGCAACGTGGGTTTCCGATAGACCCACATTGTTTGTAGCTTTTTTCTTTCTACTGCTGCTCAACCACTTATACTATGATGGTAGTGGACATATTGGACGCCTACCTTACATTATTATGTTATCAGTTCTCGCTCTGATGAGTAAAGAGAGTGGATTAGTGGTACCGTTATTTGCTATTTACTATGGGTTTCAAATCGGGATTCCGGCTAATTACCGTGCTAGGATCGTTATCATTTCTACAATTATAATCATAATCTACCTTGTTTTCCGATTAGCTATTTTTGGCACACAAGCGAACGCATACCAAGAGTCGGGATACATCCTTGCGTGTATCCGTTATGAAGAGGAAGAATGGTCCACGTTACCGAAATCTCTCCAGTACTACGCGTATGTTGAAAACACGATTAAGAACATGATGGCGCCTTTCATACCGGTTTTCAATGATCAGGGCGGATTGACATCCCTCAGACGGACAATTGTAATGACGCCGTTTTGGTTGCCCACCGTACTTCTTGTTCTATTGAGCATTGGAAGGAACTTTTCTACACTTCAAAAAGCCGCTCTGATCACTATTCTATTGAATTCGGTAGTGCACCATGCAGTTTTCCGATACCGCGTTGAGTTCCTTTCTCAGCTTGCTGTTTCCATCTTTATAGCGTCCTCTCCGGCGATAAACAGGACGGTCGGTCGAAGCGTTCTCGTGAAGATACTAGCAAGTGCGTTGCTTTTTAGCGGTATTTGTTGGTCAACACGTTCGCTTGATGCTACGCTACTCGCTAGACACGAGATGCTCAATGTGAAGAATCTGGCACCAATAATACAACGAACTTCCTTAGAAAAGGAAGATAAGGTAGTTCGTGAGGTTCTGGAGCGATATAAGGCATTTTAGTGATAGAGGTATTGAAAGAGTGTCGCACGGCGCTTTTATTTGGTGCGCGAGGGTTGTGCATGTAATGATCTCGTGAGGAAGTGAGAGGTGGAGCTTTTTAGGGATAAAGGGCCTGGGCTTCATGGCTTGGAGCAATGTTTCCGCTTTCTGTAACGGCTCGTGAGCGAATTGGTTCTTCGACTATATCTCTTCTGGTCTTCCGGTGTTCAGCAACTAGAACGTGTCCGACACGCGTAAGCTGTTGTGCGGGAGTCAAGAAGTAGCTGGATGAACGCTAGCCTCCGATTCGCAAGCGTGAGCGAGCGATTGCCTTGGGGTTTTGTCTCTGCGCTCATTGCTGGGTTTGGCATGGGATTACCTGCGAGAGCGCCGTTCCTAGTAGCCGATCTATTTGCGAGTGAGCGTGTTCGCATCTTTCAACCTCGTCGTGTCGAGGGATCGCTACGCATGGCCGCAGAGGATATGGCACGGATTCTGGAGGGCGCCGGTGAACGGGAGGTCCGCCTTCTCGAGCAACCATGGTGGGGAGCACCGAAAGGGCTCTACCTGGGGGCGACCCGGTATGGCGGCAAGGTCCTATCAGACGATGAAATCGCCGGACCGGAGCTGTTTACGGTCAGGGAAGACGACGATCGCTGGGTGTTGCGAGGGGGAGATGACCATAGCACTGGGCTGGGGGTCTATTGGTTGCTGAAGCAGTTGGCCGAACCGCGGTGGTTTTTCCCTGCTGAGATGGGCGAAGTGTTGGCTACTAAGAAGATTGCGCTTCCAATCATTTCGTCGGTGCCGCCCCGGACGGCTTTCGACTCATCCTATTTCTCGTGGAAATCTCTTGACGGGGAAGGGATTTGGCGGCGCCGAAATCTCCTCAACCGGAGAATCCCGCACAACCACAATTTACATCGAATTTTTCCTGCGGATTTGGTTGAAGAGCATCCCGATTGGTTTCCTCTGGTCGGGGGTCGGAGATACGATCCGCGGGAGAAAGAAGGACAGAGCTGGCAACCCAATCTGGCCCTTTCCGAAGTTGCCGAACACGCCGCCCTGCGAGCAGCAGCCTACTTCGAGGAACATCCGGACGAGGTATACTACTCCCTGTGCATCAATGACAGCATCCGGTTTGACGAATCGGAACTGACGCGTTCGGTGCTGGAACCTCTTCGATTCTTCAGAGGGAAGCCGGATTACTCCGACCTGGTATTTGGCTTCATGAACCGGGCAGCCGAGGCCCTGAAGGACAGATTCCCGGATAGGTATCTTACCGCTTATGCCTATTTCTGGTGTGAGAACACTCCCACATTCCCGGTGCATCCGAAGGTCCTGCCGGTCCTCACGGCTGATCGCTCCCAGTGGTACGACGCCCTTTTCCGCGACGAAGATATGGCGCTTATGCGGCGTTGGTCCCAGCAGGGTCCGGAGAAGATCGTCATCTACGATTACTACTATGGCGCAGGCTTTGTCATCCCGCGTATCTTCACCGCGCTCATTGACGAATCGATTAAGTATGCGTATTCTCTGGGGGTGGAGGGCTTCTATTCCGAAGCCTATCCTATATGGGGATTTGACGGACCGAAGCTGTGGATGGCGGCGCAACTCCTTTGGGATCCCACGCTCTCCCGAGCGGACCTGCTGCAGGAGTACTATCTGAGCCTTTTTGGGACTGCCGCTGAGCCGGTAGAACAATTCTACGAAGGCTGCGAAGCGGTTTGGATGAACCAGCCGGGACCAGCTCGGTGGATCAAATACTTCCGGGACGAGGCCCAGGGGCTGCTCTTTCCGCCTGCGGTCTGCGGGCAGTTGCGCGCTCATCTGGACGAAGCCCTGCGGCTGGCCGATGATGAGAATATCCGGAAGCGAATTGCGTTGATTTCAGAGGCCTTCACGATGACGGAACGGTTTTCAGATATGGTTCATCTGCGAACAGATCTTGCTGCCAGACACGAGTTGTCAGCGACCGAACTGGAAGATACTTTGCTGGATCTGGCGACTTTGACTCAATCGGAAGCAAGGGTCCGGGAGTTCCAGAGGCATTTGCAGGCAGCGGGCGGACTCAATGCGCGGATTGCGAACTCCGATTGGGTATTCGGCTCCGATCCGACTTTGCGCCTGCTCACAGAGGGCCTTGTGCTTGCCCATTCGCTGGCCGATGGCGGTCGGCTTACGGGGCGCATTTTAGATTTGGCGAATGAGATAGATTCTGTAGGGGCGTCTGACTTGGTCAGGTCCTATCTGCACAGCCTGGCGCGGCATCCCTTGGGATTGAACCAGCTCCGGAATCCCGGTTTCGAAGCGGCGCCCGGGAGCTCCATTGCAGCGCCTTGGCGGAAATCGATGCGTAGGCACGTGAGTTCCGGTTGGCTAACGAAGAATCGCGATTGGACAGTCAACTTGAGACCCACGGAGACGATCGGCGTGGCGGTTTCTGAAGAATCCGCCCGTTCGGGAAAGTGGGGGCTGGCGCTGACGAACCACGAGCTTTCCCTGATCTATCAGGAGGTTGCCGTTGCCCCCGGCAATGCCTATAAATTTTCCGGATGGGTGAGGGCCAGGGTGGGGTGGGCGACCACCGTTGCTTTGGATATTGCCTGGCAGGATGCCGATGGCGCGGACCTCGACCGGGTAAGGCAGGATCGTCTCAGGCCGGGCGCGGAAACCGACTGGATGCGCCTCGCAGTCCTGGGGCGGGCGCCCCCGGGTGCTGCCGTTGCCCGCCTGACTCTGCGGGTAAACTTCCAGGAGCCGGGAGATTTTTTGTTTGCGGATGATTTTGCATTCGTTGAGCTGTCAGGTCCGTGAAGCGGATATTCGACATCTTGGTTTCGGCGTCGCTGCTGGTGTTTCTCGCACCCGCGTTTTTCGCTCTCTACTGTTTGGTACGGATCAACTTGGGCCCGCCGGCTCTTTTTCGGCAGCAACGGCCGGGTCGGCTGGGAAAACTATTCACCATCTATAAGTGGCGGACGATGCGTGACAGCCGGGACGGGACTGGGCGCCTGCTGGCAGACTCGGCCAGGCTTACCCGTTTCGGGCGATTTCTGAGAAGCACAAGCCTGGACGAGCTTCCCGAGCTTTGGAATGTATTGCGCGGCGACATGAGTCTGGTCGGCCCGCGTCCCCTGCTCGTCCAGTACTTAGATCGCTATACCGAGGAACAGGCCCGCCGGCATCAGGTGAGGCCGGGCATTACCGGCTGGGCTCAGGTCAACGGCCGCAACGCGCTTAGTTGGGAGGATCGCTTCCGCTTTGATGTGTGGTACGTGGATCACCGTAGTTTCTGGCTCGATCTAAGGATTTTCGTGCTCACCTTGGGTGCCATCATTAGGCGTAAGGGCATTAACCAGGCGGGCCAGGCCACGATGGCAGAGTTTCACGGATCCGGGATAACTGGTAGCGAAGGCGACAGTGCCGGGAGCGCGGTAGATGCTGGTGCTGCAAAGTGTTCATGAAAGTGGACTACGATGAGGTCACCGCGCTGGTTCTGGATACGGTGCAGGCGCTCGGCGACGAGATAGAGAATCCCTCTCTTCAATCGGCGACCCCTCAGACCCGATTGCTGGGGGACGAAAGCGCTCTCGACAGTATCAACCTGGTCACGCTCATTGCGGATCTGGAGGAACGCATTGCCGAGCGCTACGAGCATGATCTCGTGTTGGCCGATGAACGCGCCATGAGCCGGATACACTCGCCATTCCGGTGCATCGCAACCCTGGCCCGCTATATCGAAGGGTTGCTTGAAAAGGCGGTGCCCAAAAAGAGCAATTGAAAACCGTTCTCATTACAGGATCGCGGAAGGGCATTGGAAGAGCCGCGGCCGAACACTACCTGGGCCAAGGCTTTCGCGTCGTCGGCTGCAGCCGGGGCCCCAGCAATCTTATGGACGAGAACTATGAGCACGTTGAGCTTGATGTGGGCGATGAATCCGCTGTCGTTCGCGTAGTCCGCCGTGTGGCCCGGGACTATGGCGGGATCGACGTGCTCATAAACAACGCGGGCATCGCTTCCATGAACAGCATTGCTCTGACTCCCGGTAAGACCGCCGATTCCATTCTTAGGACCAATGTCCTCGGAACGTTCCACTGCCTGCGGGAAGTAGCCAAGGTTATGGCGCGCGCCAGGAAGGGGCGAATCGTAAATATTTCCTCGATCGCGGTGCCGCTGGCTTTGGAGGGGGAAGCGATCTACGCTGCCAGCAAAGCATCGATCGAATCAATCACCCGGGTTGCGGCGCGGGAATTGGGTGCGCTGGGAATTACGGTTAACGCAGTCGGCCCGGCGCCGGTGAAGACACATTTGCTGCGCGGCGTGCCGGAGAAAGCGCTGGCGCGTCTTCTCGATCGACAGAGCATCCATCGTTTTGCAGAATATGGGGATATTTTGAACGTAATGGACTTTTTCATCGCGGAAAACAGCGACTTTGTGACGGGACAGGTGATTTACCTGGGCGGAGTGTAAATTTCGATGAGAGAAGGGGCGAAACAACCTCTGGCGGGACTGCCAACGGCCGATGAACGGCCTTTCGAAGGGGAAGTTATCGGTTGGCTGTCGCACCGGTTGCGTACATTTGGGGAGCGGAGCGCGCTGCTTGAAGGCAGGCGGGAAGTCACCTATGGTGAGCTTGTCGCGATAGTGGAGGCGCGCTTCGCCCAGCTTCTGGATAGCGGCATTCCTGCAGGCGCGGTGGTGGCGCTGCGCGGTAGTTTTTCCATCGAGAGTATCGGCTGGCTGCTCGCCCTGATCCGAAACCGAAATGTGCTCGTGCCGGTGGCGGTGGCTGCTCCGGATGAAGTCTCGTGGCGGCTGGAGGCAGGGCGAGTCCAGTTTTCGGTGGCCTGCGGGAAGGACGGTTGGCAGGTTGAATCGCTCGGGCGAGGGGATGACGAGAGCCCACCGCTTATCACGCTACGGTCGCAGAAGAAATCCGGATTGGTGCTTTTCAGCAGTGGTAGCACCGGGAAACCCAAAGCAATGGTGCACGATCTTGACCGTTTGCTCTCGGCGTATGCGGCAAAGCGGTCCAACCATCTGCGTATCCTGCTGTTTCTTGTGGCCGATCATATCGGTGGGCTGAATACACTTTTCCACGGGTTTTCCTCCGGTGCTGCTCTCGTGATTCCGCAGGGCCGGGATCCGGCCTCGATCTGCCACACGATTGCGGAGGCCGGAGCGCATATTCTTCCCGCCACCCCGACTTTTCTCAATTTGCTGCTCATGAGCGGTGTGTCCCTGCGGGGCGATTTGCGCAGCCTCAGGATGATCACTTACGGAACCGAGCCCATGTCCGAAGCTCTCCTGGCGCGGCTCCGGCAGGCGCTTCCCTGGGTCCGATTCGTGCAGACATTCGGCACTAGCGAGACGGGCATAAGCCAAACCGTGAGCCGCTCCTCATCCAGCACGTTCATGAAATTCGACGACCCCAATCACGAATTGAAAATCGTCGGGGGGCAGCTTTGGATTCGAAGCCGCACTCAGATACTGGGCTATCTCGGCGACGAGAACGGAGGGACGAGCAATGGGGTAGGGCCGGATGGCGACGGGTGGTTCTGTACCGGAGATCTGGTCGAAACCGACCGGGATGGTTTCCTCAAAATAGTGGGGCGACAGAGTGACGCGATCAACGTTGCCGGACAGAAAGTGATGCCGTCCGAAGTGGAGGCGGTGATCATGCAGGTGCCGGAGGTTTCAGACTGTGTCGTTCATGGTGAGGAGAACGCGATTACCGGCCAGACAGTTGTCGCAAGAATCGTTGCGACACACGGCAGCGGAAATGGTTCTGGAGATGAAGCGTTCAAACGCCGGATCAGGCGTTACTGCCGATCGCATTTGGAATCCTTCAAGGTGCCCTCCCGTGTTCGCTTTGCCGAACGTCCTAGTATAAGCGACCGGCTGAAGCGCCTGCGGCCGGCGAATAAGTAGCCTGCCGCGATGCCCAACTTTTCGCTGAACGGGATCCGCCTTGATAGCGTGGTAACGGTTACCGGTTCGATTCGAAAGCGCATCGAAGACGAATGGGATCGCTACGGCGGCGATCGCAAGCAGCTGGAGAGGATCCGCAAGACGATAGGGCTGAACGAGCGTGTGGTAGCGGAAGATGGAGTGACGGCTGCGGACCTCTGTCAGGCTGCGTGTGAACGATTAATTTGGCGGAGAGGCCTCGATAAAGGTGCCATTGACGCCCTGATCTGCGTAACCCAAACCCCGGACTTCTTTCAGCCCTGTACGGCGGCCTGCCTGCACGGAAGACTGCGGCTCCCCCTCGATTGCGCGGCGTTCGACGTCAATCTAGGCTGCTCCGGCTATGTGTATGGTCTCTGGTTGGCTTCCCTTATGATACAAGGGGGTGGCTGCGACGGCGTTCTGCTGGCCGTCGGCGACACTTTGAGCCGGTGCCTAAATCCCAGAGACCGTGCCGTTGCTCCATTGTTTGGCGACGCCGGTAGCGCAACCTTGATAAGACGAGAAAAAGAGGGTGCGCGCGCCTGGTTCAAGCTCCATACGGATGGCCGCGGCGCCGGGCATATCATCATTCCCGCTGGTGCCTTTCGTCAGCCTGTTTCCAAGACCACTTCCGCGGAAGAAGTGGATGATGACGGCAATGCGAGGAGTGCGGAGAATCTTCAGATGAACGGAGCCGAGGTATTCAGCTTTTCCTTGCGAGTAGTGCCGGGCGCCGTGCGTGACCTTTTGGCTTTTGCCCATAAGAACTTGGACGAGGTGGATTACTTCGTTTTTCATCAAGCCAACCGGTATATCTTAAGCAATGTAGCCCGCCGCCTCAAGGTCTCATGGGACAGAGTTCCCTGGCGCTCCATCGAGCAGTTCGGCAATTTGAGCAGCGCCTCCATTCCCGGTGCGATCTGTTATGAGCTTCGCGATACCGTTGTATCGTCCCGCCAGTCCTTGCTTCTGGCTGGATTTGGCGTGGGCTTTTCATGGGCCGTGGCCTGCCTCGACGTCCAATTAAAGTTGTGCGAGTTATTTACCTACGAAGAAGCCAGGGAGGTATGCTCGGGATAGGAATTCCGGTGAGTTTATCTTGAAAGCGACTATGACCCATGCGATGAGTTCGCTCAGCGATGAGCATTTCACGCTTTATTCAGCAGTTCGCGGATGCGGTCGAAGGCTCGAATGCTTCCGCAATCGATACGGAAACGAAGTTTCGCCTTCTCGAGGAATGGGATTCCTTAGCCGCTTTGAGTGTATTAGCCATGATCGATGCCGAATATGATGTTCAGATCTCGGGTATCGAACTTCAGAACTGCCAGTCGCTACGCGAACTGTTTGCCTTGGTCGAGACGAAGGTGCTGCCATAAAGTCCATCAGGCAGGGAGCGGCGGCAAGGCTGGGAAATATGAAAAATCTGTTTCGCGTTGACGACCGCAGCATTCTCGTTACTGGGGCATCAGGAAGTATTGGTAGTGCCGTTTGCAGGTCAGTTGCTGAGTTCGGCGGTAAGGTAATCGGATCGGGACGGGACGGGAAACGCCTTTCTGAGACCGCCCGAAGCGTTTCCGGGGACAATCACTCCTGGATCACGGCCGACTTGCTTTCAGCCAGCCAACGGTATGGGCTGGTCGATGGATTACCCCTACTTGATGGCTTTGTCTTTGCCGCCGGAATGAACCAGCTGAAACCGATGCAGTACGTCGAGCAGGATTACTTGAACCGGCTGCAGTCCTTGAATTACGAAGTTCCCTTGCTTCTTACGGCTGCCCTGCTCAAAGCGAGGAAGTTCCGCTCGGGTGCATCCTTAGTCTATATCGCTTCCATTGCGGGAATGATTGGGACCGTCGGCAACGCCGTCTACGCCGGCAGCAAAGGAGGGTTGATTTCCTCGTTACGGTGTCTCGCTCTTGAACTCGCAGGGCGCAGGATACGAGTGAATTCGGTTGCTCCGGGGAGGGTGCAATCGCGGCTTTCCGATGCGATCAGGGAGCAGTTGTCTCCCGATGCGATGAAGCGAGACGAGTCCTTATATCCATTAGGTTACGGTGAACCCGACGATGTGGCGGGCGCGGCTGTTTATCTATTGAGTAAGGCGGCGAGGTGGGTTACCGGTACCACGCTCATCGTCGATGGGGGCTATACCTGCAAATAGAGGGCGGGGGTGAGGCGTCTCCTGATCATTGGTGCCGGTGGTTTTGGAATCGAGGTATATGCCTGGGCTCTTCAGAGCGTTCAATTCGGTAAAGAGTGGGTTGTCGGAGGGTTCCTCGATGATGATCTCGATGCCCTGAAAGGCCGCCATATAGAAGTTGAGATTGTATCGACGGTCGAGGATTACGTTCCCGCTCCTCATGATGTGTCCGTTTGTGCTATGGGCAACGTTCTGGCGAAACGGAAATGCGTGAACCGAATCGTCCAGAAGGGAGGGCGTTTCACTAATCTTGTACACTCATCGGTTATTATGGGCCGCAATACAACCTTGGGTTTGGGAGTGATTATCTGCCCCGGCGTGACGCTGACTTCTGATATCGTGATCGGCGACTATGTCAGTGTAAACATTAATACCTGCATCGGCCATGATGTGGTTGTGGGAAAGTGGAGCCAGTTGAGCGCCCAATGTGATATTACCGGTGCGGTCAGACTCGGGCAGTCCGTTCTCGTGGGAAGCCGTGCATCGATTCTCCCTCGTGTGAGTGTGGGCGACAACGCGGTAATCGGGGCGGGCAGTGTCGTTATCCGGGATGTACCTGCAAACATAACGGTATTCGGGGCTCCGGCAAAACGATTGCGATACTGACGCGAGGAGCACGGTGGTGAAATTGTGCCTTTATGGAGCAGGCGGGCACGCCCGGGTCGTTATCGATATCCTTCATCGGCAAGGCCGCCCGGTGGCAGCGGTATTGGACGACGATCCCGGCGTCGAAAAGCACATAAACGGAGTTCCTGTTTTGCAAGGTCCGGAAGAGCTGGGACGCCGAAGCCCGGATTCTACTTGCTGGATTGTGACGGTGGGAAATCTCAGTGCCCGGCGGCGCCTGGTTTCGTTGCTCAAAACACAGGGCCATTGGTTTGTCAGTGCGGTCGATCCATCAGTTCAAATGGGATCTAATGTTGAAATTGGGGAAGGTACCGTGGTTATGCCGAACGCAATCATCAATGCGGGAAGCCGGATTGGCGCGCATACTATCATCAACACCGCCAGCTCCATCGATCACGATTCCGATATTGGTGACTTCTGCCACGTTTCGCCGGGTTGTACTCTTTGCGGAGATGTAACCGTGGAACATTCTGTGTTGCTCGGAGTTGGAGCGAAGGTCGGGCCGGGTGTCAGTATCGGCGCAGGAAGTGTGGTCGGGGCCGGCGCCGTGTTGCTGAAATCGATTCCCGCCGGCGTAAAGGCTTGGGGGGTGCCGGCTCGAATCATAGGCGAAACGTCATGAAGCCCGCATCTGCCCCGTGACCGCGAAATTCGTCAATTTGGGAATCGGAGGCGTCGTTCTCTGCGCCGTTGTAGGTCTCCAGGTCTACGCCGCCTGGGCACCCCTTCCTCAACCCACACTAAGCGGTTCCCTGACTGAGCATCTTCCAGGCGAAATTTCCGGGTGGACAGTAAAAGCGTTGCCTCTCGGGGAGACAGAAGCAGTGCGGAACCAAGCCACACGATCGCTGAATTTCGATGATTTCGTTTACCACGAATATTCTCGGGGTCCGGTCCGATTCACGGTCTATATTGCCTATTGGAAGCCAGGGAAGATGCCTGTCCGGCTGGTTAATGCCCACAGTCCCGATAGATGTTGGACGCGTGTCGGTTGGCGCTGCCGTGCCATGAAATTCGAGGTTGCGCCCGAGACCAAGAGGGGCGACTTGATTCCAGGGCAGTGGCGTATTTTTGCGAAAGAGGACCTGCTGCAATACGTATTTTTCTGGCACATTGTGGGCAAAAAGGCCTTCTCCTATGGCCGGTTCGGCAATCGCCCTCCCTGGAGCGTAGCTTTGATCGATCTCTACCGAAACGGGCTCAATCAACGGCGGGAGCAATTTTTCGTCCGCCTTTCGAGTAACCACTCCTTTTCGGACCTTTCTAGATATAAGGGATTCTATACTGTATTGGGCCACCTGCACGATCTCTGCCTGGCCGTTGAGCCGGCGGCCCCCTGAATTTTGAAGCAATCACGGCTATACCTCTCTCCGCCCCATCTAGGCGTAAAGGAGATGATGTTCGTTCAGGAAGCCTTCGCCAGCAATTGGATTGCCCCGGCTGGGCCCCACTTGGATGAGTTCGAACGCGAGTTCGCCGATCGAGTGGGCACGCCCCATGCCATAGCACTCAGCTCGGGTACTGCGGCCTTGCACCTTTCCATGATTCTGGCCGGAATCACGAGTGGCCATGAAGTCATCTGTTCCACGCTCTCCTTTGTGGCCTCAGCCAACGCGGTACGCTATCAGGGCGCCGAACCTGTATTCGTGGACAGTGAACCCCGATCGTGGAATATGGATCCCGCAATTCTCGAGGAAGCGATTTCCGATCGGTTGTCTAAGGGTAGCCGGATTCGTGCCATCTTGGTGACTCACCTATACGGGCAGAGTGCGGATTTGGATGCCATCGCGCGAATAGGCATGAAATACGATCTCCCAATAATCGAAGATGCGGCGGAGGCTCTCGGTGCGACCTATAAGGGTAGATCCGTGGGCACCTTTGGCCGTGCGGGAATATTTTCCTTCAATGGCAACAAGATTATCACCTGTGGTGGAGGGGGCATGCTGGTTACGGCGGATGAAGATCTGGCCGTGAAATCTCGACACCTGGCCACCCAGGCAAAGGACCCTGCCCCGCACTACGAGCATTCACGGCTAGGCTTTAACTACCGCCTGAGCAATGTTCTGGCCGCTATCGGGAGAGGACAACTGACGGTCTTGGATGAGCGCATTGCGGCTCGCCAAAGGATTTTTTCTCGTTATTTTGAGGCTTTGAGCGGATTGCCGGGGGTGCGGTTTATGCCGCAAGCTGACTATGGGACAGCTACCCGTTGGTTGACATGTCTGACTATCGACCCGGAAGCGTCCGGCACAACCACCGACATGGTTCGTCGGAATCTCGAACGAGCCGACATCGAAGCGCGACCTATCTGGAAACCGCTGCATCTGCAGCCCCTATACTCCGGTTGTTCCCGCTATGGTTCCGGTGTGTCTGATGAGCTGTTCCGTACCGGTTTGTGTCTTCCCTCGGGCTCCGCTCTCACCGAATCAGATCTCGATCGGGTGATCGAGGTTATTCAAAAGAGCTTTCGCAACTGACCTGATGAAGGAAGTCTCGCAGGTAATCGGCGCCCTCTTTCGACACGTCGTGCCGGGAGGCTTAGCGCTTCTGGCAGCCAGCTATTCGGTTATCTTCGCGTTGAGTTTGTGTCTTGGATACGCCCTCCGCTTCGATTTTGAGATCTCGCCGGATTACCTTCCCTTAATTCCCTATAATCTGGCCTGGATTATTCCTCTGAAGCTGTTGGTTCTTTTCTGCTATGGTCACTTCAGCGGACTGTTGGGATTTTTCCGCATGCCGGACATGTATCGGCTGTTGCTGGCTCTTGGCACGGGCAGTGTGCTGTTGGTCTACATCTGGTTCATGACGGGAGGGTACTACGTTCCACCCCGCAGCGTCATACTGAGTGATTTTATCATTTCGTTTCTTATGATCAGTGGTGTGCGGATCGGTCTGCGGACCGTTCGCGAGCGACGAACCTTCGGCCAGAGCCGTTCTGCAGAGAAGGGAAAACGAGTCGCTATTGTCGGTGCCGGTGATGCCGGAGCTCAGGTTTGCGCGGATCTCCTGGCCAGAAAAGCTATCGCCATTCGACCGATTGCCTTTCTTGATGACGATCGTAGCAAGTGGCGCCGCCACATCCATGGAATCCGGGTCGTGGACAGCCCTGACAACCTGGGCGTTGTAAAGCAGAAGTTCGGGCTCGATGGCATTGTCATTGCCATGCCCAGTGCCTCGGCCGGACGGATACGCGAAATCATCGATCTGGCCAGGGAGCATGGTCTTTCGGCCGAGACCGTCCCTTCGCTGGCCGAACTGACAACGGGCAAAGTGCGAGCAAACCGCGTTCGACCAGTTGATATCGCTGATCTGCTGGGGAGGGATCCGGTCGAGCTGGATTCGGAGAACATCAGGGAGCTGATTGAAGACCACTCCGTTCTGGTGACTGGCGCTGGGGGCAGTATAGGTGCTGAGCTTTGTCGTCAGATCGCAACCTATGGCCCTTCCCGATTAGTGGCCCTGGATCGATCAGAGGTGCAGTTGTTTCAGACCGAGCAACTCCTCCTTGAGGAGGGTTACGGAGATCTCGTCATCCCTCAGATCGGTGACGTTCAGGACGCTCCCCGCATGCGTGAAATCATCCGTGAACACGGACCGGCTACACTCTTCCATGCAGCCGCTCACAAGCACGTATTTCTCATGGAGCGGCAGGCCGCGGAGGCCTTAAGAAATAACACCCTGGCTACGGCGCGCCTGGCCGATATCGCCAGTGAGGAGCGAATAAGCCGATTCGTGCTCATCTCTTCCGACAAAGCGGTCAATCCCACCAGCGTGATGGGGGCCACTAAGCGGCTAGCGGAGATGTATTTGCAGGCGAAGCAAGGCAGCCACGATACCACCATTCGGTTTATGGCCGTCCGGTTTGGCAACGTGCTGGATTCGTCGGGGAGCGTGGTTCCCATTTTCCGTCGCCAGATCGCTGGGGGCGGGCCGGTAACCGTTACCCATCCGGACGTTACGCGCTACTTCATGACCGTGTCCGAAGCGGTCGGCCTGGTCTTGCAGGGTGCCACTCAGGGTGCGGCCGGTGATATCCTCGTTCTGGACATGGGAGAGCCGGTCAGAATTCAGGAACTAGCGCGCCAGATGATCGAACTGAGTGGATTTCGACCGGGAGTCGACATTGGCATTGAATTTACGGGATTAAAGCCGGGAGAGAAGCTATTCGAGGAGCTTCAACAGGTAGGCGAAACGCTGCTACCCACTACGCATCGCAAAATCCTGCGATTTTGTGCGGATCCTCCGTGCTATGAGATACTGCAGCGCGACCTCGATCAACTAGCTGCGCGAGTGGCGAATTTGAAAAATGAGGAGGTCAAACGAGCATTGCAGCATCTGGTGCCTGAATACTGTCCGGATTTTCACGGTGACGTCCCGGGAACTTCAGGCTAGTGTCGGACACTCCACTAAAATTCCTTATAGTGGCGCTTGCCCTGTGGACCAGCGAACACCAGACGTGATCTTTGCGTGTCGATTCCGAGAAATCGCAAGCCGAGCTCTTCATTCACGATGTCATTGGGCCGGTAAAGCCGGTTGTTAATCATGGCGCGAGGGGGGCGTATGGCGGAGATATTCAATGAACCGACAAACGCCGCGATCTGGCTCTGATCCACATCGGCCGGGCCTGCCTTCTGTGCTACCGCGGGTGCCTCTGGGGCGGCCGGTTTCACAGTTTCGGGTATGGTGGGAGCGGTCGCCGGTTTGGTCGGCAATTGGGGCGTCGCCGCTGCGCCTTGATCCATGCCCGCCTCAGTGATAGCATCGGCTTCGGCGGCTCTTCCCTCGGCCGTTGCAATAGTCTCGGTAACCAAAGCTCCGATACCTTTACTTTCCGGCTCAGGTGCGTCGCCCGACTTCCATTTTTTGAGGGCGACCGAAATTCCCCAAGTGCAGAGGGCTCCAATCATGACTAAGGCGAACAGAGCCTTGAGTATGCCGACAATCGAAAGTTTCTTCTCCTCCGCTACTTCTTCCGGCTTCTTTTCTTCCTTGGCCTGAGGGGCCGACGGTCGCTTCGCCGGAACGGGCGGTTTCGCCGTCGGCGAGGGAGGACCTCCCGCCGGCTTCGGTGGGCCAGGGGCGCCTTTCAAAGGAGATCCAGGGGGCTTCGGGCCACCTTCTTGCTTTGGTGGGCCGGGAGCTGAAGGCTGACTCGGAGCTGAGCCCGGCGGATCTCCGGTCTTCTTGAGGGGCGGAGTGCCACCGGTCGGCTTGGGTGCCGCAGGTTCTGCTGCGGGAGGGGTCGCCTCGGGCTTTGCTCCTCCGATCGTGAGTTTTGGTTTTGCCGCGGGTTCCGCCTTGGATTCGTCAGCCGCGGGGCGGTCAGGTTTCGATTCGGGTGCTTCTGCTGCTGGAGTTCTGGGTTGCTTAAGACCGAGTTTCATCGGAGAAGGTTTCTCTCCCCCCGCCGGGGGGGGCTTGGCTTCCACTGTGAAGGCATCGGAAACCAGCCCGTCGCTTTCTTCATCCCCGGCGGGTTCGGCAGGTGGCGTTTTTTTGATGCCAAGCCCCGGTTTCTTGGGTGCAGCCGGCTCCGATTCCGCTTTGGTGGCAGGGGCGACCTCTGCCTTCGGCTTGGCCGATTTCAGACCCAGGGACATCCTCGGTTTAGGAGCGGCTCCGCTACCCTCGGATGGCTGGGCTCCACTCGATTTCTTATCGGGCTCCGATGGTTTTTCGCTGGGTGCCAACGGTGCTTCCGCCGGCGTCTTGTCGTCGCCCTCGGATTTCTTGTTGAGCGACAACCGCAACCTGGGTTTTGACGCTTCCTGCCCAGGATCAGAAGAATTTGGTGTAGGTGACTCCGGCATGATCAACGAACACAATCTCGTGTTGCTTGATTTCCATTATCTTGAGCATGAACTCATTGTTCACGGTATTATGAACTCGGAAGACCTTGTTGTTCATCAAGACCTTGCTGTTTTCCCCAGCCAGTTTGACTCCCCTTACATTGATCTCATCGAGAAATTTCAGGACAATCTTATTCTGAGCAGCGAGGTTTTGACTAGCAGAAACCACCCGCTTATTCGGATCGTCCAAGGTAAGAGAACCTGAACTGGGAAGGGACTTCGGTACCGTATAAGCCACTTTTCCCGGCTGAATCCGCGGTTTCTGGTTTACCGGATTCGAACGAGGAAGATATTCCGTCTTACTCGCCGACGATGAAGACCGTTTGGCTGCGGGTGCTGATACGGAAACGGGTTCCCGCGATTGCACAACCGGCGGGAAGGATGGAGGCTTGGGCGTGGCCCGAACCTTGACCACCGCGGGCGCAGCACTGGGGTAAGAAGGAGTTGCTGAGCCATTTGGTTCCACCGTCGTAGGAGGAGCATTCTCAACCGTGGGAACCTCGGAGGCGAGCACGTTGTCGACCCGTGCCATGTTGGCGTTGCCTTTAGCCACTACTTGCCGCGTAACCCCGATAACGGTTTTCGGACGCGGTTGAGGGCGTGGGGGTTGGGTGGCGGCATCGGCACTGCGCTGAACCTCTGGCGGCGCGCCCTGGCGGGAGGGGAGGGATGGCTCGGGCACGCTCGCCAAGCCGACCGGCACCACTGGTTTCGATGGCAGATGCGGGGGCGACGGAAGCGGAACCGGAGGTGCTGTCGGCGGAGCTGGGCTGGGTGACGGCTGTGTTCGGGGATCCGCTCGCGCGATTGGGGGTGGGTGCGATTCGCTAGGCACGGGCGCCGCCGGCGGTGCAGTCGAGCCATCCTCGGTCTGCAGAGCGACCTCCGTTCCTCCCGAAAACTTCATCACGACATAGGCCACGCCGCCCCCCATGATCCCGGCAATAATGATCAATGCGCAAAATAACTTGAGCATGTCCGCCCGCCTCTCGGAAGAGGTAGGCGGTGGCGGCTGTCGGAAGGGCGGTGGAGGCGGAGGGGACGGCCCGGATCGTGTCCGCTGGGTCTTCTTAAGCGCGTCGTTGATCAGACTCATTTCAAGTGAAGCTCCTTCACGGCCCGGCGAACGTCCGTATACATGACGGTATCGGAGGTGCGAGTAAAGGATGAGAGGATGGATTTGTCACATATATTGTTGATCAATCGGGGAATACCATGACTTGCCTTGTAGACTTTCCTGTAGGCCCACTTCGAGAATTTTGGGCGCCCCATGCCCCCAGCCAGCGTCAAGCGATGATGGATGTAGTGTCGGGTCTCTTCAAACGTAAGCGGAGAAAGTTCATAATTAACGAGAATCCGCTGGCGGAGCTGCCGCAGGCGATTCTGGGTGAGCTTTTCCTTCAGTTCGGGCTGCCCCAACAAGATGATTTGGAGAAGCTTCTGCTTATCCGTTTCCAGGTTCGATAGCAGCCGCAGGTGCTCAAGCGCTTCGAATCCGAGATTCTGTGATTCGTCGATTATAACCACGATGTCCTTGTGGTTATTGATTCTCTCCAACAGAACGTGGTTCAGGCGGGTTAATAGATCGGCACGGCTGCGGCCCTTTGAATCTTCCCCCAGTTCCTGGAGAATTGATCGCAGGAGCTGGGTTTCGGTAAGGCGGGGATTCAGTATCAAAGCGGTGTCGTAGCGCTCCGAATCGAGTTCTTCCAGGAGCTTCCTGCAGAGCGTTGTTTTGCCGCAACCGACTTCACCGGTAAGGACAATGAACCCCTTCTTCTCGTGAATGCCATAGCGCAGGTGCATCAGCGCTTCATGGCGGGTTGGACTGAGGAAGAGAAATTTTGGATCGGGCGTGATGTTGAAGGGCATCTCCCGAAAACCGTAGAACTCCTTGTACATAAATGGACTGGCACTATCCTAAGCGTCCACGCGGGCAAAGCAAAGAGCATTCTGCTGAAGTTGCACGGGCAGCATGAAGTTGCCCTTGCACGGGCTCGCGGCGAGGTTAAATTCTTTGACATTGACAGGGCCAACATCTCGGCTTGTTTTCGCATTTCGGTTCCGCTATAATCCACTTTAATCCAATGGCCATGCCGAAGCTAGTCTCTCGCCTGATGAAAGGTGCCCTTGTCTTTCTCTTTCTGCTTTTTGGATTTATTCTCGTGGGGTCGATTTCGATTTCTGCGAGTAAGTACCGGGAATACGCCTACTTCCTGAAAAAAGAGCAGGAGTATCGACGGTCGCTCGAGGATATTAGTAAGCGATTAGAGGAGCATTCGGCCTACCTCCATCTTCTCCGCGAAGACGCGGCGGTCGTCGAGCGAATCGCCAGGCTGAAGCTTGATTACTCCCGCCCGGACGAATTGATATTTCGATTCGACGCGTTTTAGTGTCGGACACGACACTAGTGTGAAGTTAATTGCGAGAAACCACACTAAAGCTCGCCCACACGCGGCGGAGCGCAGCAGCGCAAGCCATGAAGGGTGCAGGGGAGAATCTCAGGGCTGCTTTCGCCCAGGCCGGTCAGGAGCATGTCTTTGCTTTTTGGGATCACCTCGACCAGGGCGGTCGTGAAAACCTTCTGAGAGACGCCGCAGAGATCGACCTCGAGGAATTGACGCTACTCGTCAGGGAGCATGTGGCCGCGGTCGGCCCCGACCATCGCGATCTTCGGGACTTGCAACCGGCGCCCCTGATCGCGCGGCCGGAAAACGGAGGAGATCCCACCGCCTGGGCGCGAGCCCGGGATGCCGGCGAGGATGCCTTACGGGCCGGACGTGTGGCTGCTTTCACGGTGGCTGGGGGGCAGGGAACGCGATTGGGGTTTGACGCTCCCAAGGGCACCTTTCCCGTCACGCCGCTGAAGGCGAAGACACTTTTCCAGGTCTTTGCGGAAAAGATAATGGCGGTGTCGGATTATTTCGGTGTCCCCATTCCCTGGTTTATTATGACCAGCACGGACAACGACGGCGCCACCCGAGAGTTCTTCGAGTCCCATCGGAATTTCAGTCTACCCCCTGACGATATTGTGTTCATTACGCAGGGCAGGATGCCCGCAGTTGATTTCGAAGGCAGCATTCTCATGCAATCCAAAGAGCGTATTGCCATGAGCCCCGATGGCCATGGAGGTTCTTTGCGGGCCTTGGTGCGCAGTGGCGCGACCGAGATGATGAGGGACCGAGGTATCGACGCCATCAGCTACTTCCAGGTCGACAACCCATTGGTTCAATGTATGGATCCGGAATTTATCGGGTTTCATCTCGAAGGCGCCTCGGAAATGTCCAGTAAGATCGTGGCAAAGACCTATCCGGGCGAGAAGGTAGGCCAATTTTGTGTCCAGAACGGGCACCTTGTGGTGATTGAGTACAGCGATATGCCGGACGAATTGACGAACGCATTGAAGTCGGACGGCGCCCTGAAGTTTCGTGCCGGGAGCGTCGCGATTCACCTGCTGAACCGGGCGTTCGTGGAACGTATCGGCGGAGCGTGTAGCGACGCGAATCAGCTTCCATTCCATGGGGCTGTCAAGAAGGTGCCGTTCATTGATCGGTCCGGAAACGCCGTCAGGCCAACTCAACCGAACGCCCTCAAGTTCGAAATGTTTGTTTTTGATGCCCTGCCCCTGGCCAACCACCCGATTGTGGTGGAGACCAGGCGATCCCATGAATTCAGTCCGGTGAAAAATGCTGAGGGTCTCGATTCCCCGCGGACTTCGCGCGAGGGGCAGATTCGGCTGGCGACGGCGTGGCTCAAGCATGCAGGTGCGGCGTTGACGCTGGACAAGGAGGGATTGCCGCCCTCTGCTATTGAAATCAGCCCGCTGTTTGCGTTTAGCGAAGAGCAGTTTTCCCAGCGCTGGCACGCGCTGCATCCGAAACCGGATTTGGACGCGGATCTTTACCTGGGGTGACCGACACCCGTGCCCGGTGCAACGTACTGAATTCGAAACTTGGGGTAGGGGTAGTAGCGACGATGAGCATAATGGAAACCGTCAGTGAGGCAAGAGATTCCGGGTTGTTATTAAAAACAGCCGCGCGTAACCTGGAAGCATGGGCAGGCTCGAGTTTCCTGCCTGATTGGGCCAGATCGAGCATCGACGAACTCGTCACCTCCTGCGCCTGGGAGGAGTTGAATGACCGCTTTTTTAAGTACCTGGAATTTGGGACGGGTGGTATGCGGGGACGAACCATCGGTCGCCGCGTTGCCCAGGGCGAACTAGGCACGCCCACGGATGCCGGGGCTCCCGAGCATCCTGCCGTCGGCACCGCTGTCTTGAACGATTTCAACATTATCCGGGCGACCATTGGATTGTACCGCTACTGCCGGTGCTACCTGGCTGCCCAGTCCGAACAGTTTGAGACGCCTCGCTTGGTTATCGCCCATGACGTCCGCCACTTCTCCTCCCATTTCTGCGAATTGGCGGCATCGACTTGGACACGGTTGGGCGGATTGGCAATGATTTTCGATGGACCACGACCCACGCCACAGCTCAGCTTTTCTGTTCGCCACCTCAATGCCACCGCCGGAGTCGTGATCACGGCAAGTCATAACCCTCCGCACGACAACGGATTCAAAGTCTACTTCTGCGATGGCGCTCAAGTCGTATCGCCGCACGCCGAGGGCATCATCGACGAGGTTTACAAAGTCGAATTGGATGAGCTAAGTGAATTCCTCGGAAAACAGCTTTCAGGAGTCGTCGTCCTCCCGGCATCCGTTGATGAAGACTATCTCGAGATTTTGGAAGAGAATGTTCTCGACCGCGCGCTTGTCGAATCCAACCGTCCCAAGGTGGTATTTACACCCATTCACGGGACTGGGGGCGTCATGGGAGTTCCCGCGCTCGAGCGGTTCGGTATCGAGCCGGTGCTGGTGGAGGAGCAGATGGAAATGGATCCCCGGTTTCCTACCGTGGCTTCCCCCAATCCGGAAAACGCTGAGGCCTTAAGCCTGGCCATTGAGAAAGCTGACCAGGTAGGGGCCGACCTGGTGGTTGCCACGGATCCCGATTGCGACCGCATGGG
Organism: Opitutales bacterium; assembly: GCA_963665345.2. Taxonomy (GTDB): domain Bacteria; phylum Verrucomicrobiota; class Verrucomicrobiia; order Opitutales; family CAXXNP01. The sequence continues at coordinate 917,162 of OY762281.2, forward strand.
TGTGGCGGTACGCGGGGAGGACGGTTCCATGGTTTTGCTGACCGGTAATTTGGTCGGAGCCCTGCTCGCAGAATATCGCATTACGACGTTGAAGCGGCTCGGCTGGTTGCCCTCGAACGGTACGCGTTCCGCAGCCCTGGTGAAAACCTTTGTCACGACGCCGCTGCAGGACACGATTGCGAAAACGCACGGCTTAAAGGTTATCAACACCTTGACTGGATTCAAGTGGATCGGCGAAAAGCTGCTCAGATATGAGCAATCTCTGATTTCAGGGCTCTTAGGGGCGACAGGCATAGGGCTTGACTATGATGCCACGCTCACACCTAAACGTGCTGAGCTTCTCCAGCAATACAGCACCTTCTACGTCTTTGGCTGCGAAGAGAGTTACGGCTACCTCGGCAGCGATCGGGTGCGGGACAAGGACGGGAATGCGGCCGTGCTCATGTTCTGTGAACTGGCCGCCTTCCTCAATTGTCAGGGAAAGAGCTTTTCCGAGTACTTGGCGGAGATTTATCTTCGCTATGGTTACTTCAAGGAAGACCAGCTTAACCTCTACTACGAGGGTGCTTTGGGAGCGGAAAAGATTAAGAAGATCCTCGACTCATACAGGGAATCACCTCCTGAGATGGTCGAGGATTTTGTTGTCACCAGCCGCCTTGATTTCGCGCGAGACGAGATCCACGATGAGGACGGTGATCAGATTCCCGCGCAGGATTTCTTTTTTTATACGCTGGATAACGGCTATTCCTACGCGGTGCGCGGAAGCGGAACGGAGCCCAAGATCAAATTTTACCTGTTCGCTCGCGAAGATGTGCCGGAGCCTGCCGCTTTGCCTGAGATTAAGAAGCGCACCTCAGGCACGTTGAATCGAATCAAAGACGCCATTGACGCCGATGCCGCTCAGAGGGTGGCTGATTAGCAGGACGGTGCGTATCGACACACGCTGCGTTGCCTCCATGTCTTTCCGGTCCGACTGTTCTAGTACTCAATCAACGCGTGCTCCGGACCGAAACCGCTTGTTTGGTCGGTCTCAGCATGCTCGCCATGCGGATGGGATTTCTGTGAGGCGGTCCGTCAGGGACAATGCATCGCCGGTCCCGTGCTTCAGCCCGACCAACGATAGATCGATACGGTGGGATCCTTTCTGCCCCTCCCCAGACGCTTTCCAATGGTGAATCCGTCCGGGAGAAATTCCTGGTCTCCCTGCATTTCAACGATCAACCGGGCATCCTGGTGGGGTTTTATCCAGGTTGCCAGCATCGGCCTAAGCTTTTCCTCAACAAGACTTAACATCGAGTACGGTGGATCTACGAAGATGAGGTCCGCCCCTTCCTCCGGGACCATCCGCCATTTGAGCACGTCCCTGCATATTACCGTCACCTCCGGGTTCTCGCAACGCATGCTTTTTGCCACGATCTTCACGTTCTCTCGCAGCGCTTGAATGCAGCGGGGGTCCCTGCATATTACCGTCACCTCCCTTTTCTACAAAAATGCAGGCTTGGGCGCCGCGACTAAGCGCCTCCAGACCGTAACTTCCCGTTCCCGCGAACAGGTCAAGTACATGGACTCCGCTGACTACCGGTCCCAGCGATGAGAACACCGCCTGACGCATGCGGTCCATGGCCGGACGAAGAGTAGGGGAATTCGGTGCCTTCAGGAGTATGCCTTTGGCTCTTCCACCAGTAATGCGCATTTTCTTAATGCTACCAGCCTTTCGGACTTAGCCGCCAGGCTGGTAGCTCATGGAGTCAGGTTCTTCTGCATGCGGTCTGCAAATCCGGTTGGAGTAAACCCGTAACAGCGCTTGAATTCGCGACAGAAATGTGAGGTCTGCTTGAATCCGAGTTCCAGACTGATTGCCTTGACCGACCGATCCTCCAGAATCAAGTAACGTGCTGCTATCATTCGTTGCTCGTTGAGCCATTCCTGCGGACTGCGCCCGAAGTCCTCTTGGAAATGGCGCTGCAAGCGACGCAGGTTCATTTCGCAGGATCGCGCTAACTCCGGCGCGCTATAGCTGCAACGCCGAGCCAATTGCATCCATAGTTCACGTCGGTGAACCCGCCTGCGCAAGTCAGCCATGCCAGAGCTCTCGGAGCCGTGCGATTCCTTCGGTGATGGATGCGACCGATATGCCGGCAAACGCGAATCGGACAAACATGCGCGTCTCTCCTGCAGGAGGAGTGCCGAAATGTTCGCGTGTGCAGAAAGCTACCCCTGTCGCCTCCATGGTACGCAACCGGAACTCCTCCAGCGAGCAGGCGCCCAGACGATGGTATACCGCCGTGATGTCGGGAAACAGGTAAAAGGTGGAATTGGGTTTGAATAGGCGTACGCCGTCGATGGTGGTGAGGGCTTCAAAGAGTGCATCCCGCCGGTCCCGCAGGGTATTCAAAATCATGTTTGCACCGGACTGGTCCCCCGTTATGGCCTCGATTCCGGCATACTGAATGAAATGGTTCGTACACGATTCCTGGTTTAGGTTAAGCTTATGAAAGACCTCCGCCACCGCTGCCGGTGCGATCCCCGCTCCCAGACGCCACCCGGTCATACCATAAGTCTTTCCGAATGTATAAACGATGACGCTCCGCTCCTGCATACCCGGTAGAGATACGATGCTTTTCGGTGTTCCCTCGTAGAGTATGTGAAAATAGGCTTCGTCCGACAGCACCCAGAGGTTCCGGCTGATGGCAAGCTCGGCCAGCCAGGCCATTTCTTCATCGCTGGATTCGGCGCCCAATGGATTCTGATAATTGTTGTAGATGATCGCTCGAGTGTGGCTATCGATCGCTGATTCAATCTCGTCACGGTTGATTTCGAATCCTGCGCCGGTGAAGGTATACCCGTAGGGAAGTGGCTTTCCGCCCAAGAATCGGATCTGCGATTCGTATATGGGGAATCCAGGATTGGGATAGAGGACGCCTTCTCCCGGATTCATTAAAGCGAGTAGGAATTTGCTGATGATCGGCTTACCTCCCGGTTGAATGGAGACGTTTTCTGCGCTATAGCGAACTCCACGGTCTCGGCCCACTCTCTCGGCCAGCGCTTCGCGCAGAGGAAGAATGCCGGCGGAGGGATTATAACCGGTTCGACCGTCGAGAATTGCCCGGTGTGCCGCCTCTATGATATTGTCCGGGGTGCGAATATCGATATCGCCGATGTGGAATGGGTAGACGCGATTCCCCTTTTCCGCGTGCGCGGCCGCGTCCAGCGAAACGGCAAATGCGGACTCTGTTCCTAGATCGTTAATTCTCTGGGCCAGATCGATTTTCATACGTTGATTAGACTAGACCGCCTTTACTCACTTGAGTGCAATATCAATTCAGATGCGTATAGTGCCGTGGTTAGCCGTCGCAAACCAGTCCGAATCGCACGCTAAACTACCAATCACGAATCACTTTGCCCTGGTTTCGGACATTCTTATTTGGATTCTTTGCATATTGTTTCGTGTTTTGGGCTTCGATATTCGAATTTGAGAGTCCTCGGCGAGAAATGACACTTGGACGGCATTGTCTACACCCTGGCAGTTGGAAAAATCATGATTAAACTCGCGACAATGACGAGCGTTTGTCCTGACTGGGATCTCGACACCATCATAAAGGCCATGCGGCGGCTCGGATTTTCGGGCTTGGAACCACGGGTTGAGTGGAATCACGCCTGTGGTATCGAACTTTCTCTGAGCGCTTCCGAGCGCAGTGAGGTGGTGCGCAAGATGTCCGATGCCGGTCTCGAGATCTGTTGCCTGGCAACCGGGGTCACGATGGCTGTTCCGGACCGTGAAGAACGTGCCACCCATATCGACCAGTTACATCAGTATATCGACTTGGCGGCCAACCTTTCGTCGCCATTGATTCGCACCTTTGGTGGGAGTAGGGATCATAGCGTGGAACTCAGCAGCGTGGTGGACTACGTCGTGGAAGGTTATAGCGAGGTTCTCGAACATGCCGCTCAGCGTGGAGTCAGCGTCCTTCTCGAAACTCACGATGATTGGATCTGCTCGGCGCCGGTGAGGGCGGTTGCGGAGCGAATTGACCACGCCAATTTTGGCGTAATTTGGGACATTATGCATCCTCAACGGATTCTGGAGCGCCCCGCTGTAACCTATGGGGAGCTTAAGCATCATGTGCGCCATGTTCATGCACACGACGGAAGGATCGTCGATGGACGTATGGTCGTTGGTGCCCTGGGAGAGGGAACGATCGATCATTTCGCTCCCCTGCAGTTGCTCAGCCGCGACGATTTCGACGGTTATTTCTCGGTCGAAGTCATTCACCAGAGCGGGAGCGCGCCCGATGCTGAATCTGTCTTGGATCAGTACGCCGCCAAATTTCGCGAGTACATGGAGAGGGTAGAAAAAGAAGCGCCGAACAGGTAGCTGAATGTCTCCCCCCCTATTGGATTAGGTCGGTTTTTGACGAGCGAACGGCAATCGCTTCCGAAGCCTTGCCGAAACCGGCTGCCAACATCACCGTAGCGTTCCCTCCGGCAAATTGAACACCGCTTCCATTTTGGGAAGCGCCAGCCGGGACCACTCCGCATACATGCTTGCGGATGGATGGAGGCCATCGAAGGCGATAAAGGTTGGATCCGTCGCCCCCTTGCGCGAAATCGGGGTAACATCAATGTAGTGAACTCCGGCTGCTTCCGTAATGCTGAAATTGGCCTCGTTGAAAGCATCGATCATCGGTCCGATTCCGGTCAGTCCAAAAGCCCTTGCGAAGGGAGTGACGGCATAGTCTGGAATTGAAAGCACAATCACCCGATTTCGGTCACCGCCCGCCAGCTCGATCGCTCGATCGAGCGCGGTCGCGAAGTTTTCTCGATAGCCCTCCAGGCTCAGTCCGCGGAATTGATCGTTTACTCCGATCAGGAGCGTTACCAGCTCATAGGGCGGAGTCAGGTCGGCGGATTCCACAGCCAGTAGCATCTCGGTCGTTGTCCAGCCGGTGCGTGCGATAATTCGAGGCCCCTCGACGGTCAATCCTCTCTCTCGGAGAAGGTTGGCGAACTGCACCGGCCAGCGCCCGGATTCAGCAACGGATTCTCCGATGGAGCGCCCGGATTCAGCAACGGATTCTCCGATGGTATAGGAATCGCCGAGGGCGAGTATCCGCACCGGGTCGGGTGATTCACTTCGCAGCGTGTTCAGGTTGAGGAACCAGCGCGGATTGGCGGGTTCGCGATAATAAAAAAGCCAGGCCTGATCAGCGGAGCGGAACAGAAAGGGATAGATGGCGGAATTCGTCCAGATCCACCCGAAGTCCGGCGTCCACATCCAGACACTGTCGCCCTGCGGATCAGGCTCGCTCTCGGCGAGAAGCATCCAGCCATGCTCCCGCTGATTGATCCAGGGGCAGAAATCCGCATTGTAGAATCCGAACCAATCCGATCTGTGCCACCCGCTCCCTGTTATCTCAGAACCGCCGAATGGGTCGGGCTGGGATGAAGCGTGCCTACCGGCACAGAAGGTTGCTGCCCCCAGAAGACAGAAGAAAGCGATCGCCACGATCCTTTGTTGCCGTGCCATCAACCTATATACGTTGACAGCGGGCATTCGGATGCATGTTACACCGCTTATTCACGCGTAGCGGATGAGAAAAGGTAGGGCGGCGTCCAAGCTGAGCCGTGTGCCGCGGCCAGCGGCTCAGTAGTGACGCTTCGCCCTACTAAGAATGTTCGCATGCCGTGATTCCGCGAATTTGCGCATCACGGCTTCTGCCGACAGATTGCTAAAAGTCCTCCTCGCGGAACCAGTAGCCCCGGATCTGCGCCATGGGGGCGTCGTCAACAATATAGTTGACGCAGAAGATCGTACCGTCGTGCAGCACAACCCATCCGGTGTAGCCTCCATCTGACCGCTTGCTGCGATCAAAGTCGATGGGACGGATGATCCCTCCCTGGTCCTCGATTTTGCGGGCTCTGGAGCTCTCCTCGGTTTCCAGGTAAGCAAACGTGTTTCTTGCCCAGTAGGAAATCACGTCTTCGTTCCAGGTGGCCTCGGCTGACTGGCTGGCCGCGTGATACCGGGATGTTCCCGGTTGTCGGTAGCGATAGGTTGTAAGTATCCTTCCGCTGGGAAGAATGCCGGTTACGGGACGATGACAACCGTCCATAGGGGTCGGGTAGACGCCGTCCCAGGTTCGTCCTTCGTCGGTTGAGAATGCCTTCATTCCGGGAATATTGCGACCCGAAGTCTCGCGCAGGTAGCAGACAAGCTCGCCATCGGGAAGCTGCAGAATACTCCCCTCGCAGAGATTATATCGGGGGTCGCGGCCGACAATGACCGGGCCCTCCCAGGATTTTCCTTGATCGGAAGAGCGAAACGCAATCTCAGCTAGTTTTGGTCCCTCCCCCGAAATCGCGAACCTATCGCGATGGACATCGCCTTCCATAGCCAGATGCGTTGCCAATAACCAATCCCCTGACGGTAACTCGACGACGCGGTCGGGCACGATTCCGTATACGTTTGTATGTCGCGGCTCGGACCAGGTCAGGCCTTCATCGTCACTGAACCAGAAGACGACGTGGGACTCGCGCAAATCAGTCCTTTCGTCTGGAGGAGACGGGAACACGTCACAGAGGATCAGAAGGCGGCCATCGGAGAGCCTCTGGATGCGCGGACAATTCCACTTCAGCACGACGTCATCCGCGTTCAGGTGTGCCTCCACCAGCGCAGAGCGCTCCGACCATGTCTCTCCTCCGTCCATGCTGGTTCGGTAGGCGATGGCGGAGTAGGTGCGGACGGTGTGTCCATCGCTCTCGCGGTACACGCAGATGAGTTTTCCGTTCGGTAAGCGAGCGATATCCGGAACCAGCTCGTAAAGGCTGTCGTTTCGGGAAACAGTGACTTTTCTGATAGGCATGGCGAAGTGGTTAAAGCTTTCGTAGGTAGGAAAGTCATTCTGAATGCAGATGCAAGCTTCAGATCGGCCGCCTGCTAGGTACGGCAGGATCAATAATCCTTTCAGGATAAGGACTACTCAACCAACCTAATCCGGGGTAGGCCCTGCGGCCCAACCCCGGCCTGAGTTCAGCAACGCCCTTGGCGTTGGTTTTTCCACAGCGCTCCGAGGAGCAGCGCGCCACGAGGCCTTCTCCCGTTCGCGGTTCGGCGTTCGACGCTCTGCGCAGTTGAGCGTCAGCAATCTCGCAAACTATATTCCTAAACTTTGTCTTGAACTATAAACCGTCCCTTGATCTTGCCTTTCTTGTTCGTTCGCAATCACCTTTTCTGCCCCCGAACCTACGATCAAACGCCCTTGAACTGAGGAATGCGCTTTTCCGAGAACGCACGGAGGCCCTCTGCATAGTCCTCGCTGGCGAAGCATGCCTCGACCAGGCTCCGGCATAACGCCAGGTCCTGTTCGCTCTCGGGCTTACCCAATTCGGCCACAGTGCGCTTGATGGCATCGATGGTGAGCGTCGCGATGCTTCAGACAGCGCAAATTCCGGAAGCGATATTAGGCGCAATCGAGGTGGTTCTCTTTCCAGCGCCCGAAGTGCACTTCTTTTTGGCCGCCCTGGTTGATTTTCGACATGCGCTCGCGCGTATCGAGCCATTTCTGTGTCCATACCTTGGCGTCGCGGAGTTCCCGTTCGGGATGTTTCCGGCTGCGTGCCACAAATCCGGGGAACGCCTTCCGTCCGGTGGGCTGCCCGATCGGATTGTAGCGCAGATCGAAGCTCCACCGAATACGATCACTGACATTGGACAGGGAGCCGTGTATCGTGTAGCGGTGAAGAAAGATAACGTCGCCTCGTTTTACCGGCAGGGGCCGGGTCTTTTCGACAGCAAAGAGCTTTTCCGGAATCTGCATGGCGCCAACCGTCCCCGGCCCGTTTCCTTCGTACTTGGGGCAGTGGGTGCGTAGCTTCTCTTTGTAGCTTTCTGGAACCACCTTCAGCGGTCCTTGTTCGAGAGCTGTGTCCTGCAGCGAAAACCAGACCGTGAGCATTTCTGTTTGGTTGGCTTCCTCCACCACTACGCCGTTGTCTTGATGCCAGGCCGTGGCGCCCAGAATCGGGTTTCCGAACTCGTTCTTTGGCAGGATGGACTCCGGCGGCTTGATTCGAACGTGCTGAACCGGGTTGGAGTATATCTCGGGGCCGATCAATGACTCGACCGCGTCCAGCAGCCCTTCGTCGGTGAAGAGATCGAGCACCGCCTGGCCCGTCCAGAAGGGCGTATCGGGCTCTACGTTCTGGAAAGGTAGGGAAAAGTCGAAGTACCCTTTATGAACATCGCCGGTTGCCTTGCACAGCTCGAGGAAGCGTTTACCAAACTCGAGGCCTGCGAAGCTGTCCGAGAGTTTACCTTGATCATAGAGTTCGTTAATAAGCCTATCCAGGACTCCACTGTATTCCTCAATGGCAGCGTCGAGCGCGGCTTCCTCGATAACATTCTCGACGACGACATAGCCCTCTTCGTTAAAGTGTGAGATCTGTTCCCTCGTAAGATGCGCCATGAAATTTTCCTCCTTTGACGAATATGCCTGTTTTCAACAGGATTATCAAGATATTCAGGTTCATTGTTTGGGCCAGAATTAAGTTGAGACTGAATCTCAATCTCTTATGTTGCAGCCCCATGATAGTCCGCTTCGCTAGTTTTCTCGGCGCACTCCTCTTCGTCGGCACTGTCCTTCCAAGAACTGCGAATTCGGCCGAGATCACGCTTTACAGCCATCGACACTACGCATCCGATGACTTGCTGTTTGCCGAATTCACTAAAGCGACCGGCGTACGAGTCAACGTTGTCAAGGCCGGTGCGGACGAACTAATCGAGCGACTTAAAGCCGAGGGAAGCAATACCCGGGCGGATCTCCTGATGACCGCCGACGCCGGCCGTTTGCAGCGCGCCAAGGAGGCCGGACTCCTCCAACCGATCGACTCCGATACGCTGAGGGCCCGAATTCCGGCGCATCTTCGCGATCCCCGGGGTAATTGGTTCGGGATCACCCAGCGGGCCCGCATCGTTGCCTACGCTAAGGACCGCGTGAAGCCGGCAGACCTTTCCACCTACGAAGATTTCGCTTCAGAAAAATGGAGAAGTCGCATCCTGGTTCGTTCTTCGTCGAACATTTACAACCAATCTCTGCTCGCATCGATCATTGCCGCTAATGGACAGGAAAAAGCGTTCGAATGGGCCAGGTCAGTCCGCCGGAACATGGCTCGTCCTCCGCAGGGAAGCGACCGGGAACAGATTCGCGCCGTCGCCGCGGGCCTCGGCGACATTGCCATTGTCAACACTTATTACGTCGGGCTGCTTTTGAATTCCGCAGATGCCAGAGATCGCAAGGCAGGCCGGTCAGTCGGTATCTTTTTCCCCAATCAAAGTGACCGCGGCGCGCACGTAAACGTCAGCGGTGTGGGCCTAACCAAGGCGTCGAAGAACAAGCAGTTGGCCATCCAATTCCTTGAATTCCTTGTCTCTGACGAAGCGCAGAGGACTTTTCCCCAAGCCACCTATGAGTATCCCGTAGTCGAGGGTGTTTCTTGGTCGGACCTGCAGAAGAGCTGGGGCCTTTTCAGGGCCGATTCGCTTAATCTGGCAGCTCTCGGCGAACTCAATGAGACCGCGGTAAAGATCTTCAACCGTGCGGGCTGGGAGTGAAATCGGTAGACCCTTGTTCAATTGGTTCCAGCGATCGTTGCGCGGGCAGATCGACTTTTGGTCGGTCTCCACATTTCTCATCGCGTTGCTGATCCTGGTACCTTTGGGGGTGGTTCTTGTCGGTCTCTTCGCTGGCGGACCGAATTGGGAGCACGTGGTCTCCGCAACGTTGGGGACCTATGTTGCCAATACTGTAATTCTCGTCGTTGCGGTAACCGTTCTCTGCCTTTTCATGGCCGTGCCCCAGGCTTGGCTCGTCTCGGCCTTTGAGTTTCCCGGACGCCGTTTTTTTGAGTGGGCGCTGATCATGCCGTTGGCAATTCCTACTTACGTCGCCGCCTTTGCCTACTTCCAGATTCCGGAGGCCGCCATCCCGCTCCTTGTGAAAATCCGGCAGTCCTTTGGAATTGAGATTTACCAGTGGTCGGAGAAAGTCCTGCGTTATGGTCTGCTCTCCCTGGTTCTGGCCGGTGTTCTTTTCCCTTACTTGTTTATCAGTACTCGAGCTTCCTTTGCGCAGCAGCGCAGGGCAGTGATCGAAGTGGCGCAGACGCTGGGACGTGGCCCTTCGGGCACCTTTCTTACGGTTGCCCTTCCGCTTGCCCGACCCGCCATTATTGCCGGTCTCAGTCTCGTCCTTATGGAGGTTGTCAACGATTACGGCGCAGTTCACTTTTTCGGCGTTCCCACCCTGACTGAGGGGATTTTCCGGACCTGGTTCGGTCTCGGCGATCGCGCTTCGGCGCTTCGACTGGCCGGCATGATTATGATGGTTATTTTCATTGTGCTGTACCTTGAAAATGCCCAGCGCGGTCGGGCCCGGTATGCCGAGCTTGCAGTAAGCCAATCTCCCCTTACCCGGCGCAGGCTCGGGCCGTTCAATTCTGCCCTCGCTTTTGGCGCCTGCGTCCTCCCGCTAGCGGTCGGCTTAATTTTTCCGGCCTGGCGTCTCGTGTCGTGGGCATCATTGACTTTCACCAAGGTATTAAGGACAACCGTTTGGGATCAACTGGGGCATAGCCTGCTCTTGTCTCTGCTTACCGCTATAGCGCTCACCGGCATCGCAATTCTCTTCGCCTTCGCCGGGCGGCTCCATCGGGCGCCTTGGCTGCACGGCATCAGCCGTCTCGCTACGCTAGGCTACGCCGCGCCCGGTGCTGTCGTCGCTGTGGCCGTGATGGTCGTCTTTGGAGGTATCGACTCTGCTGCGGTCGCCATTGCCGGGTGGCTGGGAACAGAATCCTTTCTCATTAGCGGCACCATTCTCGCTATTGGATTCGCTTACCTGGTCCGGTTTCTTGCGGTCGCCTTCCAGCCCATTCGGGCTGGTATGACTAAAGTTTGTGGCAGCCTCGATGAAGCGTCACGAGTCCTCGGAAAGGCACCCTTAGCCACTCTTTTTCGCATCAATCTGCCCATCATGCGCGGGACGATTTTTGCCGCTGCTATTTTGGTGTTCGTCGATCTCCTCAAGGAGTTGCCGCTGACTTTGATTCTCCGACCGGCCAACTTCGAAACGCTTGCGACCACGGCCTTTGGGCTGGCCAAGGAAGGCCGCATGCAGGAATGCTCGGTTCCGTCATTGATAATCATCCTAGTTGGCGCTTTGGGACTGGTGCCGCTCAACCGGTTCATGGGCCATCAGACGGCGTGACCACGACCCTCGAATTCCGTAAGGTTTCCAAGACCTATCACGGCGGAGAATACCCCACCGTGCACGCCATTGATCTGTCCGTTGCAGAAGGAGAAATTCTTGCCCTGGTGGGGGAAAGCGGTAGCGGCAAGACCACGTTATTGCGGCTTGCTGCTGGTCTCGAAGTACCTGACGAAGGCGAAATCCTTGTCGGGGGACAAATCTTTGCCGGTCATCGCTCCTGGGTCCCGCCGGAGAAGCGCCAGGTCGGATTGGTGTTTCAGGACGGCGCGCTTTTTCCCCATCTCACAGTTGCCCGGAACATCACCTATGGGTTACGCGGCAGAACAAAATCTCAGCTCAGAATCAGCGTCGACTACATGCTCGCCATGGTCGGCCTCAGTGGGTTGAATAATCGCTACCCTCACGAGCTTTCCGGTGGTGAGCGGCAAAGGCTTGCGGTGGCGCGTGCACTCGCCCCGCAACCGAAGTTTCTCCTCCTCGACGAGCCCTTCAGCAACCTCGATTCTCCCCTTCGCCGTTCACTCCGTGACGAAATCTGCCGCATCCTCAAGAAATTGAATGCCACCTCCATTATTGTCACCCACGACACCAATGACGCTCTCCTTGTAGGCGAGCGCATAGCCATCATCCGCAATGGTGGGATCGAACAGATCGGAGTGCCCTCGGAGATCTATCACCGCCCCGCCAACGGATATTGCGCCCGCCTCTTCGGGCCCGCCAATCGGGTGATTAGCTCCAACAATAATGATGTGGAGTGGGTCCGGCCCGAGGATATGTTACTTCTTCACACCCCGCACCAGGAGGCCATCCGCGTTCGCATCACCCAGGTTCGTGACACGGGCAGGTGTTTTGAAGCCATTGCCAAGCCCGCTGAGATGTCGGTAGATGAAGATTGGCTGCTTTTGATTCCCAACGGCATGGCGGTCCATGCGGGAGACGAAAAATGGGCCGTTGTGCAGCGGCGCCTGAACTCCATCGGCGAGCGCTCTCTTCTTGGACGTTGACTTCCTGAACGACGATCAGACGAATTTAGGCTATTCACACCTTGAAACGGTAGACGACGGGAGCTAAGAGGAAAGCATGCGGATGTTGCCATCGGACGGGTTCAGATAGCCGATGGACCGTTCCAGAAATGCTTCCAGCAGCGATTCCGGGGTCAGATTTGAGGTATCGATCGCGAACTTTCGTTTCATCCACGACAGACGGATCTCCTCGGCGAAGCGATCGAGGATCTCCTCGACGTCTGCGGATGGAACGAGCGGGTGGGGATGCGGAGTGGAGGCCATTCGGGACCGAATGACGTCGGGGCTTGCATAGAGATGCACGAGGATTGTGTCCCTGGGGAGATCCGGCTCGTATTCCCGAACCTGAATGTTCTTTCCTGGATAGTAGTACTTTGGGCCGTAGACCATTTCTTCGATATGAAATCCACCCATCAGGATGTGGTCATACATATGCAGGAGCCGAATATGGTAAACGATCTGGAATCGCTGGTATCGCTCCTTTATGGCGGGCATCATCGTAAGCATACCTTTCTGCTCGTCATGTGAAAGATGGGTTGCATCCGGAATGGAGAAGTGATCGTCCAAGTGGTGGTAAATCCCACGTTGCTTTCCCCACTGATCGATCGCGTCGATCAAGGTGCTGACCCCGGAATACTCACAACCAACTGCAATCAAACGCATAATGACCTTTCCGCATTATTACCATCGTTCCCACCTCGTGGTGCCTCGCGCATAAATGATATTGCATGGTGTGGGCAGCTGCGTCCAGCGTCATCCGAAAATGACGCAGATTCAACTCGGCTTTTCTCAATGGAATGAGAGGAATGTAAACCACGATGATCGGTGGTTAGAAAATACAATTCGAACAAGCAACCGATATGGCAAATGAGCAGCAATTTAAGCTGAAAACGAAGTTCGTCGGCACGCGCGGTGTTAGAGAGTACCGAGAATCCATTTTGGAGTGGGTGAACGAAGACGACGTGGTCCTCGAACTCGGATGCGAGTGGGGCACAACCACGGTGCGGATTGCTCCGTACTGTAAGGAAGTAATCGGGTCGGACGTTAGCCCGAAGTGTATCGCACGTGCACGCCAGCGGCACCCCAACATTCGTTTCGAAGTCCTGAACGCGTTTGATGTCCGCGCGGCTCTCGATCTTGGCAAACAATTCACCAAGATCTACATCGACATGTCGGGGTTGTCCGGATACTGGTCGCTGCTTGACCTCATTTCGCTCCTTACCATGTACGCAACGGTCTTCCAACCGGAGGCGATCATTGTCAAGAGCGGCGCCCTCAAGCACTTCGCGTCAAACTGTATCGCCTGGCGATCGGGAGAGAGGAGCAAGCAGCCCAAGGATGCCAAACACCATTGATAGCACGAGTACAATCGCTTTTTCAAGTTGGCTCGCTTTAGGTGTAGCGGCGATCGGCATGCTTGCTACCGGCCCGTCGGTCGGCGCTCAGATCGGGGGTAGCGATCTCGGAGAAAATCGCTTGTTCTCCGAATGGTTTGGTTATTTCGACAATGAGTTCGAGCCCTGGGTTTATCATAGCGAGCACGAATGGATCTTCATCAACCCCGGCGACCCTGAATCGAGCTTGTTCTTCTACGATTGGATCCTCGGATGGGTCTGGACAAACGATACCATTTATCCCGACCTGTTTGCCTTTGATCGGGGAGTCTGGCTGCGCTACGCACTGGGAACTGCCAATCCACGCCGATTCTTTGATACAACTATTGGCGGTTGGGTGGAGTACTTCCGATTCAGTGAATCTTCGAGGTTATACGGATTCGATACTTCTAACCTGGTCTTCCCCAACGTTTCCCGGGGAACGATCGACAGGGATAATATACCCGCGCTTCAGGATCCTCGATTTACTCCTGCGTCCCAAATCGACTTTCTTACCGATGAAGAAGTACTCATCACGATTACCATAGAGGGCGAGACACGAGGATACCCGTTACGCATCCTCAATTGGCATGAAATTGTGAACGACCGGATTGGAGACTCCTACTTCGCCATATCCTACTGCCCGCTTTGCTTTTCCGGTTGGGCTTTCAATCGGGAAGTAAACGGCAAGCTCCTGACCTTCGGCGTTTCGGGACTTCTGCACAAGAACAACCTGGTCATGTATGACCGGGAAACCGAGAGTCTGTGGTCGCAGTTCCTCCTCGAAGCAATTTCCGGAAAAATGCTGAAAATAAAGCTGGAGTGGATACCGAATGGTCAGTTGACCTGGAGATCCTTTCGCGAAAGGTATCCGGATTCGGCCGTGTTGAACACGGATACCGGATTTGACAGACTTTACGATTTCGATCCCTATGAAATCTACCGAACGTCGGATCGCGTGATTTTTCGAGTGGATAATGCAAGCGATGCGCTCCGCCCGAAAGCGGTTGTTTGGGGTATCGACGTCGATGGTGTCGCCCGGGCCTACCCGCGAGATGCCCTGCCCGACGGGGAAACCTTTGAAGATATGGTAAATGGAATGCGGATCCAGATTACCTACTTCGCGGAATCGGAATCCATCGAAGTCTTTAACGCGGATACGGGCAACCCCGTCGAGGGACTCTGGAATTTCTGGTTTACCTGGGGTGATTTCTTTCCCCATACCTCAATCTGGTCGCCGGATTGAACTCGGGACCATCCTATCCCTTTTTACCCTGTTGGGGACATGTCCCAATTCGATTCCTAATGGCTGTCGTTGGCTTCACTGATCCCGACAAGCCATTATCTGCAACCTGCATTGCTTGCGTCTTCGCCGTGCTGCGGATTTTGGGGGGCTGTCTTTCTGGGTCTCGGGGACAGGAAAGAGATGGGGTCGGGAGTTTCGGGCGAGATTCGGGTAGGCGGGTTCTACTTTGTAGAAAACGAAAATGGCTGGCGCATCCGCGTCCGCACCTTACGCCCGTCCTTGATGCCTGGGGTGAAGCGCCACTTCTTGATGGCATTGAGAGCGGGCCCGTCGAAGGAGGAATTGCTTGATTGTTCTATCCGTGGGTCGACAACCCTTCCCTGAAAGTTGACGACGAAAACGACGACGACCCTTCACTTAACACTGTTTCTCCTTTCCCGATCCGGGTAGAGCGGCGCCACCCTGGTAATCGGGCGGGGCGGCTCCTCCAGGTCCCACAGCCGCATTTTGTGATTTATGCGCCATCTACTCGTTTAACGACGATCCCATTGCTTTTATTAGGATCTTTCATCGAGGTCGGCCAGGACGATGGAGGCTGCTTCCAGCGTCCGGTCGATGTCTTCCTCCGCGAATCGATAACCGGAGTTCGTTTCATTACGGTAACTGACCTCCCGAAATCCAAGCTTATTTCTCTACTTCGATGAGCCCCTTTACGAATAGACGCTGCAGGATCAAAACTACGCAGGTGGGGGGAATAATTGCGAGCATCGCGGTCGCCATGACGAGATGCCACTTGACGTCCGCGTCGGCCACGGTCGTCATCCGCTGTATGCTCATCACGATGGTGGAATAGGACTCATCGGTGGTGATCAGGAGCGGCCAGAGATATTGATTCCATCCGAATATGAAGAGGATGACGAACAGAGCGGCGATATTGGTGCGCGATAGAGGGAGCAGGATGGAGACAAAGAAGCGGAGCGGGCCGGCACCGTCGATCTGGGCCGCCTCCGCCAGTTCCCGAGGGACCGAGAGAAAAAACTGCCGAAATAGAAACGTGGCGGTGGCGCTGGCGACAAGTGGGAGGGTAAGGCCGACGTAGGAATTCAGAATCCCCAATTGTGCCACCACCTTGAAAGTCGGCACGATACGCACTTCCACGGGAAGCATTAGGGTGGCGAATATGATCCAGAATACGGCCGAGCGAAAGGGAAACCGAAAATACACGATCGCGAAGGCCGATGTGATTGAGATGGCGATTTTACCGGTTGAGATGACCAACGCCATAATCAGGCTGTTCGTCATCATTTGACGAACCGGGATACGCTTGGCGGAACCGACTCCTTCGGACAGAGCAGTGCTGTAATTCTCCCAGAGCTGATCGCCGGGAAGCAAGGGGATCGGCGAATGGGCCAGGCGATCCAGCGGATGCGTGGAGGCGACGAAGGCAATCCAAACCGGTGGTACGAGCATCACGATCCCTACCCAGAGAACACCATGGGAGAGAAAAGTTAATGCGGGCTGCCTCTCCACCATCAGTAGAAGACCCTCCGTTCGATGAATCGAAACTGAAAAATGGTAAGCACGATGACGACTGCCATAAGGATGACGGACTGGGCGGCGGAACTACCAAGATCGAAACCCACAAAGCCGTCCTTGTAGACTTTGTAAACCAGAATTTCGGTCGAGCGAGCCGGACCTCCGGAGGTCGTGGCATGGATGATCCCAAAGGTGTCGAAAAAGGCGTAGACCACGTTCATCACGAGGAGGAAGAAAGTGGTCGGTCCCAACAGCGGAAAAGTGATCCGCCAGAAACGCCGGAATGGGCCGGCGCCGTCAATAGCAGCCGCTTCGATGAGGCTGCGGGGAATCGCCTGTAATCCGGCGAGAAAGAACACAAAATTGTAACTGACGTGCTTCCATGCCGCCGCCATCGTAACCAGCCAGAGAGCATGCGTTCCGTTGACGTAATGATTCCATTCGTAATCCAATCGGCTCAAAAAATAAGCTAGAATGCCGATGTTGGGATTAAACAGGAACCACCACAGAATTCCTGCCACCACCGGAGCAATCGCATAGGGCAGCAGGAGCATCATCTTGTAGCCGGATGCCCCCCTGATGACCCGGTCCGCGCAGACCGCGAGGAGCAGGGATGACCCGATCGAGAGCATAGTAGTGCCGGCGCTGAAGGTAATCGTGACCCGGAAGGAGTTCAGGTAATCATCGTTTTGGAACAGCGCGGTGAAATTCTCGAGCCACACGAACTCCGTGGAGAGCCCGAAAGCATCCTCTATGAGGAGCGACTGGTAGAGCGCTTGCGAGGCAGGCCAGACAAAGAACACAAGCGTAATCGCCAGTTGGGGAGCAACCAGAATATAGGGCAGAACGCGGCCCCGGAAGATGTACTGCGATTCCATTTATCAGGGAGGGGTCAGCCACATACTAACCAGCCTGCAGATCGTGAAGATGCTCGTAATTGAGAAGACGGTGGGATCTTCCCGAAAAGCCTGCGGGACATCCTACCGCTTCCGGTTTGCATGCTCAAATCTGCGAAGCAATACATTCCCCCGCTCGACGGCTTCATCAAGGGCTTCGCGGGCCGATTTCTTACCCGCCCAAACCGCCTCCAACTCAGCGTTGATGGCGTCGCGGATCTGCACGAAACTTCCAAAGCGCAATCCCCTCGAGTGCGCCGTCGGTGAATTTCGCGTCAACTGCTTGATGGCTACCTCGGTACCGGGGTTTCGTTGATAGAATCCATCGGCCTGGGTAAGCTCGTAAGCTGCAAACGTTACCGGGAGGTATCCGGTCGATTGGTGCCACCGGGCCTGTACCTCGCGTGAGGTGAGGTAGGCGTAAAACTGGGCAATGCCTTCGTATTCCGCTCTACCGTGGCCCCGGAATGTCCACAGCGACGCCCCGCCGATTATCGAATTCTGCGGTTCCTCGATCAGATCGGGCCAGTAAGGGAGAAAACCAACTCCGAATTCGAAAGTTGTCACGTTTTCCTGGATCCCGGCGTAGGCGGCAGACGAATTCATATAAATCGCGCAATCTCCGTTATAAAACTGGGTCGAGCTTTGACTGCTCCGGCCTCCATATACGAAAATCCGCTTCTCTTGCCACCGCGCGAGCTGGGCGATATGCCTTACCTGAGCTTCCCGGTTTATAAGCAGCTCGGTATCCAGTCCGTCAAAACCATTCGATCGGGTCGCAAATGGGATATTGTGCCAGGCGCTGAAATTCTCGATCTGAACCCATGACTGCCACGCTGTGGTGAAGCCACACGCCATGCCGGACTGCAGCAGTTGGGATACCTGTTGCTCCAGCTGGGGCCATGTCGCGGGCGGAGTCAGGGGATCGAGCCCGGCTTTCTTAAAAGCGTCCTTGTTGTAGTAGACGACGGGAGTTGAGCTGTTGAACGGCATAGAGATGAGACGTCCCTGTGAGTCAGCATAGTAAGCCAGGATAGCCGGAAGATAGTCGGCCGAATCAAACGGCACTTCCATATCCTGCATCAACTGCCAGACGGGATACATTGCTCCCTCGGCTGCCATCATGGTCGCAGTCCCCACCTCGTAGATCTGCACGATATGCGGTTGTTCACCTGCCCGGAAGGCAGCCACCGCTCCGTTCATGGTTTCGGAATAGCCACCTTTGAAAATGGCATTGATCCGGAATTGAGGCTGCGATGCGTTAAACCCTTGGGCGATGGAATCTACTTCTTCGCCCAACGCGCCGCCCATGGAGTGCCACCAGTAGATCTCAATAAGCCCGTTGGCGTCGCTTCGGTCATCTGTCGGCTGTTCGGTGCAGCCGGACATAGTGACCAGTGCAAGCGCAGCCGCCGGTAACCACGCCAGCCACCTGGACAGCGGCATAAATGAATTTGGGTCAAGCGTGGGAGCAAGCATAGTAGCACAGGTCAGGCTTGAGTTGAGTCGGTAATCGGCCCGAAAGGGGAGTAAACGGTGCGCCCGTCAGACCGGAAAGACAACCCTTGCGCGGATGATAGTCGCCCAGCGCAAACCTGTCCACTACCTCGACCTTGAACGGGCACCAGACCGGGCGGCGCTTTCTACTCCTGAGCAGACTCTCGCTTCGCTGGCAGGGTTGATCGTGATCGACGAAGTACAGCGGCTTCCGCAGCTGTTCGCAGTCCTGCGACCTTTGGTGGATCCCCCTGGCAGTCCTGCATACTTTCTCCTGATTTGGTGAAAGGCGTCTCCGAAACTCTGGCTGGGCGAGTCCGGCTGCGTGGAATCCGTGATCGGCTCGGTGGTTCCTGAAGATGGCAAACTGCTCGTGTTGGCCAACGGTGGCTACGGTGACCGGATCGTGGCGGTTGCAGTGCGGTTGAAGATCAGCGTTGTCGCTAATGACATCTGTGATATAGAACCGGAAAAGTCTCCCGCACAGATCGCGATATCCCACCCAAACCCCTCATCGGACTCTGACTGGATAATGGCGCTGCCGAGGCTTTCACGGGCGTCCACTCGAGGAATCCGCCCGGATTCGTGCGGAAGCAGATCTCCTTCCGGATTCAGCCGCCGAAGCTCGTGCCTTCGCAGGAAAAGATCGGAGAATACGTGCGGGTCCGCCATCGCCCAAAGATTGAACTGCGAACTTGCGTCGTCGGCCGATTCATCGATGGCAGCGTGTCCGGGAATGCCGGTGATCAGGATAGTTACAACGACTGCAAGTGCGAGAATCGGCAAAGGCGAGCATACCATGATACTATTCGATAGGTGTTAGCCAAAACCCGACGCCGTTGGCGATAATCGGAGCTGATTCGGGTTTATAGGCGCGCGCATTTTGCCCGCGTAGACGAGCGAATGACAAGCCCTATGCCGGATTCTTCTCTGATGCTGACTGTAATCTTCAGTCTTGGAACGGGATCGCAGGGGATCGAAGTGCTAGGAATGTGGCGCAAAAGTAGAAGCGGCGTCTCGCCGCTTTGGCGCAGCAATACCGGTCGGAGGGAAAGCGGCGGGACGCCGCTTCTACTTTTGCTTTGCCAGCAAGCAGGAACGACTCCCGCAGCCCAGCGGCGCGGGCGACTTAACGTCAACTTATTTAACCTGACAAATAAAAGGCGCTCACGGGGCGACGGCGATGCGCGCGAGTGCGGGGAGCGACGGCGTGAGCCGGAAGTTCTCCACTTTGGAGAGCCAACTCGTGGTCTGTTCGGCGCTGGCAGCGACCTCCGCGATAGTCAGGTTCTTCTCCCTGCGCTTGGCTTTGATGCGGGTGGCCAGTTCGACGAGATTCAGCATGCCTCCTCCTTAAGGGCGGCGTTTCTCCGGCCAGGACTCGATTCCATTGACCAGTTCTCCGGCGTGGACCACGACCGGTTCCCAGGCCCTGCGCTGACTGGCCCCGATGAGATTGAAGGTCACGGTAGGGTCATCGCCGAGGTCGAACCGCAGGATTCCGAAGTGGGGCTCAATAGTGAAGAGGGGACGGATGTGCGCTTCGGGGACAAAAGCGGGATTGGGAGCCAGCGGTGTCTGAGCCAGCGGGGAACTGACAAATTCGTAGAAGTCGTAGCCGCCTTTTTCCGACCAGGGGATGACATTGGCTTCGCCGCGATGGGTATCCCCGGAGAGCAAAATGACCCCATGAATCTCATGATCTCGGATAAAGTCAAAGAGAGCGTTCCGTTCATGCAGGAATGAAGACCATGCGTCCCCTCCGGGACCGCGGCCGGCGTTCCAACCGCTGCCGCTGACGAGGACTTTGAAGGATGCCTTACTTTCCTTGAGCTTATTTTTGATCCATGCCAATTGGGCGGCCCCCAGCATCGTCTTGGTCGGCGAGTCGGGCTCGTGGTTGGGATCGCGGTAGTAGCGACAGTCGAGAAAAAAGAAATCGATCCCTCCATAAGCGTAATGAAAGAAGACACCGGGCGTATCCGCCAGACCGTAGGAGGGATTCGCCCAGTAGTGCTTGAAAACGGAGAGGGCTTCCGCTTTGCCCGGGTGGGTGCGGTCGTGGTCATTCAGGCCAAAATCATGATCGTCCCAGGTTGCCAGTTGCGGTACTCTCCGGATCAGAGGTTGCAGGTTTACCACATCACGCTGCCGCCGCCACTCCTCGGCCAGAAATGCAGGGTCCGGGGAATCGCCGTAGATGTTGTCTCCGACCCAGAGAAAGAGATCGAGACCGGACCTGTCGGCAACATTCCAAACGCTTTGCACTGGATCCAGTGAATAACGTGCACAGGAACCGAAACCGACTGTAAAGTGAGTCGTATTCGCGGGAAGAGGCGCAGTTTTGGTACGGTAGGGAGGCAGGTCGCGATGGTAGCGGTCGATTTCGTCCTCGACCTTCACCCGGTAGTAATAGGGCGAATCCGGCGCCAGTCCGGACATTCGCAGCCGCACGGTGTAATCGTCTCCAGCAGAGGCAACGCCTCGGGAAACCATGGGATCCGTGAAGGCTCTGTCGGCGTCAACTTCGAGGCTGCAGGAAAAGGGGCCGTTCAGCCGCACCCAGATCGTAATGGTATCCGGGGAAACTGCTCCGACCATGGGGCCCTGGAGGATGCGCCGGGAACCGGTTGAGGAACGGGTGCCCTCGAGCGCTACCGTGGAAAGGATGGTGAATGACGCCGCCAGAACTATTGAATTCGCGAGAATCTGATGACGCCGTAGGTTTCCGTTTGTCATGGTGTGGGTAGGGTCGGGTTCGAATCTGAAGGAAAGCGGGTTTGCACGACACTTCGATCAAATGAACTCTTTGCTGATTAGATCGGGGAGCTCCCGAACGCTGGGGATCACGTGGGTGTGGTAGTAGCGCCCCAAGGCTTCGATCGGACGCGGACCCGAGAGCACGGCTATGATTCCCCGGCAGCCCGCGTTGTACCCTTCCAGTAAATCGGCCGGCGAATCACCGACTTTTATGACGTCGTGAACACTCTGCACGTTCAGCTGCATCATGGCGTGGAAGATCATGAACGGCGCGGGACGTCCCCGCTCCTGCGGCGCGTGCTCGACATCCACGGCAACGTCGACGAGACCATCGCGGACCCATCCGAGACTATCCATGATAACGGTAGTCACGTCGCGGTGAAAGCCCGTGTTAGTGGCAACCTTGATCTCATGGTCGTGGCACCACCGAAATGTATCGGAGGCGCCCTTTACCTCACGGACGTTATCCCGGTAGTGTTCGATCATGATCTCTGAATAGCGCTCAAATATCTTCGTGGCTCGATCCATGGTCTCTGGGAACGTCTGGGTTTCGAAGTCCTCGATCGTGACCTGCCGCCCTTCGGAACGCGCGATCAAAAACTGATAGAGATGAATCTTGTTGGTCCCCATGTGCATGAGGACCTCGTCCGGAGTGGTCTCGAGGTCGTACTCGCGAGCTGCTTGGTAGAGGCAATCCCGGACGCCGGTGTCGTCGTGCACCGTGGTTCCGGAGAGGTCAAACATGACCATTTGGATTTTTCTATTCATAAAGCGTCCGAGCGAAGAGAGCATTACCTTCCCGTAGCTATTCAGGTTTCATTCTCAGAGACAGTGGGTGGAACCGCATTCCATTTTGGAAGCAGAATCGCCGCCGCAATGAGGGTACTTATAGCGAAACCGACAAAGAGAACGTTCCAGCCGAAATGGGTAGAAATGATTCCGGGCAAGGCAAGACCGAGGATTTGGCCGGTAGAACCCATCCCATTGATCAATCCGACGGCAGATCCCGCGCCCTTTTTGGTGCCGAAATCGACTGCGCACGCACCCGAGAGCAGAGTATCCGGTCCAAAGAGGAGGAAACCGATCAGGAAAAGATAGCAGGCCATGACCCCTTGTCCGCCGGTGGAGGTGATGGGGTTGAAAGCAAAGAGCGCGATCGAAAGCAGAAACAGTCCGGAGATCACGACCGGCATGCGGCGTGCCTGGAACCATTTGTCGGTGGCGTAGCCGGCAAAGATCGCCCCGAGCGGTCCGGCGGCCTCGAAGGCTGCACTCACCAGGGCGGATTCCCCGATATTCGTCCCCAGTCGCTCGTAGACGATGACGGGTCCCCAGAAGAGAATGGCGTAACGGGTTGGTTTGAGTAGAAAATACACCGCGCCGATACGCAAGATCATGGGATTGCGAAAGACCTCGCCGATCATTTTCCAAGAACCTTCCGGTTCCTCTTCGGGCCTTTCGTCTTCATCGATTACAGCCTTGCCCTCGCCGTGGTAGTCCTCGATTTCGGGCAGATCGACGTCCTCCGGCCGGTCCTTCTGAAGAAGGAAAAACAGGAGCCAGATTACGGTCAGAACGAGGGAAGACATGAAGAAGGCAAACCGCCAGTTGTCAAAGCGCAGGGCCATATATCCGGCGAAGGCACTGGCGACCATGCCGCCCACGGCGTAGTTGGTCGTCCAGAATCCGAAGACCCGCCCCCGTTCCCGCTGTGAAAACCAGTAGCTGATGTTCTTGGTCAGGGGCGCCCAACCGGTGGATTGGCAGAAACCCTGGAAGAAAAACAAGACTCCGAAAAGCACGGCGTGGGTCGACAATCCCATCGCGATGGTCACGAGGACGGACATGGCCATCCCGCCCAGAACTACACGGCGGGTCCCGAAACGGTCGACGCACATGCCCCAGAGGAACTGTCCCAGCGCGTAGGCGATTCCGTAGACTCCGTCGATTGCGCCCATAGCTTCCTTACTCAGTTCCACACTCGGGTCTTCGAGAATGCCGACCTTCGCGACCGGGAATGCCTTGCGCGTGAAGTAGTAGCCTACGTAAGCGAGCCAGGTGACTCCAAATGTCGTCCAGCGCCAGCGTTCATAGCGAGGATCTCTGGTGTGATCTTTCATGGGCTTGCTCCGGTGAAGATGCCGGCGCGTCCCGTCGTACCTGCCATCGCTGTCAAAAAGCCTCCCCGGGAAGCTCCGGAATCGTCCCGGTATGCTGTCTTCAGGCCTATGAAAAGGCTCGAGTCCTGTCTCCGTGGCATTTCGGGTTCGATGCGCAAAAAATTGACTCAGAGGAAATTTGTGAGCGGCAGTAGTCAAAATAATGCTGGATTGTAAAGGAAATCTTTTGCATTTCTAAATACTTCGCAGGTCCCCTCAGGTGATCACGCTACGGGGGCATCTACGGCTTCCTAAGGGTGTCGTTCAATTCCACTTGACTATCGCTCAATTATTTTTCCATAGCTTATGGAGATTGTCCTGCGAACGGATTGATTGCCCTGATGCCCCACCACCACCCCATTCTCTCAGCCGAACCTTCGCCACAATAGAGGGTTATGAAGTGCGTCGATCAAGGTTTCTCGGAGGTCGTGATGGGCTTTCGCCAAGCCATCGTTGCTGTCGCAATAGTAGCGAGTTTCGCCTCCGGTTTTGCAGCAGATGTTTCGGCCGCCGTGGTTCGGGGCCGGGCGGTTGATTCGGAGAATGCGATTAACCTGGAGGGGGTGCGCATCGAAGTGGAGGGAACGGGAATCTTCGTTTACAGCGAGCGGGGGGATGAATTCGTGATCCGGAATGTCCCCGCCGGCCGATATGAGTTGACCGCGACCTACGTGGGCTATCCATCGGCTACCCAGGCCATCAACCTGGAGACTGCATCCGCATCCAATTTCGTGGTGATCGACTTGCACGAAGAGGAAACCGTGGATCTGGAGGAGTTCGTGGTCGAAGGGACCATGATCGGGAAGGCAAAGGCGATCAATCTGCAACGCTCGGCCGACAACCTCAAGAATGTCGTCTCCTCCGACGCCTTCGGGCAGTTTGTCGACCGCAATGCCGCTGAAGCCCTCCAGCGATTGCCGGGGATTACGGTGGAAGATAGCCAGGGAGAAGGGAAGTTCATTATCATACGCGGGGCGGATTCAAGTTTCAACGCCGTGACAATCGATGGGGTGACAGTAGCCACTCCCGAGGAGGACGGCCGTTCCACAGCCCTGAACATCATCTCCACCGACCAGCTCGAACGGATCGAGGTGGTGAAATCCTGGCTGCCGGATAAAAGCGGGAACGTGATCGGCGGAACGGTCAACCTAGTGACGCGGAGCGCGTTGGACCGCGGCGAACGTTTCGGGTCAGTGGAAGGGGCGTTCACCCAGCATAAGATCTCCAATGACGACAGCTACCGGTTCAATGCCACCTTCGGCGATATTCTGGGTAAGAAAAAGAATATCGGTATTCAAATTTCCTACAATCAGTCCGAGGATAATCGTGGGTCAGACACGCTCAGGGCCGACGACTGGAATACGCAGACCCGCGCCGATCTGCTGAGTTTCCCCGACGGATTCTATCTGGAAGGCTTGCAGTTCGAAGATTTTTCGATAAGGCGCGAACGCACCGGAATCGGGGGAAAGCTCGAATATCGGCTGGGCGAGAACCATGAGTTTTTCGTGGCGGCATCGTTCAACGAGTTCGACGACGACGAAGTGCTGCAGGAGACCCGGGTCAATATGAGCAACTCTCCTACCAGCTACACCAAACCTCGAAACTTGACGGAAAAATTTGCGTTGGAGCTCGGTCTCGATCCAAACGACCCCGAAGTTATTGTGCGCCTGTCCGCGTCGTCGGAGGGAAATAAGCTCTCGTTGCTCACGTTTGAAGAGGCGGGGCAATTAAACACCATCGCTTGGGACCCGGAAACGACAAATTACACATTCATAGGGCACCTGGCAACGCCCACGAAGACCTGGCGCAACACGGTTACGAACGACGAGATTCTCACTTTCCAAGGGGGGGGGCACCCTGCCAGATCACAACGTGGAACCCAGGCTCACGAGGACCTTTGCGGACTTTTCGTGGGAGATTCCCGGCAGCGGCGACACCATGCAGATCCGGATCAAAATGAATCTGAATGGAGGCAATGAAGAATACGCTTTCGACAACGTCCGTGTTACAGGGGACGATGCGGTCGAGTCGTTCTCACTCGCCCTCGACAATCCAACGATATCCGAGGAAGCAGGTGCGGGCGCTGCAATGCTGACCGTGACGCTGGACAATCCCGCCCCGGCGGGAGGCGCGACGCTCGCGGTGAGTACCGTCTCCCCACTCGCCGTAGGCGGCCCGGATACGGAGCTTGCGGTTGCGGAATCGGTAGCGATCGCGGAGGGACAGACGATGGGCACGATCCCGGTCGATGCAGTCCCTGACGGGCGTTTCGATGGCGACGTCGAAGTTCGGCTTTTTGTAGAAGGCGAAGGCTACAATCGCGAATTTATCACGATTACGGTGACGAATGTCGATTCGAAACCATCGCTCGTCATCAATGAAATCCTCGCACAGCCGCCTGGAAGCATTCCCGAGGACCTCTCCGGTGATGCGAATGGCGACGGGTCGAGGAATTCGGCGGCGGACGAGTTTATCGAGATCATCAACACGAGCGGTGACGGGAGCCCCATCGATCTTTCGGGTTGGACGGTCACCGACAATATCGGGCCGCGGCATATTTTCCCTCCAGGATCAGTTCTGGATGACGGGCGCGCCCTGGTCCTCTTCGGTGGCGGGAACCCGACGGGCATCTTCGGCGGTGCGCAAATCGTGACGGCGTCACAGGGCAATATTGGGGCTTCGAATAACGGTGACACGTATACCATCGTGGTCGGCGGGGTTGTGGTTACGGCGGCTACCTACGCGGGTGATATCGGAGGATCCCAAGAGGCCGGGGTTCGCGATCCCGAAATCACCGGGGATTTCGTCATCCATTCGCTTGCCACGGGCTCTGGGGGCGCGTTATTTTCGCCCGGTACCCAGTTGGACGGGTCGCCGTTTGGGGACTTCACCAATACGATCACGCTCACACTGAGCACGAACTCCGTTTCCGAGACGGCGGGTGACGCGGCGGTGGCGGGAACGATCACGCTGGAAAACACGGCACAGGCGGGCGGTTTGGTCGTCAACCTTGAGTCAGCGGGATATCCCGACCGAATTGGCTTCTCAGGAAGCGGACTCGAGTTTTCGGAATTTATCGACGAGGCGTTGGAACGAACCGTTCTCGTTGTCAGCCTGACCATTCCCGAGGGGATGACCCAGGGTACGTTTAATATCGATACGATCGATGACGAGATCCTAAGTGGTGACCGCGAGTGGCGAATCGTCGCTAAAGAAAAAAACACCATCCCGGGAATCGTCGCGCTTACGGTAACCGAGGCGATTGCGAGTCCCTTCAATATCCTTGTCAATGAGGTGTTGACGAGTCTCACCGGAACCGGAACCGATCCGAACGGTAATGGAATTAGTGAGGAGGGACTCGAGGACCAGTTCATTGAGATTGTTAATGCGAGCGGAGTCGACGTTGACGTATCGGGTTGGACCGTCCGTATCATCGCCATTGGTTCGAACGGCATTCCCAGCAATTTCAACGTGCACGAGTTCGAGAACGGGATCGTTCTCGCGGACCAGGGTTCTTTCGTCATATTCGGCGGAGGGGATGAGGCGGCGATGAATGATCCGGCCAATGACGCCTACGGAGGCGCAGTCGTGTTCGTTGCCAACATAGGGAGTAACGGTGTGAATCTTCCGGTCGACAAAGATGCGCATATCCGGCTCCTGAATGAGCACGGATTTATTGTCGACAGCGTCACGTACCTTTCACAGGACGCAGACCAGGCGCAGGCTTTGACGCGGAGTCCGGATATTACAGGCAGCTTTCCCAATACGCATATCGACGTATCTTCGGCCTTTCTCATTTTCTCGCCCGGCGCAACCACCGACGGTACGCCCTTCGCGGGCAACGGCCGAGTGGAGGTGGAGGGCGATCTCTTCGGAGGCGTCGCCTTGGGAGATGACTGGTTCCAGAGTGAGTGGTATGGCACCTATAATGTCGCCTTCGCACCTTGGATATTCCACTTGCAGCACGGCTTTCAGTATCTCTTCGAAGGGAATGCAGAGGGCGAGGTATTCCTCTATGACCTGGAAATGGGGATTGGTGGTTCACCAGCGCGACTAGCTATCCCAACCTCTACAGCTTCAATCGCTCCTCCTGGGTGTTCTATTTCCTGGATTCGGCGGCTCCGAGGAATTTCGTTGATCTGATTTCGGGCAAGTTCTTCAACGTTCCGTAAGGTTCGGAGTCTTGGTCGAGATCCGGATTCAAGATTGAATTCTCTTGAGAGGGTGGGTCGATTCTTTCGGCCCGCCCTTTCTTTTTCGAACGGAGAAGGGAGATCTCGCGCAGAGCCGCGGAGACGCAGTGGATGAGAGCAGCGAAGCCGCAACCCGAAGGGCGGCAACCGAATGCCCCTCTTTTCGCCGGTTGGCAGGCCGGCGATCGGCCAACTCGCTGAGGTTTCGGTGTTTCAGGGCATCAAGGGGGGAGCCGGCGACCGAAAGTATGACGCTACCCCGGTTTTCTCACAGAGATAACCGGGTTAGTAAGCGATCGCCGTATCGGCGAGAAAGTCCCCTATCTCAGACTTGGCCCATACGAGGCCAGGAATTGCGACGGCGAACATATCACCGCTCCGTGTTGCCGACCTTCGGGGAAATGTTTCATGTTTCCCGTTATCAGCGGCGCGGACTCGGATAAGGAAACCTCAAGAAACGGCACGTCGTCAGGATCGGGAAGATCCGTCACTACTACTACGGCGGTTACATAGTGCGAATTGCTTCGCAGAAAATCCAGAATCTCTTCCCGCTCCAGATCAGTGAAGTACCTACGGAAATAATCGCGCTTTAAGACCTCAGAATACTCTTGCAGGATCCGATCGTCTACGACCGTCGAAAGTGTTTCCATCCGAACCAGATCGATAATTTTTCCCGGCGCTCCCGCCGAGCGAATCATCCCGGACAGAAGGACATTCGTGTCCAGGACGATCCTCATCCGGTAGAATCCGGCTCCCCGCGCCGCGCCATACGGGCAGCAGGGATCTCATCCTCAATCTCCCCCCGCCGTGGTGGCTGCTGCAATGCCCGGCGGCGTGCTTGCAACACCGCGTTGGAAAATAAGGCCCGCCGCACCTCCCGGAGGGAATCCTCGAGTGTTTCCGGGCATACACCGATTATGAGGGCGAACGGACGGCCATCTTTGGTCAGTACGACTTCTCGTTCCCGGACGAGCAATTCCCGCAGAGCACGCGTCTGTTTAAGGTCTTTAATTGCGAGATAATTCATTTAAAATTATTAATTACCTCCAAAATATCTCCTTATTTACCTATGTCAATACTGGGGTGAATTGGGCTCGATCGTGAAGCGGAGGTGTGACCGAACTCCGATGCTAGGAATGGTTCTCTCCTCCGAATCTGACCTCGTCGGTTCATTCCGCTAAAATCAACGGCACCAGGACAGAGTGCCACACAAGATTTTACAGGAGCACGCAGAGGAAGCAGAGAGAGGGAACCCTGCTTCCCGCAGCATGGGGCTGCTTCGCATGAGATTCCTCTCTTTCGCCCTTCCAGGCCCGGCACTCACGCAAGACCCCAGGATTTTCGTACCTCCCATATTCCCTTTGGGTTCGGGTCTTTGCGTGATCTTTATTCTCGTTTATCCTCAGAACGATTTCGATTTCGAAATATCAAAGTTAATGTACTTCCATGGTAGTTAAGAAAGCCGCTCTCGTTTGCATGTTCGCGTTCCTCTCCTTGGCTGCGGGAACCGAGATCCTGTTGTACGGGCAGGAGGCAGGCGTTGAAACCGGCACTTCGGAAGGGAGTTATCACTTTGTTGTCCTACCAGACACACAATATTATTATGCCGATCAGGGGTCTGGGAACTTCGGCAAGTGGCTCGCGCAGATGAACTGGATCCGTGACAACGCGGAGTCGCATGATCTCAGGTATGTTCTGCACCTTGGAGATATCACGGACCAGTCCGATCATTCGACGACTCATTTGAATCAATGGAATTCGGCCCGGACCGTCGCCAACGGGATCATGGATAAAGTACCGCTGGCGCTCGCCGTCGGAAATCACGACGGCCTTAGCGACAGCCGCACATCGCTTTTTTCAAATCCCGAATACTTCGGCGCCGGAAGCGTCTACGCGAACCAGCCGACCTTGATCGAATTAATGAATCCCGAGCGGTGGGAAAACAGCGTCCACCGCTTGGAAGTCGAGGGGCAGTCCTGGCTCATTCTGGCCGTCGAATGGGGGCCGCGAGATGACGTCGTAGCCTGGGTGAATGATGTCCTCAGCCGGTTTCCCGATGACTACGTAATTCTAATCCTTCACGCCTATCTGTTTCGCGACAGCAGTCGGTTCGACTGGGATCTGCTGGGCAGGCAGAACAGGGATGACAGGCAGAGAGGAAACCCCATCGGGTACTCGGCACTGGACGGAGATCCCGAGGGCGTTAACGACGGTCAGAATCTTTGGAATAAACTGATTCGCCGCCACCACAACGTGAAACTGGTGCTCAATGGGCACGTCAGTCGCAGCGGTCACGGAAGGCGTTCGTTCCGGATGGTTTGATCCCGCAGGTTCCGCCGACGAAAGCTCCCTTTGAGAACGGTTGAATACGGGATCCTATCAATTCTCCGAGCCGTCTGGCAGCCGGTCGGGCGGCGTCTTGCAGATCACTCCCGGTGCCACCCCTGAAGGCGACGCACCTCTCATGAAATTATACTCATCGGAGAATGCAGACTGGGAGGTGAATTTCGAGGTCGACGGGGAGACGGTTGATATTCCGTTTGCGTGGGCCTGAATATCGTCGGTGACGGCGCCTCCGGCGAATGCTACAGCCCCGGACGATCGCGTCCTGGAGGCGCTCGAGGACTCCGCTTACATGGATTTTGGATGGTATTTCAGTGAACGGCTAGGGTGGATACACGTTGGTTCCGAGTACTGGCCGTGGGTATGGAGCGCGCGTTCCGGCTGGCTTTATCTTTTCCTCGACGCGGTACCTTCGGATGGCCTCTGGTTCTTTGCGTCGCGAAGTAACGCATTCGTTTACGTCAACCGGCAATTTCCTCTCTGGGCTTATTCAACAAAGGATGGATGGATACCGTGGAATCGAGAAACCGAATGATTTCTATGGAGGTTGCTGGAATGATTGGAACGATCCGCATGCTTCGAACATTGAGCAAATTCTCCGTCGCTACCCTGCTCTGGACCCTCCTGATCGTCGCCACCTCAGGACAAGATTTGCAGACCGTCATTTTTGAACTGCGGGACCAATACTGTGTGGACGAACCTGCTTTTGAGCTCCAGGCGGAGAGTTTCGATTTTGCAGGAGGTGACCTGCGGGTGATGGCATTCAATATCCATACGGGCATTGGTGGGTATGCCGCCACTACCTCCGGTGGAATTTCCACCCAGTATACGGAACCGGATCGTTGGCCGCTGATTACTGAAGAAATTGCCGAGAGAATCCATCGGCAAAATCTCGATATATTCGGGCTCCAAGAGGTCCTTGGAGGAAGACAGACGGTACGAGATGGCTTCACTAACCGAAGGGACTCCGAACAGTCGGAAATCATCAAACAAACCCTCAACAACCTCGAAGGCGCTGAGGCTTGGGATTATCAATTCTGAACTCACAACATCGGGCAATCCGGCAGTTCCACCGGCGGCAACTGGTGGGGAGTCGCCACCTTTTACCGTGCGCCGTGGACGCTCCTCGGCGATCCCGTGGCATTCCCGACCAGCAACGGAAGCGACACCAAGGCGATGATCAAGACGACCCTGACGAACGGTCAGCGCACGATTGACGTCTTCACCGCCCACTTCGACGTGGATCTCCCTGAACCGGATGATGGCTCTATTCAATACAGCGAGCGTAATGCTGCGCCATTTATTGCCGCTGCGGAGAACCCGGTTATCCTCATAGGTGACCTGAACGTTGTGCCTCAACATACCATGCCTGATGGCAAGCTTCAGCTCAAGCCTCTGTGGGATATCGGCCTACTTTCACCGACGGATGGGCGACCACGTATTCTCGGCATCGGACGGACAATGGTTCTTTGGTTGAGAAAACATTGACGGTCAAACGGGTCACATCGGCTATGACGACGCCGATTCTACTCTGGACAGCACCGGCAAGGGTGCGGTCCTTTTTGAGCCGGTAGCAACAAACGGTATCAGCAGGTTTGAGTTGTCAATAAGCGTGGCTGCTTCCAATCCGGGCGGATTCCCCATTTGGAATGCAGGTGCTCCTCGATGCGAAAGGAGATCGAAGAAGGTGAGGAAATCAGAGTTTCGTCTCGTAATCGTAATCGTAATCTTACTCTTAATCCTACTTTTTGCCTCGAGGGCCCTCGGCCCCCCAGCATGCACAGTCGAAAGGTTCCTGTTCCAGCGACATCCTGCCTCTGCGACCGGATGCCGTGCTCCTGATTTGGCCCTATGCGAATCTGGAGACATATTTGATGAAGAGATCCTGAAGTGAAACGCCTCTTTCTGATCATTCTTTCGTGTATCGGAGTTGCGGCTATCGCCACCCACTTGCTCGAACCCGAAGTGCAGAGCGAGGTACCCGTGCTCTATCTGAGCGCTAGCCCGTCCGTGAGCCGTGTCCAGCAAATGGACATATTCCACCGCTGGCTGGTCAAGAAAGGGCATACCACGCCCCAAGGTAAACCTTGTATGGATCTTCGCCTCGAACTGGATGCCGGCAGCAGCACCAAGCGCCTCATCCAAGGTGTATCCGGGGTGGCATCTGACATTCTGACGGGAACGCTGCCCTACTTTAACAAAGCTGGTTTCCTGGAAGATATCACCTCCATCGCCCCTGGACTCGGGATTGGGCCCGGTGCGTCCTATCCCGGGATGGCGTCGGATTTTGTCGAGGACGGCAGGCAGATTGGGTTTTTTACCGGAGTCTATGTGGTAACGCTCTGGGCCAACGTTAGGACCTTCCAGCGCTATGGCATGGATCCCCCGCCACGATATTGGGATATCGACACATTCGAGCGGATTGGGAGGGAGTTCGTCAGGCGCGCTAACCCTCCGGGCCAACGCCAGCAGGTATTTTTTGCCAACAGCCTGGGGAATATAATGGGGAAACGCTTCATTCGCTCCATGCAGCGAGACATGGGGCACTGCGATTTCAATGAAACCATGACGCGCTGCACTATGGACGATCCGCGCTACGCCACCGCTCTGGCTCGGGTCTATCGCTGGTCTCGTGAGGAGGGACTTCTGCCGACTGCTGCGGACGACGCGTCCATGAATTTCAGCCAGAGCGGCGCTTCCTTCAGCGACACCATGCTGCAGTTGTTTAACGATGGCCGCTACGCCATGATCACGGCGGGACGCCACTATCTCATCCGCATGCGGGAGTTTTCCAATCCACCCGTGGTATCGGTCAGCTACTTTCCCAACGATTCCTTCACTAATACCGTCTTCATCTCCTTTACTGCTTCTATTTACAAGAGAAGCGCGCACAAGGATCTCGCCACCCTCTATCTGGAGTTTCTTGCCAGCCCGGAGTACAATCGTCATGTCATCGAACTTCCCGACGGGCTGCCTCCGATACCGGAATACACGCGGGAGGAAGCCTTTCTCAGGCCCCCGAGATACCGGAATGAGTGGGCGATTCACGAAGCCCAGGCGCATGCCGCCATGACCATCGCAATAGGGCGGCCACAGTGCCCGTTCATGCCCATCGATCCCACCGACGTCATCAAGCAACGGACCTTGGAAAAAGTGCTCAACGGTTTGGCCAGTCCTCGGGAAGCAGCCGCCCAGGCAGGCCGTCTGGTGAACGGCGAGATCGCGCGCAAAGTGGCCGATAGCGACCGCCTGCGAAGGAAATATGAGCATTTACTCGAGATTCAAGAGCGCATTGAGGCCAGTCGCGCTCAGGGCAGGCAAGTTCCTCTGAGCTGGATTACCAATCCCTTCCACCGTCGCTACTATCTGCACCGCGGTTGGGCTTACGACGACACTAGTGAGCCGCAGTCCAGCAGCGATTCAGAGGCAGACGACTAGCGTGCTCTGATCCCATAGGAATAATCGTAGCGCTGACCCACCCCGAAATCTCCGTTGCGTTCCCATCGAACCAGCAGTAGTCGCGCCTCCGGCTGGCCAGATCGGCGCCAGGCCGCCGCACTCGAAAGGGGGCCGCTTCGATTTTTCGAGTGCGGCGGCCTGGCGCTGCTTTTTTTAGGCGAGGCCCGGCTGTTCGGTAACAGAATAGCTCCGTTCACGAGCACCGCACAAATGCCTGACACGTGAAACCTAAGAAACAGTGTCAACTTTTAACCCGTACCGACACTCCATCCGACGTTGGGGTGAGTGAGTAACACGATCGCCGCTCTAGGTATTAGTACAGGTGTTCAAAGTAGGAAAGCACTCTGGAGGTGTGCGACAATTGCGGTGGACCAGAAGATCACTGAATCCAGGGCCTTCCTCCTTTTAGTGGGATGCGCCTACCTCAGTTTTTCGCAACTTCGACCGTGAATGGACGAGATGGATTCGAACAGTAGGAAACAGAGAGAGCACCCACCAACAATCCTCTGTTATCTCTGTGCCTCCTGTAAATACGAACACCTGAGACACCGAATCGGTTTGGATCTCACCCATCCCAAAGCGCTCGCGGCCCATCGACGTAATCGAGAAATCGGTTTGCGATATCGGCTTCAGTGGTGTTGCCCGCATGCACGATGATTCGCCAGCGAAACTTCAGACTATTCCCTTCTTCAATGGTGTGGTCCGGCTTGTGCATCCAGCAGTTGGGTGCGAAGAGGCCGTAGGCGCGCACGTGCCACGTGGTCGGGTAGCGGAAATTGTCCGGGTGGTCAAAAACCGCAAAACCGGCGGTTTCCTCGCCCAGCGGGCCAAAATAATCCATCCAGTGTGCCGGCTTCGACCAGCAGCCCTGTTCGTCCGAGGCGCCGTAGCTGTTGCCCATCTGTCCTCCCGCACTCGTGTAGATCGAGGGCGCGACTCGAATACCGAGAAATCCCCCTTCCTTGGTCCCTCCGATGGTGAGGGATCCCTGGCTCGCTTGAAGTTCGATGGCTATGTCGATGATCGCCCGTTCTCTGGGGGCGTCGAAGATCCGAATGGTTCTCCGATCGGAGAGCAGCGGCTTCTCGCCCTGAAACCACGAGTTTCGTGAGTTCAGGAACAGGCTGAGGGGACCGTGCTTGACATCGATTTCGTCCTGAACGGTACGGCCAAATGTCTCCGGATTATTCTCGCCCCAGCAGTCGACGCCATTAAGTGCGCCCTGGCCAAGGACAATGCCACGCTGATGCGGGTGTTCGCCTTTCACGTAGGGCGGCATCGGCTCCCGCAGCATGTTACTTCCTTGGGGCGAGAGCACGGGATTGATAAATGGCTTCGGAAAATCGGGACCGAAGTTGTAGGTGAGGAATGGGCTGCCCCCCAGCGCCACATCCACGCGCTCGTTCGATGATGCGTAAGCGATACCCTCGGCATGACGGACCCCGCCTGTCGGCTCTGCTTCGAACTCGAGCACCTCGCCCGCGTTCGCTGCCGGGAGTACCACGGAATAGGTAGGGCTGCCGGGATCGCGCTCGGCGAGCAGTTGCTTTCCCTCCTCCGTGCGCAATGCGAGGCAATTCTCGGAACAACCCGTTGGGGCAGGTATCGATACAAGCGTCTTCGGTTGGGTTCGCGGTATGCTGAGTCTGAGTCGCATGAGTAAAAAATCAGCACAACGCGCTGATTTTTCAAGGACACTTTCGTGTCTGAGGAGAGGAAGTTGACATGCATAGGGTCCTTTGATCCGGACAGGTCGCGGAATGAAACTGTTTTCGTCTGCGCCGAAGCGGAAGAGGGCCGCTTCAAAATTTCGAGTGCGGGGGCGCGATGTGCAGGGAATTTGTGTAGCCGGACCCGCAAGGGTGCGGTCTCGGAAGCCTGGATCAGAGCGGAGCGAGCTTGATCACGGCTCTTTCCGCAGTTCAGGCCTGGTCCCCGCGTTCTTGCGAAGCCGGCTACTATGCAGCGGTGGCGCGATGTGACGGGCATTTTGTGTAGCCGGACCCGCAAGGGTGCGGTCTTGGAAGCCTGGATCAGAGCGGGCGAGCTTGATCACGGCTCTTTCCGCAGTTCAGGGGGTCCCCGCCTTCTTGCGAAGCCGGCTACTATGCAGCGGTGGCGCGATGTAACGGGCATTTCGTATAAGACGCGCAAGTGTGTGGCCTTAGAGGTGTGAAAATTGCCGAGTGTGAAGCATGATATATTTTTCGGCACACCGAACTTTGTCCACGTCGTTGATTTCTTCAAGGGCGATGAATTTATTCAGTTTTGGCGCAGCGAATCTAGTGTGGTGTCCGTTAAATAACATAAATTAATTAGTTTTCCCTGTCTGCTTTGCCAAGGCACGTTTGGCGCGCTGGATCTTGCGCAGGATTTCCTCTCCCTTCGCCTTCCATCTGTAAGGCTTGGGGTCGAGGTTCCTTTCAGCCAGATAGGTTTCTATGTCTTCGACCAATTGCCTGACGCTGGTAAAACTACCATCCCTGATAACATCTTGGGTCAGTTCGCCGAAAAAGCGCTCGACCAGGTTCAACCAGGACGAACTGGTCGGGGTGAAGTGGATGTGAAAACGCCGATGGCGCGACAACCACTTGCGGACCTTCTGTTGCTTGTGCGTGCAGTAGTTGTCAACGATCAAGTGCAAGTCCAGCTGCTTGGGTGTCTCCCGCTCGATTTGCTTCAAGAACCGCAACCATTCTACATGGGTATGCCGCTGTTCGGTGCGTGCGATGAGCTTGCCGTCCAGATAATTCAAGGCTGCAAACAACGTAATGGTCCCGTGTCGCTTGTAGTCATGTGTCTTGGTGCAAATCTCTCCCACGCCAAGAGGTAAGCCCGGCTGGGTCCGCTCCAAAGCCTGGCATTGGCTCTTTTCGTCGCAACACAATACAAGGGCCCGCTCTGGCGGATCCAGGTATAAGCCGATCACATCCCAGAACTTCTGCTCGAAGTACTTGTCATTGGACACTTTGAACGTCCTGACCAAGTGAGGCCTGATATCGTTAGCCCGCCAGATGCGCTGCACGCTGTCGGGGGAAATCCCCACCTCCCTGGCCATGGTGCGAACACTCCAGCGAGTGCGTGGCTTCGGCGGTCGTGTAGCCTCGGTAATGACCTTCTCAACCTTGCCCGCCGGTATCCATCGGGGCCGTCCTCGTCCCTTCCTGTCCCGCAATCCCTCCAAGCCGTCTCGCTCAAAGCGTTGCGACCACTTGTTCACGCAGGGCACACTAACCCCGAGTTCTTCCGCGAGCTGCGCCTGTTTGACGCCTTCGGAACGACGCAGTACGATTGTCGCCCGAAGGCTGTCGCGCACGGATACTGTCGGTGCTTTCACGCGACGCTGCAACTCTTGCAGCTCAAGATCTGTAAGTTCAATTATGGATATGGGTCTTGCCATGCCGATAGCATAACATGGTAAGACAGATTAATTCAACTTAATTATCGGACATGAGACTAGGCTGGCGGTTGTCTTCTTATTAACTTTGGTGTGAGAACGATTAAACGATGGCGGATACAGACAGGGAATCGTGGGATGACGCGCGACTTGTGCGATCGGCGAGGGAGGCGGCAGATTCGGCCGCATTTGGACATCTGATAACACGCTACAGGAGCCAGCTGGTACGTCTTGCAGAATCCTTTATGGACGGCGGCAGTGAGGTGGAAGATTGTGTGCAAGAGGCCTGTATTCGTGCCTACGGCAATCTCGAACTGTTGGCTGA
Source organism: Opitutales bacterium (assembly GCA_963665345.2). Lineage (GTDB taxonomy): Bacteria > Verrucomicrobiota > Verrucomicrobiia > Opitutales > CAXXNP01. The sequence goes on from OY762281.2 coordinate 954,635, forward strand.
TCCGGATCGGTTTGGGTCGTGGCTGCGGCGCATTCTCTTTGGTTGCTGCATGGATTCCCTGCGCCGAAGGCGGAGGAACGTGGCTGCGCTGGATGAGGCCGAGAAGATTGCTTCGCAGGAACCGGGAACCGGCAGGACGTCTCCATCAGCCGTGAATCTGATTGAAGCGAACGAATTTGCCGCACGAGTTCTGAACACAATCGATGCGCTCCCGGATCGCGATGCCGTTCCGTTGAGACTTTTTCATCTGGACGGCTTGCGGTATGCAAGCATTGCCTCCTACCTTGGCGTCAAGGAGAGTTCCGCTCGTTCATTGGTTACTCGAGCAAGACAGCGATTGAAGGGAATGTTGGCGATGGACATGGAAAAGGAAAGGACTTCTGGTCATTTGACCGAGGTACTTCGAGAAAGCGTTTGGGAGCGCGGGAAGACGCGACTTCGAGGAGGGATTTTGCACATTCTGAACGGAAAGACCGTGGTGGATTCCCTCGCCCGATCCGACGTGCCGGGGGATAAAGTCGAGTACTCGGATGTCTTCCATGAGGGTCCGGTCGATGCAACACTCGGCGACGAGGCATTCGTTCATAAGCGGGTGGCCTATCTCGTCGCCATGGGAGGGGGTAGGAAGGAGCAAATCGGTGAACAGTATGCCCGCGGGGAACGGGGCCTTCGCGCCTTCCGCAAGTATGATGAGGTCGTCCTCTGGTTCGAGCACGATCTCTACGACCAGCTCCTGCTTATCCATCATCTGGCCTTCTATCTCCGGTGTGATCCGAGGCCAACGAAGCTGAGCCTGATATGTATCGGTCGGTATCCCGGAATGCCAAGTTTCAGAGGACTGGGCGACTTGAGTCCGATGCAGTTGGCATCACTGTTGGATACGCGGCAGCTGGTAGGCGAGGCGCAGCTCGAACTGGGGGCCAAGGCGTGGCAGGCCTTCGGGTCCCCCGATCCCTCAGGACTCTTGCACCTCATCGAGCATGCCGATTTTCAATCCCTACCCTTTCTGCGGGCTGCCTTGATTCGTCACTTGGAGCAATTTCCCTCCGTGCGAAACGGTTTGGGACTTTCCGAGCAGTATGCGCTCGAGGGAATCGCGGAGGGTATCGCTCGGGCCGGCCCTCTCTTTCGCTATCACCAGGATCGGGAGGAGGCGGTTTTCATGGGCGATGGCACGTTTTACTACTACTTACAGCGCCTGGCTGCGAATCCCGCTCCCCTGATCCGTTATGATGAAAAGGAATCCGGTTCACCTGCCATGGCGACATGCGGCCTCACCCCCGTCGGGCGCCGGGTCCTCGCCGGCGACGCCGATGCCGTCGAGCTGCGCGGCATCGATCGCTGGTTCGGGGGCGTGCACCTGGAGGATAGGGAGGCTAAGTGGCGGTGGAATGAACGAAAAAGGAGCCTGGAGGAGCAGTCTTGAACCACGGTTGTCCCCGCCTTTTTGCGAAGCTGGCTACTCTTTGGCGGTGATGTGATGTGCAGGGAATTTGGTGTAGCCGGACCCGCAAGGGTGCGGTGTTGGAAGTCTGTATCCAAGCTGGCAAGCCTGATCACGGCTCTTTCCGCAGTTCAGGCCTGATCCCCGCCGTCTTGCGACGCCGGCTACATCCAAGACGGCGTAGCTGGACGCTTTCGCGTTCAGACCTGGAGTATGATTGCAATTGGAAATACGATCTTGAGGCGAAACATCGATCAGGATCATTACACGATTTACGCCACCGGATCGAGACTGTCATCTTAAAAGGAGATCGATATCCTGAGTAGTCCTTTGGTAGCCGTGTTGGATAACTGCGTAGCCGCCAATGACGAGGTAGTCGACACCCTCGGCGTTAAGTGCTCGGCAGACCGAAATCAGGTCTCCCTCATTTGGCTGTCGACATTCCTCTGAATTATCCGCCATTTCCAAGCCTCGAAATCTTCGAACGTCTTGAACTTATACACACCGCGTGGACATCGTCGACCTCTTGTCAAGGTTTCCACACTGCGCTGGAGCCTGTCGAATCCGTCCCAGGGCGAATCGGCGACCTTCCGTTTGCCCACTGTCTTCATCGACAGCATTAGAATAGGAATTATGAAATGAAATATGAAAATTCTGCGACACGAGGACAACCCGATCATCACATCTGGCTCGGAACCCTGCTTGGGCACGAATATTAACGGACCATCGGTCATTCGAGTTCCGGAATGGATGCCGAACCCGCTCGGGAAGTAATACCTCTATTTTACGCATCACCAGGGACAGTTCATCCGCATGGCTTACGCAAATGCGCCGCTCGGTCCCTACAGCGAGCGTCTTCAGTCCCGGCGTGCTCGCAATCGCGGATACGCCGTTTCAACGCCATATCGCCTCGCCCGACGTCCACGTCGAGAGAGACCGACTCTGGATCTACTATTCCAACGTGATGGACTGTCCCGAGCGGATAAAGCGGACTGCTATTGATAGATCTAAGCCTTGGGATGATTGGCGGCCCAGCAGGTTCGAGGAAGTGATTCGGCCCGAAATGGCTTACGAGGGCGTTAACGAACCTCTGCATCCCTCCCGGAGTGGCGCCAGGCATTATCCGGTTCACGAATTGAGAGACCCGTATGTATTAGAGGATGACGGGCATCTGTACCTTTTCTATTCCGTTGCCGGCGAACAGGGGATTGCGGCAGCCGAAATCGCCGGGATTTGACGGGAAGGCCCATCGCCGCCGGAGAGAGATCACGATGAAGCTTGTACTATGCTTTGGACTCCTGCTCTTTCTTTGCGGGTGTCTAAAGTCCGAGCGGCAGGAGTCGTCGATGAAGGACGCGGCAGCTGTGGAATCTTTCCTCGTAGCGACGGGAAACGTTACCTCCTCGGCACCTGCGGAGATTGATCCGCTGATATTGGAGGGGCGAACCTTTAACGAAGCACCCCAGTTGGCGGAAAAGGTGCGGGCTGGTGAACTTCCGCCAGTATCTGAGCGGTTGCCCGAAGTCCCGCTTGTAATTCGGCCCTGGGCGGAGATTGGTCACTATGGAGGGACGCTCCGTCGAGCCTTGACGGGTGATATCGTGCAGAGACCAGGCGTCTCCAAAACGCTGGGTGAAGGCCTGTTTGTCTATGAACGTCCCCGGGCTAAGAGTATTCAATCCAATCTGGCCCAGAGCTATACCTTCTCCGAGGACGCGAGATCGATCACTATACGGTTGCGGAAAGGACCGAGGTGGTCGGATGGGAAGCCCTTCACGGTGGATGATATCCTGTTCTGGTACCACGACATGATCATCGACGATAGAGCACGCGAGGCACCTTTGCCCCCGAGCGGATGGATGGTCGACGGGCGACCGTTGACAATGGAAAAGGTCGATACATTTACCCTTCGGGTATCATCTCCCAGACCCTTGGGCAGGATTTTTCAGCTGCTCTGCAGGGATGATATCGCTTATCCCAAACACGTGCTCTCTCGCTATCATCCAAAATACAGCCCCGACTCCTCCTACGAGGATTTTAGAAGAAGGACGACGTAAGCGAGACTGTTCATTGAGCCCGGCCTGCCAAGATTGTCGGCTTGGGTTCCGGTGGAGTGGCACCACGGTGAACGTCTCATTTACCAGCGCAATCCCTACTACTGGAAGGTCGATACGCATGGGAATCAACTTCCCTATGCTGACCGGCTGGTCTTTACAGTTATTCCGGATCCCCAGGTCATCCTGTTGAAGTTTATGAATGGAGAAGTGGATCTGTTTGGCAGGTATAGTCGAATCTCGATGATTCCCACGCTTCGCCTCGAGGAGAAAAAGGGGAGATTTGACCTGCACCTCTCAGGACCCACAGCAGGCCCTGCGCTGTATTTTAATTGGGACTGTTCGAGAGAGCCACTGCGGGAGGCGTTTCGCAATAAGGCGGTACGCGTGGCCCTGTCCCATGCCGTAAATCGGGACGAGATCAACCAGATTCTCTACCACGGTTTACTGATGCCCACGGGGCTTACCTTCAGCCCGCTGAATCCCTACTTTTCCGAAGAGTCTTCGCAGCGATACGCCACCTTCAATCCGGATCTGGCCCGCAATCTCCTTCGAGACAATGGCTACGTCGACTCTGCTGGTGACGGCTACCGGGAATTGAAGGACGGCTCAACCGGGACGCTTCGCCCTACCTGTTCGCTTCCTAATCGTACTTCTCCTCCTCGTCTGAATACGATTCCTCTTCGTCCTCTCGTGGAGAACTACGCTGGGACGATGAACGCCCAGCCAGATCGCCTTTATTAGTGGTCAGGTATACCTCGTGTCAGGGGTTGACATACGGCACGATCGTCTAAAATAACGGCCCATGAGTTCCAAAGCTGAGGCTTCGACGATCAGGAAACCGCTCAACTTCGTCGTCATTACGGTCGATGATTTGGGTTGGGCGGATCCGGGATGTTACGGCAATACCTTCATCGAGACACCGAACCTGGATCGCCTGTCCGCGCAGGGCTTGCGTTTCAGCCAGGGATATTCGGCATCGCCGATTTGCTCGCCATCGAGAGCATCGCAATTGACCGGCCGCTCCCCGGCTCGGCTGCATTTTGAATTTGTAACCAAGGCAGACGATGCGCCCCACCCCAATGACACCAAACTGATCCAACCCCCATGGCCCCGGGACCTGCCCTTAGAGGAAGTGATGATCGGCGAGATCATGGGAAGGGCCGGATACGCGACCGGCTTTGTGGGCAAGTGGCATCTGACTCAGAACAATGATCGCTACCTCGGATATGGTCCTACGCACGGTCCGGCCAACCATGGGTTTGCGTTCACGGCTGAAGACCGGGGCGCTCATCCCTACACCTACGAGGAGAGGACTTTTGAAGATTTCCAGGCAGGTGAATACGTAGCAGACGCAACTACGAAAAATGCAATCCGCTTCCTGAAAAAAAACCGGGAGCGGCCGTTTCTGCTCTGGTACGCGAGTTATTTCCCGCATCGGCCGGTTCATACCAGGCTGAAATGGCTCTATGAGAAATACTGCAGCAGGGCCCCCGAGGGGAAGACCGGTGACCAGATCATGTTTGGTGCTTTCGTCGAGACCATGGATCATTACATCGGGGAGTTACTCGAAGCCATCGATGATCTTGGACTGGCCGAAAGTACCGTAGTGATGTTTACCTCCGATCACGGAGGAGATCCCAGAGATTCGACCGGTGAGCTCCTGCGTGGAAGTAAATGGACGCTTTATGAAGGCGGGGTGCGCGTGCCTTTTTTGGTCAGATGGCCGGGAGTCGTTCCCACTGGAACTGTCAGTGAAGTTCCCGTCATGGGTACTGATATTCTTCCTACAGTCTGCGAATTAGCCGGTCTTCAACCGCACCCCGCCATACCCTTGGACGGGATTAGCTTTGCCCAAGTTCTGAGAGGAAATGAGGAGGTCCACAGGCAGAAGCGGGATACGCTCTTTTGGCATTTTCCGTTCTATCATCCGCCGTTTGGCTATGAGGGGACTTCACCCTGTTCCGCCATACGGAAGGGAAATGATAAGCTGATCCATTTCTACGAGGATGATCACCTTGAGCTTTTCGATTTGGAAGAGGATGTGGAAGAACAGTTTGATCTGGCGAAAGCCGAGCCCGCCAAGGCCGGGGAGTTGAGAGAGGAACTCTCGGAGCATTTGCGCTCGGTCGAGGCGAGGATGCCTGCGAAAAGGTAGCTCGCTGCAGGGGATTAGGCTTTTTAAGGGTGGCGTTCAATTGGAATACTAAGCTTGTCCTCAAGGCGGGAAGACGCCTTGATTTCTGGACAACGTATCGTTTCTTCCGTATCGAGTGATGGCTTTCCCATCGGCCCGTTACGGCTGAATCCTATTCAAGAACACAACTATGCTCTACGAAATTCGAATATACGAATGCAATCCGGGTATGCTTCCGGCTCTTCACCGGCGGTTTGTGGATCACACCGTAAAGCTCTTTGAGAAGCACGGAATCAAGAACATCGGCTATTGGACGACGTCAGTCGGGGATAGTAATCACGAGTTGACCTACCTAGTTGCCTTTGAGGATGCCAACCAGCGTCAGGAGGCATGGGCGAGTTTCCGAGCTGATCCGGAGTGGCAGAGAGTCTTCGAGGAATCGCACAGGGATGGCGTCATCGTAAAGAACGTGAAGAACCAACTGCTCGAACCGACGCCTTATTCACCTATGCAGTAACGAGGCGGGCCGATCCCCCTTACATATGCCTCCAAAGCGCTACTTGAAAAGGTAGCCCCAGGCGCCGCTGTCGTCCGCATCGGGCTCGGGCCGGTCCAAAGGACGCAAGTAAAGCCGGCCATTGGTGGAGGCGTAGACCACCCCACGGCCGTCCGGCGACAGAGCTACGTGAGGGACAGGAGGCACGGAATTCAGTTGCTGGTCCGATGGCAGAACGATACTCAACTGTGTGAGAGAGAGCGGCGCGGGTGGGGGACGTTCAAGTTCGATCGCCCCGACGCCTGCGATGTCAACTACGAGGATTATCACTAATGAAGATGCACAATCCACCCCATCCCGGAGAGGTCCTGAGAGATCTCTGTATTAGACCGCTCGGAATCTCTATTACCGAGGCAGCGGAAGCGCTTGGCGTCACCCGCAAGACGCTATCGGCGATCCTCAACTGTCGTGCCGGTATCAGCCCCGAGATGGCCATCCGTCTGTCAAAGGGCTTTGGCGTGAGCGCTGAAAGCTGGCTCAACCAACAGGCTCAATACGACCTCTGGCTTGCGGAGAAATCGCTTGGGGACATCAAGGTCAAGCGCCTGACTGCAGCCTAACGAGGAAATCAGCAATTCCGTGAGCCTTTCAATTGCTGAAAGGCTCACGGAATTGTAAAGAACTCGCTTGTCTGCAGATCGAAGAACTCTCGCGGTCCGGAAGTCCCTTCGAAGTAGAAAATCCAAGAATTGCGGCCGAAGCTGTAGAGATTCGGATAGGTTTCGGCTGCGGTGTAGAGCCACTGGTCGGAGACTTGATCGTAGAGATACATCGCGTCCGCATCGCTGTCCTCGCCGATGTACATCCAGTTGTGCTCGGCGTGGAAAATCCAAGGAAAGAATGCGGTGTTGAAGGAACCGAACCAGTCCGTGGACTGCCAGCCTTCGCCCAATTCGGTCGCATCGGAGAATATAGCCTCTTCCGTCAAACCATCTTCCTCCTCTACAAATATGGTGAAGGTGCGGCTTTTCTCGCAGTTGCCGGCCCCAAGAACGCCGCCTACTATCTCACATATATAGATATAGAAGGAGCTCGTTTCGAGAATGACGCCTTCCCGGAACATCAGGGTCGCGCCATTTCGGTATTGTGCGACACCGACTTCATCGACGTATCTTCGTCGCTCGGACTCGGGCAGCGCCCAAACATTACCAAGCGAGAGGAGTTCCCCGAAGAGTTCGGGGGAATCAGGGGAGACGACCCGATAGACTAGCACCTGGAAAACACGATTGAAAGTTTCCACCGTCACAAAGGCAGCTTCACCAGACTTGATTGTAGCGTCACCAGGTTGAACATCGAACACTCCTTGACCCCCCAAATCCGGAGCACCGAGTGCGTAGGCCAGGAAGACCACACAAAGGGTCCGCAGGCCGGTTCCGGTGAGCCTATTGCTTATATCCATGTTCATTTCGGACCTGTTTGGGCTCTGCATCGAAGCCATCGTCGTTCTCTCCTTTTCTTCATTCCTCCATTTGAGGTTGCTTTCCGGTTCAGTAACTAAGGCGGGATATTGGCCCGAAACCCGTCATCTTTTTTCAAAAAATGTGTTGGAAGATAGAGTGATGGGAGATGGATCGGGGTCGGTGTCGCTATTGGAATCGGGATCGACGCAGGGCACATTGGGTTGGTGAGACATGGCCGAACCACAGCGGGGTTCTACATACCGGCGATCTGATGCGACCCATCCCGGCCGTTACCGGCCGAGCTACAGGAGCCGCCTTGTAGCCCTGCGTGTGAACGCAGGGATCGCGGGACGGGAGCAATCCGATCCCGTTTCATCGTGCTCAGACGAACCTGCCGGGTCCGAGAAAATGCTCTCCTGGGAGAGGACTTGACCTAATTCCTCCGCTGCAGGCGCTTGAATTCCTCGATCCAGTTGAGAACGACGACCAATTCGGTAGGTGTATCCGCCCCTTCGCCCAGATCCACCTTCTTCACGATCACGAAATGCTGACCGTCGGGGGCAATGTCGTAAAGGCGGCCGGCACCGAATTGGAAGTTTCCCGTAAAGAGGACTTCCGGGATCCCCGCCGTGAAGACCGGCTCCGGTTCCACTCGGACGACCATCATGGCGGTGCCTCCCCGACTGAGATAGAACAACTCCCGTCCGTCCGGGCCCCATACGGGCGCGCGCCGCCCCTCTCTTGAGATCCGGATCTTCGCTTTCTCTACATCCGGAAAAGGCCGAACATAAACTTCGTAGTTCCCCGACTCATTGGAGGCGTAGGCAAGCCAACGGCCATCGGGCGAGACCGCCGCACCGTATTCGCCAAACCGTGTCTGTATCAACGGTCTTGACCTTCGTTCGCCTTCCAACGAGAGGACCCACAGATCCCACGACGTTTGGGGATCGAATTGGCTATAAACCAACTGTTTTCCGTCCGGCGAGAGCGACCACGGCCACGGTCCCATGCGTCGGGCACTCGTGCTTAGCCGTTCCGCCTGCCCCGACCCGTCCGCCGCTTTCCAGTAGAAATCGGGGGCTCCTCGATCACGCTCTGAGAGGAATACCACGCGCTGACCATCCGGCGTCCATAGAGCGCCTAAATCACGAGCCGGATCGACGGTTATCCGGGTCATGGTCTGGCGCCTCAAATCATAACTCCAAACGTCGGAGTTGTCCGGATCCTCAATCGTGATGCCCAGACGGGAACCGTCAGGGGAAATCTTTGGACCCAAGTACGGTCCGGGCGGTAGTGGCAAGAGCTCCTCTTCGCCATTTCGATTGACCCAGGCCAACCGTCTGCCGGGCTCAGTCGATGGTGCGGGAAGGTAGAGTAACGAACCTGCCTGGGAAAGGCCGTATTGGGCTGCGCCATACCTCGTGGACCACACAATTCCCTCAACCAGGGGAGCGGGTTCGCCCGTTACCTTGAGCTTCGAGGAATCGAATTCCTGCGCCACCAATGTTCCTCCGCGAACATAGATCAGGTGGCCGCTCGGCACATAGCGGGCATCGACGACGCCGTCGACGAGTACTTTCCGCTCACCGGTTACGAGGGACTGGACCACGATCCGGGCGTCATCCCAGTTTCGGTTTCCCGGGCTCTCATGGGGAGGGAAATCCGTGCAGAGCATAAAGAGCACGGCTTTGCCACCTGGCAGTAATTGCGGTTGGCGCGCTTCTTCCCGGTCACTTACGGGGATGAGAAGCTCTTTCCGACCCCCGTTGGCCGAGACCTGGAAGATCCCGAGGGGACCTTGTCCGAACACGATTCGGCCGCCGGCTCCCCAACTCGCACCATAGAGACGCGAAATATCGCACAAGGTAACCGGTGGGCCGCCCGACACTGCCACCTTTTTCAACTTTCGTTTTCCCTCGAATCGCTCCACAAATCCCACCCACAGCCCATCAGGGGAGAAGAAGGGAGCCCCGGCTTCACCTTGCACCTCAGCAATGGTAGTGGCCTCGAGCCGGTCCAAAGGACGCAAGTAAAGCCGGCCATTGGTGGAGGCGTAGACCACCCGACGGCCGTCCGGCGACAGAGCTACGTGAGGGAGAGGAGGCACGGAATTCAGTTGCTGGTCCGATGGCAGAACGATACTCAACTGTGTGAGAGAGAGCGGCGCGGGTGGGGGACGTGAGACCCGGACGGCAATGAGTGTAACTACGGCACCTGCTGCCAGGGCAAAGAGAGCGACGGTCACCATCCGCTTCCAAGGTGTTTGGGCCGCGTGGACAGGTACCCTTATTGCCGAGACCGAGCCCGGGTGCTTCAGAACCTCGACCGGGCCGGAGAGGCTGTCCATCACTTCACTCAGATCCGTTACGATCTCGTGGATGAGCTGGTAACGCCTGCCGGGGACCTTGGACAACATCTTGCCCACCATGTGCTCGAGAAGCGGTGGGACATTGCTCAAGTAGTGAGACAAGGGATGCGGATCGTCGTTGAGGATACTGTTCGCCGTTGCGAGCAGCTCATCCTTTTTGAAGGGATGCACTCCCGTCAGCATCTCGTAGAGGACCACACCGAATGAAAAAACATCCGATCGGGTATCGACCGCCTTGCGGCGCAGTTGCTCGGGAGACATATAAGCAGGTGTCCCCAGTCCAATTCCCGTGTTGCTCACGCCTTGCGTGAGGGTCTGATCCGGGCTGTCGCCACTCATGGGTGAGACCAACTGCTTGGCCAGACCGAAATCCATCACTTTCACGTGGCCATCGGGCGTAAGCATGATGTTTTCGGGCTTGAGATCCCGATGAACGATGCTGCGTTTGTGAGCGGCTTCCACGGCCTCGGCAATCTCCAAGGCCGTTTGCAGGGCCTCCTTAAAGGGAAGGGCACCCTTGGCGAGTCGTTCCTTGAGGGTTTCTCCCCGGACATACTCCATGGAGATGAAAAGCTTGTCGTCTGATTCTCCGGTCTCGTAGATCTTGCAGATAAAGGGGTGATCCAGGGCAGCGGCCGATTGGGCTTCACGCAGGAACCGCTTTCGGGCAGCGGGCTCATTTTGCATGACGCGTGGGAGAAACTTCAGGGCCACTTTGCGGCCCAACGTCGTATCTTCGGCCAGGACCACTTCGCCCATCCCGCCGACACCGAGGACAGAGAGGGTATTATAGGAACCCACTTTCCGACCGACGATCGAGTTGACCTGTTCGTCGGCCAAGCCTTTCGCGGCCACTTCTAGAGCGGGTTCCTCCATCAGATCTTCCGCCCGGTGATAGGCCACCAACAGGCTGTCGACCTCCCGGCGCAGGGCATCATCACCCGCATAAGCCTCCTCGAGAAATGCCGGCCGCTTCGATTCCTCTCGCTCCAAAGCGGCAGCCAGGATCTGGTCAACTTGCTCCCAACGTTCAGGCTTCACGATGCTCGTGGTTGCTCAAATCGCGATAAAGCCAGGCTTTGGCTCGCTTCCACTCCCGCTCAACGGTGCTTGCCGATACCTTGAGGACTTCGGCCGTCTCCTTAATATTGAGACCCCCGAAGAACTTCAATTCCACGATGCGGCCTTTTCGCCCGTCGATGCGAGTAAGGGCAGTCAGGGCATCATCAAGACTGACAAGGTATGCGTTCATCTCGCCTGGGATGAGGACGGCTTCGTCCAGCGAAACGGGTGGATTCCTCCCTCCGCGCTTCTGATATTGCCGCCGGCGAGCATGATCCACCAGGATGCGCCGCATGAGCTGGGCGCAGACGGCAAAGAAATGGGCTCGATCGGTCCATTTCATGCGCCGGTAATCCGCGAGCCGCAGGTAGGCTTCGTTTACCAGGGCCGTGGGCTGCAGAGTATGGCCGGGCCGTTCATTGGCCATGTAGTGACGAGCTCGCCGATGCAGCTCCTCGTAGACGACGGGAATGAGCTTATCTAAGGCGGTCTTGTCTCCCTCGCTCCAGGCCAGGAGGAGCTGGGTTACTTCTTGCGGAGATGGGTGAGCCACGACATCACCTGTGTTAACCAATTAAACTGCAACAGCCTATAGACCCGAAAGCCATTGCTAATCTCAATAGCGTACTGGAAATCGGGCAATTGCAAATCCCTTTTCCACCTGGTTGTCACATTCTTTGCGCTCCGCCGTTTGTGGGTCGCTTAAGAGGAGGAGGAGGCTCCCGGTGCGTTAGCGGGTCCCGCCATCGCATAGCGGCGTGGCCGCCGCCTTATTCGGATTGAAAAAACTCGCCCGACTGAAGATCGACGAATTGTCGAGGACCAGTAGTTCCCGCAAAGTAAAAGACCCAAGAACTGCGTCCGAAGCTGAAGAGGTTGGGATAGGTGGTCGAGGAAGTGAACAACCACCCGTCCGAGCTGAGGTCGAAGAGAAAGACATTGTCGGGAGTACTCTCCTCGAAGACATATGTCCAACTGTGCTGGGCATGAAAAATCCAAGGAAAGTTGCCCGCGTTGAAATCGCCGAGCCAGTCCGATCGCACCCAACCTTCGCCAAGTTCCATGGTTTCCCCCAAGGCATCGGCCACCGGATCGGAGTCAGCCGCTTCCACGAAAACGGTAACTGTGCGGGTATCGATACAGCCGAAATCGTCGCAAAGGCGAAACCATACCGGTCGGGTCTCAAAGATGGGTGGGCTCGTCCAATAAATCTCTCCCGCGCTGTTCGAGATGATGGGTCCTTGCGGATCTGAGATGTCTGGATGTACGCCCCAGTAGGCCGTATTGGGACTCCGCGAGAACCCACGGATGACTACAAAGGCTCTCCGTCCGGGCAATATCGTGACATCCTCGGGTTGGTCCAGAAGTAAGGGTATCGCGTGCAAGGAGACGCCTAACAGGACATTCGCGAGTAAGACCGATAGCGATGTTCGAATTTTTTTCATAAGAACGTTACTCCAAAATTCCGAGATTGGATTGATTGACGCTCGAATTAGGCGCGAGACTACGATTTCTCCAATGACAAGTCAAATTACCATAAAGTTCGGTAGTGTATCAGTTTGAAATGCGTTTCTTATAAGGACCGCGCTTCTTGGGCTTTGACCGTTCCGCTTCGATCAGGTCGATGATATCGGAAACATCCCAAAGCCGATCTGTCAAGCCCGCCTCCATTGCAGGCGAAACGCGCAAGCTCTGATGAATACGGCAAAAGTTGTAAAATACGGCATAGAGTGAGCAAGCGTAGACGTGGTTATCAATCTTCTTTGAGAAGGCGTTCGTGAGTCTGGTAAACCGCCTCATGCTCATTCTCATAGTCAGATTGTGGCGTTCCACATGCGAAGTACTTATTGAACGCTTGTCCGGATTCCCAGTGACATTATTCTTGATCGAACCGGTGAACGTCGCAGGGCTGTATCGCTTGGTCCTGTGGTAGTCTTCGCCGTAGAGCTTCACCAACTGGGCGTAGTCGACATCAGCTCCAAACGCATCCTCAACGGCGTAGAGGTAGGCTCTTAGGCCATCGGTTGTCAACTGCACCCGATTGACTAGACGATCTTTCAAGTCATGTATAAACTCAGCTGCAGTCGATGTTGTTCTATCTCCTATTGCATACGAGATCAGAAGCTTGGTGTCACTGTCAATCGCTGTCCATGTCCAGGCGTCACCAGCTCCCTGAGGGGCTGCTTTTGCAGAGGCTACGTTTTTCTCTTTGGCGTAGCAGAAAGCCCATATTTCGTCACACTGAACCAGCTCTGCCGTTACGCCTCGGACTTCCTTGTCATGAAACTTGGCGCATGCCTCACCGGCATCGACGAGAAGCTTTTTGACGGTATTGATCGAAACATCAGCCGCCCGAGTGATCGCTCTATGGGACATCCCTTCCATGAGAAGGGTAAGGATGAGTGCTTGTTTTTCCCTGGGTAGCTTGTTCATGCTACCAACTTGACGGGATTGCTTGTCTTAGTCAAGCATTTTGTATCATTTTGTATGTTTTATTTTGGGATTATATACGAAAGTAGCGAAACCCCCTGCCATCACCGCTTCCGTTTCGGCATGTTACATACGAGGTTCTCAATTTGCCGAGTAGCCAGTTGGTCTAAATAGACTGGACCATGTAACCTTAGGTGCCTAGGGTGCATCCTGGTCCTGATAAGGGGTTTCGATATCACGGGAGGGTCGTTCCCCTACCCGTTCAAAAATCAACTGGCAAATTACCATACCAGGAGTCAATCGTATATGTAAATCACCTTGATTCTTGATTTCCAAGACTAACTGACCAAGGAATCCAAGCTGAATTGTGGGAGCGGTTAAATGCACGGACAATCCAATCCTGGCAAGAGTACTTCTACCTTCTATCCGAGCTGCAATTTGCGATTTTTCCGGTAAGTGAATCTTCTCTAGTGTTATAGCGAGTACGAATTCTTTGGGTTTGATTACAATTGATCCGTTGTCCTCGTTTGACTTAATGACCTCAATGTATTCGCTGGACATATCCTGATAATGAAATACCGCAGGATCTACAACGGTTTCTACCCCGGCGAGTTTCTTCTTGTATCGTTTAAAGTGGCAGCCGAGTCTAAAATCGAGGGAGGAGGTGTCAAACTGCTCGTCTTCAGGACCCGGAGTGATTTCTATTTTCCCGGTTTTTAGGGCCTCTTTGATGCCCACATTGCTGAGGATCATTTAGGTGCTTTGAAGTAGATCAAGGGGCACTGACAACCTCCTGCCGTTACCCGCTGCTTCTCTTGGAAGGTTCATTAAAACCCGTTTTTCATTCTCCTCCACCACGTAAACCTGTAGCCGCCCCCCTATCCACCCACCTTCTTTAAGTTCTTTTCCTTCGACCTGTTCCTTGTGAGCTATTGTTTGATAGGTGGTCTCCCCAACAGTAAACTCTACAATGCGCTCGTCTTCAAAGAGTCCTTGGGTGATTTTGCACGGGAGAAAGGCTTTTTTTAGTTGCGGTTGTGTCATTTAGTTATAATCCTCTTTCAATTTAGGCGACTTGTTTCCGTTTTATCCATCCCTTATCTGTGAGTAGAACGAGCAACTCCTCTTGGCTCCGCACACCCTTTAGGCTGTTGCACGCTCCACAGAGAAGCTGTAAATTGCTGATGTGATCGGTGCCCCCCTTGCTCTTGGCAATAATGTGGTCAACGGAGAAATTTCGGCTCTCGAAGTGGTGCTCTCACCCGTTGCAGTAACCGCCCTGTTCACCGTAGAGGTATCGCTTATTGCTGGCATCGTTGTATCGGATGATTTGCCCTAAGTCAGTGCGAAATGGGACATCCTTGCGGTGGGCACCTTTATAAAACAGGCCGAGCTCGTTATTCATCCGCACTCTGACAAGCTCGGCGGCCTTGGATGATATGTCGATACCAGTCCATTGCCGCTGTAGGTGCTCGGCGGCGATGCAGGCGGTCGCGCAACCGCAGAATGGGTCAAACACCATGTCGTTTGGGTTACTACTGACCCGGATGATGCGCTCCAACAGGTTTATCGGCTTCTGGGTCGGGTAGCTTGTGCGTTCACGTCCGCGGGCAATCGGGATATCATCCCACAGCATCGACACTGCCTGGCCTTCCCACTCGGTGCGGTATTCCTTGCGGAACGGCTTGCCATTCGAGTTGTAGTGGATGCGGGTTTCAGCATGGAGCCTCTCGAGGTTTTCCCGACTGACACGCCATCCATGAGGCGGATTGTGGCCGTTCCATTCGTAATTGGGACAGTCGTGCAATGCGCCGTCTCCGTAGAGGTCAGCAACAGCTCGATAGATGCCCTTCGAGTCGCGGTGCTTGAATGGCCTCATCCCAGGAGTCATACGCTTACTGCGCGGAACAGCAATGACGTGATGCGGGGACTTTGCATAGAACAGAATGTTGTCGATCACCGTCCCTAGCGTTTTGGCAGGGCCGCGTGTTCCCTTAACGCTCGCTCGCTTCCACACGATCTCGTTGCGGAAATTATCTCGCCCGAAAATCCCATCCATCAACAGCTTGAGGTAATGGCTGGCCGTCGGGTCGCAGTGCAGGTAGATCGAGCCCGTCGGCTTGAGTAATCGCCTCATCTCCATGACTCGGATCGCCATGTAGATGAGGTAACTCATCATGGAATCGCCGTTGATCTCGCGGGCCGTAGTCAACAGCGCGTACAGCCCAGGATGCTCATGCTTGATCTCGCCGTGCCACGCGAGATTGATATCGCTCAATCCCCAGGTGTCTTTAAAGGCTGCTCCGGCGGCTTGCGATCCAATCGGCGCGGCATAGTTTGAATTCGAGTTGAACGGCGGGTCCAGGTAGATAAGGTTAACGGATTCGGAATTCATCCCACGCATGATGAGCAAGTTATCTTCGGTCCAGATGGTTTGGTTTGCCCACTTTGCACGTGCCATTCATTAATTCCCTTTTATTCTCCCCAACGCGCCGCAGCCGCCTTTTGTGCAATCTCCTTGCGCCGCTCCTTAGTCAAAGCCTTGGAGCGTGCCGCGCCGCCCTTAATCCCTCCGGCGCGCTTGGCTTGGTTAACGTGCGGCTCTTCGATTTCGCCGGTTGCGATCTTCATTGTCATCATCGCGCATGCAACCGTACTCGCTGGCCGCTTCTGTCCTTGTGGGCCTATTGGCATAGGTTTCCCCTTTTTTTGAGTGGTTTTGAGTGGTTTTGAGTGGTTTTGTGCTACAATTGGAGGCTCGAACGAAGTAATCAAGTAATTTGTGAATTAGATTCTTGCAATAACTCTTTTTATTCACAGCCATCCCGCAGAATGTGGTGAGACTCCCTTTCGGGCCTTATGGGATGGCTGTGCTTTTTATTCCTCTTTCGCGTCTCCAATTTCAAACTGATACACTACCTAAAGTTCGTTCCAGAAGGAAAAACTTGAGGTGCAGCAGCAGCGTATCGGATTGTCTCGGGCCTGCGGTAGTTAGACCCTGTTCGAAAAGCCTCCAGCCCGAAAACATGTAACTTCTGCCCATAGCGATAGGCCCGGTTCAATAGACCGCTGAGTACCTTCGCATCGGTGGGCCAGCAGCTATTTGCTTTCACCGAGGTGCTGTCGATCGTCAGCATGCTGAAATCGTCGTATTGCTCCTGGAGGATATACCCAATCTGTCGCCGTACTGATTGCCCGGACGCCAACTTCCTTACGTTCCGCAACTCTTACCAATAGCTTAGAATCTCTCCCCGACAGATTGTTAGAAGCGATATACGACGTTGCGGCCATCGGGGGTAGTTACGGCAATTTCGGTGGTTTGAAATCCCACAACAATGTGGTCGTAGGTCTCTCCCACAACGCTGTCGATACTCTCGATATGTTTGCCCGGGCCGACGACATCGCCGTGGGCTGCCTGGGAGTTACCGGTATCGAGCATGTATTGCTGGGAAGCCGAGGCGATCTGGCGCAGGTTGTTGATGATGGCCTTTTCCTGGGAGGTCTCGCGCACTTTGTTGAATGCGGGAATGGCCATAGACGCAATCAACCCCATTGGCATCAGGCTAAAGGAGGCGAGTGCCACCTTCTGGGAGTAGCCGGCTCGCGAATGGAAAAAGATGCCATCGGATTGGTGGACGAGCACGGAAGCTTGTTTTAGAAGAAAGGAGGATTGAAGCTGCTCAACGATTTTGGTGATCACCAGCGCTTCGTCATCCGTGGAGACCGCGCCAGCGTTGACCATGCCCATGACGGCGTCGCCGTAGCTACTCCCGATATAGGCCAATAAACTGCCTTTGTCGGGTAGGCCTTTTGTGCAGAGGGCAAAATCCGGGTTTTCCGAGATTGGATTTTCCCCTGTTCGGCATCGGTCGAGGAAGGCCCTGTTACTGGCCAAGAAAAGGCTCCCCGACTTGATGTCGCTCATCACCACTATCGGTGCGATACCTGAAAGCCCTACCGAGGGCCAGGGTATCTCGATGAGGGTACCGCTTTCGCCGTCGACAATAACTACATTAGGGTTTACCTCGCTGAGAAACCTGAGCTTGTCGACAGCCGGAGCAGAGTCGTAGAAGACAACGAGAAAATTCGCCTGCGATAGATCAAAAGGAAGATCGTCGCCGGTCGAATCAAACTGCTTCGGCAGCACCACACAGGCGCCGATTCGGGTACTCAGCAGGGTCAATGCATCGTTAAGGGTCAGCGATGGATGGCCCGCCGGCATTGCCAGGATTCCGTTTACGGCCATGGCTCCAGGCTCTCCCATGACGGCTTTAGCGATGGCTTGAAGAATCGTAACGAGCTCATCAAGATGGAGTTCCAGCTCATAGACGAAATCGGCCTCCCTTGGTGCCATCTCGAGGATGCGAAAGGGCTTCGGCTCGCCGCCAACCAGGCGCAACAAGCCTTTCGGCCCT
>OY762281.2:977500-1487970 GCA_963665345.2 Opitutales bacterium
CTGGTTCTTTCCGAAATATATTTAGGTATAGCGTCAAGTGCTGAGTGCTGGGGGTAGAGCACTGAAAAGGCTAGGGCCCTTACCGGGGTACCAAACCTTACCAAACTCCGAATACCAGCATGTGTAGCTTGGCAGTCAGACTGTGGGGGATAAGCTCCATAGTCGAAAGGGAAACAGCCCAGACCACCATTTAAGGTCCCTAAACACTGCTCAGTGGAAAAGGAGGTGAATTTACATAGACAATGGGGATGTTGGCTTAGAGGCAGCCATCATTTAAACATAGCGTAATAGCTGACCTATCGAGTGAATTTGCGCCGAAGATGATCGGGACTAAAGCAGTGTACCGAAAATGTGGGCTCTCTCCTTTGGAGGGAGCGGTAGGAAAGCGTTCCAACTGGAGCGAAGCTCTCTGGTAACGGAGAGTGGACCGGTTGGAAGTGAGTATCCAGGCATGAGTAACGATAAATCCGGTTAGAATCCGGGTCGCCGAAAGGATAAGGTTTCCTGGGGAAGGTTCGTCCGCCCAGGGTTAGTCGGGAGCTAAGGCGAGGCCGTAAGGAGTAGTCGATGCACAACAGGTTAATATTCCTGTACCACCGTGTATGCGTTATTACTTGCGGAGGGACGGAGAAGGCTAATCTCGCGTAACGATTGAAAATGTTCGTTTAAGCGCTTAGGCTGTTCGGTAGGTAAATCCGCCGGACGCGAAGGCTGAAACGTGATGAGGACACAAAGCTACGGCTGCGTGGAAGGAGATGATGCCATGCTTTCAAGAAAAGCTTCGTAAGGAGTATACGTGGTGCCCGTACCGCAAACCGACACAGGTATCCGAGATGAGTATTCTAAGGCGCGTGAGTTAACCCTCTCTAAGGAACTCGGCAACTTCGCCCCGTATCTTCGGTATAAGGGGTGCCTCCCGCAAGGGGGGCCGCAGTGAAGAGGTCCATCCGACTGTTTAGCAAAAACACAGCTCTCTGCTAAGTCGCAAGACGATGTATAGGGAGTGACACGTGACCAATGCGGAAAGGTGAACACTGGTTGTGAAAGCTTCTGGTCTAAGCCCCCGTGAATGTCGGCCGTAACTATAACGGTCCTAAGGTAGCGAAATTCCTTGTCGGGTAAGTTCCGACCTGCACGAATCGTGTAACGAGATGGACGCTGTCTCGGAGAGGTGCTCAGTGAAATTGTAGTGGCGGTGCAGATGCCGCCTACCCGCAGCAGGACGGAAAGACCCTATGAACCTTTACTGTAAGCTGGTATTGGCATTTGGTTCTCGACGCGTAGGATAGGTGGGAGACTTTGAAGCGGCACTTCCGGGTGTCGCCGAGTCGTCCTTGAAATACCACTCTTCGTTAATTAGATGTCTAACCCCGTGCCGTTATCCGGCCTGGGAACAGTGCTAGCGGGTCAGTTTGACTGGGGCGGTCTCCTCCAAAAAAGTAACGGAGGATTGCGAAGGTTCCCTCAGCCCGGTTGGCAATCGGGCGTAGAGCGCATTGGTATAAGGGAGCTTTACTGTGAGACCTACAAGTCGAGCAGTTGCGAAAGCAGGCCAAAGTGATCCGGTGGTGGAACGTGGAATCGCCATCGCTTAAAGGAAAAAAGGTACTCTAGGGATAACAGGCTGATATCGCCCAAGCGTTCATAGCGACGGCGGTGTTTGGCACCTCGATGTCGGCCCATCACATCCTGGGGCTGGAGAAGGTCCCAAGGGTTCGGCTGTTCGCCGATTAAAGTGGTACGCGAGCTGGGTTCAGAACGACGTGAGTCAGTTCGGTCCTCTATCCGCTGCGGGCGTTGGAGAATTGAGGGGTTCATTCCCCAGTACGAGAGGACCGGGAATGACGAGCCTCTGGTGTTCCGGTTATCGCGTCAGCGGTAGCGCCGGGTAGCTAAGCTCGGAAGAGATAAGCGCTGAAAGCATCTAAGCGCCAAGCTCCTCCCAAGATAAGTTCTCCCTTCCCTCTTCGGAGGGATTAAGGGTCCTGGAAGAACACCAGGTTGATAGGCTGGATGTGTAAGCGCGGTAACGTGTTGAGCTAACCAGTACTAATGACCCGAACGGTTTGATCTTTTTTTAATCTGCCGCTGATTTTTGGACGTTGTATCACCCGCAGGCGTTAAGCTTATTTCGCATTTGGAATTTTCTGGTGACCATAGGTGAGGGGAAACACACGTTCCCATCCCGAACACGACCGTTAAGCCCTCGACCGCCGATGGTAGTGCGGCTATGTGCTGTGCGAGAGTAGGTTATTGCCAGGACTATGGTCCGCGCACTCCGCAAGGAGTGGCGGGCCTTTTTTTTGTCGAGGTTTGTTTGCAACGGATTCAACGGGGAGGGGACGCTTCGCCCTCCCCAAGATGTCCGAAGACGACAAGCCGGCCTAATCGAGATCGAAGAACTCGCCGGACTCCAGGTTCACGAAATTCCGTGGACCGGTGCTGCCCTCAAAATAGAACACCCACGCATTACTGCCGAAGTAATACATATTGGGGTAGGTGATGGCCTTAGTCCAGAACCAGCTTTCGGTGCTTAGATCGAATAGAAATACGTTTTCCGGAGTGCTCCCGGTGGCTAAAAAGAGCCACCCGTGTTCGGCGTGAAACAGCCACGGATCGAAATTGAGATTCACTGATCCCAACCAATCCGAGAGCACCCAGCCATCGCCCAGTTCTGCCGCATCGTCGAAAAGACCCGGATCGCTGCCGGTTACTGTAATGGTGACGGTCTGCGAATCCGTGCAGCCGAAATCATTACAGATCCGGGACCAGTACTGCACGGACTCCTGCAACTGGGGGGTTACGATCCGGATGGATGTACCGTTGGGCACGCTGAGATAGGGAACCGGATTGGACGTGTCGGGACGCACGCCCTCGTAGAGCTGAAATCTGTTGATGTTTCCTCCCGGCGTAGTCACGATGGCTTCCAAGGCCAGGATTCGGCCCGGTTCCGTGGTCGTGTTCTCAAACTGGCTTACGTACTCCGGCTGAGCCCTTAGACCCGGCAGGATGAAACCGATGGCTGGAACGAGGGCGAACAGACGAAAGGGACGGAACTTTCTTTTCATTGTTTGAGTGAATTTAGCCCTTGGTTATGGGGTGTCAACGCTTCGAGGGGTGCGCGGATTGCCCGTCCTCTGAGCGAAGTTTTTTGCGACATGCCACGATGGGCTGTTGTGTAGAAAAAGAGAAATTAGCCGTGGATGTGTCCAGCGCAGCCAGGCCGTCAACAAAGAGAAGAAGAGAACCGTGTTAACGCCAGTAGCGAAACTTTCAGCGATTTTAGTGATGGCAAATCTAAGTGATCCGATCGGATCACTTAGATTTGCAAACCGAGGCCTGATGGGCAGCTTCACAATAGCCCGGAGTGAAGGAACGAAGGGACTGTCCCCCTGGCTTATCGGATTCGGAGCACCTTCAGACTGCCACCTTCGCGAAGCTACGCCGAGCCGAGGAAGGCTTGCTCCATAGTGCTTCCAATGCCGCTATAAGCGCACTCTTTCCTTGGCTCGGCGTAGCTCCGCGAAGACGGCAGCCTGCGTTGTTGTTTTTTCCGGGTACCCAGGGCGGCAGTCGCTGTGCTCCCTGGCCCTGGGCTACTATGTTACAGGCCTTCCTCGGCGCGGCGCAGCAACGCGAAGACGGCAGCCTGCTAGTTCGACCGCAGTTTCTGATTTGCCGCATCCCACTCCTCCCATGCGGGCTTATGGCCTGCCGTCAATACCACCAGGGGCTCGCGTCCCCCTCGACGCGTTTTGTCGCGAACATATTCAGCTTCCCGCCTCTGCTCAGGTGTCAAATTGCTCCGTTCCGGAGTGGGAAAGTAACGAAAGTCGATGCTCCAACGAGATTTGTTGGTTTTGTTCAGTTTGCTCGTGTGCACGCACAGGTTGGACATAAAGAGAGCGCCTCCCGGCTTGAGTGGAACGGGGACGGGATTCCCTCGGGTTTCGACGTCCTCATCCATGTGTACGTTGCTGTCGTCACCTCGGGCACCATCCAGCAATCCCCAACGGTGACTCTTCGGAATGACCCAGCAGCAACCGTTTTCCACTGTAGCTTCAACCAAGGGGACCCATACCGTGACCATATGCAGCTGACCAGTGTGGCGTTCCTTTTTACCGACCGTCGATTGATCGATGTATTGACTGTCCTGGTGCCAGGGAAACGACGTGATGACGCTTCCGGGCAGCTTCGTTCTCAGTGCGGGACTACCGATGTTCGAAATCTCAGAACTGTGGATGATGTTGAGGACTTGGAGAACTCCGGGAAGATTGTAGAGATCGTAGAACTCGGGGCCGTAGGTTTTGCCCATCCAGCCTCGGGGAGAAATCGATTGTTCCTCGCATATGGCGGCGTAGCGCCGTTGGAAAGACTCGGTTTTGTAAAGCGAAGCGATACTGCCTTCGGCGTACTGTTCGCGGGCATACTCGTCCACCTTAGCCTTTATGTTATCGCGGATCGGATCGAGATCGCGGTCGTCAATGATATCCTTGACGATGACGCAACCGTTGCGTTCGTAGGTATCCTTGATTTCTTGAGCGGTCATGTTCATAGGATAGGGGGTTCGTGATTTATTGTACTGTCTGATCGGAAAATGTCTATGGCACGATAGGGTGAAATATCAGGGGACAAAGTCAATCTGACTTCGCCACTACTAGCCCGACTTGACCAACTCAACCTCTAAAAAAGTTTTTTTCGGGGGTAAATGGGCTGTCGAGTCGCATAAACAGTGGGGGAAGGTTGGCAGAACAGCCTGTAGTGTAGACCTACCCTCTTCCCAGGCCTCGATATGTTTGTATAATTGGGGGCCATCATGTTTCTGAGGTGCAATCGTCGGCGCAAAGATGGCAAAGAGCATTGCTATTGGAACATCGTGGAGAATAAGCGTGTGGGTGGCGGTCGGGTGGTGCAGAGGCAGGTTCTCTACCTTGGAGAGATCAACGACAGCCAGCGCAGCGCTTGGCGCAAGAGTATCGAGATCTTTGCCGAGGGTAGTGCCCGGCCGGAGCAGGTGGCGCTGTTTCCCGAAGATCGGGCGCCGCCGCTCGAGGAGGAAAGCATCGTACGGATTCGGCTCAAAGATTTGAGGATAGAGCGGCCCCGGCAATGGGGAGCGTGCTGGTTGTCCTGCGTGCTTTATGAACAATTGGGGTTGGGTGAGTTCTGGCGCGAGCGAGTGAGGCCTTCCCGGCAAGGCAGGCGGTGGGCCCATGTGTTGCAAACCCTGGTGGCCTATCGACTGATCGATCCAGGAAGCGAGTGGCGGCTGCACCGCCAATGGTATGAGCAATCAGCCATGGCCGATCTTCTGGGCGAAGACTTCGCCTTGGCCGAGAAGAACACCCTGTATCGCTGCCACGATCGATTGCTGGAGCACAAAAAGGCCTTGTTCGCCCACCTGACCAACCGCTGGAGCGATCTGTTCAACACCCGTTACGAGGTACTGCTATACGATCTGACGAGCACCTATTTCGAGTGTGATCCGAACCAGGAACCAGCGGCTTCGAGCCGAATCCGCAAGTTCGGCTACAGCCGAGACAAACGTTGGGATTGTCTGCAGGTGGTGATCGCCCTGGTAGTCACCCCGGAGGGCTTTCCGATTGCCTATGAAGTGCTTCCCGGTAACACCCTGGATCAAACCACCTTGGGCGATTTTCTTGCTCGCATCGAAAAGGCCTACGGCAAGGCCCGGCGCATCTGGGTCATGGATCGGGGAATACCTACCGAGGAGGTTTTGGCCCAGATGCGTGCAAGCGACCCGCCGATCGACTATCTGGTGGGTACGCCGCGCTCGTGGCTGGACAAGTTCGAGCAATCGTTGCTGCAAAAGCAGTGGCAGAATCTGCGTGCAGGTATCGACGTAAAACTCATCAGGGAGGGGGGTGAAACTTATGTTTTGGCCCGTAGCAAGGAGCGTCTGCACAAAGAAAAGGGTATGCGTCTGCGCGGTTTGCGCCGATTGCTTGAGAGGCTCAAGAAGCTCCGCGATAGCAAGCGGCGTTACCAGCGCGATACCATCCTCATTAAACTGGGCGAAGCCAAGAAGGAAGCCGGCCCGCGGATCTGGCGTTTACTCGACATTGCCGTAGCCCCCGAGGATGGCCCCGCCAATGGCTCGCCGGTGAGCTTCCGGTTGAACTGGAAGAACTACCGTCAGGCCTATCGCCGGGAAGGCCGCTACCTGTTGCGCAGCACCCTCAGTGCCGACAATCCGCACCGCCTCTGGCACCTCTACATCCAACTCACTGAGATCGAGCAAGTTTTCAAGGAAATGAAAAATGACCTCTCCATCCGGCCCATCCATCACCAAAGGGACGATCGCATCGAGGCCCATATTTTTATCAGCTTCCTGGCTTACTGCCTATGGGTCACTCTGAAGCGTCGCTTGCGCGATCTGGCCCCTGGTCTTACTGCCGTCGAGGTGCTTTCGAAAATGGCGGCGATGCAAATGCTCGATGTAAAGCTACCCACCACCGACGGGCGCACCGTGGTGCTCACCCGTTACACCGAGCCCAGTAAGGATCAAAAGCTATTGCTCAACCAGCTAAAGCTTGAACTTCCTGCACAACCGCCACCAAAAATCGAATCGAAAACTAGCGAGATGTAGTGGAGACCTTTGGTCGTTTATCAACGACTTAGGTCAAAAATGACGCCCAGTTGAGAAAGAGGGGCTAGGCGTGGCTGGACCGAGAGGGAGGTCGGATTATGAACTTGATTTCAAGGCCAATAGTAAATAGTAACACCGGGTTTCAACCCGGTGACGGTTGAAACGGTTCCGTCGCGTTACCCTTGGTCAATTGGGAGTAAGGGCTTCATTTTCCCCCCTCAGTTCCCGGTTTGCCGCATCCCATTCCTCCCAAGTGGGCTTATGGCCTTGGGTCAGAACCACCAGAGGTTCGCGTCCTTTTCGACGCGCTTTGCCGCGTACAAACTCGGCTTCTTCCCTCTCCTCGGTAGTTAGATTGGCTCGGTCCGGCGTGGGGAGGTAGCGAAAGTCGATGCTCCAACGAGACTCGCGGGTATTGTTCAGCTTGCTCGTATGGACGCAAAGATTACGCATGAAAAGGGCGCCTCCCGGCTTGAGTGGAATGGGTATGGGATTCCCCCGCGCCTCGACATCTTCATCCATACGCACGTTGCTGTCTTCGTGTCGGGTACCGTCCAGCAAACCCCAGCGATGGCTGCCCGGAATTACCCAGCAGCAGCCGTTCTCTACCGTAGCTTCGACCAGGGGAACCCATACCGTTACAAGGTGAAGATTCCCGGTATGTCGTTCCTTTTTGCCTATCGTAGGTTGATCGACGTACTGACTGTCCTGATGCCACGGATACGACTGGATGACGCTTCCGGGTATTTTCGCTCTCAGGGCGGGGCTGCCGATATTGGAAATTTCCGGGCCGTGGATGATACTGAGGACGTGAAGAACGCCCGGAAGATTATAAAGATCGTAGAACTCCGGGCCATAGGTCTTGCCCATCCATCCTCGAGGAAAAAGAGATAACTCCTCGCAGATGGCAGCGTAGCGGCGTTCGAAAGATTCGTTTACGTAGGGCGAGGAGAGATTCCCTTCTTCGTACTGCTCGCGGGCATACTCCTCGACTTCCGCCCTGATGTGATCGCGAATCGGATCGAGATCGCCGTCCTCAATGATATCCTTTACCACCACGCAACCGTCGCGCTCGTAGGTTGCTTTGATTTCTTCGGCGGTCATATTCATAGCTAGGCTGACTGCAGTTCCCGGTTTGCCGCATCCCATTCCTCCCAAGTGGGCTTATGGCCTTGGGTCAGAACCACCAGCGGTTCGCGTCCCCCTCGCCGCCTACCGTCGCGAACATACTCAGCTTCGCCCTGCTCTTCCGGAGTCAAATCGCTCAGATCGGGAGTGGGGAAATAACGAAAGTCGATGCTCCAGCGACATCCGTTGGTAGTGTTCAACTTGCTTGTGTGGACGCATAGATTGGACATGAAAAGTGCGCCCCCTGGTTTCAGGGGAACGGGAACCGGATTTCCTCGGGCTTCGACATCCTCGTCCATACGCACGTTACTGTCCTCGCCTCGAGCACCGTCCAGCAAACCCCACTGGTGGCTCCCCGGAATGACCCAGCAGCAACCGTTTTCCACCGTAGCTTCGACCAGGGGGACCCACACCGTGACCAGGTGCAAATTCTCCGTGTGGCGTTCCTTCTTGCCGATCGTTTTCTGATCGGCGTATTGACTGTCCTGATGCCAGGGAAACGAGGTGATGACGCTTCCTGGTAGCTTCGTTCTCAGTGCGGGGCCGCCGACATTCGAAATTTCAGGACCGTGTATGATACTGAGAATATGGAGAACGCCGGGCAGATTGTAGAGATTGTAGAACTCCGGCCCGTAGGTGTTGCCCATCCAGCCGCGGGGAGAGATCGATAATTCCTCGCAGATGGCAGCGTAGCGGCGTTCGAAAGATTCGGTTTCATAAGGAGAGGATGTATTGCCTTCGGCATACTGTTCGCGGGCATACTCGTCGACCTTGGTCTTGATGTGATCGCGAATCGGTTCGAGTTCGTGGTCCTCAATAATATCCGTAACAACCACGCAACCATCGCGTTCGTAAGTCTCTTTGATTTCCTGGTCGGTCATATTCTTAGCGCGTTCGTAATGATCTTGGCTTCTGATCAGGAAGCGCACATGGCAGGACAGAGTAGAAGATCGGGAGACAAAGTCAATCTGACTTGCAGGGCGGCCTTCACTGAATCGGATGTAGCTGGACGCTTCCTGTCCCGGCAAAGCAGAGCGACGCCGGATCGCGTTCAGACGAGGAGTAGGATCACGATCTCGGACAGCTGAGTCCCTTTGCATTACCGTTCTATTAATCGGGTCTCAATTCGCCCAGCGCGTACTGGCCGCGGGTTACCCATTCGCTTTTGCGGGATTCAACGTGACCGTACCCACACCACGGTTTAAAACCGATCAATGCCAGCAGTTCCTGAGACGCTTCTTCCAACACTTCGGGCGACGTGCCGAGAAAGAAATTTTCCTGTTGGCGAAATTGAGGGGCACAAAAATTGGTGGTGAGGCCGATACGCGTTTGATCGCTGATGTTGGCCCCGGTAGAGTGCCAGATGCGTCCCTCGAAAATCAGAACGGTTCCTGCGGGACCTGACAAAGGAATCCAATTCGCCTCGGCATCGAGTACCGGGTCCGGCTGACGGCCGCTCAGATGACTGCCAGGCACCACAATCGTGGCCCCATTGTCTTCCCTGAAATCGTCCAGCATCCACATCGCGTTACAGACACAGGCCGGTGCAATCGCGGAGGGGCTCAGGGCGGCATCACCACCCATATGGTGCCCTCGAAAGCCGTGAGTGATGGAACCGGGGCGTATCAGCGTCTCTTTCTCGATGTTCGTAGGGGGAGGCATCCACCACTGATCAGTATGAAACACCTTCGTGCCCCCAGGATGGGCGATATGGCCGTGAAAGGAGGAGAGCAGATAGACGGAGCCGAGGATATGGCCCACCAGTTCTCGCACCTCGGGATGGAACAACAATTCCCGAAACTCCTTCCCTTTGTTGAGCAAAAATAAGAGCAGTTGCTTCTTGTCGTCATTGATGTGAGTTCTTCCTTGCTGCGCTTCCGCCTCGGTTTGTTCTAACAGGCGCGTCCGCAATGCGCTGACCTCGTCCTGGCTGAGGGCGTTCTTGAGAATGCAGCAGCCAAACTCATCCAGTTGAGCCTTGGCCTCCGTGAGATCCGTGGTTGCCCGTGGGTAGTCCCTGTTTGTTTTAGTCATGTGCCCAAAATTCACGAGTGCCATTCTGTTGGTTCAAAATCAATCCGAATATTAGATCTGATGGAGACATTGAACGACACCGTTAAAAAGCCTACTCCCCACAGGAAGCTACGGGGAATCTACGGCTTTTTACCCTTCGGGACCGGGTGTCGTCCTACGAGGTGTTTTTTTAGAACCCTGCAGCAAGCTGAAGGGAATGATCAAGTTCAATATGGATCTGAATGGCATAGGCTTACTGCCAAGCCAATGCTTCGCGAGGATGCATGCATATCTGAAAGAATCCGAGTAAATGAAGATGCGAACAAGCGGGTGGAGATCAACCAGCGACGGTGATGGGGTTCTGGACAAGGGGATTCAGCGCATCAAAAGGTAGTTCCTCCAGCATTCGTTCTTTTTGTGCGGGTTTAGTCTCTGTTCTCACCACCCTCATTTCGTTAGATTCGGGAAACTACGCTTCCTCCCGTGTGTTCATCGATGAATCGGGGGAGCGGTATGGTATGGGAAAGCTTCGCTCCACTGCCGAGTTGCGTTTCGAGGGATGCGGGGCGGATGGGATACCGGTGGTGAATCTCTTTGGAATTCCCTTCTATCGAGAGGTCTTCTTTTTCTCATCGAACCTGGGGGCCTGGGTGAATTCGGCACGGCGGAACCTCCGGTGTCCTGACTTAATCCTCTACCCTGGTCAGGGTCTTTTCTGAGACGAAAGGATCGCGCGCGTATCCTGTATGTGGCGAGCGGGCCGGTAATGGAGCGATCAGTCAGTATCCTCGTGCAACCGGGCATCAATGTCATGGCGGACGTTCAATTTCGCAAACCTGGAGATTCGAGGTTTGCGGAGGCATTGAGGCAGATCACTGAGGCCGATCCGAGACCCATGCGTCGGGCGTCCGCAGTGGGCACGATGGCGTCACAACTTTCTTCAGATGGCCTCTACCGACTGATTGCGGGGCGATCGAGATCGTGGATTCAGGCTGTTGGCCTGGCTGACGAATAAATGGTCAACATCGTTAGCAAAACGGCCTGCGTGCTCAGGGAACCCAGGCAGATCCGCGCCTACCTACCGACCATCCATGTCTCGGGTGCGTCGTCCTTGCTCAATACATCGAGCTTGGAGCGCAGACAGCGCACCTCCGGAACCCGATCCAGGCCGATCAGCTTACCGAGCTCCTCGGGGGCCTTACCGCGCAACTGCTCCACCGTCTTGATCCGAAGGGAGAATAAATAAATAGTCTGGCAAAAAATAGATTGACACCAGGACTATGGCAGGATTTAGATAGGATATGCACTTACTAAGGATAAAGTTAATTGGAGTAGGTACTTCGATATATCACTGTATCTAGCGAATTGTGGGAGGGGAGTGGTATTTGGACGCTCGGGCCAAGGAGGTCTTGAGGAGGCAGATTGGGAGGGTCTCCGCGTTCTGCGGAGTGGAGATTCTGACCTATTGTATCATGAGCAATTATTTCCATCTTCTGGTGAGGATACCTGAGTATAGAGAAGTCACTGATGAAGAATTACTTAAACGCTTTTCAGGACTTCATGGCGAGGGGGATGTGAGAGTATCAATGCTGGCAGGTGCGCTGAAAGAAGACGGTCCTTACGGAAAGGCTTGGCGGGGCAGGCTGCAGGCGCGCATGGGGGATGTTTCGATTTTCATGAAGGAATTGAAGCAGCGCTTTTCGATTTGGTACAATCGCAGCCATGGGCGGTTCGGCACGCTTTGGGCGGAAAGGTTTCGGAGTGTGCTGGTTGAAGGTAGGCCATTTGCGCTGCAGACGGTGGCGGCTTATATCGACCTCAATCCGGTGCGTGCCCATCTC
Source organism: Opitutales bacterium (assembly GCA_963665345.2). Taxonomy (GTDB): domain Bacteria; phylum Verrucomicrobiota; class Verrucomicrobiia; order Opitutales; family CAXXNP01. The sequence continues at coordinate 989,093 of OY762281.2, forward strand.
TGCCAGGATCCGAAGGATTATCGGTTCTGTGGCTATGCGGAAGCGGTAGGGGGATCCGAAACGGCGCGCCGGGGCATTGAAATGCTGAGTTTCGGGTCAGACTGGAAAACGGCCCGGCAGAGCTATCGGATGTCGATTTTCGGCAAGGGAAGCCTGCCCCGCCATGGTGGTCAGCCGTATATAGATCCAGAGAAGGCAAAGGCAGTCCTTGAGAGCGGAGGGAAGCTCTCGTTGCCCGAACTGTTACGCTGCCGCGTACGTTATTTCATCGACGGGGCAGCCCTGGGATCGGGTGAGTTTGTGCAGGAACAGTTCGAAGCGTTCCGAAAGAATCTGAGCAAACATCGGAAGTCGGGTCCGCGCCGAATGCGAGGAGGAGATTGGGGTGGACTTACGGTGTTACGGGATCTGCGCAAGGATGTGATTATGTAGGGAGTTCTCAGAGAAAACTCCAGGGGTTCGCATTACGGCGCATTTAGACGGCAAAGAGTTCTTACTTTGGAAGGTCTCGTCCGAGAGCGGCACAGCGATTAGTCAGGAAGGCGCTTGAAAGAGTTGATCGATTGCTTGTCTAAATGGCGGGTTCAGGCGGTTGAACTTATCGTTTGCTGGATAAGATGAATGTGAACAGGAGGAAACAGAGGGAGAGCCGACCAACGATCCTCTGTTGTCTCCTGTAAAAGTGAAAGAATGGGACACCGAACGGGTTGGAAATCGCGCAGCATTATCCGATCATGGTTGAGAAACTGTGAACTGCCGACAAGGCACGCCAGAGGACGTAAGTTGGCGCCTCCGCAGCTTCCACCAGCCAGATTTCCCGCTTCGCGACTGAAGTGCTCACGCAACGACAGAACCTGGCGGCGCCAATGGTGCTACCGGGTCAAAGGGTTGACCGCGTGCGGCACTGAACGCTGACCACGCTGCTGGAATTGATCATGATCGGTGCAAAGGTGGTGCGTCACGCGCGATCCGTGATCTTTCAGATTGCCGGGCTGGCGGTGCTGTGGGAAAAGTCAGAATTGATTTTGCGGGGGGGGCAGCTACCGGTTATCATGGAACGGGTTGAGGGTTAACATGCGGCTCGAAGACGCACACGAATGAGATCCGGCATCGGCATCGAAAGCAGACTCGATCTTCCCGAAGACTTTCGCTACCAGCGGGTAGTTAAGAAAGCAACGGATTACCGGGCCGGGGACAGACGCGTTGTCGCTCATCTGCGTGGTCCGGGGTGCATTCGGCACCTCTACTGCGTAGGAAGCAGAAGCTCGTACAGGAATCACGAGTCGCGCAACCGCGGCTTCATTCTTCGCCTGTATTGGGACGACGAAGACGAGCCGAGTGTGGAGGTCCCGCTCGGGGATTTCTTTGGTATCCACCACAACGTGAGCTACTACCCTATCAACAGCTTCTACACCGCGGCAAAGGCGGACGCCGGCCTGGGCTGCTACTTCCCCATGCCCTTCGGGCGCTCGGCCCGATTTGAGGTCGAGGCCTTGGTCGACGGGTTCTTCATCTTCACCCTCGACTGGCACAAGTACCTCACCGAGAGGTTCGATGAACCGCTACGCTTCCACGCGTCATGGCGCCGAGAGAATCCCGCCCCGGCCTGGGGCGAGAACTTCCTCGTGATGGACGCTCTTGGACGCGGTTATCTCGCTGGATTCTCACTCGGAGTCCGGGTGCGAACCGACGACCAGCGCTGGTCACACGCCGGCTCGGAGAATCTGTACATCGATGGAGAAGGGACCGGCAATGGGGGCGTCGTTCCTCACTATCTCAGAGCCGGCGGCGGGGAGAACAGCTTTGATGCCGGTTTCGGCGGCGTGGTGCACGAGCCCGACAGCTGTCGTTCCAGCGGCATCCCGTTTCTGCAATACTACGATGCGGGCTCCGCGCTGCCGCGGCTCGCTTTGAGCGCCTACCGGTTTTACGTCCACGACCTCCTGCCGTTCAGAGAGTCGGTTCATTTTCGCTGGGGAAGCCAGGCGAACGACATGTGCGCGACTGCATACTGGTACCAGACCGAACCGCACCGGCGCTTCGTGCGGATGGCGCCTTACAATTATCTTCGTTACGGGAATTGGATGAACGAGATCGAGGTGCCCAGCGGGGCCCATGATCTCCTCCGGCCAATCGGAGCAAGCGATACCTGTGCGATTCCTGCGAGCGTCCACGACGGGAGTTGGTCGCTCACTGGTGGACGTGGAGCGCTTGACGATCCAGCAACACGTCCGGGCTCCACTGTGCGCTACGCAGCGTTTCACGGATTCGTCGACTTTGCGCACGTCTTCAGCACGCGGAGCGACGCGTCCAACGAGACATGGCCAAGCGATGCCACGGCAGGGGCCGTGCTGGAGGTAGATCGCGAACAGGCGGCGCTCGTTCACCTGAGCTGGAGCGGCAAGTTGGAGCTTCGTCTGAACGACGAAGAGGTCCGGAGGATCGGCTGCCAAGAAACCTATGGCTATCAGCCGGTAGAGGTGACACTGCGCAGTGGGAGGAACACTCTTTTCATCCATCTCGACAACGCTTCCGATCGGTCGAGCTGGGGCGCCTTTGCCTTCTCCTGCCGGGTGGTCTGCGACGGTGGGACTGTGGTGGTGCCGCAGGCAATCGAGTGATAGGCTTGCTTCGCTTCAGCGCGAAGTCGGTGAGCGCCGCGATTATCTCGCAAAAATGCCTACCACCACCTGGGACGGAATACCGGCAGCAGGCCCGTCCGAGTATCGGCGTAGATTACGATAGCCCTTTGACCGACTCAGCGTGGTGAGCTGTGTCGCACCACGATCCCGATCCCGAAAAAAGAAAATTTGGATTAATTGCGTCGACTCAACCACTCGATACCTGGATCAGTTCAAATCGGAAACCCTGGCCAGGGTGCGGCCGCTCTACCAACACTTCAGCAGCGGCCAGGTGCGTCTTGACCCGCCGGACCATACACGTGTCCGCGCCATTACGAGCAAGGCTTTCACGCCGGGCATGGTCGAGGCAATGCGTCCGCGCATTGAGCAGATCGTTGACGAGTTGATCGACGCGGTCATCCCGACCAGCTGCAACGCCTGGTGTCCGACCCGCAACTGGTCGACAGCGCCGTCGAGGAAATGCTGCGTTACGACGTACCCACACAGCGCGCTCACCGTATCGCGACATTAGACATCGATCTTCGCGGTAAGACGATCTGCAAAGGTGACTTCGTCCAGCAGGTACTCGGCGCGGCCAACCGCGATGGGGAGCGGTTTGAGGCACCCGACGAATTCGACATCGGCCGCGAGAACAACAAGCACCTGTGGTTCGGCCTCGGCCCGCACTTCTGTCCCGGCGCGGCTCTGTCGCGGCTCGAAGCACAAATTGCTATTCCCTTGCAGCTGCGAGGTCTAACCAATTTGCGACTCACGGATGATGCCGACATCGAGTTCGGCCCCAACAACTTCTTTCGTGGACTGACGGCGCTACCGCTGCAGTTCGATGGATAAGATAATTTTGAACAGGAGGAAACAGAGGGAACCGAGAGAGCCAGCCAACCTTGTCCCAGAATGGGCATGGGACTCGCGATCCGACGAGATCGAACGCATAGGATGCAACCGCGACGTCTTTATCGTGGCCATGGGGTGTGTCCGACGAAGCCTGCGTATCAGGCGGGAGTTGTTCACTTGTGGACACCATGCTCAATGACTGTGACCACTGGCTACCGTTGATCGACAGCGCCGGCTCACTGAGCCATGACTCTCTGTATAATCGCAAGCGCAATTGGGCTGGACGCACAGGACATTAATGGCGACAGCAGCCCTTTCCTGGGGAGCTATGCTATCGGCCGGTATGCAGGCGGATTTTACTCGCCTCCGGATATCGCCGAAATCATCATTTACAACCGACTGCTGACTTCGCAGGAGCGGGAAGGGGTAGAAGCCTACCTCGACCTGAAGTGGCTTAATCCGACAGCTGTTCCCGAACCCTCTACCTACGCATTATTTCTTGCCATACTAGCGGTCCTGTTCACACCTAAACGTACTCGTCAGGCATGATACGAGAAGACGTTTCTTAGAACTCTGCAGTCCCGATTTGTCGGGACAGGGAATGATCAAGTTCATGGGAAGGCGCAGGGAGGGAATCTTGCGGACGCAAAGGGCTTGCTTCGAGCGCATAGGTCACTACCATGAAAGCGACTTTTTTTGACGGGAGCTTGCAGTCTTGTGCAGGCTAGGTTATCGCAGCAAGGACGGTATGGAGAGGGAGATCGATGTCGCTCCAAAGCAGACCATAATTCAGCAGGACGACGCTGGACAAGGATTCTACATCCTCAAGTCCGGTACATTGGAGGTGCTGAAAGATGATGTGCTGCTGGCCGTCCTCATGTATCCGGGTACCATTTTTGGAGAGATGGGGGATATTCTGGGGAAGCCCCGCACCTGTACTGTGAGAGCAAAGAACGCGGTCAAGGTGATTCATATTCCATCCGGTGACATGACGCGAATGATCCAGGAGCACCCGGATATCGGCATGAAAATCATTAAAACCCTGGCCAGCCGGCTGGAGCGGACCACCCAGAAACTAGCGGATACGCGGAACGAATCGTCGGTCTGGTCTTGCCGAGGAGAGTAGGCTGCACGCCTTCGTCCGCCCGCGTTCAGGCCTTGATTTACAGCAGCCAAGGCGGGTCTGCTCACTCGGGCGTAGCAAAGAACCAGCACCATCCCGGTGCAGCGGGGGAGCCAGTGCCCGATGCTGCTAAGAATATGGCAAAACTCTATGATCCGATCGGATCATAGAGATCGACGAATCCTATCGATCCATGGCAGGAAATTCTTGGATTGAGCTTCTCCCGGCGACGCCAACCAAGTGCGCGTGAACTGGGACGGAAACGGGATGAGATTTTTAGCATTGACTACAAATCGTTCTCATGGTTACTACTATCGATGCGAAATTAAACTGCGGCAGCTATGAGAGCATCCGCCCTACGGATTGTTCCTTGGGGTCGCGGACGATCGGCCTTTTCCGCCATGAGCAGCCTCCCGAAATCTCAATTCCCGCCCCTCGAATTGCGCAATCCTTACGTCCATTCCAGACACCGCAATCAAAACGAAGTGGCCGAGGATTATGTGGAGTTGATCGACGACTTAATGGTGCGCAAGGGTGAAGCCAGGGCGGTGGATCTGGCTCGATCCCTGGGGGTATCGCATGTAACCGTCTCAAAGACGGTGAAGCGGCTGATTGAGGCGGGTCTGGCTTACTCCGAGCCCTATCGAGCCATCTTCCTCACTTCAAAGGGAAGAGCCTTGGCCCGGCAGAGCCGCGAGCGCCACCGGATCGTACGGGATTGCTTGATCGCGCTAGGGGTTCCAGCTAAAGTTGCGGATATCGATGCCGAAGGGATTGAGCACCACGCATCCCGAGCCACGCTCAACGCGATGCGGGCATTTCTGGAGCATTCTCCGCCCGATGAGCTGCCGTGAACTTGACCATTCCCAGCGGCTTGCTGCGGCGAGATGGCCTTTTGAAGGGCGTCGTTAAATTATCGTCTTGACTCTTCGGCAGGGTTCCGTAGGAAATACAAATGTAACGTTGGCTACACTTTTGGCATCGAGCTAACCTTTCTCACTAATGCTAACTCCCATCGGTCGAAACGTAGTGAATCGCGGCCTTCCGCTTGTTTGCGCCATGGGCATTGCCTTGTGCGCCCCGTCGAGCCAAGGGCACATTGTCCCGCCGGAAGACCTCCACCCGACGGCGGAGAGTTTCCGTCGAATTGAGTTTTTTCTCAATCTAAATCCCGTTCCCTGGAATCTGGTGGCAGAGGATGTGGACCTATTGGAAACCCAGTTGACGCTTATCGCACCAACCGCGGCGACGCGGTTCAGGTCGGCAGTAGGCGGCGACATGGATCTGATCGATCCTGAAAAAGCCGAGACTCCGATGGATTCCGGGGCGAGCCGGGAGGCAGCGCGCCGCGTGTTCAGGGAAAGCACGATGGCTGTAGCCGCAACGCTCCTGGCCTATCTTGATTCGGCTGAGCATCAACTAAAAGACACCCGCACGGCCTCATCCGGGGTTGAAACGGCTCGTCGGGTCTGGGCCAGTTTCGAACACGAGATCAGATACAGCGATCCGATCGCGTTTCGCAAGCTGGGGGAGGCGTGGTTGGAGCTTTCAAGCGCCCTTCTGATGTCTGTCAAGGCGAAGGATGAAGCAAATCCGGGAGCGAAGGTCGCTTTCGAGGAGGCGGCGACAAGCATCCGAGACTATGTCAATGGGAATTTCGGACCCGGCTTCGAGATGTCTGAATCGGGGAGATTGAGAGCCCTTCCCAGGGGCAGCGACACATTTCAGGCCGATGCCGCCATCCCGGTAAAGTTACCGCCTGGCCACAATATGAACAAGCAGCTGCCGCGCCCCCGGCAACTTCTGAACATGGCCGAACGGGGCATCGATGAAAAGGACACGATTCTCATTGCGTTGGGAGACATGGCCTTCGACAGCCCATACATTTTCGGGGAGCCGGCCCGGTCCCTCCAGATTTCCTGCAATACCTGTCACAATAAGAGTATTACCAACCCGGGTTTTATCATTCCGGGACTCTCGGTGCGAGCGGGCGGGGTGGACGTTTCGAGCAGCTTCTTCGCCCCTTTCGCCAACAATGGTCATTTTGATCCGCTCGATATACCTGACCTTCGCGGCATCCGTTTTACGGCGCCCTACGGCCGTAATGGCCGTTTTGACTCGCTCCTCGAATTTGTGCGCAACGTCATCGTCAATGAGTTCAATGGGGCGGAACCCGATCCGACCCTTTTGGACGGGTTGATTGCTTATATTCTGGAATTCGATTTCCTGGCCAATCCCTACCTCGAGAATACCGGACAGTTGAACGAGGAAGCATCGGAGGCGGCCCATCGCGGCGAACGGATTTTCCACCAACCATTCGATGGCTTCGGTGGTAACAGTTGTGCCGGTTGTCACGTGCCCTCGGCGAATTTCCTGGACCATCGGCGCCACGATATAGGAACCGTTAAGGGGTCGGGTCCGTTTTCGCGCGATCGCGCCCTGGACACGCCCACGCTTCTTGGTATCCGCTATACAGCACCGTATTTTCATGACGGCAGTCAGACCACCCTTGAGGGCGTCAACCTCTGGTTTAACGATCGGTTTTCTCTCGGATTGAGCGAAGCTGAACTGAAGGATCTGACAGCCTATGTAGAGACCGTTGGGGACGGCATCGAAGCCTACGAAGACACCCTCCACACCCTGGAAGCCGAAATGGAGGAATTCAGCTTCTTTCTCTCCGCTTACGAGTATCTTCGCCAATCCGGCAAATCGGAGCTGATCGAGATCACCTTCAGTACTATCGCCCTAGAGATACACGCCCACAAGTGGGACGTCCAGGATTCGGCTTATCTGCCGGTGTTGAATCTCATGGCCGAGCTTATGGAAGAAGCATCAAACGAACAGATCGCGGGCCGCACCAAGGCAGTCGATGCGATTGTTGCTGAATATCGCCAACTCCACGACGAATATGCTGATCGCCTCAAATAACCCGTAATGAAAGTCTCTCTACCGAATTTCTCGCATTGGTTCCCCATTTTCCTGGCCGCATTGTTGCCGGCCTTGCCGGTGACGTCGAGCGAAGTGAAACCGAAATCCTTGCGGATCGTTTTCATCGCCTACGAAAATCCGGACCAGCTTCTTGAAAATGTTGAACCGGTGGTGGAGTACCTCGAGCGCACGCTGGACCTCACAGTAAAGCATTTTGTGGCCACCGATTACGCCGCCATCGTTGAGGCGCTCCGAAACGAAACGGCGGATGCCGGGTTTATGGGTCCTCTCCAGTACGTGATGGCGCATCGGCAGGCGGGAGCCTACCCGCTCCTCGGTGAGATCTACAACGGTCGGGCCAGCTACGTCTCCAGAATCTTCGTCCGCAAGGACAGCGGGATTCGTAAGTTGGCTGACCTTGGCGGAAAAACGATCGCTTTCGTAGATCCTATTTCATCCTCCGGATATATGTATCCGCTGGATATCTTTCGGCAGGCGAAGGTTCTTGAGGGTGCGCCGGAGCTATTCTTCAGGAAGATTTACTTCGCCGGTGGAGACGAACAGTCGATTCGGGCGGTCTACAATAGCTTTGTCGACGCTGCCGGCATCGGCCAGTACTCCTATAATCTCCTTCGTCCCGCGGAGCGGGATGAGGTGGTCTCCATTGCCGAGTCCCGCCCCATACCTTCGCACTGCCTGGTAGCGCGCAAGGGCCTCCATCGACCGACTGCGGAGAAGCTCCAGAAGGCGCTCCTGGCCCTCAACGATGATAGCGAGAACCGGCACCTACTGAAATTCCTCTATAACGTCGACGGTTACGTCAAGGTCACGCATGCCGATTACAGCGAGGTTGAAGAGATTGGAAAATCCTATGGATTCATCAAATGAACCGCTGTGTCCCGCCGTTGAGCTTGTCGACGTTCACATGCTCTTCGAAAACACCTGCGCGCTGGACATCGAATCGCTTCGCGTTCAGACAGCGGAACGGGTGTTTGTCCTGGGGCGAAGTGGTTCCGGAAAAACGACCCTTTCGCGTTTGATAAAAGGGAGAATCAAACCGTCCACAGGCACAGTAAGGGTGCTTGGCTTCAACCCGGCGCAACGCCAGCGTAATGGCAACGCCAGGCAGGTGCGTCGCGTTTCCATGATAGACCAGGAATTCTTCCTGATTCCTCGGCTGAACGTAATCGACAACGTCTTGGCTGGTTGTCTCGGACGGGTCTCTGCCTGGAAAAGTATGCTGGGTTGGTACCCGGTGGCGGAGCTGAAAAAGGCCGAATCGATCTTGCGCGAAGTTAATCTTGATGGCCAGGCTGACCAGCGCGTGGAGACCCTCAGCGGAGGCCAGCGTCAACGCACCGCCATCGCGCGTGCCTTGATGCAGGAAGCCGACATCATCCTTGCGGACGAACCGGTCTCCAACCTCGATCCGGAATTGGCCGAGGATGCCCTTGAGCTCTTGATCGATTGTGTCCTGCGGCGCGAGGTCACCTTGATCGTCAACCTCCATCAGCCGTCGCTGGCGCGGAAATTTGCCAGCCGGATCGTCGGTCTGGCGGACGGATGCGTCGTCTATGACGGACCGCCCGCATCCTTTGACGACGGCGTAGCCGATTTTCTTTATCAAAGCCCCGGGAGTGCCAATATCGTTCCTATGGAGTCAGCCCGCGCATGATCTATTTGAGAAATCGGTGGTTCAAAAATCTGCTGACGCGGCTGGCAATCATCCTTCCGGTGATCGCCTTGGTCGTTTGGTCGATGCGGTGGTCCGAATTCAATCTTCGCCTGCTATTCAGCTCCGGGCCCCGATTCGCGGAGTTTTCTTCGCGACTCATTCCGCCCGATTGGAGCGTTGCGGGTCTGATTGTCAACTCGACCGTTGAGACTCTTATGATCGCTTTGGCGGGAACCTTTCTCGCCGTCGTTGTTTCGTTGCCTTTGGGATTCCTGGCGGCGTCCAACGTCACCCCGGTCTGGATTTCACACTCCGTGAAATGGGTTCTTGGCCTTATTCGTTCTATACCCCTGATCGTGGTTGCGATGCTTTTTGTGGTGGCGGTCGGTCTAGGACCGTTTCCCGGCGCCTTGGCCATTGCGTTTCACTCGATCGGAATGCTGGGCAAGTTCTATGCGGAAGAATTTGAGACCGCTCATGAAGGGATAATCGATGCTGTGCGCGGCACCGGTGCAACCTGGTTGCAGACGCTTCGCTTCGGGTTGTTTCCCCAGTGCATACCGCAGGTCGTCACCTTTACGGTCTACCGGTTCGAAATGAACTTCCGCGACGCGGCCGTTCTCGGCTTGGTCGGGGCGGGCGGCATCGGCTACTATATACAGATTTACGTGCGGGGGTTCCAATATGAAAAGGTAGCTGTGCTTTTGATCGTAATTGTGGCCGTCGTCTGGATCCTCGATCAGCTATCTTTTTGGGTGCGCCGCTGGGTGCGCTAGAACTCGAATTCAGCTCGAATCCCGATCACGACAGCGGTATTTTTGCCTTCGTGCGGATTAAATATCACCTGCAGGTCCGGCTGTAGGTAAAGGCGGTCGTCGAGGGCCGCGCGATAAGTGATCTCCGCTACCGACTCTGTCCCGGTCACGCCGGGATTGGCATCGAGATAAGAATCGCCAAAGACGGTATGACTCAGTCCGATTCCGAACACGTCGTCCTCCCGTCCAGGAATTAATCCCTGCCAATTGAGCCCACCATCCACGTAAGTATGGACAATCGAAATCGATTCTTTGGCGCTGAGGCTATAGCGTACGAATCCGGAAATTCCGGCTGCGAGTTGCTGATCGAGCAGGAAATAGAACACAGGCAGGTTACCCTCCATGCCTCCGTTTTGGAAGTTTTCGAAGTCTTCTCCGGTGTGGTAGAATCCCCCCAGCTTGAGGGTTCCAGGAAGCGCACCGAAGCCCATCGGCAGACCGAGTTCAAACATGTACATGGCGCCTTCCCCTTTCGCCAGGTCGATGGTAAATCCGCTCTGATTCTCGGATTCGTCACCAGCGTTTCCCTCGTAGACTCCCGCTTGAAAGTAGCCATCCGATCCCAGCGGCAGGATGCCCCACAACCCCAGGCCGCCAACTGGCCAGATTGGTGCGGGAGTATTCCCGGACTGGGTGGGTAAGGGGCCGAAGTTGCTGTTGATGAAGAGTCCCGCTGGGTCCGCTGCCATAAAGTCGTCGTCCAGCGCAAGCAGCCCCGCGCGCAGAGCCGGACCTCCGCTGAAAGAATGCTGGTACCAGATTTGAAATACCCGGGTAGTATCGAAGGCGTCGATGTTGCTGAGCGCACCAAAGTCACCTACGTGATCCGTGGGACTTTCCCCGACCAGGGTTTGCGCTTGAATGTGAATCAACCCGTGACTGGAGTCGACATCTCCTACGCGCACGTCCAATCCGTAATCGAACAGGGCAAGTCCCTCGACTCCGCTTTCGATGCCTCCGGAAGCGTTTCCCATCAGGTCCGCGGCGCCGGCCAGGAAGAGTTGCCAGGATGAAGTCGTCGCTTCCTCTGCTGCTGCCGGCCCGGAGAGAAATGGAATCCATAGAACTCCAAGGCATACCAGTGTCGCGGGTAGTCTCCTGATGAACTTGGCTCGTCGCGATCGGACATCTGGGGTAGGGCGAATCCCGATAAAGTCTCGGGCTGTCGTGGACGACCATCGGGATGAGCCGAATGCAGCGGCCCACGGCTCAGCGGGGACGCTTTGCCCGCCCTCTTGATTCCGCCGGGAACCAACCTCCAGCGTGAAACAGGCATCCTTGCCTGTTGTTCGAGCCCCTGGACTTTTCAGGCGTTGCATGTTCGACATTTCTCTCCTCCCAACCGCTGAACCGTGTTCACGAGCGAAGCGAGAAGGCCTTGGTAGATTGATTTTCAGTGAACCTGCCGCGCATTCCGTTGTGCAAGCACGGCTTACCTCATTTGTATTGTGCAAACATGTATTTTGATTATTCAAAGTCAACAGATTCATAGTCCGAATTCACTTTGCAGTCGAACCAAAATCAGATAGGTTGGCACCTCGCCGAAACGGGCAGTGCGGTCTCCATAAATCTATCCGGGGCTTTCGCCTAGTGCTCGCACGGATTCACAATGGACCCGCATCGACAGCATAAACCGACCAGCACGGTTGAGGATTACGTAAAGCGGATTTTTTTGGAGCAGAGCCGGATGGGCGCCGAATTCGTGGCCATGGGTGTCGTTTCGCGGGCGTTGGGCGTGGTCCCGGGAACGGCCACCACCATGGTGAAATCCCTGGCCGATTCAGGATTGGTGCTTTACCGGCCACGGTTAGGGGTTCGCCTGACGAGGAAGGGCGCGACTCTTGCTATCGACATGTTACGGCGGCACCGCCTCATTGAGGTATTTCTGGTCGATGTTTTGGGACTTGACTGGTCGGAGATCCACGACGATGCGGAACAGCTGGAGCACGCCATTTCCGACCAGGTGTTGGATAAGATCGATGCCCTGCTGGGCTACCCGAGATTCGATCCCCATGGCGATCCTATCCCATCCGCTGCGGGCGAGCTGGACGATCCGCATCTGCGCACCCTGCGCGATTGCCCGGTGGAAGATCCGGTTAAGATTGCACGCATCAGTGATCAGGCGCCGGAATTTCTCCAATTCGCCACCGATTCAGGGCTCAAGCCGGGTGTCGAACTGTGGGTGCGGCAGCGCAACCAGGCGGCCGATTCCGTAACTGTCGGCTTCGACGACGGAGCTACTTTGACCTTGGGAACCAGCGCGGCCGAAAAAATCCTGGTGCGCTGATCGAAATCCTGCCCTTCTGAACCTGGCGCGGAACCGGGAGAGACTCGATGGCTCCGCCAGCGCCACGTCGAGCCGGGCCTCGCCTCCGAACATTGCATCTGAGATGACGGCCGTCATCTCAGATGCAATGTTCGGAGGCGCTACAAAAGTCTTGGAGTGTCTCTTGCCAGACTAGGACATGTGGATTCTCGTGGCAAACATCGTCTTCAGCAACCTCACTGCCACTCATCTCGTCGCACAGGAACTACAACGGCGTTGCCGACGTTAGGCCGGGGTTGCGCCATCGATCCAATTCCGGTTTCCGCTTAGGCTATCTCCGGGCTGGCCAATCAGGATGAACGGGACTTACGAATCCCTGTTCTTCGATTCGCCAAGGGTCCGATTTAGGCTCTCGCGGACGATGTTATCGGGGAAGCCGTCGGGGGCGTCGGCCTGGATCTCGACGGTGACCTCGACGCTGGCACCGAGCTGGCTTTGGAGGTGCTGAATAACTTCGTCTGATATCTTGGCCGCGCCTCGGCTGATGCGGGTGGCGTCGACTTTCACCGTGCCATCTAATGAACCTGACCAGAATTTCGCCTCCAGATCGCAGTCTTAATCATGATCATACTGCTCGACTGAACGCGAAGGCGTCCAGCTACGTCGTCTCGAAGGTCTTTCAAGGATCCAGGGTTCATGATCGAACCATAGTTAACGGCCGCAGGCCTCAAAAAACACTCTTAATTGGGCAGGAGTAAAGTCAGAAAAGTCATTCTATTTCGCTTGGCCCCGCAAAGGCAGGATTCCTGCGATAGAAGCGGTCGCCCAGCAGGAGCAGGGTGGGAGTAAGGACGAGGGTCAACAGGGTGGCGAAGGCGAGGCCGAAGGCTACTGAGGTGGCAGCTGCGTCCACCACTGGGTTGAGGGCGCACCTTGGCTGATATGACGTGAGACGAAGTCGATGTTGACAACAATGCCGGCCAGGGAGATGACGCCGATTCCGTTCATCACGATGCCGAACGGCTGATGGGTGATGAGAAGTCCGATAAACACACCAACCGTCGAGAAAATAACGGCACTTAGAATAAGGAACTCCTGGTATAAGCTGTTGAACTGAGTGACTAGAATGATGGCCATAACGAACAGCGCAATGAGGAAGGCGCGGTAGAGAAACTGCTCGGATTCCTTCTGTTCCTCGTCCTCACCCCGGAAGGCCACCTGGATGGCGGGATCGAGTCGCGCTTCGTTGGCCAACCACTGTTTTATTCTGGATACGATGCTGTCCGGGAGAACACCTTCCTCCAAGCTTGAGTCCATTGGTAATAAACTGAATGGCATTGCCTACGAGGGTGACATCGGCGCCGAATCGACTCGCCTCAACCCGATTCACGTCGACCAGCCATTCGAGGCCGGGAACGGCCCGCGAATCATCGATATCCTTTACTCCGGGAAACGATTCGAGCTTTTCCCTTACTTTCGCCAGGGCCGGTTCGATCGATTCGGGAAAGCGGGAGGCGAGCTGAATTTGAATGGGTTTGCCAGTGGGGGGGCCATGCTCTTCTTCGCGTTCCTGGATGACGATTCCGGCTAGCTCGGCGACGCGTTCGCGAATATCAGCCAGGATGACCGAGGCTTTGGGCCGCTGGTCCCATTCAGCAAACTCCAGCTGAATGATGCCATGCACGTCCTCCGGCAGATTTTCGCCCCGTAGCGCAGTGCCGCTACGCACGTAGATGTTACGGATGCCAGGGACGTCGAGCATGCGGTTCTCCACCTCCCGGACGAGGACGTCGATCTCGTTGATGGAGAGATTGCCCCTTAGGCGCACCAACAGAGCCGCGCGCTCCGGCTCGATGCCGGGAGAGAACTCGACGCCGCGTCCTTGAATGTCTTTCTGACTGTGGCCACATCGCTTACGCGTATGACCTTATCTCCCTTCACCTTGATGGGAAGGTTGAGAATGTCATCAACCGTCTCAAAGAGTCCAGGTACCTTGACCGCGATGCGGCCGGTGCCGGGGTCCATGGTGCCGGCCGCGACCAGCTTGTTGTTGCGAGCGGCCAAGGCAAACATGTGCTCCTGGCGCAGGTCGTAGGTATCGATATATATGGGATCGACCACGATTTCGACGACCTCTTCGCGATTGCCGCCGATCTCCACCTTGCGATCGTGCTCGGAAACTGGAAATCCCCGCCTACGCCCGATCTTGACAATTCGTTCCGCTGTTTCCGCCCGCAGAACCACCGTTCGGGATGGAGCCGCTTTTCCTCAAAGCCGCCAGTTCATCGCGACAGCGAGCAGCGTCTTCGAATCGTTCCTCTTCGACTGCTTTGTCGAGGCCCGCTTGAAGTATCCGTATCGCTTCGCGCAGCCGTACTGCTGTGATCGCCTTACGTGGCGCCTTGCCTCTATGCAGGGTTCCGCTATGAATCTTTATTAGGAGCGGTTGCAGCAGGACGTGAAAAGCATCGTAACATTGGGGGCAACCGAACCGTCCGACGCGCTCAAAATCTCTCTGCGTGAGTCCGCAGGAGGCGCACTTCAGCACTTCCAGATCGGCAGTATCCTGTTCGTCGTCACCGGCTGTCCCGGTATCGAGAAGGGCGAAGCCGGCACTGTCGAAAATTCCGGCCCCTTCAGCGCACTCCCGGCAGAAGGGTTCCTCGGAGATGTCGTCCTGGGAGACAAAGGAAACGAAGACATTTGCCGTCGCGCCACAGGATTTACATTGCTTTGTCTTGGCCATGCTGGTGCGGGGGAGTGTGGGGACGGTCTTGGCGAATGACAATCTTCCATCGCAGGTAACAATGAAATTAATCCCTGCTCGAAGAAGCGATAATAGCGGTGCGCAGCCTATCGCTCTAATGTGAATTGAATCATGTTGACGACCCCTCCATCAAATGTAGGTAGTGACTGTTCGCAGTTGGGATCGAAGTATGCCCATGGGGCGTTCGGTTATGGTCAGGAAACCACGGAGAAGGCAGCTCCCGGAAGAGGAGTTTCAGATGGCACCGATGATCGACATGGTGTTTTTGTTGCTGGTATTCTTTATATGCATCAGCACTTTGGCGCAGGCGGACAAGAACGTTCCCCTCAATTTGCCCGAATCGTCCGAAAGCAAAATTCCCGAAGACCTGGCCGGTAGGGGTGTGATCTCGTTGGATGATAACGGGGTGATTTTTGTAAACGCCCGTCCGCTTACGGTAGAGGAGTTAAAGAAACAGATCGGCCAGGCGCTGAGTGCGGATCCCGAACTGCAGATTCTGGTCAGGGCCGACCGCAAGACGACGTTTGCGCATATCCGGAAGGTACTTAATACATGCGCTGAGGTGGGGGCCTTTGAAATCATTTACGCGACCTATGAAGCCTCCTCGGGTTAAGGACTCGAAATCGCAAATACTGTGATTTATGGGGGAGCGCCATCGGGGGTTTCTTGGTGGCACCGCCGCAGGACCGGCCGGCTTTCCTTACCCTCCCGTCTCGCTGGGGCCTGCTCCAGCTCTGTGCGTCTCACTTCTTCGATGGGCAACAAACGGCCCTGCGCCGAACTATGAGGACGAACCGAAAAGTCTTCATCGAGCCCAGCATGCAGATCGCACCAATGATCGATGTGGTCTTCCTTATGTTGATCTACTTTATGGTATCGGCTTCACTCATGCGCCAGGAAGCGGACATCTCGTTTCAACTCCCAGGCGTGGCAGAGCAACAGGAACCGCTCGAAATGCCAGACGAGCAGATTATCGAAATTGGTCCCGATGGACAGGTTTCCATGAATGAGTATCGCTACGACGCCCCTGAATCGTCCCGTCTCCAGGATTTGCAGCGAACGCTGGCCCGCTTCAGGCAGGCGAGCGACGCCAACAAGGTGGAGGCCGTGGTGACCATCGCGCCCCACCAGGCAGTGACCCACGAGGTCATTGTGAGGGTCATGGATGCGTGTTCGGCTGCGGGGATCGCGAACGTGAATTTCTCGCTGGGCGAGAATTGAGACGGCCAGGTTTGCCGTGGAATTGAAGTTGCCTCGGCAGACTTCGCATGTGAGTTTGCCGTCCATGTCGGAGCACAAACAGGCGACATGGGGAGGTCGGTTTGAGCACGGCCCGTCCGACCTCATGCTGGAGTTCAGCGAATCCGTGTCATTTGATCGCCGGTTGGCGCCATTCGATTTGCAGTGCAGCCGGGCGCACGCCGCCATGCTGCGCCATATCGGCATCTTGTCCGCCGATGAATTACGGGAAATAACCGAGGGTTTGGAGCGTATCGCGCGTCAAATCGAGAGCGGCGACTTTCCCTGGGACCGCTCGCTCGAGGATGTTCATATGAACATCGAACAAGCCCTGAGCAAGGCGGTTCCTTCGGCTGCCAAATTGCATACCGCCCGCTCTCGCAATGATCAGATTGCCACCGATATTCGACTCTTCCTGAAATGGGCTTGTGCTGAGCTGATGCGCAGACTGGATCGCCTGCTGTCTGTGTTGGTCCGACTTGCCGAGGCGCATACCGAGCTACCTATTCCCGGCTACACTCACCTGCAGCGGGCGCAGCCGGTTTCCGTGGCCCACCATCTGCTGGCTTACGCAGAGATGTTTGGTCGCGATAGCGACCGCCTTAATGGGGTTTTGGAGCACGCCAATGTGTGTCCGTTGGGTGCGGGCGCCCTGGCTGGTACGACACTTTCCATCGATCGGGCTTTCACCGCCCGAGAGTTGGGATTTGTGGATGCCGCCGGTAATCCCAAGCTTACGCGTAACAGCATGGATGCGGTAGCTGACCGCGATGTCCTTATCGAGTTCGTGGCTGTCTGCGCAATCTGCGGCATACATTTTTCCCGAGTGGCGGAAGATTTCATCTTGTGGAGTACAGCCGAGTTCGGCTTTGTCGACCTGCCCGATGCCTTTTGCACCGGGTCCAGTCTGATGCCGCAAAAGAAGAATCCGGATTCATTCGAGTTGATGCGTGGCAAGGCGGCCCGGCTGCAAGGCGATCTGCAAACCCTGCTTTCGCTGCAAAAAGGGCTTCCGCTTACCTACAATCGGGACCTTCAGGAGGACAAACCTCCGCTGTTTGACGCCTTCGATCAAACCAGTAACTGTCTTGAAGTCTTGTCCGCCGTGCTGGAGGGAGTTGCTTTCAATGCCACGCGCTGCCGCAAGGCGGCCGCCGATTCGCTGCTTCAGGCGACCGATCTGGTCGATTTCCTTGTGGCAGGTGGAGTGGCTTTTCGAGAAGCCCATCGCGCCGTGGGGGAACTGGTGGCTCTAGCGGAGAGGCGCGAGACCACCATAGATCAGTTGGATGATTCCTCCGTCAGTGCCATCCATGAAGGCTTTGGCGGCAAGTGGCGAGAGCACCTGGATCTGGACCGGGCGCTGCAGAGCAAGCAGGGCTATGGCATGCCGGGAGCGGCTCCAGTTTCGAACCAGATCGAGTACTGGAAGCAGCGGCTGGCCAATGCTGCGGGCCCCGCATCACCGCCTGATTCCTAAAGAACCCTGACTTTGAACATCGAACATCGAAGTTGCACGTTCGGTGCTTTTCATTCTCGCGCCGATGTGTGTGGGTGCGGAAACGGTTTAGTGACCCAGTTCATCCGCCACAAGGCGGAGTCTATGCTCGACAGATTGCTATTCGAACTCCTTCCGAAAAGCCTCGAACGCTTCCCCGATGCGCCCGACTTCCTCACCCAAGCGGGCGAGATTTTCCTCTATCGCGGCAACTCGTTGCTCCATTCGGCGTGCGTCGTCCCGCTCCTGCTGCGCCGCTACGGAGGCGGGCTCGAGTGGTACTGCTTGCAATGGAGTCGGCTGGGGGGCTTCTTCTCTTCCCAGCAGATGCAGGTGGCGAATTTCCTTCTGACCCGGCTGCCTGGGCAGTTTTTCCACTAATGGGGCGGGCCCTTCCGAAAGTGCCTTGAGGATAGATTCGACTTCGTCCAGATCGGCAAAGCGATGCATGCGTTCGCTGCGTGAACGAATTTCGCCTGTGGTCTGGGGTCCGCGCAAAAGGAGTAGGCAGATGACGGCCTTTTCCGCCGGGCCGGCATCCAACACCTGATGCAGCGTGTGCCTGTACTTGGGTACGCGCCCGCCGGCCGTGTCTATGCGCAGGGCAAGTTTGCTTTCTCTCAGACTTTCAATTGCGCGGGCTGTGTCCTTCTCGCTGAATTCGAACACCGGATTGCGGTTGGTCTTCTGATTGCAGGCCATGGTAAGGCCGTTAAGGGTCATTGGGTAGTAGTCCGGCGTGGTCATTTCCTTCTCCAGTAGACATCCCAGGACCCGCATTTCGGATGGGCTGAGTTTCAGTTCTATATTCACCTATAGGGGAGAGTGGTTTCCCGTGTGGGGTTTCGCAAATAACTTCGCACCGGCGCAGCTACTCGCGGATGCGAAGAAATCGAGCAAATTTGAACCGTCAGAGTTTGCCACCCCGTCCAAGTTCGTGCAAAGTAAGCTCGGGCGGGAGGCAGGAGAGCGCTGTTGCGCTGACTATACTTGGGGGATTGTGATATGTATCATGGAGTGTTCGCCGCTTTTGGAGCGGCTTTTCGGGACCCGTTTGGGCTTACGGCCGTTGCGTTGATTCTAGTATCAGTGTTTCTGTTTCTGTTCTTTCGCAAGAAGGGCATGCAGGGAACTGGTGTGGCCGCGGTAGGGGTAATATTGGGGGTGGCTATCCTTTTGGCGGATGCTTTTCTGATGCAGCGTGCTCCCTCTAATCAGGCTCCTCATGCTGTCGTCAAGCTGAAACCCCAGGCGGGCAATCCGCCGCTCGTCGTGAACTTCGATGCCGGCGACTCAGACGACCCCGATGGCGATATCCTTGCTTATGCATGGGAATTTGGCGATGGCGAACAGGGCACGGGAATAACGATCACACATGAATATGCAGCACCCGGCGCCTACGAGGCGACCCTGCACGTCACGGACGAAGGCGGGCTTTCGGCAACGGGGACGCTGATGATAAAGGTAAATGGTCCTCCTGTGGCTCGGTTTGATTTCCTGCCCATATCGGGAAATGCGCCCCTGGCGGTGAGTTTTGACGCCACCACCTCAAGCGATCCTAACGGCGATGCCCTCGATTTCAATTGGAAGATGGGAGACGGGACAACGGAATTGGGCTCTCGGGTCGCCAAGACCTATAACCGTCCCGGACATTATCAGATCACGTTGACCGTCAGCGACCCCATGGGGCTGATAGGAACGGAAGTAGGCGCCCTCCTGGTCAATGGACCTCCGGTGGCGCGCTTTACGGCCAAACCCAAGGGCGGTAACCCACCGCTTCAGGTGCACTTCGATGCTTCGGCTTCAGAAGACCCGGATGGGGATCGCCTCACTTACGCCTGGCGATTCGGCGATGGGCAGGAGTCCACGGAACCGACTGCCGAACATACCTTTACCAATCCTGGCCCCTATTCGGTGGACTTACGCGTAAGCGATGGCAAGGGGTTGGAGAGCCGGGCCACGGCCACGATCAATGTGAACAGCCCTCCAACGGCCCGCTTTGCAGCCGAACCGTTGGCCGGCAATCCCCCGCAGGAAGTTCATTTCGATGCTTCCGCAACGGAGGACCCGGACGGAGATTCGGTGCGTTACCAATGGTATTTTGGAGATGGAACGACCGGTCGCGGCAGCCAGCTAAGCCATGTTTACGAGCAGGCCGGGAGTTTCCGGGTTACTTTGACGGCGACCGACCAACACGGATCGGCCAGCGTAGCGGTGAAAACAATTATGATCAACACGCCGCCGCGCTTAAGCGTTCAGGCCAAGCCGCTCTCGGGTCTGGTGCCGCTCTCGGTTGATTTTGATGCTTCCGCCACCGTTGATGAGGAGGGCGATCCCTTGAAATTTCAATGGGATTTCGGGGATGGCCAAGGCTCGGCCGGAACTCAGGTTTCCCACACCTTCGCGAGTGCGGGCGAATATACCGTTAACTTGTTGGTGACCGACGGCAAAGGCGCGGTGGTTAACGAAGGAACGCATATTTCGGTCATGGACCACGCCCCCTTCAGCAGTCTGGAATATCGGGTCGTGGAAGCGAATGATCAAGTACGGTTACGGCTCAATGGCATGACTGTGTACGAAGGTTCAACGACGGATTGGTTGGAGGTGGATGCGGCCGAAAGCAAGGTGCAGGCAGGCGACAATTCGCTGCAGGTGGTAGTTTTCAATGCCGAAGACTATGGCGGTCGCCGCAGTTCTCGCCGGAACCGGGACGGCTGGCGATATGCCGTCGAATTACGATCGGGCGAGAATATCTGGGTGTTACGAGGGGCGAGTGAAAAGGATTTTCCTGACGCCGAGTTCGGCGCTTGGTTCGTGGGCTCGGAGCGCACCTTGCGCGCGGACCGAACTACGGGAGCGTTCAGTTTGCTGCCGGAGGGTTAGGCAACTTGCTGGACTTCCCGCAGCATCCAAATGCGCCTCGGCATAGGTCGCCGTATTTACGAAATCGAGTACTGAATCAGGCGACCAACTGCGCCACGGCCTCGGCGTCGCGGCTGGGTTCCAGGCATTGATTGCCGATGCAGAGCTGGAAGCCCTGGCCCAGGGCCGGATCATCGGCGGAAAGCAGGAGGGTTCGGCGCCAGGGGCGCATGGCCAGAGCCGCTCGAAGCGGTTCAATCGGTTCCCCGCCGCCGACTTTGATTACGGCTATTCCGAGTGCCTCTTCGGCGAATCCAGCCAAGGCATGGGGTATGGCGCCCGGTGCCCGCTGGGCGTAACCGGGATAGCCCTTGCGCAGGGATTCCAGCGCCGCGGCAAACTCCCCGTTCGAAAACAGGCTGGCCAGCATAGCAAAGCTGTGTACCAGCGAGGAATTTCCCGCGGGGGTGGCATTATCAACCCTGATGATCTGTCGGCTGACGAGGACCTCATGGTCATCGGAGGTGAAAAAAAACCCCGCCTCGCTATCGCTGCAAAAGTGCTTTATGACGGCATCGGCCAGCTTCTTAGCGCGCCCGAGATAGCGCTGGGATGAGGCCGGGTCTATCCAGTCTACCTTACCCGCCAAGGTCAGGAGGGCTTCGATAAAGTGGGCGTAGTCATCGAGGTTTCCGTTTCCGTCCGCCGCCGCATCGTAGTAGACTGAGCCAAGACGATTGCCATCCCGGCAGAAGGTGTCCCAAAGCCAGTCCGCTGCTCGCCGCGCCCGCCTCAGCCAAGTGCGGTTACCGAAGTAGAATCCCGCCTCCGCCAGGCCTCGAATGAGAAGACTGTTCCATGAAAGAAGGATCTTTGTATCGAGACCGGGGGCGACCCGCTTCTGCCGTGCCTGGAGCAGCTTCGAGCGGTGATCTCCAGTAGACTCGCGATCCGAGGGTTCGTCGCTGGTCAGCCACGGGTTGGAAGCGCCGTCCTCGAAATTGCCCGAATTCGTGATGCCGTAAACGGTGCGGAAACGCTTCCCCTCCTCCTCTCCCAGGACTTCCGAAATCTGATCGGGAGTCCAAACATAGTAACGGCCCTCGACCCCCTCACTGTCAGCATCGAGCGCGGCACTGAAACCGCCATGGGCATTGCTCATTTCCCGGTCGAGCCACTCCACCGTTTCCGCGACCACACAGGCGTAAAGCGGGTCCCGGTAGCGCAGCCATCCCTTGGTAAAAACGTCCAGCAGCAGGCCGTTGTCGTAGAGCATCTTCTCGAAATGGGGAATACGCCAATACTGGTCCACGCTATAGCGCGCGAAACCGCCGCCGATCTGGTCGAAAATTCCACCTTTCGCCATACTGGTGAGGGTCTTGGGGACAACCTTGTCGATGCGCTCGGCAAGCTGGGGACGAGACATTTCAACAGCGGCTGTGTTCCGCATCTGCAACAGGAAATTCAGTGCCATACTGGGTGGAAACTTGGGGGCTTCGCCAAAGCCTCCCCAAGCGTCATCGTGTTCATTGCAGAAGTGCTCGGCTGCTGCCACCAGTTGGTGGTGCTGGAGTACGCTGCCCGCCTCCTGTGGGACGCGATTGGCAGCCGCCAGATTCTTCAGAATAGAGTCGGCGTTCTCCTCCAATTGGTCTCGGTTTCCGGCGAAGAATTCGGACACGCGCATGATCAACTGCGGCCACGGTACGATGCCTTGGCCTCGATCGCTGGGCGGGAAATAGGTTCCTCCGAAGAAGGGCCGGCCGTCGGGAAAGCAGAATACATTCAGCGGCCAACCGCCATGACTCGTGATCATCTGGACGGCGTCCATGTAGAGCCGGTCGATCTCGGGACGTTCTTCGCGGTCGACTTTTATGCAGACGAAATGCCGGTTCATGAGCGAGGCAATATACTCATTTTCGAAGGACTCGTGCGCCATGACGTGGCACCAGTGGCAGGCACTGTAGCCGATGGAGACGAGCAGCGGCTTATCTTCCCGCCGAGCCCGCTCCAGGGCTTGGTCGCCCCACGGATACCATTCTACCGGATTCTCAGCGTGCTGACGCAGATAGAGACTCTTTTCGTTAATGAGGTGGTTGGGCATCAGTAAAGTAATTCTGGACGCTTCTGATTCTTGGGCAACGTTCGGCGCAGAACAGCTCGTTGTTCAAGGTATTGCAGGCCCAGCAGGGGAAACGAGTCTAAATTTCGAAGTAAGAGCACATCGACTGGCTCCTCGCGCACTGCTTATCGGAGCGAAGCCGAGATCGCGGTGCGGTGACGGGTTATGCGGACGCCCGTGGTCGCTCCTGACATGTGGGGCCTCCTTCTAAAGCAGAGAGTTTATGCGAGCGGCGTAAAGATGGGATCTTAATCCACGTTCTACATTGCATCTAAGACGACGGCCGTCGTCTTAGATGCAATGTCCATTGAGGGTGTTCGAAGTTGCGGTTCTATCACGATTCTGATATTTTTGCGGGGAAATGGCAGAAAATGGTGGCATGCGAATACCCCTGCCGCTCCGACCGACAAAAAGAGCGCAGCCCGAACAGATCACCCAATTTTCCGTTCACAAAACAAGCGAGTCGTTCGAGATCCGATTGGTTACCGTCGATGGGAACGAGAGTGCATTCGTCAAGGACCTCGAAACCGCCGACCAGGCTCGCTTCCTTGAACACGCCCGCCACAGATGGTAGCAATCTTGAGGCCGGACTTCCCGTTTCCCGGGATCCCGGCGACCCTTCCTCGATGGCGCCGAACGCACAGCATCAGATGCAATCGAAAAGCTCCCTCCATGCCGCTGATCCTGCGCAGACAATCCGGATTCTCTCTGATCGGGTAGCCAATCAGATTGCTGCCGGCGAGGTCATCGAAAGACCGGTAGCCGTAGTCAAGGAATTGGTGGAAAACAGCTTGGACGCGGGCGCAGGTCGCATCGAGGTCGAATTCCGTAATGGCGGAAAGAGCAATATTCGGGTGGCGGATGACGGAAGTGGCATGACCGAGGATAACGCTCTCCTGGCCTTGGAACGCCACGCCACCAGCAAGATACGCAAGGCCGCGGACCTGAACGCTATCAGGACGCTCGGATTTCGGGGAGAGGCCCTACCCTCCATAGCCAGCGTGTCCCGGTTCACGCTACGCACACGCGCGGCCGCGCATCCTCATGGCACCGAGTTGCTGGTCAACGGCGGACGGTTGATCCACCGCAAAGAATTCGGCATGCCTCCCGGCAGCTGGGTGGAGGTGGCGCATCTTTTCAATGCCGTTCCCGCCAGGCGGAAGTTTCTCAAAACCGAGAATACCGAAGCCGCCCATATCATCCACCTGGTCAAGCTCCTGGCCATTGCCCATCCCCAAACCGCTTTCCGTCTTATTGAAAACAGCCGGGTCATTTTTCAATCGCCGCAGTGCCTTACTTTGCTTGATCGGGTTCGCGAGATTTTCGGCCGCCAGATCTCCGACAATTTGCTGTCCATTGAGGAGAAAGGGGAGGGAATCAGTCTGACGGGCCTGATTGGGAAGCCCGGCGTGGGCCGTGCCACGCGACAGGAAATGGTCGTGTTCGTGAACGGCCGGCCGGTCGATAGCCGGACGCTGAACTATGCCTTGATCGAAGGTTATCACACCTATATTCCCAGGGGTCGCTATCCGCTTGCTTTCCTCTTCTGTGATGTCGATCCGCGGGAAGTGGACGTCAACGTGCATCCGGCCAAACGCGAAGTCCGTTTCCGCAACGAGGGGCATGTGCGGCGCCATGTCATCGAGGCGCTGCTGCGCTGCCTCCGGGACGCCGCCGGGATCGGCTCCCCGCTCGATATCCAAGTGGATTCCCCTGAACAATCGAGCGAGCGATTTCCGGCCATGACTCCCGTCATGAGTAAACCCGGCGCACCTGTTTCCCGGGTCCAGGGAATCGGCTCTGCGGATCAGGGGGGCGCCTCTCGAACGTTCGGACAAGAGCGACCTCTCCCTACCGGTCCTGTCCAACCGGCCACCGCCACTGATAGGCGGGAGGCCGGCGGCACCCCGGAGAGTAGCCCCGATTTGAAGTCGAGGCGGTTGAATTGGCGCTTTCTCAACCTGGTTCAGGGCCCCTGCGCACTTTTGGAAACCGAATCGGGCTTGGTTCTGATGCACTGTCGGACGGCGCGGGAACGTGTCTTATTCGACGCCCTTTACGCTTCCATGAGCAATGAGGTCACGCGCTCACAGCGATTGATATTTCCCGTTCCTCTGGAATTGGATGCGATCTCGACGTCGGTCCTGGAGGAAAATCGGACCTTCCTGGAAAAGCGAGGATTTGAAATTGAGCCTTTCGGCCGCAATTTCTACCGAATAAGCGAAGTGCCGGATTGGCTCGAACCCTCCGAGATTGAGGGCTTCCTGCGCGACCTTGTGGCCCTCGTTCGCGAGCGCGGACCGCGACCCGAGAGCGAAGATGTAGCTATCGAGGTGTTGGTTCGTCTTGCCGCCAGGCGGGCCGCGCGCGATGAAGCTTCCTCGGCCACCGAAATGATCCTGCTGGCCGAATCGCTCATGGTCTGCGCAAATCCGCTGACTGATCCCAAGGGCCGTCCCACCTTGATTGAGTTGTCGTGGAGCGAACTGCGCACGCGGTTCCAGCGGTGAGGGCGAAATTTGCGTTACAGGGCGCGGTTTCTCAGGTATATAGCGCTCCGATTGTACGACACGAGAATATGTTTTTCGGCACCCTGCAGTCCCGGCTTGTCGGGACAGGGTAGGATCAAGTTCAGCTATGAAAGAGCCGCTTTCGGTTTCGAGTGAGCAACCCGGTGTAAGGCACAGCGGCGAAGCGGTCCACCCTTTGCCGAAAGCGCATCCTGTTCAGAGAGCGGGTTTTCGCCGTTTTAACCTCGAGAGTACCTGCATGGGCATGCAGGCATCGATCTTGAACCATCTGAAGTACACGTTGGCCCGCGATACCGTTACGGCCCGTCCCCGGGATTGGCTCTTTTCTACTTCGCTGGCTGTGCGCGATCGGATTCTGGAGCGTTTCATTGCTACCATGGCTGTGCACAACCGCGAGAATGCGCGACGGGTTTACTACCTCTCCCTCGAATACATGATGGGCCGCCTGCTCCTCAGTAACCTGGTCAATACGGGTCTCTTGGAAGTGACCGAGGAAGCCTTGCATCTACTAGGTCACGATTTACGCGATCTCTGCGAAGAAGAAGAGGACATGGGGTTGGGCAATGGCGGATTAGGACGATTAGCGGCCTGTTTTCTCGACTCTCTGGCGACCTTGGAATATCCCGCCATCGGTTACGGTATCCACTATGAATTCGGCCTCTTCCGACAGGAGATCGTGGAAGGCCGCCAGGTCGAACATCCGGATAACTGGGTGCAATTCGGCAATCCATGGCACATCGTGCGCCCGGAATACTCCCTGACGGTCCACATCTACGGGAAGGTCGAAAATCAGTTCGACAGCCGCGGCGAGTGCCGGCCGGTATGGGTCGATACCAAGACCATTATAGGTGTGCCCTGGGACATTGCGATTTGCGGGCATGGTGCCAGGACCGTGAATTTCCTGCGCCTCTGGGAATCCCGCGCCTCAGAAGAATTCGATTTCAAGGTCTTCAACGAAGGTGGCTATACCGAAGCCGTGCGAGAGAAGGCGGAAGGAGAGAAGATCTCCAAGATTCTCTACCCGAATGATCAAAGGGAAAGCGGAAAGGAACTACGCCTGGTACAGCAGTATTTTTTCTGTTGTTGCTCACTGCTCGACATCATTCGACGCTATAAAAAGCGCAACACGGGGTGGGATTCATTTCCTGAGAAGGTTGCCATACAGCTCAATGATACCCACCCCGCGATTGCGGTGGCGGAACTGATGCGGCTGCTGCTCGATGATGAGGGGCTCGACTGGGACTACGCATGGGATCTCAGTCAACGGGTTTTCGGCTATACCAATCACACGCTGATGCCGGAGGCGCTGGAACGGTGGAGCGTACCTTTGCTCGAGAAAGTCCTGCCGCGTCATCTGCAGATCATCTACGAAATCAACCGCCGCTTCCTCGAGGATGAAGTTGAGCCTCGCTGGCCCGGCGACGAAAAGATCAGGGCAGAGGTCTCCCTGATCGAGGAAAGCCATCCCAAGATGATTCGCATGGCCCATTTATCGGTAGTGGGAAGCCATTCCACCAATGGTGTCGCCGCAATTCATACCGAATTGTTGAAATCGCGGCTCTTCGCCCGATTTTTCGAGATATTTCCGGATCGCTTTAATAACAAGACAAATGGGATCACCCCGCGCCGTTGGCTGCGGGGGGCAAATCCTCTACTCTCGAAATTGATCGATGAAACTATAGGGAGTGATTGGACGACGGATCTGACCAGGCTGAAGGGCTTGGAACGCTATGCCGAGGATGCCGATTTTCAGCGCCGGTTTATGGCCGTTAAGCTCGAGAATAAGCGGTCTCTGGCCCGGCTCATAAAGGAACTGTGCGGAGTTGAAGTAGAAGCCGAAGCCATTTTCGACGTGCAGGTCAAGCGCTTGCACGAATACAAGCGGCAGCACCTCAACCTGCTGCATATCCTGACTCTTTATCGGCGCCTGCTGCATGATCCGGACACCGACATGGTGCCGCGGGTCTTTATCTTCGCGGCCAAGGCGGCACCCGGTTACGAATTGGCCAAGTCCGTCATTCACGCCATCAATGCCGTGGCGGACCACATAAACCGTGATGAGCGCATCAAGGGAAAGCTCAAGGTGGCGTTCCTGCCCAACTACAGCGTGACCTTAGCCGAAAAGATAATTCCTGCCGCGGATGTATCGGAGCAGATTTCCACCGCCGGCAATGAGGCATCCGGAACCGGCAATATGAAACTGGCCCTGAATGGCGCCCTCACCATCGGCACCCTGGACGGCGCTAACGTCGAAATTCGCCAGGAGGTGGGCGAAGAGAATATTTTCGTATTCGGATTGACCGTTCCCGAAGTCGAGGAACTCTTCGCGCGGGGCTATAATCCCTATGACGTCTATTTTGCAAACGAAGAGCTGAGGTCGGTGGTCGACTGGCTGGGCTCACGCTATTTCGTTCCTCACGATCCCTCCTCTGTGCGAGCGGTTTCGGACAGCCTTCTGAAAGGAGGGGATCCGTTCCTCGTGCTGGCGGATTACGAAGCCTACATGGAGGCGCAGGCGCGGGTAGACAGGTGCTTTAGAGACCGTTCCCGGTGGGCCTCTATGGCCATCTTGAATACGGCGCGCATCGGCAACTTTTCCACTGACCGGACCATTAAGCAATATGCCGACGAAGTGTGGAAGCTGTCACCTGTTCCCGTCAATAGTGACTGAGTACTTGAACTGCGCTAAACAGATACATCCGCGATGCGCTGGCGCAAACCATGACTACGATGATGATGGCGAGGACAGAGTGTGATCCGGCTCCTGCCATGAGGCAGCCTTCCTTTCTCAAGGCCGCGGGTCTGCTGGCGCTGGCGGCTTGGGTGGCGAACCTATGCGCCGGGGAGGATTTTCTGCCCCTCCCGTTCGCGCCCGGAGAGCGCCTGACTTACCATTTGGGATGGGGATTTGTGCCGGTTGGTTCGGCGGTGTTGGAGGTTGTGGGGCCCGTAGATTTCGATGGCATTTCGGCTTACGAATTGAGATTGTCCGTCCGAACCAATGGATTTGCCGACAAATTCTATCGAGTACGCGATGAGGTGCGCAGCCTGCTCAGTGGCGATCTGGGGCGTTCCTTGTTCTACACTCAGCAGCAGCAGGAGGGGCGGCACCAACGGGATATACGCGTCAGCTTCGACTGGAAGGAATACAATGTTGTTTATACCAATCATGGTGAGTCGCAGGATCCAGTAGCAATACCCCGAGTAATTTTTGATCCCCTCTCCGTTGTCTACGCGGCTCGCCTGTTGGGGTTCGAACGTTACGACCCGCTTCTATTGCCGGTCACGGATGGTAAGAAAGTGGTGGAAGTGATGATCAGGGTAGGAGAGCAGGCGCGACTCAAGACCAAGGCCGGAATCTATCCGTCCGTCCTCGTGGAACCGGATACCAGAGACTTGGGCGGTATATTCAGAAAGAGCCCCAAGGCGCGAATAAGGATTTGGTTTTCGGACGATGAGAATCGCCTTCCCGTGCGCTTCAAGAGCCGTGTGGTGGTGGGTAGTTTCTGGGCCGAGCTGGTCGAATACCTTCCCGGATCATGGGCCGGGTCCCGACCTCGAGTGCGAAACCCCCTGATGGCTCTGAATCCCGAAACCGGCGAGTGATGCGGGCTGATAATGTCGCATAGCGCTCATATAGCAGTGGAAGAGATCCGGCTGTGGTCGGTCGAGCTGCGTACGCGCATGCCGTTTCGCTACGGTATCGCCACCATGACGACCCTCCCGCACGTATTCGTAAGAGTCCGTCTGAATATTGACGGGGTCAGGACCGTGGGCACGACTTCTGAAAATCTGCCTCCCAAGTGGTTTACCAAAGATCCGGATGCCTCCGTGGATGCCGAGATCGAGGAAATGCTCACGGTTATCAGGGCTGCCCGCTCCCACGCCGAGGACCTCGAGGGAAACAGCGTGTTTTCGCTCTGGCGACAGCTCTATACCCGGCAAAGGCAATGGGGCGAGGCTCGCAAGCTTCCGCCGCTGCTGGTTCATTTGGGGACTGCCCTCATGGAGAAGGCCTTTGTCGATGCCGCTTGCAAGGCCTGGCAGATGCCGTTCGGCGAGGCCCTACGGGCAGATCGATTTGCCATCGACCTCGGCTTCTTTCACCCCGAGATGAAAGGCCGCCAAGTGGCCGAGTTCCTGCCTGAAAAACCGCTCGCCTCGGTCTATGCGCGGCACACCGTAGGTTTGGGGGATCCTCTTCGTCGAGCTGACGTAATACCCGGGCAGCGGATCGACGACGGCCTTCCTCAGGCGCTCCAAGACTGCATTGCCTTCTATGGGTTGAAGCATTTTAAAATCAAGGTTACCGGAGATATTGGCGTCGACACTCCCCGTCTTCGTTCGCTGGCCGAAGTTATGGGCGACACTTGTGCCGGAGAATTCGCCGTTTCCCTCGATGGTAATGAGCAATTTCGCGATTTGAATAGCTTTGTCGAATACTGGACGCAGCTTGCTTCCGATCGGATGCTGGAGCCCATTCGCAGGCGAACGCTTTTTCTGGAACAGCCGTTTCACCGGGATGTCGCTCTCCGTTCGGGAATGGATGGTTTGGGCCGATTGCTTCCGGACCTTCCCCCGCTCATAATTGATGAATCCGACGGAGATATCGGCAGTCTCGCCCGAGCCCTCGAGCTGGGTTACGCGGGAACCAGCCATAAGAACTGCAAGGGTGTTTTCAAAGGAATCGCCAACGCCTGTTTGCTTCGATATCGGAAACGTCAGTCAGTCGAAACCGGAAACGGCTACCTTTTGAGTGGCGAAGATCTCGCCAATGTGGGTCCGATAGCTTTGACGCAGGACCTGGCCGTGCAAGCGGCTCTGGGAGTTACCAGCGTCGAGCGCAACGGACATCACTATTTCAGCGGACTCTCCATTTTTCCGGCCAGCATCTGGCAGCCCATTACCGCTTTTCACGAGGACTTGTACGTAATGAGCGGACAAGGTTGGCCCCGCCTTGATATCCGCAGCGGAAGCATTTCCCTGGGAAGCGTCAACGCTGCGCCGTTCGGGCTGGGGTATGAGGTGGATCTGTCGGAGTGTGATCCGTTGCCGTAGCGTACGTGTTAAGCGGTGATTTTTGGTCGGATCTAGGGTAGAAAGTCACTATCTTCTGATTTATCCTCCGCGGTCTTTGTGACCGTATGAGGATTTCCAGCGAAAACAATGGAGCTTATGGCAGACCGGGGGCATCGTTCGAACCTGTGGGTGCTGTGCAACACCAACAGGTGGCAAACGGGAGACGCTCGACGAGAACGCTGGAGTTACTCTCCGACTCTGTGATTGAGCGCCGGCGGAATGCACCTACGTGGAGGATGGACTCCGAAAAGCTGAATGCTACGTAACCGCCTGCCCCCGGTCAGCCGCCATAAGCGAGAAAAGCAAACAATGGAAAAAAAGCAAAGTCAACCCAGACGAATCATCGGGCTGGATATGCACCCGGATATCTTCACGGCGGCATTGCTGGAAGGCAGCGATGCGGCCAGCGCTGTGGTGCAGAAAGTCTACGACAGGGTCTCTACGGAACAGCTGGAAGGCTGGGCCGGCAAGCACCTGAAGGGAACCGATCTGGTGGTCCTGGAGGCCTCCACCAACAGTTTCGAGACGGTCAAGCGGCTCAAGAAGGTGGGGATCGCGGCAGTGGTGTTAGAAAGCCAAAGGGCCGGACAGATTCGCAAGGCCTACTGCAACAACGATAAACTCAGTGCGGTGAAACTGGGAAGAATCTACCTGAGCGGACTGGCTCGGGAAGTGTGGACCCCAGATGAGAAGACGCGCGAACGCCGTGAAGTAATGCACACCCATCGCAAGGCAGTGTGCAGTTGCACGCGGATACGCAATCGCATCCGCAGCTACCTCAGCGAGCAGGGAAAGCGGATTCCCCGGGGCACCTGCCTAACTCGAGCTTCGGGCCGTGCCTGGGTGCTGCGATGTCGCCCCTGGAGTCCGGTGCAACTGTTCTTGTGCGAAGAGATGTTCGAAGAGCTTTGGATGGCCGAGAGGCGACGCAAAAAACTGCGGGCACTGATGGCTCGCGAGGTGCTCGAGGATCCCGCATTGCTGCCCTTAGTGCGTCTGATGGGAGTGAGGCATGTCGTCGCCTATGCCATCGGGGCAGTCATCGGCGACATCCACCGCTTCGCCAATGCCAAGAAGCTGGTCGCCTATCTGGGGCTGTCCCCCAGCCGGCATCGCAGCGGACTGACCATCAAGCGCGATGGCGGTATTATTGCCTTCGGCCGCAAAGATCTACGTGCGCTGCTGATCCAGTCGGCACAGAACGCGCTGAACCAGAAAAACAGCCCCTTACACCAATGGGGCTGGAAACTCACTTTGCGCAAGGGCCACCGTAACATTGCGGTGGCCGCCGTGGCGCGCAAGCTCACCGTCTCCATCTGGTATCTTCTCAAAGGCCATTTCAGCCCACTGACCGAAGCGACGGAAACCATCCGCGTGAAGATCCACAAGCTGGCTACCGAAATCGGCGTAAAAACCATCAAAATGATGGGCTATGCTTCTAAGACAGCTTTTGAAGAAGAAAAAATGGCACTCTTAGTAAATCCGGCTTGAAAAACCACAAAGCCGCTCTCTGCGGTTAATAATTCTCAAGCATGAATCGGGAGCTACTCCTTCTTTGAAATCGACCTTGGAGAAATTGAACCGCAAGGCCGCCGAGAGCGCAGAGAATGAGATGGGTTTATTTTCGCCCGGCTACCAGGTATTGGGCCCCGAACGGAACACGGCCGAGGCATTGCTCCAGAAGCTGGAAGAATCGACCTTCCCAGGGGGTGAATAGAAAGTGGCGTGCGCCGGCGATGCGAAACCCGGCTTCCTTCAGGATGCGCTTGGCACGCCCCCAGCCGAGCAAAACGGCATCGTCGTCAAAAGGTGTGCGCTTGACGACGTATCGGGTAAGCGGATTCAGCGGGTTGTGCTCGAAAATAAAGAACACCCCGCCGCCCTTCAGGACACGACCCGCTTCCCGGGAAAGGGAACACCACTGGTTGGGGGGAACGTGGTGCAGGACGCAGATGGCGAATACGATGTCAAAGGATTCTGCAGCGTAGGGCAGGCGCCGTCCGTCGTAGACCCGGTAACTGCCGCCCGGATTTCGAGCCTCCGCCTTGGCAATGACGCCTTCGTGCAGATCGACTCCATAAAGCGCTTGCACGGAAGCGGTCAGGAGTTCGTCGGTCAGACCAATTCCGCAACCGAGGTCGAGAAAGGTGAGACGAGACGGATCTCCTGCCAGCCGCCGGCTTTCCTGGAGCAGAATGCGTGCCTTTACCTGGGTAAAGTAGCGATGGCTTTTCCCACTGAAGCGAATGCTATCTTCGATGATCTGCTCGTAGTCCTCGGTGATAGCGTCGAAATCTGACATGTAGCCCCGAGAAGCACTGAGGTTTGGGACTGGGCCGATTCCCCTCCTTACAGGAGCAGGCCATGCGGTGAGCGCGATAAAGACAAGTGCGAAGCCGCCGCCCCGGGGTCTAAGACAGCACCGAGCCACACAACGACAGAGAAGTAACCAGGCGAGCGACGAGAGATCCCATGGGCATACATCACCGTATTTACGAATTCGAGTAATCAGCCGTCTTCGAATCGGTTCTCAAAAAGCCGGTGCAGGTCTTCGAGAAAAGTTGCGG
The DNA here is from genome assembly GCA_963665345.2 of Opitutales bacterium. GTDB lineage: Bacteria > Verrucomicrobiota > Verrucomicrobiia > Opitutales > CAXXNP01. The sequence continues at coordinate 1,022,038 of OY762281.2, forward strand.
CATCGCTACCGACGGCCGTGACACGCAGCTGGGTGCCTTCGCCCGCGGCTAGCATCATGAGGCCCATTATGCTTTTGCCATCGACCTGTTCTCCGTCCTTCTCAACGAAAACCTCGGCTTCAAATTTGTTCGCCAGCCTTACCATCATGGCGGCCGGCCGGGCGTGAATACCCATTTCATTTTTCACCACGAAGACGCGTTCGAGCTCGGTCCCTTGGGATGGTGTGAAACTTTCTGCCATACCTCACTTCTCTCTGAAATCAAACACGAACCTCCACATTAGTTATGCGTATTTGTCGGAAAAGACACTACACCGTTTCGGGAATGAAGTCGAGCTGGGTGTGCCAGAGTTCGGAGTAGCGGCCGGAAAGCGCCAGTAATTCGCCGTGGGTGCCTGCTTCCGCGATGCTTCCGTGATCGAGCACGATAATTTGATCGGCCATGCGCACAGTGGACAGTCGGTGGGCGATTATAAGCACGGTTCGATTCTTCATGAGGTTCTGCAGCGCCTCCTGAATATGACGTTCGGTTACGGAATCTACGCTCGAGGTCGCTTCATCGAGAATGATCAGGGGAGGATTCTTGAGCAGAACCCGCGCGATGGTAAGCCGTTGTTTTTCCCCCATACTGAGGCGAATTCCTCGCTCACCAATGGGGGTTTCAATACCCTTCGGAAGACGCTGTACGAACTCCCAGGCCCGGGCCCCCCGGAGGGCCGCTATCAGGTCGGCAGGCTCGGCCGTCGGCCTTGCCAGGATGAGATTTTCTTCTACTGATCCGTCGAACAGAAAGGGATCCTGCGCGACATGCCCGATATTGCTGCGGAGTTCGGCAAGGGCGAATTCGCGAATGTCAATTCCATTCAGGTAAATTGAGCCCTCAGCTACATCATAGTAGCGCATGAGCAGATTGGCGATGGTGCTCTTACCGGCTCCGGTGTGTCCCACCAGGGCGACTACCTGCCCCGCCGGGAGCTCGATGTTGAGGTTGTTAATTACTTGGTCCCGCTCCGGGTAGGCGAACGACACCTCAAAGTACTTCACTGTGAGCAAGCCCTCGGGAAAGGTCCGGGGAGATACCGGGTTCGACACCTCCTGGGGGCAGTCAAGAATCTCGAATACGCGGTCGCCGCAAGCTTTGGCTTCACTCACCATATGGTTGAGCATATTTAGCCGGTTGATGGGCTCATATAGCATGGAGCAGTAGGCAAAGAAGGCCACAAACGCTCCAAAAGTGAAGGCATCATCATGCATCAGGAGATACCCGCCCATGCCGACTACGGCGACGGTACCCATGCTGGCGATGAAATTGCCGCAGGGGTTGTAAATGGACCAGCGAAACATGCTCTTGAGGGTCCGTTGCCGAAGAACCTCTGCCTGGTCTGAAAAACGACTGTGTTCGCGATCTTTGAGGGCGAAGGAGTGAATCAGCCGGTTGCCTTGAATGTCTTCAATCAGGAGGCTGTTCAGTTCCCCGGCGGCTTCGCGCACCAGGCGCCAGTTCAGGCGGGTGGCCCGGGCATGGTTTCCGGCCAGCAGAAGCAGTATCGGAAGGGGTGCCACCACAAGCATAGCCAGGCGCGGCTCCATCATGAACAGCATCACCGTGATGCCCACGATGGTGAGCAACGCCACCGTTCCCTGTTCCGTCCCGTCGAGTAGCGCGCGTTCCAGCGTATGTACATCCTCGGTTACGCGGGAGGCCACCTCCCCGCTCTTGCGGCGGTCGTAGAAGGATACCGGGAGATCCAATAGTTTAGCGTGCAGGTCCTTACGCAGATCCAGCAACACCTTCTGCTCAACCGTGTTATTGACCCGTATACGCAGGGAATTGAGCAGTTCGCGTCCGAAGTAGCAAACGGCCATCAGGGAAACACCGATCCCCAGCAGGTCAAATCGCCGGGTCGCGATAACCTCGTCGAACACCCACTGGATCAACTTCGGGATCGAGAGCAGAAATGTCATGCTTCCGACCGCCAGCCCGATGGTCAGGGCGAACAGGAACTTATAGCGGAATAGGTACCCGGATACGCGCCAGATGGTGTTCATTTTGAAACGCACGATTTTGGCTTGGCACGCGGTCGGGGGCAAACCCATAATCCCGGTTCGTTTTACTTTTGGCTATGAGCAAACCGGATACTGGCGCCGTTCTCTACGACCTACCCTCGCCCTATCAGGCGCACCCGTGCGGGCTATTGCACCTGCCGCGTTTCCTGGCCAAGATCAGGAAACACGTGAAAAATGAATTGCCTCCCGAGTATCAACGCAATTTCACTAAGGGATTCGACGGCTTTCTCTGTCTGCATCTGGGAATCGACCCGGCCCATGTGATCGAGATCGTCCGCCTCAGCAAGACCGAGGGGGAAGTTGACTTGAGACTCAAAGACCTCTTCCCGGCAGACCTGCATGAGGAAGTCTGGAACCGCAAGCTGGTGCAGATGGGTTCGCGAGGTATGGGGCGTGAAAAGCTGGAGGAGGTTAAGGCGGAGATGGGAATTGGGGACCGCGAGGACTTGGTCTGCTTCGCGGATATGATCGAGTTCGACGAGGACCGCATCGATTAGCAATCTGTCGGCGCAGGATTCTGGATTTTTGACAGGAGATTGGTGGAGGTGAAGAAGTGTCAGTTCTGAGAAAGCACGATCGAGGCCTGACAACCCGCTCCTGGACCGAAGTTTAAAATTAGCGGCATGCTTGCGAAGCCAACTGCTGCCTACACCCCGGTCCTCGTGCTTGTGTCAATTTTGGCTGGCCTGATGCCAATCTGCGAGCCATAATGGAAAAGGTTCGATTTGAAGGAAGCACCGCGCTCCGGCTTCGGTGGAGTGCTGAAAGCTTGCCGCAGCTGTCATGAAGTATTGGGTGGACATTAGACCCGGGAAAGGGATGACGCGCCGTCAGATAACGCCCCCATTATGAAGCGCAGCCGCAAGCAAACGCTGTTGATCTTGTCGAGCGGGGTCGTGTCGATCACGGCCGTCTTCGTGCTCGGCTTCGTTCTGGGAGCTCTTAAGGGAGACAGTTTTCGGAAGGCCACTTCCTTCACGTCGACTGCAGGCGATTCGCACGCGATTGAAAGGGCCGATGTCATTGCCCGGTTGATCGGCCGACGCGCCCCCCGGAGGGCCGCCGAGGGCTTCGGCAACGAGGTTCGTGATGCGGTATCGGCGGGGCTTCTGGAATCGGACGAGAACCGTCGCCGCTACTTTATCGATCTGCTTACTGAAGCCGTATCATTACGCGATATCAATGCTGCGGTCAGCTACTTTGAAGCGCTATCGCCGAGCCCCCAGAAAGATCAGTTCATGTTTAGCCTGATGCGGCGCTGGGGTGAGTTGGATGGACGCTCGGCGCTGGCTTACGCCATGGCCAATGCCAATTACTGGCAGCGCGAGGCGGCGCTCGCGGCCGTCTTGGAAGGGTGGGCTAAAGTCGAACCCCGGGTGGCATGGGATTGGGCGGTGGCCGAACCCGGCCGCGATCTCTTTAGCAGCCTCCGCATCGATGCGGTGGTAGAGGCATTGGTTTCTGAGGATGCGAGATTCGCCTTCGACCGGATACGGGAGATTGAGAGTGATGCCTATCGAACCGGGGCGCTCCGGACCATGATCGATTCCCTGTGGGACGGTCCCGGCTTGCGGGATGGAGTTCAGTGGGTGGTGCAACTTGAGGATAGCATGCCGCGTGCGCTCACTCTATCCCATATTGCCAGGAGATGGGCCCAGTACCTGCCCGAGAATGCGGCCGCCTGGGTGGAGAGCCTTGATGGCGATCCGGCGCAGGAGCGCACTGTGCTCGCTTTGGCACCGGTTTGGGCGGCGGACCAACCTGAGCAGGCCATGACCTGGGCCGCCGGGTTAAATGCAGGTCGTGTGCGGCGCAAGGCGTTGGGAGCCGTCGTGGAGCAATGGGTGGCTCAGGGGGCACACGCTCCCGCCGCCGAATGGTTGAATCAATACCCTCCCCATGCCGACTTCGACGAGGCGATTCAGGTGTTGGCCCTGAAAATGTCGGAGGATGATCCGGCGGCGGCCATGACCTGGGCGGAATCGATGACCGATTCCGGGGGAGTGCGGGACGTTACCATCTCTATGATTGCTGAGACCTGGCTTTCGGGCGATCCCGAGGGGGCTCGGGAATACATCGAAACTGCTGATATCGACAACGAAGTGAGGGACCTGCTACAGGGGCGTATAGAGCACGAAAAAATCGAACTGGAAGCCGGTTCCATACTCGAGGTTGTGGGGACGACCGAACCGTGAGATCATCCGAAACGGTGTGACTATATCAGGTAAAGCAGCAGTGGTGGCGGGAATGATGTGGGCCCTGAGCCTCGGTCTCGGATGGTGGCTGGGGTGGCGCACCGGATTGAACGAAGCCAGCGATTCCGGGACCTCCATGGGTGGGGCGGCGGAGTCCGGGGAGCGCGCTACCGGGAGGGTGCTGAATCGGAGTCGCGGGGCTCCGGTAAGCGAGCGTTCGCGTGTGGCCAGTCGGGTTGAGGAACCAGAAACGGCCCACCTGGCGGATTCGGCACGGTCATCGGCAACCTCTCCCTCCCGCGCTCCGGAAAGCGCTGCACAGAGGGTTCCAGTGGCACGCCCAAGCCCTGCGCAGCGGGCCGGCGAGGCGGCGCCCTTTAACCTCGATGAAGCCCTGGCCTCGTGGGAGAGTTTGGCCCCGGGCCGTTCCAAAGATAGCCGCCTGATGAACCTGATTCGCCGGTGGGCGAAAGGCGACGGCGCCACCGCTGCCGCCTATGCCAACTCACTTTCCCGGGCTCCTTTTCGCGAAAGCGCAGTCGGACAGGCCCTCAGGACTTGGGCAAAAAATGAACCGGAGGCTGCACTCGATTGGGCGTTTGAAAATCCTTCGCCGGGAGCACGTGAACAACGCATACCGGAGGTGCTCTATGGCATTGCCGATAAGGATCCTATGGCTGCTTTGGGCATCTTGGCGGATTTGGGTGTGGGGAGGCTCTCGCAGCTGAGCTCGACCACGCGTACGCTGGTCAGCCGCGTGTATGCCCGAAAACAGCGCGACGAGTTCATTACCTGGTCGGAAGCGCTACCTGAAGGTAGATTGAAGCGGCAGGTCGTGAGCGATTTAGCTTACCAGTGGGGAAACCGGGATCCTGAAAGTGCCGCCCAATGGGTCAGTGCCCTCCAGGATGGACAGACCCGTGCGCAGGCCTCCAGTCAATTGATCTCCGCCTGGTCGCGCAAGGATCCCGAAAGTACCGCCAGTTGGGTAATCGAACAGGTGGATGAGGACAAACGCGGGCAGCAACTGGCCCGCGTCATGGACCATTGGATGAATTACGATATCAATGCCGCAGCCGAGTGGCTGAACCAGTTTCCCTCGGGGACGCAGACGGATCCCGCTGTGGCCCGTCTGGCCTACAAAGTGATGAACCACGATCCGGAGGGCGCCATGTCGTGGGCCGAATCGATTTCAGATTCGCGCAAGCGGATCAATACGATGCATCAGGTTGCGCGTAAGTGGAAGAGCGCTGATCCCAGCGCCTTGGAGCGATTCTTGAACACGAGCTCATTGACCCAGCAGGAAAAGGCCACTTTGAGGGAATAGTCCGCCAAAATTTGCGGGGTTAGAAGGAAGAGATTCCGATTAATAACGCGCCATCCGGGGGTCGATTTCATCGGCCCAGGACTGGATGCCGCCCGCCATGCTGCTGGCCTCCTTGACCCCGTGTTCCCTCAGGAAACGGGCGATATGCAGGCTCCTCATTCCCGTATGGCAGTAAACGATGGTCAGCTCATCGCTCGGGAATGCCGACAGATTCTCGGCCACGGCCCGCATCGGGACATGCAGGCTGCCGTCTATACGGCAGATTGCTACTTCGAAGGGCTCGCGTACATCCAATAGCGTGAACTTCCGGCCGGAATCGAGCAATTGTTTGGTATCGCCTACCGTCACCTCCAGAGGGCTATCCGAAGCGTCTCCGACCGCCTCTTCGGTGAGGCAGGAAAACTCATAGTTCAGCGCCGATATCTCGGTGATCTGCGGAGTGTCGCCACAGAGGGGGCAGTGGCAATCTTTCTTGAGTAGCAGCGTGCGGGTATTCATGGACAGGGTCTCTATAACCATCAAACGACCGCTCAAGGTCTCTCCGATTTTGAGCAGGTATTTAATGGCTTCCAGGGCCTGCAGGCTGCCGACCACTCCGGGGAGGGCGCCGAATACTCCCGCCTCCTCGCAGTTGGGCACGCTATCCGGATCCGGCATGCGTGGAAACAGGCAGCGATAACACGGCCCGCCGGACCGAGGATCGAATACCGATACCTGGCCCTCAAATTGGAAGATGCTCCCGTAGATCAGAGGCCTACCGGCGAAAAAGGCGGCGTCGTTGACCAGGTAACGAGTGGGAAAATTATCCGACCCGTCCACCACCAGATCATATTCATCGATCAATGCCACCGCGTTTGCGACGGTGACTCCCTCTGTATGAGTCCGCAATTGGCAAAATGGATTGAGGGCTTTGAGCCGGGCAATGGCGGATTCGATCTTGGATTTGCCGACGCCATCGGTCGAATGTAGAATCTGCCGTTGCAGATTATGCTCTTCGATGGCGTCGTAATCCGCTAATCCCAGTGTGCCGACGCCGGCGGCGGCCAGATAGAGGGCAGCGGGGCTGCCGAGACCGCCCATCCCGACGATGAGGACACGGGAAGCGGCCAGCCTCTCCTGGCCCGCAAGGCCGACTTCAGGTAGAATAATGTGGCGGCTGTAGCGCGCGGTCTCAGCGGGGGAGAGTGATCTTTGTTGAGAATGCTTTGGTGCCTGCATGGTTTGCTTACCAGTGAATGCAGCCGACTACGGGGTCAAGCTCGAGAAGACATAGATCGAGGTTGTCTGAGATTGCCTCGACATCTCCATATCGGGCATTCTGTCTGCATGAGTAACCGGTATATTGTGATAATGGCGGGCGGGCGTGGCGAGCGGTTTTGGCCGCTGAGCCGACTAAGGCGACCCAAACATCTGTTGCCCATAGTGGGTGACCAGCCGATGATTTCCCAGACGCTGGCCAGGATCGGAGAGTTAGTGCCTCTAGACCATACCTTGGTGGTAACGAATTGTGAACAGCGCCAGGCGGTGCTCGAGATCCTGCCCCAGCTTCCGCCCGAAAACATCGTTGGCGAGCCCATGGCGAGGGATACCGCGGCCGCCGTCGGTCTCTCCGCCGTCCTGGTGGGCCGGCTGGATCCGCAAGCCGCTTTCGCCATCTTGCCGTCCGACCACGTCATTCAGGATGAGGCGGGGTTTCGGCGGTGCCTGGCAGCGGGCTTTGAGGCGGCGGAGAAGGAGCCGGATGCCCTTGTTACGATTGGTATTCGGCCGGATTACCCGGCCACTGGATACGGATATATTCAAAGAGGCTCTGTAGCCAGGGAGGTCGGAGGTTGGCCCGTCTATCAAGTCACTCGTTTTGTTGAAAAGCCTGATCGAGATACGGCTTCCGGTTATCTGCGGTCGGGCCGTTTCCTCTGGAATGCGGGCATGTTCATCTCGCGTGTGGCCGCCGTGAAGAAGGCCCTGTCGACACATGCTCCCAAAGTTTGGCGTCCCTTGCAGTCCATCCAGGATGCCCTGCAGCAGGGCGAGGATTTGGAGCCTTTGCTCAGCCGTCACTATCCTGCCATCGAAAAGATCTCGATCGATTACGCGGTCATGGAAAAAGCCGCTTCCGTTCTTGTTCTAGAGTCCGGTTTCGACTGGGATGACGTGGGCGAATGGCCCGCTGTGGCCCGGCACTTTCCCCATGATGAGGCCGACAACGTGATCCAGGGTAAGGGTCTGGTGAGATCCGGCCGAGCCAACATCGTCGTAGGCGATGGCAGTCACCTGACGGTTTTGCTTGGCGTTGACGATCTCATTGTGGTGCAGACCAGGGATGCCACCTTGGTCTGTCATCGATCGCAGGCACAGCAGATCAAGGATGTCGTCAAGGAGCTGGCTGCGCTGCCCGAGGGGGAAGCCTTTATTTAGGAGAGGCAGAAGGCGGGTTGTCAGGCCTTCTCGCTTCGCTCGTGAACAGGTTTCAGTGTTCAGGTTTCAGGACTCGATTGCGCTTCCTTAGAACTGACACCGGAAACCCGGCGGCTGAAACCTCTCGGAAGTTTGACCCATGTTTGATCCGGCAAGCACCAGCGCAGCCGGCGGGCCCATTGACCTGAAAGCAATGCCGCTGTAGCTGGACGCATTCGCGTTCAGACAACAAGTGCGATTACCATAAGTAGTACGATCGGGTGACGGGAGACGGGAGACCGTTCAGCTTCATCGGATCCGGGAATGATGAGTCGGAGGTGAGCGGCCGCTTCGGCCGGTCAACGTTGGATAGTTGCCAAGTTCCCCGGGCGGCTTCATTCTGCGATTATGGTCTGCTTGGGTGTTGATTTCGGTAAAAAGCGCATTGGCCTCAGCATCGGGGATGATCTCGGTGTGGCCACGCCCTTGCCGGCAGCCAACAAGCCCTGCGAGGAGGAGCGTCTGGCGTTCATCGGGGGGATCATCCTGGAGCGTGCCGTTACCGACATAGTTGTGGGATACCCTCTCAATATGGACGGGACTGCCGGCTTCAAAGCCAGGGAAACGGATGTCTTCATTGCCGGATTGGAACGGCGTTTCCATCTGCCGGTGCACCGGGTGGATGAGCGCCTGACGACTTACGCGGCGGCAGCAGACGAAAAAGTGTTAGGCAAAAAGCGAGCGCGCAATATGGGAAGCCTGCGGGCTCGACGCAAGAGCGGCGATATCGACTCGCGTGCGGCCTCGCTTATCCTGCAGGACTTCCTCGATGGCGCAACTCCATTGAGGGCAAAGAAATGAAGGTCTCTGGGCGCCAACTATGGCTGAGGAATGAACCTTGGAATCATGACCATAGGTGAAGCCGATGTAGCTGGACGCTTTCGCGTTCAGACGATTCCGAACATGAGTACGAGAAAATGGTCAGGTTCATTAGAGAAGAGACCGGGATAGAATAGCCATGCGCTGGAAGGGGGTAGTGGGCTTTGATGGTAGCGACTTCCGCGGTTGGCAGAGTCAAGCCGGCGGCAATACGATTCAGGACTTTCTGGAAGCTCGCCTGAAGGAGATCTTCCGCCACCGGGTGCGCATTCATGGAAGCGGGCGTACGGATAGCGGTGTTCATGCCAGGGCCCAGGTCTTTCATTTCGATGCGGACTGGAGCCACGGTTCGGTCCGACTCTTGCGAGCCCTGCGCACGGGCTATCCGGATTCCATTCGAGTGATCTCCCTGCGGCGGGTCAGCGCTAACTTTCATGCGCGCCATTCGGCAACTGGAAAACGCTACAGCTACCGGCTCTTTGAGGGGTGGGCGCCTGCCATGGAAACCCGCTACGCCTGGTCCCTGCATAGCCGGAGACTCGATCTCGAGCGCATGCAAGCCGCTGCCCAGCCGCTCCTTGGCCAGCACGATTTCTCTGCATTCGGCGCCAACCGCCGAGACGGCAGCAGCGAAAATCCGGTTAAGGAACTTTGGCGGCTCGATGTCACCCGGAGAGGCCATCGAGTACGTGTCGTGACCGAGGGCAGCGGCTATCTTTACCGCATGGTGCGCAGCCTTGTCGGCGCCCTGGTGGACGTGGGCACGGGAAAGCTGGAACCGGGGGATCTGGCCACGATTCTCGAATCGAGAAAACGAACCGCGCTCGTCCCCTCTGCTCCGGCCCGGGGCCTGTGTCTGGAGAGGGTGTTTTACTGAAGTGAAAGATAAATTGTCTGGTAAAAATGGATTTCTGAAAAGATGAAATTCTCAACCCGCGAACTCTGTCGAATCCTTTTCGACCGCGGATTCTATGTTGGATGGTCTGTTTCAGGTGTCGGGAGAGGGGAACCTTCGTCGAAAGCCTCGTCGTCAGCTTAGTCGAAATCAATCTAGCAGATCTACTGAGCCTTCCTCGTCAGCTTGGTCGTAAATCCCGCTGAGCGGGATCGACAGATTAAAGTCGAAGAGCCGCGCTTTGCCCAGGAAACACCGTGATAATGCGACGAAGCTTACGATGAGGCTTTCGACAAAGATATTATGTTGTTTACGTAGCCGAGGCCGCCAAGGACGCGGTCGAGTCGTACCAGGCCAGGCCTTCGACATAGCTCAGGCTGTGCCATAGGGCTTGGGCGACTCGACCAACGCTGCCCTTTTCGACCGCGGATCACGACCTGCCATGAGCCCTGCTCCGGCTCGGGGCTTGATTCGTCTCATGAAATCACATCCTTCTGCAAGCCCCGAAGAACGGTCAGTCCTCCCCAAACGCCCCCTTTCATTCGGCGAGGACCCGATTTTCGATTCGGACCCAGCTGGTGGCGCAGTCGTTCAAAGTGGTTCTGGACAAAATCCGCGCTCCCCAGGATCGCCCCGTCGCTGAAATAGCGCACCCGACACCGGAGCAGTTCCGGAAGGGAGACCTTTCCCCCGGAGGCGAGGATGCGCGTCACCTTGGCGCGGTCGAGATACGGCTGGCCCCCCCGCCTTGGGCATGGCGCCCTTACCGAAGAGCGCCATCCGGTAGCCTTCCATCGCTGTTTGCCACGGATCGGTGTGCATAAATGAAGAAATTCCCTTTCTGGCCCGATGCCAGCCACCCATGGCTTCGGCATACCCGCAGAAGCGGTAGCCTCCGGGATCCTGGCACAGCCCTGCGCGCACCGCATTCAGGTCGATATAGGCCGCCACGATCTTCACCGCGAAATTAATATCCTCCACCAGCACGCTCTTAAATCGATCTGTCCACAGCGTGCCCAGGCGCTGGTGGCTGCGGTTATACCAGATCGAAAAGCGTTGCTTCAGCATCTTCATGAACATCGAGACATCTCCCATCCGCGACAGCATGAGTTTTCGCCACGCCTTGGCATCATCATCGTTCTCCTGCAGCATGGCGGCCAGCGACTCGAACGAGACCTTACCGTCTCCATAGAGCACGAAGAATCTCCGAAGTAATTCTTCATCAGATACTTCCTGCTTCGCAGGGACCCGTATCAGAATATGGAAATGATTACTCATGATGCAATAGGTCAGCACTTCGATCCCGCAGAAATCCGATACCCGCCACATCTGCCTGCGCAAGATCTCCTTGGCCGAATTCTGCAGCCACCGCTCTCCGCCGACGATGCGGGACATACAATGGTAAACAGCTTCGATCTCACCAAACACTTTCACTCTTCGTAAACTCATAGTGACTTAATGTCTTCGAATAATAGTAACGTCAAGTATTTTCAACCGCGTAATATAAATTCTCTTAATACTAAATTCAATTTTAATATAAATCTTCCCGAGTACTCAAAAGGAAAAGCTCATCTGCTCCGGCTTGGGTTCGGATTTCTTTTCCTTTGCCGGATTGCCTGGTTTTTGGGTCCTTTGGGTCGCCATTCTACGCCTTTTGCTCCTTGGCTTCGGCACCAAACTAAAAGTGGCGATAATCTCATCGAGGTGCCTCATTTCCTCACCCAAAGACGCTTCTGTTGCGTTCAGGTCGGCAGCGAGGAGGACGTGTGCCCTTTTTCGCTCTGGGGCATGCTCGTTCAGTTCGGAAAACCCCCAGGATAGGTCGTTCTTGACCTTTCTAAGGTAGGAGCGGATCGACTGCAGCATAGCGCGAGTTTCCTCGATGAGCTCGTTGATGGTGGAAATCGCGGTTTCGTAGGGATGGTGCATTTCATAGATTGCACATTTAGCTTCGACGCGCCTCAACCAATCGAGATCCCGCTCTTTATAAGCCTCCTGGAGTTCATACCAGATCTCCAGGGATTCGTGGTCGTGGCCGTCGCAGTGATCGGGGTGCAAGCGCTGGGCGAGGCCGCGATAGAGCGCTTTCAGCGTGCCATTGTTTTCCAAGGGCGCCTGGCCGAGGTCTTCCAGGCCGAACAGGCGATGAAAAGCCTTTCTTGCTTCGTCTTCCTGGCCATCGTTGGGGAAAGTGCCTCCAGCCGCATCATCGAAAAAGGCATCGGCAAAATCCCTCATGGAGGCCTTCGGATCGAAATCTTCGAAATCATCCTCGTCTTCTTCATCCTCGTCGAAGGCGTCGAAATCATCGTGGGGATCCCCATCAAGTTCCTTGGCATCGGACTGCCTCTGCTTCATTAGCCGCACGTAGGCAACGTGGGGAGGCAGGTTTTCGTGCCACATGAGGTCTCTGACCTCGGCGACTAACCCTTCTTTATCCTCAACTTCTGCCTGCTGTTCCCGAATACGCGAGAGTTGGGTGCCAAAGCTCCGGTGCAGCCAGGAGCGAAATGCGGACAGGTCCTCATGTTCATAGTGGGCTTCATCCCTGCGGGCCTTCTCGAGGCTTGTCTTCAAGCGCCGGTAGACGCCCAGCCGCTTGCGGCGAATCGGGCTCGAATCCACCCAGACGATTGCCCGGGAGACGCTCCGTTTGATGCGCCGGCGCATCCGGTTCTTCGGGCGCTTCTTTTTCCGCCGCTTGGCTGCCACAGGACCAACATTACGGAGGTGCCCCTCCCTAACAAGGTACACCTATTCACAATCGATTCACAATGGGCAAAGAACGGAGCCTGGCCCCGTTCCTTCCGCCGTGGATGATCATCGATCGGTCAGTGCCTTAACGGGTGGCTTCGTCGAGAATATCGCCCAGGCTGGTGAGCTCATCACCGCGCAGATTGTCGTAGGCAGCAGTTTCGGCGGCCAGTTGATCGGCGTCGTAATTGGCGGCTTTGATGCTCAGTCCGATGCGCCGGTCGTTGCGATCGATCTTGATCACGCGAGCGACCACTTCCTGACCCTGCCTGAGGATGTCTTTGATCTTCTCGACCCGGTCTTCGCTGATTTGGCTGATATGGACCAGGCCATCGATTCCGTGCTCGAGTTCGACGAAGGCGCCGTAGCTGGTGATCTTCGAAACTTTGCCGTTGACCACGTCCCCGATCTTGTGAATGCGCTCGATCTCCACCCAGGGATCGGCAGTCAACTGTTTCATTCCCAGGGAGATGCGCTGGTTGTCCGGATCCGCATCAAGGACGATGGCATCCACTTCGTCGTTCTTTTTAACTATTTCGCTGGGATGGGTGATCTTGCGGGTCCAGGACATATCCGAAACGTGTACCATGCCGTCAATGCCTTCCTCCAGTTCCACAAAAGCACCGTAAGTGGTGAGGTTGCGGACTTTTCCACTGACGCGGGCGCCTATCGGATAGTTGTGCCGCACCATGTCCCATGGATTTGGATCCAGATGACGCACACTGAGAGAAATCTTCTGGTCGTCTTTTTGTATCCCCAGCACGATGGCGTCGATCTCCTCGCCGACCGTGAGCATTTCGTTGGGGCGGTTAACCCTTCTGACCCAGGAGAGCTCGGTCACATGAACGAGTCCTTCCACGCCCTCTTCGAGTTCCACGAAGGCGCCATAGGGTACCAGATTGACGACCTTGCCGCGCACCTGGGCACCCACCGGATAACGCGTTTCGATACCTTCCCACGGATTGGGCGTGGTTTGCTTCAGCCCCAGCGACACGCGTTCGCGGTCGCGATCGACCTCGATAATCATTATCGTGACCTCTTCTCCCACTTTGACCATCTCGCTGGGATGCGCAATCCGGCCCCAGCTCATATCGGTGATGTGGAGCAGGCCGTCGAGGCCGTCCAGATCGATGAAAGCGCCGTAGTCGGTAATGTTCTTTACCAAGCCCCGGCGGGTATCGCCGGGTTTGATTTCAGTCAGAAGTTGGCGGCGCTTGACCTGTCGCTGCTCCTCGATCAATTCACGCCGCGAAACGACAATATTCCTTCGGTCCTGATTGATCTTCAGTACCTTGAAATCGTAGGTCTGGCCGATGTATTGATCGAGGTTCTTGGGCGGCTGGATATCGATCTGCGAGGCGGGCAGAAAGGCGTCGACGCCGATATTGGCGATCAGTCCACCCTTGACCTTGGCTTTGACCCGCCCGGCCACCACCGAGCCTTCCTCGCACTTGGTGAGAATTTTCTCCCAATTTTTCTTTTGTTCGGCTTTGTCGTAGGAAAGCACGGGATTGCCATCCCGATCTTCCAGTTTCTCTACGAAGATTTCGATTTCCGAACCGATCTGTAACTCGCCCACATCGATGAATTCCGATGCGGATATGGCCCCTTCGGCCTTGGCGCCGATGTCGATAACGACTTCGTTTTCGCGGATTTCTGTTATGGTCCCGGGGACAATCGCCCCCTCTTTTAATTTTTCAAAGCCGCTTTCCGCCAGCAGCGATTCCATCAGGGAAGAAGTCATAGGCAGTTAATTAGAAAAACACACGCGCGCAATGCCCGGCACCAGACAGGGATTCATCTTTGTGGATTCTCGGATTAGTTTGATATGGTTTGGCCGTTCTCTGCAGAGGGAGCGCAGGATCAGGGGAAAACTGCGAGATTCTGAATGTATCCGGATGCGGGGCAAGTAAAAACGAGCCTAATAGAAGAGCCTGTTCGAAAAGGGCGTTTACCATTTTCGAGCAGGCTCTAGTAGACCAGCTTATTCAACGAGTACTCGATAATCCCTTCGGCTCCGTGAGCCTTGAGCCGGGGGAGTATCTCTCGCGCCTCGCTTTCGTCGATAACGGTTTCGAGGGCCACCCAGTCCGGTGAGCTGAGCGGGGAAATGGTGGGATTACGAAGTGCGGGCAGTTCCTTCAGGAGGGCCTCTACCTTTTCTCTGGGCGCGTTCAACTTGAGACCGACCTTGTTTTCCGCCTCCAGGGCGGCACGGAGAAGCAACGCCATGTTTTCGATCTTTTTGCGTTTCTGAGGGTCCTCCCAACTCTTGCGATTGGCGATCAGATGGGCCTCGGTGAAGAGCAGTGTGTCGATTATCCGAAGATTATTCGCCTGCAGCGAACTGCCCGTCTCGGTGATGTCGACGATGGCATCAACCAGTTCGGGAACTTTCACTTCGGTGGCGCCCCAGGAGAACTCGACACGTGCCACTACCTCATTTTTCTCCAGGTATCTTCGGGTCAGATTGACCAATTCCGTGGCAATCCTTTTTCCCTCCAGGTCCTTTACCGTTCTAATGGGCGAATCTTCAGGCACGGCCAGAACGTGCCGGGCTCTTACGTTGCTGGCCTTACTATATTCGAGGCTGCAGATATCCTCCACATCGGAACCGTTTTCCAAGATCCAGTCTTTTCCGGTGATACCGGCGTCAAAGAAGCCCTCCTCCACATAGCGGCTGAGTTCCTGGGCCCGCAGAAAGCGCCCTTCCAGTTGCGGATCGTCGAATCTGGGCCGGTAGGAGCGCGAGCCGGTGGTAATCTTCCAGCCGGCCTTCGCGAGAAGTCGCAAAGTAGGCGCCTCCATACTGCCCTTGGGCAGCCCGAACATGAGCTTTTTTGGATTTTCTTCGCGCACAGCCGACTCGATTTCTGCTTCACTTTGCCCAGGAGGTCCGGCATCACAAGCCAATTGTTAACCAATAGGGCCCATGCCGCTCCAACTGCAGGGCCAGGTGCTTTTTCGTCCCGACGCCGTTTCCCACGTCGAGCGGATGATGGGCAGCTGAGGTTTCAGAACTTGACGAATAGCTCGAAATATTGAATTGCAAAAAAGTTGGGGGAGATATTTCATAGAGGCCGGACGAGCCCTAGACACCACCATGGCCGCAGAACCCAAACCGCTAATCCTCATTGTCGAGGATGAAAAAGAGCTGGCCGCATTGATATCTAATCAGCTCGAACTTTCCGGGATGATGACGCAGGTTTATCATCGCGCCGCCAACTGCATTCGTTTTCTGCGCAACAATTTCGCCAATCTGCTTCTTTTGGATGTCAATCTACCCGATGCCTCCGGCTTCGAGGTCATGGAGGAGCTGAAAAAGAACAATATTGAAGTACCAGTCATATTCCTTACTGCCAGCGATTCCGAGATGTTTAAGGTCAAGGGACTGGAGATGGGCGGAGACGACTACATTACCAAACCATTCAGTTTTCCGGAGCTCATTGCGCGTATTAATGCTGTGCTGCGGCGTGCCGAAACAGCTCATGACCACCACATCACCAAGAACGCGTCACTTTCGCAGGACGAGTTTGCCTTCTGCGATGCCGTGGTGAACCCGCTGAGGCTGGAGTTGACCTTTCCCAATGGCCAGAAGGAGAAGATCGGCCGCAAGGAACTGGGCATTTTGACCTATCTTGTCTCCAACCAGGGCAATGTCCTGACGCGCCGCAGCCTGATCCATGCTGTCTGGGGAATTCACGCGGATGTGCGGAGCCGTTCCCTGGACCAATACATCGTCAAGATAAGGAATAGCTTCTCCAGGCACGAATGCAGCTTCGAAGCCTTCCGTACCATACATGGCGTTGGCTATATCTACGATTCGAAAGCCACCGCAGAGGTTTCGACGACTGAAAATACCGGGGGGACCTAGTCCGCGAACATGGATTCGAGAGGCACGTCGATCAGGGTGCCTAAACGAGCCAGTTGGTCCATCGCGATCTTTTCTTTATTGCCCACGATGGAAATGAGCTTGGGACGATCGACGAGGGCTGCGGAATGGAAGGCAAACAGCTCCTCGATGCCCGTCTCCCGATTGCGTTCGAAGCGGGCTTTCCCGGGATCGCCCGACAAGCCTTTTCGTTCCCAGCCCCGGGTTTGATCGGCAATCTCGCGAAATTTTATTCGGGTGCTGCGGTAGCGGTTGTCGATGGAAGCGCGGGCATTGCCGAAGCGGTCCTCGGAACGGGGCATCTGGTCGAATAAATGCAGGAAGGCGCTTACCGCTTCCACGGTTTTGTCGGCCTGGCAGGCGATCGACCCGACCACGAGGTTCTCGTCGCCTTGGCGTGCGCCGTTGAAGTAACGCGCTCCAGCCGAATAGGCGAGGCCGCGGGCTTCTCTCAACTCCTGAAATACGATGCCGGACATGCCCCCGGCGAAATAGGAATTATAGAGTTCGATGATGGGTGTCTTTGCTTCCTGATAAATGCCATTGGGAAATTCGATGCGAATTTGGCTCTGGGCGATATCCTTGTCGTAAAAATAGATTTGATGGTCCTCGATTTTTCGCGCCCTGCGATGGGTATAGGCAGGAGGGGGGTGGCGAGGGGCCGAGCGGTCGTAATGGGAAGCCAGCTCTGCGCCTACCTCGTCGAGGGGGATCGATCCGGCGTAGGCTACGGTATGCTCGAACGAGGTCAGGCTGTCGAAGAGGGCGAGCAGATCCACTGCTTTGAGGGCGCGAAGTGCCTCGGAGGGTAGCCTGCGGTTGAATCTGGAATCAACGCCGAAGCGGCTGTAGAGTGTCAGCGCCCGGGAAAGCGTGCGATGGTCCTTTTTTTCATCCTCGCGTTGGTCGATGACAATGTCCACCAGCTTGTGCAGCGTTCCCTGATCGGCCCGTGCACTCTTCAGCACATCCCAGATCAGGGCCACGGTCTCGGCAAAGTTTTCGTCCATGCCGTTCACGCGCAGCCTGGTTTCCCATTCGCCGGTGGTGAACGAGAATTCCGCCCCAAGCCGGTACCATTCCTTCTTTAGATTGTCCGGTTTGTGGTGCTTGGTGCCGGCTTTATCGATCAATTGCGTGGTGATGGGAAGGCGAGGCTCCTCGTAGGATCCGATATCAAACGAGAACGTAATTGTGAAAAGGTCGTTGAGGGGATTGGGCGTATGATAGAGAGCCACGCCGGGGACGAGCTCTGATTTTGTATAGTCTCGTCCGTTTTCAATATAGCGGGGTTCGAGACTCTCCACCGGCATCTCCACAATTCCGGCGGCGAATTCGGATTGGCGGCCGGCTTCGATTTCAATCTTGTCGATCTGAGGCTTCTCGATATAGGGAATCTGCTGCTTGGCATCGCGGCGGTAGCCTGCTACAAAGTCACTGCCAAAATACCTATTCGCTGTCCCTACAACCTGATCCTTGGTTAGCGCCTCCAAGCGGTCGATTTGCGCAAGATGATGATCCCAGGGCTCAAATCGCAGGAACGTATCGCGAATCAAGCTGACCCGCCTTCGGTTCGATTCCCTATCCATTTTACGTTGTTTTTTGAAGTCGGTTATGATGGCGGGAATGATCCAATCGTCGAATTCCCCTTGCCTTATATGGTCGACCTGTTCGAGCAGCAGGGATTCCACCTCCTCCAGGGACTGATCTTGCTTGGGAATGCCCCATAAGTATTGGGCTCCGGCGTCATTGAACAGATAGGGGTAGGATCCGGCCTCGCGTAGAAGCTGGCTCTGGTTGAGGTTCAGGTTAATCAGGCCGGCCACCGAATTATCCAACAGAAGGTCTATGATGCGAAGCGCGTCCTCGTCTACGTGCCTATGCGGGGCCGTGCGAAAGGCCAGCAATACGTATTCCTCTCCCTGGTAATTTACCGATACCCGCTCCGCCCCTTGCAGCGGAGGTTCGACCGGCGCTGTAAACTCCGGCAAGGGACGGCTTCGCCAGGTAGAGAAGTGCCCATCGATGATCGTCATGGTCTCGTCGATCTCGATGTCGCCCGATACGATGATAGCCATGTTATTGGGCACATAGTAGGTATCATAGAATTTCTGAATTTTGACGATCGACGGCCGTTTCAAATGCTCCACCGATCCTAGCGTGGTCTGCTGCCCGTAGTTCATTTTCTTGAATAACTGACGACCGGCTGCCTCCGAAATTATACGGGCGCGATTATCCAGGGAGCGGTTCTTCTCTTCGTAGACGGTCTCCAGTTCGGTATGAAAAATGCGGAAAACGGGATCGGCGAAGCGGGCCCCTTCGATCTTCGCCCATTGTCGAATACGATTGGATGGGAGCTCGACCTTGTAGACCGTCTCCTCATGCCAGGTATGTGCGTTGACGCCGGTGGCGCCCATGCTCTTGTAAAGCTTGTCGAACTCGTTGGGTATGGCGTGCTCAGCCGCCAGTTGAGAGACCCGATTGATCTCCCGGTAAATCGCCCTGCGCTTTTCGGGGTCCTGCTCTCGAAAATGCTCCTCGTAGAGCTCCCTGATGCGGTCCAGGTGAGGCTTTTCCTTTTCGTAGTCAAGCGTGCCCAGTTCAGGTGTGCCCTTGAAGAGAAGGTGCTCCAGATAGTGCGCCAGCCCGGTCGTCTCCGCGGGGTCGTGTTTGCTCCCCGCGCGCACCGCGATCTCGGCGTAGAACCGGGGTTCTTCGTGATTTTCGGTTAAGTACACGGTAAGCCCGTTATCCAGTCTGAAAATCTGCACCGCCATGGGATCGTTGTCTGCCTTCGAATCGATTCGTTCGAAAGCACTCATTAATTGAACTGCTCCCGCGATGTAAAGTAATCCTGCCAGACGCAGGTGTTTTGAAAATTTATTAACGTTCATCCTGTGACGTCTGCCGAGGTCTGTTACTAATCCGCAAGAAGGGTTTGCACAGCGGCCAGCAAATCACCGATATGGAAGGGTTTCCTAAGCGTAGAACTCGCACCGAGCATGCGCGCCGACTCCAGATAGTCCTGGCTGCGCTCACCTCCCGATGCTGAAATGGCGATTATCTTTGCCTCCGGTTCGATCTGCACGATTTCCATGATCGTCTCGATACCTTCCTTCTCGGGCATGATCAGGTCGGTGATAACCACGTCGACCGTGTGCTGAGAGAAAAGTTCAATTCCTTTGCTGCCGTTTTCCGCGGCCAGAACCTGGTGGCCTTCCTGCTCCAGAATGGCCCGGTACATCTCGCGGAAGCTGGCGTCATCGTCTATGATCAGAATCAATGCCATATCAGCCTTCGTTGGTGGGATCGAAAAATTCGGCCTGCTGAGGTCCGGGAGCAGGCGCTTCCGCCGTTTCATCCTCGCCGTGCAGATGGACGGGTGGCCCGCTCACTTTTCGAGCCAAGGCCAGCTCCCGCTCGTTCACGATGTGCTCGCAGATCTGCAGGACGTGCATTCTTATCCACAAATGCGTGCTGCTCTGTTTCTTGTAATCGGCCGGACCATAAGCGTGTATGCGCCCCATCTGCAAAAGCCGATCGTTCTGTGCAAACTCCTCCGTGTTTCGCGGGTTGTAGACGGCAAAGGTCGTGCCCCCGTATCGCTTGACCACGGAGAATACGGGGACGTCGCTGGGGCCGTCGGCTGTGTAGAGCATATGAGGTATCGGCACTCGCCGGTCTTCCGGAGCAATCATGGCGTTGACGTCGATGTCCGGATTCTTGTTAGTGCCCTTATTAATCTCGAAAATGAATCGCGTCTTGATCGTGTTATCCACCATGGTCCCGATCTGGCATATCTCACGCTCGGTATCCAGACCCAATTCCTTTTGTGAAATGAAGCCGGGCGCAAACGGCTGTTCGATGAATTCGCATCCATAGATTTCCTCGACAAAGGGCGCAATTCCCGATCCCCGTATCATTTCCGCCAATCCCGTGCTTACTATATAGTGCTCCAGCAGGATGTCGTGTCGTACAAATTCCGGTTGCGAGCGAACGACTTCCTTGAGCTCCTGGAAGAAGGAGGGCAGACCCGGGAAAAAGGACAGCTCCGACCCCAGTTGTCGGAGTAAGGCATTATTAAGCCCGGGAAAGTACCCCCGCCGGGCGTAGGTCAGGATATGATTCAGATAGACCGTATCCGGAGAAACCCGTATTCCCTGATTCTTGTAAAGTGCAGGCAGCGCGTTCACTTCCTCCCAGAATACGGGTTCATCAATTTCAAACCGGCGAAAGAGGGGCGACTCCATGTAGCCGTTGATCAGCGTCTTATCAAAGTCCCAGATACAGGCCACAATGTTCTGGCGATGGAGCGTTTGGTCGGCCATGGAGCGCATAACATCATGGGGTGGGGCTGGGACAAGAGGCAAATCTTTACCGCTGGACACTTGGAAAAAACCGGGTATCGGTTTATCCTAGAGAGTACGCTAGTGTCGTGTCTGACGAACGAGCATGCTAATTCCAGAGCCATTTTCAGCCTCGACACTAAATCTTCCGGGGTATTGGAGATAACGGCGCACGAGGATGAACGCCACCAAGAATATGCAGGAAATTCCGAGTATCGACAGGTTTAGCGACCGGCTTCGAGAGCTGGACCGGGAGCTGGCTAATCCCGATCTCTTTCAGGACGGACGCCGTGCCGCGGCGGTTTCCCGCGAGCATCGGAAATTGACCCGGCTTCTGGAAGCGCACGAGCGCCTGACGCGCCTCGACGAAGAGATCGCGGAACACGAGGAACTGGCCGGCGAGGCGGCCGGAGACGAGGAGTTGAGGGAACTTGCCGAAGAGGAACTTCCGGAACTACGCCAGCGACGGGAACAGATTCTGGATTCCCTTCTCATGGCCATGGTGCCCGCAGACAAGAGTGATTCGCGAAACACGGTAGTGGAGATCCGGGCCGGCGCCGGGGGTGACGAGGCTTCGCTTTTTGCCGCAGACCTCTACCGAATGTATTCTCGCTGCGCCGAATCCAGAGGCTGGCGGGTGGAGTCCCTCAATGCCAGCGCCTCGGAATGCGGCGGATTCAAGGAGATTGCTTTCCTGGTGTCGGGAGAGGACGTTTACAGGGACCTGAAGTTCGAGAGCGGCGTGCACCGGGTGCAACGCGTTCCGGTGACCGAAGCCAACGGCCGAATTCATACCTCGACGGCCACGGTTGCTGTTCTGCCGGAGGCCGAGGATGTCGACGTCGAGGTTGATCCGGCCGATCTTGACATCACTGTCACCCGTGCCAGCGGCCCTGGAGGCCAGCATGTGAATACCACCGATTCGGCTGTACAGATCCTGCACAAGCCTTCCGGGATGATCGTGCATTGTGCTGACGAGCGGTCGCAACACAAAAATAAGAACAAGGCACTGAAGGTGATGCGCGCCCGCCTCTTAAAGGCGAAAGAGGAGGAGGAGCGGGCCAGGTACGCGGCCCATCGCCGGGATCAGATTGGAACCGGAGACCGCAGCGAACGCATTCGCACCTACAATTTTCCCCAGAGTAGACTTACGGATCACCGTATCCATCTTACCCTCTACAATCTGCCTGAGATACTCGAGGGCGAACTGCACGAAGTCATCGCAGCCATGCAGGATGCCGATACCAAGCTGAAGATCGCCGAAATGTTGAATTCGGGTTCCCTGGCTTGAGTAAGCCTGGTGTCCGACACGACACAAGTGTGGTGTTCGGTTAATAACTTTACACAGGTGAGAGCGCCTCACTGTTCTGTAGATGGAGCCTCTGCTTAAGCTTTTACAGAAGTCGTGTGTATTTCTGGAAGGAAAGGGTATCTCCGGTGCCCGACTCGACAGCGAACTGATCTTCGCCCATGTTCTCGGTTGTTCCCGCCTGGAGCTCTACCTGCGTTACGACTTTCCGGTGGATGCCGCTACCCAGGACGTGGTCCGCCCGCTTGTTGTCCGCCGTGGGCGGCGCGAACCCCTGTACTATATTCTGGGTTCGGCGCCGTTTATGGATCTTGAACTCAAGGTAAATTCGCAGGTGCTGATCCCGCGTCCCGAAACCGAGGAATTGGCCGAGCAAGTGTTCCGCATTCTGGAATCGGAACCGGCCACCATTCTGGACCTGGGGACAGGCAGTGGGGCCCTGGCCTTGGCCCTGGCCTCTCGATTTGGGGGCGCCTGCATCACGGCTGTGGACCGTTCGCGGGAGGCGCTCGAAGTAGCTGCGGAAAATGCTCTCCGCTGCGGCTTCAGCGACCGCTTGACTTTTCACTGCGGTTCCTGGTTCGAAGGCCTCGAGCACAGGCGCTTCGATCTTATTCTCGCCAATCCCCCCTATCTTTCCGAATCGGAGTGGGGGCAGACGGAACCGGAGGTGAAACTGTTTGAGCCTAGAGAGGCTCTTGTTTCCGGACAGAATGGCCTGGATGATCTCAAGCACATCCTGACACGCGCCATCGACCACTTGAATTCCGGGGCTATGGTCGCCCTCGAAACATCGCCCAGGCATCACCCCGAACTCACCGCACTGGCCCCGTGCACCGGCTACGGGTGGGTCCGGTCGATTTGCGATCTGGCTGGAAAACCAAGGTTCTTTTTCGCCCGTGCCTAGAGCCCCGAGGTCGTGCCGGCCGCTGCTTCCGGTCGGGACGAGAGCAGCCCATCGTTCTCCTCGCTCACGATTTTGGCCGCGACTTCCGGAAACTCGAATCGGCCCCGCTCGAAGCTCAGCCAGTCACTTACAATTCGCAGACTCTCGCGTAGATGGATGTCCAGGGCGGACCGATCAGCGATGACCTCCGGATCAATCGCGATGAGCTTGAAGAAAAACCTTGGGATCAGGGCGTCGATCTGCTCGGCTGTCAGCATATCGCCGAAATGCTCTTCAAAGTGGCGGTCGATGAGAAAATCGCTGCTGCGGTAGGCGTTCTTAAGCCCCCCGAGCACCTGTTTCATGACCTCGGTCTCGAACTCCACACCGATTTCTTCCGAGAGGTGGTCCGCCACTTCAGAGGCGTGCCGGAATATCTTTTCGTAGTCAAAATTCTCCACCCAGATTTCCTCGATGGGTCCGTTTTCCTCGGGTTCATAGTAGAAGATCTTCTGATAGTATTGATTCTGCTTGGGCCGACCGTCAGGCAGCAGCGTGGAGCGGAGTTTCGCCTGGTGCTCCGCCTCTTGCGCCAAGGCCACATCCAGAAGATATTTCTTGCTTGTAAAACCGTTCTGGCTCAATTCCTTACGTATTTTCTCCATGGACTCCTTGAAGCTAATATCGCGTTGCTTCTGCTGGCGCCGGGAGGAGAGGTTCAGTGAGACTTCGGTCTCCTCCTGCTTGGCCTTGAACCAGGCCAGATTCCTATCGAGATAGGAGAATTCGGGAAGGGCATCCTGGCGAATTCGGCTGCGCCTTCTGAGCGAATCAATGAGGCTACTGTCGACGAGCGCTCTTCCTTGAAAGCGCGTGTCGGCGGCGTTCCACTGAAGGGCATCGATGGAGTCCCATACCAAGGCGTTATCCAGGTCCGATTCTCCCAGCTCCAGATACTCGTTTATGGAGGGAATGACGATATCTGAGTGTACGCCATGGTTCTGCGTTGAGTCCCCGTTGGGCAGATAGAATTTCTGAATCGTGATTTTGGTCGCGCCCAAGCGGTCGTTTTTCTTGAAGAGCGACATGCCCATGTTGCGATCCAGCTCGAAGATCGCTTGCACCGTTCCCTTCCCATGCGTGGCGGAATCACCCACGATAAGGGCGCGTCCATGGTTCTGCAGTGCACCCGCTACGATCTCGCTGGCGGAGGCGCTTCTTCGCGATACCAGAACGACCAGGGGTCCTTCGTAGGCTACCTTTGGATCCTTGTCCCAGTCTTTGCGGATGGAGCCGTTGGTATCACGGATCTGGACCACAGGCCCCTTGGGAATAAAGAGGCCGGTCAGCGCGATGGCCTCGTTAAGGAGGCCGCCCCCGTTGCGTCTCAGGTCCAGAACAAGCCCATCGATTCCTTGGATCTGCAGTTTCTTGATGAGATTTTCTACGTCCTCCGTGGTGCTGGATTCGCCCTTGCCGCCGATGCCGGTGCCGTAGAATCCGGGCAGGTCGATGACGCCCACTGAAATCATCCCATCATCCCCGTAGGGCACCGCGTAGATCTCGGCCTCAGCTAGATTCCCGGTCAACTGGATCTCGTTGCGCTTGAGCACTACGTTGATCCGGTCTGAGGAGTCGGAGGCATCGGCCGGTATCACCGTGAGGATGACGCGCGTGCCCTTCTCGCCCCGAATCATATTCACGATTTTTCGCAGTTTCATGTCGATGACGTCGACCGGTTCCTCACCGGGCTGCGCGACCGCGACGATGGCGTCACCGGGATGCAAACTGTTGCTCAGTTCAGCGGGCCCGCCTGATATCAATTGCTGTATTGTGCAGTAGCCGTCTTCCTCGCGCAGCAGGGCGCCGATGCCGACCAGGGAATTTCGCATCGTAATGGCAAAGTCCTCCAGGGTATCGGACGAAAGAAAATTCGAGTGGGGGTCGTAGAGATTTGCCAGGGTAGTGAGGAAGAGCTCTTGGATGTTTAGAATATCGAATTCTTCCACGTGTTTGAGATTGCGTCTATAGCGGCGCACGACTTTCTCCTTGGCCCGCTCTGTGGTCTCGTCGTTCAATAGCTCCTGCAGCAGCTCGAACTTCAAGCGCTTGTTCCAGAGATTGTCGGCTTCGGCTTCGTCTCGCGGCCAGTTAGCTTCCGAGCGGTCGTGTGTGTAGAGCTCGTCACTATCGAATGTGCTGTCCTCCTCTAAGCGGTTAAAGATCCAATCGATGCGCGCGCGGGCGCGTTCCCGGTAGATCTCGAAGATCTTGATAGCGGGAAAGAGCGATCCGCTGACCACATAAGCGTTCATCAGGCTGGTCTCAAAGCGCAGCAGGATATGCTCCTCGTCGGTTTGAGTTAAGAAGAGACGGTGATAATCCAGCTCCTGCATGTAACTCACGAGCAGTTCCCCGGCATCGATGAAGGTGAAAGGTTTGCTGCTATAGTGGTAGTTCTGGATAGTCTGTATGGCCAAACGTGTTTCATGCCAGATGCGTTCGCGATCGGCCCGGGAAAGCTCGATGCGCTGAGGCGAGTAATTGACCGCATGGTCGATACGCGGGGCTACGTGCTTGGGAAAGTCAATCGCCACGGTTGAGGTAGGGCCGGCGTTGGCGCTACTGTTCTCCAACAGGAACCAGCCGAAGAACACGGCTATCAGCGTCCCGGCCGCCCACCTTTTGCGCGATCTTGACAGCGGAAATTCAGGCATGCCTGAAGGTAAGGATTGCACGGACGGCCCTACCTGGTCAGCTTCTTTTCTCATATCTTCAAACGGAGACCGGCGCGGTCAGCCCAAATTCCTTCTCAATCGTCGCTAACAGCAGCGCGCGATTCTGTTGCATGCGGGCGCAGTGATCCTCCCAGAAAGTTTCAAAGCTGGAGAAGCCCAGCCAGCGAGCGATGGAGCGCTCTTGATCGGGATCGGAATCGATCTCTGCGATTCCGCGATTCTTCTCACGTCGGACATAGAATTCCAGTTTTCGCAGAAAATTGTAATTTTCTTGCAGGCGTTGTCCAATAGTCGGTTCGAGGGTACCCTGCAGGGTCAGCAACCGCAACACATTTCGCGTATTGGGCGACCTCAGGGCGCGGTTATCGACTCCATATTTCATTTGCAGGAGCTGGACCAGAAATTCGAGGTCGACTAGACCGCCGCGCCCGGCTTTGAAGGCTCGGCAGGAGTCGTTAAGGGGGCGACCTTTTTCCTTTTCGATCCTCAATCGCATTGTCCAGATCTCGGCCGCTTCGGTTGCGCTGAGCGGTCGGGCAAAGACCAGTTGGTCTCGAAGTTTGACAAAAGTCTCCTGTAATTGTTCATTCCCGGCCACGGGTCGGGCTCGTGTCAGCATCTGCCGCTCCCAGGTTTGGGCCGCGCCCTGGTGATATTTCAGGAGCGTTTCGGGCTTTGAAACAAGGGGTCCGTCTTTCCCGTGAGGCCGGAGGCGAAGATCGATATCGAATATCCGGCTGCCCGCCCGGGATTGCTGCACGAGGCGCAGCAGTGCCTGAACCTTGCGGCCCGCGTTTTCCGGATCTGACCCTTCCTCGGCCAGAACCAGGATGTCCAGGTCAGACCCGAATGCGGATTCCTGACTGCCGTATTTGCCCAGGGCCACGATTGCCAGGCTCGCTTCCGGATCCACACGCCGGAGCGCAAAACTGAGCACGCCGTCGGCAAGGTGGCTGAGTTCCGCCTCGATTTCTTCCGGTTCCCGCAGAGTCAGCACTTCGGCAATGGCGAGGCGGACCTGCTCGGCGCGCACGTAGGTCCAAAGCCAGTTGGCAAAGCTCTCGTCCTGAGGAAGCCGAGCGATCTCCTGCTCGATGCGGCGGGCGTCCTTGCTGCGTTGGGCGTTAGGGCCCAGGACTTCCTCTACGATCTCGGGGTGCCGGCTGAGGAGGTCGTGGATAAATTCACTGCGATCGAAAAGTAGGCTCAAGGCTTCGAACATGGCCGGATTTTCACTACAGGCCTTGAAAAATTGCATGCGGGATCCGTAGCGCCGGGCAAACGATGATATGCGCCCCAGAGTGCGCAGTGGGTGGGCGAGTGGCCGCAGCACGGTGTCAAACTGCGCTGCCAGTTGCACATAGAGGCTGGCTTTTTCGCGGGTCAGCAGGTGGTGCGGTCCGCCCAACACAAAGTTCCTGATGGCTGGGGGAATGGTGTCACGGGGAGGACCGAACCAGCGATCCAGTTTTTCCCAGATTGCAGGGGAAGGTTCACCGCCCGAAAGTACTTGAATCCACGCTTCGAGTTCCTCGTCGGGCTCCTCCTTGCCGAACAGACTCAAGTAGATTTCGTGAATCCTGGAGCGGATTGATGCGAGGTGCTCATCGAACCGATCGACATCTTCGAACCCCAGACCGACCGCCAGTTGGCGTAGCCCGGTCTCTGCTTCCGGGAGCGAGTGAGTTTGCTCCTCGCTACGCATTTGCAGCCGATTTTCGAGCACCCGAAGAAACGTGTAGGCTGCAGTCAGAAATACTTGGTCCGACCGTTCCAGCAGCTCATAGCGGACCAGGCGATCGAGGGCTTCGTAGGTCGATCCGGTCTGCAAAAAGGGTATGCGGCCGCCGTTGAGGAACTGCAGCCCCTGCACGAAAAACTCCACCTCACGTATGCCCCCATAGCCTGATTTGATGTTCCGACCAAGCTGATCGTCTGCCGCCACTTCCCTCTCCATGCGGGCTTTCTGCCCTGCGATCTCGGCTAAAACAGCGGGCGGCGGATGCCGCGGATAGCGAAATGCATTGATGCTTTCGAAAAGCTCCTCTCCGAGACTGAGGTCGCCCGCCACCGGGCGTGCCCGTATCAAGGCGAAGCGTTCCCAGGCTTGCCCCGCCTCCCAGTAGTAGCTTTCCAGGCTGTTGGGCGTGCGCACCAGAGGTCCGCCAGCGCCTTCGGGCCGCAGCCGCAGGTCGACATTATAGAGAAATCCGGCGTAGGTTCGCTCGTTCAGCAGTGTTGAAATCTCGCGGGCGATGCGGCTGAAGAACTCGGCGTTAGCGGTGCCTTGGCCACGTTCTTCTTTACGGCACTGTCCGAGGCCCTCGTAAACGAACATGAGATCGATATCGGAACAGAAGTTGAGTTCGCCGGCACCCAGCTTGCCGAGCCCGAGGACGCAGAATCGCGCAGGCTGATCGCGTTCCCCATCCCAGGGCGTGCCCAGTCGCTTGGTCCACTTGGCCAGGGTGGCTTCGGTTACGGTAGTGAGACAGAACTCGGCCAGTTGCGTGAGCTCTGCCTGCACTTCGCGCGCCTCGGAGCGCGCATTTAGCTCACGATAGGCGATGCGCAACGACATCTTGCGCCGGAAGGTCCGCAGCCGGTCAAACCTGTTGGGCATGGCAGCATGTTCCCGACTGAACGCTTTCCATTCAGAGAAAAAAGCGCCCCGCCGATAAGTTGCGTCCCGATTGTGGGGATTCTCCAACCAGGAGATGGTTTCCGGATGGGTTTCCAGGAAGGATCGATAGAGCGGACTATGAATAACCAGCGCCCGCAGCCGTTGCGCCGCTGCAGGGGTGAGGGTAAAGCCTCTCCCGCCGGCGCCACCTGCAGACCCCAGCTTCTTTATGAACTCGTCGCTGGCGCTCATCCCGAGACTGTCCAGTCCTGATGAAAAGTTGGCACGAGGTTTCAGTTTTCAGGTTTCGGGGGCTCACAGTTCAACGATCGAGGGTGCAAGATCGCCTCCCGATTGTAAGCATAATCCGAATCATACTGATGGCCTTTTGCGCTCTTTGCAGAAGAGCGTTACGCAATCTGTCGCTTGGCGCGATCGCTCCGATACCAACCGCACTGCTTTTGGCAGTTCATCCACAGAATGCCAGATTCCGAGCCTGACAGATTGCTAACGGCGAAGGATGTCCTTAGCCTTGTCCAGAGTCCGCTGTTCGTCCTTGCTGAGTGAGCCAAATCCGTTAGTGTTGATCTTATCGAGGATGCGGTCGACTTCCACCTGCAATTGGCGCCGGTTGCGGATATTGATCCGAAAGCGGGGGCCCGAACTCGCCGTGGGCGGGTTGCGTAGATACCAGGCCGGTGCTTCCACCGCGGGTTTTCTGCGTTCAAAGAGGGAGGGGCGATGTAGGAAATAACGAAAGAATACCCAGCCTCCCAACATGCCGCCCAGGTGTGCGGAGTGTGCGACATTGGAGCGCACCCCGCCGGGGCTGATTTCCAGAAACAGGAATCCGAACAATTCAATCCCGAGCACGATCCAGCACAGGTACCTCGGCTTCACCGTGACCGGTATGATGAAGAAAAGGAGCACTTGGATGGCGCGATCGGGATACATCAGGCAAAAGGTCGTGAGCAGACCGAGAGCGGCCGCCGAGGCCCCGATTACCTGACCCGACCGAAAGTTGAAACTCAGCCAGAAAATTGCGCCGAGTAGAGCGGAACCCAGATACAACGCCAGCAGCTTCTGTCCTCCTAGAACAGGTTGCAACGCGCGGCCGATAAATAAGATCACCAGCAGGTTACCGATGATATGAAGGAGAAAGCCGGTGCTGTGCAGAAAACTGTAAGAGAGAATGACCCAGAGCTGGCCCCGCAGCAGATGGCTCCCGGCCAAGGCAAAGATGTCAGAGATGATTTCGGAACGAAACCATCGTTCCGCTACGCATTGTGTGATGAAGACGCCCAGATTGATCAGCAACAACCACTTCAACACCGGCGAGCCCTGCTGGAACTCTTCTTTGCGCATATATGGGCGATCGTAAAGCATGCCTTTATTTCCCCACTGTCTCAACAAACAGAACTCACTTCTACTGTCAAACACGACACTGGTTGAGTTCCCCATAATCGGGCCTTCGGAATCGGTCTATCCTTCTTGACTATCCGGTTTTCCTCGAAATTGTTTCGATTGCCATGGCTGATAAGAATGAAATGTGGCCGGAGAATGTGACCGGCAAATTCTTCGTGGACGAGCAGTGCATCGACTGCGATCTCTGCCGGGAAACCGCGCCGGATTACTTTACTCGGAACGATGACGGAGGCTATTCTTACGTCTACGGTCAGCCTGATCCGGACGATGAAGATGCTCTCGATCTCTGTTTGGAAGCACTGGAGGGGTGTCCCGTGGAAGCCATTGGTGACAATGGCGCCTCAGGTTGAAAGTCCGTAGTCCGGTTGGCAGAAGGCAAAACTAACCTCGAGCCGCAGGTCTTTGCGCTGAGGCCGCTAACAGGTAGGGCGAATCCCGAGGTCGTCCGCGGCAAGCCGGGACTATATCGGACACGACACTAGCTCGGCAAAGGCTTTCCAGCTACTTCATCAGCAGCAGGTTGCGCGCGCGCTTGATCATTTTTGTCATGTGCCGCTGTTGTTTTGCCGTCAACCCCGTGATGCGGCGCGGCAGGATTTTCCCCGTGTCGGTCACATAGCGGCGGAGGAGATCCGCGTCGGTAAATTGCAGGTCCGAGGGATTTTTCGACTGTGACGGTTGCTGGGGTGAGGTCGATGACGCCTGTGCACTGCTGGCGTCTTTGCTGGTTCCATTACTCATAAGCGGGCTAAAGAATGAATTTACTTCCCGCCTTTCAAGCAGAAAGTCTGATCCAGAGTCAAGAGGAGATCCAGAAAGCACTCCTGCAGAGGCAAAGGGAGAGGGGTGGGAGAGCGAGCTGGCGACGGGCCAGACGCTGGCCACGTCCGCTAAAAGGTGACTCGGGCATGCTTTGCCGACCGTCGACTTCTGCCCCCTGCCTTGAAACTTCATTCCAGGAGCAGGTTTCAGCGCTCAGGTGTCAGAACTCGATTGCGCTTCCTCAGAACTGACACCGGAAACCTCTCCAAAGGATCGCCCCCGTTTGATCCGGCGAGCACCGGCGCTGCCGGCGGTTCGACTGACTTCTGACTATGGACCGGCTGCGGTATTGTGTCGCGTTCGGCGGGGATCTTTCTATGTTCCATCGGGTCAAGTATTGAACATTCCTTACCAGGAGGACGAAAAAGGGCGCATATGTTTTCTTCGCTCGCCGAAAGGCATCGCTGTTTCTCCATTGTCACTGCGCTCACTTTCCTGGCGGTTTGCATTGTTTGCGGGACCGGCTATGGCCAGACCGAGTACAGCATCGGGGATCCCACCGATGAAGAACAGTTGTTGTTGGAGTTGGTAAATCGCTCCCGGTCAGACGCCGTCGCTGAAGTGCAGCGTATCGTTGAGATTTTCGATACTGGTTCCGATGCGGATATCGTGAATGGGATCGAGTTCTTCAACGTCGATCTGGAACTCATGCAGCAGCAGTTCACAACACTGGAGCAGATTGCGCCCCCGTTGTCGATGAATGCAAGTCTCCTGGCGGCCGCGCGCAGGCACAGCCTGGATATGTTCGAAAACACGTTTCAGCAACACAGTGGATCCGACGGCACCACCACGTCACAGCGTTTGGAAGCAGCCGGCTATGTTCCCCGCTCCGCTTCAGGTGAAAACATCTTCGCCTTTGGGGACACCACCGAGCACGTTCACGCTGCCCTCGACGTCGATTGGGGTACCTCAGCGAGTGGGGGGACAGTGGGCGGCATGCAGGATCCACCCGGCCATCGTCTGAGCATTCACAATCCGACCTATCGAGAGGTCGGTATGGGCATTCTCATGGGGACGAAAACCGGGTTGAACCCATTTACCGGCACCGAAACTACGGTGGGTCCGTTGATCGCCACTCAGGATTTCGGTGTGCTGCAGAATTCCTCCGCGTTTGTAACCGGGGTCGCCTACTACGATCTCAACGGAAACAGTTTCTACGATGTCGGCGAGGGGATCGGCGGTCTCCGGGTGGATGTCGATGGGGCGGACGCTTTCGCCGTTACCGCCGACTCGGGCGGCTATTCCGTTCCCGTTCCCTCCGATAGCAGTTTTAACGTTACTTTCGGGGGATTGAATTTCTCCGATGTGCTCCAGGTCGCGACCGTGACCAACAACCAGAACGTCAAGGTGGATTTTATTCCCCCTTACGAGGAACCTGCCTTGGCGCCGCCGCCGCCCCTTTTTTCAGGAACTGATAACGTGCTGAATTTCACCGTCGTCTCGGCTGCTACGGGCTACCAGTTCAGTCAATCCGTATTGGATCCGGCACCCTGGGAGGAAGGGGCCGAGCCGGGCGAGTCGAGTGGGGAACTTTCCACCGGGGAGGGCTACGATCCGATCAGTTCGGCCATCAGCGCGGCAGGTTCCTTTTCCTACCATCTCGTGCAGCCCAATTTTGACAATCAGATGCTGACCGTAAATCGCGATCTTCTCGTCCAGGAAGGTTCTGAATTGAGCTTCTTTACGCGGCTGCGCGCGGCCACCGAAAACCAGGTGGCACGCGCCGAGGTGTCGACCGATGGCGGAGTTTCCTGGGCGGAGGTCTGGAGCCAGGCAGGGTCGGGGTTTCCCGGCGAGGCTGATTTCACCCGGCAGGTCCTCGATCTGAGCGCGCTTGCCGGGGAGGTTGTCAAGGTCCGCTTCGTCTATGCTTTTGGGAGCGGCTCCGCGTTTACTCAAATCGAGGATGAGTTCGGGTTCTACCTCGATGGTATCACCGTTAGCAACGCCGACCAATTGGGCAGCACGCTCCTCGGGGATATCGGCAATACGGATTCGCTGATTTTCAAACCCGCCCAGCCGGGACGATATCTGCTTCAGGTTCGGGCCGTGAATCAGGCCCGCCGGTTTCCTTTCGGGCTCGGCCTGATTGTGGATGTCGAGCAAGGCGAACCGAGTTCCGGCGGACTTACCGGCTTGCTCGCGGGTGCTTCCGAACTCGGGGACGGGTGGCACTTATCGGATTGGTATGGATTCTTTAATACGGCTTTCCTGCCTTGGATTTTTCACCTCAATCATAGCTGGCAGTTCGTCGCCGAGGAGGGCACCCAAGAAGGCGGCTGGATATTCGACCTCAACCTCGGCTGGTTGTTTACTTCGCCACAGCTCTTCCCCAATCTTTTCAGCCATGAGCGCCAGGCATGGGTATTTTATTTCGACGACACCACCGGCCCAAGGCAGTTTGTCGACCTCCAGACCGGCGAGTTCTTTAACGCCGATCCGTAAACCAAAGGAGAGCGTGAGGACTAGCTTGAAACTTCAGGCCTGGAGTAGGATTAAGTGTTCAGGTGTCAGGGTTCAGGGGTTGAGATTCGTCGCTCTGCTCCGAACAGGTGTCAGGACAGTCCTCCTCAAACCTGTTCACGAGCGAAGCGAGAAGGCCTGACACCTGACAACCCGACACCTCTCCAAAGTTTCACCCCTGTTTGATCTGATCGGATCCCTTAGATTTTCCCCTTTCTCAGACGCTCATCCCGATTCTGGGGCATGAATCCCGAATTTGTTTGCGGCTTCCAGGAGGATGCTTTGACCTGATGGGAACTCTTACGGAGATTTATAGCGATGGCAGATGTAAGTATCATTGGTGATGGCCCTGGAGGATTGAGTGCGGCGCTCTTTCTGGCCAAGAATGGCCTTGAAGTAACGGTTTTTGCCCAGGATGACACGGCCATGCACGCGGCCCTCCTCTCCAACTATCTCGGAATACCCAGAATTTCCGGAACCGAGTTCCAGAAAGTGGCGCGAAAGCAGGTGGCGTCCTTCGGCGCCACTATTGAGGAAAGCAACGTGGTCTCGGCCGAGAAAGTGGGCGACGATTTTACCGTCACCACCGAAACGGGCGGGTCTACGGTTTCACGTTACCTCATTGATGCCAGCGGACCTAAGGCTGCATTTGCCCGCGACTTGGGTGCGGAGAAAGGGGAATCGTCGTTTGTCGCGATCGATATTAACTGCCGTTCTTCAGTGGATAAGCTCTACGTAGTAGGTTGGGCCGCGCGCCCCGGCAAGAGCCAGGCCGTAATCTCGGCCGGCGACGGGGCCGCCGCGGCCTTGGACATTCTTTCCACCGAAGAGGGCAGGGATTTCCACGATTTTGACGTTCCCGAGGAAGCCTAGCCCCTCCGAAGGTGCAGACAGCGAATCCATCTACGGGAGCGGTGGTCGGGTTGATCATGGGTAGTATCTCCGATTGGGATACCATGAAGCACGCGGCCGAAAAGCTCGGCGAACTCGGCATTTCCTTTGAAAAGGAAATCGTCAGTGCCCACCGTACTCCGGAAAAGCTGGTTCATTATGCGCGCACTGCCGCGGAACGGGGGATCAAGGTCATTATCGCCGGTGCCGGAGGCGCTGCGCACCTTCCCGGCATGACGGCGTCCATGAGCGAACTGCCGGTTCTCGGTGTACCGGTGCAGTCGCAGGCGCTCAGAGGGCTGGACTCCTTACTCTCGATTGTGCAGATGCCGGCAGGTGTCCCGGTGCTGACGCTCGCCATCGGACGCTCCGGAGCAATCAACGCCGCCCTCGCCGCCGCCGCTATTCTAGCCCTGGACGATGATGCGTTGCGCGCGCGGCTCAAAGAGGCCCGCAGCCTTCAAACCCAATCAGTCATGAAGATGACATTGCCGGACCGGTGACGTATCCATCCTGGCGCCGCCAATCCCGGTTCGCTCGCTACCGATCCCGCTCTGCGGGAGACGTCCTCCAAATCCAAGAGCAATGCGGGCAATGATTCCGCCGGGAAGCACCATCGGCATCCTGGGCGGGGGCCAGCTCGGCCGTATGCTCATACTTGCGGGAAGGCGGCTGGGCTACCGCTTCCAAGTGCTGGAGCCAAAACGGGGCTGCGCTGCCGGCATGGTGGCGGATGGAGAGATCAATGCTCCCTACGAGGCGGGTTCGGCTCTGCTCCGGTTGGCCAAAACCTGCCAGGTGTTGACCTTCGAGTTCGAGAATGTCTCGGCACAGGCCCTCGGGCCGATTGAGGATCTCCTCCCGGTGCGACCGGCCGCGTCGGTACTTTCCATTTGCCAGAATCGCCGGAGGGAAAAGGAGTTTCTTCGCCGGCGGCGTTTCCCCTGTGCCTCCTTCAGGGTGGTACACGGATCCGACGAGCTTCTGCAGGCGGTTCGCGAACTTGGAAATTCCTGCGTGGTTAAGACTGCCGATTTCGGCTACGACGGTAAGGGA
This sequence comes from Opitutales bacterium, assembly GCA_963665345.2. GTDB lineage: Bacteria > Verrucomicrobiota > Verrucomicrobiia > Opitutales > CAXXNP01. Next base: position 1,057,002 of record OY762281.2, read on the forward strand.
CAGGTCCGCATCACCGAGCCTGATTTCGATGAGAAGGCAGTCTGGAGTAGGCTTGATGGGGAATCGGCGGTGGTCGAGCGCTGGATCGATTTCGAGGGGGAGTTTGCGGTCATTTGTGCGCGCGGCACGAACGGGCAGGAAGCGATTTTCCCTGTGATCGAGAATGAGCATCGCAACCATATTCTGCACCGGTCCATCGTGCCCGCGAGAATTTCACCTGCGCTGGCCGCAGAGGCCTGCGAACTGGCCCTGGAAATCACTCGCGCCATGGATGTCGTGGGTCTGCTGGCAGTTGAGCTTTTCCTTACCCGGGAGGGAGAGTGGCTGGTAAACGAGATGGCGCCGAGGCCTCACAATTCGGGACACTTCTCCTTCGATGCCTGCCTTACCAATCAGTTCGAGCAGCATCTCCGTGCCATATGCGGCCTTCCGCTGGGAAGCTGTGACCTGCTGCGCCCCGTCGTCATGACCAATCTGCTGGGAGATCTATGGGAAGACGGTGGACCTCAATGGAGCCGGCTGCTCGAGGAACCGGGGTTGAAACTCCATCTCTACGACAAGGGTGAGCAGCGCTCGGGTCGGAAGATGGGGCATATCTGCTGTCTGGCCGAGCGATTGCCCGATGCGTTGCGCATGTCACGGCGAGCGGAACAACTGTTAGGTCTTGATTAGCGAGTGCGGTAGCGTCGTGCCGGAGCCATCGGAAACAGGAACGGTCAATGTAGCGCGATTCCTGCCTGAAATGGCAAGTCGGCAACCGCATCGTTGCGCGCTCATGGTGCCCGGCGGCCGGCACGCCAACGGAGACATTATCTATCTCGAACGGACCTTTAAGGAGCTCGAATCCGAGTCTACCACCGTGGCGCGCTATTTGCGTAGCCGCGGGGTTGAGCGCGGCCGGCGGGTCCTGCTCATGGTGCGACCCGGCTTGGATCTGATTTTAATAACCTTTGCCTTGTTCAAGCTCGGCGCCGTCCCGGTAATTATCGATCCGGGAATGGGACTGCGGAGTTTTCTGCGCTGCGTGCGCCGTTCCCGCCCCGCGGTTCTGGTGGGAATTCCCCTGGCTCACTTGGTGCGCCGGATTTTTCGGAGGCCTTTCCGTTCCCTCGAGGCCGCTGTTCGGGTTCGGGGCAAATTTTTTGCTGAGGAGGCGCGCCAGGCTGTGGGTGAGCCTGACCGGGAGCCTTTTTCGGAGGCCCCCACGCAAGCCCATGAATTAGCCGCGATTCTCTTTACCTCCGGTTCCACAGGCCCACCCAAAGGTGTCGCCTATGAGCACGCCATGTTCGAAGCGCAAGTACGGCTCATTCGCAACCAATACGGCATCGAGCCTGCCGAGATCGACCTTCCCATGCTGCCCGTTTTTGCGCTCTTTAATCCGGCCTTGGGTATGACTACGGTGGTGCCTGAAATGAATCCCAGTCGCCCTGCCCGCGTGGATCCTGCCAAGATCGTGCAGGCCATCAACCAGTGTCGCGTGACCAACTCCTTCGGTTCGCCGGTGCTGTGGTCGCGGATCGGCAGCTACTGCAAGCAGCATCGGTTGACTCTTCCCTCGCTGCGTAGAATTCTGATGGCCGGCGCCCCGGTTTCGCCGACGCTGATCGCCGATTTTCGCGATATTCTGGATAAGGGGGAAATTCATACCCCTTATGGTGCGACCGAGTGCCTTCCCGTAACGTCTATAAGCGGGAGCGAGATTTTGAACGAGACCCAGGTCTTGACCGAACAGGGCAGGGGCACCTGTGTGGGACGGCCTGTTGCGGAAATGGAAGTGCGCACCCTACCGATCCGTTACGGTATCGATGCCGCTGATCACGCCGGCCGGCAAACCGGCCTCGAGGTGGTCGGCGACATCGTCGTCAGCGGCCCCGTTGTAACCAGGAAGTACGATCGCCTGGCGGCTGCAACCAGGAGTGCCAAGCTGGTTTTATGCGACGGGAAACTCTGGCATCGCATGGGCGATGTCGGCTATCTGGACAGGGACGGGCGACTCTGGTTCTGCGGGCGCAAGGCTGAATCCGTCAGCACCAGTTCAGGTCTTCTTTTCACCGATTGCTGCGAAGCGGTCTTCAATCGTCATCCCGATGTCTTCCGTACGGCCCTGATCGGACTGGGCCCGGCCGGAAATCAAGTCCCTGCAATCGTTGTGCAGCCGAATCGCGGAAAGTACCCCGGGAACCGTCATAAGCGGATGAGGTTTCGAGGCGAATTGAGAGAACTGGGTCGGGAGCGACCCCATACCGCCGGAATCGAGCATTTCTTCTTCTGTCGCCATTTTCCGGTCGACGTGAGGCACAATGCCAAGATTCAGCGGTTGACCCTGGCCCGCCGATTTGCCCGCCACGGGTAAAGAAAACCCGGTCCGATGGGTTCGCAGCGGAATCAACAGGTAGGGCGAATCCCGAGGTCGTCCGCGGCAAGCCGGGACTATATCGGGATTCGCCCTACCTGAGATGTAGGATCACGACAAGCCGGGTCCATTAGAAGGTTCCCCATCGAGGCCGTTGGCTATCGACTATGGTTGGAAGGTGAACTGGCTTCGTTTCCGAACATGGAGCATTGAACGTCCAACTTTGAAGTTCGATGTTCGTCAAAGGTTCGAGGTTCACGGTTCAATGGTGTCAGGCCTTCTCGCTTCGCTCATGAACACGGTTCAGCGGTTGGGAGAAGATGGGGATTGAACGGTATGGGAACAGCCAATCCGCCGGCGGCGCCACCGAATCGCGCACAGAATACCACAAAGGCAACCCTGCGCCCTTGAACTGTGAACTGCCGAACCCTATATCCTCGTGTCAACTTTTCATCGGGACTGGACAGATGCGCGTATTAGTGACAGGAGGGGGCGGTTTCCTTGGCCGGTATGTCGTAGAGCGGCTGCTTGCTCGACAATATGAGGTTACTATCCTGGGGCGTTCGCCGCAGCCCGATTTAACCCGGCAGGGGGTAGCCGTGATCCAGGGCGACATCCGTGACGAGTCGGCACTGGACCGTGCCGTAGCAGGAATGCAGGCAGTGTTCCACACCGCCGCCAAAGCCGGAGTTTGGGGCCCGCGACGGGAGTTTTTCGACACCAATGTCCGGGGTACGAGCAACCTGCTGGCGGCCTGCTTGAGGCAGCAGGTGCCCTACCTGGTCCATACCAGCACCCCGAGCGTGGTTTTCAATGGCGAGGCTTTCGAGGGCGCCGACGAGTCGTTACCCTATGGCCGCGGCTGGCTCTGTCACTACGCGCATTCAAAGCGCATAGCGGAAGCGGCGGTCCTCTCTGCTCATGGTCAGGGGGGCATGCGCACATTGGCGCTGCGTCCGCATCTGATATGGGGCATTGGCGACCCCCATTTGATTCCACGGTTATTGGAGCGGGCGCGATCGGCGCGCCTTAGAATTGTGGGTGAGGGTAAAAATCTAGTCGACATCACTCATGTCGAGAACGCCGCTCAGGCCCATATCCTGGCCTTGGACGCGCTGGTTGCAGGCCGAGCCGGGGGCAAACCTTATTTCCTCTCTCAGGGAGTTCCGGTCAATCTCTGGCAGTGGATCAACGACCTCCTCCGGAGCGTTGGTATCGCTACCGCAGAGCGCCGCATCTCACTGCCGGTGGCCTACCGGCTGGGCGCAGTCCTGGAGGTCCTGTATCGATTGCCGGCGCTGACCGGAGAGCCGCCCATGACCAGGTTTGTAGCTGTCGAGCTGGCCAAAAGCCATTACTTCAGCATCGAGGCCGCGCGGCGCGATCTGGGCTACACACCGGAGAAGTCGACTGCGGCTGGGCTTGCCGAACTGGCCCAACATATCAGAATCCATGGGAGCACCCTGCCGACGGCGTCGGCCAAGGGTTGAGGATCGTCGCTCTGCTCCGAACAGGTGTCAGTGTTCAGGTGTCAGCGGTTGAGGTTCGTTGCTCTGCTCCGAACAGGTGTCAGTGTTCAGGTGCCAGCGGTTGAGGTTCGTTGCTCTGCTCCGAACAGGTGTCAGTGTTCAGGTGCCAGGGGTTGAGGATCGTCGCTCCGCTCCGAACAGGTGTCAGTGTTCAGGGGTCAGGACAGTCCTCCTGAAACCTGAAACCTGACACCTCTCCGCGAGCGAAGCGAGAAGGCCTGACACCTCTCCGAAGTTTCACCGCTGTCTGATCCGGCCAGTCTCAGTGCAGTCCTGGGCGCGACTACCTTCCACCTTCTCCCCTCTGCCTTGCCGCCTCGTATAGAATCACCGCTGCTGCTGCTGCCACATTCAAGCTGTCCGTGCTGCCCTTCATCGGTATCGTCAGGTGCGCGTCGGCGTGTTCCCGCCAGCAGGCGCTCAACCCCTGGTGTTCGCTTCCCATGACGATCGCGATTGGCTTGGCCAGGTCGAGATTCCAGGGCGGGACCCCGCTCGCGGTGCAGGTGGCGTAGAGCGATACCTTTTTTTCCCGCAGCCAGTGGAGGACGGTTTCATTGCGGGCCGACACTACCGGCATGGAAAACACCAACCCCTGAGACGAGCGGATGACGTTGGGATTAAACATCTCGGTGGCCGCGTCGGTATGGATAACCGCGTCTACACCTGCCGCGTCGGCTGTCCGTACGAGCGCGCCCAGATTTCCAGGTTTTTCGACGCTTTCCACGACCAGCAAGAGGGGAGGAAACGAAAGTTTGATGCTGGACAGGGATGTCTCCCAGCACGGAGCCACACCCAGCAGGCCGTCGGGATGCTGGCGGTGTGAGCATTTGCTGAAGAGGTCTTTAGCCATGCGGATAAAAGGTACTGCCTTTACCTGAAGCAGCCGCGAGATTTCGCCCAAGGCCTCGGCTTCCGCGAACTCGGGCGAGAAGTAGACCGATTCAATAGTGATACCTGAACTGAGCGCTCGCCGAATTTCACGGTAGCCCTCGATGACAAAGCGCTTCTGGTGGCGCCGATGTCGACTCTGTTTCAGGCGCACGATGTCCTTGACCCGGCGATTCTGTGCGCTGTGGATAGAATCGGTGTGCATTTCCTTCCCCTGGTGTCGACCTGTTAAAATTGCCGGCCCGAAACCAGGCGTCAATGGTGATGCGTTTCGGGGCTCACGGCCAGAAGGCCGAAGGAAGAGAGAGTTGCGGGCTGCGGGTAGCGAATGTAGCCGGCGTCGCCCTTCGATAAACTCAGGGCTACGGTGATGTAGCAAGAAGGCGGAGATGCAGTTTGAACAGGAGAGCGCAGAGAGAACGGAGGGGATCAAAAGGGAGGTGAAACTTGGGAGAGGTTTCAGGTGTCAGGTGTCAGGTGTCAGGCCTTCTCGCTTCGCTCGTGAACAGGTTTCAGGTGTCGGGTGTCAGGTTTCAGGTGTCAGGCCTTCTCGCTTCGCTCGTGAACAGGTTTGAGGAGGACTGTCCTGACACCTGTTCGGAGCAAAGCGACGAATCTCAACCCCTGACACCTGAACACTGACACCTCAACCACTGACACCTGTTCGGAGCAGAGCGACGATCCTGAACCGCTGAACCGTTTAGCAGTGATCTCGCTACCGCCTTTGCTGCCATTGGCTGGAAGCAATAGTGTCCCGCTTTCTCGAGATGGCGCCACCGGGGAGCCGATCCACTCCGCAGGAAATTGGGGGCCCATCCGACTGCAGTAGATTGGCCAGCCATTTTGCAAATACCGTTTCCAGCTCTTCCCATCGGTCAAAAGCGGGCGCCGCCGATCGGTTCAAGCTTCCCTGCAGGAGCAGGCCCGCACGATTGCGTTTCATGGCGGCCCCGGCCAGCTTCAGGCCCGTCTTCTTCATGATCACGTCGAGCGGCGCCGGGGCCGCAAAGCAGAGATCGGTCCCGGCCGTTTCCGTTGCCCGTTGAGATGCCTTACCCGGACAGCCTGCCAGCTCCGTTGCCATCCCCAGATCGTGCAGTGCGTTGACGACGGCCTGGTGAACCAGACCATAGATCTTATGCGGAGGCAGGCCCGCCGGTTCGGTTGCGGACGGAATGACGAGGCTGTAGGTCCAGTCGCCCTGGTGGTGCACCACTCCGCCTCCGGTAGGCCGCCTACAAATTGTAGCATTGCTATCGGTTGACTGTTGCCGAACCCATTGCCAGCGCTGGCCATAGCCAAAGGTGAGACAGGGGTTCGACCACGAGTAGTGCCGAAACCGAAATGCCTCCCCGGCGGGATACTCCTCCAACGCCACCAGATCGATCGCCATCTGGGTGAAGGCGTCGGCACGAATCGAGGAGAGGTGGTGAACAACTGTCATGGCCTGGCGATCACAATTCGGCAAACCATAATCAAGGTCAAATCCGGGAATGGGTGAACGACTCATTCTACGACGCTCCATCTCGAAATCGGTGAGCGCCGCGATTAATAATCTTACAAAATGGGTTGCAGAAGACTCCAATTCGTAGATACGATGACGTATGCCGAGGCTAATTTGGCTTTCCCTATTCGGTATTCGACATTCCCGAATGGCGCTGGAATTGGGATGCTTATATTGCGGGCCATCCCACGCCCCTGCCACCCCGTTAAGTTGAAGACTTATTCCGATCTCGTAAAGCCGGCGGTCCTCAGGCAACCCGTCTATATTCCCGGGCGGCCCATTGAACTCGTGGCGCACGAATTCGATCTGGACAGCCGCGATGTCATTAAGCTGGCCTCCAACGAAAATCCATTGGGACCCTCGCCCAAGGCCGTAGAGGCGGTCAAGGGTGCGCTTCCGGAAGCGCATCTTTATCCGGAAAATGAATGCTATTTTCTAAAGCGGCGTATCGCCGAAGCGCGCGCCTTGCAACCGGATCAACTGGTCGTGGGGGCCGGTTCCAACGAGATCATCTACCTCCTCGGGCACGCCTTTATCGACCGCCATATCGAAGTCATCGTGGGGCAGAACGCCTTTATCGCCTACAAGCTAGCTACGCTCTTATTTGGAGGCGCTTTGGTGGAAGTTCCCTTGCGCGACTATACCCACGATCTGCAGGCCATGCTGGCGGCCGTCACCAAGCGGACGCGCCTAATGTTCCTGCCCAGCCCCAACAATCCTACCGGGACGGCCAATGAGGAAGGCGAGATTCTGCGCCTGGTGTCGGATTTACCTGAGCATGTCATTCTCTGTGTCGATGAGGCTTACGCCGAGTACCTGGATCACGCCCCCGATCTGCGACCTGCCATCGAGGGGGGAAGGAAGGTTATCTGCCTGCGCACATTTTCCAAGATTTACGGTCTGGCCTCCCTGCGTATCGGCTATGGCTATGCCGATCCCGAACTGGCCGGATTTCTCAATCGGGTGCGCCCCCCTTTCAATGTTTCGTCGGCGGCCCAGGCGGCCGCTCTGGCCGCTCTCGACGATACCGGCTTCGTTAGACAGAGCCGACGCCTGAACCGGGAGGGCCGGCGGCAGCTCGGGCGCGGGCTTACCGATCTCGGTCTCAGCTATGTTCCCAGCTGCGGGAATTTTCTTCTTGTCCAGTTTGAGAATTGCTCCAAAGTGTTTCTTGACTTGCAGGCCAGAGGAATCATCGTTCGTCCCCTAACCGGTTATCAGTTACCCAACCACCTGCGCATTTCGGTGGGGACGGCAAAGCAAAATGCGTCGCTGTTGGCTGCGCTCGACGCGGTTGCTCATTCGTAATTAACAGGACATGGCTTTACTGATTCTGCCGGCCTGAACACTCCCTGAAAGGGGGTGCCACATTCGGCCCGGCAGGACAGGAGGATGAATCTCAGTCTGAACGACGTTTTACCTCGCCTTTGCGGCATCATCGGTCTTCTCGGGCTGAACGCGCTCTTGGTGGCCTGTGAATTCAGTCTGATTCGCCTGCGCTACAGCCACTTCAACCCCGATCTTCTCGAGCGGCTGAAACGCCAGCGGGGTCTGGCCGGCATGATCGAGCATGCCGATATCACGGCCCGGGTAGCGCGCTTGGGTATGGTTTCGTGCACCATCTGTTATGGCTTGCTGCTCTATCCCTTCCTCCAGGAAATCTTCGGCCATCTCGAGTTGACCGTCCTAGGCGCCTCCACTTTGCTCTCCATCGCATTGGCCCTGTTGCTCGCCATTGGCATCCACTTTCTGGTTGCAGAACTGGTGCCTCGAGGGTTGGCTTTGCATTACCCGATTCAAGCCCTGCGCTCCTCATCTCTGGTAGTGAAGGCGCTTCGCTACCTGACGCTTCCCTTCCTGCGCGTCCTCAGCTATTTTTCACGACGGCTGCTGCATTTCTGGGGAGTGGCGGAGGATTCTGATCTTGGTCAGCTCGATATCGAAAGGCAGCTCGAAACGCTGGGCGCCGATAGGCCGGCCCTTGCCGGGGTCAGCTACCAGATTATCAAGAATACCTTTCAGATTCGGAGCCTCGTCGTACAAGATGTAATCCTTCCTCGTAACCAGCTCCTCTACATGGATTTGAGCAACAGCGTGGAGGAGAATCTGGCCCTTGCCCGCAGCGCCGGCCACACCCGTTTCCCGCTCTGCCAGGACGGGCTCGATAACTGTCTTGGGTTGATACACATTAAGGATCTGTTTTGCGCCGGTTCTATTCCCGTCGATATCGACCTGCGGTCCATGATGCGCGAGATCCTCCGGGTGGATCCCGGAGACCCCCTCGAAGACACCCTGCAGAAACTGCGCCGTTTCCGCGCCCATATGGCGCTGGTTGTGGATGAATTCGGCGGTACCGTAGGCGCCATCACCCTGGAGCGTATTCTTGAGGAATTCATCGGTCAGATTCAAGACGAGTTTGATGCCGAAGAAGCGCTCATTAAGGAAACCAAGCGTAATCTCTTCCGCGTCTCCGGGCTTACCCCTATCCATGACCTCGAGGAATCCCTGAGCCTCTCCATCGTCAACGAAGACGTCTCCACCTTCAGCGGTCTCATTACCTCGGAACTCGGCCGCATCCCGGAAAAAAATGAGTCCTTTACTCTCGAAGGCATGGAAATCGCCATCGCTGAAGTGGACGATACTCGCGTCATTTCGGCCCTCGTGAAGTTGGTCGAGCCGCTGGCCCAGGAATTGCCCTCCGACGGCTGAAAGGGCAGAAAGTAGAAGGAGGTTCGGAAGTTCAGCGGTTCAGCGGCTGGGAGGGGAGAAGGGAGAGAGGACGAGTTGCGAGGTGCCCCAAGGAGGGAGGCCATCTCCGATGGGCGATTGTCCGGACATGTGGGACCGCGCCCTGGAGCCCTTGAACCCGGAACCACCTCCGGCTGCGCTGAGGCCGGCCGGATCAAACGGGGGTGAAACTTCGGAGAGGTGTCAGGTTGTCAGGTGTCAGGCCTTCTCGCTTCGCTCGCGGAGAGGTGTCAGGTTTCAGGTTTCAGGTGTCGGGTTGTCAGGTTTCAGGCCTTCTCACTTCGCTCGCGGAGAGGTGTCGGGTTTCAGGTTTGAGGAGGCGTAATTAAGTCCTGACACCTGTTCGGAGCAGAGCGACGAATCTCAACCCCTGACCCCTGACCCCTGACACCTGACACCTATTCGGAGCAGAGCGACGAATCTCAACGCCTGACCCCTATTCGGAGCAGAGCGACGACCCTCAACCCTTGAACCCCTAACCCCTCAAGCTCCCCGCATATTTTTCAGCACGGTTTCGATTTCGCCCAGCAGGGCGTCGCGGTCGTGTGTGAAGAGGAAACGATCTTTGCCCAGTTGCAGGTAGGCCGACTCCAGCACCTGGGGCGATGGAATACGCATGTTGATGAGGCGGCGAATGTTTCGGTGCAGGTCGCCGGACCTCCCCAGATCCAGGTCAAGGGTGATGAGTTTACTAACTACATGCTCGTTGGATGCGTCCTTTTCCAGAGCTTGTTCGAGAATGCGTCGAGTCTGGTTCTTGAAACCGAGTTCACGGTAGCGGTCGGCCACGGCCAGAAGAGTTGCTGCGCGGAGATCGAGTTGCTGCAGGAACTTCCCCAGATAGAGTTCGCCCAGTTCGGCGTCGCCCGAACCATAGTAGGCGAGCGACCGCAGACTGTTAAAGACCGAGGAGGTAGCGTAGAGCCAGTCCGGGTTTTCGGCGGCCAGTTCTTCGGTATAACCGACCGCCCTATCGAACGCGCCCGCCAGTATGCTGGATTCGATGAAGAGCAGGGCGAAAATGGAAATGTCGTAGCCGTTCTCCAATGCCAGTTCATAGAGCCGCTGGGAAATATCTACCAGGGCCGCGTCGGTGACAAAGTTCGCCAAGCGCTGCATGGCCACCGGTTCTTTTTGGAATTGTTTAGTGATCGTAAGAAGGAACTGGCGCGCCTTTTCCTCTTTGCCGTTATCCAGGTAGGAAGTCGCCAGATCGATGCGCGGCGTTATCGACAGTGGGTCGTTGGCCGCGCGCATCACGGCATAGGTTACCGCTTTTCCCGGATTGCCTGCTTCGCGTTGATAGCGGGTCATAAGCTCGTAGAAGCGGTCCTCATTGGGAAACTGCTTGAGGTAGCGATCGAGCTTTTCCAGCGCCGCTTCCCGACTGCCGGCGTTCCAATCGAGGCGGACCGACAACAGCATCCCGTCGCTCGCTTTCGTGAGCTGGTATTCGTCGATCAATGCGTTTGCTTTCCGGTAGTTGCCCCGGAAGAAATTCGACTGCGCCGCGGCCATGGCCAGGAGTTGGTTGGGTGCGTTTACAACGGGCGGCTGGGGCAGGAGCCTGGTGGTCAGTTCGCGTAACGCGTTGTCCCGTTTGAAAGCGAGTAGGATTCGGCAGTAAAATCCTAGAAATTCCACGTCTTCGCGCCCGTGCGGCAAGGCCGCATCCAGTTCCTGGAGAGCCCGATCCAGCCGGTTCTGGGCCAGGTAGAAGCGCGCCATAATGACCCGGCCATTGACGTTATGAGGAGATCGGGCGGTTCCCACGCGAGCATAAAAGAAGGCCAGCCGCCAATCGCCCTGCGCGATCGCCTTTTCGCTCTGCGTCAGGTGGTAGTCGCCCATGCGGCGACGGAATTCCGGCCAATTGAGCGGGAACAGAACCATCTCGCTCACTGTAATCTCGGGATAATCGTGCTGGTGCTTGAAGAGCCAGTAGAAAAAGGCGGTTTTGCCCGTCCAGCCGGCCAGCAGCAGGATCAGAAATAGTGTGCCGATGCGTCTCCACTGGGGTCGCAGCCGGATACGTCCGTCCTCTCCTTTCTGCCTTCTGGCCAGCCCGAGCAAGGCGGTGCGCTTAGCCTTGCGGTGCGTTTCGACGGAAGGGGAAGAGGAAGGCGGTGTGATTTCGTCAGCCATGAGGATACCGGGGAAAGACCGGCGCGCGGCCTCGATTTATTCCACCGAGGCTCTTGATCCGAGGCAAGGCCATTCTCTCCCCTGGGCAAGCAGTCGAACTCGATTTGTCAGGTTGTCAGGTGTCAGGTTTCAGGCCCTCTCGCTTCGCTCGCGAACAGGTTTCAGTTCTGAGGACTGTCCTGACACCCGAACACCGACACCTGTTCGGAGCAGAGCGACGAATCTCAACCCCTGAACCCTGACACCTGACACCTGCTCTTTGCCTGAAGTTTCAAGTCAGCCTCGGCAAAGACGGTTGCAGCGGGGAGTAGGCTTCTTAAGGGTGTCGTTCAATTCCCGGCAGCGGTCGCACCGTCGAAAATCCTGCTAAGATTATCGTTGCTAATGAATCGCCAATCGATTTCATTCGTAAGCCGATTATAGTTAGACCCTGTTCGAAAAGGGGTCTGGAAGGATGCTTTTGGATGTTTTGCTTACTTGATAAAGGTTAGACTCGAGGCTCCGGGTTGTCAGCACCACAGGGAGTGGGTTCGCAGCGATCATGCACTGGGTTTGCAGCGTAATGGCCCGCTTTTTCATGGTCTCTGAAGACAGTCATCCCGTGATTTTCTTCTTTTCTCTGAGGTATTTAACCGGTCGGATTCAGGCCGCCTCGGCTTGTTGGTTGTTTCGTCGTTTCTTCATCAGGATGATACGGCAACAGTTGTAGGCCAGTCCCTTCTCCAGCAGTTCATCGCTGACCGGACCGATGCCTCGTCGACCCAGTTCCCCAAACCCGAATCCTGCTTTGATCGTGAACATCATCGACTCCACCGCCGAGCGATCGCGACGGGCGTGCCGATACAGCGCGCTTTCCCAATCATCCGGATCGGTCAACTTGCGGCCCTTGGCCCCACTTATACTAACGGCCTTCACCCCCATCGCCAGGAGCTCATTACGTCCCTTTGCCGAAGCATATCCATCATCGCTGCTGACCAGTTCAGCCACCACGCCGGTGCGAGTGATCGAATCGCTGATCGACTCCACCAACTGGGCAGAGTCTGCCGGATTGCCGGGCTCAACTATCAAGCTGGTGATAAATCCATTTTCACTGCGAACCAGCTGAGGCTTGTAACCGATTACCGCTTCGCGACTGCCTTTCTTGATGTAAGCCGCCGATCCGTCCGAGAGGCTCAGCACCTTCTGCGTGGAGGGAAGCTTCTTATCGTCAAACACCCGATCATGGGCGTAGCCAATAACCCGCTTGGCGTCGGCCACATCACGGCTGATCTGGCTCAATAAACGCTTCAGAAGCTCCCGCCGACTAGGAGGCAGGGCTTGCATCGACAGACCCTCTTCAAGATAGCTCAGTTGCGATCCTAATGCCTCGGCCGCCTTGCCGCCCCGCTTGAGCAACTGCCGGTAATGTTTCTTCAGCTTGCCCTTCGAGTTCGCTTTGCCGGCTACCAGACAGATCCGAAACTCCAGCTTGTCCATCTGCTGCAGCCAACCAGGCACCCATCCCGGACGAAAATCCTCCAGCCCGAAAACATGTAACTTCTGCCCATAACGATAGGCCCGGTTCAACACCCCAGTGAGAACCTTCGCATCGGTCGGCCAGCTGCTGTTTGCTTTCACCGCGGTGCTGTCGATCGTCAGCTTCCCGAAATCGTCCCATTGCTCCTGGAGGATATAGCCGATCTGTTGGTCAAAGATCAACTCGCGGGTCGCATGGCTGACAAGGTTCACGTTCTCCAGAATCGTCGTCACCGCCGGTATCTTCAGGCCCCGTGCCTGCACAAATCCATACAAGCTCATCGACTCGAGCAGAAACCGCCGCGCCGCTTTCGTAGTCAACGAACCGAGAAAACCACGAATCATCAAGAACACATATACCGCATAAGCAGGCATCCGTGGACGGCCTGTCCCAAGATTCAATTCGCCAGCCAAAATATCCACCTCCTCGATATTCAGCTCCGCAAAATCCGCCGTAGCGCTGGCAAGCCATCTTCCTGTCGCAGTTTCTTCTTCTCACGCGCATGGACATCCAGATCCTTCTCGATCGCATCGATGATTTGCGGCGCGAACTTGGACAACTCGTCGACTTCATCGAGAAAATCACGGAAATCGGTGTCTGGAATCGGCAAAATCAGGTTGCCTACGCGATTGATATCGGCTATCTTCCGTTCTGTCGCACATGCTGCCATGTTCTTCTCCTTGTGAGGTTTTAAGATACTGAACACTAGCATGTTGCGACATTTTTATCAAGCCATGAAATGGCCTTTCCTCAGATTTTCTTTGCGCTTCTTTGTGCCTTTTCGCGGAGATCAATGGCTTTTCGGATAAGGTCTAGTTAGACCCTCGAAAAGGGGTCTGGAAGGATGCTTTTGGATGTTTTGCTTACTTGATAAAGGTTAGACTCGAGGCTCCGGGTTGTCAGCACCACAGGGAGTGGGTTCGCAGCGATCATGCACTGGGTTTGCAGCGTAATGGCCCGCTTTTTCATGGTCTCTGAAGACAGTCATCCCGTGATTTTCTTCTTTTCTCTGAGGTATTTAACCGGTCGGATTCAGGCCGCCTCGGCTTGTTGGTTGTTTCGTCGTTTCTTCATCAGGATGATACGGCAACAGTTGTAGGCCAGTCCCTTCTCCAGCAGTTCATCGCTGACCGGACCGATGCCTCGTCGACCCAGTTCCCCAAACCCGAATCCTGCTTTGATCGTGAACATCATCGACTCCACCGCCGAGCGATCGCGACGGGCGTGCCGATACAGCGCGCTTTCCCAATCATCCGGATCGGTCAACTTGCGGCCCTTGGCCCCACTTATACTAACGGCCTTCACCCCCATCGCCAGGAGCTCATTACGTCCCTTTGCCGAAGCATATCCATCATCGCTGCTGACCAGTTCAGCCACCACGCCGGTGCGAGTGATCGAATCGCTGATCGACTCCACCAACTGGGCAGAGTCTGCCGGATTGCCGGGCTCAACTATCAAGCTGGTGATAAATCCATTTTCACTGCGAACCAGCTGAGGCTTGTAACCGATTACCGCTTCGCGACTGCCTTTCTTGATGTAAGCCGCCGATCCGTCCGAGAGGCTCAGCACCTTCTGCGTGGAGGGAAGCTTCTTATCGTCAAACACCCGATCATGGGCGTAGCCAATAACCCGCTTGGCGTCGGCCACATCACGGCTGATCTGGCTCAATAAACGCTTCAGAAGCTCCCGCCGACTAGGAGGCAGGGCTTGCATCGACAGACCCTCTTCAAGATAGCTCAGTTGCGATCCTAATGCCTCGGCCGCCTTGCCGCCCCGCTTGAGCAACTGCCGGTAATGTTTCTTCAGCTTGCCCTTCGAGTTCGCTTTGCCGGCTACCAGACAGATCCGAAACTCCAGCTTGTCCATCTGCTGCAGCCAACCAGGCACCCATCCCGGACGAAAATCCTCCAGCCCGAAAACATGTAACTTCTGCCCATAACGATAGGCCCGGTTCAACACCCCAGTGAGAACCTTCGCATCGGTCGGCCAGCTGCTGTTTGCTTTCACCGCGGTGCTGTCGATCGTCAGCTTCCCGAAATCGTCCCATTGCTCCTGGAGGATATAGCCGATCTGTTGGTCAAAGATCAACTCGCGGGTCGCATGGCTGACAAGGTTCACGTTCTCCAGAATCGTCGTCACCGCCGGTATCTTCAGGCCCCGTGCCTGCACAAATCCATACAAGCTCATCGACTCGAGCAGAAACCGCCGCGCCGCTTTCGTAGTCAACGAACCGAGAAAACCACGAATCATCAAGAACACATATACCGCATAAGCAGGCATCCGTGGACGGCCTGTCCCAAGATTCAATTCGCCAGCCAAAATATCCGCCTCCTCGATATTCAGCTCCGCAAAATCCGCCGTAGCGCTGGCAAAGAACCTGCCATCTTCCTGTCGCAGTTTCTTCTTCTCACGCGCATGGACATCCAGATCCTTCTCGATCGCATCGATGATTTGCGGCGCGAACTTGGACAACTCGTCGACTTCATCGAGAAAATCACGGAAATCGGTGTCTGGAATCGGCAAAATCAGGTTGCCTACGCGATTGATATCGGCTATCTTCCGTTCTGTCGCACATGCTGCCATGTTCTTCTCCTTGTGAGGTTTTAAGATACTGAACACTAGCATGTTGCGACATTTTTATCAAGCCATGAAATGGCCTTTCCTCAGATTTTCTTTGCGCTTCTTTGTGCCTTTTCGCGGAGATCAATGGCTTTTCGGATAAGGTCTAGTTAGAGTTGAAGAATCGATTCAAATAATTCGCCGGCTTCCACGTTCGAGATAGTTACCCACGAATCACGCACCAGGCTATGTATCCGCGCTTGCCCGTAGCTCTCCTGTTTGTGGTTGTTTTCCGGGCCGCCACCGGGCTCTCCGCTGCTCCGCTCGTCTCCTTCGGCAGCAACGGCGATCTCTTCTTTCTCGGCAACGCGTCCTTCCGCTACAGCTCGAACGTATTTCTCGACGATCCGGCCTTTAACAGCGAGGTCGATGACGTGGTCTACATCTTTTCTCCGGGCTTAGAGTTTGTCCTCGGTGGCCAGGAGACTGTGGGCAACCTCCGCATCCTTTTTCGCGAGGACTTTCTCCGCTACTCCGATAATAGCAGGCTCGACAGTGAAAATGCCTTGGTGAACGTGCGTGGCGGCTATGACGATGATAAACTCATGGTGGACGGGAGCTTCCAGTTTGTACAAGCCGATCAGAATACCGCTGACGCCAATCGGGCCGGGACCCTGATTCAGCGGGATACCAGCTCGTTCAACCTCGTCGCTGAGTACACCCTTTCTCTCAAGACCTCCGCAAGCGTCGGCTTTACCTACAACGATCTCAACTTTACCTCAGGCTCAGACCTCCTTACCGACCGCACAACCATAACCATTCCGGTCAATATCTACTACGGTTTCAGTCCCAAGATGGCTGCCAGTGTAGGCTACCAGTTCCGCGATACTGCGTTGCATGGCGGCAACGACCGGACCGATCATTTCTTCAACGTCGGTTTACGGGGTGAGTTGGCGCCCAAACTCGATGCCGATGTGCGCATTGGTTTTCAATCTCGCGATATCAACGTCACCGGCGTCGGCAGTGAAACCTTTGCAGTAAACTCGCGGTTTAGCTGGCATCCGGGCAGCAAAACCCAGATTGTCGCTAGTTTGAACCGGGACTTTTCCAGCGGCGGCACTGGTGACTCCATCGAAGACACGGGAATTTCGGTTTTCGTGACTCAGGCCATCTCTCCTCTTCTGAGCGGGAATGTGAATGTCAGCTTTAGTAACGCCGATTACCAGAACACGAGCGGGCGGACGGACGATACCTTCAACTTCGGGATTTCGGTCTCCTACTTTCCAAACGATTTCGTCAGTGTTCGGGCCGGCTACTCCTACGAACAAAACGATTCGAACGCGCCCGGAAGCGACTTCGAAAATAGCAGCTTCAACGTCTCTGCCTCTCTCCGCTATTGATCATGACGTGACCGTGGTCGCGGCGCGGGATTTCGCTTCCGCTCGTGAACTCTCAGGTTACTAACGATTCTTTTGAGCCGGCAACCCGGTATTTCGCGAGGGTTGCTTACTGTACCACCAGGGCCCGGTAGAATTCGGCTTCGCGCTTACCTTTGACCTTTGCAAAGAGTCCTGTCATAGAAACATCACTATGGTTTGTAGGTTCCGATGGCGGCTTTTGACCTGCGTGCTGTTGTTTTGCGTCGCTGGAGCCCAGGCCAGGCAGCGTGCCGCGGACAAGAAACCGGTGCCTCCGGCAAAAGGCAACTATGTAATCTATCCAACGGATAGTCTCAACTTTCGAATTCTGGGCGAGTCCGAAACGGACATCAATCTTCGGGTTTCGGCCGACGGCATGGCTGCCTTTCCTTACATCGGTTCGGTGAAGCTGGCCGGATTGGCCATCCAGGACGCGCGGCAGATGCTCTACGAGCTCTACGATCGGGATTATTTCGTGAATCCGCAGATCAGTCTGTTCGTGGTGCGTTACGCCGAGCGCCGGGTGCAGGTTTTGGGGCAGGTGCATCGCCCGGGCTTTGTCCTCATTCCACCTGAGGAGGACCTTTCCCTGGTGCAAGCCATAACGGCCTCCGGCGGGTTTACCCGCTTGGCTAACCAGCAGAGCGTGCAATTGAAGAGGCTGGGGGAGGATGGCGCTATGCGCGTCTATAAAATAAGCGCTTCCGAGATCATACGCAACCCGGAGTCCAACGATTGGCAGCTTTTCGAGGGAGACACCATTTTCGTGCCTGAACGGCGACTTTAGCCCCTCGAGGATTCGATTGTGAGACGAGACGAGCAAAGGCCGGGCGACGAAGCCGGCAGCTTTCATTCCGGCGAACCCTATGGCTACGGGAATTACGGCTACGGCTACGGCTATGGTGAGCGGGATCACACCCCTTCCCGATCGTTTAAAGATTACCTGCTTATCCTGCGGGAACGCTTCATGTGGTTGGTCGTTATCGTTTTTACCTGTTTTCTGGCCGCCTGGGTCTACACCTTCAACTCGACTCCCCTATTCCGTGCCGTCGCCGCGGTCCAGGTGCTGCGACAACAGAATCAGCTCACGCAGTTCACCGAAGTTGTCGACACCAGTGTCCGAAACTCCGAGGACCTCAATACGCAGATCCGCATCTTGCAGAGCGCTAATATTGCCAAGCGGGTCTACGACCGCATTAAAGCCGACGACATGGACCATCGGCGCTTCATGGCGCCCTACGACAAATCGAGCGGCTACAGCGGCCTCTCCATGTCTCCCTTGGCCTTGCTGCAGCGGAATCGCGATGTGCAGCCGGCGCGCATGAGCCTGCTCGTCTACATTCAGTACGTGCATCCGGACCCGGGGTTGGCCGCCCGCGTGGCCAATCTCTTTGCCGAGGAGTTCATCAATTACAACCTTGCCCTGCGCATCGAGGGATCCATGAAGGCGGTCGATGAACTCAAGCTGCGGGCTGACCAGCAGCGCGACAAGGTGGAGGAAATTGAGCACAAATTGGCCGATTTCAAGCAAAAGTACCATAGCGTCTCATTCGACGCCAGTTCCGATATCGACCAGCAGGAACTCTTGCGGCTGAATGAGATGCTCACGGTCGACAAGCGGATCCTCGATGAATCCGAGACCCAGTGGCGGTTGACCGGGGAGTTTCGCAGCGAGGGCCGCGACCTCTGGGACCTCGCCTTCATCGCCTCGGCCCACCAGGTGGGCGAGTTGCTGGCGCAACGCTCGGGCATTACGATTACATTGGCGCAGCTCGGCAAGCGCTATCGGGACAAGCACCCCAGGATGATCGAAGTCCGAAAAGCCTTCGAGGAAATTGAACGCGAGCTGATCAAGGCGGTGAATTCGGGCACCCAGAAAGTCAAAACGAACAATCGCAGAGCCAAGGAAAACTTCAGGAACTCGCAAGCGCGCATCGAAAGAAAGAAGACCGAGATCATCAATCTGCAGAAGATCCGGGTCGATTACAATTCCATGCTTCGCAACCTGAACGTGAATCAGGAAATGTTTAAGTACTTCTACACGCGCATGCAGCAGGCTATGACCCAAGCCACCGACGATGCCCAGGCGGCGCGAGTAGTGGACAAGGCCTTCCCTCCCTCGCGGCCTTTTAAACCCAACGTCATGCTCAACCTCGGCTTCGGGCTCACCTGTGGAATTATTCTGGGCGTCGCCGCTATTTTTCTGCTCGCCGTTGTCGACGACAAGGTCAAGACCGCTTTCGATATCGAAACCGCCATCGGCTTGGTCTTGATCGGCTTGATTCCACGGATCAAGAAACTGTCCGACGCCGAGAAGTCCCGTGCCGTAGCCGACGGAAATGACAACCAGACGGTCGAGGCCTTTCGCGGCATACACTCATTGCTGCGACTCAACGAAGAGAGCCGAAAGGCCAAGTGCATCCTGACCACGAGCACCGTCCCCGGGGAGGGTAAGTCGTTCATTTCCAGTAATATAGCATTCACGTTCGCCCTCCACGGGGAAAAGACTATCCTCATCGACGCGGACCTGCGTATGCCCACCGTTGCTAAGCTGATAGGAGTTGCTTCCGCTCGTGGCTTGGTGGATTTCCTGAATGACGATGCCGCCTTGGAGGAAGTTGTGAGCCGGGATCATTTCCCCAACCTCGATGTTTTGCCCGCGGGGCGCAAGGCACGCAATTCCACCGAGTTGCTGAGCGGCGCCAAGTTTGAGGGACTGATCCATGAGCTGCGCCTGCGCTATGACAAAATTATCATCGATACGCCTCCGTTGGCTCCCGTCAGCGATGCCTTGGGTATTCTCCCCCTGGTTGACGGTGTCCTCTACGTCTTGCGGTTCAATGCCGTCAAGCGCCGTACCGCCAAACTCAACGTGCGGCGCATCTGGGAAGCCAATGTACCGGTTTTCGGCGCCGTTCTCAACAACATCCGTTCCAGCGTGGCCGGATACTACTATTCACACTACTACGACCGCTCCTATCAGGACTATTACCTCGAGGCCCCGTCCGAGGAAAAGGAAAAGCCACCCGAACCGGTCGAAACGGGCTCCTCCATCCCCAGGTGAGGCCCCCCGTGGTGGGAGGCCATCTCCGGGCGATTGTCCGGACTGGGGTGAAATGTCGGAGAGGTTTCAGGTTTCAGGTTGTCAGGCCTTCTCGCTTCGCTCGTGAACAGGTTTCAGGTTTGAGGAGGCGTAATTAAGTCCTGACCCCTGAACACTGACACCTATTCGGAGCAGAGCGACGAATCTCAACGCCTGACACCTGAACACCGACACCTGTTCGGAGCAAAGCGACGATCCTCAACCACTGAACCGTGAACCCCTGAACCGCTGAACCCTGGACTCCGGGCCCGGGACTGTCTATCGTCGCATCCTTCCGCCGGCATATGGCACTTAAGGTTTATCATGATACGGAGAGCGACTTGCGGGCGCTGGCCCAGGTCCTGCGTAGGGGCGGCGTCGCGGCCGTGCCCTCGGAGACCGTGTATGGACTGGCCGGAAACGCCTTGGACATCAGCGCCTGCAAGCGCATCTTCTCTATAAAAAACCGTCCTCGAAACGACCCCCTCATTGTCCACATCGGTTCCGTTGGGGAGGCCCGGCAACTGGGATCATTCACCGCTACCGCCCAGATCCTGGCTGAGGCGTTCTGGCCCGGACCGCTCACGCTGGTGATGGAAAAAGATCCGGTGCTTCCCGATCTGGTGACGGCGGATTTATCCACCGTGGCGCTGCGCGTGCCCAGCCATCCGGCGTTGGCCCGGCTACTTAGCCTTTGCCGGCTGCCGCTGGCCATTCCCAGCGCGAATCCTTTCGGTTACCTCAGTCCCACACGCCCGGCGCATGTGCGGCGCACGCTGGGCCATCGAATCCGGCACTTGCTGGATACGGGACCGTGCCCTATCGGGGTGGAAACAACCGTTGTCGACGTACGCGACGACGCTTCGCCCCAACTTCTGCGGCTTGGCGCCGTTACCAGGGAGGCGCTGGAAACCGCTCTGGGCCAAGCCGTGGCCGTCTTGCCGCGTGCCCGCCGGGAACTTCGACC
Source organism: Opitutales bacterium (assembly GCA_963665345.2). Classification (GTDB taxonomy): domain Bacteria; phylum Verrucomicrobiota; class Verrucomicrobiia; order Opitutales; family CAXXNP01. The sequence continues at coordinate 1,077,717 of OY762281.2, forward strand.
GCTTGAGCTTGATAAGTCCTCTAAAGCGGCACCGGGTATGTTTTCGCGTCACTACAGCCCCTATACGCCCATGTTTCTCATTTCTTCCGAACAGGGAGATGGGTTGCGCCAAGCCATTGCTTGCGGAACTCCGCGCGACCTTCCCCTGCCGCAGGCGCCAGAATGGGCCGTGGCCGCGACCGGCACCATTGCGCTTCTTCTGCAGAGGGGGCCGGCTTCGCCTGGCGACCAGTCTTTTCCCCGGTTCTTGTCCGATAGAGAATTGAGTATTTCCTGGCTGAGCTCCGAGGGGGATTTACGGACCGTGGCGCGGGAACTCTATCGCGCGCTTTATGACCTGGATGACGCCGGCCACGCCGCTATCGTCGCCGAATTGGCGTCCGAAGCGGGTCTTGGCGCCGTGATCAACGACCGGCTCAGGCGTGCCGCCGTGAGGTAGTAAGGCAGACGGCAGAAGAAGGTTCAGCGGTTCAGCGGTTGGAAAGCGAGAAGGGACGAGTTACGGCATTCCAAGGTGGGAGGCCATCTGCGGTGGGCGATTGCCCGGACCGGGGTGAAACGTCGGAGAGGTGTCGGGTTTCAGGTGTCAGGTGTCAGGTGTCGGGTCGTCAGGCCTTCTCGCTTCGCTCGTGAACAGGTTTCAGGAGGACTGTACTGACCCCTGAACACCGACACCTATTCGGAGCAGAGCGACGAATCTCAACCCCTGACACCTGAACACTGACACCTCTTCGGAGCAGAGCGACGAACCCCAACCCCTGACCCCCCAAGCCCATTACTTACGGAGCATAAATTAAGTAAATCAGCGCCTGTTCAGCCCCTTTGCGGAGTGCCTATAGGACCCTTGAAAGGACGATCATGAAATTAGCAATAAAGAGGCCTTTTCCGAGGCTGAAACAACGCTTGTATACTTAGTGTAACCAACGCTTGGACAGAGCGCAGTATTGACTTTCGGAGAGCCCTCCTCGAGCGCTCCCTGGAAGGCCTTGGGAAGTTGCCCCTAAGCTGCTTGTTTTGAGGTTCTTACCACGTCTCAGGAGAGGGGCGTATTTTGGCTTGACAGGGCCGCTTAGAAGTGATTTCGGGGGCTTTAAGAAGGGCATTGTGGAGGCGCCGCGGCGGTGTAAAAAAATGGCTAATTTTAGGTTGCATTCCGCCCGCGCCTTTATAGTGTTGGCTTTTTCCATAGGGTAGACAGCCCTATTTTCGCGCTCTCAATCTTAGGCCTAACAGTGTTTTCGCTCCAGAAAAAACAACGGCGTGGCGGGATACCGCCACCTGGAGTTTGGTTCGTTCTAGATCATGCGGTAGCGGCGAATAGCGAGCTGCAGATGTCCGGTTGGTATTTAATCAACTTCGCCTTTGGGTGAGCTTTGTTCATGAAGTTGGTTAAAATCTCCGGGCGTATGGCACAAGCCCATAATTCCCTGCGCAATTCGTTGATCAGGTCTTGAGAGGAAGGTCTTTGTTTCTTAGAGGGCTTCCTCCATTTTGCTTCGGGAATGGCGGTAGGTTTGCCGCCTTGTCCATAAGCTTTGATAGCGGCCAGATGGAGCATGGCGTAGGCGGCTACTGCGGTTGCGGGGATGTGCTGGACGGAGTTTTCGTTGCGCACTTGAGCCTGCCCCACACCCAGGATGGTCTTTTCGTCGCGGTGGTTGACCTCGATGTCCCAGCGCCAGAGGTATTGCTGAAGCAGGTCCTCCAGTGGGAGGTTCGGATCAGTGCAGATCAAATACGCCGGTTGGGTGTATAGTTTTCTGGCCCCTTGGCGCAGGCGATATCCAACCGGACGGATGACGAGCAGGCGTAGATCCATCTGCCCGGCCGCCCTCCAGCGTATGGGTCCCAGGGTTTTGACTTCGAAGTCCCGCCATTTGCCGCTCGCGCGCGCCTGCACGGTAATCCAAGGGATGTCCGGGTCCCGGCGGATTTGTTGCGGTGTGGGCAGGTCCTCTCCGTAGAAGCGCTTGCGTCCGCGTACGGCTTGCGCGCCGGGTTTCGCGCTGAGCTTGGCGTCTTTGCGGATTCGACCGATCAGGGTCGTCTTTTCGGGCAGATTACGCAGCATCTTTCGGTTGGTGTAACTGCCGTCAACCACGACATGCAACTCGGGTGCGGTTCCTGCGTTTTCCTCGGCACGCTCTTGCTGCAGTTGCCTCAATGCATCGGTGGCCAAGGCGTTGAGGTTACGCTGTTTCATCTGCTCCTTGTAGAGTTCGACCTGCTCGACCGGTGCGCTTTTGCGGGGCTTGCGCGGAGTCGAAGCGTCCTGAAAAGCGATCGGGATCATGCGCACTTCGTTGTTTTCATCGGCCACCGCCGCGCTGAGCTGAAGCCTGCGTTGTGCCCAGACCAGATTGAGGTTGAAGGGCGGGCCGAGGGGATCTTTGCGGTAGGCCGCACCGGGGATGGTTTTGCCTGTCTTGCGCAGGATGGTATCGTCGAGGGCAATACAAAGTGGTCGGGTTGCGGGGCTGAGCGCTTCGAGTTCTTTTCTGACTTGGCGAAAGATCACCTCCTCGTTCACCCGGTCCTTGGCATAAAGGGAGTAATCCGCCGTCCAGTCCCGGAACTGCTTGCCAAACACTGTGATCAGCGAAGTGATCGTGTGCCGTCCCGGGCAAACCAGATGGGCCAGCAGATGCTCGCGCACTCGGCGCGTGCACGAGGGGGTGCCGGAGACTTCTTGTTCGCACTGCCTCCAAATTGCTTCCCACTGGTTCAGGAGCGAGGTGCCGTTTTTTTTTGATGGTGACCGGCGAAGGCGGAACCACCGGACGATGGGCGATGATGTTGGCTTTGTCTTCGATGATCCACTCAATAATCTCCCCTTTTTGGAACTCCATCGCTTCGGCAATGGCGGTGGGGAAATTAATGTAATATTGGTCGGCCCCCTTTTTGCGGGAGATGAGCTGAACTTTAGTTGGATACCCCATGGTGTTTTTGTGTTTAGAGATTAAGTATCTAGCGAATATACTAGAACTAAAATCACCGAAAACCAGCTTGAAATCAAGGGAAAAAGTGAAAACCTAGATCACCAGTCTAGTAGTAACCAAACTCCAGGTGGCGGGATACCGCCACCGTTATTCTAGGAAACCATGGACTTATCTCATTTTCATCCCGTCGCCTCCGGGCGGCGGTAGGGGAGATATGCGCTCCTCCCTGAAGCTATGATGTCAAAGCGAATCATGAAAGCAAAACCCGTCTCATCCCTGTTATTCTCTCTGCCTCGAATGCGGAGTCTCCTGATCGCGCCGGGCGCCCTGGCGGCGATTCTGAGCGCTCTGCCCGCGACGGCTCAGGCCCAGTTCGGCGGCCGCGAGGCGATGATCACCTACAGCGGTCCCTACCCCGGCGGGGCCGAGGAGGATCCGACGGCCCGCGCCGATGAACAGCGGGGCCGCCTCTACGACATTAACGCCGTCGTCATCACCGGCGACCGGGTGCCCGTCTACAGTCTCGGCAACTGGGAGAACTACGAGAACAACGCCCTCTACGCCCCCATGTCCGACGCCGATATCGAGTCGTTCCGGCAACAGATCCTGAAGGAGTTGCAGGACGCCGGCTACCTCTTTTCCTCGGTGGCCGTCTACCGTCCGTCGCTCAAGCTGGGTTTTCTGAAATTGCGCATCCACGTAGGGGAGAAGGTCGAAGTGGTGGTGGCCGGCAACCGCTGGTACACTGCGGAGCAGATCCTCGACTCGGTTTCCTGGGAGACCGGCTCCAACTTCAACTACCGCAACCTCTACGACGACCTCTTCAACCTCAACGTCAAGCCCGCTATGCGGGTGCAGACGGAGCTCAAGCCACGCATCGATGCCGACGGCAAGCGCATCGTCGACGTCGAGTTCCAGGTCGAGGATCGCTTTCCGCTGCACCTGGCCTGGAACCTGAGCAATACCGGAAGCAAGGAGACCAGCGACTGGCGCTCGCGGTTCAGTGCACAGTTTACCAACCTGATCAAGACCGACGCCCTGGTCACCTTCGAATGGCTGACCGATCCGTTTACCAAGGGGGACGTCGATGCCTGGTCGGGCAGCTATCTCTTTCCCCTTAGCGACACCTGGGCCATGACCACCTACGGCGGTTACTCCAGGACCGACCTGAACAACGTCCTGCCGGAGTTGGATATCGTGGGCAAGGGCTGGTACGGCGGGGTGACGCTGCGGCGCAAGTTGCGGGAAACCGCCGAGTACAAGGTGGAACTCTCACTGGGCTGGCTCTACCAGGAGACCCGCAACACCAACGACCTTGCCGACGCGACCGTCATCGGCAGCCGCCGGGTAAATCTGAGCATGCCGCGCATCTCGGTAAACTACCAGGCCAAGGATTACGACCGCTTCGGCGGGCGCAGCTTCCTGACCAACACCCTGATGTTCAATTTCGCGGGCCAGTTCGGCGCCACCGACGATCCCACGGCCACGGCCCAGAATCCGGGAGCCACCACCGACCTGGTCATCGACCGGCTGCAGTTCGCTCGTTTCCAGCGCATCTTCAAGAAGCATCCCCGGCTTTCCCGCCACAGCCTCTTCATGCGGGTCGATGCCCAGCTCACCAACGATGTGCTGCCCTCTTCGCTCTACAAGAGCATCGGCGGGGGCGGCACGGTGCGCGGCTACTCCGAGCGCGAGGCCGTCGGCGACTACGGTGTTAACGCCACCCTGGAATGGCGCACGCCGCTGCTGGAGAACTTCATTCCGGGCATGGTGCGCGCTCCCGAATACCTCAAGGAAAATCCCGAAGACTGGCTTATGCACCGGCTCCAACTGGCCTTCTTCTACGATATCGGCTGGGTCGCTTTCCACCACCCGGTGGAGGGTCTGCCGGACGACCAAACCCTGCACAGTATGGGGGCCGGGGTGCGCCTCGGATTCACCAAATACACCCAGATGCGCTTCGACTGGGGAAAGCCTCTGGACAAGACCGAAGACACCCAAAGTGGCCGCTTCCACATCTCGCTCCAGCTCCAGTATTGATTTCCTCTCCCCCGTTATCGCCTATCGCCCAGCTACGTGATCCACAGCAATCGCCAGAAATTCTGCTCTCTCCCTGAGCGCGAGGTTAACCGCCCCGCGCCTTCGTTGTTTTTGGGGGAAGCGTCGGCCAGTCGGCGAGTCGGCCCGTCCAGAGTCAGCCGGTGGGCGAGTCCGACGACGGAATTTCGCGTTCCCACTTCTACCGCAAGCTCTCAGATTCGGGAGAGGCAGGGATGCCTGTCTCACGATAAGGGCCAACTTGACTCGGGCATCCCGGCTCGTGCAGGCGGCTCGATGGTGGAGGTTTGGCATGCTTCACGGGGACCTCGGACAATGGACTATGGACGGGCCGACTCGCCGACTCTCGACTCGTCCTTTCCACCTTCTTGCTACGACGCACATTTTCCGATGGAGGGACGAGGGCCCTCGAGTCCGCCCGCCGCAGACATTCGCGGTCTCGAGAGCCCTCGACCCTCCAGTTTGCCTCCCGTATCCCAACTTCTAACTTTTGCCTTCTGACTTTAATCATCCATCGTCCGATATGAATACTCGACGAACACACCAGGGAATACCACCCATCCGAAAATTTGCTGATCTGGAGCGGCCGCCCGGAGCCGCCACGACCCTGCAGCGAGCATGGGCGTTACTGATCAGCGCATTGATGCTCTTTTATCCGGCGACCGGATTCGCCAGCGTATTGCCCACCGGGGGCACCGTGATTCACGGCGACGTGGAGATTGGCAGCGAGGGAGCCCTGATGAACATCAATCAGGCCACCCACTCGGCAATCGTCGACTGGCAGAGTTTTAATATTGGGACGGACGCCTCCGTCATCGTCAACCAACCGGACTCCAGCGCGGCCATGCTTTCGCGTGTGGTGGGCGGGGATCCCTCGGCCATTCTGGGTTCCCTGGAGGCCAACGGCATTTTCTATCTGGTCAATCCGCGGGGCATTATCTTCGGGCAGGATGCCATGGTGGACGTGGGCGCGCTGGTGGCCTCGACCCTGGACATCACCGACTCCGACTTCCTGGGCGGACGGAATATCTTTTCCGGTGACTCCGAATACGGCATCACCAACTACGGCATCATCAAGGCCAGCGACTTTGTGGTTCTGCTGGCCCAGCACATTAAGAACTATGGTGCCATCCAGGCGCCAGGCGGCACGGCGGCCCTGGCCGCGCGGGATGCCTCTATGCAGATCGACAAGGCCTACGGGGGCACCATCAGCATCGACGTCAGCGGTATCGCGGCGGGGGCGGGCCAGATTGACAACACCGGTTATATCGACATCGCCGGCACTGACAACGGCGTCCCCGACGGCGGTTCCGCCATCCTGGAGGGCGACCGTATCGTGCATTCCGGTGAGATCCGCGCGGACGGCGCGAGCTCGGGAGGCCACGGCGGTTTGATAAGCCTGCTGGCGGGGGATTCCCTCAGCATCGAAGCCGGTTCGAGCCTCTCGGCGGCCGGCGAGGGCGGCGCTATCGGCGCCGTTGCCGGCGGTGACCTGAGCGTGGCAGATGGTGCCTCGTTGGTGGCCGGTGGGGATATCAACCTGGAGGCCGGCGGCGCCTTAGAGATTTCCCCCGGCTCCGAAATCGTCGCCGGGGGAAATCTCCTACTCGTCGGCGTGGCCGTCGAGGGAGATGGGAGTGAGAGTGGCGAGGACGCTGCTGGGGATGAGAGTGCAGATGATGCTGTTGGAGACGAAAGTGGAGAGACTGAGACTGAGAGTGAAAGCGGAGAGGAAGTTGCTGCTGGAGACGAGAGTGGTGAGGATGCTGCTGGAGATGAGAGTGAAGCCGCCGATGCCGCGGAGGAGACCGGCGACGGGGAAGCGGTCGCGGCCGACGGGGAATCCACCGATGCTTCGGCTGAGGAAACCACTGAAGAAGATGCCATCGCAGATTCCTCCGAAGATACGTCCGACACGTCCGATGCCGATGACGCCGCGGCGGTAGCCGACGCCGACGCGGCAGAAGTCGCTGATGACACGAGCGGAGCAGGCTCTGGCGCGACGGAAGTTGCTGATGACGCCTCAGAAGAGGCCGGTGACGCGACGGAAGTCGCCGATGAGACGAGCGAAGCGAGTTCTAACAGCGAAACCACTGACGCCGAGGTCATAGCCGAGGCCGACGAAGCGAGTGACGGGGAGGCCGTGGCCGAAGCTTCCGGTAGCGCCGGCGAATCCTCTGACGCCTCGGAAGAGGCTGGTGACGCTACGGAAACGGAGACCGACGAAGTGGTCGCTGGGTCAGACCAAGAAGAATCCACAATCGATTCACCAGCAGATACTTCCGAAACATCTGAGGGCGCAGCTAGTGACGCGGAGGTCATAGCCGACGCCGCTGACTCCTCTTCGGGCTCGCCCGAAGATCCCAGTTCCCCGGATTCATCCGGCGCAGCCGGGGAATCCGACCCGGCTTTTCCTGACGCAGGCGCCGCCGGCGACAAGTCAGGAAAAGGTAGTGGCAGCCAGACGGTCACCATCGGCACCCTTCCCAGCAACCCCACGGTCCTGAGCGGCCTGGTCGACGTCACCGCGAGCGCTTCCACGATGACGGTAAACCAGACCACCAACGCTGCCGTGGTCGAATGGGAGACCTTCAGCATCGGTTTGGAAAACGCCGTTTTCGTGGAACAACCGAGTGCCGTCTCGGCCCTGCTTTCGCGCATCGTGGGGACCGATCCCTCCGAGATCCTGGGCACCCTCGAAGTGACAGGATACCTCTACCTCATCAACCCACGAGGCATCATTTTCGGAGAGGACGCCGTGGTCGACGCGGCGGGACTGGTGGCCTCCACCCTGGACATGACCGACAACGACTTCCTCGACGGCAAGATCGTATTTTCCGGTAACTCCGCGAACGCCATCACGAATCGCGGCGCCCTGCGCACCGAGGGGCTTATCGCATTGATTGCCAATGACGTTGAAAACGCGGGCAGTCTCGAAGCTCCCGGCGGTGCGGTGGGTCTGGCCGCCCACGACACGACGTTGGATCTCGGCGCCATCTCCATTGATATTGAGGGGCTGGTGGCGGGCGATGCCATCAACAGTGGTTCGATTGACGTATCAGGTAACAGCGGCGGTGCTGTCCTGCTTGAAGGCAATCGGGTCGGGCAATGGGGGAATGTCAGTGCGGATGGAACAACCGGCGGCGGAGGCACGATTGACATTTTTGCCGACGAGATTGCGGCATTGGGAAGTGAAAGCGTGAGCCAGGCCAATGCCGGCACAGCCGGAGACGGTGGGACCGTTATCGTGTATTCGCCCAATATTACGCTTTTCCGTACTCACGCCGTTATTGAAGCTCGCGGGGGAAGTGAGAGCGGAGACGGCGGGTTCATTGAGGTCTCAGGCCGCGAATATATTGAGGTCTACGGTAACATCGATGCGAGGGCACCTTCCGGTGCCGGTGAGAGCGGCACCTTCCTCATCGACCCGAGCAACATTACCGTTACAACCAAGGACGAGGATACAGCGCAATCGGGCGGTGACCCGAACACTTTCGCATATTCCGCCACCGCTTCTGACGATGGCGAGTCTCAGATTCTGAATACTACGCTGGATACAGCCATTTTTGGAGCTAACGTGATCATCGATACGACGCCTCAGGGGACCTTTAATGCTGCCGGCAACATCACGATTTCGTCAGCCGTCGCGCCGGCCGGTACCAACTATCTGGCATTGCGTGCGGATGCTGACGTGACCATCAGCGCCGACATCACGCTTGGCGGTGATCTCTACATACTGGCCGGCCGCACCACAGCTGCCGGCACCATCACGCAGACCGCCGGTACCATTCAGGCAGATGACGTCGTGGCGGTGGCTGACGACGGTATCACTCTGAACACGCTCTCGGGTGTAACGAACATTGAAGCCACGTTGGGTGGAACTGGAGATATTGCGATCTCCAATACAGGCAGTATTGTCGTCGGCGGGATTACTATTCCTGCCTCGCTTACAGGAGTAGGTTTCCCAGCTACCGTTACGGGCGTGAATTCCAACAACGGCAATATCAACATAACGGCGGCGAGTACTCTCACGATTACAGAAAGTGTGTCTGCGGGAACTGGCGGTGACATCACCCTCACTGCCGACGACATGGCCATCAACACGGCCGTAACCAGCGCGGGCGGGGCGCTCGTGCTGCAGCCGAATACCCCCAGCCTGGACATCGATCTGGGAGGCACCCTGATTCCCGGCTTGCAACTTTCCCCCACCGAAGTGGGGAGCACCCGGCTAACCGATGGATTCAGTTCCATTACCATCGGTCGCGACGACGGTACCGGGACCATGACAATCAACAATAACATCTCCATGGCTGACGACGTCGTGCTGAGGATGGGCGGCGACGGTGGAAGAATTAAGTCATTTCCGACTGGCAATACCTTCCAGACAACCACTTCCGGCGACACTATTACTGTAACCGCGGGATCCGGAACCGATTTTACGAGTGGCAACAACACCTTCGAACTGAACACCGGCTACACGCTCAAGACCGATAACGGGGTGATTACGATTAACGCTAATGATGTTGTTACCAGTACGTCGTCTTTCGTCGACTCGGGTAGCGCTAATCTCATCATCCAGCCCAGGAGCAACGCTCAGGAAGTTAAGCTTGGCGGCTCTGGTGGGCTGAATCTTTCCGATGCTGAACTCGACCGCTTCTTCACGACCGGCGCTCTCGTCATCGGCAACACTTCTCTTACGACCGGAATTTCGATAGAAGCGAATGGGATCAACGCCGGCAGTGCCACCGCGCTCCATCTCAAGAGCGGTTCCGGGGGCATAGTGGACACCAGTGGCCTGAGTCAGTCCAGCCTTGCCATTACCTCTGTCGGCAGCGTCACACTCGACGGTTCCAACGACATCGACACTCTCGCCGTCCTCATCACCGGCGAAGACGAAGGTTTCGAGTTTACCGATGCCTCCGAGTTTACGGTCGGCACCGTCGACGGCATAAGCGGTATTACGACAGAGGATGGAAATGTTACCCTCAACGTCCTGGCCTCCACTATCAATCTGGAGCAGGACATCTCCACGGGTTCCGGCATTATCGCCGGTTCCGGTGCCACTACGGTCAACATATCCGCCACCACCGCTGAGATCAACGATGGCATCGATCTCGTGCAAAGCGGCGGCACCGTGAGCATTGCTAAGGGCAGCTTCTCCCAGAATGTTGTCATTGATAAGGCGCTTACCCTGGCCGGCGCCACCGGCACTGCTTCCGATGTGAACATCGATCACTCCAGCGGGGTCGGTATCCTGGTCGATTTCAACGGCAGCGTGGCGATCGAAGACCTCACCGTTGACGGACAGGACAGCGCCGAAACCGGCATTAAGCTGGCCAACACGGGTTCCGGCTTTGGCTCCAGCTCCGCGGGCGGGACAACCAATTTCAGCAACGTGGTGGTAGAACAGAATGAACGCGGTGTTTTCGTGGGCACGGGCGAAACCGCGGTCATTGAGGACAGCACCATTAAGTCCAACACGCTCACCAGCACGATTGACAGCTCGACCAACGGGGCGGGAATTCTCAATACCGGTGACCTCACCCTGCGCAACTCCACCGTGGACAGCAACGATAACACGGTGGGAAGGGGCGGTGGTATCCATTCTTCAACCGGTTCGCTCACCATTACGAGCAGCACCATTTCGAATAACCAAGCCAGCAACGGAGGAGCGGTGGGCCAGGGCGGGGGTATCTTTGTAGCATCCGGCAGCGCGGACCTGACCAACGCCACCATCGCGGAGAATAGCGCCTTGATAACCGGTGGGAGCGGAGGCGGCGGAATTTTCGTTTCCGGAGGCACCGTTACGCTGACCCATTCCACGGTGGCCGACAACGAAGCCGACAATGACTCCGGTGGCGGCATTGTTCGAACCGGCGGTACGGTAACTCTCACCAACACCCTCGTGGCGGACAATAACGCCAGCTCGGCCAAGGACCTGGAGGGCGATTTCCTTGGCAGCGGCAACAATGTTGTCGAATCGAGTCCGGGCGTGGGCCCGGATTACACGCTTACCGGCACCCCTGCCACGGGAGTCGCTATTGCCGACGCTGCTCTCATGTTGGCCGACAACGGCGGCCCCACCCAAACCATCGAGCCGGATTCCACGGATGGCGGCGTTAGCGGGAACGTCATCGAAGGGGACGACAATACCGCGGCCAGCAGCGCCGGCGTGACCGTCGACCAGCGCGGAGTGCCCCGGCCCATTGGCACGAATGTAGACGTCGGTGCGGTCGAGGTCAGTGCGAATACCCAGACCCTCGCAGGAGGACCGGTCACGCTGGAGTTTGACGGGTTCGACTTCCTCCTCGATGGGGTTCCCATCACGATCAGCGGCTCGGATCCGATCGTGATCCTCGGAGACACCGGCGATGACGCGTTCACCCTTGACTTCTCCATGGGCGATCCCACCAACGGCGTCGGCATCGTCTTTCTGGCCGGCGCCGGGGGCAACGACAGCCTGACCATCACCGGTAGTCCTGCCTTCACCACCGGCACCTATACCTTTGACAACGAAAACGACGGCAGCATCGATTTCGACGGCCTAGGTATCACCTACACCGGCCTCGAGCCGATAACGGATAACGGGATCGTCGCCAACCGCATATTCACTTTTACCAGCGCTCTGGATGAAACGATCACTTTGGACGATACCGGAGCATCCGACAACATGATCAACTCCTCGATAGGAGGAGAGTCTGTCGACTTCCTAAACCCGACAACGTCGCTTACGATCAACGCCACCGGCGGCGGCGTGGATACAATCAACTGGGATTCGCTTGATGCCGCCTTTACCGCTTCCGTCACCATCACGGCCACCGGCGGCGACGACTTCGTGGTCATCAGCGACGGTTTACCCACCCTCGATGACCTGAGCGTCACGGCGGCCTCCATTACCTTCGGCGATGCCGGAGACGCCAGCTTCGCCCTCACCACCGACACCTCGGGCCAGACCTACACCGGAGCGGTGACCCTGGCGAAAAACTCTACGCTGACCGCGACCACCGGCGGCGTCTCCTTCAGCGGTGGAGGCAGTGACATAATCGGGGGCGCTTTCAACCTCTTCGTCGATGCCGCAGGCGCCGCCAACTTCGGCGGCGATGTCGGTATGACTACCGCCGTGACCGAATTCGCCGTCGACGCCGACACCGTCTCGTTCGGGTCGACCAGCAACGACGTCGATATCCTCGGCGCCAACGTCAGCGGCACCGGAAACTTCAGCTTCACCGATACCGACGGTTTGGATGTGGGCACCACTGTCGCCGGCCCCGACGGCGTCACCACCAACGATGGCAGCATCAGCATTACGGTGCCGACGGGGACGAGCACCCTCACGGTGAGCAAGGCCATCACCGCCGGCGGCGGGGGCGCGACCGACCGCATCACGCTCACCGCCATGGACGTCGCCATTACGGCGGCGGTTTCCGCTGCCGCGACTGATGTTACCCTGAATGCTGGAGCGAACACGGTGGGTATCGGCGATGGCGCGACTGCGACAGCGCAGACCTTCAAGGTGTCCGGCGCCGAACTTCAGCTCATCACCACCGGAGACGACTTATTCGTCAATACCAGCAACGCCACCGCCTCCGCCATCATCGTGGATGACGTCGCTGACAGCGATGACGCCAACGTAACCGACGTTGTTGACCTCAATGCCACTGCCGGTGGCATCGACTTCAGCGGCACGGCGTCAACCTTCCGCGACCTGAACGCGCAGGCCAGCAGCGGCCCTATCGACGTTACGGTTCCTCTCATCGTCGACGAGGATGACCTCACCCTGAACGCCAGCGCGGCGCTGAATGTCACCGGCGGGGGAACCCTCGCTACCACATTTGGAGCGGGTGCCAGGGTGGCAGTGACCGCCGGTACAACGTTCACTTCGGACGGAACCGGCACTGTAACTTCCGCAGACCGGGTTACGATCACTGCTGCAGATGTCGCCATTGGGGCGGCGGTAACCTCTGCCAACAACCAAGGTGTATTTTTAAATGCCGGAGCTAACACGGTGGGCCTGGGCGACGGGGCGACTGCGAAAGCGCAGACGTTCTCATTGGAGAGCTCAGAACTCCAGAAGTTTAACACTGCCGGTTTCGGAGATTTGGTTGTTACTACGAGCGATGCCACTGCCTCCGCTATCGTAGTAGATGCCGTGGCCGACGGCGACGACGCCAATGTAGCTGACCGCGTCGATTTGAACGCAACCGCGGGCGGGATTCTGTTTCAGGGAGCTGCTTCCACATTCAAGGAACTGGACGCGCAGGCAAACGGCGCTGCGGGCATCGATATCCAGGCTGCTCTGACGGCGGATGTCGCCAACATCATTCTGCGCGGCGATTTGTTCGACCTTGCCGCCGCGGTCACCTCCAGCAGCGGAGACATCGATCTCAAGGGATTTACCACCACCAAAACTCTCGGGCTCAACAGCAGCGGGGCGGATATCAACTTTCCCACCGCGGCGCTCAGCAACCTGTCGGCTACGAGCGGCACCGTAACGATTGGCGACAATGCCGGGGGCGACGGTCTGGAGGCAGCTATTTTTGTCGGTGCTGATGGTGCCGTGAACCTATCCGGGACCGACTACAACCTTGAACTGGCCGGAGAGACGGCGGCTGCCAGCGTAGCATTCAGCGATTCGCTCACCCTTGCAAATGATAAAGTGCTGACCATCAGAAGCTCCCTGGGCGCCGTGACCAGTCCGGGCGTGACGACGGACGTCATCATCGGGGGGACCACGGGACGCCTTGCCATCGTCGGCGCCGCCTCCGTAGGCGTCAGCGGCACGCCCCTGACGACCAACGTGGATCGTTTGACCTTCACCGGGCTGGGGGGCGATCTTTTCGTGCAGGAAACCGATGCACTGGCCATCACGGGTGCGAACAGCAGTACCGGAGGCAATACCGTAGATCTGAACGTGGGCGGCGACCTCACCCAAGGGAACCGGATCACGGGAGGGGGCACCCTCGTGGTGACTTCCAGCGGCGACGTCACCTTGACCCAGAACGCTAACGAAGTGGATACTTTCCGCGCCACCCTCAGCACATTGGGTAAGGCGCTTCAGTACACGGATGCGGATGACCTCATCCTCGAGGGGACCTCTCCCGCCATCCAGACCATCGACGGGGACATCACCGTCATCACCCGTTTGGGCAACCTGACCGTTACGAACGACACCGGCGGGGCCGACGATATCACCTCTGGTACAGGAAAGATTACGCTGACCGCGGGTTCGCAGGTGGCCGGGGGCGACGATAGCACCGCGACCAGCACGCTGACAATCGGCGCCGGCGCGAAGGTGGATTCGAACGCCGCCGCCTCCGATGCGATCACGCTCAATGCCCAGAACATGACCATCACGGGGCTGGTGGACGCCTCGGGGGATACGGCTGGGGGCGTCACCATAGGTCCCAACATTTCGGGAACGACCTTCGAACTCGGGGCCGGGGTCACCGACGCTGACGGTGACCCGGATACGCTCGCAATCGACAACACGGAATACGGCAATATCTCCGTGGGAGCCACCGGCGGGGTCACCTTCCCCTCCAACATCGGCACCTTCACGACGCCGGCCCTCGGCTTTACCTTCGGGGCCAACGACTTCTCCCTCACTGCCGACACCATCATAGATGGCAATGCGGGCGTGGTCGATTTCACCGGCACGGGCGATCTGACCCTTTCCGCCTCCAACGGTATCGGCACGAAGATCGACCCGATTGAGACCAATGTCGATGTCCTCACCCTCATCAACGACACTTCTTTGGGCGCCTTTGTGGTGAATACGGAGAATACGAAGACCGTGCAGATTACGGCTCAGAACGTCGTCGGCGGCGGATATTTCGTGTCGAGTACACCCCAGTTGATTTCGGGTGCGAATGTGGTAGCAGGGAACTTTGCCTACCGCGCGACGGCGGATGGAGGCAATGATGATGACCTCACTTTAGATACAGGAGCGACCATCAGCCACAGCGGAGGCGGCACCACCCTGTTATTGCAGGCAGGCGACAACATCATCCTGAACGGGGGGACCAGCAGCATCACTACGACCGAAATCCTCGGCCTGATTGCGGACTACGATAACAGTAATGACGGCGGGTTCGGAAGTATTACGCAGAATGCGGGTAATTCCATATCTGCGGGAAGTCTGCGTCTGTCGGCTCATGAAGCGATCAGCGTGACCAAGGGAACAAATACGGCTACGACTCTCGCCGGCGATTCCGACACCAGTACGTTTTCCTTCAGCGACAATTCGGGGTTCGGCGCATTTACTGTCGATTCGGTGACCACCGAGCACGTTGTCGACGGAACATCGACGGTCAACGGTATCACCGCTACGATGGGTCTGGTAACGGTCAACCTTCAGGACGGTGACTTCACGGTGAGCGAAGGTATCTCCGGCTTTGGTGTGACGATCGACCAGGATACCAATAACAACGATGGAGGGGATGATTTCATTGTCGAGGATGAGGTAACCATCAGCAGTCTCGGGCAGACTATGAATATCACGACCTCGAACATCAATCTGCAGGACAATGATGCCGGGACGGATGTATTCAATCTGGATACCGATGATGGTGGTGGAACGGTAGGTGATCTGAACATCACGGCCAGCACGACCACCCGTCAAATCGGTCTTGGCGCTAGCGGCGCGCAGTTGCGCATTTCGAGTTCAGAACTGCACCAGATACGGGCTGACAACCTGACCCTGACCACCCCCGATGCCGGAACCGCCATTCAGGTGGATGGCATCGCTCAAGCCGACAGCGATGACGTGGTAACCGTGAAACTGGTGGCCGATGACGGGGCCAGTGGTTCGAATATCCGGTTTATCAATAACGCATCCACCTTCAATGCGCTCACTGCTGCGGCCTCGGGAGGGGTCGATATCAATATTGGTGTGGTGACCGATACGGGCGCCATTTCAGTTAGCTCCGATACAAACAATGGTAACGCCGCCGCCGACGATATCAACTTCAACGGGGGCTCGCTTACGGCAGCAGCCGGGTCCTCGGTCGTTCTGGATGCAAACCGGAGCGATATTCAACAACAGAGCGGGGCCGGCACCTTGATTACTTCAGACACTTCCGTGACCCTGACGGCTAATCGGGGAATCGGGACCAGTGCCAATGCGCTCGAGATAGACACGCCCACGGTGTCGGCCACGAACCAGGATGACACCACCGATGCGTTGGGAGACATAAATCTCGATGTGACTAATAGCGGCGCCGGGGTCGCCGTGACGGCCGACCAACAGGGCGATAACGCCGGCGAAGACGTCTTCGTCACTTCGAGCACGGATACCGTTACCCTCACCGATATCGACGCCACCAAGGGCGACGTCGACGTCGATGTAACGGGCGGGTTTGGAATCCTGGTGGGCGACGTCGATGTCAACACCACCGATGGCGACGTAAATCTCAATTCGGATAGCACCATAGAAGATGCTGTGGCAGCCAACGACACCGCCGACATCACTGCCTTTACGCTCACCCTGGAATCAGACGACGGCATCGGCGTAACGAGCAGCCTCGACCTGGATCTGACGGCAGCCGGTACCCTGACTTCCGCTAACAACTCGAGTGCGCTCCTGGGTGGCGGCACCGCGATCAACCTCGACTTCGTGGAGACGACGGGCAACACCAGCGTCACCTCGATCACGGCGACATCGGGTGATATCGATATCGACAGCTTTGACAGCACGGCCGCGGGCACGATCAGCTTCGCCACCGTTACGGCCAGCAGCGGCAACCTGACCATCGACACTACGGCAGCCAATGTGACCAATGCGGCCGGAACGGCCCAGGTCGATGACGGGAGCACGATCGCGATTACCCTTGCGGGCGCCGGCGCGACTTTTACTAATAACGCGGCCGTCAACAGCAACTCCACCGGATTGACGGGCACGAGCACAATCACGGTGACGGCCGACAACATGGCCCTGAACAGCGGGACGATCAATTCCGGCTCCGAGCCCACCACTCTGGCGCCCAACGCGGCCAATCGGGGAATGGATCTGGGGACCGAGTCCGGTGGCGCGGTTGACCTGGTCGACGCCGAGCTCGATACGGTCACGGCGTCGGTCCTGCGGATCGGCAGCGGCACCACCGGTTCGATCACGATATCGCAGGACGTGGACTTGACCGCCGCGAACGTGGACACCGTGCACCTCATCAAGGGCGCTACCGGCACCATTACCGACAGCAGCGGAATTACGGTGGACAACCTTGCAATCACTTCGGCCGGCGGGGACGTCATTTTGGACGGCGACAACGAAGTCGAAAATCTTGCCGCCGATATCAACGGCACCGGCGACCTTCAGTTTAACGATACCGATGGATTTACGGTCTCTTCCGCTGCCATCGATGGTGTGTCCAACATTGATACTAATAAGGGCGATGTTCACTTGAGCGCCAAAGGGCTCATCGCCGTCACGGGCACGGTAACTGCGTCGTCGGCACCGGACACGGGACACATTCTGATTGCCACGAATACTTCGGGCAATGTCGCCTTAGGCGCCAATGTGACCGCTGCCGGGGACACCATCGCCATCGATTCGGTGGATCAGATCACGCGCACCGGCGGTACCCTCACGGCCACCAATGCCATGCTCAAAGCGGTTAACGGTATCGGCGCCAGCGGCAGTTCGATCCAGACTGAAGTTACCAATCTGGCGGCCCAGGTGACCACTGGGGGAACCGAAGGCATCTATGTCAACGACGCCACCGATGTCACCATAACGACGGTAGCCTCCGTCACCGCCGTGAGCACAGCCACGCCGACTTTTTCCGGTGTCGCCACACAGGGAGGAGCGAAACCGATCGAAGTCACCACAACAGACGGATCGATCACCGTCGATCAACCGGTCGCGGCTGACGGCAGTGGAAGCGTAACCCTCACCGCCAACGGCACCACGCGGGATATCACGATCAACGACACCACCGGTGATGTCTCTTCCGGCACGGGTAACATCACGATGACATCGACCGACGATATCTTTGTCGACGACAGCGTTTCCACCACCGGAGGCGCGATCAGCTTTTTCACAGGAACGGCCGATGACGACGAGTTTGCCAACTCCGCCACGGGGACCGTTGGTTCCAGCGGAGGCATTATCATCGTGAACGCGAACGAGATGAGTATCGGCGCCGCCATCAACTCTGGGGCGGGCAACATCATCCTGCGTTCGAGGACCGACCAGACCTTCAACATCGGCAGCGCGAACGCGAACGACGGCACCGTCGGCCTGGTCACCGGCGAGTTTACCAACCTTACCACAACCGGGAGCGGGACTCTTACGGTAGGAGCGGATACGGATGTGTCGGGGGCGGGCACCTCCATCATCACCGGGGATACGGCCGGCTCAACCGTCAATACCCCGATTGTGGTGACGGCGGCGACCACCATCCCGACCACGGTCATTAACGCGACGCTCCTTTCCAGTACCACTATTACTAATACCGGGGCGGCCTTCATTCTCACCCACGACGGCTCCGGCGGGACCCTCGCCCTCGATGCCGAGACCGGAATTTCGGGGTTGACCGGAACCGGGGGCACCAAGTTCGGGGTCGATGCCGAGAACCTCGCCGCGCGCACCCGCAGTAACGGCACCGGCATTCTCATTCACGAAACCGACAATGTGATCGTGAGCGCGTCGGCCGGAAGGAGCACCAATTTCGTGGGCATTGCCACCGACGCGGGCTCCGACGACAGTATCACCCTCGAAATCGATTCCGTAAACGGGGCGGGCGATAACAACCTCCTGACCATCAACGACCCGATCGCGGCAGACGGGTCAGGGGATGTTACCATCGACGCCAATTTCGACGCCATCACCCAGCAGACCGACAACTCCGGGACTATCTCCTCGACCAGCGGAAATATCACTATCACCTGGGGTGAGGATGACAGCACCACCGTCTCCTCAGGTCAGCCCTTCAACATGGCCGCTATTCTGACCAACCAGACCGGCTCGGGCGGCGATGTGAATCTGAATTACACCGACGACGCAGTCGACAAGAACCTCGGTTTACTCAATATCAAGGCCGACACCCTGACCCTCAACGACTCCAGCAACAATGCGGCCGGCGATCCTTTTGCCCTGTTCGGGGCGGGCGGCGACCTCCTCGAACTGGACATCAACGCCCTGACCACAACCGGAGGGCAGGTCGGGCAGCTGGAGATAAGTAATCAGGGGGATCTCTCCATCGGGCCGCTCGAAACCACGACCGGCGGAGTCAAGGTCACTTTGTTCAACGGCGGTTCCCTTACCATAGCCGGTGACATCCTGGTGGAGGATGATTTCGACTTCGTTGCCACCGCCGACGATTTCGAGATCTCCAATCTGATTACCACCCAGCAGTCCGCTGCCGACAACGGCCTCGGCGACATCACCCTGCAGCCCTTCTCGGCCAATCGGGAAATCAATCTCGGCCATACCGCCGGTTCACCTCCGGGCGGCATGGACTTTAGCGCTGCGGAGCTCCTTCGGCTGCGGTCTCAATTGAATACGGGGGCGGGCACGTCGGACGCCACGGTCACGATTGGGAATCAGACCTCCGGGGATATCACGGTCGGCCCGGATGCTATCAATTTCGCTACCTCTGACGGCAGTGAAGGCACACGCAACTACAATCTTACCCTGAACGGAGATGATCTGGTGGTGGGCGCGCTCCTTACCCTGCAGGACAACCGCACCCTGGAACTCAATCTGTCGGGTGCGTTGACCTCGACCGCGGCTACCGATTTTGCCTTTACCACGCCGGGCGCGGCCCTTGCCGACGACGACGGTAACCTCGATATTGACGCCGTGGGCGGGGTCGGTGCCTTGGGCGCGGAGATCGACATCATCGTGGGCGCCGGTGCGTCCACCAGCACCCTCGATCTCGTCGTCTTGAATAACGATGCCACCGGAACCAGCGGCATCTTTATCGACTCCGATGCCCGGACCGACCTCAACGGAATCACCAATGCGGACCAGGGAAATATCGATATCGAGGCCCTCAGCCCCTTGGATATCAATGCCGATGTCACAGGCGACGCCAGCGGCGATATCAGCCTGACGGCAGACGACGATGATGCGGCCGCAGGCGACGATATCACTTTTACGGGCGCCTTTGCCGTTCATACCGACGCCGGTGACATCACCCTTACCGCGGGTGACGACATCGACTTTGTCACGGGTGCGATAATCACTTCCACCGGCGGCAGCATTACCTTGACCGCCGGCAATGAGGGCACTTCAAGCGACGACGATGAGATCGGCAGTATCACCATGGTGGGCACTGCGCAGATCATCAGCCAGGGCGGAGATATTACGCTTACCGCCGGGCCCGATGATGCTGACGGCGATTCGGATTCCAGCGCTGGTTCCACGGGCGGCGATATTGCCCTTACGCTGGTCAACGCGGGCACCGGAAATGTCACGATTCGCGCAAACTCATTTGATGCCGCAGGTGGCGCCCCTGTGGGAAATATCACCGATGTGGACGCCGCCACCGGGGTCGACGTCATCGGCGCCACTGTGGACCTGGATACCCGTGGTGATCTTGGTGCCACCGGCACCGATGCTTCCATCGAAGTCGATGCTACCTCCCTTTCCGCCGATGTGGATTCCGCCGGCAGCGGGGGAGTATACATCAATGCCCTGGGTTCCGGCGGCATGAGCGTGACCAGCATCTCGGCATTTGGGGCCGGTAACGACATCGAGCTTCGCGCGGACGAGGATGTAACCATTACCGCAAACAACGCCATCACTGCAGAGGCGGCTTCCATCACCATCGACCTGGACAGTTCCCTTATTTCCACCGTGGCGGCGGATAGCGTCGTCGATATCGTCATGACCGGAGGTGCAGGGGAAGTCATAAGTATCACCACCAGCGATAGCATCGGCTCTGCCGCTATCCCCATCGACCTCTCGACAGGCGATGATGGGGATATCTCCCTGACAGCCGAAACCGGCAGTCTTTTCGTCGATATTCTGGCGGACGAAGGGATCACGGATGAAGATATCGATATCATCAACATCGACGCCGGCATCCAAGCCATCATCACTGCCCAGGACGTGGTCGCTGCCGGAGCTGCGCCCGGTTTGGATCTGGAAATCGCGGGCGATATCGATGCGCCGATCGCCAGCATAACCACGGTAGACGCCAATGACGACGTGGAGATCACCGTCAGCTCAGCGATCGATAACAGTTTGGGCCGGCTGACCATCACCACGGTCGACGGCGACGTGACCATTGCAGAGAGCATCACATCCTTGGGTGACCTTACCTTGGCCTCCGCCGGCGCCGGCGAGGACTTTACCGTCACCGGGACGCGGACGTTTACTTCAACGACCGGCTCGGTGTCAGTTTCCTCGGGAGACGACATCTTTTTCGATGAAATGACGATCATCGCCGCAGGCGACGTAACCATCGATCCAGCAGCGACCACCGACAAATTCGAAATCGACGGCCTCACCATAACCTCCTCTTCAGGAAGTGTTACCATTGACGGGGCCATCGACAACGCCGTGGCCGATTCGGATGCCGACCTCACCATTACAGCCAAAGGCGGGACGGTGACGCTTTCCGCTAAGGTTGGCTTCGGCGGCGGCGATGAGCTTAATGAAGTGGCCATCACGGCCGCTGCCATCAGCCTCGGGGGAAATATCGAGACGGAAAACGACGGCGCCAGTGCGGGCGACATCACCTTGACCGCCGATCAGATTACGCTGACCGCGCAGGTCGACCTCGACACCGAAGGGGGCGATGATGAGCAGGCGGGCGCCGTGACCATCAGCGGACCGGTCGATGGCGGATTTGCCTTCAGTATCGACACCGGCGGCACAGATGGCGGTGCGATCAATGTGGATTCGATCGGCCAGACTACCGCCGTGACCTCCTTCACCGCCGACACGGACGCGGGCGGCGCCGACGGTAGCCTCACGCTTAACGGGGACGTGCGCACGAGCGGTGACATAACGCTGACCTTGGCTCAAACCATCAATCTGGGCAGCGCCGTCACCATGGAATCGCAGGATGGAAGTATTGACCTCTCGTCCGGGAATGAAGTCCTCAACGGCAATGGTTTCCCGCTTACGGTTCTGGCTGATCTCGACAACACGGGAGCCGACGCCGAAGACGAGGATCTGACCGTCAAAACTACGATCACGGCCCCGATAGTCGTTCTCACAAACGAGGGAGCCACCGGCAGTGGCGCCGAGGTTGTCATCGATACCGACCCGGACAACACCGAGGGCTCAATCACCATTAATGGCGATGCCCGTTTCGCCAATAATGACGATATGACAGCGCGGGACGACATATTCTTCAACGACCTGGTGGATGTGGGCACGGGAAAGGTAGAAGTCACGAGCACCCTGGGCAACGTGACTTTTGACGGCGCTGTCAACGCGACCACCGACAATACAACGGCAGATTTGATCGTAACCGCCTCGCAGGGCACGGTGGCGTTCAACTCGACGGTGGGAGCGACGGACCAGGGGAACGATCTTACGGTAAGTGCGTCGCAAATCCGTCTGGGCGGATCGATAACTACGGAACAGACTGCTGGGGGGGATGACGGGGACGTGACCTTGAGCGCCGATATCGGGATCACCCTGGACGCGGATGTGACCATCACCAGTTTTGATGATGCGGATGAGATCTCAGGTGAAGTGCTGCTGCGCGGGCCCATAAACGGGGATAACTCGGGCACGGCGCGGGATCTGGTGATCACCACGGATGCGGATACCGACAGCACCATCACGATCGAGGACCCGGTGGGAGCGAGTATTGATTTGGACAACGTGAGCTTTGATGCGGGCAGCTCGACGGTTGCGGTCGACGCCATCACGGCAGCGGATGTAGACTTCCTGGAAGCGACCGGCGCCGGCGGTTTCACCCTCAACGGGGACATCATTACGATCAGTGGGACCACGGGAGGGATCGATTTCAACGACAGCGCATCGGACATCACCCTCGCCGCAAATGTCACGTGGTCGTCGACGGATGGAAACATTTTCGCGGACAATGCGGATAACGATATCGACAGCGAGGCGGGCGAGGCTTACACGCTGACTATCGTTACCTCCGACGGCGACATCGCCCTGGACGCGGTGGGCCAGAATGTGCCGCTGGCCGGCCTGATTATCCAGGCGCCGGAAGCGGGATCTTCCGATGTTGATCTGAACGACAGCATTACCACGTTGAACGGAGGGATCGACCTCTCCCAGGTGGCTGATCTGGATATCAACGCCGCCATGACCTTCAGCTCGACCGGGGGCGACATCGTGATCAGCGGGGCCAACGTCGACATGGACGGCGCTGTAACCGCGGCGAGTGTGACCGGGAACATCTTCTTCACCGGAACGGATATCGACGAAACCGGCAGCGATGCGGACCTGACCCTGCGCACTACCGGGGGCGGCGACATTCATTTGGGTAGCGCTTCGGGTACAGTGGCCGTGGGTGGCCTCGTGGTTGAGCTCGACGATGCCGATGGCGGTACATTCTTCCTGGCCGGTACCATCGCACCGGCGGCGGCGGGGGGCACGGGAACGGGGATCGATCTCGACGAGGCCGAAAACATAGTGCTTACCGCAAACACGACCTTAGATAGTGACGCCACAACCGACGGACCGATTGCGCTGGCCGGGACGACGGTGACGGGGCCGGCCTTTACGCTTGCCTTTGACGCGGGGACCGATGCCACGGGAATCACGCTGGGCAATGTCAATGTGGGGACGCTGACGTTGACCGACGCGGAGAACCTGGCGCTGGGCGGAGTGGTGACGGTGCAGGGCACGGATATCTCCACTAAGGGGCTGTTCGACGGGGACACCATCGATCTGTCGGCGGATACCACGATCATCACCAACGGAGGGAACATCAGCCTGGGAGGCGAGAACATCAACGGTGCCTTTGACCTGGTCGTAGACGCGGGCACGGGGACGGTGGATCTGTCTGCTGAAGATATCGGCAACAGCGTGAGCCTGACCGGGTTGGATATCCGGGCTGGATTTGTGCTCAATGGCGGCACCATATCGACCGCGGGAGCGGCCAGTACGGCCGGCGGTGCGGTAAGTATCGTGACCACGGTCGGAGCGATTGAGACCGGGACGATCACCACCGACGGTGGGGCAGCCGCGGCTCAGGACGGATTTGCGGCGGGGGCGATCACCCTGGATGCGGCGACCTCGCTCGACACCGGAGCGCTCAGTGCGGATGGATCGGCAGGCGTTGAAACCGGGGCGCTCTCTTCGGACGGTGGAGCGGGCGGCGCGGTCACGCTGACGGCGGGGACAACGGTGGGAGCTGGTGGTGCTTTCTCGATCAGCGCCACGGGCGATGACGGTGATCTCAATGCGGGCGGCGGCGCCGGCGACGGCGGGGCCGGAGGGGCGGTGACGATAAACGCCGGATCGAACATTACGCTGAGCACGGTGGACAGTACCGGAGGGACCGGCGACGGGACCGGCGGCGGCACCGACGGCGGTGCCGGAGGCGATGTGAGGATCGTTTCCAGCGGAGGCAATATCGTGGCCACTACGTTGACGCTGACAGGGGGCGGGTTGACGGCCGGAGATGATGCGGGAGCCGGAGGCGACCTTGTAGTTACGGCCGGCGGCGGCACGATCGCGATCACCACGGCGACGACGGCGGGGGGCAACTCGGCCATCGACGATGGGGGCGATGGCGGCACGCTGAACATCAGCAGTCTGGGCGGACTGACGCTGAAGGGGGCGACGCTGACTTCGAGCGGAGGCACGGGAGTGGCCGCCACGGATGCGGGTGACGGCGGCGCGATCACGGTGAGCGGGCCGGTAACTTTGACGGCGGATACGACCCTGGAGACGCGAGGCGGGGCGGCCAACGGCGCCGTGGCGGACGGAGCGGTATCGCTAAGCGGAACGGTAGACGGAACAGGAGCGGGGACCGACGACCTGATCATCAATGCGGACGATGCCAGCGTGACCCTGGGTAACCTGGGCCAGACGGTGTCGCTGGCCGCGGTGACGGTTGCAGCGGGCACGGCGGCAACGGCGGTGACGAACCTGCAGGGCGATATCACTGCTAAGGGTGCGATCGGGCTCAACCGTGACGGGATCCAGTTGCAGGACAACGTGGAAATCGTAAGCACGGCTTCGACCATCTCGTTGAACGACCTGACCGGCAACGGCAACGCCCTGGTGCTGAATTCCTCGGGAACGACCAGCGTGGACAGCTTGAGCGGGTTGGGCAGTCTGGAAATCGATGCAGGGGGAACGATGACCTTCGCAGAAGCGGTGACGACGCTGGGGGGCATCGACGTGACGACGACGTCGGATGCAGACATCGTCCTGACGACCACGGACGGGGACTTGACGACGTTGGGCAATATCAGGCTGACAGCTCAAGGGGCGATCACGCAGAACACCGGAGCGGTGATCGATGCGAGCAGTGGTGTGGTGCGCCTGACGGCCAACTCGGATAACGGCGGCGACGCCGGGGATGATGTCGATGTGGGGGCACAGATCCTGGGCACAGCGGTGTTCCTGGACTCGGGGGCGAACGCGAAGGTGGAGATCAACATCATCGTGGACCCGAACAACACGGTGGGCTCGATCCGGACCGACGGTGAGGTCTTCTTCGCGGACGACATCGACATGACGGCGCAGACCGATATCTTTTTCGATGAGACCGTGGGCGTGGGGACCACCACGGTAACGAGCACGGTGGGCAACGTCACTTTTGACGGCGCGGTCAACGCGACCACCGACGACACGGCGGCGGACCTGACGGTAAGCGCGGCGCAGGGCACCGTAGCGTTTAACTCGACCGTGGGAGCGACGCGGCAGGGCAATGATCTTTCGGTCAGTGCGGGGCAGATCCGTCTGGGCGGATCAATCACCACGCAGGATGCCGCGGGGGCGGATGACGGGGACGTCACCTTGAGCGCCGATAGCGGGATCGTGCTGGACGCGAATGTGACGATCACCAGTTTTGGAGCGGCCGACGAGGACTCCGGGGAAGTGCTTTTGCGCGGGCCGGTAAATGGGGACAACTCGGGCACGGTGCGGGACTTGGTAATCACTACGGATGCGACCACCGATAGCACGATCACGATCGAGGACCCGGTGGGGGCGAACATAGGGCTGGACAAGGTGAGCTTCGACGCGGGAGGTTCGACCGTAACCGTCGACGCCATCACGGCGGTGGATGTGGACTTCCTGGAAGCGACCGGCGGAATCACCCTCAGCGGCGACATCGCGACAACCACGAAAGGGATCGACTTCGACAACAGCGCTTCAGCCATCACCATTTCCGGTGATGTCACCCTGTCGTCGACGACCGGCGCGATCGACGCGGACAACGCGGGTAACGATATCAGCGGCGCCAGCGCCGGGAACGACAATTTGACCATTACGTCAACCTCGGGAGCGATCAGCCTCGACCGAGTGGGTGCGACTGCCCTGCGGTCGTTTACCGTGGCAAGCTCGGGAACAACCACCTTGAACGACGATATCACGACTGAGGGCGGGGGAATAGATTTGAGTGCGGCGGAGGACGTCAATCTCGCCACTGCTGCTCCGCTGACCATGTCGGCGACTTCCGGCGATATTCTCCTTACTGGAGGAGCCGTGGACGGTAACATTTCGCTTACCGTCGAAACCACCGTGGGCGGCAATGTCGACCTCGGGCCACTCGGTCAAGGGACCCCGTTGGGCGGTCTGGACGTCGATCTCACCGGCGGTACCCTGACATTGCGCGGCGACATCTCCACCAAGGGCGCGGGGACGGGCATCGCGCTCGACGATGCCGAGACCATCGCGCTGGCCGCCAATGTCACCCTCGATAGTACCGCTGGAGCGGACGGCGCCATCACGGTGGGTCCCGTGTCCGGTCCGAATAGCCTTACCATAACTTCCCTTACGGCGGCCGCGACGGTCAGCGACGCCGATATCGAATCGCTTACAGTCAACGACGGCGGAGCTCGCACCGTGGCGGGTGTCATCAACACCACCGATGCGACCTCTATCACCGGCGATTCGATCACCTTCAATGCCGATACCGGAATAACCGCGGGAGACACGGTTACGATCGACGCGAATGACGGCACCATCACCTTCCCCGCTACGGCTTTCATCACAGCAACCAATAAGGCCAGCCTGAGCGCAGCGGACACGGGTGTCGCCCTCACGCTCACGGTGGCGGGCAACGTCACCAGCCTGCAGGGCAACGTGGCGGTGGATATCGATCAGAACGGCGCCAACAACGGAACTCTTGATGTCACCGGCAATCTGACTGCTGCCCAGACCATTACGGTAACACTCGATGAGGCGGCCGGTGGCAATGCCGAAATGGATCTCGATGGCGAACTCAATGCGCCCACCGTAACCATCCGGTCCAGTGAGACGGGGGCCGGTACCAATTTAATTGAATTGGCCTCCAGCAATAACCGCGGGGGTTTTGGCATAACGGTTGATGAGGGAACCGGCACCGCGAACGGCACGTTGACCGTCGACGGCGCGGTCGCTGCCGCGGGCAGCGTCACGGCAGCCATCGTGCAGACGGTGAATATAAACAGCACCATCACCACCACTTCCAGCGGCGACGTTTCCATCACGGCGTCTACCGCATTAACCACGGCGGCAGCGGGCGACATCACGGCGGACGGAGAGATTGATTTTCTTGGCGCCGGGACCAAGAATCTTTCCGGCGACCTCATCGCTATCGAAGACGTCGACGTCAATAATGTCGCGATCATTGACGCAACCATGGCCGCGACGAGCGAGATCGGCGACCTCACCCTGGCTGGGGCCAGCGCCAGAGCGGGCACGGTGGATGTAACCCTCGAAGCGCGCCAGGGCACCGTGACGACGGGGACATTCGACGCAGCCGCGGGCTTCGTTGTTCGAACCCTTACCATCACCGCCGCGGATATCGCCCTCGGGCCGACTTCTACCGGCACGGGAGGACTCAACGTTACCGGTGACGGAAATACGGCCACCGTTGAAGCTGATCAGTCCTCTACTGGTAACATTGTGTTCAACGACAGCATCATACTCGACGATGCAACGGCGTCGGTCACGATCAAGACCACGGCAAATGATGCGGATATCACCATAGCGGGACGAGTCAACGATACGGCTGCCGGATCGGATACGGCTTTCATCCTTTCAGTCAATGGCGATGGTTCCATCATCCTTGGCGACTCCATCGGGACCCCCGTCCCTCCCGCCAGTCTGACCATCACGCAGGCCGGCACCACCGGTAGCACGACTCTGAACGGCACCATTATCGTGGACGGGGCAGCCGGCATCAACCTGTCCGCGGCCGAAAACGTCCTCCTTGGCTCCGATGTCACCCTGCGCGCCACCGATGCCGCGGCCGACATCGACCTCGATCTCGTCAACGGTCCCTTCACCCTGACCGGCATTGCCGGTAACGACATCAATGTCACCCAAGCCATCGGGGGCAATACCGCCTTGACCGGCATCGACCTGCAGGCGGCCGATGACGTGGATATCGACGCCAATATCACGACCACCGGGCTGGCCCGCTTTATCACCACGAGCGCGGACGGTAACGTGGAATTGTCCAACACTCTGACAGCCGGATCGGTCGAAATCAGCTCGCAGGATGGGGTCACTGGAGATGGCGCCATTGCCGCTACCGGGGACGTGTCGATTACCACTGACGGCGGTGCGGCCGGCGATGATATCAACATCACGACCACGATCAACACCGGCGGGGCTGTGGTTCTCGATTCCGGCGCCTCCGGGGACATCACCTCCATTGGCATCATCGGAGGGACAATCGCGCCAAGCTCGGTGAGCGTTTCCGGCCTCATCACCAACATCAACGCCGCGGTGACCTCCGACGGCACGGTCGACCTGCGTTCGTTGGGCACTGCCGATGCGGACGATCTGACCGTCAGCGCCGACGTGGAAGGCGTCGACGTGACCATGAGCACGGCCACAAACGGACAGGTGCGGATCACCTCCGATCAGACAAACGTGCGGGGGTCGACGACGGTGATTGCCCCAGACGACACCCTCGCCAACAGCACCATTCTGACCGCGGACGTCTCCGCCCTGGACGACCTGAGCTTCATCAATGCGGTCACCGCCTCGCCGGATGGTGATGACCCGGCGACGTTTCAATCCACCAACGGGGATATCGATCTTAATGGAACGTTGCGCAATACGGGCGGTGCTGCGGTGGCCTTCGACGCGCCCTTTGGCGCCATCCTGCTTGGCCCGGTGGCGCTCACTGGCGCTGGCGGCATAGCCTTTACGGCAGGCAATCTGCTCTTCTTGAGTGGGGATCTCTCCGTGAATTCCTTTGATACATCCAACATCGGCCTGATGACGGTGGGCGACGACGGAGATGCGGACGGCGGCATCGAGATCGAGACAACCGCCGGGGCCATCAACCTGGTGGCCGGGATCGACGGGACCAATAACCTCATCCTCGACGCCACCACCACGGTCACCATCAACAACGCAGACATCGCGGGACTGAGGGTTGAGGACGCCACCACCGTGACCATCGCCGGGGACGTGGAAACCAGTGGTGCGGTCAATATCTCCGACGCCAAAGCCGGGGTTGACGAGATCACCGGCACGGTGACCGTCAACAGCGGGGCCAGCATCCAGGCCGGCGGTGATATTACTATTAATAATACCGCGGGCGCGGCGAATATCGCTATCGAAGGCGAGGTGGCGGCGCTCAACGATGCCATAGTTGATTTTGATGCCGGTCAGGACATTCTGATCGCCCAGGCCGCCGATGCCACGGTGAGCGCGGTAAACGGCGATATCGATTTTTCCGCTGTCAGTGGCGGCGGGGGCACCACCGGGACCATCCTGCTCGGCGATGCGACGAACAACCAGGCCGCGCAGGTGGTAACTACGGGAGCGGGCAGCATCGATTTCACCTCCAACACCGCGTTTACCATGAACACGGATGCGGATACGCTGGTGCGTTCGGGCCGCAACATCACGGTGGATCCGGATGATGTCGTGGTGGACGGCGACGGCATGATCGCGGAAGAGGCCATTTCCATCACTGCGGTTGACTCCGTTACGATAAATGCCCAGGTGGTCAGTCTCGCGAATACCGTGGATATTACGGCCAATTCGGACGATGCGGACGGGGAAGATCTCACCATAAATGCTCCTGTACGCGGCACGACGGTGACGCTGGTTACAGGCGATGGGACTCCGTCGAATGCTGCCGATATCATCTTCACAGCGGATCCGGACAACACTCTCGGGCAGATCGTTATCAACGATATCGCCGGGCTGGTGAATTTTAACGTGACCGGTGGCGGCACTATCACCGCTCGCGACGGCATCGACATGACGGCCATCGAAAGTGGTACCGGGATTCAGGTCAGCACAAATACGACCATCAATACGACCAACGGCGACGTCCTTTTCGGGGACGCAACGGGAGCGATCACGGGTGCTCTGGACATTGAAAACGACGCCGCCGGAGCGGATTTCCTGACCATTAATACCGGCAGTGGGAACGTCTTCGTTGGTGATATTGGGCAAGGCACAGCTCTCAGCGCGGTTACGATCAACTCTACTGGAACGACGACCTTCGACAGTGATGATGGTGCGGTAAACATCGAGACCGACGACGCTTCAGGTTCCGCCGCGGTCGACTTCGGAGGAGCTACCGCAATCATCCTGGCCGAATCGTTCACCATCGACACTACCACAGGCGGCGCGGCGACGACCGGGGCCATTCGGCTCGATGGAGGTAATGTGGACGGCGCCTTCGCCATTACCCTGGTGGCCGGAGATGGCGGCGGCGACATCACTCTGGGCAATATGGGTCAAAACACCGCCGTTGCCAGCGTTACCGTCACCTCCTCCGACGACCTTACCCTCGACGGCAACATCCGAGCCAGCGGCGTGATCGACCTCGACCAGGCTGCCATCGACGACACCTTCATCGGCACCTCCGGCATCACCTTGGAGAGCACCGGCTCCACGATCGATTTGGGTAGCGCCACCGATAACCTGACCACGAATAACCGCACCTTCAACCTTCTGGCCAAGGGCGACGCCACGGTGATCTCCCTGGATGGGTACAGCGATGGAATCTTCCAATCGACCACCGGTGCGGTAAGCGCCACCGCAACCGCTCAGGACATCGATGGGTTAACCGTGTTCTCCGGAACCTCGACCGCTATCGATGCCGTGGACGGGAGCATCATTAATTCGTCGGTCAATTCAACGACCTCGGTCGATCTCGATTTCGAATTCGTCTTCAGCGGTAACACCATTGTCGCGGTGACGAGCATCAACGTGGACGGGCCGGCCGTGGGGGCAGGCGGCACCGTAGTCTTCAGCGGCAACACGATCGACGCGGGCACCACCGTGGAAATTGGCCAGAGCACCGCGGGGGTGGATACCAGCGACATCGACTTTCTCACCGGGAGCACCATCGCGGCGGGGACCGACCTCGGTATACGGGTGGCCGGCGATGATCTGGAAGGGACCACCATTTCAGCGGCGGGAACCCTGGATATCGATGTTGCCTCTGGTAACATTCGCGGCGCCACCATCACCGGCGCCTCGGGAACGGTTCTGGCCCAAAATGACATTGTGGGCAGTGCCATTACTTCGACCTCCGTTACTACCGGAATATCCATTACCTCGACGGCAAACGACATCCTCAATAACTTGATCACGGGTAACGACACGATCGCCATCTCAGCTGCCGGCGCGGCCAGCCTGATGTCCGGCAACCTGGTGGAGGCGCGAGACACGGTGACCTTTACCGGTTCCTCCACTAGCACAATTTCCGGCAATGACGTGACCGTGACGGGCGGCGGGGTGACGCTCGGCGCCACCACCAACGTTTCGGGCGTCAACAACAACACGATCGATTCGGTGGGCGCGGTTGCCCTCAATGCCCGCACCGATATTACCGGTAATATAATAGATAGCACGTCCACGGTCGTTTTCACCGGATTCACGGGCGACCTGACCGATATCAATGGCAACATCATCGTGGCCGGCAGCTCGGTCACGATCGGAACCGGCGGAACCGACGTCGGCTTTGCCACCGGTAATGTCATCGACTCGCAGGCTGCCGTTACGCTGAAGGCGTCCAGCGACATTACCGGCGGCACCATCAATGCCGGCGGGCTCATTACCGTGGCCAGTCAGGACAATATCATCGGCATTTCGCTGACAACCCCGTCGGGCGGCGGTATCGATGTCGATGCGCAGACGGATATCACGAATGTATCGATCGATTCGATCACCTTCGCCAAAGTCGACTCGGCGGTCGGCGACATCGTGAATGTGACGATGAACACCCAGGGCGGCTCGGGCGTTGCCAATATCACCGCCACGGCCGGTGACATCGTCGGGGGCACGGTCAATTCGAAGGCCGCCAGCTCGACCATCGTCGCGGATGGCGGGGGCAGTATCATCGACCTGTCCGTGGTTGCTTCCACCTCGGCCACTCTCACCGCCGATGAGAATATTGACGGGGTGTCCGTCAATACCGGCACCACGGTCGATCTGGCTACTGACCCCGACAATGGCGGTACCGGAGATATTATCGGATCGGTGGTGGATGCTGGAGGCACGGTTACGATCGCAACCACCACCATTAATGTGACGGATGTCGTCATCCGTACCGACGGAGGCGATACCATTACGGCCGATGTTGAGGGACAGATCACGGGAGGAAACCTCGACGCCGACACCGTCTCCCTGACCGCCGACCTGGGCATCGGCGGAAAGGACCCGGTCGACATCGAAGGGGCCGAGTCCATTACGTTGGACACGGATACGTCGGGCGACGTCCGGGTGATCAGCACGAATCCGAATGACACCACCCTGACCGCAGCCACCACCACTGGGGCGGGTGATTTCTTCCTCACTCACGTGGGCGGAAACCTGATCCTCGACACCACCGGTATCGTAGTCGCCGACGGCAACATAACCCTCGAAGTCGAGGACGGTAATCTCTCCACTTCCAGCGTAACCGGGGCGCCGATCACCTCCACCACGGCCAATCGGCGAGCCGACATCGATGTCTCGGGCGATATTACCACGATTGCGCCGTTCCTGATCACGGTGACGGCTACGACCATCGACCTCGATGTCGACGGCGCCATTGCCGGCGGTGCTGCCGCCACGCTGGCCACCAGCGCGGACAACCTTTCCGGTTCCGTCGTCGGTAATCTATCCATCACCGAAGCCGACGGTTTGACTATCACGGAATTGGATGTGGGCGGTAACGCCGACGTCGACCTGACCGCCGGTGACCTTACCGTGGATGTGCTGCGGGTGACCGACGGCACCGTGGATATCGACAACAATGACGCCACAGATGGCAATGTGACGGTGAGCGGTCTCCTCCAGGCGGGTCCCGGGACTATTGCCATCGATACCGATGACGGCGCTATCACGGTCGATGGCGGAGCCTCTGTGGTGGGTTTGGGTAACATTACCTTCACGACGGTGGACGCAGACAACGATAACAATGACGATATCACCATCAATGGAAGTGTGATTGGGAGCAATGCTGCGGCGGTGACGCTAAACTCGTCCGATGGCATCGCAGTCGGCGCCGCGGCGGACGCGTCCATCACGACGCAGAATGGCAATATCGTGTTCAATCCCGATGCCGCCGCCACGGGCACCGTAACGCTCGGTACGGGCGCCTTCTTCGGGCAACTGGTAAGCACCGGAATCGGACAGGTAGACATAAACAACGCGGCGGTGGCGGCCTTTACCATGAATAATGACGCCGACACAAAGGTCGTGGCAGGGGGCGGCGTCGATGTTTCCGGTCCCGCCAACATCGGACAGGAAGTGAAAGGAACCAACAGCGATGTGACGTTTGGCGATACCGTGACCCTGGTCTCCACCACCACGGTGGCCAGCACCAGCGGAAACGTGAATTTCAACAGCACCGTCACCGACACCGGCGACTTTGGTTTGACGGTGAGCGCGCCCAGCGGAGACGTCACGATCACAGGGGCCTATACCGGGACCGGCGGCACCGATACCGATGGCGCGGATCTAAGCGTCAATGCGGGCGGTGATATCGCAGCCAACGCCGGCATTACCAGTAACGGCGGCGCCATTGGCGGCGGGTTGGTGGGTACCGATGGCGGCAATATTACCCTGACTTCAACCGGGGGCAGCATCTCCGCCACCAGTGGTATCACGGCTACAGGCACCAATGCTCTTGTTGGAGCGGGCGGAACGGGCGGCACCGTCGAGGTCACGGCCGACGACAATATTACGGTCGCCGGCATCGACTCGTCGGGCAGTAATGGAATCGCGGCGGCGGGAGGCGCGGCCGGAGCCATCACCTTGGAATCGAGCAACGGCGTCATCACTTTGCAGGGTG
Source organism: Opitutales bacterium (assembly GCA_963665345.2). Lineage (GTDB taxonomy): Bacteria > Verrucomicrobiota > Verrucomicrobiia > Opitutales > CAXXNP01. The sequence continues at coordinate 1,112,071 of OY762281.2, forward strand.
GCCTTACGGGCAACGGCGGCACCGGAACGGCCGGCGGAACCGCTGCCACTATCACGCTCAACGGGGCCGCTGAATTGGGCGCCAATGTAGCGGTTACAGCGACTTCCACCGGCACCGACGGTTCATTTGTTCTGAACGGCTCGATCAATGCCGATAGTGCGGCCGCTAGCGACCGCACCTTCACGGTCGATCTGAGCGACGGCACCGCCACCTTCAATGGTTCCCTGGGAACGGCCAGCAACGGCGCCCTGAACACAACCACCGTGACCGCCGCGACCATCAACCTGGGCGGGGACATCACCATCGAAGGGGCGGTCCTCAATCTCGACGGGGCGGGGGCCGGAGCCGGAAATGTGCAGGCCATCAACCTCATTTCCGATGTCACCATCACCAACGCCAATGCCAACGTGATCCTGGCCACCGATGCCAATGATACCTTGAACGGAGCCTTTGATCTGGTCATCGACGTGAACAGCACGGGCGCCGGAAGCGTCGATCTGGGCACCACCGGCGGGACCCAGCCTCTGAATTCGTTGACCATCTTCGATGCCGATACCATCGATTTCGAGGGCACCACGACAACCGACGGCGACATCTCGGCCACAGCGGGCACCGATGCGGTCGATGATATCGATGTCATTGCCGCTATCGATTCGCTCGAAGGCAGTATCAGGTTGACCGGCAAGACCGAGCTCAATGCCGAGCTCGATGCGGGCCAGAATGTGACCGTTAACGGTCTTCTTACCCTGGCCACGGCGGACCGCACGATCACGGCCGACAACGGTGGGATTAACCTGAATGACGATGTAACCGGAGCCTTCGACCTGACCCTCGCGGCCGACAATGGCGATGTCAGCATCCAAACCGTGACCAATATCGGTGACGGTGCCGATGCCCTCGGTCTCGACGTCGATGCCGATACCTTAACCATCAACGGCGCCACGGTAACGGTCGACGGCGATGTGGATTTTGGCGGGGTCGGCCTGACCACGATTACCAACGATGTAACCATTACTTCCAATAACAACGTTATCACGCTCAGTTCCACCCAGGGCGCGACCGATCTGATCGTTACTCCGGGATCGAGCGTGTTCACCCTGGCCGACGGAAGGGACGTCGATGTGGGCGCGCTGACCGTAAACGGCGGCGGGAGCCGGACCATCAACGGCACCATTACCACTACCGATGAGACGACCGTCACCGGAACCAGCGTGGATCTGGGAGCAACCGGCGCGATCGATGCTAGCGATTCGGTCACCTTGACGGCCACGGCAGGAGACTTGACGCTGAATGCGGGAAGCAGCGTGACGGCCGTTAACGACGTTACCATCGGGGCCACTCAAACGGCCGGCACGGCTCTGGATATGGACCTGGACGGTGGCATTGCCAGCACCCTGGGCGACGTGGATATCGACGGGACCCAGACCGGAGCCAGTGGCGGGACCCTTACCCTGGCCGCCACGGGCAGCATCAGCGCTTTTGCCGACGTGGATATTACCTTGGATGAGAGTGGAGATGGGAATGGCCTGCTGGAGGTCTTGGGTAACGTGGTTTCTTCGACCTCCGATGTCGATATCACGCTCAAAGCGGCTGATGCGGGAACCGCAACGATCGACGTGGACGGCAACATCGACGCCACCTCGGTGGATATCTTGTCGACGGTCGGAGCCGCCGGAGGGGCCAATGCAGTGACATTAGGCGGTACTAACCGACTTGGCGGCTATACCGTCATTTTGAACGACGACGCCGCGGCGGTCGACGGGACTTTGACAATCGACGCGGCCTTGACCGCGGCCGGCAATATCACGGTTGAGGATACCGGGGCCGCGGGCGCTGTGACCATCAACGTGAACAGTACCGTAACCACGACGGAAAACGGCACCATCGATTTTCACGCCGGCACCACTCTGGATATCAACGCGAGGGTGACCTCAGCCAATGGAATTGACTTGGACGGCAACGGGGGCACGGTCAGTTCAATCCAGTTGTCCAAGAGCATGTCGGCGGAGAACAATATCGATGTGAACGACGGGCTTACCGTGGACGGCGATCCCACCATCGAATCGATCGACGGGAACGTGAACTTCGACAGCACGGTGACGGAACTTCGACAGCACGGTGACGGCGGATGCCGATGACCGCGACCTGACGGTGAACGCGACCAGCGGGACGGTGACCTTTGCCGGGACCGTGGATGACGCGGGGGGCGACCACCTGGAGACCTTGACGGTGGACGCGGACACCCTGAGCCTGATCACCAGTGGGACGGTGGAAGTGGAGGATGCAATCGACCTGGGAGGGACGGTAATCACCGACCTTGGCGTCAATACTTCGATCACATCGACAGCGGGGAGTATTGCGATGAGCCAGGACGTGGTGGGCGGGTTCACACTGGACCTCAATGCGGATGCGGTGGCCCAATCGATTACGATCAACGACATCGGGCAGAGCGCGCTGGACGTGGATCCGATCAGCGTGGATGCGGACACGCGCACGACCAATTTGAATGGAGATATCACGGTGGACGGAGCGGTGACGTTCCAGAGCACGGCGGCAAGCAATGCGGTGACGTTGATTGCGAACAGTTCGATCACCAGCGACGACGACCCGGCGGCGGCCGACACGGACATCAGCTTCGCGGATGCGACGATAGTGGGGACATTTGATTTGGGCATCACCAACGCCGATGGGGATGTGGTGCTGGGCGGGGTGAGCCAGACGGCAGGGACGGAGTTGGACAGTCTGACGGTGAACATCACCGACGCCGATCACGACGTGGAGTTGGGAGCGAACGTAGCGGCCTCCGGGAACATCTCGTTACACAGTGTGACCACCACGATCACGGCCAATGTATTGATCGAGAGCAAACAGGGGAACATCTTCATATCGGGGACCTCGACGGACGGAGTGGTAACGTTTGAGCTGGACCTGACCACGAGCAACGGGACCACCGACGTGGCGGTGATCACGACGGGATCGCTGGATATCGTGGGAGACGCGGCGACGCTGCGGGGCAGTATCACCTCCAATGCGGCGGCGGCGACCGGAGGGGTGAGGATTCTGACCGCGGGTGGACTGGCGACGCTGGCCAATGACATCACGATAACGACCGACGACACGGCCGGAACCGGCGGAGAGATCTCGCTGGGGGCGCTGGACGGAGCGCAGACGCTGACCATCGACTCGGACGCGGCGGTGACGCTACGCGATGCGGACATCCAGAGTCTGTCGGTGGTGGATGCGACGACGGTGGACTTTGACGGGGACTTTTTCACCAGCGGGACTGTGACGGTGGGCACGGCGATCACCGGTCAGGTGACGGTGGCCTCGGCGGGGAGCATCCAGGCCGGAGGCAATGTGAGCATCGACAACACGGCAGCGGCGGCGACGGTGGACATCGTGGTGGACGGAGACATCGCAGGGAGCAATGCGGCCAGTGTTTCATTGACGGCCAATGACGACATCCAGATAGGCTCGGTGGCAGGGGCGACGAACGCGACGGTGAGCGCGGTCAACGGGGTGATCACTTTTACGGCGCAGGATGTGATTCTGGGAGCGGACACCGGCGCAACCGGAGCGGACGACTACGCCGACGGGCGTGTGGTGACGACCGGCGACGGCAACGTGGTGGTAGCGGCGACGGAAAGTTTCGTGATGACCGCGGCAGACGCTGGGGGAGGCACAGCCGACACGGCTGACAGCGTGATCATAGCCGGGGGTACGGTAAGCATCACGGTGAACGACGCGGCGGCGGAGACGGACATCGCGACGATCGACGCGGCGGGGATCCGAGCTGACGGAGCAGTGAGGGTGACGGTCAACGACGACATCACGGTCAACAGCACCATCGAAAGCACCACGAGCGCGGTGACGCTGACGGCGGCGAACACGACTGCCGGTGTGGCCAGTTCGGTGGACATCAATGCAAACGTGGTGGGCGACGATGTGACGGTGAACGCAACGGACACGACGGGAGCCGACGACTCTACGATCACCATTGGCGGCTCTGCCAACACCGAGGGCGGGTTCGACCTGAATGCCTCGAGCACGGCGGGCAACTCGATCATTACCTTTGACGGAAGCGTGAACGCAGTCGATACGATCACCGCGGATGCGGCCGATGTGACCGTGAGCGGGGACATCACGACGACCTCGCAGGGGTCGGTGGACCTGGCGGCGACGGATGCGCTGGACATCGACAACGCGATTGTGGCGGCGGATGCCATTGATCTGGACGGAGACACAACCTTCACTTTGGCCAACAACCTGACCGCCGAGGATGATGTGGACCTCAACGACGACGTGACCCTCGACGGCGTGGCGGCGAACGAAGAGTCCATCATCACATCCGTTGATGGTGACATTACCTTCTTAGAAACGATTACCGCCGCGGCTGCCGGAACCCAGGACCTGGAAGTCAATGCTACGGACGGAACCGTTCTCTTTGATGCAGGGGCGGGCACAGGTGGAGGCGAGATGGGCGATATCGACGTCAACGCGGCGCGCGCGCAACTGGGCGGCAATATCTCGACCGACTCGGGAACCGTCGATTTCCGGGATACGCCGCTGGTTGTGCTGCTGGACCTGGATCTGACGGCAGGCACCGTCGATACCGTTACTATCGATACGGAAGCCGGAAACGACAGTTCGGCCGGGAGCGTTCTGTTCAGCCTGAATGGCAACGTCGACGGTACTGTGGACGGCTTTCAGGCCTTGGTGATCAATACCAATATCGACAATGTAGGTGCTTTTACCGGTGGGGCGGTCAGCCTGGGTACGGTGGGCGCCATCACCGGTTTGAATCGCATTGAAGTGAGTTCGGCCAATGAGAATGCTGCGGGTGGCGGCAACGGAACAATCACCTTGGGCGGCGACATCGTCACTTCGGGAGTGAGCGCGGCGATTACGGTCGATATGCAGACCGATGCAGAGGTCGATGCCATCGTGCTCGCTGCCGATGTGGAGATCGATACCGCGAATACGGGCATCGAACTCGGGACCGACGATCTGGACACCATTTCCGGCGATTTCGACCTCATCCTCGACGCCGGCAGCGGGGCCACCGCCGATGTCGAGATCGGGGATGTGGACGTTAACTTCCTGCAGGTTATTGCCGCCGGTACCGGTCTGACGACCCTATACGGAGATATCGATACCGATGAGGGTCTGGATCTGGGGGCAGCCCGCGATATCGAGCTCGACGGCGACCTGACCACGGTTACTGCCCGCACCTTCACCTTCACCAATACCGAAAACGGTGAAGTCGACCTTTCCGGCGGCGCCATCGACGCGGCCGACGGCAGCAGCCTGACGGTAGCGGCCAATGCCACCAACGTCCTGCTGGGCGCGGTCGGCCTGGAGGGCGTCACCGGCTTTGCCGATGCCCTGCAATCGTCCACCTTCGGCGCTATGACCGTGAGTTCGACCGGGCGCACGACCCTGCTCGGTGATATTTCCACGAGTGGCGGCGAAACCAAGGTCGGAGCGGCTGACGGAGCCCGTCTTGATTTCTCCGGCGCTCGTAACGTGATCCTGGGAGCGGATGTATTGATCAACACCAGCCAGGAAGAGGATAACGATAGCGGTGACGCTACGGGTGAGGGCGCCGACATCATATTCGCCAGCGCACCGACTGCCGAGAACTCCATGTCGGGTCAGTTCAATCTCACCCTCGATGCCGGGTTCTTCGGTGACGTCACACTGGATAATGTCACGGAGTTGATGGCCTTTACGGTCGACGAAGTCGATCCTGCGGTTCCTGCCGCCGATCTCCCGGGCGCCAACAGCGTCACCATCAACGGCACCCTGTCTATTCCGGGCATCGTCATGATCGACGCCATCAATAGCGTCTCCATCGATAACTCCGTCATCGATGATGACGTCGATATCAGCGCGGCGTTCTTTACCACTTCCGAGGGCATTGTGGTGACGGGCGACCACTCGATCACGATCGTGGCTACGGGAATAGGTGACGTCGACAGCGACGGAACGACGGGGGACGTCGACGATATTCACGGGGGCGATATCACCATCGGTCACCTGGTGGCTTCCACTACCGGAACCATCACCCTGACGGCGGACGACGACGTTGTCTTTGGGGCAGGTGGTCAGGTCCGCACGCTTGGAACTGTCACCATCACGACCGACAGTGGCGCGGACGAGGACGGACGGTCAATTATCGATACCTCCGGTGATACAAATACCAAGATCGTTGGCGGCACCATCGATCTGAACGTCGATCGCAACGGCTTTATAGCTTCAGGAACCAATCCCTCCGGTGGGGGCACGGGAGCAGTCGCAGTGGACGGCAATGCCGACCTTGAGATCGATGCCATCGATTCACTCAATGCGGTGGCGACAGGCACCGGCGATATCACCATCAGGGACGTGAACAACTTCCCGGTCGACCTGGTGAACTCCGATACGGGCGATGTATCGCTGGACTCCGGCGGAGCCGTGAACGACGCCAATATCGACGGTGACAACAACGACACCGTGATCACGGGCGGTAACATCGATCTCGATGCCGAAACCGGTATCGGTGACTCCGCTCCTATCGAGTTGGCCATCGTCAACACCGCGACCGATACCATCTCGGCGGACAGCACCTCGGGCGACATCAACCTGATTCACACGGCACCGGCCAATACCGACATTACGGCCACTTCGCTGACCACGGGGATCGGCAACATCGACTTCGACCAGACCGGGGACGTCGACCTCATTGTGCAGAAGAGCACGACCACGGACGGCGACATTGCCATCGACAACACCGGCGCCGTCAGCACCGACGTGTTGCAGGTCACGACTTCCGGAATCACGGCGGGGGGTGACGGCAGCGTGACGCTTACCACCAACACGGCGGGCGACATCGATATCGACGCGACCGTGACGGCTCTGGGTGACCGGGTCACCCTCGATGCCGCGAACGGCATCACCCTGGTCAACAGCGCCATCGACGCCACCGGCGGGACCGCCGACCTTGACGCGAACGATGGCGCCATCGAGGGACCGGGTGCGGGTGACGGCGTGGTCGAGATCACGGCTGCAGACATCATCCTCGAGGCCAGCGCGGCTATCGGCGCGACCGGTACACTCGAAACCACGACCACGAGTTCGAGCATCACCTTCGCGGCCGGTACCTCTTATAATAATACTAATATAACGACCGTGGACACCACCCTGGAGGGAACTGCGGGGACTACCATCACGTTTGTCCAGAACGACGGCGTGGCCAGCGCGGACGATACCGGAGACCTGGAGATCCTCTCCATCCAGTCGGGGACTAGTGCGGCCGGCGCTGCTGCAACCATCACGGTCACGGTGGACGAGGCCGATCTTATCGCCCGTGAGGTTGTCGCCGGAGATGATGCCGCGGATGCCGGTGACATCACCCTGACCACCACCAACGCGGATACCACCGGGGATGATACGGGAACCAAGAATATCGACCTCGGCGTCGTTACGGCTGTCGACAACACCGTCTTCGTGATTTCCTTTGACTCCATTTTCAACTCCAGCGGATTGCCCAATATTGCTCAGGGTACTGACGTAGCCGACCTCGACGCCAGCAACGGCCGTATCAACGGAGTGATCATAGATGTAGATGGCGGCAATCCTCTCGACAGCTTGACCGCTCCAGCTACGTTCGATGTACGCCTGATCGCCACGGACGACGATGCTTCGGGCGACGGCCGCATCGAGGGGGTAGAAATCGACGCCACCGGAGGCATCTTCGCCGAGGCCAATGACGGGTTCCGGGGCGGACGGATGGAGTCGAGTGGCGGGACTACCGGCGATTCGGTTGTCGTCATTGCCACTACCGGAAATATCGAGGATCTCGATATCACCGCGGCTGCCACCGGCAGCGGTGCGGCGGGCACTTTGGACACCGCGTCCATGACCGCGACGACGGGCAATATCCTCGATAGCACGGTCACCTCGACCGGGACCGCTTCGCGCGCCGTGATGAATGCCACTGCCGGCACTATCTTCGGTGGGAATGTAATCGGCTCCGACAATATCGACGTCGACGCGGGCACCGATATCCTCGGGCTTCAGACGTCGTCAGTGGATACTGCGCTCATCGACGCCGGTAATGACATCCTCGACTCGATCTTCAGTGCCAGCTCTCTGAACCCGGCCGAGGGGATCATCACGATCGTCAATTTCAACGACTTTGCGGGCAACACCATCACCAGCACGGGTGGCGACGTCACCGTGGACGGAAGCGTCTTTGTGGTGGGCAATGCCTTCCGGGTGACAGGCGACATCGGTATCGGCACCGATCCGGGTGGGGTGGTCGGCTTCCCCGTCGGCTTCGTTACCGGAAATGAAATCGATGGCGACGCGGACGTAACGATTACCGCCGACGGCGATATATCCGGCGGTACAATTAATACCAGCGACGCCGTCACCTTGACCACATCGGCGGGTCTAGGGGGCGATATTAACGGGATTTCCATCGCCAGCGTGGGCGGCACCGGCGACGTCATCCTGAATGCGGATGACAACATTACCGGGAATGAAATTCAGGCCGCGGCCGGGGTGAGTCTCGATGCCACGGAGGGCGATATATCCGGCGGTACGGTAGATGCGATCGGGGTGGTGACCGTGAAGGTGGACCAGGGCAATATCGATGGAATCCTGATCAACGGTTCCAACACCGTTACCTTGGATGCCGATTCCGCCGAGGATGCGACGAATTCGAGCAATATTCGCAATGTAGAGGCCACCGGCACCGTGATTACAGCCGATGCGGAGGCCGACATCGTCAATACGACCCTCACCTCGACCACCGGGACGGTCACCGTGACGGCCCGGAGGGGCGGCGCCAGTGATGGGGATATCACGAAACTCAGTGTGCTTTCGGCGGCCGCGGCGACGGTGAACGCAGAGAACGGGGCGGTGAATGACTCCGATATCACGGGCACCTCGGTCGATCTCGATGCCGACAGCATTGAAGGCGGTTCGGTCCTGGCCACCACCACCAGCGCGGTCGTCGATACCCGCGATAACGGCGACATCGTCAACCTCGAAGTGACCGCTCCGTTGGGATTGGCCGATGTTTCCGCCGACGGTTCCATCGACGGCGCCATTGTTCGCGCCGACGATACCGACATCGACGGCGATAATATCTTCAATGGCTCGGTGACGGTGCTCGGTACCGATGCCTTCGACGATGCCGAACTCGATGCCACTTCCGGCGATATCAACGGGGTTACCGTGGTCAGTGCCAACACGGTCAACTTGAATGCCAATACCGGCAATATCGTGAACAATAACATCCAGGCGGCCGAGCGCATCAATCTCGGCACCGACCTGACCACGGTCAATGTGACCGGAAACAGCATCGAGGGCGACACCGATGGAGACGGCGGCGTGATCGACATCGACGCTACGACCAACGTAACCGGCAATATCATCAATAATAATGACACCTCAGCGACCTCGGTTGTAGCGGATGGCCGCAACCTCTCCGGCAATGTCGTCACCTCGGACGGCTCGGTAACGCTCGATGCCAACGACAACCCGGTAACTGGGATCGCCGATATCACTGGAAATACGGTGGATGCGGCCGGCGCCATCACACTGGAATCCGACGTCGACATAACCGGGGGCACCTACCGCGCCGGTACCACCGCAACCCTGACGGCCACGGCGGGTGATGTCGACGGCGTCACGGTCAACTCAGGCGATACCGCCACCGTTACCGGCACCGATATCCTCAATGGAACCGTGACCATGCTGGGGGCGGCATCGCTGGTTGATATTCAGGCCACCGCCGGTTCCGTCAGCGGGATGACCATCAGCAGCGCCAATGACGTCGAAATTGACGCCACCGTTGATGTGGTGAACTCCAGTATCGATGCGGCCGACGCGGTCACCATCGACACCGGCGCGGGCACCGTAGTGAATGTCAGCAATGTCGATATCCAGGCTACAGGAAACATCGACGTGAATGCCATCGGAGACCTGGACGGCAGCAGCCTGGTCAGTTTCGCCACCGTCACGGCCGATGCCAACGACATTACCGATAGCGGCGCCTCCGGCGTCGATGTCACTGTAAAAGCGGTAACGCAGGGCGCCGACGTAGCCGACATTACCGATTTGACGGTCGAAACCACCGGAACGGGCGCCGGTGACAACGCTACCATCGAGGCCGACGGCAACATCAACGTGCTTACGGTGACCTCGGCCACCGATGCCGACGTGGACGCCGACGTCGACATAGCGTCGCTCAGTATCGTTGCCGTGAGCACCACGGTGGACGCCGGCGTTGGGGGCGCGGGCGATATCGCGGGCGGTACTATTCAGGTTTCCGGCAACGCCAACATCGATACCAAGGGTGATGTCACCGGTCTGGTCATCGAAGCGGGCTCTCTCGATTTCGGAACCGACGGGAACACGATCGATGCGGTCGGCGTGGAAGCCAACGTGGTGGCGGCCATCGATCTCGATCTTACGGGCGACGTCGAGGGCTCGATCTTCGTCAGCGCGACTTCCACCAATACGGTAGATGTGAACGACATTCGCGATTCCGGGTTTACCGGCACCTCCTTCGCGCTCACGGCGACCGGTGATATCATCGGCGGAGAAGCAACCGCCACGGCGACCACGGCCGTCGTCACGGCAACTGGTTTGATCAATGGTATCAACGTCGACGCCAATACTACGGCTGACATTACTTCGACCTCCTTCGATATCACCGACGTCGGGGTAACCGCCAATGGCGATGTCACCCTGGAGGCGAAAGGCACGCCTACGGCGGGCGATATCACGGGTTCAAATATCGTGACCTCCGGGCGTGTCGAACTTACCGCTACCTTCGGAATCACCGGGAATTCGATCGATAAGGACACGACCGACGATGGTGTGGGTGCGACCGATGCCGATGTCGTGCTGACCGGTGAATTTATTACGGGCAACATCATTCAGACTAATGACTCTGTGCTGATCGACGCCAACGACCCGATTGCGGGCGCCGGTCTGGCGTTTGCTACGGGCAACATCATCGACGCCGACTTTGCCGTTGAGATCAACTCCGAGGGTGAGATTACCGGCGGCACTATCAATGCCGGTGATGATGTCATGCTCACAACCGGTACCGGCGGCACGCTTGGTAATAACATTACCGGCATCAGCATTTCGGGCCGCCGAAATGTGACGGTCGATTCAGGCGAGAGCATAATTGATGTCTCGCTCGACGGTCAGGCGGTCGTAGTCACGGCCGACGAAACTATCAGTGGGAGCACCGTTCAGTCGCTCACGACAGCCGCGATTACGGCGGACGATGACGGCGATGGAGTGGGGGACATCGACGGTCTGGTGGTGACGGCCGAGGATGCCATTACAGCGACCACCGGCGCTACCGGAGGCTCGATCTCGAATTCGAGTTTCACTTCCCAGGAATTGACTGTGGCCCTGACCGCCAACCTGGATATCAGCGCGACGGATGTCAGCGCCCTCACCACCATCACGGCTGACGTGGGACGCGATGTGATCGACGGATCCTTCCTTTCCGAGGACGCGGGCATTGATTTCGATGTCACCGGCGGCAGCATCATCGGCTCCACCTTCGCAACCCTCGATATCAGCGCCGACAGCACCGATTCTGTAGTTCTCGACGCCGAGCAGGATGTGAACGGCATCACCGTAGATGCCGATGGCGACGTGATTATCGGCTTCGATGGCGGCGCCGCGGGCGCCGCCGGCGACATCACCGATACGGACAACATTCTCGGCGTCACCATTAATGCCGCGGAGAACGTCGACTTCGATGCCAATGTCAGTATTCAGGGGGGCAACGTCTTCGCGGACGGAACGGGAGACTTCACCGCCACCACAGGCGATGTGGACGGCATCACGATTACCACGGGGGGCACAGCAACCCTGACCGGAACGGATCTGATCAACGCCACCGTCACCATGTTGAGTGGGACGGGCAACGTGGACCTCCAGGCCACCGCCGGTTCCATCAGCGGACTCCTGGTCAATAGCGCGAACTCGGCCGAACTCGATGCCACCGCGGATGTGACCAACACGAGTGTCGACGCTACAGGCGCCGTTACCATCGACACCGGTGCGGGCACCGTGATTAACGTCAGCAACGTCGACGTGCAGGCTGACGGGGCCATCGATGTCAATGCCATCGGTGATATGGACGGGACCAGCCTGATCGGGTTTTCGACCGTGACGGTCGATGCCAATGATATCGTCGATAGTGGAGCTTCCGGTGTCGATGTGACGGTCAAGGCGGTGACGCAAGCCGCCGATGTGGCTGACATTACCAATCTCACAGTTGAGTCGACCGGAACCGGCGCCGGTGAGAATTCGACCATCGAGACCGACGGCAATATCAACGTGCTTACGGTGACCTCGGCCACCGATGCCGACGTGGACGCCGATGTCGACATAGCGTCGCTCAGTATCGTTGCTGTGAGCACTACGGTGGACGCAGGCGTAACTGGTGCGGGCGACATCGCGGGCGGTACGATTCAGGTGTCCGGGAATGCCAATATTGACACCAAGGGAGACGTTACCGGGTTGGTCATCGAGTCCGGGACGCTCGATTTCGGCACCGACGGTAACACCATCGACGCAGTCGGCGTTGAGGCCAACGTCGTCGGCGCCATCGACCTCGACCTGATAGGCGACGTCGAGGGGTCGATCTTCGTCAGCGCGACCTCGACCAACACCGTCGACGTGAACGACATCCGGGATTCCGGATTCACCGGAACGTCCTTCGCCTTGACCGCTTCAGGCGATATTGTGGGCGGCGAGGCCACCGCCACCACCACGACTGCTGTCATCACGGCCACCGGCCTGATTAACGGTATTAACGTCGACGCCAATACGACCGCCGATCTGACCTCCACCGGGGCCGACATTACGGATGTCGGCGTGACGGCCAACGGTAATGTCACCCTCACGGCCACCGGAGGAGGAGCGTTCACGGTTGGCGATATCGTTGGATCGAACATCCTGACCGCAGGGGACGTTCTGCTTTCCGCGACCTTCGGGGTTACCGGGAACACGATCGACAAGGATGGAACCGATGACGGGGTAGGCGTTACCGATCCGGACGTGACCCTTAAAGGCGAGTTCATTACCGGAAACATCATTCAGACCAACGACTCGGTTCTGATCGATGCCAACGACCCGATTGCCGGCATCGGCATCGCGTTCGCCACGGGCAACATAATCGACGCCGATTTCGCGGTTGAGATTAACTCCGAGGGTGAAATTACCGGCGGCACTATCAACGCGGGCGATAATGTCGACTTGATCACCGGGACCGGAGGGACCCAGGGTAACGATATCACCGGGATCAGCGTATCCAGCCGCCGCGACGTTCTGGTCGATTCGGGTGAGAATATCGTGGGTGTGGTAATCGATGGTCGAAGTGTCGTATTTGACGCCGATGTCAGTGTCAGCGGAGGAGTCATCTTCTCCGGAACGACGGCGACCATTACGGCGGATCAAGACCTCATCGGTGGCGGCGATATCGACGGCCTGATCGTTACCGCGGTCAATGAGATTATCGCGGTTACCCAGGATGGTTCGATCAACAATGCCGACTTCACTTCCACCAGCGCCAATATCGATCTCGATGCCAGCATCGACTTCGTAGCCACCAACGCCAACGCCGAGACCACGGTGACGGTAGATGCGGGTGAAGGGATAATCGACGGATCCTACACTTCCAACACCAGCACCGTTACCCTGACTGCCACGGCTTCCGATATCGACGGGGCCACGGTCAATGCCGCCAGCACCGCAAAGGTCACCGCGACGGCCGGTTCCGTTGCCAACGCAGATATCACCTCGACCGGGGCCGATGTCGATCTGGACGCAGGTACCGATATCACCTCGACTAACGTCAGCGCCCTGACCGACATCTCGGTGCTGGCCGATCAGAGCATCATCGAGGGCACTTATTTTGCCGAGGAGGGCCTGGTCGACATCGATGCCACCAACGGAAACGTCGACGCCATCGTGATCGTCACTCGCAACCTCGACGTCAACAGCCCGGACACCGCTACGGTCGACGTTGACGCCGGTAGCAACATCGTCGGAATCGCAATCGATGCGATTGGCGACGTCACGGTCAACGGTGCATTCCTTGTAGCCAATGAGATCCTCACTGAGAACGACGTCATCGTCACCGCCACCGGCACCTCCACGGGTAACGAGATCGACTCCGATGCTACTGTGACCTTTACCTCGCAGGGAGATATCACGGGAGGCTCCATTAATGCCAGCGACGACGTCACCATCGAATCGGTAAGCCAGAGCATTATCGGCACCACGATTTCGACGCCCACTGTCGGTAACGTTGCCATGACGGCGGAAGTCGACATCAGCGGTGTCGAGATAAATGCCGGCCAGAACGCGATTCTTACTGCCGACACGGGGGATATCATCGGTGGCAATATTAACGCGGGAATCGAAGGCGCCATCGGCGCCGTGGCAACCTTGACCGCGTCCGACGGCAGTATCGATGGTACGCTGGTCACCGCGGTCGATACCGTTACGGTGACGGCGGGCGGGGGTGACATCCGCAATGTCAATGCGACTTCCTTTGAAGACAACGTGATCTTCCAGGCGGATGAGGACATTTCCCAGTCCGATATCGTGGCCAAGACCACAGCGGTGCTGACCGCGGACTTCGACACCACGGGCGACGGAGACATCGTCGGCGGCAGTGTCGATGTGAAGGGTGAAGGCACGGTTTCCGCGGACATAACGCTGACGGCCGTCAACATCGACGACATCGTCGCACGCACCGATGCGGACGACCTGATTACGGCGACAGCCCTTCCCAGTGGCGCCGCCGCGGCGGCCATCAATGGGGCGACCTTTGCTGCCGATACCGTCACACTGACCGCGGATACCGGTGTGGGTAATACGGACGAGGTCTCGGTCGAGGGCACCGAAGCGATCACGATCGACAACCGCACGGGCAATGTGTTCGCCGAAAGCACGAACAACAACCTCACAGCCTTGACCATCACCAATGGTGACGCCGGCGGGGACAGCGGCAATGTAGTCTTCACGCACAATGGAAGCGGCGTACTTACTGTGACCAACATCACCACTATTGACGGGTCGGTCACCGTAACCTCCGAGCCCACTACCAATGTGACCTTAATCACAGCGGGCGGCGCCGATAGCGACATCTTCATCAATGTCCTCACCGGCAAGCTCGACTTCGAGGTGATCACGGCGGTCGACGATCGTGTGGAGATGAATGTGTTTGGAGATGTTACCGGAGATACCGTGGGAGTTGACCTGGTGACCTCGACGGATCTGGAGACGAATGCCGGCGGAAATGTCAATATCCTCACCGACATCACCAACTTCGAGGGCATCATTGACGGGACCTTGACCATACTCGAGACGAGTTTGATCAACCTCATCGATGTGGCGACCGACGGTACCGTGCTCGTGCGGACCACCGACGGAGATATCACTGCAACCCGACTGATTACGAGTGATGACGACGTCACGCTGATCGCGCTGGATACCAACAATTCGGCGGGCACCTCGGATGACATTGTGATCAACGGGCTCATCGACGCCGGAACCGCGAAAGTCACGTTGACCGCGGACGGGGACGACGCGGTGGGCAAGATCACTGGTGGTGAAGATGCGGACCTGCTGCCCGATGTCATCGCATCGGAGGTAGATCTCGATGCGGCCGGGCGCATTGTGCTCGATCTTTCCGCCCAAACCATCGATGCCGATCAGGGCCTCGCCGGGGCCGCCGCCACGGAGGACATTATTCTCAACAATACCTCCGTAATTCCGGTCACCGCCACCCTCAACGCGGCCGGTACCACGGGATCCGATATTACCCTGGATCAGTTCGGTGGTGGGAACCTGACCATCGCTTCAGTCATTGCCGCGGAAGGGAATATTTCCAGCACCCTCGACGATGGCGACCTGACCGCCACCATCGTGACGGCTGGAGGGGCCGGTGACGTCACCCTCACGACTACCGGTAATGGCGGAATGATTATTGGTGTGATCACGGCCGAGGATGACGAAGTCACCCTTACGGCGGTCGATTCCATTACCGAGGCGACGAACGATGCCACCGAGAACATCATCGCCGATACCTTCGATATCGACGGCGGCACCAATGTGGGCACGGCCGCTTCACCGATCGATACCACCATCGACGTACTGCAGATTGCCGACGTCATCGGGCCGGTCACACTCGTGGAAACCGGTAATACGACCGGCACGAACGTGGCCAGCATCAACACCGAGGACGTAACCGTGGGCAGCCTGGTCAATGTCGGCGGCGACTTCTCCCTCACCGCCACTACCGGTGACATCGAGGCCTCCAGCATTACCGCCCTCGAGGATACCGTGACCTTGATCGCTCCCGAAGGCGCCATTTTTGAAACCAACGCGGCTGATGCGGACATCGCTGCAGGCACCCTCGTAATGATTGCGCAAGACGGTATCGGCAGTGCCACCGCGCTCGATACCTCGGTGGATACGCTCGACGCACAAAACCTTGACGGCACCGGCGCGGCAGCGGGCAACATTCAGATTAATGAGACCGATGCCATCGCCATCGACCGCATTCTGCAGAACGCGGTCGATGGCACTGTCAGTGTGATTGCCAACGCGGGATCGATCACGTTGAACGAGGATCAGTCCGGCGTGGTCGCCGAAACGGGACAGGTCGATCTCGACGCCCGCGGGGCCGAGAGTTCGATTACCGCGAACGACGGCGTAACCACTTCCTCCGGTAATATTAATATAGTAGCCGACGACGATGTGCTCTTCGGCGCTGAAGGCGATGTCACCTCGACCTCGGGCAACGTGGTCGTGACGGCCGATGACGACACCACCGGAGCGCCCTTCGGCGGCGAAATCTTCATGGCCGATGTGGACGGCGACAGCGCTGTCATCAACGCCGGCACCGGAACCATCACCATGACCGCGAACGAGGATATCACTCTGGGTAGTGTAGTCACGAATTCTGCCGCTGGAGGTGATGAAATCGTTATCGACAGCACCAGCGGCGAAGTTCTCGACGGTGGCGATTCCGCGGTCGATATCGTCATGGCGGTGGCTGCCGCTGAGATTCAGATCGACGCTGAGGAGGGTATCGGTTCGGGTGCCTCGGGTGCGCTCGAGATGTCCGGCATCGACACCATCGAAGCCGACGCCACGACCGGAGCCATAGCCCTTTCCAACGTGGCTGACGAGGCCGTGACGGTGAACTCGATCACGACAGGCGGCGGGAATATTTCCTACGTTCAGACGGGCGATCAGGCCCTGACGCTTACCACCGTGACCACAACCGACGGCGATGTGACGATCAGCGCTTCGGGCACCGCAGCGTCGGTCATCGACATCACCACGGTGAGTGTGGACACCACCGATGACACAGTGACAATCACGGCTGGCGGTGCCATCACCGCGACTCTGGCCGTGGCCAACACCGAGATTGTCGGTGCCACGATTGACCTGACCGCCGGCGATGGAGGCATTGGAACCGACGGCGCGAACGCGGCCGGCAACAGCTTCGACGTCAACGCGACGGTGAGCTTCAGCGCCGATACCGATGCCGGCGACGACGGTGACATCACGGTTAAAGATGTCGCTGTTGACTTCCCCATCGGCCTGGTGGCCGCGGGCGCCGGGACCGTGACGCTGAAGACCATCGTGGGCACGATCGACGACGCTACTGCGGATAGCACCGCCGATATCATTGCCGACACGGTTGAATTAGACGCATTTACCGGAATTGGCGCAGGTGCGGCCCTCGAACTGGCCAGCGTGGAGACCCTCGATGCCGATACCACGACAGGCGACATCGATACCGATAACGTGGCGGATGCGGTCGTCACGGTAAACAGCCAGACGACCACCGACGGTGATATTACCTACGACCAGACAGGAGCCTTCGGTCTTCGCGTCGGCTCCATTACCGCTGATCTCGCCGACGACACCGTGACAATCACCGCCGAGGGCGGTATCGACGCCGATGCCGACACTGCCACGGTCGCGGAAATTGCCGCTGCCAACATCGACCTCACCACGACGGCCGACGGCATCGGAACAGGGGTCGTGAGTAAGGTTAACACCTTGGAAGTTAACGTGACGGTGAGTCTGCGTGCCGATACCTCCACGGATGGCAGCAATATCTTTATCGATGACATTCTCGGGAACCTCCTGGCTGAGCTGATCAATGCGGGCGATGGTGACGTGGTCCTGACCGCGGAAGAGGCGATCGAGGAGACCCTCCTGGCCGATGACGCTGCCGACATCGTGGGCGCAACGGTGACGCTGACGGCTAACGGCGGCGGCATCGGTGCGACAGCCACCATCGAGGTCGACGTCACTACCGAACTCGATGCCGACAGCACCACGGCCGACGGCAATATCGACCTGAGCGATGTCGCCGGTGGTTTCCCCATCGGAGTCGTCGACGCGGACACCGGTACCGTCACTTTGTCCAGCGTGGGCGCCGTCAGTGATGCCGATGCCGATGATGCGTTGAATGTCGACGCCAGCACCCTGACAATCGCCGCGGTGAGCGGTATCGGCAACGGGGACGCCATCGAAACTACGGTCGATGATGTCGACCTGACGAACACTCCAATCGCTGGTGCCGACGCAACCGCGAATATCGAAATCACCGAGCTTGTGGCCGGTGTTGATCTGATCATCACCAACGCCATCCAGGGCGATGTCGGCGTTGAAGCAACCAACAGCGGCGACGTCATTATCACGACGGAGCAGGGCGACCTGACGGTGGCCGCCGGTGGAGCTGTGACCTCGCGCGATGGCGGCGGCGTCACGCTTACCGCCGGTGACGCCGGCGGCGCAGGGAGCTTCGATGCGCTTATTGACGGGGCAGTTCTCTCCACGGTGGGCCTGAAGGACCAGGGCGTGGGCCAGGTGACCCCGGGCACGGTGACGATTCTGGCCGATAACGATGTGCGCTTCAGCGCTGACGGAACTGTCACCGTCAATCAGACCTTGATTGATGACACCACGCAGGCTCCCGTGACGAGCCTGGCCGGGCTGGTCGACATCGACGCCACGAATGGCAGCATTCTGGAGCTGAATGCCGGCGCCGACGCGGATGCCGAGATCCTGGCGGAAACCATCGATCTGCGGGCTGAGAACGGCGACATCGCCCAGGAAACCACCAGCAGCGCTCTCGAGATCGACAGCGGCACCGCCACGGTAAACGCCGACGTGTCCGATACCGACGGCGTCATCAACATTACGGAAGTTGATGGTGAAATGGTTGTGGGCGTGGTCGACGCCGGCGCGGGTAGCGTTACTCTGACTGCTACCGACGCAGTTGACGGTGCTATCGTCGCTTCCGACGCGGCGACCGTGGAAATTACGGCCGATACGATCGACCTGAATGCGAAAACCGGGATCGGCACGGGCGCCAACGGAGCTTTGGATATGTTCAGCGTAGTCAGTCTGGATGCGGACACCACCACCGGAGCGATTGATCTGGATGTGGACGCGGACGCGGACGTGGTGGTGAACAGCGCGACTACGGGGGCGGGAAGCATCACCGTAGACCAGAGCGGGGGCGACTTTGACATGACGGTGGAAACGGCCACCACGGGCGACGGGGATGTGACCTTGACGAACGCGGGGGGAACCTCGGCGGACATCATCGTGGACACGATCACGGCGGATCTGGTGGACGACACGGTGACTTTGGACGTTGAAGGATTGATCGACGCGCAGAACGCGGCCGGTGCAGCCGAAATAGCGGCCGCCAACATCGACCTGATCGCGGATAAAGGGGGGATCGGGGTATTTAACGGGAACCTCTTCGAAGTGAACGCGACGGTGAGTTTTAGCGCCGACACGCGCAATGACCCTGCTGCCATCACCGTGACGGACATCGTGGGCGATCTGCCCATCGGGCTGGTGCAGGCGGATACCGGTACGGTGACCCTGGAGAGCACGCTGGGCGAGATCCTGGACGCGAGCGCGGACACGGCCACGGACATCGCGGCGGACGTGGTGGACCTGGATGCGAAGACGGGAGTGGGCGGCACGGCGACGCTGGAGCTTTCGAGCACGATTACGCTGGATGCGGACGTGACGGGAGGGGCGGGATCGATCGGGATCAGCAATGCCTCCGATGCGGATGTGACGGTGAATAGCCTGACCACGCCGGATGGAGATATCACTTACGCGCAGACCGGCGCGAACAATGACCTGCTGCTGGGTATGGTGACGGCGGATACCGATAACGACACGGTAACGTTGAGCGCGGAAGGCGGGATCGACCTGGTGGCGGCGGCTGACGGCGCCACCAACGTGGTGGGTGCGAACATCTCGCTGACAGCGACGGCGGAAGGGATCGGGACTGGAAGTGGAGCAGGCTTTGGTCCGGTGGAAGTGGACGCAACAGTGTCGTTCAGTGCCGACACCTCCGCGGATAACGGCGCCATCCTGGTTACCGATTTGGTGGGCGACTTACCCCTTGGTTTGGTTACAGCCGATGAAGGATTGGGAACGGTCGCGGATACGGGTGTCATCGAACTCACGAGTGTGGCCGGCGAGATTCTGGATGCCACGGACGATGGTATCACGGATATCGTGGGCGCCGATGTGACCCTCACGGCGGAGACCGGTATCGGCGCGACTGAGGACCGCGAACTCGAGCTCTTCAGCGTCGAGATCCTGGTCGGTGAAGTCGTAGGTGCAGCCGGCGGGGCCATCGATATCGATGCCATCGCCAACGAGGACGAAGACAAGGCTCCCGTCAGCATCGAGTTGCTGTCCACGAAGGTTGGTGCCATCGACTATGACCAGAGCGGCAACCGTGAACTCGAACTGGAGCGGGTGGTAACCGGCGACGGCGATATCACCATCACCAACGTGGGTGGTCTGGACGCCGACATCGTGATCTTCAGCGATGCCGGCGAGCCCGGGGTGGACGCGAATCAAACCGATGACACCATTCGGATTCTGGCGGATGGCGCCATTCTGTCCGAGGCGGATGACGTCGAGTTCGAGATCTCCGCTTTCACGCTCGACCTCGACTCGGTCGAAGGCATCGGCGCCGACAGCAGCGAAGCCGGTGAGGTCGTCGGAATCGATACTGAGGCCATCAACATCACCGGCGATACCATCGGTCTCGGCGAAGCCGCTATCGACATCGACAATACCGGCGACGACGCCGAAGTTTCCCTGTCCACGCGCGGGCTGCGTGCCGGCATCACTTTCGTAAATACGGGTGACGTCGATTTTAACAGTGTGGTGACGGTGGAAGGCGGCGGCATTGCCCTGAGCTCGACCGACTTCACGGTTGATATCGCCGGGCCAGTGGAAACCAAGGATGGCGTATCCATCAGCGCGGTCACGGAGGTCGATATCAACGCCACAGGTTATGTGGATGCCGGCGGTGCAGTGGACATCACAACCTCGAAAGGCCTGATAGACATTAATGGTGACGTGACTTCGGCCGACGCGATCACAGCCGAGGCCATCGGAGGCGATGTCCAGGTAGATGCTGATGTAAGGGCCACGGGATCCGGCAACATCGACATCGAGTCGACCGATGCCGACGTGGAGGTCGCCTTCGCCAGTAATGCCCTGATTTCCGCCGTTGACGGAGATATCATTCTCGACGGCGTCAACGTGACCCTGGGCGATGCGGGCGACGCCAATTCCGCTGAAGTGGCGACCTCCGGAACGGGTAATGTCCAAATCACGGCCGACGACACTTTCCTCATGAATGCCCACGCCGGCACCATCGTCAACGCAGGCGGTTCCATTGATGCCGACGCCGAGACGGCCACCATAGACGGGGGCGGCTTGCTGGCGGTAGAGAATATCGACGTAGATGTGACGGATGTGGTGAATGTCAATGCCACTGTGGAAAGCACACGGGGCGAAGTCACCATCGATGCCGATGATACGGCGGACGATGATGAGGAAGCCTCGGTCATTATCGATGGCGACATCATCGCGGAGACGGCCACCATCACCGTGACCGATCCGGACTCCACGGATGAGCTTATTCGGGTCGCCAGTGCGACCAATAACAGCCGTGGATCTACGGTCTTCGACGCCAACAGCGCGGACGATGCAGACGGCGGCACGCTCGACATCAATGCCGCGGTCAGCGCCATCGACGACATCATCGGCAATGCCCGCATTATCACTGTCGACGGCACGATCACTACCACGGTCAACGGCACCATCGACCTGATGGCGACGGATACCCTCGATATCAATGATACCATTTCCGCCGCCGAAGGCATCGATCTCGACGGTGATCTGCTCCTTACCCTGGCGGCTGCTCTGATCGCCGAGGACAACATCAGTGTCAACGACCTGCTCACGGTCGACGGGAACTCCACAGCCAGCAGCGCAACCGGCGACATCAGCTTCGAGGCCATTACGGAAGACGCTGCGGGCGGTTCCGACAATGACCTCACCGTCACCGCCTTGGCGGGCACGGTTACGCTCAATGGCGCGGTCGATGACGCCGACGCGGGAGCGGCGGTGAATGAGGAACTCGATAACTTCACCGTGAGCGCTGACCTGCTCCGCATCGTGAACGGCACCATCACGGTGGAAACCGACATCGATCTTGGCGAAACCGACCGGGTTCGCCTCGAGGTCGCTGCCGCTTCCACTGTCGTGACTTCCAATTCGGGCGATGTGCTCTTCAATGCCGACGGCTTTGTCGATAGCGACGATCCGGCGACTGTTCAGGATCTCCAGGTGGTGGCCTTGGCGACTGGCGGCGACGTCGTCTTCGGCACCGCCGGTTCCGATGTGCCCTTGCAGAATCTCGATATCGATGCCGGCGATCCCACCGACGCTGGGTCCACGGGGTCCGTCACCTTGAACGGCAACATTGAAGGCACAGGCCTCATCGACCTGAATGATGAGATCGTGGTGCTCTCCGAGGATATCAGCATCCGCACGACCGGGGTGGATATCCCGGGAACCGATGCCATCCTGCTCGACGACGATCTCGCAACGGCGCGCGCCAACTCGGTCGACGGCAACTTCGATCTCATCCTGACCGCGGACATCGGCAATATCCGGCTTACCAATGCCGGTCAGACTAATGCGCTCGACGATGTGACCATCACCGCCCAGGAAGGCGATGTGTTTGTCGATCTCCTCGATCTGGGCGGCATCCTGAGCCTGGAAGGAGATAACGTCACTGCGACCGATCTTAGCGGCACGGACGATTCATTCCTCGTAAATCCGGGAATCAATGCGGCCCAGGGGAATGCGATTGTGGAAGTAGACACCGGGCTCACCGGGGGCGGTATCAACGCTTCCGGCGACGTCGATCTCGATACGGGTACTCACATCGCCGGTCTCGCAATCTCGGCTGGGAATGATGTTAATGTTGACTCGGGAGGGGCCATCACCGGATCCGATGTGGTTGCCGGAAATACCGCTGATTTGGATTCGCCGGTTGATATCAGCGGAACTACAGTGGATGGCAAGTGAGCGGTGCTGACTGCTGTCGATCTCGTAGGAAATGTCGTCAATGCAGGCGTGAATGACGCGGTGCTCACCGCGACCGGCAGTATCCAGGGTGGGAATGTTAACACCACCGGTGACGCCGATCTCGATGCTGGTGACCAGATTGATGGTATCGAGGTCACCGCTGTAGCGGACGTCACAGCGAAAGCTGACAGCGACATTGTAGCCAGCTCGTTCATCTCCACCGAAGACGACGTTTCTATCGACGCCGGCGGCAGCATCATCGACAGCACCATCTTCGTGAAGGACGACGACGATTCGAACGATAACTTCGCCCTGGTGGTGGCGGCCGAGGAGATTGACGGCGTAACCGTCGAGTCGGCTCAGACCGTCACCGTGACCGCCGGTACCTTTATAACAGGCGGCAACTTTATCTCCGAGGAGGGCGACGTCGATATCGACGCCCTCGACGGGGCGATCATCGACTCGACGGTGGCTGTGAAAGACGAGGACGGCGGGGGTGGCAATAACGCCGCCATCGATGCTACCATGGATGTCACCGGTGTGACGGCTGACGTGGTTGGAGATCTGACCGTTGGAGGGACAGCCGCGGTCAATATCGTGAATCTGACCGCCTCAGTGAGTGAAGATGTCATCCTGACGGCGACGCGTAACATCACCGGGGCGGCCGTGGATGCCGATACGGCAGATTTGAACGCCGGCGGCGACGTCAACGGCGGCAGCTTGACGCTGAATGGCCTGGCCGACATCGACGCCACCGGTTCGGTCGTCGAGCTTTCCGTAGAGACCGATGGGGCGGCCGAGATCACGGCAGGTATCGACGTGGTGGACATCAGCGTGAACGCCGCTTCCACCGATGTGGACGGCGACAACATTTCCGGAGGCACCGTCGATGTAGCGGGCCTGGCCGCAATCGACGCAAACAACGGCGATGTAACCGGTACCGTGATCAACTCAGGCATCCTTAACCTGGGGACCGATCCCTTAACCGTCACCCTCGACCTGGTTGGGGTGGAGGCCAACGTGGTCAACGACATCAATGTCGTGACCACGGGCGATGTGGAGGGCTCCGAATTTGTCAGCGGCAGCGGGTCGGTCAGCGTGGACGTGGACGACGTGCGCGATTCCGGATTCACCGGCACTGACGTGTCCTTCGTGGTCGTCGGCGACATCATCGACAGCACCGCCACGGCCACGGTTACTTCGGTAGAGGGCACGGCAGGGGGTACCATAAACGCCCTTACCATCGATTCAGCCCTCGATGTCGATTTGACTGCTGGTCAGGACATCCTCGGATTCAATGTGACGGCAGGAGATTTGGTCGTTCTAACCTCTACGACGGGTAATGTGCAAAGCGTGTCCGTAAACGCCGATGGCGCAGTCTCAGTCTTTGCCGAGCTGGAGATCGACGGAAACGAAGTTACGGCAGGGCAGGTAATCCGGTTGGAGGCAGGCCGTGACATTGTGGATGGCTTCTATATCTCGGAGACCGCTGACGTCGATGCCCTGGCGCGCGATGGCATCATCCAAGGGATTAATGTGGTGACCAAGGATACGGACGGTTCCGGCGACGATCGGGTAGATCTTGTTGCCGGAGTCGATATCGAGTTCGTCAGCGTTACGGCCAACGGGACCGCCGACCTGATCGCCGGGGGTCGAATCAACGGTGCTTCAGGTTCCACTACGGGGACTACGACCCTTGTTGCCGAAGACATAATCAAGGACGCTAACTGGATCGCGGACGATCGCCTTCTCCTGACCGCCGGAAAGGGTATCAAAGGAGGCGACCTCGTCTCCACCGCGGCCGACGTGGTCCTGACCGCGGGTGAGAACATTGAGAACAGTATCGTCAAAGCTGCGACAAACGCCGAGCTCACCTCCTCGCAGAGCATAGTCGAAGTGGCAGTGAGCGGGACCACCGCGAACCTTACCGCCACCGTGAGCATCGACGGCGGCAGCGTCGACACCACCAGCGACACCACCCTTACCGGCGGCAGCATCGACGATATCGTGGTGCGAACTGATGGCGGCGACCTCATCACCGCGACCGCGAACACGGGAGCGATCAACGGCGGTAACTTCAGCGCCGACAGCCTCATCCTCACGGGGACCACAGGCATCGGTAACCGCCAGCAGTTGGTGCTGGACGGCGTCGAGGAGATCACAATCGCCAATGCCACCGGCAATATTGAGGTAGCGAATCGGAATAATCTGGCCACCAATCTGGCCATCGACGGCGATGGCACCGGAGAAGTCGATTACGTGCAGGCGGGAAGTGGTGAGCTCAACATCAGTGAAATCGGTACTGAGAATGGTTCCATCGAAGTGACCGCCGAGGCTCGCGTCACGGCCGGCAACATCACTTCGGCAGGTGACGGCGACATCAAGGTAACGGTCAGCGAAGATTCGCTCATCTTTAATAACCTCACTGCTCCCGAAGATCGCGTGACGGTGGAGGTGTTGGAGAACGCCGTGGGTGGTTTGGTGACCGCCTCCGAATTCTTTGTCGATGCCGGTGGAAACCTCGAAACGACCACTAGGATCGATGTGGTCCAGATGAACGTCGGCGGCACGGCGATCGTAGCGGAACTGGATGGCTTTATGGTACAGAATTCGCATACCGACGGTCCCGCCATCCTGATTGCGAGAACGGGAGATGTCAGCATCCAGCGCCTGACCACAAGTGACGATGCCGTCACCATTTCCGCCGAGACGGGAAGCATCGGGGTGGCAGGATTTGACCTGCCCGGGTACCTCGATGCTGGCACCGGGAAGGTGACCCTATTGGCGCCGCAAGGAATGATCTCCGGCGGAGGGGATGACATTCCCGATGTCGTGGGAGCGGCCATCGAAATCGCTGCCGGTGGAGATGTAACGCTGGATACGGGTTCTACCGCCATCACTGCGGGAACGACCTTTACCGATGGTGATATCGACCTCGTCAACACCTCGGATCAGGATACCAACGTGTCCAGCCTGACGGTCGGATCGAGTTCTTCCATCGTCATCACGCAGCTAGGTGCGGGCGACTTGAATGTTCGGGACGTCACCACCGTCAGCGGTGACGTCGGTTTGATTTCGAAGGGATCGAGCATCAACGTAAATGAGAACGTGGTGGCCGGTTCGGGTTCAGAGTTGAACATCGAGGCGGATGAAAACGTCAGAATCCGCGCGGACCTGATTACCACGGGAGCTGCCCGGTTGGTTGCGGACAGCGACGGCGACCTGGCCGGTAACCTCGAAATGAGTGAGGGTACCATTCTGCAGGCAACCCACATCACGGTCGATGGCTCCAACGTCTTTCTGGAGAACGTCAGCGCCAGCGAATCAGTCGTCGGCAGCGCCTACAACCTCTATGAAATCGACGGAGTGTTGAGCGCCGCACAGCGGGTGAACCTGAGCACGGATGTCGGTAATGTCGTTAACGACGGCGAGATTCGCGCGGGTGAGCGGATTGACATTCAATCCGGCGCGGCCATCGAAGGCGATAACCCGCGCTCACTCATTGTGGCGCCGGTGGTTTCGCTGCAGGCCGTCAACAACGTCGGCGTGTCCAATTCCTCGGAGCTCGAACTGGTCATCGACTCGCCGGATATCAGCATATTCACCAGCGGCAACGACGGAGGCATCTACTTTACCAGTGATGCCGCGGTCGACGGTGAAATTCAGGCGGTGCAGATCGCGGCCGCATCCCGCGGTGAAGACTCCCACATCCAGATCGATTCGCCGGCGGGTAACTTGACCAACCTGGCCCAGGTAACGACCAATGACGGTGACGTTGAACTAACCGCGGCCGGCCCCATCCGAGCTCAGTTCGTAAGGGCTCGCGACGTGGCCGGCGGTCGGATAAGCGGTCGCGAAGAGGGCATCAACGGGGTCTTCAACGATGCCCATTCGATAGTGCTAAAGACGGTTGCCGATGCCGACATGGAGATCATCGACGTGGCGGCGGATGCCGATGTGGTCCTGCAAACCGCCGGCCAGGGTGATATTTTTGTGAGAACCGATGCCGTCTTCGCCGGAACCAACTTCGACGTGACCATGGCGAATGGCGACATATTGGATATCGACAACACCGATGAGGTGAACATCACCGCGCTCGACACGATCATCTTCAGCGTCAACGGACGTATCGGAGATCCCTTCAATCCGCTCGAGATCAACGCCGGGCAGCGTGCCATTGTTGACGGCACCGGCGTAGAGCCGCAGTTGCCTCACTACGCCACCATTACCGGCCTCATACGCGGGGGTACGGATCCCGCCTCGCTCGAGTACATCGGGCCCACGCCTCCGGGCATCATAACCTACCGAAGTTTGGTCACAGGAGGTCCTCCGGGCCTCGTCTTCAGTGGTCTGCGCGGGGAAAGCTTCTTCCAGGAAGTCATCAACAGCCGCCAGGATGGCGAACAGTTGGCGATCTTCATTCTGTCGCCTCTCTACTTCAGCCACTCGGTGGCGATCAACCATCCCTACTTTCCGGGGATCCCGGCAATCGAGACGATCAACAAGGGCGCCATCAAGATCTACGGGGTTCCGGTTAACCTCGATGTGGAGATCGATGTGAATATTCTGCTCGATCAAGACCGGGAATTCCGCTTCCGGGCGCCGAAGTACCTGGACACCCTGAACCCGTTCTCCGATACCGAACCGGAGAGCGAACCGACACCGGAATTCGACTTGGACGATATGGCTTCCGAGGAAGAAGAGTGACCGGATCGAGCGGAGAGTATGGGGAACATTGGGGCCGGCGGCATTTCTCCGTTAGGAGCACCCATCAAAGCCTTTGGCCGACAACCAGGGCTGGATCATGAACCTTGTGCTCTCGACAATCCTTCGATGAGATGGAGCTGGACGCTTTTGCGTTCAGGAGGGCTTGGATAATCGAGCCGGGTCTGAAGCCGAAAGGCTTCAGCTACGATTTGCGGCCGGGCGTAGCTGGACGCCTTCGCGTTCTGTCGAGGAGTATGATTAGGATTAAGATTACGATTAGGAGGCGAAAGTCTGGTCAGGTTCATTAGCAGGTTCCTTAGAGGCCTGTAACATTCCAATGAAGACTCCTGTTTCGCGACTGCGTTGGTCCATGCTCCTGAGCGTGCTCCTGGGGAGCGTCCTCGGCGCCCCCCTGTTTTCGCTCGACTGCCAGCAAATCAGCCAGTTAACCCAGGTCTATTTTCGGGTTCATTATTCCGCCCGCGAGTTTAATGACGAGATCAGCAGGCGAACCCTGAAGAACCTGATCAACGCGCTCGATCCGGGAAAACTTTACTTCCTGCAGCAGGATGTGGACCGGCTCAAGGGACTCTATGAGCTTCGGTTGGATGATATGGTCCGGCGGGGCGATTGTTCCGTGCTCAACGATGTGCTCCAGACCTATGCATCCCGGTTTGAACGCCAACAGGCGGTCGTTGCGGGATTGATTCATGCGGATTACGATTTCTCTATCGAGGAATACTTCGAAATCGACCGTAAGAAACGTGCCCACGCTTCCACTCAAGAGGAGCTTGACGAAAGGTGGAGAAAACAGGTGAAGCTGCAGACATTGCGGTTGCGCAAGACCCGTCTCGATGAAGCGAAAGTCCGGGAGAAACTGGAGAAGCGGTATGAATTAGGGAGAAAGTATCTCGCTGAATTAGACAGTACCGAAGTGGCTTCGATATTTCTGAATGCGTTCTCGCGCGCGCTGGATCCCCATTCGACCTATATGCCCACTGAGGATCTGGAAGATTTTCGCATCTCCACGGGGCTTTCTCTCGACGGTATCGGAGCGGTGCTGCGCAGTGAATACGGGGTCACGGTCGTTCAAAGCCTGGTACCCGGAGGCCCCGCCGAAAAGGGTGGGGAACTGACGGTCAACGACAAGATTGTGGCAGTTGCCCAAGGAGACGGCGAATTTGTCGATGTCGTGGATCAGAAGTTACGTGATGTAGTTAAGCACATTCGTGGCAAGCGCGGCACTATGGTGCGGTTGAGTGTAGTCAGAGAAGAAAAGGATGAGAGCATTCAGAAAGAGGTCGGCATCATTCGCGACAAAATCGAACTGAAGGATAGGGAGGCAAAGGGCCACCGCTTCCCGGTTGAAGTCATCGATGCCGACGGCAGCGTCGATCGATTCAATGTCGGCCTCATTCAGTTGCCGTCCTTCTACATCGACTTTGAGGCGCGGAAAAGAAAGGAGACGAATTTCAAAAGCTCGTCGGCCGATGTGCGCAGAATCATCGGAGATTTAGGTGCCGAGGGCATCGATGCATTGATCGTTGATCTGCGCTACAATTCAGGCGGCAGCCTTGATGAATCCATTGCTATAGCGGGACTTTTTTTTGACTCCGGACCTGTCGTGCAGGTGCGCAATGCGAATGGCTCGAAGCGCGTGCTGGCCGACCGCGATAAACTCACCTACTACGATGGTCCTCTGATTCAGTTGGTTAACCGGCAGTCGGCAAGTTCCAGCGAAATCCTCGCCGGTGCCATCCAGGATTATGGACGTGGGTTGATCGTGGGCGATTCCCACACCTTTGGCAAAGGCACGGTCCAGAAAGTCGAGGAGATTGGCGGGGGCAAGTATGGCGCTGTCAAGGTGACCATCAGTCAATTTTTCCGCCCTTCCGGATCGAGCACGCAGCTCAGAGGCGTGGAATCCGATATCGTTCTGCCCAACATCCTCGACGAGTACGAGATCGGCGAGGAGTTCTATGATTACGTCTTGCCCTGGAATACCATAGGGAGTGCCGCTTTTGACGAATCGGGTCTGGCCGATCCCTACGTGCGCATATTGAGAGAAAAGAGTGAGGAGCGCGTCAGCAGGGACCCCGACTTTCGCAAGCGCATGGAAGAAATTGAGGAGTATCGGTCAAAGAAAGAGGAGCGAACCCGGATCAGCCTTGCCTGGGAGGAGGAACCCGCCGAACCCGCCGAATCCGGCGAAGCGGGCGATCACCTGGCCGGTGATGAGGCCGCGGACAACGAAAGGGATGCCTCTGCTGACGAAACGGATCCCGCTCCCCTGGTAGCCAGTAAGGATGGGAAAGAGCCTCTGGATGGCACCTCTAGTTCCGAAGTTGAAGCAGGGGAAGATCGGGAACGGGGAGGCGATGACGCCCTGGTCGAGGCTGGCAGCGGCAAGAAGGCAAAGCAAAAGGCAAAGCGGCCTGACCTGGAAAAAGACATCGTGTTACGCGAGACCATTGCCCTGGCCGCGGACTATGTTCAATACCTGAAGGGGCGAAGCCCGGCTGTGGTGTCGTTTCCCGATCTGGAACCGAAGGATATCGAGGTCGCCTCAGCCGATATCAAACCCGATGACGATGAGATTGCGGGCGCCGGCAAGGAGGAGAGGGAGAAGTAGGAGGTGGGAGAGGTTTCAGGTGTCGGGTGTCAGGTGTCAGGTTTTCAGGCCTTCTCGCTTGGCTCGTGAACAGGTTTCAGGAGGACTGTCCTGACACCTGTTCGAAGCAGAGCGACGAATCTCAACGCCTGACACCCGAACACCGACACCTGTTCGGAGCAGAGCGACGAATCTCAAGTCCTGAAACCTGAACACCGAAACCCGCTCCTGGCCTGAAATTTCAGGTCGATAAGAAGGCAGAAGTGAACTTCGCGGGTTCGGGGTTCAGCGGTCGGGAGGAGAGCCGGTCCCCGGACCGCGCTGCCGCTGGCCGGATCAAACGGGGGTGAAACTGTGGGGAGGTTTCAGGTGTCGGGTGTCAGGTTGTCAGGCCTTCTCGCTTCGCTCGTTAACAGGTTTCAGGAGGACTGTCCTGACACCCGAACACCGACACCTATTCGGAGCACGGCGACGAATCTCAACCGCTGAACCCCTGAACACTGACACCTGTTCGGAGCAGAGCGACGAATCTCAACCCCTGACCCCTGTTCGGAGCAGAGCGACGAATCTCAAGTCCTGAAACCTGACACCTATAACCTCTTTCCCCTCCTACTGCACCCGGCCTTGCTCCTGGGAATCGCGCCGTGCCTTGATGCTGGTTGCCTCCTCTTCGGAAACGGCCATGTAAACGGAAGATTTCTCGATAACGTACATGTAGTTCCGGTTGAGCGTGAAACCGTAGGTCTGCAGCATCTTGCGATTGTTCTCGTTCAATTTGGCCAGCGCTTGTGTGCGTCTCTGCGTGAGCTGCTCTTTTTCCGCGGGATCCGTTGAGGATTGCAACTGGTTGTTGAGAGCGAGAATGAGCTGACGCTGATTCTGCACCAACTAGACGTTTTTCATGAATTCGGTATTGGCGTCCACGCTATTGAGCGTCGAGATACGAATGAGTTTCTGTTCGCCGGCTGTCTGCGGTCCGGGAACGGGGGCCTGAGCGGCGGCATCCCCGGCGGTCGAGGTGGCTGCACTGGTGGACGCGGTGGAACCCTTCTCGATGGGAAGCAAGGCCTGCTCCGGGCTCGAGCCGGCCGTGGATTCGCTCTTCTTGGAGCATCCCGTTGCACTGATCAGCAGTAGTGCCGGAACGGAGGCCAGGCCAATCATTTTCCAAATCTTCGAAAATTCCATGGATAGATAAATGGGAATGAGTGGTGAACGAAACGTGAACTCGAAGTGGTGGCGGTAGCCCTACGTTATCCGGGCCGGGAGCCTATTGCGGCTGGCTTTGCGTTCCTTGTTCCTGGGCGGCTTGATAGCGGGCCGCTTCCTCAGGGCTGACATACATGTAAACATGGGCCGTTTCCACCACGCGGGTGTAGTTCCTGGTAAGCGAAAAGCCATAGGTTTTCACCATTAACTGGTTGTTTTCATTGAGCTTTGCCATGACCGCATTGAGTTGCTCCTGCAGTTGCTGCTTTTGATCTTCGGCGGTGGCGGTGTTGATCTGATTCTGCAGTTGGACCGCTTGTTGGCGCTGTGCCTGCATAATCTGGACATTGCGTTGGAACTGCTGGTTGGCTTGTGCCGTGTTCAGTGAGCAGACTTGAACGAACTGTTGTTGTTCGTTTGGCGCGGCCGCGGGGGGAAGCGCCGCCGGTGCGGAATCCGCTTCCTCAATCCGCAGATTCTCATATTGGGCGATAACCCCCGTAGCGGCCAATGCGCTGGCCAAGGAAAGCGCGATCAAGTGTGTCCGGGTTCTTTTCATACTTCGTTCGCGGGCATTGTGGGCTAAAAAATCGGCTTTGCTCTGGTCAGTCAATGGTTATCGCATTGAGGGTTCGATCCGCTGAGGTTTGGATTGCCTTCTGGGGGACAATTTATTAGTCTCCATTCCTATTTTTTGAGAATTTCCTGTCGCAACACCGATTTTACGGGTGTTTGGGACGTAATCGAGGGGATCGACAGCCACTTTCTTAAGGGAAGGTGTAGTGTTGCCGATCTTCTCGATCCGTCTATGCATGTCGCGGTGCCAGGGGAGTCTCTGGAAGTAGAGACGTCGAGTATTATATTTATCTTTTATCTCTTTACTGGAGGGCCGAGCGTCTACACCTTCGGGATCGATCCGACCGCCGACGGGTTGGTGACGGTGGACATCGCAGCGAACGTGGCGCAGGACGCGGCAGGCAACGACAACACGGCGGCGCCGGCGGTCCTGACGCGCACCTACGATGCAACCAGCCCCGGGGTGACGCTGGCGAGCAGCGCACCGGAACCGACGAACACGGCGCCGATCCCGATCACGGCGACCTTCAGCGAGGCGGTGAGCGGATTTGCCTCAGGGGACGTCTCGGTGACCAACGGAAGCGTAACGGGCTTTACTGGAGGGCCGAGCGTCTACACCTTCGGGATCGATCCGACTGCCGACGGGTTGGTGACGGTGGACATCGCAGCGAACGTGGCGCAGGACGCGGCAGGCAACGACAACACGGCGGCGCCGGCGGTCCTGACGCGCACCTACGATGCAACCAGCCCCGG
Organism: Opitutales bacterium; assembly: GCA_963665345.2. Lineage (GTDB taxonomy): Bacteria > Verrucomicrobiota > Verrucomicrobiia > Opitutales > CAXXNP01. The sequence continues at coordinate 1,145,420 of OY762281.2, forward strand.
GGTGACGCTGGCGAGCAGCGCGCCGGAGCCGACGAACACGGCGCCGATCCCGATCACGGCGACCTTCAGTGAAGCGGTGAGCGGATTTGCCTCAGGGGACGTCTCGGTGACCAACGGAAGCGTAACGGGCTTTGCTGGAGGGCCGAGCGTCTACACCTTCGGGATCGATCCGACCGCCGACGGGTTGGTGACGGTGGACATCGCAGCGAACGTGGCGCAGGACGCGGCAGGCAACGACAACAACGCGGCGGCGCAGTTCAGCATTACTTTCGATGGGTCGAATCCCACCGTGACCATTACGTCATCGGCCTCACCGGGACCGACCTTTGTTTCGCCCATACCGATTACGGTGACATTCAGCGAAGACGTGACCGGATTTACGACGTTGGATCTCTCTCTGTCCAACGGAACGGATTCCAATTTCACCGTGGTAAGCGGCAGTGTATATACATTCGATCTTGCCAGTATTGCTAATGGTCTCGCGACTGTAGATATCGGTGCTGATTCGGCGTTCGATGCGGCCGGCAATGGAAATACTGCCGCGACGCAGTTCACTATTACGTTCAGTGTCAACTTCGCTCCCGAATCCGATGGTGCCGGTGCAGTGAATGGCGGCACCGCGACCAATGACGTGGCCGATGCCGAAACGGTTCGTGAAGACAACGCCGATCCTACCGGGTTGACCGTCGATCAACTCTTCAACCAGCAGTTCAATCCCGACAACCGCTTCTATGCCGACGACAATGGTGATGCCTTTGCCGGCGTAGCCATTATCGACGATGATTCCATTCCCACCGCAGGTGAATGGCAGTGGCAGGATGATGGGGCCGGCGGCTGGATGGATGTCGCAAGCATATCGGATACCAGCGCCCTGGTGCTCGAACCCGCCGATAAGCTCCGGTTTGTTCCGGTGAATGGAAAATTCGGGAATCCAGGCAACCTGACGGCTCGGCTATGGGATGGGCGCAGTGACGGGACGATTAATCCTTTGGTGACGGCGAATTCCACAGCCGATCAGACGGGGCGGGACCTCACCGACAACATCGGCGGTGATGGTGCCTTCTCGGACAACAACAATCTTGTCGAAGTCCAGATCGAGGTGACCAACTTTAACGAGCCACCCGTCATCGGTGATGTCCGTGATACCGTCATTTTCCCGGATGTGGCAGCCGACGGTTCCGATGATTCCGGCACCCAGGACATTCTTTTCATGGTAACGGATGATGCCAGTACCCCGAGTGGAAGTCCCACATTGTCGGTATCGGTCGATAACACCAGTTTGGTTAACCTCGACAGCGCAACCGTTTCACACGTCTCGGGGGATATATTCAAGATTGTTCCCACCGCCTCCACCGGCACCGCCATGATGACCGGCCAGGTGACCGTTGATGCCGACGACAACGATGCTGCCGGCGATCCGGCCAACCAATCCTCTTCCCGGACATTCAGTTTCGATATCAAGGCGGCGCCTTCCCTTCCCGTAGTGCGGGAACTTCCCAGCGTCTATGTGCCAGGGGTCACGTTTGATGTGCAAATCCAGGTCAATCTGGTGGATGGCCCCGATCTTGACCTCGACCCCGATGCCGTTTACCATGGGGTTTTTGATGCGTTTCCAACCGATTGGACTGCCTTTAACATAAATGAGGATGGAATATTGACTATGACGGCTCCTATCAGGGTCAAGTGGGGCCCGTTCGAAGACAATATCGAGCGATTGCTCACCTACTGGGTGACTCCACCTTCCAACGAGACGGTCGATCCGGCTGAGTTTAATGGATTAGGTCTCTTGCAGCGCACCTTTTTCTCATTCTATGGACACACTACCATCGACCTGCGCACGATCGAAGCTTACAATAATGAGTGGAGGGATCGCGTATTTGGTGCTGCCTCTGGAGAGACAAGCGCGAATTCGGACAAGGATTTCTTTGGGGAGGGCATCTTAAACCGCGATGTCTACGCATTCGGACTCGACCCGCTGGTGGATAACGCCCTTAACCTGCCGATGCAGGAAGCGACTACTGTCGATGTGACTCTGCCTGCCGATCCCAATACTATCGTCCCACATGCGCGCATCAGCTATTTCCGCAATCCTTCGGCGGATGGCTTCAAATACGTGGTCAAGAGCCGGACGGATTCAAACGACCCGTTTGTCGAAGTTACGGACCCCCCCATCCATCTGTTCATCGATGTGGACGAGACCGGGACGTGGATGGTAGAGGCCCTCGTGCCTTTTGCGGAAGGGATCGAGCTTAAGGTGGAGATTGAGGAATCGCCGTAGGGTTTCCCTTCAAAAGACATTACGTCACCTTCGAAGGGGAAGCCGATTCCACTGTGAATAGGGTTCTGGATCGACAAGAGGCGAGCCATTCCTATAATAAGGAGCGTCCTATTCGGCGGCAGTTTTTAATTCGTCACTCGCACCGCTTTCGAGATGGCATTGGGGGTCTGAGGATTGCCGGTCGTTGAAAGCATTGCAAACCAGTCCCACACCCTGGTTTCGGGTTCACGGTGGGGGCTCCCTAACCCGGTTATCTCACTACCGGTGAGATATGCGGGCTAGATCCATGTCGCGTATTACGTTATATCTGTGGTCCCGATTCGTCTTGATCGCTCTTTTTGGCTCCACTGTCGGATTCTTCGGCCTCTTCCCCCCCATTACGTGTGCCTCTCCCCTGATCACCCAGGAGGTCACGAAGCTCCTGACCGGCGACAGTAGGGCTGGCGACCAGTTTGGTTTTGCCCTCGCCATGGACGGCGATACCGCCGTGGTGGGGGTTCCGCTCTACGACGCCCACGGAGGATCGACTCTCAGTGTGGGCACTGCCTATGTCTTCTCTCGAGATCCGGGAGACGCCGATAACTGGGGCTTGGTTAAGAAGCTGGTTGCTTCTGATGGAGAGAAGTCTGACAACTTTGGCTGGGCCGTGGCTATCGATGGCGATATCATCGCCGTTGGTGCTCCCTTTGAGGACGAGTTTGGGGATGCTGCCGGGGCCGTTTACGTCTATGAGCGGAACGAAGGGGAAAACGATAACTGGGGCGAGGTCGATAAGCTCAGTCCTTCCGATGCTTCTGAATCTGAGAATTTCGGCTGGTCTGTGGCGGTCAGCGGCGACCGTATCGTATCCACCTCCCCCGATGGGGATGGAGCGAATCCGGGAGCAGGGTCCGCATATATCTTTATGCGTGATTCCGGTCCCCCAGCTTCCTGGACAGAGGAGAAGAAGATCTTTGTTGAAGGGGGCACAGTTGGTGATTGGAGCAACGCCGTGGTTTCCATAGATGATGCAGTAGTTGTGGTGGGTAGTCCGGTCGACAGTTTGGCGGGCAGTGGCAACGGAACAGCCGTCGTCTTCGAGCGCGATGAAGGGGGCGCCGGAAACTGGGGACAGAAAGTGATCCTCGCGGCCAGCGATGCGGCCGCGCAACCGGCGGAAGCGGACTTATCATTTGGATTCGCGGTTGCTGTCGATGGAGACACTATCGTGGTTGGGGCTGATGTTAACAATGAAAACGGATCGGCTTATGTTTTTGATCGCAATACCGGGACCGGCGCCTGGGAAGAAAAATCGATTCTTCGACCTCTCGATGGTTTTGGTCCGGACAGCCTGGGTATTGGCGTAGATATTGATGGGGATCGGGTTATCGCCGGGGCCTTGGGAGTGGATGACTTCGGCAACAACGCGGGATCAGCCTACGTCTTTGATCGAGACGAGGGGGGCAGCGATGCCTGGGGCCAGGTCGCCAAATTGATTGCCTCCGATGCCGCCGCCGCTGACGAATTTGGCGTGACGGTTGCGGTGTCCGGCTCGACCATTTTGGTAGGGGCTCAGCGTGACGATGACAATGGGGGCGATTCCGGTTCAGCGTATGTCTTTGAAGTTGCCGGTACTACAGGAAGCGAAGGTAACCGCGCCGGCGTGTCCGCTTTGCTGGAAGATGCCGACGATGAAGTCTTCAACTTGGGGACGGCCTTCACCGATCTTGGTGATCCGAATTTGACTTATTCGGTGAGGGTCAATGCCGATTCGGCCAGCCCGCAATCCGGGCCGGATCTCGCCACCCCGACCATCGACAATGATGCCGATACCTTGACGCTTGCCTTTCTGCCGAACGGCCATGGCCACGCCAACCTTACCATTCGCGCTACCAGCACGGGAGGCGATTTCTTCGAAGCCACTTTCCTGACCGAGGTCGAGAGTGTAAACGACCAGCCGACCACGAGCGGACTGGCCCCAGTTGACGTTACCGAGAATGCACCCGACACGGTTGTGGACCTCTCTGCCTCATTCGATGACGTGGAGGATGGCTTGTTGGGGAGTGGCTCGGACAGGCTTTCCTATACCGTGCAATCGAATTCTAATCCCGATCTTTTTTCAGCCGTCACGCCGACGGGATCCGAATTAACTCTCGCCTATGGCCCGGGTGAGTTCGGTTCTTCTGTCCTCACTATTCGCGCCTCGGATACGGGCACGCCATCTCTCTTCAACGAGTCTGATCTGAACGTAGATGTCTCCCGAGATTACACGAGTTGGCGCATCTTCAATTTCGGGCAGTCGACCCTGGACACTCCAGCTCTGAAAGCTACCACCTGGGGAGACGATGCGAACCCGGATGGGGATCTCTTTGGCAATCTGATCGAGTACTTTATGGGACTGGATCCCCTCCTGTTCGACAGCGATGACACTTTGATATTTGAGCTTTCGGAAAATGAGGCGCGCCTCATTTACCTCCAGGCCCTTGGTCTGAATGACGTTTCCGCCGCCGCCGAATGGTCATCGGATCTGCTGGATTGGTTCGGTACCAATATTACCACCCAGAGTGAAGATCTTGGAGATCAAGCCCGTCTGACCTCGACGTTTACTCTGACCGGTAATGAGGATGTTCTCTTCATGCGTCTGCTCGTAACCCTGCCCGTGCCGTGAGTTTTCTTCATGGACCTGACCCGAGTTTCGCCTCCAAATCGTAATCTTAATCCTAATCCTCGACTGAACGCGATCCGGCTTCGCACTGCTTCGCCGGGACGAGAAGCGTCCAGCAACGCCCAGCCGCAAATCGTAGCTGGAACCTTTCGGCTTCAGTCCTTCTGATTTTCAACATTCCATTCCGCGATCGACTTCAGCAGGAGTTCTCGATTCTCGAGTTTCGATTCGTGTTGCAGAGCATTTCGCATGAATTCGATACCTTCCCCTTTCCTTTCCGTATGATAATAGAGGGTAATTCCTAGCAGCTCGAGGGCCTTGGTGTTTGCGGGATCGAGTTTTGTCGCATCCCGAAGGGTGGATTCAGCGGTGCGATAGTCCCTTTGAAGGTATTGCTGAGCTCCCAGATTGAACCGGTGCAGACTGTTCTTTGGGTCGATCTCCACTGCACTTCGAAAGTAAGCGAGAGCAGCGTCGTTCTCACCCATATCCCAGTGTACCCTACCCAAAGCCCCGAGCACTTCATCGTCATCGGGTATGATCTCGTTCAAGTATTCGAGGCGTTTCCTCGCCTCTTCCAAAAGCCCTTCCTTTCGCAGATAGAGCGCATGCCGATAGATGTAGAAGGGTGAGTATGGGAAACGCCTGACCACTTCGTCGAAGACGCGGGATGCCATTCTCGCTTCGCCGAGTTTCTGGTAGGCTTCCGCCAGCGCTACCAGGGGTTCGTGATTCCAAGGATTAAATTGCAAAGACCGTTCTCCCCAATGAATCACAGCGTCATAGAGCTTCAAGTGATGGGCGGCTACCATTTTACTGCGGTTGTACTCCCCTCTTACTATCCGATAATGAAAATAAGTAGCCCCGGCCCACAGTGTGATTACCGCTAAACCGAATAGCTTTAAACGATGAGAACGCCGAATGAAAAACGTGATTTGGCGCCCGGTGATAGAATTGAATTCAACATTGTCGGTAGACGATCCCGTGCGAATGAGTATGGCGACTGCGATCGCGAGCTGAAGAGGGGGAATAGCTCTCGAGATCGGAAAACTGAAACAGGCGATGACAGAGATCCCTGCAATCACCAGGATACTCGAAGTTCCGAGAATCCAGTCGATTGGATCTTCCGTATGAAGGATGGCTTGTAGGCAATAACCCCCGAGAAGAGCGAACATCCCGATACATGCTATCAGAAAGGGAAGACCGAGTTCCGCGGCCAGCTGAAGATATTCATTGTGGGGTGTCAGCGGATGCCGGGCCGTGTTTACGGTTCGGTCTCGAATCTGGCGCGACTGGGTAATGGGATAGTGCTCCTTCCAATTGTAAATTCCGACGCCGAAAAACATGTGGTCCTTTAGCATATGGAGAGTATTCCGCCATAGAGTCAGCCGAATCTGTACGGAAGATCCTGGTCCCTCCGATCTCGATTCTTCAGTTACCGATTCCTTTGGCGCCATCGCGTCGGCTACTTCGGTCACACGGTCCCATCCTTCGCTGATGCTCCCGCCGCCATCGCCGGGAGTCGAACTAACGATGATTACTGCTGACAGAGCAGAAGCCACAGAAGCGGCAGCGATGGACCGGAAGTGGGGAAGGACGCATTTGCTGAAATAGACCCTATGTAGAACGAGTATTAATGATACCAGGAGCTGCACGGCAAACGCCAACCAGGCCGCTCGCGTTAGGGACGAGATCAGAAATACGAGTAGAGTGCTAAGACCGCAGGCCCATAGAAACAGCGTCCATCGGCTTCTCGCTGTTGCCAGACAGACTAAGAACAAGGGAATCGACAGAACGATGTAGTGGGCCGCTGGGTTCTTGTTTCCGAAGGTCGCAGCCGGGGGGATTTCAAAGCGGATCCAGTGGACTCCAAACCAGAGCTGAAGAAGTCCCAGAATAGCTATGGGGACGGAGACAGCAGCCATCGTGCGTGCCAGGAACAGAATGCGGCTGCGCCGCCAGAGAATCTGCGTCGCTAGAAAAAAAAGAATGCCTTGAGCTGCCCATGTTGCCCACAGCAAGACGCCTTCGTAGCGATTCACTGCCCAGAGAAGGGTAACCGCCGACCAAACCAACAGAAAAAGCACGACATAATGAGCCCTGTTGGTGACAAGGCGAAGACAACCTGATTTTTGTGATGTCCAGATCCAGACCATCAATAGGAGAAGGCACGCGTTCTGAAGAAAGAGCGATTTCGGCAGGTTGACGTTGTCGAGAAAATATTCGTAGACGACGCAGGGTGACAGGATACAAATCGCCAACAGGAATAGGTACGGCCAGATTCCCTCCTCATTGACCGGGTTGAGTAGCTCGCAATCGCTCTCTTCTACATTGGAATCATGAACCCGGCGCGTTACAGTACGATTTGCTTCGCTGCCATTTGAGGGAGATTCTGTCGGTAATCGCTGATTCTTTTCAGGGGAACGCGCCACCTTACGTCCTCGACGCATCCTACGCTTGCTCATTGCCTGCCTCGTAATCTGCGATCGCCTTCTCGATCTGCGGTCTGAAATTCAAGCCCTCGTCCCCAACTTTCAGGGCTCTGCGCATGAGTTCCGATCCTTCCTCTCGATTTCCTATCTGGTAATATAAGGTCAGTCCCAGGAGCTCCATTGCGTTGGCATGCCGGTCATCGAGCTCGACCGCTCGACCTAAGGATTCGACCGCCTCTTCATACCGCGCAAGGGAGTAGAGAAGGGCGCCCAGGTTGAAGAATAGAGTAGCTCTCCTCGGGTCTATAGATGGTCGCCATGCGAAACTCCCTGAGGGCGTCGTCGGTGCGGCCCTGATCCCAATACACCCGTCCCATAGCATCGTGGACGATCCCGTTAGCGGGAATCAACTGATCAATATCGCGCAGTAGTTTCTCAGCCTTTGGGAATTCGCCGATGCTCTTGTAGAACTTGGCTGCGCGATAGAGGCTAAACGGCGTGTAGGGAAATCGCCTTTCGAGCGTAAAGAATGTGCTCCGTGCTTTCTCGATGTCCCCTTGGTGATACTGGGCTTCAGCGAGGGGTAAGAGCAAATCTCTGTTAAATGGATTCCATTTTTGACCTTTCAATGACCAGTAGTGCAGTCCAGACCAGTCCTGCTCCGCATATTCGAAGTGAGATCTGCGGAGGTAAATCTCCGATTTGAGAACGAAAAAGTGTATTGTTGTCCATAGGGCGACGATGCATCCGGCGGCGAAAGGCAGTCTTTTCTGGAACCCGGGAAGCGGAGTTGGATGACTTGCCTGTCCTCTGCCGGAACTCATGCTAACGCTCGGGATTCTGAAGAGTATCGCCGAAAAAACGGCAAACAGAAGTGGCGGCATCGCTCTATAGGCCGGAAAGCTGAAAGCGGCCACCGAGGCCATACTGATCAGTGAACAGATAGGAAGGATGTCCTGAAAGGAGTTTCTGGCTTTTCCCTTCACGTAATCAATCAACACTCTGTATGCTCGAATAAAGAGTACGAACCCCGTCCAGAGAATGAGCGCGGCACCTATAATGCCGAACTCCGCTAATGCTTGAATATAGTCGTTGTGCGCGTAGTGCGGGTGCTGGTCGACGCTGATAGTGGTGTCTCTCAGGCCCAACGAGGAGAATCGCGCATAGTGGTCGCGCCAGTTCATTGCGCCCACACCTATGAAAGGTTCCGCCTTAATCAGTTCCCATGTGTTGGTCCAGAGGGTGAGCCTGATTTTGGCAGTTGATAGATCAACCGTGGCCTGCGATGTCTCCTCGCGGGTGCTGGATTCTTCTTCCGACCAGAACGCGGAGACTTCATAAAGTGTGCCGGCCACATCCGATTTCTCGTGGCCTGCCGGATTCAATATCAGAACGAGGGTCAGTCCGCATCCCGCGACACCAGACCAGAAATGATTCGCCGTCATCCAGTTCAGCCTCAGCCCGCGCCCGATCCATTCTCGCAACAAAATCAGAAAGAGGAATATGGCCTGCCCAGCTGCCGCAATCCAGGCTGCCATCGACTGAACGTGATATATGAAAGCGCAGGAGAGCCCCATACATAGAGTCCAAGCCCAGATCAGTGATGCTCGTTCACTGCGGTGCCAGGCCGCGATCACACACGGAATAGTGAAGATGGCAAAATGCGCAGCTTGGTTTCTGTTTCCGAAAGTTGCTGCCGGCGGGATCCCCTGCCGAATCCAGGAGAAATCGAAGTAATATTGGCCGAGGCCTATTGCTGTCACAATGGCGGCCGAGAAAGCCAGGGTCGTGTAGACTGACTGAACTCGATTTGCCTCGCCTATCCAGCGGAATGCCAGGAGGAAGAGGATTGAACACGCTGCCCAATGTGCCCATTGCATGAATGCATCGTATCCGCTGGTTGCCCACAGGATAGATAGCCCAATCCAGCAGAGGCATGTCAGGAGCGGTATGTGAAGTTTACACTCCCGCAGCGAGATCAGGCGCCGTGTGCGATTCGAACGAAGGTGAAGAAAGAGAAACAACAGAGTTGCAATTTGAATCAGGGCGGCCTTGGGGTAATTCACGTTGTCCGCTACGGCATCGACAACGAACAGAGGAGCAATGAACAGTAGCCCCAGAAAACACCGAAAGACCACGGAATCTTCGGGATCAGGGTCGCTTTGGGGAATGCGGGCGACTTGATGTCGACCTAACTCCTGTTCAACAAGGAGCTTCGGCAGCTTCAGTTTCCTTGCGATGCGACGGGGTGTTTCGCCTCGAGCAAGGTCCTGAATTCTCTTCTGCTGCTTCTCCGATAGGTGCTTCATCTCAAGACGGTATCATGAACCGAAGGTCGCCTTCCGCATTGGTTATTCTTATCTGTCAGACACAAGAAGGTGTCTTTTCAGAACTTTGCAGCAACAGCCTTCGCCAAGACTTCGGCCAGTCATGAGCTACAGGGAATGATTAAGTTCAACCCTTTACGGTTCATTACCGGGGCTCCTGCAAATACTTGCGAATTTCGCGACTACCAGGCATATCCGGATTCTAGATCTTGCATTCCTGTGATGAGTACCCAGCCCAGCGCCTTATGCGCATCGGCACTCGAATCATCGAGAGCCAGAGAGCTTCTCAGATGTTCCGCTGACTTGCTGTAGAGCCGCTGGTTTAACGCTTCCACACCTGCGTCGTAGTGGAGCTTCGCACTGTCTGGAGATAGCTTGACGGCATATTCGAACATACTTAGGGCCTCATCTCTCTGGCCTAGCTTGCTATAGATGCGAGCCAGTGCGTTGTGTATGGTTGGATCGAGCGGCACGAGGTTCGATGCTTCCCGTAACGTGAGCCGGGATTCTTCCAGCTGGCCCAGTTTTTCCAGACATACAGCCAGGTGGTAGAGATTGTTGGGCGCATGAGGATACATGTCCCGGAAACGATCGAGATACTTACGTGCATAGGAAGGATTTCCGGCATGAGTGTGCGACCAGCCCAAGGTGGTGAGAACATCCGGGCGCGAAGGGTTGAGTCGGCGTGTCTTTTCGCCGTGGAAAATCGCGGATTCCCAGTCGTGTCGATGAAAGGCCATGGTGTGTTGGAGGAAATGCTTGTCGGCCCTGACCCAACGGAGTTGAAGGTAAGCCCAAACGAGAAGCAATATGGATACAAGGGCAAGGAGAACAGCGGGCGTTCTCCTTCCGGAAAGAACAAGAACAGAGTCCGAATGAACTTGACCGGTTTGCTGATCCGGCCAACGAAGACCAACAATCATTCCCGCGTACACGGCTACCATTAGAGGAGGAATGGATCGGTAGAATGGGAAGCTGAACTGGGCGTTTACAGCCGAACCAATGATACCGATAAGGCATAGGGCCGCCGTAAGCCGCGTTACCGGTTCGGGCGCATTCCTGACGATCCGACGGGTACAGGCGACGAGTAGGAGCCCCATCCAAAGGATTGGGATGAGCGAGAGCAGACCCAGCTCCGTGCTGATTTGTATCAGATCGTTATAGGCGTGTCTCGGCCTCGTATCAATTTCCACGCCGCGGTCCCTTTTGATCCTGGAAGCAATTCGTGGGTACTCGACTGCGAAATTGTAAAGCCCGAGCCCAAGTAGCGGCCTATCCGCAATCATGTGAATTGAGTTCTGCCAGATTCTGAGTCTTTGCTTTATGGTACCGACATCGACCTCATCCTTTTCCGCGGGAGACGCCTTTTCAAAGACGCGCCAACTCGCTGAAACACGTTTGAAGGCTTCATCGGCAGTCCAAGCCCACCCCTTCGGCGTCCGGAAGCTCATGACGAGGATGATCAAAGGGACCAAGGCCATGGCGACCCGATGGTGTTTCGTAGTTCTCCAATCGGTTCCCTTGTAGAGTCGTTCGTAAAGAACGAAACCGGTGAGGAGCACGAGTTCGGACGCGACTCCCACCCAGGCGGCGCGCGTTCGCGTATAGTAGAGGAAGACCATCTGGAACGCGAACATTGCGGCTAGGAGATATATTTGAGCGTGCTTCCGGGCTATGACAAAGAGGATCACCGATGGGGGAATTGAAAGAATGATAAACTGGGCTGCCAGGTTCTTGTTGATGAACGTTGCCGCAGGAGGAACCACCTGAACTACCCAGCCGACCCCTGCCAGATGCTGGAGGATGCCGAGCGTGGCGATTACCCCGGAACCTACCAAAATAGAAGCCAATGCGATCTGAGTCCTCTTCTGACCTGAGATGAGTTGAATCGAGAGGAAAAAAAACACGAAGCACGCGGACCAATGCGCCCACGTCGTGATGGCGCTGTATCGGTCCCGAGCCCACCATACTGAACTCAAAGACCATATCAGGAGGATGCCGATCGGAAGGAGGGATCTGCTGCAGCGGATTCTTACGATTCCGTTTGAAGCCGCCTGCATGAGCCACAGAACAAGGACAACCAACGCGCCAATTTAAATGCAGATTCTCTTTGGCAAGGGTCCATTGTCGTGGATGTCATTCAGGATCAGCAGTGGTGCTGATGCCAGGATTACGCAGAGTATAGAGAATGCTATCGAAGCGATCCCTATGGGTGTCTTTCCTCCCATCACTCTCCGAGAAGCCGATGAACTTTCATTACATACGGGCCATCCGGGTCGAGTTCCAGTACCCTCCGCAGGTGCGTCTTACCTTCCTCCTTTGTAGAGTCTTTTTGAACCAGAATATACCCTAGATAAAAATGAGCTCGGGACCTCGTCTCGTTGAGTTCCAGGACCTTTCTGAATGCCTCCACAGCTTGGTTGAACTTCCCCTGCGTGAAGGTGTATTCTCCCAAAAAGAAGTGGAATTCCCATGAATTGGGGCCGACTTCGGTGGCTCGTTGCAGTGAAGCGAGTGCCTCATCTGGTCGATCGAGGCTGGCGTATACGCGTCCCAGGATGCGGTGAATCCAGCCCTCGTGCGGAATGACGTCCCTCAGGGCCAGGAGCAGCGATTCTGCTTTCGTGAAGTCTTCGAGCGCTTCATACGCCCTCGCGAGGTAGTAGCGGCACGAGATGCTGTGGGGAAAGGACTTGAGATGGCGCCCCAATGACGTGATCGCCTCGTCGTATCGATCCAGCTCCAGCAGAGCGGACCCGGTTGAGAGATGCACGTCAGTTCGAAACGGGTCATTTCTAGAGGCGATTGCGCCAAACTGTACGACGCTCTCCCATCGCTTCTGAGTCACCGCACTTCGCTGTCCCTGGTAGTAATAGTCGGCCCTGAATCGCGGAACCTGGATGATGAGAAACCCGACCAGGATCATGCCGGTAAGAATGTAGGCTGCCCTGGCGCGCCTTTTCGAAATTGCCGATCTCGGAATCCAGCGATGGCTCTCGTTTACTATGGATGTCGATTGTCTGTATCCTAAGAAAGCGGACACGTACAAGGTCAGGAGAAACGGCGGCATAGTACGGTATGCCGGAAAGCTAACCACGCTAAGCATTCCGTATCCACAGATCGGGATCAGGATCGAAATCGCGTAGATCCTTAATTGACTATCCCTTCCTTTGTGGCTGCGTATGGCATGCCAGATCGTGCTAAGAAGCGTGATCACGAGCCAGGCGAGAAGGGCCAGACCGATCAGTCCGAGTTCAACGGTTATCTGAATCAGATCGTTGTGCGCATGCTTGGGTCTGCGGAAAAGATCGAGGCCCAGGTCCTGACGCCCCGTCTTAACGGCCTGTGGGTAAGCGGCTTGAAAGTTCGCTAGACCGACACCCAGGAGCGAGTGCGACTTCACCAACTCCCACGAATTGGCATAGAGAACGAGGCGTTCCTGGGTGGAATCCTGGGTCCCCACTGCGACATCGCCTACCGACTTGCTGGGACCACCGGAAAAAGCCTTTTGCGTCCGATCAACCTGGTCGAAAATTCGGTTTCCGATCCAGCTCCAGCCTCTGGGAGAGTAGCCCGCCAGGACGAGAACGCACATGACCGTCGCGGCAACGAGCAGCAACTTCGCGCTTGAACCTCCATGGAAGAGTTGCCTTCCCGCAAAAATCAGAGCGCAGGTCGCCCCGACGATTACCTCGATCAGAATGGCCAGGTATACACCGCGGGAGACCGTGTAGAGCGCAAATATGCCAAAGGGGACCACTCCGGCAGCGATGAGTGTCGCTTTCGTTAGTCGCTTCGCTCGGACGAAAAGGATGAATCCCGCCGGTAGGGCAAGAGCAACGAACTGCCCCGCCATGTTTTTGTTTGCGAACGTAGCGGCAGGTGGCACTCGCTGAGGTATCCAGTCGAAGGAGAACAGATATTGGCCGATACCGACGATGGAGACGATCACGCCGCTCAAGAAAATCCATTGCAGGATGGCGTCATATCTCTGTGATGAACTGACTGTTTGAAAGGTCGTGTACCCAATCAGCGCATAGGCAAACCATAGGCTCCACCTGGTTTCCGCTCCGTAGTGGTCGCTTGCCCAGAGAATGGACAAGCCCGACCACGCGACGAAGATCAGAAATGGGAGTAAGAACCTGAAATCCTTCTGCCCAGTTTCAGATCCGTGAGCGAAATGAATAAGCCATAGCGTAAGCAGGAGTAAAGAGCTAGCTTGGATAAGCGCGGCTTTCGGTAGCTCGGAAAAGTCGAACAGGGTTCGTGAAACGAGAAGGGGAGAGAGCAAGATGGTGACACTGAGAAGCAGAGCGCCGATTCTCTCGAAGCTCCAGGGAACTGGCGCTCTGACCGCTTCTCCCCTATCGTCTTTTGGGATTACCGCGTTGACCTCCTCGAGCGACAAGCCGAGTTCGTGCGCGATCGCGGTGGGAGTGCGTTTCGAGGCCAGCCTTTTTATCAACTTGGCTTTGCTCTTCGAGACGGGCATTCGTGAAGGCTGAAATAACGGAGTTGGGTCAACGAGGAATGCCATCCGGCGGATGTACTTGCGCTTACGGTTGGAAAGGTTCTCCACGGTTTAGGTATGACACCGGAAGGCCAGGCCATGCCAGGCAATCGGGCTATTGGTTATCAAGTCTAAGTTAAGGTTCAGCGACCCGAGAGTAGAAGCGGCGTCTCGCCGCTTTGCCTTGCTCCGACACAGACACCATAAAGCGGCGAGACGCCGCTTCTACCTTAGCTTCGCCGATTCGTACCATTCATGGTCTGCGAAAATCTGGGCAATCTGGGGTCAGCACCTAAAATCCCCTCTCGGTCTCCCCGCTTCTCCGCCTTGGGACCAGCCTGTGGCTGCCGACATTCGCCGTTCGTGATACCGGGTCAATCACTGCCGAATAGCTGTGGTTCCATAACCCATGACTAATGGCTCAGGACCTCTGCGTAAACAGCCTCTACCCCACTGACCATCGCTTCAATGCTGAAGGTATTCCGAGCGCGCTCCCTTCCTCGCTCGCCCATTTCCTTCCTCAAGCGTTCGTCCTTCAGCAGACGATTCAGGGCCGATGTCAACGCTTTCGGATTCTCCGGCGGCACGACCAGACCGGATTCTCCGTCGCGTACCACGAAGGAGGTCCCCGATCCCACTTCGGTAGTGACACATGACCACCACGAAGGAGGTCCCCGATCCCACTTCGGTAGTGACACATGGGAGTCCGGATGCCATGGCCTCCAGCAGGACCATCCCGAACGCCTCGGCCCGGGAGTTGGCCGGGAGCACGAAGATATCGGCGCTTGCATAGAGCCCAGGAAGGTCGGCATCGGGGATATCTCCAAGAAACCATACGCGCTTGGCCACACCGATTTTCTTTGCCTGCGCCTGCCAATCCCGCGTCATAGGCCCCGATCCTCCGATGAGTAACCGAGCCTCGAGTTTGGGTAGAACGCGGATAAGTCCGTCCACTCCTTTGTAGTGGCGGTGGCGTCCCAAGAAGAGCAACGTGGGTGCGGCACTTGGCGGGAGCAGGTCGGAGGTGTCGGCGGAATTACGGAATCGCCCGGCATCCACTGCAAGCGGCACCACACGGCACCTATCCGAAATCTGCGACAGGTAGGGTGAGGAGCGGATGTAGCGGTCGCTCGTCGTGATGATGCCCTGAGCCTGTCTAAGAATATGCATCATGAGGGGTCCATAGAGGCTGAGTATCCGTTTCTGGCGGACGACGTCACTGTGATAGGTGAAGACGTAGGGTCTGCCTCTTCCCGCCAGCCACTGGCTCACTTCGCCCACCGGATAGGGGAAGTGCAGGTGGGTGATATCGGGATTCTGGGTCCTGAGGGCTAAGGGAAAAGTAATACTGAGTGGGGTTGATGCCACTGTCGCCCAGCGGGGAACACGGATAATCGAGACGCCATTGATCATTTCGCGGCGGGCTTGGCCCGTTTCGCGGGTTACCAGAACCGTGACCTCATGCCCCTGCCGCACCTGCGCCTCGGCCAGATCCTTGATATGGTTCTCTATTCCCCCGACGACGGGATGATAGTCCTTGTAAAGGTGCAGAATCCGCATCTAGCCTCGATGTGAGGCGCGTGGCCGGTGACTACAGGCTGCTTTACTCACGTTGATGGGTTGGAACGGGATCTTGCACATTGGCGGGATCGGTACGGCATCGCTATCGAATCGTTGTCAATCCCTCCTCGTAGATTAATCCGGACCTGTGTAAGCACACAATCCTTGATACTGGCTGGCGCGGTAATCCTCGGGCAGGACAGTGCATCTCTCCTTTTCCCACGCGTAGTAGCTGGCTTCGCAAGAAGGCGGGGACCCGGTTTGGACAGGAGCACACAGAGAAAACGGAGAGGGATTAGATTGAGGGAAAGGCCATTACCTGCTTGAACCCGTTGGCCGCCAAAGCCTTTGGCGACGGCGGCTGAACCTCTGAACCCTTGCTCCTCCTCCCTACACCACGGATCCCTCCCCGTGCTTCCTCTCAACAATCCGAACATAGAATCGCTCGAGCTGTTCACTGAGCGTATCCCAATTGAATACCGTTTCGGCGGTTCGGCGCGCATTGGTCGCGCACCGCTTCCAGAGCTCTCGATTTTCCAGCAGGCACCTGATGGCGGCGGGAAATTCCGACTCGCCGGCCAATATGCCCACCTCGTGCTCTTCCATGATGGTCTTGATATCTCCAATCGGGCTCGCCACCACCGGCCGGCCGGAAGCGAGATAATCGAGGAACTTGTTGGGCAAACGACCCCAATTAGCTAGCCGGTCGGTCATGGGCAGGCACATGACATCGGCGCAGGCGAGGTATCGGCTCACCTCCTCGTCCGGGATTCTGTCGGTCTGCCGGAGGCGTTCCTCTACTCCGTAGGACTTTGCCAGGGCATAGGTCTTGGGATTCCTGGGACCGATCAGCATGAACCCCACTTCAGGCAGCTGTCTTAGAACATCCATTACGATCTCGAGGTCTCCTTGGCCGATGCCGATGAATCCCAGGAGCTTGCGATCGGAGGGAATATCCAGGGATGCTCGAGCGGCAGGTTGATCCTCCGGGCGAATCCGATCCAGCGCGGCCCCAGTCGGAATGCAGATCAGGGCCTGCGAAGCAATACCCAGTTTAACTGCGCGATTTTCCAGCACTCGGCTGATCGAGATAACCCCGTCCGAGCGAAGCTTGATTTTGTCCTCCCACCAGTTCTCGATCAGCCCCACCGTCGGATAGCGCCGCCAGGGAGTATCGTTGATTCCGCCGTTCCCGCCCCACCAGTCGGCCCAGTCGGAAATGAGCACAGGGCCGTGAAGGCGTGCGGCCAGTCCGCCCAGCGTGGCATTGGGTTTGTGGTCGAACATGTGGATCACATCATAGCGGTGTGCCAGCCCATGCGCGATGCGCACCAGGTTGTCGATCGGACCGTAGCCCTCACCGCTGTAGTTCTGCCCCAGGTTCGGGGTCTCGATCAAATGGACGCCATCACACCGCGACTTGGTCATCTGCCAGCGGCGGGTCGGCGAGACCGTCATCAAGGTAACGTCGTGGCCCCGTTGAGCCATCCGCACCGCCATCGGCATGGCACGATAGTAGGTGCCGTAGTATCGGCAATTGTGGTTGAGATAGAGTAGCCGCAAACAGACTCCGTATGGCTCGGGATGAGGTGGTTTTCAGACCATCGTGAATCCTAGTTCACGATTCCAAGCTGAGTCGGTCAAACACCGAATGCCGCATCAGTCGCTTTCCGACTGGATCGGGGAGGGAGACAGTAGACAGTGAACAGTAAGCAGTAGACAGTGAACAGTGAACAGTGAACAGTGGGCAGTGGGCAGTGGGCGGGGTGGGGCGTGGGTCAGGACATCCTTTACGGATTACACTGATTACTCGGATAGAGAGCGGGGAGGGAGAGGATGTTTGAACAGGAGCAAGCAGAGAGGGGAGCGAGAGTTGGAATGAGGGAGTGGAAAGGATCGCAGATGCCATTTGGTGTTGCCTGGTCGACCGTGGACTTATCGATGAGAAGTAAGTGCAGATTGCTCATCCCTGTTCGCTCAGGCTCGAAGACAATAAGCACATATATATGCGGTCGAAAATAGCTTGGTAATTAATCGTTTGCATATCCGGAACGGACCTTCTTGCCTCGTTTTAAGCTGCTGGAAACGAATGCATGAACTCTACAAATAGTTATCATGATGCTGAAAAGTAAGAGGAACCGTCTAAAACCGGCTCTAACTTTGACGTCTCTAATCAGGAAAATCTATGTCCGCTTGCCGGTGATTAGGGAGCTGCTGGCCATTACAAGAGTCCTTGGCGCAATGCATGATGTCGAGGTGATACGAATACTCGACCTCGAGCTGAAATCCGACCCACGTTACCAGGATCCGAAGCGGTTACTCCGGTACCAGGCGCAGACCTGCTCACAGAACGGTGAGGATGGGATCATACGCGAAATCTTCAAACGTATTGGTGTAGCAAGCAGAGTGTTCGTGGAAATTGGCGCCGGCAATGGGATCGAGAACAATACGGCATCCTTGCTCTCTCAAGGGTGGAGCGGCTTCTGGATAGACGGTGACAGGAGCTTTCTGAAAGCTCTCGAGGGTAGGAGTGATCTCCAAGATAATTGCCTGAAGTCGAGGGTGTCTTTTGTTACCAGAGAGAACATCCAGGAGACCCTAGTCGATCTTGGAGTGCCGCACGAATTTGACCTGCTTTCAATCGATGTAGACTACAATACCTACTATATTTGGGAGGCATTGAGCGCCTACCGTCCGCGCGCGACGGTGATTGAGTACAATGCCGCAATTCCACCCGACGTGGATTGGAAAGCTGCTTACGAGCCGGGCCGTCCATGGGACTATACACAGAACTACGGTGCGAGCCTGAAAGCTTTGGAAATCCTAGGGCGACGTCTCGGTCATTGCCTGGTCGGCTGTGACTTTCTCGGCGTAAATGCCTTCTTCGTCAGCGAGGACTTAGTGGGAGAAAAGTTCGCACTGCCGCACACATCGGAAAATCACTATGAACCCGGACGCTTATCGATGATGAGCAGACGCGCGCCTCATGCCGCCGCCATACTCCAGCGAACGCAGGAGGGAGATGAAGTGAAGTAAGACGGTGGGAGAGGGAGAAGGGAGAGTGAACAGTAGGCTGCGGGGAGGATATCGGGTTACGAGTTTCGAGTCACGAGTTCAGGCCAAAGTTCAAGACGAAGTTCGCCAATAAGCTCTCACTGTCTACCGTTCACTGACCACTGCCCCTACCCATTTCGCTCTCCTCCAGAAGTTCAGAATACAGGTCGATATACCTTTGCACTTGAAGCTTGAGCGTAAACGAATCGACCACCCGTTGCCTGGCGTTCTTCGAAAGCATCCGCCGGCGCTCTGCGTCTTCCAGCACCCACAGAATACCGTTCGCAAGGTTCTCGACGTCGAAACAAGCTGCCCGGTAACCACAGACCTCGTGTTCTACGATGTCCCTGAGGCCGGTGGTGTCGAAAGAGACTACCGGAGTTCCGCAAGCCAATGCCTCCACAGCCGATTTGCAGAACGCCTCTTCCCGGGAATGCACCACCATTACACCCGCTGCTGAATAGGCCAACCGCAGTGCGACATCATCATGGAAAGTGCCGAGGTAGGTTGTTCTGAAACCCAGGCTGGGTTCGTTCTGAGGCTTTTGTGCCCCAATGACTACGATTTCAAGGTGGGAGGTCGCCTCGTGCTCTTTGACGAGCGGTAGCGTTGCTTTCAAAAGATCGAAGCCCTTTCTGTAATCACCGAGGGCGTTCAGGGTGCCGAACAGAAGGAGCTTCTTGTTATGCGGCAATCCCAGAATGTGGCGTGCGATCTTTCCGTCTATGGGAGCGAAGATCGTCTCATCAATGCCATGATGGATCATTTCAATCCGCTTATGGCCAAGTAAGCTACTCGCTTTCGCGCAGTCCGCCATCCAGCGGCTGGGCGCGACGATGGTCATTTGGATATCTCGCCAGGCCCGTTGCTTTCGTAGCCAGATAATCCGACTCAGGTCGAGTTCCCTTTTGGAGCGTAGAACTGGACACTTTCCGCATCTTTCGGTGTAGCGTTTACAGTCAAACTTTACGTGGCAGCCGCCGCTGAACGACCATACGTCGCGCAGTGTCCAGACAATGGGTTTCCGAATTCGCCGCAGACTCTCCGGTCGGACGAAAGCATCGCAGATCCAATGAAGGTTCACCAGATCCGGCGCCACATCGTTGACCCTCGACTTTAGACGGGTACCGAGGAACGCCGACGAAAACGGAATATCCCGATTTCGTGACCGGTTCAAGAGCATCTGCGGCAATTGATCGAATTTGCAGACGATTGACCGCCAAAGCCAGTTATAGATGCGGCTCTTCAGGCCCAGAACTTCCGGATCATCGACTTGCCGGAGCGCTACCATCAACCGCGAATCGACACCTGCTCCGAGCAGTCCCCGGTGGAGCCAATAGGTGCCTCTAGCCGCCCCACCGACGATGTCTGAGGAGTTGATGTGAAGGATTCTCACAGGCAGAACAGTACCGTTATTCTAGTACGATGCAGCCGTGATGATGACACCATTCCATCCGCCGCTGAATAGACCAATCGGAGCGATACGTTATCGTGGAAGGTGCCAAGGTAGGTAGTCTTGAAACCCAAGTCGAACTCGTTCTGAGGCTCATTTGCACCAATGACCACGATTTCGAGATCTGACGACTCTTCTTCCTTCTTTACGTAAGGTAGTGTGGCTCTTACGAGATCGAAGCCTTTGTTTAAATCGGCAAGGGCATTTAGGGTCCCGAATAGCACCAATTTTTTGTCCGGAGGAAGGCCCAGAACATGGCGCGCGATCTTCTTGTCAACGGGAGCAAAGACGCTTTCATCAATCCCGTGGGGGATCAATTCAATTCGCTTGTTGCAAAACAGACTGCTCTTTCGGGCGCAACCGGCCATCCACCGACTAGTCTCATGTCCGATAATTAAGTTGAATTAATCTGTCTTACCATGTTATGCTATCGGCATGGCAAGACCCATATCCATAATTGAACTTACAGATCTTGAGCTGCAAGAGTTGCAGCGTCGCGTGAAAGCACCGACAGTATCCGTGCGCGACAGCCTTCGGGCGACAATCGTACTGCGTCGTTCCGAAGGCGTCAAACAGGCGCAGCTCGCGGAAGAACTCGGGGTTAGTGTGCCCTGCGTGAACAAGTGGTCGCAACGCTTTGAGCGAGACGGCTTGGAGGGATTGCGGGACAGGAAGGGACGAGGACGGCCCCGATGGATACCGGCGGGCAAGGTTGAGAAGGTCATTACCGAGGCTACACGACCGCCGAAGCCACGCACTCGCTGGAGTGTTCGCACCATGGCCAGGGAGGTGGGGATTTCCCCCGACAGCGTGCAGCGCATCTGGCGGGCTAACGATATCAGGCCTCACTTGGTCAGGACGTTCAAAGTGTCCAATGACAAGTACTTCGAGCAGAAGTTCTGGGATGTGATCGGCTTATACCTGGATCCGCCAGAGCGGGCCCTTGTATTGTGTTGCGACGAAAAGAGCCAATGCCAGGCTTTGGAGCGGACCCAGCCGGGCTTACCTCTTGGCGTGGGAGAGATTTGCACCAAGACACATGACTACAAGCGACACGGGACCATTACGTTGTTTGCAGCCTTGAATTATCTGGACGGCAAGCTCATCGCACGCACCGAACAGCGGCATACCCATGTAGAATGGTTGCGGTTCTTGAAGCAAATCGAGCGGGAGACACCCAAGCAGCTGGACTTGCACTTGATCGTTGACAACTACTGCACGCACAAGCAACAGAAGGTCCGCAAGTGGTTGTCGCGCCATCGGCGTTTTCACATCCACTTCACCCCGACCAGTTCGTCCTGGTTGAACCTGGTCGAGCGCTTTTTCGGCGAACTGACCCAAGATGTTATCAGGGATGGTAGTTTTACCAGCGTCAGGCAATTGGTCGAAGACATAGAAACCTATCTGGCTGAAAGGAACCTCGACCCCAAGCCTTACAGATGGAAGGCGAAGGGAGAGGAAATCCTGCGCAAGATCCAGCGCGCCAAACGTGCCTTGGCAAAGCAGACAGGGAAAACTAATTAATTTATGTTATTTAACGGACACCACACTAGGTGCGACAATGGTCATAGGAAGATCTCTCCAGGCACGTTGTTTCCGCAACCAGACGATCCGACTGAGGTCCAGGTCCCGTTTTGAGCGCAGAATTGGGCATCGTCCGCACTTTTCAGTGTAGCGTGTGCAGTCCATGTTAACATGGCAACCGCCGGTAAACGGCCATACATCGCGGAGGGTCCAGACGATGGGCTTTTGAATTTGCCTAAGACTCTCGGGACGTATGAAGGCATCGCAGATCCAATGCAGGTTGACAAGATCCGGATTAGTGTCTCTAACCTTCCGCCCAAGGAGATTCCCAACGAAGGCGGGTGAAAATGGCATATCCGTGTTCCGTGATCTGTAGAACAAGAACAATGGCATCTTATCCAGTTTGCCGACAATCACTCGCCAGAGCCAGTTGTGAATGCTGCTCCTCAGACCAACGACCTCCGAATCGTTGACCTGCCGGAGCGCGACAAGTAAGGTGGATTTGATACCAGCGTCTTGCAGCCCCCTATGAAGCCAATATGTCCCTCGTGCCGCTCCACCGACTATGTCTGAAGAGTTAACGTGGAATATGTGCACTTCAAAGGGATAGCATTATGGTTCTTCCCGGAATTTTGTGGGGAAAGTGAACGCTTGGCCAGCAAATGCGCCTGAGGCAGATTAACCTGCGGCAAGGCAGCTTTCGGTATGCCGGTCGGGGGTGCTCATTGCCGCCCCCCGACACCCCCAGGCTAGGGGCAACTAAAGGGGCAGTTGGGAGGATCGGACTGGCCATATGCGAGGGCTTGGACAAAGTGAGGGGCATGGAATTAGAGCAGCATTATAGCGCCTTGTTGGGCCTGGGCGAACCGTGGCGAGTGAAGCATGTGGAACTATCGGTTGAATCGCAGCGAGTGCAGATCCGGATCGAATGGAAGGGAAGTAAAGAGGCTGCATGTGCGCAGTGCGGGTCAGCGAGCCCGCTCTACGATCTACGGGAGGAGCGACGATGGCGGCACTTGGATACGACGCAGTTCGAGACGGTGATCTGCTGTCGAACGCCGCGCTGCCGTTGTCCCGAGCACGGGGTGTGCACGGTGGCCAAGCCATGGGCGGACAAGCACGGGCGCTTCACGTTGCAGTTTGAGCTGTTCGCGGTGAAGGTGCTGCAGGCCTGCTCGAATGTGCAAGCAGCCCGCAAGTTGCTGGGGCTGTCGTGGGCGCAAGCTGATGAGATCCGGCGCCGGGCTGTAGAGCGCGGGCTGGCGCGGCGGGGCCAAGAGCCGATCGCTTATCTGGGGCT
Organism: Opitutales bacterium; assembly: GCA_963665345.2. GTDB lineage: Bacteria > Verrucomicrobiota > Verrucomicrobiia > Opitutales > CAXXNP01. The sequence goes on from OY762281.2 coordinate 1,168,502, forward strand.
GGATGAAAAAAGCTTCGGGCGGTATCACGACTACATCAGCGTACTGACTGACTTGAAGGGCGGACGAGTGCTGGAAGTGGCCCTGGAACGCAAGCAAGAGGCTGGCGAAAAGCTTCTTTTGACGCTCAGCGCAGAGCAACGGGCCGAAGCGCTGGGCATCGCCATGGATATGTGGCCAGCCTACATGAAGGCGGCGCGCAAGCATGTGCCCGAAGCGGTGTTGGTGCATGATAAGTTCCACGTTTGCAAGCACCTTAATGATGTCGTAGATGGGGCGCGCAGAGCCGAGAATAAAACCTTGGGACAAAGCGGGGATGATCGTCTCAAAGGGACCCGCTACCTCTTTCTAAAGAGGACTGAAAATCTCAGTAAAGGCCATCGTGAACGCCTCCAGGCGCTACGCAACAGCAACCTGAACACGGCGCGAGCCTGGGCCATCAAAGAGGAGTTCACGCAGTTCCGGAACTATGAGTTCGGGCACGACGCCAAGGCCTTCTTCGATCATTGGTACAGTTGGGCTATCCGCAGCCGACTGAAACCGCTCAAAGAGAAGGCACGCATGCTCAAAAAGCACCTCGAAGGGCTCCTGAGCTACGTCCTGCACCCGATAACTAATGCGGTTACGGAAGGCCTAAATTCCAAGATCCAGAACATCAAGGCAAGCGCTCGAGGCTTCCGCTCATTCCAGCGCTACCGCATCGCCATTCTCTTTTACTGCGGAAAGCTGGATATGATGCCCATGTGTTCACCCTTTCCACAAAAACCTTAGAAGAGCGGCATTATTGAGACTTTGATGCTAATCGAATTCAGATCAAGTTTGGAGGATTTCCATGAGACGATTAATTCATTCTAGATTGCGGCGGCTCAAGAATGGAGATCTGACAGGAGTCGTACCATCTTTTGTGAAAACGTGGTTCTTCGTACGTCGCAACAGACGGAAACGCATTCGAAATCTCGAAATCGGACCGGGACAGCAAAGGATGAGCGGTTTTGAGACACTGAACGTAGTAGATGATACGAATGTTGATTACATCTGGGACGCAGCAAAGAGGTTGCCCTTTCCAGATGAAACATTCGACTTGGTCTATGCTAGTCACATTCTGGAGCATATTCCTTGGTACTTGAGTGAGCAGGTCTTGAGTGAATGGAATCGGGTGCTCAAGTATAACGGTCAGTTGGAGGTATGGGTGCCCAATGGTTTGCGCATATGCACTGCCTGGGTAGCCGCCGAAACGGGTGAAAGCACGGATTACCTGGGCGATGGTTGGTTTCGTTTCAATGAGCGCAGAGATCCTTGTCTGTGGGCATCTGGACGAATCTTCACATATGGAGATGGAAAAGGAACTATCAACGACCCAAACTGGCACCGCGCGTTGTTCTCGCCCAGGTTCCTACAGGAACTCTTGAAGGAGACTGGCTTTTCAGAAGTTGTGGCGATGGCACCCGACGAGGTCAGAGGAGTTGACCATGGTTGGATCAATATGGGATTCAGAGCGCGCAAGGTATGACATTTAAGAGCATTGATGATCTCAATAGGGATATTGTTAGCTGGCTGCCGCGTCTCCCAGGCGGACTCGAGCTTGTTGTTGGTATTCCTAGGAGCGGTCTATTGGCAGCTAACCTGGTTGCTCTTCACCTAAACCTTCCGTTAACGGATGACCAAGGATTAATGGAGGGTCGCCTGCTTTCAGGAGGACGCCGACAAGATGAAATTGATAAAGAGGGATTCTTGAATAGGCCACGAAATGTGATTGTGGTTGATGATTCAATTTCTTCAGGCCGTGCAATGGCTCAAACGCGAACAACTCTCCGCCACGTAACACCGCTCCACAGCATCAAGTATGCTGCCGTCTACACATCATCTCAAGGTAAGAGCGCTATCGATCTGTATGCTCAGGAGCTCCCAACCTACCGTGTATTCGAGTGGAATGTCATGCATCATTGGTTAATCCATGATTTCTGTATGGACATCGATGGTGTCCTCTGTGTCGAACCAACGTCCGACGAGAATGACGATGGAACCAATTACCGGCAGTTTCTTGCAAACGCTCCCAGCCTGTATATTACCACTGGAAAAGTTGGTTATCTCGTCACATGCAGATTGGAAAAATATCGGGACCTAACAGTAGAGTGGTTGCGAGATCGAAATATTGAGTTTGGTGAGTTGTTTATGCTAAACCTCCCCGATGCAGAAACAAGACGGAAACTTGGGATATATGCAAAATTCAAAGCAGAAATCTACCGTAAGACCCGTGCTTCCTTGTTTATAGAGAGCTCTTACGATCAAGCACTTGAGATCGCACGGCTTACGGGTAAACCTGTCCTAGCAATTGATCGTCTTTTGATGATTAATCCGAACCTCGTTACTGCAACGATGACAAAGATACGTGAACGATGGGCCACAAAATTTAGAGGAACGATCTCAAATCACATCTTGAGCATCTTTGCAGGAAAGAACCGGAATCCTCGATAGTATTAATCAGATTGTGCAAGAATCGATGGAAAAATTCGTAGAGAGGCCATCATCCACGGTCAACTAGATAAGCGCTCTGCTTTGTAATTTCTTCCGAACGGTACAGAAATCGCGCGATACGCAGGCCGGATGATGTGATCAGAGATTCGAAATAGCGTCTTGAAAAACGCACACGATGAAGAGCACCAGAGGAGGGTCCTAATTCCTTCAAATACCCGGTCGGATTTTCGACTTCGTCGTCAGTGGTATCCTCTACATAGGCGGTGAAAACGCTACACCTTCATTCCTGAGAATGCGCTGGATTTCCCAAAGAAGGAAATGTATGTCAGGACTCCTCATATGAGTAAAGACGGAATAAAGGTAGATGACATCGAATGCTGCAGATTGGAATGGTAGTTGGAGTGGATGGCTAAGCAAAACGCCTTGTGGATTGTATCGAGCATTATGAATATCAAAATGAATGAAATTGAGATGGCTATGAAATCGGTGAATATTCCGCTTACACCAGTCGATTGAGTGTCTGCTGACATCCATTCCATAGTAGTATTGGACTTTTAGGTTGTGTGCGAGTAGACCAATTGCTAAGCGTGCTTGACCGGATCCTAAATTAAGGAGCGATGATCTGGGATTGAGGCTGGCAAGCTCAATAAGGCGCGAAACTTCATTTCGGGCCGATAATACGTAGTATTTGTCGTCTTGCCAGTGGTGGGTACAGAAACGTAATCGATGTGGTGGGAGGCGTAAGGAGGCATAGGGTACAAAATCATCAAGGGATGCGGTCCGGAGTTCGCTGCGAAATCTCGAAAAGAATGGCTTGGCGAGTTTGTCCAGTCCACGACGGAGGGAGGCGAATTTCATTTTCGTGTATGAAAAGGTGCCGTATTCGGATTGTGGGGTGAGATCGGATGGTACCTTTAGGGATTCAATTCCGTAGATCGACGTTGCATGTAAGGGTTGTAGCAGGGTGAGTAGTAGGGCGCATAGAGAGACACATATGAAATGGGAACAGCTGTGTTTCCCCCATTTTGAACGAAATTCGTGGATAGGAGAAAGATTTTCTGTGTCTGGGTATCCAGTGGAAGACGGATTTGGCGATTATAGGCGGTTGTGTATTGTTGGAGGAAGGAGATGCAGGTTTCTGATTGTATTGTTAGGTATGGGAATGCTGAACGAACTGCCTGGGTGAATTCTTGGGCACTGGGTTGGAGGAAAGGGAGCAGCCACCTCTTAAGCTCCACCCGGAAATTGGATACAACATAGCCGATTGTGGCACTGAGAGTTGCAGTAGTGAGGCAAGAAATGATTATGAATCTGCGCCTATCCATCATCTGAAAAGGTTCGTCGCGCTATACATGGAGAGCGATGCGATTGTAAGCGATGGGTTGGACGGTGATGCTGAGGGAAAGTTTCCGCTCCCTAATACGATCAGATTCCGGAATTGGTGATGCAAGCACTGCTTATCGACGACACTGGTGGCTTTGCTTTCACCCATCACCGTAGTTCCTTGAATATGCGATTCGGTTGGTCGAGGGCCAGTTACTTGGATAGATTCGACGGGTAACGGCTTCAAAAGTTTCTCGAAAATCGCAGGTAGCGCCCTCACCGTTCTGAGCGAATAATCAGGATGTGAATTGTACACAGTAACTGGACGTAGATTATCCATCCCCCCAAGGGTAACATAGTTCTCTCTCAATCTGAGATTTTCCAGAACAGCAATAATTTCCAAAGTTGAAAACCACTTTCCTTTTTCCAGGTTTAGATTTGTCGGCCGATTGACGGTGTGAAACAGAATGCCAGCTCGATGTCTCCTATGATCCCCATAGAGATCATTAAAACCAAGCCCTGTCGTTATTGTGGATCCTTGATAGTTCCTCAATCCACTAAACGTCACGCGTATCGTAAATCCAATTTGCTCGCAAAGACCCCTGCCCAGTTCCGGGTGCACGAGCCCAGAACGTAGCATGATGGTTGGATTAAAGAGTGCGTTTGCCCCGAGAACAAATAGATCCGCTGAGGCCCGATATTTGCTACCATTACTCTCGAATGAGATCGTCGAAATTGTGTCATTGTGATGCCCGAGGTCGATTGCTGGGGTATTCACGAGGAGTTCGATGTCGTCATGCTCATAAACTGATGCGAGGCCATTTTCAATTGTGAATTTAGCGTCAATCGGGCAGAGGTGGCAAACGGCATTATTACAGCATGCCGGCCGCCTATTCGGAAGGCGTGCTCTCGCCGTGGGAAGGTGAAAGAATCTATCAGGATAGGCAGATTTCAGTAGACGGTCGGGTTCCGAAAATCGATGAGGGGGCTGAGGGTATGGCTGCGACATTGGATATGGCATGAAGTTTTGATCACCAGATATATCCATTATCCTCTCTGCTTCACTATAATATTCCTCTAGGTCATCATACGAGAGCGGCCAATCTGTACCAATGCCATAGGTAGTCGCCAACTTGAAATCATGAGGCATCATTCGTGGCGCAGATCCATACCAGCAGTTCGAACCACCACCGAATGCACGAGTAAAGACCCAAGGTTTTGACGGCGTTTTGTTTGAGAAGTATCGATTCGCTTCGAGATGAAGAAATCGAGTATCACGCACTAAGTGAGAATGCTGGGTTCTCGAACCGGCCTCCAAAACCAATATTCGCTTCTTCTTTTTAGACCTATTCAACAGTGCATAAAGGAAGAAAGTTGAAGCAAATCCAGATCCAACAACGACAATATCGTAATGAGATTTCTGTGGCATAAGCAAGTTATTATAGAGTTTTCGAGAGTGCTGGTTAAGCGAACATATCACTCGGACAGAGCAGAGGATTTGATTTCGGGGACGAGGATTTAATGCTTATGCTATTTTCCTAACCGTTGAGGAGGCCAATGTAGTTTAATTCATTCATGACATTTCCAGCTTTGCAAAGAAGCTTGCGCTGCATGGTTGGTGTTATGAATTCCGCCCACTCACTGTTATTAGCTCTCCGGATAAAGGGTTGAATTGGATCATTAGGGAGTCCTTCACGAGAATGAAACTCTTTTTCGAGACGCTGCATATTCTGAAAAGAGGAACGCTTGATGGCCGAACGTATTGCACTGTCAGACACCGAAAGTGAGAGGAATTTTGCTATGCGTTGCAGTTGGGAATCCGGATCTTGTTTAAGGTGCTCGTACTGAACGAGGAGAAAGCGAGGTGAGTGCTTTTTCGCGCCCATCCAGCTCCCCACATGTTCGTGCCATGGACCAAATGAGTCAAGACGGCCCTCAAGGAAAAGATCGAAGAATCGTGAGAAGCTGATTGATTCAGCGAGCCGATTTAGGCTACGCAGGAAAAAGAAGTAGGATACAACCACACTTCTAGGATCCCTGACGATATAGAGAACACGGCGATACTTTGGATGAAAGTACTCGTGGCTCTTCAGGAGGCGCGGGCGCGGGAGCTTCTTGAGCTCTCTGCTTGAGGTTTTGTATATATCTGGAGAATGATGTGTGATGGTGTGAAAGTCGATTGGTGCATGCTCTTCTCGAAGATTGGCGAGGAGAAATCTAGCCCATGTATTTCCACTTCTGGGGTATGACACGATGAAAACGTCGTCGTCGAAAATCTCAATATTTCTCCCTGATCTATATCCTTGAAGGGAAGAAACGATCAGGCGTCGTAGATACGACAATGCACTGCGTAAGTATGGCGGACGGCGCATTAGTTCGATTTCAGATACTTAGGGCGCATTCTACAAGAGAAGTCAAGAGAAGTGGAGCTCGTCTAGGCAATGCAATGAATCGAATGTAGATCGATATTGTGCGGCGTCACGATGGTAGGCACGAACGGTGGAATATTGGACAGAAATGCGTGAGGGAAACAGTAATACATGAGTGCCGAGCGTTACGTCGGGATGAGTATTGGAACGCAAGTCTCCAGCCATTCTCCAGCTTTGGCATATCGCTTTGCGCCTCCGCGTCTTTCATATTTGCGAACTAACCGATGGATCAACCTGGGAAGGATTTACAACATTCGAAAACGTAACGGTCCTGAAAATCCTCTTCGATGTGACTTTGGCATGGCTTCCGAGTAATGGCGGCTCAAAGAAGCATTCTGCGCCTAGTGGCGCCGGATTAGCCATCGGCTTCTGGGGACCGGATTCCCCTAATCAGCTCCCACACATACCTAGCCTGCTCGGAGATACGGCGGCCGTGGAGGGCGGCCACGACGATGCCGTAGGCCGTGGATGCGAGAAGAATTTTTATGGGGACGCGTGCGAAAAGGGGTAGATCCGCCATAGGGTAGAGGCGATTAAGGGCGTAATAGGCCAGGAGGGCGGCAAAGGCAGCTGCAATCGGGCGAAGGGGAATGACGCGCCAGGTGATGCCCGCGCGGCGGTGGACTATGGCGAAAAGGAAAACCACAACCCCGACTTGGGTAACGGCGAGGGCGCAGCACAATCCCAGCATGCCGTAGTTCAGGGCCAGGGGAATGCCTAGGAGAACGAGGATCGTGAGGGAGAGGAGACTGTTTAGCGTGAGCATCCTGTGCAGGGCGAGGGCGATGAGGAGGCGTACAGCCACAGCGGAGATGGGAGTCAGGATCGACACCGCGGCGAGGATGCGGAGGAGGGGCGCACTGGGAAGCCAGCGAGGGCCATAAAGCAGGTGCAGGAGATCCGGGGCGATGATAATGAGGACAACAGAAATGGGTACGGCGATATTGGTGAGAAACCAGACCACGTTACCGAAGGCCCTATGGAGGCGCATCTTGTCGTCCTTGATGCGGGCGAAGGTGTGAAAACCGGTCCGAGACAGGAGTCCTTGGAACAGGGTGGAAGCCCACCCCGAGGTCTGGCGGGCACGGTTGAGAAAGCCGAGCTGATACTCGCCCAGGACGGTTCCGCCAAGAAAGGCCATGATCTGTCCCCGGACCTGGTTGATGATCGTATTGAGGCCGAGAACGCTTCCGAACTTGAGATAGTGCCGGGCTAGATCGGCATCGAATGACCATTCCAGCGTCGCGAGGGTGCGGTTTCGTCGCAGGCCGATCCATATAATGGCGATGCTCGACAGTAATGTCCTGACGGTTGCCTGAGCCACAATGGCCCAGACCGTGCCGCTGGTGGCGGCAAGGATGAAGGCGGGAATATAGGAGATGGGAACGGTCAAGGAATCGGCCAGACTGGTCTGTTTGAAGAGCAGTTCGCGTTCCAGGAGGATGGCCGGAACTCCAGCTGCGGCCCGAACGACGGCCATGCCCGTTAGTATGAGAGCGATATCCACTACAAGGTCGGAATAGATGAGACGGAGAAAGGGGCTGAGCAAAAGAACCAGGGTCACGCTCGCTAGGGCGGAACCCATACGGAGAGTGGCGAAAGTCCCAATGGCTCTGTGGGACGTATCGTTTCCCTGGGCAAAAGCTATCTCTACCCCAAGGTAGGACTGGACACTGCAGAGGTGCGATAGAACGATGGCCAGGGCGAAGGTGCCGAAGGCCGCCACCGGTAGGGTGCGGGCCAGGTAAATGGTGGCCAGGAAGCCGAATCCGATCTCGAAGTAGGTTGTGCCCATGACCCAGAGCCCCCCGCGAACGGCGCGATAGGCCAGGGGATCCTCCTGTTCAGGGCGCTTCATCTTCGCAGGCGGGTAACGATCACCAGCGAAATCCCTGCCGGGCGAACAGGCCCTTATCTCCGATGTCTCTACTAATAGCTCTCTTGGGGTTCACTTTGGAAGCATCTTTCTTGTGGTCTCTTATGAGGTATATAAATGACTGATATAAAAATACTTACGATGATTATTTCAAGTTTTATCTACCCTCATTCGGGCCCCAAAAGCCGGTTCGTTTATTTTGGGACTAGCAAGCTGAGATGAGGGCTAATCCAACAGTAGATCCGGTCGTGTGGAGAGGGATCCCGCGTCGATCAAATCCTGAGCACTTGTCTGGCGCGGTCAAGGTCAGGAATATTCAGAGTGAAACTCATGGTTTGGAAACCGTTCTGTCTGCCGATGTTTCCATTCCCGGCAATGGTATTCACGACTTCCGTCTCGGGTACCGCATTCCCCTTAAGTTTGGGCGAGACCTTGAGGCATCGGGCATGGCTAGTGTTCGTCTTCAGGGAACGACAGGACAGACGGAGGAGGCCCTTGGTCTGGGGAATTCGTGATTACGGTTTTGTGGCTTACTCAGGAATTCCTTGCTGGTTTCGGTTCTATCGCGATTGTAGTTTCTCACTTACCGGGTTTTGCTATGCTAGCAAGCCAGTTGACCAGATATTCCCAGCCATGAGTGTAGCCGCAGAGCCGGAACCACGCTATGGAGTCGTCGACCATTACCTTGGGGAGCGCGGTGAGGAATATCTTGAATGGCAAGGCCGATTGGGACGTCTCGAGTCGGAGTTCAACAAGCACTTTTGGGAGCCTTACCTGTCGGAAAAGGACGAAGTTTTGGATTTTGGCTGTGGTCGCGGTTATCTACTGGAGGCTTTTTCCGTCAAGCGAGGAGTGGGCATCGAAATAAACTCTGCGGCTCGTGCCGAGGCCAAAGAAAGAGGGATCGAGACCTTCGCCACAGTCGAGGAGGTGCCGGGAATGTTCGACAAGGTGATAAGTAGCCACACACTCGAGCACATATCCCACCCGAGACGGGCTCTCATGGAGCTAAAGTCGAAGCTTCGAGATGAAGAGAGCCGCATCGTGCTTCTTCTACCGCTTGACGATTGGCGGTCACGGGGAAACCGACGTTATCGTGCGTCAGACATGAGTATGCATCTGCATACTTGGACTCCTCAACTCCTGGGCAATCTCCTTCGTTCGGCTGATCTGGAGATTCATGAGGTACGGATCACCTGCCACGCATGGCCTCCAGGAAGCCGGATGCTCTGGCACTTTTCGCCATTTCTCTTTCATAGATTGGCATTCTTCTGGTCGATTCTCGTGAAGCGGCGGCAGCTTTTCGCCGTTGCCGGTCCCCCGAGGTCATCCGTTGCTTCGTAGATGCATATCGCCGTCGGTTACCGTTGGTTTCCCACTTCTATCGCGTATCATCTCGAGCGCAGTTTGAAGCGGGCCGGATGTGCTGTAACCTATGTAGGCCTGCCCTGCGATTCACGTCCGGGATACGACAGCGCGACACCCATTGACAGGGTCGTTGCTGAATTGGGCTCAACTCCTGATGTCTTCCTGTGGGTGGATGCCGGCGGGCGCTACTTCCCTTTGGGTATTGAAGAGCTTCCCATCCCCTCTGCGTGTTACCTCATTGATGTCCACCTGGGCCATTGGCGCCCGCATGCCGCCCGATTTTTCGACATGGTGTTCGTAGCTCAGAAGGATTATCTCCCCAGGTATCGTGATGCCGTTGGCCATGACCAAGTCTATTGGCTCCCTTTGGCCGCTGCGGAAGACCGCCATCGGCGCTTGGAATTGCCCAGGATTTACGAAGTTGCTTTTGTCGGAAATATCGCGCGTGCCCACCGGACATCAGCGAGATTGAGGCGCTTGAAAAAACTGGCAAGTAGGTTCAACACAAACGACTTCTTTAGGCACTATCCACCCGATGAGGTGGGGCGCGTCTACAGCCAGGCAAAGGTCGTTTTCAACACCAGCATCGCTGGCGACGTCACTATGCGGATTTTCGAAGGTTCCGGTTGCGGCGCCCTCATGCTGACGGATTCAGACCAAAACGGGCTACGCGACTTGTTTGAAATTGGGAATGAGATTGTGCTCTTTCGAGACGACGAAGATCTCATCGAAAAGATCAGCTACTATCTCGCGCATGACAAAGAGCGCGTCGAGATTGCCGAGGCAGGCTACCGGCGAACGACCGAGGACCATACCTATGGGCATCGCGCACAGCGGATTCTGGAATTGACACAGGGCGCTGACCTGGGGCATCGGGCCTCGTTACGAACTGCGTCGGACCGTGAAGTTTCCCTTGAACGCCGAACCGTCCTCACCCACTTACACATGCTCGACGCGCTGTGCGACGAGGGACGCCGGCTTGGGCTCGGACCGGTGAGGCGCCTGTACTGGGTGCTGCCGTGCCTGGTCAGGCGTCTGATGATGTAATCGTAATGTCAGAGACAAACGGATCGGAGCGGTATTGGTGCCCCCTGTGCGGCAATGCTCATTCTGAGCGGTTCCATGAGACCGGTGGCTATGTTCTGGTTAGGTGCGCGGCTTGTGATCTCATTCACGTCGATCCCCTCCCCGATGAGGATGCGCTGAGGGAGCATTACCAGGCGCCCGAATACTACGAGGGGTCGGGGACACAGGGATACGTCAACTATGCTGAACAGCGAAAGGCGCTCCTGCCTTTCTTTCGTCGCAGGCTGAGGGTTCTGGGCGGTCATGTCGGGCGGCCGGGCCATCTGCTCGATGTCGGTTGTGCTGATGGATTATTCCTCCAGATGGCAAGAGAGTTAGGATGGTCGATCGCAGGCGTCGAGGTCGCTTCCGAGATGGCCGCGAAAACCAGCCGGCGACTAGGTATTCCAATACACACGAACCTCGAGGAACTAAGTAATGAAGCGTATGACGCGGTGAGCTTGTGGGAGGTGGTCGAGCACTTGGCCGATCCGGTATCGTTTCTTCAGCGCCTCTCCTGTCATCTGAGGCCCGGAGGTGTTTTACTTCTCTCGACGCCTAACACAGGTCATTGGCAGGCCCAGCGGCAGAAGGAGAATTGGGTAAGTTACCGCCCGCCTGCGCACCTGTTCTATTTCGACCGCGATTCGCTCTCTCGATGCCTTGAGCAAGCCGGCTTCGAGAACACGTCTATTGCGGGGATCTCTCCGTTGCCCCAGTTGCCGCCGCTGGTGGATCGTCTCTCAGCGCGACTGGCGGAGGCAGTGACGACCGGTAGAGCAAGGCCGTGGTGGCTGGCCGTAAACGCATGGCGAGCTATCCTCCTGGCGGCGTTGATTGGGCACCGGTTCCTACATCCGGAGGCTGATGTGTACACTACGCTCGAGGCAGTCGCGGTACGATCTTCATGATACGGATCCTGTTTGTGGCGCGATATCGGAGCCCGGGTATGCACCGGAAAGTGGAGTTGTTGGCGGAGCGCAAAGATCTGGAGATTGTCCACGTGATGCCGGCGACCTGGCAGGACGAGTTCGGCGAGATGAGCAGGGCCGAAGAAACGGTCCGCTACAGGCGAATCCTGATTCCTATGGTGGGGGTCTCGAGCGATCCCCATCGCGCTTTCTACCGGTCGCTGTCTCGTGAGCTGTGCGCCTTTTACCCTGATATCATTCATGCGGAAGAAGAACCGGATAGCCTGACTGCTTTACAGCTTACCTGCTTAAGGAAATCGTTCTTTCCCCGAGCTTTGCTGGTTGTCTATACATGGCAGAACGTCAATCGGCCCAAGCGGCTACCTGTCAGCCTGGTTACCCAGATGGTGCTCAGGTCGGTTGATCACGTCATCTGTGGTAATAAAGAAGGAGTCCTCGTGTTGAGGCAGCAAGGATACCGTGGCTTGACTACGGTGCTACCCGCGATCGGCGTCGATGAGCGTGTTTTCAAGCCTAAGGGACACCGCGGGAAAAGCGTTGACGGTGAATTCCGGATCGGGTTTGTAGGCCGTCTGGTAAAAGAAAAGGGAATCGATGACCTGATCGAATCGTTCATTGTCGTCTCCGCTGACGCTGATATAGAGATGAAGCCTCGTCTTGTTATTATGGGGGGGCACCGAAGGGGAACTCATCCGGGCGACGTTGGCCCGGCGCCGATTGCGCGACCAAGTGGAATTCCATCCTCCCCAGTCGCATGAGCAGGTAGTGGACCACATGAACAATCTCGACGTATTGGTGCTGCCTTCACGGACGACATCGGTCTGGAAAGAACAGTTCGGACGGGTTCTGACCGAGGCCATGGCCTGTAAGGTTCCGGTGGTGGGATCGAGTTCGGGTGCGATTCCGGAAGTGATTGGAGATGCCGGGCTGGTGTATCCGGAAGGGGACATAAGAGAACTGGCTGAATGCCTCCGCCTTCTAATGCAATCACGCGAGCTCCGTGGCCGCCTCTCCGAAAGAGGCTACAAAAGAGTAAAGTCGCTCTACACCCAAGATGTGATTGCCGAGAAGACGGATGCGCTCTATCGGCGAATCCATGCTACTGCAAACTCGCCTGCGTGCGTTCTTTAGCCTCAGCTCAGAACGCTTTGGTAGACTTCTATCGTACTTCGGGCGGTCGCTTCCCAGGTGAACTTGGAAGCGCGGTCCAGGCTGCTGCGTTCCATCGATGATCTCAAATCGGCGTCCTGAATCACCTTGGTCAGGCTCGCCGAGAGCTCGTCCTGGTCTTGGGGATCAACCAAAAGCGCCGCGTCACCCGCGACTTCGGGAAGCGATGATCGGCGGCTGGTTACGACCGGGGTTCCGCATGCCATAGCTTCCAGGACTGGGAAGCCGAATCCTTCATAAAGAGACGGATAAGCAAAGACTTCCGCGGCGCTATACAGATAGGGTAGTGATTCCTCGGGTACGAATCCGGTCAGTATGAGGTCTTCCCTGATACCGAGATCGCTTGCGATCCGCAACAAGTCCTGATTTCCCCATCCCGGCGAGCCGGCCAATACCAGGCGAGGACGGTCGTGGGGAAGGGTAGCGTAAGCACGCAAGAGAGTTGGGATGTTCTTCCTCGGTTCCAAGGTAGCGACTGAGAGAATGTAGGGTCCATCAATTTCCAAATGGTCCTCCACATGGCTTCGCGCCTCATTTTCATCGATAGGTCGAAAGTGCATATGGTTGACCGCCAAGGGGACGACACGGACGCGCCCATCATCTGGATTCCAGCGATCCAGAATCTGGTCCCGGGTGCTCGATGAGTCAGTTATGATCATACCGGCCCGGCGAAGGATGCGGGGTGTAATGTAACGCATGTAAAGAGAGTGCGCATGGGTATGGTGCTCAGGGTAGATCCATGGGCTCAGATCGTGGATCGTTGATACGAGGGGCAACCGGCTTCGGGGTGCGATGGTGTCGGTGGCATGGATGATATCAAGACCCGCCATGACCCGCGGTGCAATGCGCTCGAAGGGGAACCCGAATAGGATCGCGAGTCTCCAGCCCTTGCTGTTCAGGCGAATAGGGTGCATTTGAAGGTTTGAAAGCGGCTTCGGAATTGATGAGGCCGGGGCCCTGCCGGCGGAGTAATACAGAGCCAGTTCCAGTTCCCCTCCGGCCCGCACCAGAGCAATGGCTAAGTCCCTCGCATAGCGGGCGATGCCCGCGTTCTGCAGAAGAGCAGGCGAAAAATCCATGCCTACGCGCATACCGGTCAGACATAACGTCGGCTATGCCCCACCGCGAACTAAATGTGAATGTAGCGACCTCATGGAGGGGATTTTGAACCACAGTGCACACGGCACGGATTTTGATAACAGGGAGATCGGGAAGGTCGGGGAGAGGGGGAGTGAAGAGTGAGTGAAGAGTAAACAGTAGACAGTGGGGATTACGGAAGGGGAGAACCGGTGACGCGGTGAGGGGGAGACGGGAACCCGGCCTTACGCCCTACCAAGACCGTTTCATTCTGCCATATCCAGGGCGCGCTGTATACGTTGCTTGGCCGAGGTGAGGGGAGCGAGTTATCGGTCATTGGGCCGGGATTTGGGCTGCGGTTCCCATGTTTCGCGTTTCGAGTGCGGTGGCCAGGCACCGCTTTTCCCCGGTGAGGCTCGCATCGCCCGGGACAGAGTGTGAACGGAGAGGAGGAGATGCTGCGACGGGGAGAATGGGGGAGGAGTGGGGATGTGCGCTTCGAGTTCTGTGATCGGGTGCAGATGTGCTACGCCGGCGGCGTTGTCGATATCAGTGCGAATCAGGAAAATCAGGCGGAATTCGCACTTGGGGCGGCTGGATCGAGATCGGCCTTCTCTGGGCTGGACAAGGAAGAGGGAGGAATTAACTTGAACGATTGGCGGGCTGGGAAGCAGCTGCGGCATGATTGACGTCACACCATTACGGATATTACGGGCATTTGGCCTGCTTTTCCTTGCGATCGCGGTTTGGACTGCTTTAGAAGGTCTGGTCTTTCCAGGCGGCCCCCTCTTCCTGTTTGGCCAGGCGCACATCAGTCCTGATGGTGTGATCGAAAGGCCGGGACATTTTTATGTTGGTATTTCTCTGGGCCTTTCCTGGTTCGCGGCGCTGAGTTTGCTCAACGCGGGGAATAGGGAGCTCGCCGGCAAGGAGGTGTGGGCAAACTGCGGAGTCATTGCGGTCCTCGCATGTATCGGATGCTTCTTCACGACTAGCCACAGATTGCCGGGGCTGCACCTTGAGTTGTATCGGGAAGATGGCTTTTTTGAGAATATGACGTTTGTTCTTTTCGCTGTCTCGGCACTTGGATTCTGGGCTGCGTCCGGAAAGACGAATTCAGGAAGGTGTTGGCGTCCAAGGTGGGCCCTCCGCATATTTGCGCTCGGATCTCTTTTCATTGCTATGGAGGAGATCAGTTGGGGACAGCGGATTTTCTCGTGGGAAACCCCGACCCTATGGAAGGAGATAAACTTTCAAGGTGAAACCACAGTCCACAACCTCGTCACCCTGGAGAGCGTAAGGTACGTCACCAAAATCGGACCCGTGATGATCATTGCGGTTCTTATCGGGTTCTCCATCCAGTTGAGGGAGTGCGTGGACGGTACCAGTCTGACGCCTTTGCTCCCCGGGAAGAAATTATGGTGCTTCAGTTACTTGCTACCGGTGATCTGCGTATTCTATAACGAGCTCTTTGAGGAGATTATCGCTGTTGTTACGTTTGCCTATAGCATCGAATTGGCAGGCCCGATAGGTCGTCCCTCGGTAGGACAACGCCTTGACGCTTTCGACTGGGAAATCTGGGCTGGCACGCGAAGTCCTCGATGGGAGGCATCTTCATTCGGCAATTCCTCTACCCAGTGAATACGACATCCTCCCGTTCGATGCGTCCTGTTGGAACGTGGTAGGCGCGCACGGCCAATTCCCTTCCCCCTCTCCCCGTCTCTGTCTGGCGCCGTCCCCCTTTTTCCGCCATTCCACCACTCCATGCAGGCCTGCCCTGAGCGCGCGGTGCAACTACCGGGAGCCGATAATCCGCAGAAACGTATTCCGCATACCGGCGCGGATGACGAGGAGTCCGAATCGGATCTGCATGGGGTCGGTCAGAAGGGCCTTGATCATGAACTTGATCGTACTCAGCGTGCCCTCACTTCGCCAGGCGGTGGCGGATCGGTAGTAGAGTAGTTTGGCGCGGAAGTGGGACGGGTATTCTCGGAAACCGAGGTCATCGACCACTTTGGCGGCGGCCAGTCGGGTTCCGCTCTTGATCTGCTCGACGTTTCTCGTCGCACTGTAGGGATGTATCCGATACCGGACCAGCGGTCTGTCCAGGAAGGCCATGTCGAAGAATCGACTCATGCGCACGCACATGAGCCAGTCCTCTGCGGCGTTGACAAGGCGCTCATCAAAATAGCCGGAAATGCCGAAACACTCTCTACGCATCATCACCGTGCTGAAAACGGGATAGAAAGAGACTGTCTCCCAGCGAAAATTGCTCTGTCTGGGTTTTGGTCCGGTAAGCGGGAAATGAGGCCCGAGGAAGTCCGATCTGTCGTCAAACGTCTCCGCGTTTCCGCAGACCAGGGCGATGCCGGGGTGCTGGTTGAGGTAGCGGCGCTGTGTTTTCAGGGTACAAGGCAGGTAGATGTCGTCGCTGTCCAGAAACGCGATATATTTCCCTCGGGCAGCTCGGATTCCCGCGTTTCGAGCCGCTGAAACCCCGAGGTTCTCCTGCTCAATATAGACAATGTCATCTCCGTATCGAGCGCTGACCTCCCGGGTGAGGTCGGGTGACCCGTCGTTGATGACGATGACCTCCTTTTCCGCGACCTCCTGGGCCAACGCGCTGTCGACCGCCTGGGCCAGGAACTGGGCTTGCCGGTAACAGGGAATGATGACGCTGATTTCCGGTTCGGTTCCCGCTATCGCGTGTAGTGTCACTGGGTTAAGGATACACCATATGAGGGCACTTGTCTTGCCGGCAAATCTCGATTTCAGAGCAGACTTTTCTCAAGGGAAATTCATAACGTGATGGAGGTTAGAAGATACGAAGGGGAAAGCGGAGGGAGACCGGCATGGGGAGAATGGGAGACACGGAACGGAGAGGCGTATGAGGACGAGTTTTCTAACAGGAGCAAACATCCGTCTTCGTGTTACTTCCGTCGTCGCCTGGTGGCTCTGCCGTGGCAAGACGCCGGCACGAGGAGGAAGCAGAGAGGGAGAATGGAAGACGGGGCGAAGGGGAGAGAATGGGTGAGTAAAGAGTAAACAGTGGGCAGTAGACGATGGCTTTCGAGAGGGAGAGATTCAGTGGTCATTAGTCATTCGGCTGAAGTTCTCAGCTCCGGACCCTCAGTCGCTAATGCTGTAGTCCCTTCTGCTAAGATTCAGTTCAGGACAAGGTTTGGGTGAGTGTTCTGAATACGCCAACGGGGTTATTGATCTTCGGCGGCATTGGGACCCAGCGGATGACCTAGTCAACCATCCGTCAATCTTCTGCGTTGCAAGGTAGCCCCTCTCCGACTAAATGGAATCTCATGATCGAAGGGAAACGGATCTTGGCTGTGGTTCCCGCTCGCGGGGGCAGCAAGGGGATTCCCCTCAAGAATATTCAACCAGTAGGAGGTGTACCCCTGGTGGCAAAGGTGGCCGAAGTTTTAAGAGAACTCCCTGAGATCGACTGCAGCGTGGTATCTACCGATCATCCGGATATCGTAAAGGTGGCTCGGCAGGCGGGCTTGAGCGTGCCCTTTATCAGGCCCGAAGGCCTTTCCGGCGATTGGGTTAGTGATACTCCGGTGCTCATTCACGCTCTCCTCGAAATGGAGAAGATCGACAACACTCGGTTCGATGTCGTTGTGATGCTGCAGCCAACCTCTCCTCTGAGAACTTCCTCGCACGTTCTGGACAGCATCCACAAACTTATCTCTGGAAACTTCGATGCGGTGTGGACGGTTTCTGAGACCGATTCAAAATACCATCCCCTAAAGCAGTTTCGAATTCGTGGGGATCTTTTGGACTATTACGAAGAAGCGGGCAAACAGATCATTGCGCGACAACAGCTCAGCACGCTCTACCACAAGAATGGAGCTGCCTACGCCATTTCTCGAAGCTGTCTGGTCGAGCACCAATCCATCAAGGGAGAACGCTGCTCATTCTTGGTCATTAAAGAACCCATGGTGAATATCGATACTCCAGACGATCTCAGGTTAGCGGATTTGAGGATCCGCCGGAGCGGCCTATAGTGTCCAGTTTCACCAATAGGTCACGGTTTAGCAATGTGGTAGCTTCTGGTTCCGGTTACGACGCCAGTCGAAATGGATGATTGCTATATTCTTGGGAGCGGGTCCAGTTTGCTCGATTTGAAAGCAGACGAAGTAGCGGGTATAAATCGCGCGCCCTACATTCTGGCGTTCAACAAATACCTGCTTTTTCACCACAAGATTGGAATCGTACCGACCCATTACCTTTTGGGGGATTATTCCACCAGAAATCACCTGACTCTCGCGCGTACCGTGAGAATTTGCCGGGAATGCGGCTATGACGGCATTCGCTTCTTTCTCAACCAGCGTCTCCGCATGCGTCCGGTCTGCTTAGTCCGTTCATTCCTTCGCCCCCTTAGAGTTTGGGTCACGTCGGTTGATCCGTCTTTTGAGGAGTTCAAGCGGGTCCCGGCATTAATGATCCGGGACTTGGGTTTCGCTGCCCAGGCAACTCAGGCAGTTCGCAGCCTGCGGCGTGCGGGCCGTGTCACCTTTACACGCCGCACCAAAGAGCTGAAAGGTGGGGCGTGGGCTCAAAGCCTCGAGGAGGAAATCTTTCATTACCGGGGAACCCTAACCGAGGCGATCAACTTGACGACAGTCCTGAATCCTGGGGCGAGGATTAAGCTGCTTGGCGTCGATCTCAGCGACGGCGCATATTTCTTCGCGGACGAGATCAGGGCCGATCCAGCCAATTGGCCGACGTTCGCGCCCTATGAAGGGGAGGGCACGGGAAAGCATACGACGGCCACGTTCTTAAACGGGGTGCCGGGAATCCTGGAGAGGATCTCCTTCGTGCTCGAGCAGGTCCGGGCACAGGGGGGTGATCTGGTGTGCTGTAATCCGAACAGCCTGCTGGTAACGCAGAATCTGCTCCAATCCGAGGAGCCCATCTAGCCCTCTTGTCTTCTAGAGCAGCGAATCCCTAAGCCAACCAATCACGAATTGAAGGATGTCGCCTCGCTCGATACATTGATTACGGGGATGGAGAGACGTATGAGGACGAGCTTTCTTGAACAGGAGGTAACGGAGAGCGCAGAGGGGAGAATTGGCGCGACGGTGGTAACTGTGGAGAACGTAGAGTGTGTGGAGGATAGGCTGGACAGGAAAAGGTGCACGGAATCTCATGCGCCAACAGCGTTTTTGATATCAGCCCAGTTGAGATGACGCCATGAATACCTATGTACTGGATGCGCGAACCGGATCCGCCCATTTCCCGGGGATTGGGCGCTATGTAACTAATCTCTCGCGCTCTCTGGGGCCCCTGCTGGATCCGCACGAAAAGCTGGTTGTCTTATCATCCGGGGGCATTGCTGGGCTCTCTGGTAACCTGGAGTTACGAGTGGAGGAGAGTTCCCCTTTCGGCTTAGAGCAGCAGTGGCGTATTCCGCGATTGCTGCGGGATTTGGATGCTGCGGTCTATCATAGCACCTACTTCATGATGCCCTACTTCCATCGCGTTCCCACAATCTTGACTGTTTATGACCTTATCCCCCTCCAACATCCGGAATGGGTGTCCGCGAGGGCCAGGGTCTTCTTCCGGTTGGCCTTTGGCATGGCCCTGCGCGCTTCCCACCGGGTGGTTACAGACTCAGAATCAGCGCTCCGAGAGTTAGTAAACCACTTTCCGTCGTGGACCGACCGGTCCTCTGCGATCGTGCTGGCGGCGGATCCATGGTTTCGACCCCAGTCTGCTCATGCCATCGAAGAGGTGAGGTCAAAGCATTCCTTACCCGACCGATACGTGCTCTATTTTGGTTCTAACAAACCCCATAAGAATCTCGTTCGATTGGTGGAAGTTTGGCCGTTTGTGACTACAAATGATGCCGTTCTTGTCATTGCGGGTGCCTGGGATGGGCGCTACCCGGAAGCGAAGGTCCGCGCGAGTGCCTTGGGAATCGACGGCCGTGTGCGGTTTCTAGGTCCGTTGAGAGAAGAGGACCTTCCGGGTCTTTACTGCGGAGCCGAGGTGTTTGTTTTTCCCTCCCTACATGAAGGCTTTGGTCTGCCCGTGTTGGAAGCGATGGCATGCGGCCTGCCGGTGATTTGCTCGGAGATTTCCACTCTAAGGGAAGTTGCGGGCGATGCCGCAGTCTTTTTTGACCCCACGAAACATCAAGCCATCGCGGATTCACTCAATCAGTTCCTTCGGAATCCAGACTTGGGCAAACGCTTTCGGGATCTGGGCCTGCGCAACGCCCGGCGCTTCAGTTGGGAGAGGGCGGCGAAGCAGACGTTGGAGGTGTATCGATCCTTAGTCCGGTAATCTGGTTGATCGATGCGTTATGGATTGATAATCAGTACAGCATGGGAAGGGAGGCACGTTTACCTATGCTGGATCTCAACGAAACGCGGTATCTGTATATCGCCTTCATCGTTGGGTTCATCCTCCTTTTCAAGCCGTGGCTTCACGGCATAGACTCACCAGGGGTACTACGCATGGGTTCGCTCAGTTGTCATTGATGGTGATATTGATGTCAAAAGCGAGTTGCTCCGGTATTGGGAAAACTCTCATCGGGTGGTTGAGTCTCCGACCGGCTACACCTACAACATGTACGCAGTGGGCTGCGCCGTACTCTGGTTGCCCTTCTTCCTGGTCGGCCACGGGCTTACCCTGCTGGCGCAGGGAGCAGGTTGGGACTTGGCGGCTGACGGTTACAGCTCGCTCTATATCTGGTGCGTTTCCCTGGGTAGCTGCCTCTATGGGTTGGCGGCGATATTGCTGACGTTCCAGATATTGCGAGAGCACTTTTCAAAGTCGGTCAGCTTAGCGGCCCTGATCGGCGTCTGGTTCAGCAGTACCCTGGTTTTTTACATGTATAGCAGCCCCTTAATGTCCCATGCAAATGATACCTTCGCCTTTGCGCTTTTTGCTCTCTTGTCCAAGCGAGGGTTGGAAACCATGAATTGCAGACGGATCCTAGCCATGGGTGCGGCCGCAGGCCTTTGCGCACTGATCAGGCAGCAAAATGCGATCTTGGTTTTTCCCGCACTGGGTTTATTGGCGTGGATTCGCATGCGATCGAGTAGAGGTCTGCCGGTTAAGCATCGAGTCCTGTTCATAGTACGGGATGCCGCGCTGTTCTCGGTCGCCTGGTGGGCCGCTTTCTCGCCCCAAGTCGCTATTTGGCGTGTGGTATATGGGAAATGGATAGTGACCAACCCGTTCTATCTCGAAGTTGAGCTTGGTTTTCATCCCTTCCAATTCGCTACCTTCGGGGTTCTATTTTCTACGGGAAACGGCCTGTTCACTTTCACGCCATTGCTGCTATTCGGAGTTGCGGGTCTTTTTCTTGGTTTGCGTCGTCGCACTGTGGATGTGAATACGCTGCTTACATTGGCTTTCTTACTTCAACTCTATCTCGTAAGTTCCGTCACTTTTTGGGCCACGTCCGGTCCGGGAGCTCGCTACTTCACCAATCTTGCACCGGCCTTTGCTTTGGGTCTCGGCAGGATCATCGAGATACTCAGGAAGCGTTTCCAACTGTCGAAAATCTGTGTTGTTCTGGCTTGCTTCATAGCTTGGCAACTAATCCTGATCGTTCGCTATTCCTTGAGAGATATTCCAAGATCAGGTTCGATTCCACTGGATGAGTTGCTCATTGGCCAGTTCACTGCAATTCCTAAGTACTTCTTCCGAATCATTGAGGTTCTTCTTTCGCGATGGTAGTATTCGCGTTTCGTTTACCACCTGGCAAACAGGGTGATGTCCTATACTTCCTGTAAAAACGAAAATGGTGTAACCTCCTGAAAGCAAAAAACAAACAACGGGGACGAAAGGAGGCCCCGAAAAACAGGAGATTACACCATGAAGAAGATAGCACCGAGTGAACGGATGGAGCAAGATCTAATGAGGGGGTTGGTAAGCGATGCCGACCCGTTGGGCGAAGCGGCCCGGCGGGGGGCGCAGCTGATCCTGCAAAGGGCCTTGGAGGCCGAAGTGAGCGATTTTCTGGGAAGAGCTCGCTACGAGAGGAAGGGGGACGGAGCGCTGCGGGGTTACCGCAATGGCTACGAGCGCAAACGGGTGCACACGGCCGAAGGGACCATCGTGGTGGAAGTTCCGCAGATTCGGGAGAGTCTGGAGGCGTTCGAGTCGGTCTGGCTGCGAGCCATCGGCAAGCGCTCCAAGCGGCTGTTGGAGCTGGTGCCGATGCTCTACGTAAAGGGGATGAGTCAGCGCGACATCGAGGGGGCGCTGATTGAGGCCCTGGGGGTGGAAGGGACCGGACGCAGCGTGATCAATGAGGTGTGTCGAAGCCTGCGAGGAGACTTCGAGAGGTGGCAGGACCGCAGTTTGGAAGCACCTCAGATAATGTATTTGTTTCTGGACGGCACCTACCTCAAACTCAGGCCCGAAGACAGAAGAGCGATCGCGGTTTTGTGCGCTTACGGGATGACCTGGGACGGCCGCAAGGTGTTGTTGCACCTGGCCGTGGGAGACAAAGAGAGTATCCCGATGGATCGGGACTGGGAGGGATTCCTGGACGACATGAAGGCCCGGGGATTGGAGGAGCCGTTGCTTTGCATAATCGACGGCAACCCGGGGTTGCGCAAGGCGGTGGGACGCAAATTTGCCGGTGCCTTGGTGCAGCGGTGCCAGGTGCATAAGATGCTCAACATCATCAACAAGCTTCCCCACCTGGCCCGGCCTACCCTCAAGAAGCTCATCTACAAAGCCTTCACGGTTCGCAGCTATAAAGAGGGAATGGCCCGGGCACGCACCATTATCGCCGACTATAAAGAGAGTTTTCCAGCGGCAATGAAATGCCTGGAACAAGACCTCGAGGAGTCTCTGACGGCCTTGAAGTTCCCCTTGGTGCACCGCATACGGATCCGCACCACCAATTTGCTCGAACGGCTCTTCGGCGAGGCTCGACGCCGCACCAAAATCATCCCGCGATTCACTTCCGAGGCAAGCGGCCTGTCGCTGGTCTTTGCCGTGTTGATCGATGCTTCGGAAGGATGGCGAGGGGTACGAATGAAGCCCTACTTGGAGAAACGTCTGCGACAAATCGCAACGGATCCGGACAGCACCTGGGAAGACCCGGATCTCGCGCGCCTGGCAGCTTGAGAATCAACGAGAATCTGAATTTACCAAATGGAGGTTATACCAATTCATTTTTACAGGAAAATCCGGACTTGACCGCAAACAGGGCATTACAGCGAAAACCCTTCTGGTAGACACGCGTAATTAATAATAGAAGCGCGATGGTTTGGACGTCCGCTGTCGAAACGTTGCTGATGCAATCACTCGATCTGGCGCAACTTCAAAATCATATCAGCAAGCGCTGCAAGGATGGTCATATTTAAGCACAGGGTCAACAACAGTACGGTCTTGTCGCCTAAATTCTGAGTGACCAAAACGTCGTAGAATGCGCTTACCAGGAAGGCGACCAGCGTGACTGCGATCAATGGACTCAACACCCGCAAAGGTGCAAAGTAGAGGCCCGTCATGGCTACCAAGCGAAAGAATCGCGATGTGTCGGCGATCGGTCGAATCTTGGACCTACCCATTCGCTTGTGATACTCGATACTTTCAAAACGCACTCGATGACCATTGCATAGAAACGCCATGGTTGCCGTAGTGGTGAAGCTGAATCCTGAGGGAAATATGGGTAGATAGCGCAGGATAAGCTGCCTTCGGAAAATCCGCAGCCCCGAGTTGAAGTCAGGTACCGCCTCTTGTGTAACCCAATTCACGTAGAGTCTGAGAAAGAATTTAGGAATAGCCCGTAACACTGAGTAATTGACATTCTCCCCGACGCGGGCGCCGACTACCATATCCGAATCGGACCGGTGCGCGAAGAGGCGTGGGATGACCTCGACAGGGTAAGTGCCGTCGGCGTCAATTATGCAGACCCATGCAAAGGACGCTTGTCGTATGCCGGTCTTGAGAGCCTCGCCATAGCCCCGGTTCTTCGTGTGCCGAAGAATCGTGATCCCGGGGATTTCAGTCACCAAGCGCAAGGTCTTATCGGTGGAACCGTCATCGACGACGAGAATCTCGTGTGCGATGTTTTGGTTCCTAAGTACACTCCTTAGCGCGAGAATAGTTTCACTGACGGCTATTTCCTCGTTGTAAACGGGCAGAACAACGGATAATCCGTCTTTCTGAGGTGATTCGCTGATTTTGGTCATAGCTACGAAGACACGATCTTATTCCATAAGGTGAGCAACTTTCCACTGCAACAAAGATTGGGGAAACCCGACCAGCAGTGAGAAAAGTCCTTTTTGTCAGGTGAGGGAAGCCGGTGGAGATAGCAGAAGAGCCACGCGGGACGAGGCACTTTTCGAACGAATTGCGGATGACTATATACGTAAGGATCTTGTGGCATCATCGCGATTTGGAAGGCAAACGCTGCAGAAGCTCCCTATTGGCCCATCGGAAGACATCCTGGAAATTGGATGTGGCGCGGGGTTCTCCGTGCGGTATCTCGAGGCAGAATACAGAACCTTTACGGGGATCGATTACTCGAGGAATCTGATTGACTATGCCGTCTCGCGTAATTGCTTTCCCGGTGCTTCGTTCATAGCGACTGACCTTTTGGAATTCGATCCAACCAATCAGTTCGATGTGATCTTCATGATCGGCGTTTTGCATCACATGCCCGACATGAAATCTGCTGTTGAGGCTTGCTTCGATCTCTTGAAGCCCAGGGGCAGAATCGCGTTTAACGAACCCCAACGGGCGAATCCGATCATCCATTTGCTTCGTAAGCTCAGGTCCCGGTTCGATGGCTCTTATTCCGATGAACAGACGGAGGTGGCTGCGAGAGAACTTATGGAGGTCGTCTCAATGGTTGGTTTCGAGCACGTCAAGTCCTTCCCCCAAGGCTTTCTCTCGCCGCCGTTTGCGGAGGTCCCACTTCGGCTGCCTTGGCTGATGACTCCTCTTAGTCTTGGTTGCTGTTCCTTCGACACATACCTGGAGCGGTTGCCCCCATGGCTGCTCAAAGCTTTCGCTTGGAATACGATTATTGTTGGTCAGAAGCCTCTATGAGGAAGGGGCGCAGCGCGCTCAAGGCATAACCATGAGCAAGAGGTACGTGATCCATTCGGCCCCGAGCCTATAGTCGAGCGCCTCGCGCCCGAGGGGAACCTCGCGTCGAACGACCATAGGGCCCATGGCTCGCTTAATTTGTGATACATATGGGTTTAGGAAATGCTTTCCCCGATCAGCCACCGTACCTATATGCGGCCAGAATACTCTGGCCTTTGCTGATTGGTAAGCTGTCAAGGGCGCTAAGGAAGGGAATGGCAGCGTTTGCCAGCCTTAGGATCGCAGGAGAGAATGTTCGGGAGAAGTTCGTGCGCTGCTTTCGCTTGAATCGGTAGAGGATGGCGCCGATCGGGTTCATCCAGCGTAGCATCTGTTGTTCAAAGCCCATGGAGGTGAACATTTCCTCCAATTCGGGGCCGTCATAGCGCCGGAAATGCCCCGAAGCTCGGTCGATTTCTCCCATCAGACAGGATTGTGCGGGTACCTTGAGGATGAGGTTTGCACCCGGTCGCAGATGAGGAATGATCTTCTCCATAATGCGCCGGTCGTCTTCGAAATGTTCGAGAACATCGAGGGCAATAACAGTGTCGGCCTCTACCGGCCGAAGCTCCCGCCAATCGCCGAGCAGGTCGACAAACAAAGGTTTGACTTTTGACTGAGGGTAAGCGGCGGCCAGGCGATCCAGTAAGATCCGGTTGTGATCCACCGCCCATACCTCCTCTACCTGCCCGAGATAGTACTTCAGGATATGCCCGGCCCCCACGCCAAGTTCCAGCACGGTGCCGGAGATAAATGCCCGAATGTGGCGATAAATCCAGCCGTAGTAATTGGGTAGCAACGCCATCCGATCCTGCGCGATGTGGTACTGTTTATTCTGGTCGCTTTCGGGATCCATTTGAAAACTCAATGCGTCAACGCATAGAGGAAGATATTCACACCCAGCCGGGTGTAGAACAGATTGGCATAGTCGCTGATCTCTTTGCTCGAATAGTAGCGGAAGATACGCCACCGGTCGGTTGGTTCGTGAGCCCATGACGGGAGTCCGGGCTCCTGGCAGTAGATCATATCTTTAAGGCCGTCTTCACGAGTGGCGTCGTAGCGTTCGCCCGAGTAGGCTGCCAGCTTCAAGCGCTCATCCAGGCCTTGGGCGCTCTCGCGGATGCGAAAGCTGATGTAGTTTACCCAATTGCCTGCCGTATCCCTGCCCCAACCCATGGCCATGATCGGGGACGCAAGGGCAGCCAGGCGATCCTCGATATGTAGACCGAGCAGGGAGTAGGTGCCTTGGGGCCACTTTTCATTGACGACAAATTCTCGAGTCGCTTCGGGCAGGGAAGACGAATCTGGCAGTCCCTGATAAACGATACGAAAAATTGCGTGGTCGCGGGCCAAGGGCACGAATACTTCCTCCGGAAACAGGTCGCCAAAGAGTTCGGCTATATCCGGGCTGACTTCCCAGTCGGCAAAGCTGTGCCGCTGGCCCAGCACTGCGTGCCCGCGCAGAAATTCAGAGTTGATACCCGCGTCGATGTAGAGAAACCCGCCGCGTTCGAGAAATTGGCGCAGCCGATGCCGCTCGCCCTTTGGAAGGTTCCAGTCCCCCCGATCGGCATAGTTGACATAAATGATCGCGTTTCTGGAGAGCGCCGGATCGTCGAAGCTATCGATGAAGATGGGATCGAGATCGACCGTTGCGGTCGTCGAGTCGTGTATCTCCTTCAACAGGCTGGGCAAGGCGAACGGGTACTGGCGGCGGAGATAGTTGCCTTCAACATACTGGATAATGCGGATGGGGTCGACATCTGGCCGTGGTGGAGGGGCTGGTTCCTGCACTACCGTGGCCGAAACTGTCAGCGGTAGGATGAGCGCGACTGCTGATACCAATACCGTAAAAATGGAAAATCGCATAGAGGGGGGATTAGGGGTTAGGGTCAAAGTTTAGCGTTCAAGGTTCAATGGTTCACGGTAGAGGGAGGCGCGGGTTGCGAGGCGGTGGGAAATCTATAATTGGAGCCTGTTCGAAAAGGCTCTAGCTTTAGGGAATGCGGAGGAGAAGGCAATCGTGGCGATGCGTGCTTCATGAGCATGCATTACGGACTTCGAACCACTTATCAACTTTCCATTCTGTAACGCGCAAGCGTGTGGTCTTGGAGGCCTGGATCCGACTCGGCAAGCCTGATCACAGCTTTTCGGGCAGCGCGAACCGGATCCCCGCCGTCTTGCGACGCCGGCTACAGGGAAGCCGATGTAGCTGGACGCTTTCGCGTTCAGACGACAGGTATGATCAGGTTTAAACTTACGATCAGGAAAATAAACGCTGTTCGAACATTGAGCTTCAGATTCCTAAATCAGGACTGACCGACTAGCCGACTGGCTGACAACCCGACCCTCTACCATATTGTGCGCACGGCGTACTGGGCAATTTTTGGGTCTGGAGTCGCGATCTCGAATCCATGCACCTGAGCCTGGGCGATAAGCAAGCGATCAAAGGGATCGCGGTGCAGTAACGGAAGCTTCTCCATCGCGAAAATTGAATCCGAGTCTATGGGCAGTTGTGCCAGTCCGTGCCTTTCCGCCAAAATAGGAATCAGGTTCGATGGTGCCCGAGGAAGGGGAAGCTTGCCCAGGCTGAATTTGATCACGGCCTCGAGAATGTTGACATCACTCATGAACACCTCGTTTTCCAGATCCGTAACGTGGTTGCGAAGCATCGACCCGATGCGGGTGCTGCCTTCGAAAATCCAGATCAGCGTACACGTATCCAGGAGTATGCGCATGACAATCGGCTAACCCGAATCACCGCAAAAGAGGGCCTCGATTTCGGGATCCGGTTCGTTGAAGTCTTCGGGTAAGCGCAGCTGACCCTTCGCCAGGCCAAATGGACGACGTGAATGAACGCCCGTTGCAGCGGGCAGAGGGCGCAATTCAGCAAAGGGACGATTGCGATCACAGATGATGATAGTTTCGCCGTTTTTTACGCGCCGTGTATAGTGCGAAAAGCGGGTCTTGGCTTCGCCAATGTTAATCATGGTCTGATTCATAGTCAATAACTTAGGCTAATTGGTTTCCCTTGTCAACGGACCATCGGCGGCAAATCGAGCTGCATTCTGGATTTGGGATTTGAGAAATTCGAATTTGTTTCGTGCTTCGAATTTCGTATTTCGGATTTTGTTCTGCCCCCCTCCCTCTCCACCTCTCCCGTCCGCCTTCTTGCGAAGCCGGCTACTCCCCCGACTGGCCGACTGACTGACTCACCGACTCACCGACTGGCCGACTCTCCGACTGAGTGTCCTCTCCCCTCTCACATCTTCCTGATACTCCCCAGTTTCTGCCGAATATAGTAGGTCAGGGGGGCTTGGTCATTTTCAGTCACGAACGACTGCAGGATGGGTTGTCCTAGCTTCGGACGGGCCATGAGCAGATCGACGGCGACTTTCTGTACTTTGACCTCGTTGTCATAGAGGGAGCGACCCAGAAAACTATCCCATTGTTCAAACTGTCGGGAAGTCATCATTTTCAGTGCTTCGAGACGCACCTCCAGGGAGTCGTCGATCAGAAAACGGATAACGAGTTCGCTACCCTGTGCATGGTCGATACGCTGAAGGAACTTAACGGCAAGCTGACGCACGTCTTCGTGCCGGCTCTCCGCGAGTTCCGCGATGTGGGCGGGTCCCACCTGCTTGCGCATGGATATGACATTGCGTAGGATGTGGGTGCGCACCTCCGACGATTCGTCGGTGGACGCCCCGAGCCAGATTTCCGGGTTTTCCCAACCCTCGTCGTAGCTGAGGTAACTGCGCCATGCTATCAAGCGCACGCGGCTGTTCGGATGCCGCGTCAGGCCGGCATAGGCCTCCTTTGCTTGAGGACCAATCCTGCGCAAGTCGTCGACCACGCGCATTATCTGTCGGGTGGGATTTTCCTGTTCGCTTATCCATTTCAGAATTTCGTGGAGGGTATCGCTATCGATGGAACCCCCGAAGGCTGCCAGAGTAAGTATAGCCTCAGTCCGTACCAGCGGGTCCGGATCGTCCACCATCGCACGGAGCAGTGTAGCTACGCGGCTGTCCCGGTTTCTCTTTAAAGCCGTCACGACCTCAAAACGGATGCCATCGTCATTTGTCCCTGCGAGCCTCTCCATTTCATCCAACAGGCGCTCGGAGACGGGAATACGGCGCGTCATGGCGATGGCGCTGATAACGACCTCTCGATTCTCGTCTGCTAATCGGTCGATGATTAGATCGTGAGACACGGCCAGGCCCAGCGCAGAGTGATTTCTCAGCATATTGATTCGAACGATCGGTTCTTCGTCCGAAAACGCATCCAACAAGACGCGTTCCAGGTCCGGTGGTATCCGGATCACGCTTCGGTTTCCGCCTCCCAGGCTCGGCTGAGTGACTCGAAGCCCACTACCGAGAAGGCCGAGAGCAAAGGAAACGTGACGGCGAATTTCCGGGTCGGGATCGCCGAGGCGTCGCAATAGCGCCCGACCCGTCTCAGGATCGGTGATTCGACGCCGTTCCAGGAGCGAAACCACCGCTGCGCGGCGCACCGGGGTACTTGCGTCCCTCAGCGCCTGGTTAAGCAGGCGAATGGCTGCGGGCTGATTGTACTTACCGAGAAGCATTGTGGCGCCTAAACGGATTTCCTCATCTTCATGCTGAAGGTCCGCGCGGGCACGTGCGATTGTTGCGGAGACAGCTTCCGGCGTCTGGGCGCCTGATGGAGTGGGGAATCCCACCACCGGTAGGCGCGGCTCGATGTCGATCCCAGGCGACGACTGTCGAATAGATGGCGGGACCTGTTGGGCGAAGGCTGGGAGGTAGAGTAGTCCCAAAAGGAAAGTGAAGCCGACTTGGCTCGGGAGAGACCCGTTTACCCAAGCCACCCGGCCTGGCCGCGCGTGCCCTATGCGATCCTCGCTATTGGTATTGCTCATGATAGTCCGGATCGACGGCGCAATATCCATTCGCCACCGATCAGCAGCGCGAAAACGGCCATGAACAGTCCATTTTCGGTGATGGCTTGGATGGCGCTGATGACTGGAAGATTTTCCGAGAGTGCGATGCCGCCACCATCAAAAATCGCATCGATGGATGCGTAATTGCCATTTGTAACCCGGGATAGGTCCTGAAGCGTGGGTTCACTGAATCGAGTGTCGAGATTTTCTTCCCTGCTGAAGGCGAGGGCAAATTGCGTTTCCTGTTGCAGGTGTTCCTCCTCTGAAAATGCGATGTCGTAGCGGACATGATAGGTGCCTTTGGCCGGTGCTTGATACTTTGCCCGGTAGCGACCCATCTCCGTTGAGCTGGGATAGAGCTGCAGGGTGTCTTCCTGGCCATCGGATCTTAGAATCGTTGCCTCCACTAACGCATCGTTGGTAGGCATATAGTCCCGGCCGGAAACATAGATATCGAGATCCACAGGTTCTTCCGCGGGATGGAGTTCGTCGCTTACCAGAACTTCGATGCGGTCGCTGCTTCCACTACCCAGCCAGGTTAGTAGCGAGGTCCAGAAGCGTGCGTGCACCTTGGCGCCCTTCCCCGATTCCATATTCCAGGTCCAATCGTGTTCAGTTCCCCAATAGGCGGTCCGACCCGCGCCATAGGCTTGGGCAATAAGGACGGGCTCGCCCTTTGCACGGGTTATCGCGCCCTCGCGCACCGCTCGATTGCTTTCACTGACGACACGACTGCGGAGCTTTCCCGGAAGGTATAGGGCGGTTTCGAGAGCGGAGTCTTCGGCGATATACTCGTTAAATATGGGCTCGGGAATGATTTCCAGGTAGCGATTTTCCCGCGGCCTGATTTCGGTTACCTGCTTTACCGGCATCACGCCTCCAAGCAGCTGGCGAGCCGGCTCCGGATCACCCAGGAGTAAGAGCCCACCACCCCTTCGATTTACGAATTGCTTCAATCCTTCGATAGCTGGCGGTTCCAGGTGGTGAAGCGTGTCTGTGGTCACAATGACTACGTGATAGCCGAGCCAGAATCGGGCATCTTCGGGTAGAGCTTCGGGCAGCTCCTGACCCAGATTGACGAACCTTTCCGGCGCTACTTGGATTATACTATCGAGCTCGAATTGATCGGTCTTCCGCAGGACTCTGCTGATGAACCGGTGTTGATTCTGAACCGAGCTCGATAGGAACAGAACCCGTAGGGTGCGGGGCGGATCAACCTTCACTTGTACGTAATCGATGTCGGTTGCCGGAATTTCATCGTTAGGAATGCGTTCGAGTGAAGCTCGAAATGTGCTCAGTCCCGTTTCCGAATGAGTCCTCTTGAAGAATACGCTGCCTTGCCCACCCGCCGGCAGGGAAATAGGTTGGCTCTCGAGCGTTTCACTTCCCTGCAGGAGGCTTACTCCAGTTTGCACCGCTTGCGCCAGGGTATTGGTTACGATCAGCTCGAAGTTGGTGGATTCCCCCTGGACTGCGTTTACCTTTTTCTCCCTGAATCGAATGCTGAGGTCGCCTTCCGGAGGTTTGGCGCCAACTCCCACCGTGTTGATCGGTATTCCCCGCTTTCTATAGACCGATGCGGCCTCGAAAACGTCTATGCCGGAGTTAGCATGTCCATCGGACAGCACGATGACGGCTCCCAGAGCCTGATTCTGGTTGCGGTCCTGTTCTTCCAGCAGGTCCTTAAGGGCGCTTCCCAATGCCGTCTTCCTGCCTGAGGTTCCCGCCGACCATACCGCGTAGGTCAGCGGATGCAGGGCTTCGTCGAAAGCGTAGCGGGATACCGAGTACTGCTCCTGCAGGCGGGATAACCACCCCTCCGGTTGTGAAACATCCATAACCTTCCGCACCCGTTCGAGGCGCGAAATCTGGTCTTCGCCCTCCCGGGTTTGCATGCTGCCGGAAACATCTGCCAGTATGGCGACCTGAAACGAATCGGGGTCGGGCCGGTTCTCCTCGAAGAAGGGTCTCAGCACCAATGCTCCCATACCTGCCGCCCCCAGCAATCTCAGAAGAAAAATGATGCGGCCTGAATCTTGCGAAATCAGTGACCGGGCGGCCCGACCGGTGAAGAGGGCGCTTCCGGCGAGCCCGAGAACGAGCACGGCTACGCCCAACGCGTTCAGAGGTGAATCAAGTCCCATAGTAGCCTATTGTCTCGTCTTGCTATCGACCCCATGGCGCCGCCACATTGTACAAGCGCATTTGTGAGAAATGACACCAGTGCTCATTATTCACTGCCCTCCGCAAGGCGCCGGAAATACTCCTCGACTTGCCGCCGATACCTGCGTGGGGGAGGAGCGGACTCCCGGTTCCTGCTCACGATTCGCTTCCGTTCGCGTTGCAGGAGATGCTCCTGCAACACGCCCAGAGCATCGCCCAGCACCTGCGAGACTTGAGCATTCCCGGAATTCGTGGAGGGTTGCGGTCCTTCCCGCAGCAGGCGGAGTTGATTTGCCGATTGAGCAAGGCGCTGCTCGCTGAGCGCGAGACTCCACCGCTCCAGATCCTCGGCCAGCTTTCCCTTCAGTGTCTTTCTGTCCTCGTTGGGCAGGCGATCCAGCGCTCCGGCGGCCAGATTCAGCATGTTTATTGCTCGCTGCAGTGCCCGTGGGCTTTCGGTGGCGAGCATGCCATTGAGCGCCCGAAGTTGTTCGGCCATGTCATCCAGACCGTTTGCAACCTGGTTTTGCTCGCGCAGGGCTCGCGTGTAGGCTTCGTAGAGAAGTGCGTTTCCGGCCCGCTTCCCGGACCCTTCGATTCCCTCCTTTCTCATCTGTCTTCCCAGTTTGACTAACTCGTCTCCAATATCGCCTTCCAGGGCATCCAAATCGCGTCCGGTTTGGTCCATGGCCCCGAGCAGGCCTGACAACTTGCGGTTGAGCTCGTCCTGTCTCTGCTTCAGGCTCATTCCCTCGCCCGGGTTCGCTTTGGCCGTATCTTGGGAGAGCCCCTCTTGCGCTTCCGCCGTGCTGCGCGCCTGCGACTCCAGCGCCTCCATGATTTGTGAAGCGAAATCATACATCGATGTTTCGATAGCCTCTACGGATGCCGCCAGGGAAGCAGCAGACCGCACCGCGTGGCCTTCTGCCAGATCCGGTTCCTCAGTCCTCATTTTTCGCGATACGCCCTCCATCTCCGTGGCTGCGTTCTCCAGATCCAGCGTAAAGGCAAGGCTGCCGGTGAGTTCGTAGAGGTCTTTCCGGACCTGGAGGGTTTCCGCTCGGATCGCTTCCTGCTCGACCACCGCCTGCTGATTTTCTTGATCGGTCGCGCGTTTATGCGCCGCCCGCGATATCCGGGAATTGTTGTTCAGTTGCCGCTTGTGGAGGTCTTCAACAGTGTCCCGGAGTTCGGCCAGCTTTTCCAATCGTTCCGCTACCGTTTCCTCTCCCTGTCCCCGTTGCTGCTCGTTTCCGTTTCCGCTCGACTGGCTTGAATCGGATCTCCCTGTTTGTGACATCTGCCCCGGCATTTGCCTCCCCTTCTTGGCCAGCAACTGGTTCAATAGAACGAGCTTTCGCAGAGCCAGGTCTGCAGAATCTACCGCCGGCGTTAAAGAATTTGCGGAAATATGCTTTTCCGTGGATTCAATGTGATCGATGGCACGGCGGAATAACTCGCGCGTGTCGATGTCGTCTATTACCTCGAGTCCGCCTTCAACTTCCGCGAAAGATCGGATCATGGTCTGCCTTAGATTCAGAGCGCGTAATTCGATCGTGCGTCGGTTCTCGTCTCTTTCCTCTAGTGGCGCCCAGTTTGCGGCATAGATGAGACGGATGATAGCCTTTGTTTCGACAATCATGCCGCGAACATCCAATTCGCGGACAATTCCTTGCATGTTTTCTGAATCTGAACTTTCCCCATCGGGCTGCTCGCCGGGATTCTTGGCTTTAACAACTTCGATAAAATAGACTTCCGAGTAGGCGATCTGGCTTTCCGGTTCACGGTTGTCACGTACCGAAACGTAGTAAGTGACCACTTCGCCTGCATTCGCGCTGAGCGCGGCCAGGTCGATCGTAAACAGCATGCGCTGCTCTTTCAGCGCTACGCTGAGCGCCGCTGCCGGCGTTGGGTTCTGGGCCAACCTCGTATCGTTATCGCCAATCCTGAAGTAGAGCTCGCTCTGAGCCAGGCCGAAGTCGTCGGCAGCATAAGCTTCAATGGTAACCACTTCGTCGGCATAGGCTGAGATGTCTTCCCCCGGAGCGGTGATTTCGACTATGGGCTCTTCATCCTCTGTGACTTCGATCGGCAGGGTGGGGCTGATCCACTTCCGGCCTTCCGGATCGACCAGTTCGATGTGCACGGCGGATGAAGCTGGTGGGATCCATTTCGCTTGGAGGGCCGCCTTCCCATAGGCAGAAATTTGACTGTCGTCGTGGAGTAGGGTTGCCCGCGTGCCCTCTGGTTCGACTTCCATGTGGACGGAAATCTCCGTACCTTCCACAATTCTAAGGGTTTCGAATGCGCTGAACGTTGCTTCCGGCAGGTGGGTGTAGGTGGGGGGTGAGACCTTCCACTCCACAGACGAGAGCCTCGGTGGCGTATACGGGGACAGTAGATACCAAGGGCTGGCCAGCGAGGGAGTGACCACGCGATAGTGAGTTGGGTTTTCGATCCGATAGAATACGAACTGGAGTCCCTCCCGTGTGCGCCGCATGGCCTCCCTTTCGGTGGGCCCTTCCACTCGATATTCGATGAAGGCTTCGTTTCGCCACCGATTGATCACCGCCTTTACCGTGACATCGCTTGCGACCGGAATCGCCTCCGAACCCGGAATGACGTGGAGTCCGGAGAATTGACCTTGGATAATGTCTCCGAGAAAGTACCCCACTTTTCGAAGCGGCGTCGTTTGAAAACAGATCAGGGCGAGACACACGGAAGCCAAGGCTCCCAGCAATGTTCTCTTCCGATAGTTTGCAAATGGAGAGAGGGCGGCTTCAGCATCCAGCCTTTTCCAGTGGATCTCCGCGTCGGTCAATACTCGCTCTTCCAGCGCGTTAAACTGTGTGCGGCCAGAGCGCTGCAGGTCGACGGCACAATTTACCGTGTCGAGTAGCTCCGGATGACGCTGTTCAATTCTCTCTGCCAACTGCCTTGAATCAGGTCGGTGGCGCCACGAATACATCCACCGAAGTAGCACGACTCCGAAAAAGAGGATTCCGGCTCCTCCGCAGAACCAGAATGCCCAGGCCTCCCGCAATGGATAGAACCGGTCCAGCGCTGCCATGAGCACGACCATCATTGACGCCGCACCGAGGACGATAGCCAGATCTAGCAGGCTGAGCCATCTCGTGAGGCGTTTAGATTCTTCCCTGAGCGTTTTATGGAGCGACATTTCCGGTCTGGTTTAGCAGTTTCATCGACGGCTGTCGAAATCGGTGTTACCCCCCTTTTCTCATCAAACATCGTCGCGAAACCGTGTAGGTCTCAGACTTCTGCTGGTCGAGTCGAGTTCCCTGTTTCCTCAGTCCGGATCTGACGGGTTGCCAGGTACCATGCTGCGATGGATTCCAGAAAGTACAGTCCGAGGGCCGTGAGCGCGAACCACAGCCGTAGGGAAAGCGAACCGTCATTTGCCGATGTGTTAGCGCTCGCGGGGGTCGATGGCGCGACCGAACGCCTTTGCTTTGTCGAGCCCGTTAGTTTTGACGGGTGAATGGTGTCGGGAACGGATTCATCGCGATGGACATTAACCGTCACCGGCTGGTCGCCGATGGCCATTGCCAGGGGCCGCGATGTGTCCACTGATTTCCCATCCGAATCGATTAACGTCTCGCCACAGAATGCCAAGCGCCAGGGCTCGTCATCATCTCTGTTTGATCCGACGATTTCTCGGACCAGTGG
Organism: Opitutales bacterium; assembly: GCA_963665345.2. GTDB lineage: Bacteria > Verrucomicrobiota > Verrucomicrobiia > Opitutales > CAXXNP01. The sequence goes on from OY762281.2 coordinate 1,204,068, forward strand.
CAGGAAGGCGTTGCGCAAAGGCAGGTCTGACCAGAGTGTGTTGAGTCGGAAGGCGAACAGGTAAACAGAACCGCGGCCGAGCTTCTTGTGTATGAGAAGCGGATCTCCCTCTTCGCTCGTGATCAGCGCTTCGCAGTCTTCTTTAGGCTCAATCTTTGCGTAGCGGTATATGCTCGCCAGAAGAAGATCCTTTCTCGCCTCGCCGCGAAATGTCCGGGCCAGTAGGCTCGCTTCGCTGATTGATCCTATCCTGTAGGGGCGCGCCGCGCCGGCCACCTTCCCCGGCAGTCCCTTCAGCTCGGCCCGAAAAATCCCCGAATCGCGCAATAGATGTAAGGTCTCGGCTACGGTGGCTCCCGGCGTGGCTAACAGCGTGCCCCCGGATGCAACGTATTCTCGGATGTCCTCCAGAATGGGAACGCCCAGGTTAGTATCGAGAGCCGGAACGATTATAGCCTCGAACTCGCCGAAAGTTTGCCCGACCAGTCCCAGACCAAGTCCCGAATCAACTTCAAAGCGTTGCCAGTCGTAAGGGACTTCACTGGCTAGCGCAGTGCCTAGATAAAGGGCTTCGGCCTCCAACTCGGCGTTCTTAAAAGGAGGCAGCAGCATCTTGATCTTTGCTGGAGGGGGCGGCTGGACCCAGAGGTGCCATGTATTGTCCGCCGCCAGGGAGTCGGTTTCTTCCAGGGAAACGATTCCCTCATGAAAGGGACTTTTCGGCACAATGAAATGGAACTGATTGGAGCTGAAAGGCGCCAGTGCCACTTCCTCGTGCCAGGTCTTGTCGCCAATCCGCAGTGCGACTCTTGGCCTTGCTGGCTTGCTTGCGTAGCTGCGCAAGTGCACCCATACTCTCAGATTCTCGCTGCCATGGGGCGCCGTGCGGGCGTATTGAATGGCTATATTGCCGTCGCGGTCTTCACCTACCGGAATAAGCCTCACGGTTTGCCCGAGCGCTTCCAATTCGCCGCCTACCTTCTGCCATTCGGGCGCTTGGAAATCTGAGTATAGGAAAAAATCCGTCTGTCCCGTGCCCATGGACATTGCCTGTGCTGCCTTTAGTGCTGCCACCGGATTTCCCGCCGCCAGGGTGGGTTTCGCGTCCCTGATTGCCTGCTTTACCCTGCCGATATCTTGAGTTGGGGCTTCCTCTGCCAGAACGTCGTTGGCATAGAATACGTAGCCCAGTTTCTGGTGCGGAGAGCTTTCGATTAACGACAGTGCCTTGGATTTCGCTTCATCGATCCCGCCCCAACCCCCCATGCTGGCGGAAAGGTCCAAAACGATGATCGCTTCTTTCTGCTCGACTCTTGCCGGCTTGGGATCGCTTAACTGCCATTGAGGCCCCGCCAGTGTCAGGACTATTATCGAAATGAGCAGGATGCGGAGTAACATCAAGGTGATGTCGGTGGGGCGTCGCCGGCCCTGTTGAGGCAGGCGCGAGGGCCGAATGAACCGCAATGAAGGAAACACCAGTTGCCTCGTGGTGTGGCGATGGATGAAATGGGCCGCGATCGGTAAGGCGATGGCTGTTAAGCCCCATAGCAGTCCCGGTTGAGCGAAACTCAACATTAGCGTTTCCGCTTTTCCCTTTGATGAAGATAATGCGACAGGGCAAGCCCCAGATGGTCGTTTGTCAACAACCGGAAGTAATCGCTCGATGTGTCTGCCATACCTCGATTCAGATCGTTGAGAAAGTGATTCATCGAATCCATGTAACTATCGCGAATGGCCTCCGGATAGGTTGCCACCGGGTCCCCTCCTTCGCATCCTTCGAATCGTGCCGCGTAGTCGTAGGGAAGATCCATCTCGTCGGGATCCAGGATTTGGACTGCGAGACAGTCGTATTTCCGGCTTTGCCCGAAGCGCAGAAGCGGGGGCAGCGTATATTCAGCTTCCAGCATATCCGAAAGGAATACGACGATGCCCCGGCCCGGTAGACTTCTCGTCAGGGTATCCCATGCCTTTTCATGATTAGCCCTTCCTGCCGGTTCCAGGCGGCTCAGTGCCTGCACTATGGAGGTGAGCTGGCCCTTACCGGAGCGCGGACCGATCCATTCTACGATGTTTTCGTTGTAGGCCAGAAATCCGATGCTGTCACCCTGGCGGGCCGCCAGATAGGCGAGACATGCCGCTACCATGCAGGCGTATCGGAATTTGCTGCAGGCCGCCCGCTGACCCGCAAAGTCCATTGAGGCGCTGACATCAAAGACCAGGTAACAGGTCGTATTCGTCTCTTCTTCGTAGGTCTTGGTTTGTAGCTGATTGCGCCGGGCGTAAACTTTCCAGTCCAGATACTTCAGATCCTCGCCTGGCGAATAGCTCCGATATTGGAAAAATTCCGTTCCCCGCCCGTGGCTGATGCTGCGGTGAATACCCGTAAGAAAGCCTTCCGTCGCCGTGCGCGCAATCAGGGCGTAGTTGTCGATCTTTGACAGATTTGCTGGATTGAGGAGCTCCTGAGAAGACATCTTTCAAATCAGCAGATCCGACCTTAGCAATCTGTCGGGCTTAGATTCTGAGTTTCTGGAAGGAATTGGGTTAAAGTGAGAAAATGGGAGTTTGAGTGGTCGAGGCAAACGACAGATTGCGTAAAGCTCTTCTGCGAAGAGCTGGATGGCGATCTTTTGGGCTGAAAATCCTTGCTCATTGGACTTTATGCCATGGTTGTTGCCGAATCGTTTCCGATCAGGTTGAAAAGCCGCTTGAAGTTGTAACCGAGGCACACCAGGTGCCATTCGGTTTCCACTTTGGCCAGTCCTCGCAGGTGAAAACGGCGGAATCCGAGCACTTCTTTGATGATCCCAAAAACTGGTTCGACCGTTTGTTCGGGTTTGTGGTAAATCTCCCTGCTTTTCGGCTTCTTTGCTCAACCGCTACACTTCCTGTTCCAAAAGCGGCAGTAACTGCTAGCCTGCCGTCATTCACCTACTTTCTCAAGTAACTGCTCGATGATTTCATCGCTCGTAATTCCTTCGGCCTCCGCCCTGAAATTCGGAATGATGCGATGTCGCAGTGCGGGCCGCGCCAGAGCCCTGACGTCTTCGATGGCCACTGTGTAACGCCCTTCCAGAAGGGCTTTGGCTTTACCTGCCAGGAGGAGGGCCTGCGACGCTCGCGATCCGGCGCCCCATTTTACTGATTCTTTGATCCAAGCCGGGGCATCGGCCTCCGTGGCTCGCGATGAGGCAACCAGACGCACCGTGTATGAGGCAACATGCTCGGATACGGGTACCTCGCGTACAAGCTTTTGCAGCCGCTCGATGTCTGCCCCGTGCAATACTTCCTCCGGTAGCGATGATTCCGGGGACGTGGTTCGCGTAATCATTGCTATCTCGTCCTCGGCGGGCAGATAGGTCATCACCGTATTCAGCAGAAATCGATCGAGTTGCGCTTCGGGCAGTGGATATGTGCCCTCGAGTTCGATGGGATTTTGCGTTGCCAGTACAAAGAAGGGCAGCTGCAGCACATGCGTGTGGCCCCCAGCCGTAACTTGACGCTCTTCCATTGCCTCCAATAGAGCGGCTTGGGTCTTGGGAGGAGTGCGGTTGATTTCGTCGGCCAGAATGATGTTGGCGAATATTGGCCCCGCTACAAAACGAAAATGCCGTTTGCCAGTGCTCAGATCCTCTTCGATGACTTCCGTCCCGAAGATATCGGCGGGCATGAGATCCGGGGTAAATTGGATCCGTTTGAAACTCAGCGATAGCGTCTGTGCGACACTCTTAACCAGTAACGTCTTTCCCAACCCCGGCACCCCTGTAAGCAGGCAGTGACCACGTGCCAGGAGCGTGATGAGCAGGTGATCGATGACCTTATCCTGGCCCACGATCGCTTTACGCAATTCAGCAAGGATGCGCTTGCGAACACTCTGGATTTGTTCAACCGCTTCGACGGCATTAAATTCGCTCATGATGGGAATGCTTGCTTTTCTACACGCAAGTCAGAGAGCAATTCTGCCAACTTGGTGTTCTTTCTTCAAAAAAAGCTTATTTGCAAGACAGGACACTAGTGGCTCCATAATGTCACGACATTTGCTCCTGAAGACCGCGCAGCGGGCTGGGGGTTTCATTTTGAATGAACCTCTCCGGGAAGATGCCGAGTGTCGTGTCCGACAAATATGCATGCCCATGCCAGTGCCGTTTTCAGCCTCAGATACTTGCCACGGCCATGTCCCGCGTGCGAGACGACGACGGAAAGCGGCCGCGCCGGTTCTGTTCCCGTGTGGCCGCTTGACTTTCCAGCCCGACGGGGTAATCCAACAGGGTCCATTAGCTTATTGCAGCGACCATTACAGCTCTACGGGTCCCCATAGTTCAATGGATAGAACTGCGGTTTCCTAAACCGTCAATCCGGGTTCGAGTCCCGGTGGGGGCACCAGTTTATAAGATGTTTCCTCACCTTGCCGTTGCTTCCCGGCGGATTCCCTGAGCCCGGTCGCTCCGCCTGCCCGGCCAAGATAGCGTCGAGTTCGGCGAAGTCCATTGGGTTCCCGTTGACCATGACGCAACGGCTCGCGGTGATGTTGCTGGGTTGTCCCCGGAGCAGGGCGATCTTGTCCTGCAAGCTAAAAAACCTGGCCCTTCAGTCAGAACTCCCTGCGATCCATGAGTAATCAAATCGCAGCACACTCATACCGCGATCGTCTGTTTGTCCGCCGTGTTCATAGAAGCAGTAGATCGTCCCGTCGGGACCGACAGCAAGGTCGGAATACCCCGCTTGGCCCGGGTCCAGGAGGCGCTTGACGGGCCAGGTTTTGCCTTCGTCGAAGCTCGCTCTCAAGGTGAGGTTTTCACGCGGCCAGGAATTGTGGCGGTTTCCGAGACTCTGCAGGTGGGAGCTATCCGGGTTGACGAAGAGGAGGCAGGATTTACCTCCGGCGAATTCGTCTGGAAGGCGAATCATGCTGCCCATACAGACCGGATCGAAGAGCTCGTCCTGAAACTCGGGATCCGTCCAAGCTGTCGCTCCGTCCTCACTGAAGGTGAAGGCGCGGCGATTGCGCGGAGTCTCCGTCCTCATGTTGAGTAATACTTTTCCATCCTGGAGCTGCACTGCCACGGTTTCGTTCGGATTTACCACCCGTTCGGTGTTCCAAGCAGCGATTTCGCCCCGGTTCCAGGTTGCCCCGTGATCATCGCTGAATATGACTGAGGTTACCGACGGACGGTGTCCCCTATACTCCGGTCCAAACTCGCCGCTGGTTCCGGTCGAAAGCCACACCGGTATCACGAGCCGCCCAGTGTCCATTTGCAGTGCATGACCCGGCCCTGGCGCGAACACGCGCCAGGGATACTCGTCTCGGAAGGCCTCAAACGTCGCTGTAATCTCGACCGGCTCGGAGAAGGTCTCACCTTCATCCTCCGACCTCAGGTAAAAGCAGCGCGCGTAATCCGTCTGATAAAGAAAGTGGATAGCACCCGTTTCGCGGTCGTAAATGGGAATGGAACTGTCAACTGTTCGCTCATCGGTTGCGATCACCCGCGGCGGCTCCCAGGAATCCCCTCCGTCGTGGCTGCGGCGTAGGGCGAGATCGATCTTTGCCCAATCGCCGAAATCCTCTCGAGCCGAGCAAAAGGCGCAAACGGTCCCCTTGGCCGTGGCAGTTATCGCCGGAATGCGGAAGGTGACATATTGCTCGGTAGGGGCTTTGTATATTTGTATTTTCTTAATTATGACTCCTCTTTCAATTTCCTTGGATTCCAGTTGAAGTGGATGGCATCGAGTTTGGCGATCTGCTGTTCGGAAAGGCGAAACCGGCGACGGTGCTGCCGCTGTATCCATACCCAGTTGGCGAGAATGCGGTCGTCAGGATAGGTCCGTGGTGGGCTTGAGTGACCATGGATTCGGTAGTATTCACTCAGTCTTTCGTAGTTTCGAAGCCAGCTGTCGCTGTCCGGAATCGGAACACCGTACTGATTCTTTGGGTTCGGCGGACGCACCCAATGAAACCCCAACTTCTCCAGAGCTTGCTCTCGTACTGTGGGCATGCGGCCGGTTTTCTTATGCGAACGTTGGTTGATAACCCACTTCCTCAATTCGACATCGGCCGAGTATTTCCATGGCAGATTGGTAGTGCCTGTTTCTGAATGATACTTTTCGAGTTTCCTGAACATTTCCCACCACGCTCTATCGTGGGCCTTCCAAAAGTCGGGAGGATACCGGAACTGGCTGACCTGCCGCTCTATGAAGTTGGCCGAAAACGTGCCGTAATCGGGTTTCTTTCTGGCTGAAGAGGAATAAGGTATCGCCGCCTTGGTGAGTAGCTCGGTAATACTGGCCGAATAGGGCGATCCCACGATGGCGGCGATAGCGGCCTGCTCCCGCTCGTCGCCGGCCCGGGCAAGCGCCAGCGTGTAATGATCGTCTACCCCTGCGTTCCGGGACTGACTTTTGACCGGTTTTCGATCACGTTCTGCGGACGCCAGGAGGAATCCCGCGACATCAATTCGCCGTTCTGGCTTGTCCTGAAGCAGCTCGCTGATGAATCGCTGGTTCCACAGCGCACCGCGCTTGCCGTACTGATCGGCATACCAGAGCGAGAAATGCTGCTTCACGGACTTCTGATATTCCGACAGATCCGCAAACCGTCGATGGTACTTATCCAGCGTGTCCTGAGATCTTGCTTGGCCGTGTCGCTCGAGTCCTATGGCAAGTCGCTCAGCCTTTTTCCGGCCGTAGAAAGCAGCTACCCGCGCCAACACTGCTTTACTTGAAATTCTCTTCTTTCGGGGGACTCGCAAAAGAATATGGAACTCGCGCGCCCCGACCCACCAGAAGAGCAACTTTATTCCACAGAAGTCGGCCGATTTACGAATCCACAAGGAGAGCTGGTGTCGATCCAGGACACCGAAGTCCGGGTAATTCGCCAAAATCCGGGAGTAGACGTGATAGCAAGCTGACCGGTCGTTTAAGCGGAGTCGAGGACGGTGCTGGCGCATGGCGATGGGATCGGGACTGAAGCAAAAACGCCTACTTCTCAGTCAATGACCAGACTCCCCCCCAGTCATCCGGCGGTGGGGCCGCGAGATAGTGGTGGCAACGCTCCAGGAAGAGCTTGGAGGGGCCATCGTCGGAATTGGCACGCAGGGCTGACTCGAAGTACTTGATCGCGGTGTCCCAATTGCCTTTTCGGTAATCGAGGAGCCCGGCATGGAAAGCTTCGAGGGTTTCCTTCATGTTGGGAAAGGTGTCGGGAGTGTGGTGGTCGAGACCCTCGTATACGCCGATGGGCAGATGTTTGCCCTTTACGCGAATCAGATCCACTTGCCGCGCCTGGAAACTATTATCCAGTTGCTGGGTGGTGGGTTCACTCCAGAGCAGCGGGACGCCGTAATACTTGGTAGCGCCCTCCAGGCGGGAGGCCGTATTTACGGTATCTCCAATCACCGTATAGTCCATTCGCTTAAGGCTGCCGATGTTTCCCGCGATTAATCCTCCGGAACTTATGCCAATGCCAATGCGAATGATCTGTTTACCTTCCTTGACGCGCTTCTCGTTCAAATGCCGCAGGACGCGGAGCATTTCGATCGCCACCTGAACGGCATCGGACGCGTCGTTGGGGCCGGGGAAGGGCGTTCCAAAGAGGGCCATGATAGCGTCGCCGATATACTTGTCGAGGATACCACCGTGAGCGAAGATGACTTCGATCATCTCTGTGAAGTAGTCGTTGAGCATCGTGACCGTATCGCGGGCGCCGAGCTCTTCGGAAATGGTGGTGAAGCTACGGATGTCCGAGAATAACACGGTCGCCACCTGGTCGGATCCACCCAAAGCGTCTTCGCCCGCTTCCATGAGCTTGTCGACCACTTCCTTGGTCATGTAGCGGGCCATGGTGCTTTTGACGCGTTTCTCGCTGGTGATATCCTCAATAATGAGCATGTTGCCGATGGAATCTCCATCGATACCGATGAGGGGGACTACGGTCAGGTTTATGGAAGCGAGATCGCCCGAAGTCACCTTTACCTCAGTATCGACCGCAATGTCGACTTCGCCACTTTCCCTCACCTTATTCAGGCTCTCCAAAATCCAAGCATTTTCTTCCTCGGGTAGGAGCTCGGAAACGGGTTTGTCGGTGATTTCCTCTTCCTGCCAACCAAACAACCGCAGGGCAGCGGAGTTGGCTTTAATCAGATTCAGCTCGGCGCTCAGGGAAACCACTCCGTTACTCAGAGATTTGAGGATACTTTCGTTGTAATTCCGCTCGTTGAGCACGTCTTCGAAGAGCTGGGCATTTTCGAGTGCCACTGCGGCCTGGGCAGTGAAGGCGCGTAGTCGGCGCTCATCGTTGAAGGCGAAGGGACCACCTTTCTTGTTAAGGACCTGCACGACACCGAGCTTTTGGCCCTCCTTGTTACTGACAGGCATGCAGAGAATGGAGCGCGTTCTGAAGCCGGTTTTCTTGTCGACTTCGGGATTAAAACGTTCATCGGCATAGGCATCGGGGATGTTGATTACCTCGCCTGTAGAGAAGCAGGAGCCCGCAATGCCAGCGAATGAAGGAAAGCGGATTTCCTTGACTTCGAGGCCTTCCGCGACACGGGACCAGAGCTCGTTAGTCTTGCGGTCGTACATGAACAAGGTGCTGCGCTCGGCCTCGAGCATATCGGTAGTGACATGGATGATGCGGCCGAGCAAAGCGTCCAGCTTGAGTTCAGATGCGATGGCACTCGTCACTTCGAGAAGTTGGGCCTCCTCCTTGGCCGATTTCTCCACCCGTTCGTAGAGCTGGGCATTTTCGAGGGCGGAGGCGGCCTGCGAGGTAAGCGCCTCCAGGAGGGCCATGTCTTCCTCGTTGAAATCGCCTAAGTTCTTATTCAGCACTTGGGTAACTCCGATGGCCTTTCCCTTGTTTTTAATCGGTGCACAAAGAATATTCTTCGTCCGGTAGCCCGTTTTGCGGTCGATCTCTTGATTGAATCGGGAATCGGCATAGGCATCATTTATGATTTCCCCTTCACCGGCGCTGAAGATGGAACCGGCGATCCCGGCGGTGCTCGGAAAGCGAATTTCTCCTGTCGTTTCCCCCTGCGCGATGCGTGAGAACAGTTCCTTGGGTTCGGAATCGTAGAGGAAGAGTGTGCTGCGGTCGGAATTCAACGCTTCGGAGATGATATCCATCAGGCGGGGCAGGAGGACGTTCAGCGACAAGGAGTCTGAGACTTTATTCGATACATCGATTAGAGCCGAGATCCTGCGCAAAAGGTTGCCTATCTTATCGATCAACTCCCCGCGCTCCGATTCGGAGAGTGCGGTCAGGATACGATCGAGGTCGGCCTGTTGCAGGCGGGTCTCAAAGATCCTTTGGATGATGTCGATCTCTTCGTTTGCCATGAGATGGTCAGCCTGGTTGGGGCCTACGAATTTACAGAGTCAGGGCAAGTCAACACGGTTCAGTTTGGCAAGCATGGGAGTGGTGTGCCAATGAAGATCTGTCAATTTTGCAGGTGAAAAGAAGAATTTTGGATGCACCCGAACACAAGAGTATAGATGAAATCAGCCGTAGCTGGCAATTCTGGTTCCTGAAAATTGAAGAAATTCGTGTATTGCTAAGCCGGATTGTGAGTGCCTGCGCGTAAATCTGCAAAATATTAACCATGAAGTTCTGGCTCTCCGATGGATCTGTAGGCTTCAGGTTCCCGGTTGAAGTCAGCTGGACGAACTCTTGCCGTGCTCGTTCACCACCCCACGTCCACACCGGATTAAACGTCAATAAGATAAGCTCAATACAGTGCCGGGTGAAGCCTGCGAAATGCCGCTCAAGGGAGTAGTCGGGTGACGAATTTTCTGGAATTCTGGAATTTAGGAGGTTTAGTTTTGTATGACAGGCTCGCGTCAATGCTCTCAATCGAGAGATTCTCTGATGATCAGGGCAAACAGGCTGCTGTAGCAAAATGGAACCATTGGACTCTACGCGCAAATGCGCCTTACTGGAGATAATGCTCGAGAGCCGAATGGGCGATCTTCGAGAGGAGAGCCTGCTTCGGCAGGGTAAAGGGCTTTTTCATGCCACCAGCATGGGGCACGAAGCTGTGGCAGCTGTGGCACTGCATTTAGAGGACGATGAGTATACGTTTCCCTGTTACCGCGATCGTGCCTTCGTAATGGCGCGTGGATTGACGACCAGGGACATGGCCCTGTCTTTCCTGGCCAAGCGCAGCTCATGGAGCGGCGGCAGACAGATGCACAACCACTTCAGCAGCCGTCGACACAATATCTGGAGCATGCCTTCTCCGGTGGCGGCCAACCTGTTACCGGCTTGTGGTGTTGCTTGGGGTATAAAGATGGATGATGGTCCAGGTGTCGTAGTGGCTGCGACCGGCGATGGATCCACCAGACAGGGGGAGTTTTTCGAGGCACTCTGTTTTGCCAAGGAGATGCATCTGCCCGTTCTCTTTGTCGTCGAGGACAACGGCTACGCCATCAGCACCTCTACCCGTGGCACGACTCCGTTGGACCTCGATGTGCTCGATGACGCGGGTTGGGTTCGCGTCAATGGACGTGTTGTGGAGGAAGTGCATACGGCTTCCGGCGCGCTCATTGATCGGATTCGCGATCGCGGAGGGCCCGCCTGTCTATGGATCGAAGTAGACCGAATGTCTCCTCATTCGTCGGCTTCGGGGCACCAGCGAAAAGATCTGAGTAACGAGGTTTTAGCGCGCATCAATGATCAGGATCCCGTGCAGCTCTTCAAGACCGCGGTGGTGCGCGATGGCGTCATGGACGCTGACGAGCTGTGCGCCCTGGAGAGCAATGTGGAGACGCGGGTAAGGCGGGCCTACGAGCAGGCCGAGACCGAGGAGGAACCACGTCCGGAGGAACTTGAGACTCATTTGTTCGGGCCCATACGGGTCCCTGACGATATTGTGCTGGGACCGGGACGGCATTGTATGGCGGATGCCCTTGGAAAGGTTTTCCGGGAGGCGTTGAACAGCGACTCGAGGACCGTTTTCTTTGGCGAGGATATCGAAGATCCGTTGGGCGGCATCTTTGCCTTGACCAAGGGATTGTCGACCGAATTTAGCGATCGGGTGATCAACTCGCCATTAGCGGAAGCCACCATCCTGGGTGTCGCTTGTGGTTTGGCCTGCTATGGAAAACGTCCGGTCTTTGAGATGCAGTTTGTCGATTTCATCCACGCCGGATGGAACCAGTTGGTGACTAATCTGGCTACGCTGCGCTGGCGAAGTTTCGGCGAGTGGAACTGCCCGGCTGTCATCTATGCGCACTACGGTGCAATCGGTGGAGGAGCCATTTGGCACAGCCAAGCAAATGAGGCCCTTTTCAGCCATGTTCCTGGCTTGTCAGTAGTGGTTCCCAGTACCCCTGAGGACGCGGCGGGTCTGATGTGGACAGCCATGCACGGTGAAGATCCGGTGATGTTCATGATACCCAAGAAGCTGCTCCGGATTGAGGTGGAGACGCATGAATCTACTTTGGCCATACCGTTAGGTGAAGCCCGAGTCTGCCACGAGGGTGCAGAAATTACTCTGGTTACCTGGGGAAATATGATGGAACGGGCCTATGAGGCGCTGGACCAAATTAAAGGGGAAGTGAGTATCGAGCTAATCGACTTGCGTACGGTCATGCCTTGGGATAAAGTCACCGTCGAACGATCGGTGCGCAAGACCGGACGATTGGTGGTGGTACAGGAAGACACCGAGAACTGCAGTGTTGGGCAGATGATCATCGCACACGTGATGAGTTCGCCCAAGCTGTGGAAGCGGATGGTCAGTCCACCCCAGCTCGTCAGCACGTCGAATGTGTATATTGGATTCAGCCCCGTTTGTGAGGACGCGGCACTGCCCGGTGCCCAGGAAATTCTGGACGCGATCGATACTTCGATTGCAGAATCAGCAGCGGTTGTTCGCGCGAGTGCTAAGGGAGCTCCTGCCCTCGAGACTCGGACCTCCTCTGTAGCGGAAACAACCGAGAGGCGCTTGTCCCCTGCCCTCAAGCGCCATTCCATTCAGGTTCCCCACATGGGAGAAGGATTCTATTCGGCGAAGATCGTTTCGATTCTTAAAGAGGAGGGGCAAACAGTCCAACAGGACGACCCGCTGTGCGAAATGGAGACCGATAAGGCGATATTCGCGGTAGAATCGCCGGTTGATGGCGTGCTCAGGGAGTGGAAGACCTCCGTTGACGATTCCGTGTCGTTGGGGCAGGAGATCGCAGTTATCGATATCGAAGCTGACAAGAGCGTGGTGGCTGGGCCGAAGCCGTCCCCCGCTGCGGTTCCCCATCGACGGGCGCCTGTTTCACCGTTCGTTCAGTCCGGGGCCAAGAGCCCCCCGCCGGCCCTGACTGAATCGATCACGTCGCGGTCTAAAGGCGTCCTTCCGGCCACAATTTCCATGAGCGCTAAATGGGAAGCGGTTCGGAAAGCGCGCGAATTTGTTAAATCCACCCGGTATGAGGGCTCGCCTACCCCCTCAGCAATGGTAGCCTGGTGTATCGTCAGGGCGTTGGAAAAGCACTCGAATTTCCGTTGTCTGATCCTGGATGACGATACCACGGTGGAGCAGAAGGATTTCGATCTCGGGCTGGCTGTGGCGTGGGATGACGATCAGCTTTCGACGGCGGTAGTCCAGCAGGCCAACCGGCTGAACTGGTTCGACTTTCTTTTTGCCTACGAAAACGGTGTTAAGGGGGCGCGAGACGGCAGGGTGATGTCTAAGGCGAACGCGCCCTTCATTTTAACCAGCATGGGCCCTTATGGGGTGCGCACCGCTACGCCAATCGTGGTGCCTCCGGCTATGGCGACATTGTTTATCGGGACGAAGTATTACGAGGTTGTCGGCTCCGAGAACGGATTAAACGTACAGGAAGTCGTAACTCTTACCCTTACCTTTGACCATCGATTCGTAAATGGCGCCGGCGCCGCCGCATTTTTGCGTGAGATTCAAAACCGCTTGGAAACGTTCACCTTACCGGAGTAGGTGTAGTATGCAATTGGCAGATGCCGTCAATACCCTGTCCGATAGTTAGAGCCTGTTCGAACGGGCTCTAGCCGGCTACCGGATCCCGCAGTCGGTGAGTGATCGCCCCTACCTGCATCTGCGCGATTTCTTCGGGAGCGAGGCGGTTGGGATAGAGCAGAGGGAGGCGTTTTAAGGGCTCCGAGAGACAAAGATTGCGGTTCGCGGTTACTTCGTCGATTCGATCCACGGGTGTAAAATGGGGAGTGTTCTGAAGCACCTCAGGGGTAGCTCGCACAATGCTGAGAATCTCGGATACGGCCTCCGCAAAGCGGTCTAATTCAGCCTTGGAGTAGCTTTCGGTTGGCTCTATCATCATGCCGAACGCTTCCGGCCAGGCTACAGTGGGAGCGTGAAATCCGAAATCGAGAAACAGCTTGCCCAGGCGTGGAATGGCGGCGGCGCGGGAAATGCCGACTCGCTCGAGGCTCCTGAAGGCTTCTTCATCCAGACTCAGGATGAATTCATGCATGCGCGGTACGTCGTCGGCGCCAATTGGCAGCGCCAGGTAGTCTTCTTTCAGTTTCTCAAATAGGTAGCGGGATGCCAGCACCGCAACTGCCGACATGCGCCGAACGCCTTCTCGCCCGAGTCGCAATAAATAGGCGTAACATCGAATCTTGTGGCCGAAATTTCCCCAATGCCGGTGAAACGAGCCGATGCTCTTTTGGGGACGGCGGGTATTGTAGCGGCCCTCATGCAGGTCGACCTGGTATCCCGGTAGAAAGTCCGACAGGCGTTCACTGACGGCCACGATGGCATCGCCGGGACCGCCCCCGCCATGAGGTATGGTCCAGGTCTTGTGGAGATTGTTGTGGACGGCATCCACGCCCATGGCGCCGAGATCGACCCAACCCGCGATGGCGTTCATATTGGCGCCGTCCATGTAGACCAGGCCGCCCACTTCATGGATCTTATCGGCGATCGTCTTGAAGTGCGATTCGAAGATCCCGCTGGTATTCGGGTTCGTAATCATGACGCCACTGATGTGATGGCCATGGCGCGCAATGGCGTCGTTCAGTGCGTGCATATCGACGAGCCCGGCATTGTCGGCGTCGAGTAGGCATATACCGGCGCGCCGGCCATTGACGGTTCTATTCGGGTAACCGGCCATAACAGCGGTGGCAAAATTCGTCCCGTGTGCCGACCGGGGGATCAATATGACGTCACGTTCCCGGTCATCCCGGTCCCGATGGTAAGCCTGAAACATCTTGATGCCGACCAGTTCGCCCTGGGCGCCGGCAACCGGTTGGGTCGTAACGGCGGCCAACCCGGTGATCAACTTAAACCACTCTTGAATTTCAAACAGTATTTCCAGAGAGCCCTGGGCATCTTCAATGGGCGCTTGAGGATGCATATTGGCAAAGCCGGATTGGTTTGCCGCCCAATCGTTGAGGTAGGGGTTGTATTTCATGGTGCACGATCCCAGTGGGTAGCAGCCATCATCCGGGCTCACATTGAGATCACCGAGGCGCCTGTAGTAGTCCTTGATCTCTGTGATCGGAAATTCCGGCAGAGCAGCAGGTTCCTGACGCAGCAGGTGGGCAGGGATTGGGGCTACAGGGAAACTGTGCTGACCTGAATCAACTTTGGGGGCGACCCCACGCAAAAATTCGATCAGCGAGTCGATGTCGGCCACTCGGTCCGAAAAGGACAGCTTGAGCAGGTGGCGAGAGCGTCTGCGAAGTCGATCCGACACATCGACTCCGAGGTGTAAGCCGGCATCGCCGGCGCACGACAGAATTCCCGCAATGGGAGAGCCCAGCTCGATGACGAACTCGTTAAAAAAGGGAGCCTCTGGAAATGCTAAGCGGACGCCCGTCTCGGACTGCAGGCGGGACGCCGCAACCTGGGCCTGTCTGAGGGATTGCTCGATGGCGCTCTGTAGACCGGATTCTCCGCGGGCTAGAAGTGCCGCTCCAGCCAGAGTGGCCAGAAACGCCTGGTTCGAGCAGATATTCGATGTGGCTCGCCCTTTCCGAATGTGCTGCTCTCGCGTGGCAAGAACCATGACCCGGCATTCGCGCCCCGCCAGGTCCAGCGCTTTGCCCACGTAGCGGCCCGGAGTGGCCCGGATGGCGGAGCGTGCCTGCGCGTTATAGCGCACGCCAAAGAGCCCCAGTCCCGGTCCCCCAAAATTGGGACCGATGGCGAGGTGCTGCCCTTCTCCCACGATGAGATCGGCCCCCGTTGTCCCGAATTCGGAGGGTGGCTTCAGTCCTCCTGTTCCGAGTAAAATTGGATCGATCACTGCCACAGCAAGGGCTCCATATTGATGCGCCCGATCGGTCAGTTCATCAACATCTTCGAGAATGCCGAGATTGTTGATCTGGGGAAAAATCAGGGCCGCGCAATCAGCTCCCAGCGCCTTCATTTCCGCGGCCGCGCCACTGATCGCAATGCGACCGCTTTCAGTGTCGAGGGGAACCGTTCGCAAAATCATATCTGTGCCGGTGGCCAGGGTCCGGATTACTTCGAGATCGCCGGGATAAAGCGCCTCCGGTATCAGAATCGTCGTTGCCGAGCGCTTGATCCGGAGAGCCGTGGAGGCGGCTTCAAAAAGGGCCGATGCGCGGTCGTAGAGCGATGAGTTAATCGCTTCAAACCCAGTCAGCATGGCGATGAGACATTGGTAGATCCAAAGCGACATGAGAGTGCCTTGGCTTCGCTCCGGTTGATAGGGAGTGTAGGCCGTGGACAATTTGCGGAGGTTGGCTACATAGGGGACAATTTCATGCACCGAGTAAGCCGGCAGGCCGTCGCCCAGGAATGATTCCTTTATGGTGTTGTTCTCCGCGAGGTGCCGCAGCTTTGCGGCCACCGCGTCATATTCCAGTTCTTCGGGGAGCCCAGGCGCCGGTTCAAAGAGGATGTCTTCGGCAAGATGAGAGTAGAGTTCGCCAAGCTCGCCGATCCCGATGGCCTGTGCCATCTTTTTGATATCCTGCGCGCTAGCCGAGACGTAGTGTCGATTCAGTTCTCTCGGTAAGGAATTCGGATCGAAATCGAGCGTCGGCGCAGTCAAGTCGGACATTTCGATTAAATAATTTGACAGCCTACAACGGTGTATTGCTATGCGATGGCGAGCCTTTGAGGATAGGTTCTAGTCTTAAATCCTCCATCTGCAACTTGTGATTTCAAAATTGACCGGCTCATGGTAAGCCAACGGCATGACACTGCGGGAGCGCACATCTTTTATCCTGCGACGTTTGGGTGAGCTCTACCCGCGTCCGCCTGTTCCCCTCTACCACCGGGATCCCTTCACCTTGTTGGTAGCCGTCCTGCTGTCCGCCCAGTGCACGGACGCACGCGTGAATCAGGTGACGCCCTTTCTTTTTGCAGAGGCAGCTGATCCCGAATCGATGTGTCGGTTACCGGTTTCAAAGATTCTGGAGATCATCCGGTCATGCGGTCTCGCGCCCACCAAGGCAAAGGCCATTGCGGGACTTTCCTGCATCTTGATGGAAGCTCATGGCGGCCGGGTGCCGGATCAGCTCGATGCCCTGGAAGCCCTGCCGGGTGTAGGACATAAAACGGCTTCGGTCGTGCTCACCCAGGCTTTCGGACTACCGGCTTTTCCGGTCGATACCCACATTCACCGCTGTGCTCAGAGATGGGGCCTGACTAAGGGGAAAAATGTGCGACATACCGAAGAGGACCTGAAGCGATCCTTTCCCCGCGAATCATGGCGCGACCTGCATATCCAGATTATTCTTTATGGCCGTGAGCACTGCACCGCGCGCGCTTGCGACGGCACCCGTTGTGAAATTTGCCGGACATGCTATCCGAGAAGGAGGAGGCCGGTAAAGACGAGGAAAGCCTAGCCGAAATCGCTGATTTCGGTCAGCTACTTTCCCCTTGTTTGGTCGAGAATACCGCGGTTTTCCTCAACGCCATGACCTTTAGCAAGTTCCTGATGCGGTCCGTAGTCCCCTCCGATTTATAGCTACCTGTGGGACGCCGAAAGTGGACTCTTCCCGCGCCCTTGCAACAGCTTGCGAACGCTCTGGCGAATCCGTTCACCTTGAGTGGCGAGCTGCTCGTCACCTGTCTCGGAGAGGTGCTCAGATTCTTGAGCACGCGAATGATGTTGCGATCGCTCAAGGGTTTGCCGGGCTCACTCTCTAGGAGTGATCGAAAAGCCTCTCTCATTTCGGCGTAATTGCCGGGCCATTCGTAAATGCGCACGAATTTGAGCGCGGCTTCGTTCAGAAAGAAAAAAACGGGATTCTTCTGATCCGTAAATTCCGGCATGATGACTTCGTTGAGAAGAAAAATGAGGTCATAGGCGCGTTCCTTCAGCGCGGGAATGCGAATTCGTTGTGCGTGCGTTCGTTCAATAATGAGGTTGCAGAGGCTCTCTTCCCCTTCTTCGGATTTATTGTTGTTTACGGCGCAGAGGAGAAGACGGAATCCCCACTCGGAGGAAGTCTTTCTCTCTTGTCTGGTTAGGACATGCAGGATGCCATTCACTTGCTCGCGATTGAGTTCGTGGGCGTCCTCAACGATGATGGTGTGTGGGCAGTCGTTCTCAGTTCGCTTGAAGGATTCCCAGGAGATAATGTCTTTGGCGGTGACGTCTGCGCCATTCACGTAATGTAGCGAATCTTCTTCCGCCGCGCCGGCCCCAAGTATACTGGCCGCCATTATCTTGAATTCGGATCCGTTGGGCCCCTCAATAAATAGGGTGGGCTCGAAGTTGGCCACTTGGCAGATCTGCTCGCCCAGCTCAACCGCCTTTTCCGATCGGTCGAATTGGTAGAGCGGAAAGAGTCGATCTGGATGAGCTCGAACAAATGGGAAACGCGTCTGTTGGGGTCGGAACTTGCCTTCCATTGCTTGGCCCGCCGCCAGCGTTTTTTTCACCCGGCGAGAAAAGTTGTCCAGACGCACCGGCTTTGGAAAAAATCCGGCAATCCCGTATTCCGAAACGTCCGAAACAAACCGCGGGTCGAGGTTCTCAGATGCCACGAAGATTGGCGTCTGTGGTTGTGTAAGCCGGAACTTCCGGATGAAATCAAGTCCGTTGATTGCTTCGCAGTGATCACATATGAGCAGGTCGTGTTGAACCCCCGCACTTGCCTTAATAGCGTCGTCCACCGACGAGACCTGTGTCACGTTAATCTCTTCAATGAAAGTCGTTAAGACGTGTACGACGCACTCCATCGCCACCTCCGAGTGATCAAGTAATAATATCTGTCGTTCACTCATGATTTGAATTTCTGTTTCTTTAGTTGCTTCTCCTCGCAGTTGTTTTTGCGTGGCTGCGCTTTCCTTCTCTCGTAACAGCCATACACTGTTGCCAAATTGTGCTTCTTTCGTTGTTAGGGACTTTACCCTAATTCCACTCGAGAGCAAGTCGTATGTAGTTATAAACCAGTATTTTACAGCTTTTTTGTAAAATCGCTGTGAAACCACGGTTCGGGTTAAGCGAACCATTGAATCGGCATTAGCAAGGTCCCTTCAGGGTATCCTCTCTAGGCGGATCTTGTTCTGCCTTTCGCCGTCGCTTGTCCCGAGCAAGGGCGAGGCAAGTGCCTCATACTTCTGGATTTGCATCATGTCGCGTTCTCGATAGTGAGCCGACCGGGCCAGACGTGTGTTGGACTTACGGTCCGACACAATCGCTCCGAATAGGCCACACTCTATCGAAGGGCATGATTTACCCTGTGTCAGGTTGACACAGGAGGGGGAGATCGGTCGTAAAAATGGCACAACAAGCGTCTGCGGGACCATGGTGTTCTAGAGGGGAGGAGCGGCCAGGATCCGCTTGTAGAACAGTTTCAAGGGCGATCTGGCTGGATAACTACGGGAACCTGAAATTGGAACGGAAGTTGCAACCAGGTAGGGAAGACTCATGAACTTAGATTTTAATCGATATACGGAGAAGGCGCGTTCGGCGGTCCTCGAAGCGCAGATTCGGGCGCAGAGTGAGAACCATATGGACGTAGATGGCTGGCATCTACTGGCAGCGCTGGTGGCGCAGCAAGGCGGCATAGTATCGGCTATTCTGGAGAAGCTAAAGGTTTCGCCAAACGCGGTCGAACTAGCGCTGGACCGGGAGTTGAAGCGCCTTCCCTCTGTCCAGGGCGATGTGGATGCGTCGCGCATATCTGTCAGACCGATCGTAGAGAAGGCACTCAGCGGCGCGGAAGCTTTGGCTGAGCGGATGAAGGATGGGTATATCAGCGCAGAGCATCTGTTTTTGGGCCTGCTGGAGGCTTCTTCGTCAGAGCCGTTGGAAAAATTCTTCGCCAATTTCGATATCACGACGGCGAGAGTTCTGGAATCCCTGAAGGAGGTTCGAGGCAACCAGAGAGTTACGTCGCAAAACCCGGAGGCAGTGTATCAGGTTCTGGAGAAATACGGCATCGATCTGTTGCAGCAAGCAAAGAAGGGGAAGCTTGATCCGGTGATCGGCCGGGATTCGGAAATACGTCGCGTTATCAGGATTCTATCGCGCAGGACCAAGAACAACCCCGTTTTGATTGGAGAGCCAGGGGTTGGAAAGACCGCCATTGTAGAAGGTTTGGCGCAACGTATTTTACGGGGGGACGTGCCCGAGGGGCTGAAAGAGAAAACGGTATTCGCGCTCGATATGGGCGCGCTGCTGGCGGGCGCGAAGTACCGAGGCGAGTTTGAAGAGCGGCTCAAGGCGGTTTTGCAGGAGATTAAGAGTAGCGATGGCCAGATAGTGCTATTTATCGATGAACTACATACCATCGTGGGGGCGGGACGGGCGGAAGGCGCAATCGATGCCGGCAATCTGCTCAAGCCCATGCTGGCGCGTGGGGAACTGCATTGTATCGGCGCGACTACCCTGGACGAGCATCGCAGGTATATTGAAAAGGATGCGGCCCTGGAGCGGCGTTTCCAGACCGTGATGGTCGATCAACCCAGTGTAGAGGACACGATCTCGATATTGAGGGGTCTCTGCGAGCGCTTCGAAGTTTACCATGGGGTAGGTATTCGGGACAACGCGCTGGTCAGTGCGGCAGTCTTATCGAATCGCTACATCAGCGAACGGTTCCTGCCCGACAAGGCCATTGACCTTGTCGATGAGGCTTGTGCTATGATCCGGACCGAAATGGACAGCCTTCCGACGGAACTCGACGAATTGAATCGCCGTGTAATGCAGTTGGAGATTGAGGAAACTGCGCTTGGCAACGAGAAGGACAAGGCGAGCCGCGGCCGGCTCGAGGAACTTCGAAAAGAACTCGCCGAGGCCCGAGAGCAGGCCGATGTTCTTCGCCATCGATGGGAGAACGAGAGAGCCTCGGTCAATGAAGCAAGGGACCTACGCGTGAAGATCGAGGAAGCGAAACAGGAAATGGCAAGCGCCGAGCGCAATTACAACCTGAACCGGGTGGCCGAACTGCGGCATGGCGAGCTTCCGCGGCTGGAAGCTGAACTGGCTGAACTCGAGCAAGAAGAAGATAGAGATCGATTGCTCAAGGAGGAGGTCTCTGCGGATGAGATCGCCGAGATTGTTTCGCGCTGGACTGGAGTGCCGGTAAGCCGGCTGGTGGAAGCTGAAAAAGAAAAGCTGCTTCGGCTCGAAGACCTGCTTCACGATCGCGTGGTGGGCCAGGACGAAGCGGTTCAGAATGTTGCGGAGGCTGTCCTGCGGGCGCGTTCGGGCATCAAAGATCCTCGTCGTCCAATTGGGAGTTTTCTCTTTCTCGGTCCCACCGGGGTGGGAAAGACGGAGTTGGCCAAGACCCTGGCCGAAGCGCTTTTTGACAGTGAAGAGAATCTCGTCCGGCTCGATATGTCCGAATACATGGAAAGACATTCGGTGTCCCGCCTGATTGGTGCGCCGCCTGGATATGTGGGCTACGAAGAAGGAGGGCAGTTGTCTGAGGCGGTTCGGCGGAAGCCGTATTCGGTCATTCTCTTTGATGAGATTGAAAAGGCCCATGCGGACGCTTTTAACCTCCTTCTGCAGATAATGGATGACGGCCGCATCACGGATTCACAGGGGCACCTGATCGACTTCAAGAATACAGTCGTTATCATGACGTCGAATATAGGCAGCCGCTACCTGACGGAGGGGGTAGTTGGCGCAGAGGTGCCGGAATCTGTTCGGGAATCGGTTTTCTCCGAACTCCGGCAGGCATTTCGTCCGGAATTTCTCAACAGGGTGGACGACATTATACTCTTCAAACCATTAGCTTTAGAAGATATCACGCAGATCGTCGATCTGCTGATAAAGGATCTCAACGCACGCTTGAAAGACCGACGCATGGAGGTAAGATTTGCTAACGGTGCACGGGAGTGGGTAGCCGAGCGCGGCTACGATCCGGTGTACGGGGCGCGGCCCTTGAGGCGATTCATCCAGAAGCAGCTCGAGAATCAGCTGGCGAGAGCTATCATCGCCGGGGAAGTAGCCGACGGCGAAACGATTTGCTTCGGCGTGGAAGATGGCAGGTTGAATCGGGTTGAAAATGCAGGCAACTCCTGAACCCTTGTTTCCTTCAATTGCTTATTGTCAGAGTGAATTTAATTACGAAACACCTCACCTGGTTGTATCTTTCGGGCCGCGCCCGAAATTCCGGGTAAAACAGGGTTATGGGGAGCGACCCCATCTATTATTTCAATCGCTATACCGGTAAAGTCGAGCAGGAGCGGGTTTACGGTGAAAGCTGGCTTCGCTGGGCCTATGAGACGCGACCCGGTCGGCTGGCCACGACCCTGTTGGTAAAACGGCATTGGTTCTCGCATTGGTACGGGTGGCGAATGCGTGGGGCAAGAAGTCGGCGATTGATCATGCCATTCGTACGAGATTACGGCATCGATGTGAGGGAATCTCAGCGCCATCCCGAAAAATATGATTGCTTCGATGCATTCTTCTGTCGCCGCCTCAAACCCGAGATGAGGCCAATCTGCGGAGACAAGGACACCGCAGTGTTTCCCGCAGATGGCCGGCATCGGATTGCGGGTGCGGGTCTTCACGATGCCGGAATAGAGGTCAAGGGCGAGCGGTTCGATTTGGAACGACTTCTGGGCCATCGCGATCTGGCCAGGCTCTTCCAAAACGGCACGTTGATCACTTCGCGCCTCTGCCCGATCGACTACCACCGTTTTCACTTTCCTGTTTCAGGTAAACCAATACGAAGGGAGCGTGTGAATGGTCCTCTCTTCTCAGTCAATCCGTTGGCTCTTAAGCTCCGCCCGGGGATTCTGGTAGAGAACAAGAGAGAACTCTCGGTTTTAGAAACCGAAAGATTTGGTTTTGTCGTCATGGTGGAGGTGGGTGCCACATTTGTGGGCACCATTGCACAGACGTTCGAAATGGGAAAATCGGTCAGGCGAGGTGAGGAGAAGGGCCATTTTTCCTTTGGAGGTTCGGCGATTGTTACGCTTTTTGAGGCGGGCCGAGTCGATTGGGACGACGACCTCAAGGAACACTCCGCGAAGGGCCTGGAAGTGTACGCGCGTATGGGGGACCGGATGGGGAGGATGGGGGAAGGCGGAAGTTAGAAAGCATCGGGCGGGGAGCATCCGTGGTAGGAACGGGTCGTTCTCAATCGATAGGGTCATCATTTGATGCCGAAGCGCTCGGGGATAAAGCCACGATCGAGAAGGGCTTGACTTAGTTCCTGAACATCGAGCTGGGCACCGGGAGAGACATCTTTGTGCGAGTACCAACCCTGAGTCATTTCTAAAGCAAATGTCAGGTCGGAACGACGGGAGCGAACCGAGGTCTCGTCGTGGGGGTACATGCGATAGATCTCTCTGAGCACTCCATCCTGCGAGAAATAGCCAATATCGAGGGGAATGAGCGTATTGCGCATCCAGAATACGAGTTGCCGTGGATAGGTGTAGATAAAGAGCATCCCGTGATTTTCGGGCAATGACTGACGAAACATGAGACCACGGCGCATCTCTTCTTCAGCCACCGCAAGTTGCAGGTGGACGATTTGGCTACCTAGATTTATGGGAAAGTAGTGGTTGGCGCCTAGGATCTCCTTAGGACGTGGATTGCCGCAGGAGGCACACAGCAGTAGAATGCAGATCCAGATGTTGCGGAAGATCGGCAGTAATGGCACTGTTCGAGTCAACATGGAAGGCGGATGGCAAAAATCTAGACAAACCGACCCACATCTCAATGCTTTTGCGAATCAGCTGAGGGAGACTTTGGGTAAGCCAGAATGGCGCAGCAGGCATCGATCATATCGGCTCCAAACACAACTGCTAATCCGTTCGGTGCTTGATACGGTGAGGAACCGGTAAGGAATCTCCGATGAAAAAAGACAGTTCCCGAGCATTGTTGCTCTATGCTGATTCCGAACATTGTGCGGACCAGCTTTACCTGGGTGGAATCTTCGTCCCGGATCCATTCCTCTCATTCAAACTTGCAAATCGGCGCATCGCCGTGGTCAGTGCACTAGAGTATACACGAGTGAAGGCCCAGTCTGCATTTGATGAGGTTCTGGCGCTGGAATCCCTGAAGCAGAGGGCTAAGAGGCGGTTCCGCATTGCAGAGCCAGGCATGGCAGAGGTCGTCCGGCTGTTGGCGGCGGAGTACGCAATTGAGGGGTGGGTGATCTCACCGACTTTTCCCGCCGGATTGGCCCTTCAACTGCGCAGAGCTCGGGTCAAATTGTGCGTAGGTGAGGAAGGACTGTTTCCCGAGCGCCTTTACAAAAGCGATGAGGAGGCGGAGGCCATTCGCCAGGGAAACGCAGCCAGCGCGGCAGGACTGCGCGCGGCCAGCGAAGTCCTGGCCTGCTCCACGATCGAGAACGGCAATCTGCACTTTGACGGTGAGGTATTGACCTCGGAGCGCCTTCAGCAGGAGATAGCTATTGCCTGTCTGCGATCAGGCGCGGTGGCCAATCAGACCATCGCCGCCGGCGGCGACCAGGCCTGTGATCCCCATTGTTCGGGATCGGGGCCATTGCGACCGAATGAGCTCATCATCGTCGATGTCTTTCCTCGGGTGTCCGCAACCGGATACCATGGCGATATGACACGGACCTTCCTGAAGGGCAAGGCCAGCGCCGAGCAGCGAAGACTGGTCGATTCGGTGAAGGAAGCCCACGATCTGGCGCTGGGAATGGTGAGGGCGCGCGTTTCAGGGGCGCGTGTTCACGGCAAAGTCGAGTCCTTCTTTGAGTCCAGAGGATACAAAACACGGAAGGTGGGCGACGTGAACGAGGGCTTTTTTCATTCTACGGGCCATGGCTTGGGTCTCGAGGTTCACGAAGCTCCGCGCATTGCCCGGCAGAGTCCCGGCCTGAAAGCGGGGATGGTGGTGACGATTGAGCCTGGTCTTTATTACCCGGGCCTGGGCGCTTGCCGGGTCGAGGATGTGGTACGGGTCTGCAACGGCGGTTGCGAGCTGCTGTCGCACTTTCCCTACGATTGGGAGATAGCATGAGGAAACTCCTGCAAAAGATTGCGCGCCTGAAGGTGGTGGTGGTGGGCGATCTGGCCCTGGATCACTACATTTGGGGCGACTCGAGCCGACTCTCACCGGAGGCTCCGGTTCCTGTAGTAGCGGTCGATAACGAAACCTACACGGCTGGCATGGCGGCGATTCCTGCCCTCAACCTGAGAGCGTGGAACGTGGGCGTGGAGGTATGCGGGGTATTGGGTGATGACGAGTCCGGCGGGCGGCTTCGCGCCCTCTTGCTCGAGGCCGGAATCCGGCACGATAACGGCTTTGTCGTTCCCGGTCTGCGCAGCATTGTGAAGACCCGGGTCATGTCTCGAGATCAGCACATATGTCGGGTTGACCGAGAAGATCCACCCAGTGCCTACGCCGTGGGGTGGAAGCATCAGATCGATGCTTTGAGGGGAAAGATCGAAAGCGCTGACGCAGTGATACTATCTGATTACTCCAAGGGTGTTATCACCGAGGAGTACATTGAGAAGATTCAACTGACGGCGAGTCAGATAGGCATTCCGGTTTCGCTGGATCCGAAACCCCGCCGGCCCCTGCGTTTTCACGATCTCGATCTCATCACGCCGAATCGTTCTGAATCGCTAGAGTTGGCCGGTATCGGGCAGGACTGGTATGACCGATTCCCTGCCGACGAGGTGTGCCTGAGTATTTGGGAGAAATATCGACCGCGCAATCTTGTGATTACCCTGGATAGTGAAGGCATGCTGCTTGCCCGGGAGGGCCGGGTAGTGAAGCGAATTCCCTGTTATGCCCAGGACGTATTCGATGTCAGCGGAGCAGGGGATACGTCGATTGCGGCATTGACCGCCGCCATGGCCTGTGGCGAGGACATGGAAGCAGCCATCCACTTTGCCAATACTGCGGCAGGGGTGGTGGTGGGCAAGCGGGGCGTGGCAGTGGCCTCTCCCGATGAGATTCTCGCTCACTGGGTTGCGCATGAATAGCGGTGAGTGCAGCGGTCTCTTTTTCGATCGAGACGGTACCCTTATAGTGGACAAGAACTACCTCGCGGACCCCGAGGGAGTGGAGCTGATACCCGGCGCGCACGAGGCACTGCTTCGAGCCCGTGATCATGGGGCTCGCCTGTTTCTCTTCACTAACCAGAGCGGTGTGGGGCGGGGTTGGTATACGCTTGGGGATGTTGAAGCCTGCAACCGAAGAATGCTTGAGCTCATGGGATTGCCCGACGCCATTTTTTCCGAGATATGTATCGCTACGGAGGCACCCGATCAACCTGATGTCTACCGTAAGCCTTCGCCCCGATTCATCCGTGAAATGGTGGCCAAATATCGACTCGATACCCGGAGTTGCTTCATTATTGGTGATCGCCATTCGGATATGGAAGCCGGCTTGAACGCAGGAATATCAGCCTGTGCCGTGCGTTCAGGCGCACCGATGGAAGCAAGGTTGGAGGCGCTCATTCGCGGGCATCAGATTCCGATGTTTGAGGATGTAAACGAGGCGCTGAAGACGCTGCTTAATGATCCGGTCGGATCATGATGCAAGGCTCACATCCTTTGCAGGGTAGGGATGCTGAGAATGTGAAGCCCGGTTTCCAGCGTGCGCAGGGTACTGGCACAGAGCAGCAGCCGCCGCGAGCGAACAGCGGGATCGTCGGTAATGACGCGGTCGGCGTTGTAGAAGGTGCTGAAGAGTCCGGCCAGTTCGAACAGGTAGCTACAGAGGATATGCGGACGAAGATCCTGCAGGGTTTGACTGAGGGTGTTGACGAAGGCGACAAGCTTGGCAGCCAGCGCTGCTTCGGTATCGGTTTCAAAGGCGGTCGCCTCCTCTTCTCCCTCTCCCGGCTGGAGGCCGGCATTGCGAAAAATCGAATAGATGCGAGCGACTGCGTAGAGGAGGTAGGGAGCGGTGTTGCCCTCCAGACTCAGGAGTTTATCCCATGAAAAAACGTAATCGCTGGTGCGGTTATGAGCCAGGTCGGCATATTTAACTGCCGCGATACCCACGGTTCGCGCGACCTGCTGTTTCTCATCGTCAGGCAGATCCGGATTTTTCGTCGAAACCACGCCATAGGCGCGGTCGACCGCTTCGTTGAGAAGATCCTTGAGTTTTATGGGTTCGCCTTGGCGGGTTTTGATTGGGGATCCCCCCTCTCCCAATATCATTCCGAATTTGATGTGCTTAAGCTCCGGTACCGTGTCGCCGCGTGCGGCCAGCCATTTCTGTGAAGTGAGAAACAACTGCTCGAAATGGTCGCTTTGCCTGGGATCCACGACGTAGTGGATTGCATCGGCGGCGAATTGCTCGACCCGGTAAAGCACGGTAGCGAGGTCGGTGGTCGAGTAATTGCTGGCACCATCAGATTTCCTGACGATAAAGGGCTGCTTATTGAAACGCGGGTGGTCGCGGTGAAACACCACTAATGCGCCCCGGCTTTCCTCGGCTATGTGGAATTGCTGCAGTTCGCAGTAAACCCGATCGACCTGGTCACGGTAGAAACTTTCGCCGTAGACGTAGTCGAATCGGACATCGAGAAGATCGTAGATCGCTTGCAGAGCGGCGTATGTGTAGCGGCAGATGCTCTTCCACAGGGCAATGTTCTCGGGGTCGCCATCCTGTAGCTTGACCAACTCGGCGCGCGCTTCTTCCCGAGCGCGTTCATCCCGTTCGAAGATCTCGTTCCCCTCGCGGTAGAGGTTCTCGATGGCATCGAGCGGATCGTCAACTTTCTCATCGAGGTCGAATGCTGACCGTTTGACAGCCATGATCAGAATCCCGAATTGGGTGCCCCAATCGCCTAGGTGATTGTCGCGAATAACCCTTGCTCCGCAGAACTCGAGCAGGCGGCTCAGACTCTCGCCGATGATCGTTGTGCGGATGTGACCGACATGGAGCTGCTTGACGGTATTGGGCGAGCTGAAGTCGATCACGATGGTGCGTCCGCGATAGATCCGGCCGGCCGCGGCTTTAAGCTCATCTTCAGAGCGGTAACGTTGAAGCCAGCCCAACAGGAATGCGGGCAAGAGGCGAAAATTGATAAATCCGGGACCGGCGATTTCGACGCCGATGAGGTTGGGATCGATCGCCTGCTGCGCCTCCATGGCTTCTACCAGTTTCGTGGCCAGGGCACGAGGATTCGTCCTGATGCGGCGGGCAAAGGGCAGGATTCCGTTAGCTTGAAAATCTCCGAACCGTGGATCCGCGGGTAGGAGCCGGGGATCGAAATCGGACTCGAACTCATCTATTTGAGCGGCAGCCCGGCGCAGTATGGCATCGAGGGCAGGAGCGAGATTGAACCAGATGTTCATGGTCGGGCGAATAGGGCGTTGAGGGAGGCGAAGGCCACAGAGTGGCCGGGCTTGGCCCCAATGGGTATACCTCGGATCACGAGGCTTAGACGACGCGTACCGGAAGAGGGGAGGCAGAATTTCCTTTTATCTTTGGCTTCTGGACGTTATCATAAGCGTAAGAAGCATAGAGAGACCGGCCTCGGAGGCAACCAATCATACACCGCGATTTTACAAACCGTTCAGAA
The DNA here is from genome assembly GCA_963665345.2 of Opitutales bacterium. Taxonomy (GTDB): domain Bacteria; phylum Verrucomicrobiota; class Verrucomicrobiia; order Opitutales; family CAXXNP01. Next base: position 1,231,963 of record OY762281.2, read on the forward strand.
AATACTCGACATATATTTCCTTAATAACCTAGTAATAAAAGGTTTACGACTTTGACGATAATCTATCCAGCAACATTAACAGCAGCCTGTGGAGAAAGATGATGGCTCTACGGAAGTTCATCAAGCCCTCGTTTGCGTACCTTATTGAAAAGAAACGAGACGGTGGCGAATTTTCCCAGGAGGAGATTCGCTTCGTGGTCGATTCGATCATCGACGGGAAAATGCCGGATTACCAGCTATCGGCTCTGGCAATGGCCATTTACTTTCAAGGCATGTCCGCCCATGAAGCGGCGACGTTGGCGGAAGAGATGATGTTGTCCGGCGAAGTGATCGATTTGTCGCATATTACCATGCCCAAGGTGGACAAGTATTCGACCGGGGGAGTAGGGGACAAATCGTCGTTGGTATTGGTCCCCTTGGCGGCGGCTTGTGGTGTGGTCATGCCGATGATGAATGGGATCGATGAGGAATTCGTGATCAGCACATTACGAAAGCTTCATTCCATACCCGGGTTTCGCTCGGACCTCGATCTGGATGCCTTTGTGAAACAATTGAAGACGGTTCACTGTGCAATCTGCCAGCAGAGCCCGGAAATCGCACCCGTAGACAAGGTGCTCTATCGGTTGCGCCAGAACACCGCCACGATACCCAGCCTGCCCTTGATTACGGGAAGTGTCCTGAGCCGCAAGTTGGCGCAGGGAGCGGAGGGGTTGGTAGTCGATGTCAAATGGGGTAATGGATCTTTCATAAAGGACCCCGATCAGGCGCGCCAGCTCGCGCGCAGCATTACTCGTGTGGGGCGCTCGATGAAGCGCCGGTGCGTGGCCCTGGTGACGGATATGAATCAGCCCTTGGGTGACTCAGTGGGGACCTCACTGGAAATTAAGGAGGCCGTGGCGTTGCTGAAGGGAGAAGGCCCGGCCGACCTCAAAGAACTGATTTTAAAACTGGGTATGGAGATTGTGCGCCTGGCTGGAGTTGCGGGTTCGACCTTGTCCGCCAAGCAGACCGTTCAGAGGCAGATTCACAGCGGGACGGCATTTGAGAAGCTGAAAGAAATGGTGAGCGCCCAAGGGGGAGACGCCAGCTACCTCGATGACCTTAGCAAGTTCCCCGAAGCCAAGTACGTGCGCAAGATGCCTGCGCCCAAGCGAGGGTATGTGCACACGATCAATGCCGGTATGATCGTGCGTGGCGTACAACTGTTGGCCACGGGTGAAAATGGTGAATGGGACGATGTGGCGGGAGTTTCTGAAATCAAGAAAGTGGGAACGCAGGTAAAGCAGGGCGAACCGCTTATGATGATTCATTACAGTGAGGAATCGCGTTTGGAGTCGGCACTGGAATATCTGAGAACGGCCTATCGTCTGGCGCCCAAAAGACCAAATCCTCCACCGTTAGTAGTAGAACGCGTGGCGTAGCAATCCCTTAGGCACGGCCCAGGTAGGTGCCATCGGCAGTACTTACCTTGATGGTGTCGTCCTGCGTGACGAAAAGAGGGACCTGAACGACCAACCCGGTCTCGGTGGTTACCCTTTTCTGAACTTTACTGGCGGTGTCTCCGCGCACGGCGCCGGGAGCTTCGACGATTTTCAGGTTGACGGCTGAGCGTAATTGAATCTGGACGGCCCGGTCCTCAACGAAGAGAACGTCGTACATATTGCCCTCGGACAGAAACTTTCTTGCCTCCTCCACCATTTCCGGCGAAATCAGGGTATCTTCGAATGTGTCCGGGTCAAGGAAATGGTAGCCGTCGGCGTCGAGGTAGCTGAATTCCAGGCGCTTGGTGTCGGTCATCATGATGTCGACACTATCAGTACTGCGGAACTTGACGTTGGTGGTGCTTCCCGAAGTAAGGTTGCGTAAGTTGGTCTGGACAAAACCGGCCTGCCGGCCTTGGGTACGATGGAGCATATCGAGCACGAGGTGTGGCGCGCCGTGGTAGTCGATCACTTTTCCTTTCCTGATATCGATAGGGGAGGCCATGGTATTCTTAGGTTCAAATAGTGCGTGTTCTTTGAGGGGAGCGTTTTAAACGCTCTGTTAATGCCCTTACCGCTTTGCTGTCAACATCTCCGCGCTTTACAAAAGAGCATCGCAATTTAGGTTCAAGGATCTGTTGCCTATCGCTTGATGAAACAAAGAACGATCTTACGGGAGGTATCAATTTCAGGTACGGGTGTCCACACGGGCGAAAAAGTCACCCTGACGATGAAGCCGGCGCCGGTCGATCACGGCATCGTGTTTCGCCGTATCGATCTGTACGGAAAGCCCGAGATCAGACCTGGTGTCGGTTCGGTAACAGATCTGGTTCGCCGCTACACCATCGGGTCAGGGCACCACAAGATACATACCGTCGAGCATGTTCTGAGTGCGCTGACGGGATCGCGGGTAGATAATGTGTTGATCGAGGTCAACGGCAGCGAGACCCCGATTCTGGATGGCTCGGCCAAGCACTACGCCAATCTCGTCTTGCAAGCCGAACCCATAGAACAGGAGAGTGATCGCAAGTACTTCGCTCTCGATACTCCGATTTCGGTGACGGAGGGTAACCGTTCCATCATCGCGATACCCTACAACGGGCTAAAGATCACGTGCACGCACATCGATGATCGTGGTAGCCCGCCTCAGCATCTTTCGCTCGAAATCGATCCCGAAAACTACCTGGCGTCGGTGGCGCCGGCGCGGAGCTTTGTGTTCTACGACGAGGTCGAGGAACTGCTGAAGATGGGACTGATACGAGGCGGAAGCCTCGATTCGGGCATTGTGATCCGTGGAGAAACGATGATCTCGAAGGAGCCGTTGAGATTCGAAGATGAGCTCGTGCGGCACAAGATACTCGATATCATAGGCGACATCTCGCATCTTGGGGTGGCGCTGAAGGCGCACATTATCGCGGTGAGGACGGGTCATCGGCTTAACTACGAGCTGACCAAGAAGCTGGACCAGCGTTTAGATCAGCTGTCGGAAGGAAAAGGCAAGCCGGCGCCGGAGGCGGCGGCTAAAGTAGCCTCAACCGAGACTTATCTGGATATACGCCGAGTTCTGGATGTGTTGCCACACCGGTATCCTTTTCTGATGGTTGATCGGGTGGTTAGCATCAAGGATGGCGAGGAATTGGTGGCGATAAAGAATGTGACCATCAATGAACCGTACTTTCTGGGTCACTATCCCGGCCGTCCGCTGATGCCGGCCGTATTGCAGATCGAAACCATGGCACAGGCGGCGGGCATTCTCCTGCTACGCCACATCAGCAGTGAGGGAAAGGTCGCCCTGTTCATGAGCTGTGATAATGTAAAGTTCCGGCAGCCGGTCACACCGGGCGACCAACTGGAGATTCATGTCAAGATTAACCGGATACGCGCACGGAAGATCGCCACCGCCTCCTGTCAATGCGAAGTCGCGGGCAAGGTGGTATCTTCAGCAGACGTCATGTTTGCCATCATGGATGCGCCAGATGAAAGCTAGTGTCCTAGTGTCAATACACAGTACAGCTATCGTAGATTCGCGCGCAGAAATCGGAGATGATGTGGAGATTGGGGCCTTTTCCTATATAGGGCCGCAGGCCATCATCGGTGCGGGCAGTATTATTCATCACCACGCAACGGTGGAAGGATTCACGCGCCTGGGATCGGGATGTGAGGTCTATCCCTATGCATTCATCGGCGGCAAAACTCAGGATCTGAAATTTGCGGGAGGGGTGCCTGGATTGAAGATTGGCGCAAGAAATGTCTTCCGCGAGTATTGTACCGTGCATTTGGCCACGAACGATGGTGATTTCACCCTAATCGGCTCCAACAACTACTTCATGGCCTACAGCCACATCTCGCATGATTGCCTTCTAGGGGACGGCATCAAAATAGGGCATGCCTGCACGCTGGGCGGTCATATGGAGGTGCACGACTGCGCCAACGTCGGAGGCGGGCACACCGCCATCCACCCGTTTTGTCGTATTGGAAGGTTTGCCTACACGGGTGGATGCTCAAAGGTGGTACAGGACATTCCACCCTACATGCTCGGCGATGGCAATCCCGCGGAGATCCGGACCATTAACCGGATTGGCATGCAACGCAATCACTTCAGCGAGGAGGAGATCAGCCTAGCGCGCAGGGTATTCAAGATCCTTTACCGCGAAGGGTTGAATCGACGGCAGGCCCTTGAACGCTTGCGCGAAGATGAAGAATCGAGTCAACCCATCGTCAGGACAGTGAGAGAGTTTATCGAAGCAGGTAGTGAGCGGGGATCGGCTTGATGGGAGCGGGAAGGAGACCCTGTATTCGTCTGCGGAGAGTCCGGGAATCGAGGGTCTGCTGGCTTCCGTCTTCGCTCTCAAGGCTCGCCGAGACGCATCGCAGGACGGTTGCGAGATAGTGCCTTTCGACTTTGTTCAGCCTTCAGGGTCCTTGTTTATCGGACTGACTCTGGCCTTTGAGCCGGTCTCCCAGTTGCTGCAGAAACTCGAAACTGTAGAGGCCGGTCCGGTGACCATCTGAAAAGTGAAATCGTATGGCGTAATTGCCGACGTAATCCCAGCCCAGAACTTCGACGTCGGGAAATCGACTGGGCCCTTGACCGCCGTGTATATTCCCTAGAATGTCACGCTCCCCGATGTTTTCCGCGCTGGGCGAGTTTGCGCGCAGGGTCTCCATGGGAAAGTAATCCTCGCGGCCGTCCGGCCAGAGGATGGCAATCTCACTGCCGATTATCTGGATGTCCTTTGGAGGAGTCATGGCATCTTCGGGTTGCACAGCTTTCCGGGTAAGTGGTAAAGCTTTCGGAGATCGTAACTTTGATCAATTTCAATAGCTGCTCCCATCATGGCTGTTCTGGCAATTTTTTCAGGTTTTTGCCAACTGGATACTGATTTTTGAAGCTGCATCTGTCTCAAGAGAGGATTTTACCATGGTATTGACCACTTTTTTGTCTGGAGAAGGCGGTTTGCGAACCTGCATGGTGACAGCGACCAGGGTCCTCACACTTTATTTCACTAGCTTTATAACTGCGGCGGAAGTTGATCACTTTCCTGTTCGAGAGGAGGGAGAAGATGCCCGCCTTAGCGAAGCCGCAGATCAAGTTTATGCGCCTGATCTAGCCGCGTTGCTGGAGGAGGCCGAGCGTTTATATGGCGAGGGTTCGTTTGACCTGGCCCATCAGCAGTACCTTCAGGTGATGGGCCATGATCTGCCGGCAGAGCTTGAACTGGAAACCGCATTTCGACTCGCGGATACGCGATGGCGGTCAAGAGGAGCTTCGCGGCAGGCCGACGCCAGTTCCCTGGAAGCGGCCAGAAAAACTCTGGAAAACCTGCTGATGCGGGTGAATGAGCTGGAAACTCTGCCACCGCACTTGGCACCCGAGATCAACGAATCGCTGGGTGACTCCTGGTGGGTTTACGAACACCTCAGGAATTGGGGGCGAGCATGGCAATTCTATACTCGAGCGCTGGACGGGTGGGCAGGTTCGAAGGATCTGGATCGGGCCAGGAGTCGCTATTTGGCTATTGTCTGGAAGGCTTCCGAGCCGTCCGGGCACCGCCCCTTTTACAGCTATGGATTTTTCGGGAACTACCTACCTTTGGCGGTGTTGGAAAATGCGCTGCAGATCGCAGTGGAGCCTTCGGACCAGGCACGTGCCCATTTCCTGATCGCAATGACTCTGAGTTTCCAGGGTGGCCGCTCACAGCAGTTGACCCGAGTGAGCGAGGAATTTTCCGCTGCGTTGGAAATGGGAGAGAATTCACGGTGGTATGACGATGCGCTTTTTCACTTTGCGCAGTGGGCGTCGAACAGCGGACACATCCGCTACGACGATGACGGCAACCTGCAGTTGGAACCGGATTATGAACGCGCTCTTTCTTTTTATCATGTCTTACGCAGTAAGTATAGCGAAGGTGAAACGAGGTACTATGAGCCTGCTCGCATGGCTATTGAGCAGATCACTCGGCCCGACCTGTCCGTTACCGTGAGTCATGTCTTCGTTCCCGGTTCGGAGGTCGAATTCAATCTTCGGTGGCGTAACCTTGATGAGGTCGACATCGATGTTTTCGCTGTCGATCTAGTGCGCGATCCCCAGTTTTCGGGTTCACAGGTATCACCCTGGGAGTGGATTCAGGCGGTAAATCTGGAGGAAAGAGAACCCACGGCAACAATGCGACGGGACGACCGTCCCGAACGTCGCCACTACCAGGTGAATGTCGATATCCGATTTAAGCAGGAGCTACCCAGCGGGGCCTATGTGGTGAGGGCCAGGGGAGGAGGCCAGGAGGCGCGGGATCTGGTGTTAATCAGCGATGCGGTGCTTGTTCTGAAGTCGACCCCTGAGCAGGCCCTCATCTACTTCTGCGACGCAGTCAGCGGCGAACCCATTGCTGAAGCCCAGGTGGTGGTGTGGGAACGATTTCAGGAAGACCGAGAGCATCGTTGGCAGCGCTATGAAAGGCCCACGGGTGTTGATGGTCAGGCCTCCTTTTCATTCGAGGAGCGAGCGGGCAATCGCCAGTATTTCGCGGCCGCGCGGTGGGAGGGGAGACAGGCTTTCGCACTTTCGGGACGAAACTGGCAGTACCAACGAGAGGCCATCGTGTGGCGTGTCTATGCCTACACCGACCGACCGGTGTACCGTCCTGATGAGACCGTCAACTGGAAAGCGATAGCGCGCCAGGACGATGGGTCGGTTTATACCGTTCCGGTAGACGAATCTTTGAGCTACGTGATCGAAGATCCCAAGGGCAAGAATGTTGATCAAGGCACGCTTGTGCCTAACGCTTTTGGGTCGGTGTGGGGCAGCCTGGATCTCTCCGCGGACTTTGCCCTCGGGCCCTACCGGATTCGATTTGCGGGCGAGGGATCGGATCGGTGGACAGGGCCGGTCGCGCTATTTCGCCTGGAGGAATTCAAGTTGCCGGAATTCCAAGTCTCAGTAACACTGGAAGGGGAAAGCGAGGGCGGCGGTTTGTATCGGATAGGTGATTCCATCGTGGTCGGGGTCACCGCGGAGTACTATTCCGGCGGTGCGGTTCCCGAAGCGGATGTTGAAATGGTCGTTTATCAGAGGCCCTTCCATTTCTGGTTTCGATCGCAGAAGGCGTATGACTGGTATTATCCTGTTGTGCGGCAGGGAACGCGGTGGGGTATCGGGGGACGCGGAGCGGTGATTCATCGATCGGAGCTGCGTACCGACAGTACCGGCAGTGTGTCGTTTACTTTCTCCACTCCGGGATATTCCGATGTCGACTACGAGTACACCATCGAAGCTCGGGTTCGCGATGCTTCCCGGCGTGAAGTCGTGACGGTTCAGAGAGCGAAGGTCACAAGGCAGAGTTACTTTGTCTCACTTGAACCGGAGCGCACGCTCTATGAACCGGGCGATAGGGTGAAGGTCACTGTGCTGGCGCGGGATGCCAATGGCCGTCCGGTTTCCGTTCGCGGGAGATTGAAGCTTACTCAGGAAACCTGGCAGGAGGTCTGGGAGGATCAGCGTGGCCGCGAGATCACCGGTGAGAAGCTGACCAATCTGAAACACCGATCATTGAGTTGGTTCACTTTCGGCGCATCGCCAGAGGATTATCGATTGAAGAGCCGGGGCTATGAAACGGAAGAAATCGTACTTGAACAGATCCAGACGAACACTGAAGGCAGGGGTGTATTTACCGTAGAGGCACCGGAGGCGGGCTATTTCAAGCTCGCCTGGCTGAGTCGTGACAAGGACGGGCATCCGATCAAGGCGGACGCTGCGTTCTGGACTGCCGATGATGCCTCTCGAGATATCGGGTTTCGCCCCGGAGGGGTCTCGATCATCGTGGACCGGAATACATTTGAAACCGGGCAAGAGGGCATTGTCATGCTCACGACACCGGTATCGGGCCGGTACGTTCTTTTCACGACAGGTGCCGACAGTCTCTTTTCCCACGAGGTAGTACACCTCGAAGGGAATTCTCGTCTCTTGCGTATACCCATTGACGAAACGCACGTGCCGAACACCTATTTTGAGGCACTCATGGTCATGGGGCATCAACTTTTCCTTGACCAAGAGGAGATTGTGGTCCCACCGACGGAGAATTTTCTCAATGTCGAAGTGTCGCCGGATGCGTACGGATACGAGCCACGAGAGGAAGGCGTAATCACGGTAAGGGTAAGCGATCGGAACAGGGAGCCAGTTAGGGCCGAGTTGTCATTAGCTTTGGTAGACGCGGCCGTCTACACTATTGAGGACGATTTCGCGGGAGACATACGGCAGTTCTTTTTTGGTGAGCGCCGTGCCTACCACGTTCAGAACACCAGCACGTTTTCGCAGAAACCCTATTTTAATCTTCGCGCGCGCGATAACGCCAGAGACGAATTCCAGGAAGTCGACGAGGGTGAGGTCCGCTATGAAAGCGACGCTGTCCTGCGTCGCTCGACACTGGCGAAAATGGATGCCGGGGAGGGGTTTGCCCCCGGGGAGCCGATGGAGGGAATCTCCCGGGAGCAGGCGCCCGTGGTGGCTGCCGTCACATCTCTGCCGGGCGCCCCTAAGGGGCCGGAAATCGTTGTGCGCAGCGATTTCAGAAACACCGTGCTCTGGCTCCCGAGCGTGCTTACAGATGAGAACGGGATGGCTCGCACTGCGTTCACTTTCCCTGATTCACTCACTACTTGGCGAGCCACCGCCAAAGCGGTCGGCCAAGTCAACCTATTCGGAGTCGGTGACGATGAAGTGCAGACGCGGTTGCCGCTGATCGCGCGGTTGCAAGCGCCGCGATTTATGGTGGTCCGGGATGATGTGACCATTTCGGGAGTTGTGAGTAATCACACCTCGCAACCTATGTCTGTGGAAGCGGCTCTGGAGTCCGATGGAGTGACCATTGAAGGAGTGATCAATGAGGCTCGAGGTTTGCTGAAAGGGAATAGCACGGAAGTCATTATACCTGCTCAGGGGCAGTTGCGGGTGGATTGGAAGGTATCGATTCAGCGTCCGGGAGAAGCGCGTTTGAAACTGATTGTAGAAGGCGAGCGTTATTCCGACGCAATGGAGAAATCATACCCGGTATACGAGCATGGTATCGAGCAGTTCGTCGGCTTGTCGGGACGTCTCACGACACGGGAGGCAACCATTGTTTTGGATCTTCCGGAAGAGCGTATTGTGAATTCCACGCAACTGACGGTGCAGGTTAGCCCCAGTATCGCGTTGACCATGCTGGACGCGTTACCCTATCTGATCAATTATCCTTACGGTTGTAGCGAACAGACCCTCGATCGGTTTCTTCCCGTAGTGGCTGTCTTTCACACGCTGCGCAACCTTGGGATTTCGCCAGAGGATCTCAAACGTCGTGTTTTCGGGGGGGTCGAAGCTGAACATGCGGGCCGGACTCACCCCGGGGGAAAGCGTTCCCTCGATCAGCTGGACCGGATGGTCGCGGCCGGTTTGGCAAGGCTCTACGGATTTCAGCATGCCAGCGGAGCCTGGGGCTGGTGGAAGGACGGCGAGGATGACCTTTTCATGACGGCTTACGTTGTCTGGGGTTTAACCTTAGCCGAAAGCGTGGGAATTGAGGTTGAAAAACGTCGATTGCAGCGGGCACGGAAGTTTCTCGAGATCCATTTGGTGGATGCCGAAGAGGAAGACGATCTGCGAATCTGGATGCTGCACGCCTTGGCCTCCCGCTATTTGAATGATCCCGAGATGCGACCCCAGCGTTTCGAGGCGCGAGCATTTCTGGAGCTGATCAACGAGCGTAGTCGCCTTAACGCCTACGGTAAAGCGCTGCTGGCACTTTGCGCGTTTTACTTTGGCTTTGAGGAAGATGCGCAAATGCTTGCGCGAAATCTTCGGGATGGGGTGATACGGGACCGGAATCCCGGGCAATCAGTGATTGTCAAAGACGGCAAATCGCAGGGAATAGGTTTTGAAACCGCACATTGGGGAGAAGACGGGATCTTCTCGCGATGGTCGGAAGGAGGTGTCGAAGCCACGGCATTCGCGCTCATGGCGCTGCTGGCGGTCGATCCGGAAGCAGATCTGGTTGAACCGGTGGTCACCTGGCTAGTCAGGAATCGTCGCGGCGCCCAGTGGAAGAATACACGGGATTCCTCCATAGTCCTACTGGCTTTGAACCGGTATTTACGCGTTTCCGGCCGTTTAACAACTCCTATTGAGTACGAGGTGCGAGTGAACGGTAAGCAGATTGCAGAGCGCAAGATCGAGGGTAAAAAGCTCCTTGACGATCCCAATTCCTGGCAGATCGACCCACGCTTTCATCGTCATGGAGAGAACGCGATCAGACTGTTAAGAAAGTCGGGCAAGGGCGAACTCTACTATTCGATCTACGCCGAATACTTTAACCGGGAGGAACCGCTTAAGGCGAAAGGGAACGAAGTGTTTCTGGATCGGCAATTCCTGCGCATAAAGTCGGTTCCAACGCTCCTGAAGGGGTTTGTAGAGGAAAAGGAGCAGCTCCGGGACGGCGACGCTGTGGAAAGCGGTGATCGTGTCGAAGTGGTGTTGTTGATAGAGAGCAAGAACGCCTTGGAGTACATGATTTTTGAAGATTTGAAGCCGGCAGGGTTCGAAGCCGTTCAACTGAGGAGTGGCGATCTGATCTGGGCGCGTGAATTGAGGAAGGAATTCCTGCCTCGATTGCTGGATGACGAATCCGAGGAGACCTCATCCGACCGGGGAGAGCGCTACAGCGGGCGCCAGCAACGGGTCCACCAGGAACTCCGTGACCGCATGATAACCAGTTTCATGAGCAAGCTACCGGAGGGAATCTGGGAGATTCGATATCAGTTGAGAGCGGAAGTCCCGGGAGAGTTTCATGCCCTTCCGGTTTCGGGACATGCCATGTATGTGCCCGAGATTCGCGCCAACGGGAGCGAAATCAGGATCTCGGTGAGGGATCGGGGCTAGTGTGCCGCCTTGTAAATAGGCTTGCAGGCTTATTTTCGAGACTGGACACTGCCCCATTCAGGGGGATTCTGCAGATCCGGCTTCAAGATACCGATACAGGGCAAATTGCGATAGCTCCCGGCAAAGTCCAGACCGTAGCCGACAACAAACTCGTCAGGAACCGTGAAACCGACAAAATCGGGTTCGAACTTCACTTCACGGCGCCCCACCTTGTCCAGGAGAACGCATGTCTTTAACAAAGAGGGCTTCATTTTCTCGAGCACGCCTACGACTTCCGAAATCGTTCTGCCGGTGTCGATAATATCATCGATGAGCAACACTTGCCGCCCTTGGATATGCATGCTGGTTTGATCTACGATCTCGGGTTGAGTAGAGGGATATGTTGCGTCCCGGTAACTTGAAGCACGTATGCAATCCAGCTGCACCGATCGCCGTATCTGCCGGATCAAGTCGGCGGTGAAGACAATGGCGCCATTAATGATCGAAATGATTAGGATCTCTACCTCTTCGGCGAAACCGGCGTCGATCTCGTTGGCAAGTTCACGCACGCGGTCTCGAATCTGCTCGTCCGTGATGAGGACTTCGCTGAGGTCGTCATGTATCGAGAGATGAGTCTTGGGCACATTGTCAAGAAAGGTGCCGAGGCCGGGTACTGTCAACGATCGAGCGACCCTCGAACGTGATCATTCCCTATAGCTTGCTAGGGGGTAGGCTTTTTAAGGGTGTCGTTCAAATCCTTTGACAGGCATGTTCCTGGAGAGCAGAATAGAGGCTATGATTTCGGTTAGCGCCGAGCAGGTAGGGAAACGGTTCGGCCAGGTGACCGCGCTTGAGGCTATCGATCTGCGGGTTGAAGCGGGCGAACTGTTTTTTCTGCTTGGACCCAGTGGGTGTGGGAAGACCACGTTGCTGCGCTGTATAGCGGGCTTCTATGTCCCCGATTCCGGTCGAATTTTGTTTGGTAATGACGAGGTTACGCGACTTGAACCCCATCGGAGAAACACCGGTATGGTCTTCCAGAGTTATGCTCTTTGGCCACATATGACGGTAGCCGATAACGTAGCCTTCGGCCTACGGCAGAGAAAGACGAGTCGGGCCGAGATTACTTCTCGCGTCGGCGATGCCTTGTCTATGGTGAAGATGGAAGCTTTCGCTTCGCGCCGCCCCAATCAGCTTTCCGGAGGCCAGCAACAGCGAGTGGCGTTGGCCCGTGCCTTGGTGATACGACCCCGTTGCCTGCTGCTTGATGAGCCGCTTTCCAACCTCGACGCCAAGCTCCGCCAGGAGATGCGCGCGGAAATCAGGCGCATCTGCAAAGAAAGCAGTCTGACCACGATTTATGTTACCCATGATCAAAAGGAAGCGCTCTCGATCGCGGACCGCATCGCGCTTCTTCGTAACGGCAATATCGAGCAAGTGGGCACTCCCGAGGAGATCTATCGCCGCCCGACCAGTAAATTCGCAGCTGATTTTGTGGGGGAAACCAATTTCATAGCGGGTGAACTGATTCGTGTCCAGGGAGGCATGGGATTGGTGGCAACGGATTTTGGGGAGTGGTCGGGGGTGTTGACGGAGAATGGGAGGACGCTTCGAGATGGCTCTTCAGTCACGATTTCGCTGCGCCCCGAGGCAATTCAACTGGACGCGCTTGCGGCGGAAGAGAACTGCATATCGGGAGTCATCGGCGGGGCCACTTATTACGGCGAGTTAGCTCAGTATCAATTTGAATGCGAGGGTGGAAATCTGAAGGTCTTCGAACTCAATCCCCGATTCGCCCGCGCTCCCGCAGGCACCACTCTGAACGCTTGGGCGAATCCCGAAGATGTAGTTATTCTTCCGGAATGAGAGACGTTCCCCGGTGTTGATTACATGCTGCGCAGCGTTGCCATAATTGCGCTTCTGGCCGCCGTTCTGATGGTGCCGTTTGCCTTGCGAGAGCGAGGAGAACGAATTTCCGGGGGCGACGATGTTTTGGTTATCATCACGCCCCATAATGAATCGATACGTTATGAGTTCTCCCGTGGTTTCGAGGCTTGGTACCGCAATTATACGGGGCGCAGCATATCCCTCGATTGGAGGGTCATCGGGGGGACAAGCGAGATCGTACGCTTTATTCGTTCCGAGTTCACGAATGCCTTCCGGAATTATTGGGAGCGGGATCTGGGACGGGGATGGAGCCAGCAGATTCAGGATGGCTTTGCCAATCGGCGCATGCAACTTGACGATACTTCCGAAGACGATACACCGGCGGAGGTTGCCCGCAGAGCATTTCTGGCCTCGGATACCGGCGTCGGTCTCGACCTCTTTTTCGGTGGGGGCAGTTACGATTTTATCCAGCAGTCGAGAGCCGGAACGCTCGTTGATTCCGGTGTCGTGGCAGCGAATCGCGGTTGGTTCGGGGAGAATGGCATTCCGCAGAATTTCGCGGGAGAGCCCTTCTGGGATCCGGAAGGGAGGTGGATCGGCACGGTCATTTCCCAGTTTGGTATCATATTCAATCGGGATGCACTCGCTGGAGTCGGCATAGCCGATGAGCCCCGCCGCTGGGAGGACCTGACGGATACGAGGCTGCGAGATCAGGTTGCGGTTGCCGATCCCACCAAGAGCGGGTCGATGACCAAAGCTTTCGAGATGATCTTGCAGGAACAGATGCAGCGCCGCTTTCGAGAGTTATCGTCGATGCGTTCAGTCCCTCCCCGTGAAGTCGAGGGTCGAGCCATTCGGGAAGGGTGGGCGCGCGGCATGAGTATCATTCAGCGGATTGCGGCGAACGCGCGTTATTTTACCGATTCTGCTCCTCTTCCAAACATTGATGTCGCTGCTGGCGACTGTGCCGCGGGAATGGCCATCGACTTCTACGGGCGTTTTCAGCAGGAACGCACCAATTCACGCAGTTCGGGAAATCGATTTGGATATCTTACCCCGATCGGTGGATCCACCGTGTCGGTCGATCCCATTGGCATGTTTCGAGGAGCACCGCACGCGACGGCGGCACGGCTGTTCATACGCTACGTCCTCTCGTTGGATGGGCAGAAGCTCTGGAACTTTCGGGTCGGTGCTCCTGGAGGACCACGAAAGTTCGCCTTGCGCCGGCTTCCCATCCGTCCTGAGTTATTCGGGGAGGCCTACCGTGAATATCGCACCGATGCCGATATCGACCCCTATCGCGACTCCGGCGGATTTGTCTATCGGGGGGCATGGACAGGACCGTTGTTCAATGAGCTCCGATTCATCATTCGGGTAGCGTTCATCGACGTGAACACGGAGTTGAAGGCGGCGTGGTCGAGTCTGATTGAGGCGGGGATGCCTGCTGATGCCATGGCCGTGTTTTCGAATCTGGAGAAAATCAGTTTCGACCGGGCCCGAAATGAAATCGGCGAAGCTATGAACGCGGCTGACCCGCTCGAGCGCGTAGGCATGGCGCGGCGTCTCGCCAATCACTTTCGGCGGCAGTACAAGGAGGCCCAGCGGTTAGCTGAGACGACCTCCTCCTAGCAATCTATCGGGCTTAGTACTCGAACTCGTAAATACGGTAACGTATGTCCCGATAAAATCGGGATTGGGGGTAGTGCAAGGCGCACCGACGACGGACATCCTGGGAATGCTTTCCTCGTCGGCGCAACGCCGCAATACCCCCCAATGCCGCCCCATCCCTTTGGGACCGTACCTGTTTAGCGTATTTCAGGCTCCCCAGTGCTTTGTTGTGCCGGTGTGGCGGCCGGCCGGAGCTTGGAGCTTCGGCCTGTTTCACCGACTTCACGTTCTCCATCGGTACTCCGATACTCTCATACTTCTTCACTACTCCCTTCTATTTTTCCTCCGCGGTCTTCGCGCTCTCTGCGGTTAATTATTCTCAAGCCTGAATCGGGAGCTACCCCGTCTTTGAAATCGCTTCCGAGCATCTGCTCAACCACCTGTGCTGCTCGTGTCGGCTGTACCTCATAAACGGTGGTGTGGGCATTGCTGAAGACCCACAGCCACCATTTCGGTCCCCCCACCCACAACTGGTCTCATCGGCGTGAACCACCGCCGCGCTGCGCAGCTGTTCGATCAATGCCTCATAGGTTGGGGTGAGCTTATGGGCCAGCCGACCCAGCGCCTGGATGAGCCCTCCGGGACTGATCCGCAATCCGAACAGCTCTTCGAGTAGGCGACAGCTTTGGCGCGTGCTCCGCCCATGACGCTTATTCAGATCTGCGGCCAGCGCTAGCGCCCGCGGCCCCAAATGAGTCGCCGTTGCTCGATCGATTTCGCCACCTCAGCGCCGCCGGCGGTATGGTCTCGATCAGGGTTCCCACCACCGCGCGGTGATCGCGCAAGCGTTTGTACGATTCCAGATCGAGTTTCCAAGTCAGGGACGGTGCGGTCTCGGCGATGGCCACGCGTTCGTCCTCAAGGATGAATCCTAGCTTCACTTCCGTCTTACCGAAGTTATCATCAATCGTGCGTCGCAGGGCATGGAAAAAGTCCTCGCAGGATTCATCAGGCTTGACAATCCAACACACCGAACTGATCAGTTCCGGAATGGCCGGCTCCAGTTTTCGAATCGATTCCACAGACAGCATGACGTCTCCGTTGCGGTGATTCACACTGCCTTCAACAAGGATGACTCTGCCCTCCTCGAGCAAGCTGCCGAACTGCGAAAATCGGTCAGTGTATACGTTCAGGTCGTAGCTGGCCTTTCGTGTGTCCAGGTTGACCACGCACCATGGGCGATTGTTGCGCCGGGATATTTTCTTGGCCACGGAGGAGACGACTCCACAGAGCCGGAAAAGGGACCGGTCGGGCAGGTTTTGGTGGCTGACGTCCCCTATGGTGGAAAGCGCTTCGGACAGCCCCCGATAGCCGTTCAAGGGGTGTCCGGAGACATAAAATCCGAGAAGCTCCTTTTCGTGCAGTAGCTTTTCATTCGAGGGCATCGGTGCAGTTTGGGCGCCGTTATTGCCCGTCGCGTTTCCCGAGCGGCCGGTGTTGAGCGATTCAGTATCGCCCAGCATGTCGAAGAATGAGGCCTGACCCCGTTCTCGATCTCGCTGTAAGATTGCGACTTCGCTGAGCGAGCGATCAAGATCATCGAGCAGAAAACGCCGATCCTGTTCGAATGAGTCGAATGCACCGGAGCGGATCAGGCATTCCAGGACGCGCTTATTGACGGTCTTATTGTCCACGCGCGCCACCAGGTCGCGGAAACTCTCATAATCACCGTTCTCGTCCCGTTCGGACAAGATCCCAGAGGCGGCGGAATCGCCGACGCCTTTGATAGCTGCCAGGCCAAAACGTATGCTGCGGCGCCCACCCATGGACTGGGTAACGGGCGTGAAGCTCTCGCGCGAGAGGTTGATATCAGGCCCGAGCACGGATATACTCATGAGCCCACATTCGCTGATGAAGCGCGCAACTTTCTCCGAGTTTCCCAGTTCACTGGAGAGCAGAGCGGCCATGAACTGCACACCGTAATTCGCCTTCAGGTGCGCCGTCTGGTAGCTCAACACGGCGTAAGCGGCAGCGTGCGCCTTGGTGAATCCGTAACCGGCAAATTTCTCCAGGATGGCAAAAATCTCCAAGGCAAGCTCGCGCTCGATGCCGTGGCACTTCTGGGCGCCCAGCACAAAAACCTCGCGTTGTTCTGCCATTTCCTCGGGTTTCTTTTTGCCCATGGCCCGCCGCAGAATATCGGCGCCGCCCAGGGTATAGCCGGCGATGATCTTAGCCGCTTCCATTACCTGCTCCTGGTAAACCATGACGCCGTAGGTCTCCCTGCAGATATCCTCGAGCAGAGGATGAGGAAAGCGGACCGTCTCAGGGTTCTGTTTGCCGCGGATGTAGTCCGGTATCCACTCCATTGGGCCCGGACGATAAAGCGCGATAAGCGCTACGATTTCGTCGATATTGGAAATGCCGAATTGCCGGCAGAGATTCTTCATTCCGCCTGACTCGAGTTGGAAGACCCCTACGGTATGCGCTTTGTTGATGAGCCGAAAAGCCTTCTCGTCGTCCAGCGGCACCTCCTGAATATTGAATTGGGGATCCTCCGTCTGGCGAATGTTGTGCTCGGTGTCGGCAATCACGGTGAGTGTTTTGAGCCCTAGAAAGTCGACCTTAAGGAGGCCGAGTTCCTCTACGGGATCTTTCGGATACTGAGTCGTGAGCGTTTTATCCTGGATGGTCAGGGGTATGTACTCATCGAGCGGTTTGTCTCCAATGATGACGCCGGCGGCGTGCGTGCCGGTGTTGCGCACCATGCCTTCGATGACTCTGCCTTGCTCGATAATCTGCCGTGCCTGCTCGTTTTGCTCCACTTCGGCCTGGAGTTCGCTGCTGCGCTCCAGGGCCAGATCGATCGAGATCTTGGGATCGTCGGGTATCATTTTGGCAATGCGGTCAGCCTCGGCGTAGGGAATATCGAGGACGCGGGCCACGTCGCGAACCACCATTTTGGCTCCGAAAGTCCCAAATGTGATGATATTGGCGACGCATTTTTCGCCATATTTGTGGCGCACATAGCCGATGACCTCGTCCCGTCGTCGCATGCAGAAGTCGATATCAAAATCGGGTGGGGAGACGCGTTCGGGATTGAGCATACGCTCGAACAGGAGCTTGAATCGCAATGGATCGATACCCGTGATGTTGGTCAGGTAGGCGACCAGGCTGGCGGGGCCCGAGCCGCGACCGGGGCCGACTGGAATGCCGCGATCCAAGGCCCAGTTGATGAAATCTTGTACGATCAGGTAATAGTCGACAAATCCAGTCTTTTGAATAATTCCGAGCTCATGGTCGATACGCTCCACGAGAGTCGCGGCGAAAGCCGGGTCGGAGGCCTTGCGGGGATGGTGGTAATCGACATTGTATCGCCTCATCAACCCTTCGATACTAAGATGGCGCAGGTATTCGGTGTTGTCTTTGAACGAACCCTGATCGGCTTCCGGAAGTCGAAATACGGGGTAATGATTTTCGCCAAAAGGGAGGTGAACATCGACCATTTCGGCAATCGCGGCCGTGTTCATCAGCGCATCGGGCCGTTCCCCGAAAGTTTGCAGCATGGCTTCTCCCGATTTGAGGTAAAACTGGTCGTTGGGGTAGCGTAGGCGTTTTTCATCCGCTACTTTGCTTCCGGTCTGTATGCAAAGTAGCAGATCGTGGGGCCGGGAGTGGCTCTCCTCAACGTAATGCACGTCGTTTGAGCAGACGATGCGCAGGTTGAACTCCTCCGCCAGCCGGATCAGGTCGCCGTTGATCTGGTGTTGTTCAGCAATTCCATGGTCTTGCAGTTCGACAAAGTATCGCTCATTGCCAAATATATCCCGCATGGTTCCGGTCCACTTTCGAGCGACCTCGTAGCTCTCCTTGAGCAGGGCTTGGGGAACTACCCCCTGCAGGCAGCCGGTGAAGCCGATTAGGCCTTCGGCATGGGCTGCAAGGCATTCCATATCGACGCGAGGCTTATAGTAGAAGCCGTCGGTATGCGCGTGCGACACGAGTTTGGTCAAGTTCTGGTAGCCACGGAAATTCTGGGCGATGAGACCCATATGGTAATAACGGTGACGTGCGCGCGCCGGCCGTTCTGTACACAAATGATCGGTGATCAAGTAGATCTCGCATCCGAGCAGCGGTTTTATCCCACGCGCGTTGGCCTTCTGATAGAAATCAGCCACGCCGAAGAGATTGCCATGGTCCGTTATTGCCAGGGCGTTCATGCCCATATGCGCGGCGCGATCGATGAGCCTGTCGATGCGACAGGCGCCGTCCAACAGGCTGTAGTCGGTGTGTACGTGAAGATGAATGAAGTCGTTAACAGAGGTAGTCATGTTTCTCCTCGAGCCGATTCATCAGACTCCTTGCAGCACCGACTTTCAAGGAACATTTCTTCACGAGTTATTCACAGGCCTTTCGAAATACATTGACGTCTCCTGGAAAAGGTGTGTGGTTCTTCGTCCTTTCTCTCGAATTTGAACCTCAATTCATGCCAGTAGAAGTACGTATTCGAAAAGGCGAGCCCATGGAAAGGGCTCTTCGGCGGCTCAAGAAGAAGCTGGATCGCGAAGGGGTCATCCGCGATGTCCGGTCCAAGCGTTATTTCGAGAAGCCTTCGGAGATTAAGCGGCGCAAGAAGAAGGTCGCGGCATTTTCCAATATGCTGCGGACCCGCTACGAGAATCAGTGATTTTCCGGGCGACGTTAATTGAGGTCGGATGCCGGTGTATTCTGGCCGGGTAAAAGAGTCCGTCCCGTGGCGCCTAAGGTAGCACTTTCGACTTGTTGGTGTTCCCACCGACACGTGGATGGCTATGAGATGGTGAGGGAAATGGCTTCGCTCGGGTTCGAATGGATTGAGTTGAGCCATGGGATTCGCTTATCGCTGATTCCGGGTATTCTTAAGGCACTGCAGGAAGGCATCGCGAAGGTTTCGTCGGTGCACAATTTCTGTCCTCTTCCCACAGGTGTCTTGCATGCGGCTCCCAATCTCTACGAGCCCACTGGCCCCGACCCTCGGGAGCGTGACCAGTGGCTCCGGCATACCGTGAGGACGATAGAATTTGCTGCTCAGGTAGGTGCCGATCGGGTGGTAGTCCACGGTGGGAGTATACGCACCCTTTTCTTTAACCCGGGATCCCGGCTGGAGCGATTGCGGAAGGTGCGGCGGCAAGGAAGTGGCGTGTCTTTCGAAACACTGCGCACCCAAGTGGAACGCGCGCTGCTCAAACTGCAGCGAAAAGCCCGAAAGTCCATGGGCCGTTTGAGCGCCAGCCTGGAACGCATTCTGCCTCTTGCCGAGGAGAAGGAGATTGCCTTGGGATTGGAAAATCGCGAGGGCATCAGCGAACTTCCTATGGACGCCGAAATGGCCCCGTTTCTCAAGCAGCATGGCGACACGCCGGCGCTGGGTTACTGGCACGATGTGGGTCATGCCCAGATCAAAGACCAACTGGGAATGATCGACCACTCCCAGTTCCTGTTGGAGAATCATAAGCGGGCCCTCGGGTTTCATTTGCACGATGTAAATCAAAACGGTCGTGACCATTTACCTATCGGCCAAGGGACGATTGACTTCGATATGGTGCGTTCGTTTTTCCGTCCCGAGCACGTCCTTGTATTGGAAATTGGTCCCTCCGCGGAGACTAGCGAGGTTCTTGCGTCCAGGGACTACCTGTTCTAGTGTCGTGCCTGAAGAATCTCGTTAATCCAACGCCGGTGCGGGCCTGATAGCGTGATTTGGTCCAACCTGTCGAACGCTATCCAATGTAGGAAGGGTTGTTGGGCTACTTTCTGAAGTAGATGCGGGGTTGTCGGGTGGCCAAAGATGATCTCTTGAATCCGTTCATTGCCAATTGTCCGTTTCTTCTTCAGAAGCACCCTATCATTCGGGCAATCAGCGTTGACTCCGATTTCAGCCGGTAGTTCATAGAGATCCGGCAGTCGCCTTGATCCTTTGGGGGCTCGGAAAAGAAGCAGACGCCGATTGTGTTCGACCCAAAATCGATGAACGGTGGAATCTCGATATTTTCTGGCTCGAAATACGGGATAGGCGTTCGCATCGCCTTGACGACCGGCTTGACAGAAGGACACCAGTGGACAGACCGCGCAGAGCGGGCGCCTTCGCAGGCAGACGGTGGCGCCGAGTTCCATCATGGCCTCGTTGTGGGCACCGGGAGCTCCAGGGTCGATCAGTTCATTCGCCAGGGGCTGAAACTTCCTGAAGGCCGCACCGCTGTCGCGAAATACTTCGTTGTCGGAGGTTAGCCGAGCGAGGATCCGGATCACATTGCCGTCAACCACGGCAGCAATCTGGCCGCAGCCAATGCTGGCAATGGCGGCTGCGGTATAGGGACCAACTCCCGGAAGCCGAATCCAGTCTTCAGCAGACGTGGGCGGCTCCCGGAGGCCTTGTAGTGTCTTGGCCAGACGGAGCAGGTTGCGAGCCCAGGCGTAGTAGCCGAGACCTTCCCACAGGTGCAGGACCTCGGACTCGGAAGCTGCAGCCAGTTCGGCAAAGCCGGGAAACCTGTCCAGCCATCGCGAAAAGTAGGGTAGGACAGTGCTGACCCGGGTCTGCTGTAGCATGAATTCTGAAACTACGATCTTGTAGACGCTCGGATTCGCTCGCCATGGCAATTCTCGTTTACACTGACTGAACCACTCCGCCAGCCGCGTCCTGACCGAGTCCCGCTTTCGAACTAAGAGGCGACGAGCCACGCTTGCATCGTTGACTTTGTGCATGGGTATATTGCGCTCGATTTGAGGGAACTTGTTTCCTTAGTATTGTGTCATGCCCAGACCAGCAAGGAAGGCAACACGGGAACCTCCCAGACTCGCCTCCTACACGATTGCTTTGAGCGATCAGCAAATGGAGAAGCTGGAGCACCTTTGCGGTGAAAAGGCCTATGGCTACAGCGACGTTCCCCACGCCCGCTTTGCTTTTAAATCGAAGCCGGATCGGGTAAACCTGGTAGCGTATGAGAGCGGGAAGCTGGTCGTTCAGGGAAAGGGCACGGAAGACTTCGTACGTGATTATCTGGAGGCCCAGATCACCGGTGATCCTCGCCTCGGATACGATGAGGTCCATCATCCGGAATGGTTTGAGCCCCATGCCGGACTTGATGAAGCGGGGAAAGGCGATCTATTCGGCCCATTGATTGTCGCTTGTGTTGTTGCCGACGGGGAAGCCGTTCGCGAGTGGCGGCAGGCGGGGGTCCGTGATAGCAAACAGTTGACGGATCGTTCGCTGCTTAAGCTCGAAAAAGTGGTTAGAAAGCGTTCCTCCACGGTAGTGAAGTATGCCTTCTGTGGTATGGAAAAGTACAATGAACTGATGGCGAAGCCGGGTGCGAACCTCAATCGCCTGCTAGCCTGGTTGCATGCCCGAGCGCTGGAGCAGGCACTGCTATCGAGGCGCGTAGCGTGGGGCCTCCTCGACCAATTCAGCCGGCAACCTTTGGTACAAGGGTATCTCAAAGATAAATCATTCGACCTCCGCATGAGGACGCGGGCGGAATCCGATCCAGTGGTGGCGGCGGCGTCAATTTGCGCGCGTGCCGAGTTTCTTCGCAGACTCGATTCTCTGGGACAGGCGATCGCTGAAACCTTGCCCAGGGGATCGGGGTCGCCAGCCAGAGAGAAAGCCGAGGAGCTGGTGCGGAAAAAGGGTCCGGCGAGCTTGCAACGCGTAGCCAAAATACATTTTTCCACGGCACGAAAAATCCTGCAGAAGACGGTTTGATGAACCGGGCGAGCAATCCAGGCGCGGACGAACGGATTCACCGGCTACGGGATTTCGACCTCTGCGCCATGGCGGATCATGGTTGTGTGATCGGAGTCGATGAAGCGGGGCGAGGCGCCCTCGCGGGGCCGGTGGTGGCGGCTGCGGTGGGCTTGAACCAGGCGTTCTATGAGAGCGCCTGGTGCCTTCGGGAGGCGATTGCGGTCGACGATTCCAAACGCGTAAACAAGGAGCGGCGCGAAACGCTGTTTGCCGAGGTCGGTCTGCTTGCTCGCAAGGGTCTGATTTCCTGCGCCTGTGGGGTAGCGTCGGTGGAGGAGATTCAGAAACTCAACATTCTGGGGGCAACGCGTTTGGCCATGGAACGGGCACTGTGCGACCTTAACCTGAAATGCATTGCCGGATCTGATCAGCTTCCTCAACAGTATTACCCTGGGGATACCCTTTTCGCCTGTGAGCGAGAGCCTGCTTTGGGACGTGAGCCGCTGATTCTCGTCGACGGGAACCCGCTTCGTCCCTTTCCCTTTGCGCACCGGGCTGTGGTCAAGGGTGATGGACGGTCGCTGGCTATCGCCATGGCCTCGATCGTAGCGAAGGTGACTCGCGACACCTCAATGCGCGTTTTGGATCGCGAATTCCCCCAGTTCTGCTTCGCCGATCACAAGGGCTATGGGACCTGGAGACATCAGGCGGCGATTCTCAAGTATGGTCCCTGTCCCGTGCACCGGTCCAGGTTTCTGAGAAAGTTACTCGGCCCCGAACCTCATGAACGCCAGGTCGGCATTACCTATGAATCTTAGCCCTGGCGGCTCTGGAAAGGTGCTTGGAATCGGAATCGATATTATTGAAGTCGATCGCGTTCAGCGGGCCTGTGAGCGCCATGGCGACCGATTCTTGAATCGCATTTTCACCGCAGAGGAGCTCGAATATTGTTTCAGGATGAAGAATCCCTACCCACACCTTGCAGGGCGATTTGCGGCCAAGGAAGCCGTGGCTAAAGCCTTCACGACTGGGATCGGCGAGTACCTGAAGTGGAAGTCCGTATCTATATATAAAGGGGAGCGCAATCAACCGCTTGTACGGTTGGATGAGAAGGGAAAATCCCTGCTTCGCTCTTTTGAAGGATCGGGTGTACTGGTCAGTCTTGCCCACCTCAAATCCCATGCCAATGCGGTGGCGGTAATCTATGCCTGAATTGTGAACTTGGACCGGACACTGGACGAGAGCCGCGCTTTCCTGATTCTAAACGGCATACCCACCTTGGGCCCCGTAACGCTGCAAAGGCTTTTGGAGCATTTCGATCATGACCCCGTGGCAATACTGCAAGCTCCGGCGCGGGAACTTACCGCGATCAAGGGCGTGGGTGCTGGGGTGGCGAACATGCTGGTTAGTTGGCCCCAGAATTTCGACCTGGAAAGGGAGGAGGGACTGCTGCTGCGGCACGGCGTGAATTTTGTGACCCGCTCGGATTCATCTTATCCGGCGCTACTGCTGGAGACCTATGATCCTCCAATCGGAATCTATCGTCTGGGCAGCTATGCCTTTCAAAATCGGTGCGTGGCCATAGTCGGCACGAGACGTCCCACTCTCTATGGGCGCCGCATTGCCCGGGCGCTGTCCGGCGAGCTGGTGGCGCTGGGGTTTTGCGTAGTCAGCGGCATGGCGCGGGGAATAGACACAGAAGCCCACCAGGGTGCGTTAGACCGAGGTGGCAGGACGGTGGCGGTCATGGGCTGCGGGATAGACATTATTTATCCACCGGAGAATCTCGACCTCTATCGGGCTATTGCCCGCGAGGGTGCAGTGGTATCCGAATTCCCGTTCGGCCGTCGCGCCGATCGACAGACGTTTCCCATGCGCAATCGAATCATTGCCGGCATCTGTGATGCCACCGTCGTAGTGGAAACCGACACCAAGGGAGGAAGCATGATTACGGCCCGATTTGCCGGTGAGCAAGGAAGGCAGGTTTTCGCTGTCCCCGGCCACATAGATCAGCCCTCCAGCCGCGGCTGCCACGCACTGATTCGTGATGGCGCCACATTGTTGACATCGGCGGAGGACATCCTGGCCGACCTGCCCTATTTGATGCAACCCGAGCTGTCTTTGGACGCGAAGCCGGCCGTTTCAACTGTCGACCCAACGCGCCTGCAAGGGCTTTCTCAGGAGGCCGGTCAGATCTTGGAGACCCTATCCGACGGTTCTGTCTGGCATCCCGATCAGATCGCGGCCATGACCGGTCTTGCGCAGCCCACGGTGCTTTCTGAACTTTTATTGCTCGAACTTCGGCGCATCGTGGGGAAACGGAGCGATGGAGCCTACGAGCAGAGGTGATTAGAGGGGCTGTTTTCCAATATCGCTATCCCGGGGGCCAAGTCAGGGCGCGCCCTCCGAGGAGGTGAACGTGGAGATGAGGCACCGTTTCTCCGCCATCGGGCCCGTTGTTGATCACTATACGGAAGCCGTTTTCGAGCTCCATCTCCCGGGCCAGGTCTCGGGCCACAAGGAGAAGATGACCAAGCACCTCCCTATCATTTTCAACGGCGCTTCCGATGCGGTAGATGCGCTTTCGCGGTATGATTAGCAGGTGAACCGGAGCCTGCGGATTAATATCATGAATTGCGATACAATGGTCATCTTGGTGCGCCATCCGGGCGGGGATCCGGCCCGCCATCATCTTTTCGAATATGCTTTTCGAATCAGTCATTGAGTAGGCTTTCTCGTTACTCGTGGCCTTGCCTCAAATCGGCGATTTCTTGTTCCAGTTCGGAGATATCTCGGAAGTCCTTGTAGACACTGGCGAAACGAACATAGGCGATCTGGTCAATCTGCTTAAATTTGCCCATTACGCGTTCCCCGATAGCCCTGCTCGGTATTTCCTGATCAAACTCGTTTTCGAGTTCCACCATTACGTCAGTGATCAGCATGTCGATCTGTTCCAGGTCGATGGGACGCTTTTCGCAGGCACGGCTGATGCCCGACAAGACTTTGTTGCGGTCGAATTCC
Organism: Opitutales bacterium; assembly: GCA_963665345.2. Classification (GTDB taxonomy): domain Bacteria; phylum Verrucomicrobiota; class Verrucomicrobiia; order Opitutales; family CAXXNP01. The sequence continues at coordinate 1,257,065 of OY762281.2, forward strand.
TCCCGCCTTCCATCGCGTTTAACTACGATGATGCCTTCACGAAGCAACTCCTCAATTGTGGTGAAGCGGTAGTCGCAATCCACGCATTGTCGGCGCCGGCGAATGGACAGACCGTTCTTGGCAATTCGTGAATCGATTACTCGGGTTTCACGCGTAGAACATCGAGGACAGCGCATTCGAACTCGAGTACTTAGTTAGCTATCTTGAGAAAGTTCTCCAGCACCTGAATCCCACTATCAGTGGCGAGCGACTCGGGATGAAACTGGACGCCCCATACGGGCCACGATCTGTGCTTCAACCCCATGATTTCACCCGCATCCGTTTCCGCTGTCACTTGAAGACAGTCTGGGAGGCTCTTCCGTTCCACGATTAAGGAATGGTAGCGAGTCGCACGGAATGGGTTGCTCATGCAGGAAAACAGCTGATTTTCCTGGTGATGCACCAGGGAGGTCTTTCCATGCATGAGCCGATCCGCTTGTACTACCCTGCCTCCGAAATGCTGGCCAATACACTGGTGTCCGAGACAGACGCCGAACAGGGGTACGCGGCCGGCGAAGGTAGCGATGAATTCAAGGCAATGGCCAGCCTCGTCTGGTGAACAGGGCCCCGGTGAAAGCACTACCTGCTCGGGCTCAAGCGCCAGCGCCTCTTGGGGCGTCATCTCATCGTTCCGGATAACGCGTTGCTCTACCCCCAGGCGGCCGAAGTACTGTACGAGGTTGTAGGTGAATGAGTCAAAATTGTCGACGACGAGCATCATACGCCAAAAGAAACGCCTTGAAAACTAAGCAGGCTTGACCATAAGGCACGTCCCGTCAAGTACATAGGCAGCTCACGAAAGGTGTCTGGAGGCTAAACTATGGAGGTCCGAAACAACTTCACGATTCTGGCGCGGGACGCGTCGAGTGATGCCAGGTGGGGTCGATTGAAAACGCTACATGGCTCTGTGGACACCCCCGTGTTCATGCCCGTGGGCACCCAGGGCACGGTAAAGTCGGTGACTCCGGCCATGCTCCAGGAACTGGAGGCAGCCATCATCGTGGGGAACACCTACCATCTCAATCTACGGCCGGGCTCCGAGTTAATTCGCCGGTTTGGCGGGCTGCACGCGTTCATGGCTTGGCCCGGGCCCATCCTGACCGATTCGGGTGGCTTTCAGGTTTACAGCTTGGCCAGGCTGAGGACGATTACTGACGAGGGCATTTCCTTCCGTTCACATTTGAATGGCGATACCTTTTATCTGAGCCCCGAAAACGTGATCGACATTCAGCATTCACTCGGTGCGGATATCGCCATGGTTTTGGATGAATGTTCCCGCTACCCCTGTTCTCGGGATGCCTGCCGGACGGGGGTGACCCGCACCTTGAGGTGGGCGCGCCAATGTCTGGGCGCGGCCAGCGAGCGTGGTTTTTTGGATTCAGGACATCAGTTGTTCGGTATCGTCCAGGGTTCCGTTTACGAAGACCTACGTATCGCCTGTGCCCAGGAACTCACCTTTATGGGCTTTTCCGGATATGCCATGGGAGGAATCAGCGTGGGAGAATCGGAGGAGGACATGTTTGCGCAGGTTTCGTGGACAGTGGCCTGTCTGCCGGAAAATCGACCAAGGTATGTCATGGGTGTGGGCACACCCCCACAGTTGTTACGCATGATCGCTCAAGGTGTGGATATGTTTGATTGTGTCTTGCCTACGCGCTTGGCGCGACACGGTACTGTCTTTACTCCGGAGGGGACTCTGAATTTGCGAAACAGCCGCTTTCGCGAAGATCCGCTTCCGCTCGTGGAGGGTATGGATAATTACACGTGCAAAACATTTTCGCGAGCTTACCTGAGACACCTTGTAGTCGCGGACGAGCTCCTTGCTCATACTCTCCTCACAATACACAATCTACATTTCTATCTCGATTTGATGAAGCAGGCACGCCATCATATCGCTAAAGGCGGCTTCAAAGACTGGCATCTTGGTTGGATTGCCCGTTACACCTCGCGAACCGGTGAAGAGGATGGGTAGGAGGTTGCAGTTTCAGCTCGCGGAAAAGGATCATTGTTCCTGAATATCTTATTAAATTTAAAAAAAAACTTGTCATTCCAATTCTAGCCTTCTTTGTTAGCGAATATCCGGGGGTTGCGCCAATTTGCCTTAATTCGAAGGAACGCACCCAATTTTCCACTAGAACAATAAGATATATTGAACATGAGTTTGTTAGACGAAATCAAGAAGGTTGAGAAAGAGGAAGCTAAACTAGCCAAGAGAAAAAGGGCCTTGGAAGCTCGATTGAAGGAGGAAGAAGAGAAAAATCAGAAGCTCGGCAAAATCGTCGAAGACAGCGGCTATGCTACGCCCAAAGCGCTGGTTAAGGCACTGGTGGATCGGTTTAGTTTGCGCGCACCCCGAGGATCCGGTATCTCGACGACAGCCGGTGGCAATGGCCGTCGCAAGAGAACCAAAGTGACGGCAGAGCTTAGAGACGAAATCAAAGCGGAAATCAAGGGCGGTTCGTCGATGAATCAGGTTTCCAAGGCACGAGGCATCAGCTACGCCGTGATCGCAAAGATTTCCAGGGGCGGCTACGACAAGATCTGAGAAATTGATCGGGAACTTCCGGATTTCGGCAGGGAAAGACCGGCTTGAGATTAACTTGCCGCAATCCTGATCGCGGATTCATGTCTGCCTGACGTTGTCTTGGGCAAGAAAGCGTTCGTAGGCGAAACCAGTTACCGGGCCGAGAGCCTATCGGCCCTGGTGTTAGTTTCTGCAGAAGCCGCTACGTTTAATTAATGCGCAGATACATACCAGCATCTGAGCAGAATTCACGATGCGCATATTAGTAACAGGTGGAGCCGGGTTCCTGGGGAGTCATTTGATCGACCACCTCTTGTCGGCGGGGCATGAAGTTCTTGGTCTTGATAACATGTTTACCGGATCCAAGGAGAATATCAGGCACTTGTACGGTAATTCGAACTTTGAGTTAATTAGACACGATATTGTCGATCCCATAAAAGTTGAGGTCGATCAGATTTACAACCTTGCCTGTCCTGCTTCACCGATCCATTACCAATTGAATCCCATAAAGACAGTGAAAACCTCAGTTATGGGAGCAATCAACTGTTTGGGATTAGCCAATCGAGTAAAAGCTCGGATATTTCAGGCGTCGACGTCAGAAGTATATGGTGATCCTACGGAACACCCACAATCGGAAGAGTATCGAGGCAACGTCAACCCGATCGGATTGCGCGCCTGCTACGATGAAGGAAAACGGTGTGCGGAAACCCTTTTCTTTGACTATTACCGGGAGAACAAAGTCGACATACGGGTGGTGCGCATCTTCAATACCTACGGTCCGCGCATGTTGCCGGGAGATGGTCGTGTGGTATCGAACTTTGTTGTGCAGGCGATCAAAGGGGAGGACATCACGGTATATGGAGACGGGATGCAAACACGGGCATTCTGTTATGTCGATGATCTAATTGACGGATTTATCAAAATGATGAACCAGACTGAGACGGTTGGCCCGATCAACCTGGGAAATCCCGGAGAATTCACCATGTTGGAACTTGCGGAGCGGGTCATTCGTCTTACCGGCAGTCAATCCAAAGTCATTTTCCGTCCGCTGCCGCAGGACGATCCCAAACAGCGGCAGCCCGATATCACTAAAGCCAGACAGTACTTGGGTTGGAATCCGAAGACTGACCTCGAGGACGGTCTCAAGGAGACGATTGCGCATTTCAGAAAACGGTTGTCGGGGAATTGATTCTAGTGTCCTGTCTTGCAGGTCTGATTGCGAGTCTTGCGGGGTAGAGGTTCTGAATCTAAACTCAGATAGATGATTTTCAGCATTTTCAGGAAACTGTCCGGTCGCCACTACCGAAAGTTTATCAAGGCAGCGGAACCGGTAGTTGCGCGCATCAACGAACTGGAAGTGGATTACCAGAAACTGACGGACGAGCAGTTGCGCGGAAAAACGGAGGAGTTCAGGGGCCGCCACCGGGCCGGTGAGAGCCCGGATGCTTTGTTGCCGGAAGCGTTTGCCGCAGTCAAGAACGCAGCTCGCCGTCTCTGCCCTAGCCCTATCACGGTAACGGGCCACGAGATGGTGTGGGACATGATTCATTTCGATGTCCAGTTGGTTGGAGGCATGGCTTTGCACCAGCACATGATTGCTGAAATGGCCACCGGAGAAGGTAAGACATTGGTGGCTACGCTTCCTCTCTACCTGAACGCATTGACGGGCAGAAATTGCCAACTGGTGACGACCAACGACTTTCTGGCGCGGAGGGATTCGGAATGGATGGGGTACATCTACACCTTCCTCGGTCTCACTGTGGGGTGTATTCAGAACCAGATGTCCTCGGCCGAGCGCAGGGAGATGTATTGCCGGGATGTTACCTATGGCACGGCGAGTGAATTCGGCTTTGACTACCTGCGGGACAATGGCATGGCCACCCGAAAAGAAGATCAGGTGCAGCGTGACTATTACTTCTGCATCGTCGATGAAGTTGATTCGATCCTCGTTGATGAAGCGCGAACGCCGCTCATCATTTCCGGTCCTGTGCAGACGGACCGGGAGATGCCGTTTCCCAGGCTGAAACCCGGTGTGGAGAGCTTGGTCAGGAGCCAGAACAGGCTTTGCACCCGGCTGGCTACGGAAGCCCGCAAGGAGTTGGAAAATGGCGTTACGGATTCCTGGGACCCCTACGAGAAGCTGCTCCAGGCAAAACTGGGAATGCCCAAGAACAAGCAGTTTCTGCGTTTGATGGAGACTGCTGAATACCGGAAGTCGTTCGAAAAGTTCGATCTGGAGATGACCAGCGATTTCAACAAGGAACAGCGATACCGGCTTAAGGAGGAACTCTTTTACACGATCGACGAGAAGCAGCATCAGGCCGATCTAACTGAACAAGGGAGAAAGCTTTTGCGACCGGACAGCGACGACGCCTTCGTCTTACCGGATCTCCCCGGCATCTTTATGGAGATCGATAAAGATGGCCGCTTGTCGGTTAAGGAAAAGGAAAGAGAAAAGGCAAAGGCCCAGGAGCAATTCGAGTCCATCAGCGAAGAGATTCACTGCATCAGCCAACTGCTGCGGGCGTATGCTCTTTACGAAAAGGATGTCGAATACGTGGTGCAGAACGAGAAAGTCATGATCGTGGACGAGAACACAGGCCGGATCATGCCCGGGCGTCGTTGGAGCGACGGCCTGCACCAGTCCGTCGAAGCCAAGGAGGGCGTCGTGATCGAAAAGGAGTCGAAGACCTATGCCAAAATCACGATTCAGAACTATTTTCGTCTCTACGAAAAGTTAGCCGGCATGACCGGAACAGCGGAGACCGAAGCCAACGAGTTCAACGACATCTATCGGTTGTCGGTCATGGTTATTCCGACTAACCGGCCCGTGCAGCGCGAAGATGACAATGATCTCATTTTCAAGACCCGGCGGGAGAAGTACAATGCTGTTATTGAGGATATACAGCGGGCTCACAGCGAAGGTCAGCCCATGTTGGTAGGAACAACCTCGGTAGACTCATCCGAGGTGTTGAGCCGGATGCTGAAGCGGGTGAATATTCCCCACAATGTGCTCAATGCCAAGTTCCATGAGCAGGAAGCAGACATCATCGCTCGTGCCGGCAAGCGGGGAATGGTAACGATTGCTACCAACATGGCCGGCCGCGGTACCGACATTAAGTTGGGAGAGCGCATCCCTGAAATCGGCGGTCTTTATGTCATCGGGACGGAGCGCCACCAGTCGCGGCGCATCGACCGGCAGCTCCGAGGACGATGTGCTCGCCAGGGCGATCCTGGCCGCTCCCGCTTTTACCTGTCTTTGGAGGATGACTTGATGCGTCTCTACGGACAGTCGGGAATGGCCTCGAAGATATTGGAGAAGTCATTTATTGAGGGAGAAGCCCTCGAACACAAGTGGTTGAACCCGGCTATCGAAAGGGCGCAGAAAACCGTCGAGCAGCATCATTACTCAATCCGCAAGCGGCTGCTGCAGTATGATGACGTGCTCAATCGACAGCGAGAGGTGATCTACGAAATCCGAAACGGAGCTATCCATAGTGATGAGCCCCGTAAGATCATCTTCGAGCTCGTACTCGACGAGATCGAGTTTCGGATCGAGGAAGCTGGAGTCTACGAAACCAAGAAGCCCGAAGACTCGGTATTGGACAACTTCCTCGGCTGGGCGAACAGCCACTTTCCCATCGCGCTTCGCCTTGAGGATCTGTCGAGAAAGTCCGCCGAGTTGCTCAAGCAGCAGGTGTTGGAGCGAATTCAAGCGGCCTATGCGACCAAGGAGGCGGTGGAGAACCCGGACGCCCTGCGTGCCTTGGAGCGCTACCTCATTATTCAGACCATCGACCGCCACTGGCAGGATCACCTGACCGAAATGGAGGATCTGCACCAGAGCGTCGGATTGCGGGGCTATGGTCAAAAGGATCCTTTAAACGAGTACAAGAATGAAGCGTTCGTCTATTTTGACGATATGATGCAGCGAATCCAGGCTGACATTTGCTCGGGCCTCTTTCGTTCGGCATCGAACATTTCAACCTTTGAAAACATGCTCGCTATTCTCTCTCGATCCGCCAGAGCGAGTGGCCCGGGCACTGATACCGGGGAAAATGGGGCACCGGGAGGGAAGCTGTCGGATCGGATAAAACTTCCCAAAGTTACGCTACGGCGTACCGCGCCTAAAGTAGGAAGGAACGTTCCCTGTCCTTGTGGCAGTGGTAAGAAATACAAGAAGTGCTGCGGGCGGGCAGCGTGATCGGGGGCAGAAGGCCTAACGCGGTTAGTTGCTGCCCCGAAGATTAACGTGAGGCATTTTTGGCCAACCCGATCCGACCTTCCCGAGGTTGAGATCAGCGGAAGGAATTCGGACTCGGTGGGTCATGGTGGAGCCGTGATCAGCCGGGGCATGTCAGGATTCGCGGCGGTGGCCGGCGGAGCCGCCACGGCCTTGCTTTACGTGGTGGCGTTTCCACCCTTCAACCTGGCCGAGGCGGCCTATATATTCGCGGTGCCTCTGTTGGGATACAGCCTGGTCCGCCCTTCCATGGTGGCCTATGGCGCGGCTGTGTTCGGATCCTCCTGGCTTTCCTGGATTGTGCTTATCTGGTGGCTCCGGCATGTCACCTTTTTCGGTATGCTCTTGCTCACGCTGATCCTTGGGTTATTCACTACCGTCTGGTATTTAGCGGCTGGCAAAGTGCTCCCCGCTATGTTGGAGCGATCCCTTGGCCTCCGCTTGGCCGGGATGGCGGGTCTGGCTGGTTCCTGGGTGCTACTCGAGTTTCTGCGGGGGGTTTTGTTTACGGGGTTTCCCTGGCTTCCATTGGCGGCCAGTCAATGGAATCGATCGGCCCTGCTGCAGATCATCTCTTATACGGGTCAGTACGGAGCTTCTTTCGTACTTATTTTTTTCAATCTGGGTTGTGTCATCTACATTCGCCATCTGGTTCAACGGCGGGCCGGTGCGGAATGGTGGGAGCGCATATGTTGGGAGTTTTACACCTCGCTATTCCTTTTGCTGGGCGTTGTCGCATTCATGCTTTGGCCGGGGTTTTTCCAGCCGGACCGGCAGCAGCTCTTGCGTGTGGCTATCGTGCAACCCTATGTGAACCAGCCGGAAAAGTGGGATCCAGCCTCGGCTGAAAGGATCATGAATACGCTCGAGCGCCAGACCCTACTGCTGCACTCCTTGGGTAGCGACTTAATCGTCTGGCCGGAATCGGTGACGCCTTGGCCAATCCGCGGAGATGAGCGAATGCGGACCTGGACAGAGGATCTGGCGGCGCGTTTGGGGCAACCCATGCTCATGGGCAATATGGCTGTGGAAGGTAAGTTCTGGTACAATATCGTCTGTCTGGTCAGTCCCGTGCTGGGCTTGATCGAGCCCTATTACGCAAAGCGTAAGTTAGTTCCGTTCGGCGAGTATGTACCGCTTGGGAAGTGGCTGCCATTTGTACGGAAGATCGTTCCTATCGAAGGTGATTTCGCTCCCGGAAAAGGGGCACCGACGATACCGTTAAAGGTCGGCGACCGCACCTTGCGGGTCGGAGCGCTGATCTGTTACGAAGATGTCTTTCCGCATCTGGCCCGGGAGAGTGTTCGCTCCGGGGCGGACTTTCTTTTCGTCGCTACCAACGATGCCTGGTACGGGGAGGAGGGTGCGGCCCATCAGCATGCCGCTCATTCCGTTCTGCGCGCGGTCGAGACCAGGCGCCCCGTGCTTCGTAGCGGCAACGCCGGGTGGAGCGGTTGGATCGACGAATACGGAAACATTCGGCAAGTGCTGGTTGATGGTAAAGGGAGTATTTACTTCCGCGGAGGCGCAGTGGTAGAGCTTAGCCGCGACAGCAAATGGGCCTTGCGAGCAAGCTTCTATGTTCGTTATGGCGACTGGTTTCTTCTGATCTGTCTTGCCTTTTTGGCGATTGCGGCTCTTCTTTTCAGGTTTTCTCCGGCATGAGCCAGCCTTTCAAAATCGCACTTTACTCAGGAGACGGAATCGGGCAAGACGTCACTGAATCCGCCGTCGAGGTGCTCGACGAACTTACTAAGGCAACCTCCGATTTTGGCCTCGAATTTACCCGCTTCGATTGGGGAATTCGCTACTTTGACCAACACGGCGAGGTTGTGCCCGATGACTTCGTTGATACCTTGCGCGGTTTTGATGCCATCTTTTTGGGTGCGGTCGGTTTTCCTGAGCGATTGCCGGATCACGTGACTTTGGCGCCGCTCATCCGTATACGTCAGGCATTCGATCTCTATGCCTGTGTTCGTCCCGCCAGAACCTATAAAGGCATCCCGGCCCGCCTGGCCAGCGGCGAATCCATTGACATGGTTGTACTGAGGGAGAATTCGGAAGGAGAATACGTCAATAATGGAGGTCGATTTCGCGTTGGCACCAGAGACGAAGTAGCCTTGCAGACAGCCGTCCACACGCGGCTGGGCGTTGAGCGAATCTTACGTTTCGGATTTGAGATGGCTCGCCAACGACGCCAGAAGCTGACCATGATTACAAAGTCCAACGCCCAGGGTTATGCCTATGTGCTGTGGGACGAAGCCTTGGAGGCTATGAGTCCGGAGTTCCCGGAGATCGAAGTAGATAAACAGCATATTGACGCCGCAGCCATGAATTTTGTGCGGCGGCCCGGCATCCTGGATGTCGTAGTGGCTTCCAATCTGTTCGGCGATATACTCTCGGATCTATCCGGGGCCGTGACTGGCAGCCTTGGGCTCAATCCTTCAGCCAATCTAAATCCCGAACGTCACTATCCCTCGCTCTTCGAACCGGTCCACGGATCCGCTCCGGATATCGCCGGGAAGGGAATCGCCAACCCGGTGGCAGCGGTATTGAGCGCCGCTATGATGCTCGACTGGCTGGGGGTAAAGGAATCCGCAGGCCGCATCGAAGCGGGCGTAGCTTCCGCTCTGGCAGCCGGTCACGCGACTCCCGATGTCGGGGGTTCGCTCTCCACCAGAGAGATGACCCGTGCCATCATCGATGCCCTTTAGAGCGGCTGCTGTGAAGATGGTGGACAACTGCAGTAGACTCCTGGCGGACGACTGGATTCATCTTCCTTGTAACGGAGGCGTGCGCCTGCGGCCGAACGACTATCGCCTCCACGAAGTAGGGCCTCGGGCGGTAGATCTCGCCGTGATCGAAAGCTTAGAGGGTGACCGCTTTGTGCCTGTTCAGTGGGAGGGTCGGCTGGAATTGGTTCAAAATGATGATCGGTCGATTACATTCCCTGGACCTGCGCTTGATGGTTGCGATGGTTTTCCCGACCTTGAGACATCCATAGCCGCTTACCGCATTCAATATCCGATTCCGGCCCGTTCGAGTAAACCGGAGGCGACGTCTTTTACGCGAGTCATGACGGTGGATCTCTGGCTTCCCGAAGGCGTTGTGGCCCATACCTATGCCGATACCGCGAGCATGGTTGACGAACTTGCTCACCGGGGTCTGGCCCGGGGAACATTAATTTACCTGTTAGGGTGGAATGCACCCTATGATTCGGGTTACCCGCGCTATCAATACGCCGATGCCCTGGGTGGCGAAAAGGGTTTTAGCCGGTTGGTCGAAGTGTGCCGGAAGCATGGCGTCGAAATCATGCTTCATTTGAATTTCTGGGGTTACGACCCGGTAACTGAACTGCTGCCCGATTACGAGAAGCTCCGGGTCCTTAACGCACACGGAACGGCCGAAGACTGGTCGGGTAGATTGCGCTCTGGGTTTACTAATTCCCTTAGCTATATCAGGGTGGATGATACCCGATGGAGCGATCTGTTTTTCTCCCAGGTGGATCCCTTCATTGAGCGATGGGAGATAGGCGCGGTTTTTCTCGATCATCTGGGTTGGTCAACGGATCCACAGATCGATTCAGCTGGTTTAGCGATGGTCGATCGGCTGCATGAACACCATCCCGGTCTGGCGGTTGGCGGGGAAGTGCTCTGCGACCGTTACGTTCCCTTTCTTGATCTTTTCCAAGTTTGGGGGCCGCCGTGGAGTGGCCAGATGGTGGATTATACGGATAGCTTTTCTCCCATTGTTCGATTGCTTTATGGAGGGTCCGTTCCCCTGATATCGCACCTCGGGTTGCCTTGCGCCGTAGCCAGCAGGTATTGTTGGACCCACTATCCCTTTCTCCTGGAAAAGGGTTGTGAAGCCGCTTTCCTGCTCGCCCAGGAGCATCGGCGAAAGATAGGAGGGCTCCCACACGTGCGCAGCTCTTTCGGAGATAAGACCCTTGATTCGCTTAGCCTGGCCATTTTGGCTGAAACTGACCGGTAAAGGTGCGTTCTCGACAGTCGCGGTCGTACTTGCAACTTGCTTTGGTATCCGTAGAGTAAAGGAACGGCAGGTGCTTTGGCCACGGGTTGAGCGTCGATAAAGCAGCAACTCAGGCGTAGTATGGAATATCGGGGCACTTGAAGCCGACTGAGGCCGAATTTGAACTCACCCACAATTGATGAACAACGGAAAAAATAACCCATCGTCGAATCTAGAAACCGCCACCTGGCGGGTGAAAGTTGGGCACGCCCAGATGCTTAAAGGCGGCGTTATCATGGACGTCGTAACTGCCGATCAGGCACGCATTGCCGAAGATGCGGGGGCTTGCGCGGTTATGGCACTTGAACGCGTGCCCGCCGACATACGAGCCCAAGGCGGAGTCGCCCGCATGAGCGATCCCGGCCTCATCGAGGATATAATCACCAGCGTGTCTATACCTGTCATGGCCAAGGCGCGCATCGGCCATTTCGTGGAAGCACAGATTCTGGAGGCGCTGGGCGTCGACTACATCGACGAGAGTGAGGTACTAACTCCTGCCGACGAGGCGAATCACATCTACAAGCATAGCTTTCGCGTCCCCTTCGTCTGTGGTTGCAGAAACCTGGGCGAGGCCCTCCGGAGGCTCGGCGAAGGCGCGGCAATGATGCGCACGAAAGGGGAAGCCGGTACCGGAGACGTGGTGGAGGCGGTGCGCCATGCGCGCTCTGTGTTGGGTCAGATTCGCCAGCTGCAGAGCCTCCCTCCCGATGAGGTCATGAAATTCGCCAAAGACATCGCCGCGCCCTTTGAACTGGTTATGGAAACGCGCGAGCTGGGGCGGCTTCCGGTGGTGAACTTTGCCGCCGGAGGGTTAGCGACCCCGGCCGACGCTGCGCTTATGATGCAGTTGGGAGTCGACGGTGTTTTTGTAGGTTCGGGAATTTTCAAGAGTGCTGATCCGGCGAAACGGGCCGAGGCCATCGTTGCTGCCGTGACCCACTTTAGAGACCCTGAGATTCTGGCGCGGGTAAGCAAGGGCCTGGGCGAACCGATGGTTGGGATTCAGGTGTCTTCTCTACCGCAAGAGGAACAGTTGGCGGTCCGCGGGTGGTAAATTGGGTCCGCTTTCGGCGGAGGAGGGCGAGGAGACCTTGCAGAAAATGCCCGTTAGTACCCATTGATTTGGTTTCCTCTCCATGCCGGTTCATCCCTTTAACCTCGTTTCTGACCGTGGAGGTGCCGATCCGGTCCCGGCCCGACGTCTCAGTATCGGTGTCCTGGCGCTCCAGGGTGACTATATCGAGCACCGGAATTTGATGCGCTCGCTCGGGATCGAATTGCGGGAGGTCCGTCTACCCCGGCATCTGGAAGGGCTGCAAGGGTTGATCATTCCTGGCGGAGAGAGCACCACGATCGGAAAACTGGCTACGGATTTCGGTCTCGTTGAACCCTTGCGTAGTGCCCACCGGGACGGCTGTGTAATTTGGGGGACCTGCGCGGGCCTGATCTTTCTGGCCAGAAAGCTGGGTTCCACGGGCTCCGGCGCGCATATCGATCCCCCCCGTTTGAAGCTGCTGGACATCACTGTGAACCGAAACACATTCGGGCGGCAGGTAGACAGTTTCGAGTTGGAAATCGAAATCCCGGCGGTCTTGAACGCAACCGCTGGCGTTGACCAGAAGAGGATAGACAACGATTCGGGGAAGCCTTTCAGGGCCCTGTTCATTCGGGCGCCCGGTATCGCCGAGGTCGGTCCGGAGGTTACGGTGCTGGCGAGGGTCGCTGACCCCATCGGGGTGGTGGGGGTGCAGGCGCAGAACCTCCTCGGCACCACCTTTCACCCGGAGTTGACGGGCGACAATCGCTTCCACCGCTTTTTTCTTTCCATGGTTGAGTCGGCATGGACTTAGTACTCCAATTCGGAAATACAGTGATTTGTGGTACCCGGCACGAAACTGCTAAGGCTCTAAGGCTTCAAAATACGATGAATGCGATGAGTGATCAGAAATGGGTCGAGTTTTTGAAGCAAGGCTACCTTCGTCTCGGATGCGTCCTGGCCGAGGCTGAACTGCGGCAGCTTTGCCACCGGATTGACGAAATCATGCTGGGACGGGCCTCGGTGGACTATGACCGCATGCTTATGCAGCTGGATCCGGGCAGCGGTGACTACGGCGACTTGGCCAAGCAGTCGAAAGGTTTCAAGGTGGCTACGCTCAACCACCGCAAGATCCAGGACCTCGAGTACGACGCTGTATTCCTGGAGTATCTGCAGAGGCCGCTTTTTCGGCACATCTGTGCTCGAGCCTACGGACCAGAGACCGAAGTGGCTTGTTTCCGTTCCATGTTCATGAACAAGCCCGCCCACGGCGGTACCCGTTTACGATGGCATCAGGATCGCTGGACCTTCCTCGACAGGGATCCCAAAATCACGATCTGGACTGCTCTCGATCCTTCTTCCGTAGCCAATGGTTGTATACAGATAATTCCCGGATCCCACCACGCTCTGATCAACGAGGAGAGCGGCTCAGGATTTCTCACCGAAGAGCAGGCCGAGGCGGAAGTAGCAAGAGCCGACCCCATTTACCTGGAGGTCCCAGCCGGGAATGCAGTTTTGCTGCACAACTGGCTCTTGCATAGTTCAGACTGCAATGGAACCGACATTGCCCGCCGGGCCTTCAGCGTATGCTACATGGACGCGGCTACGCAGTCTACGAAAGGAGGGATTTTTCCAATCGTATTCGGAAAGTCCGCCCTTTCCCCGGATCAGGTCCGCCGTCGAGTGCATCGGTGCAGGTGATGCCGAACGCATATTCGAGTTCTCTCGAGGCGCATCAACCGGGAACCAAATGCACGTCGCGCATGTTGTGCTGCCCGGACTTTTCGAGCTCGAACACGATCGCACCGTCGTTAAACACGGTTACGGTCCCGGAGGATTCCGAAACTACCACGGCGACTGAATCGGTGCGGGCGGTTATGGCGGCGGCCGAAGTGTGTCGGGCGCCCAAACCTGGTTTCAGCGATATTCTATGGGCGGCGGCGTCCAAATAGGTGCCGGCCGATTCCACGATGCCTTTGGCATTCACTACGAATGCGCCGTCCATAAGGGCAAATTCCCTGAGCGATTCCAGGAAGTCGGGGTTGTGGATGTCGCGGCTGCGATGGGGATGCCCGATGCACGGATTGAGCACGATTTGGCGAAGGTAGGGACGCAATTCATCGGGGTTCCCCAGCACAAAGGTGGTGCCGAAGGGCCGGCCTTCGCGACCTTCGGCAGCGAACCTCAGGGCGATGTCGATAATTCGTGCGAACTCCTTCGTCGTAATGAGAGGCTGAGATTCCTCGAAGTCTTCGTGTTCGAACCAGGGAAAATCTCTTCTCGGATTGGTAAGCTGAAGCGTATCGAGCCGTTTGGAACCCGCCACGCCGGATAGACAGATGATACTTTCATCAAGGGAGACGAGGTCATTGATAACAGCGAGGAACAACCCCAGATGAATCTGGCTCATACGTGAAAGCGGGACGTCGGGAATGTGAAGAAGGATTTCACCCTCTTCACCGGATCCTTTAAACTCGGATCCGTCGCGAATGAGCCAGATGATCACCTCCCCTGAAGTCATGCGCTCAATCATTCGTATGTCGGGCAGTTCATCTGCCTGCACCAGGAGCTTCTTGATTTCGAGAGAACGCGCCAGCTCAACGGCAAACCTCACCAGACGGCGCGATTCAAGGTTCTCGCGCCGGTTCCCAAGTTCCTTTGCGGCACTGGGAACAGCTTTTTCCGGGCGCCGTGACCCTGCGATAGTAGGCATGGTAACAATAAAGGGTAGTGACTGAAGGCGAGGCGACTGGATCCCGATTAGCAGTAACTATATCGTTAAGCCAATCCAAACCGCCGGGTATTAACGAGACCGTGGGAAACGTCGGGATATTCGATGATTGCAGCTCCCTGGCCCGTTTTGCCGCCCGGGTCAGCTCCCGTATTCGCCCTTATCAGCGCTTTCCCCGATTTTTCCACGGTCTTTACCATAGCATCCGATCGGGCATAGGGCAATGCTTGACTGGGCGAAGTCTTGGCGAAGACTGTTGCTGCGTGGAAAAGGCTTCCCAAAGGTGTCGTTCCAAATGAACTTGCTGAGGCAGTTGCTAGGGCTTTGCTCCGGTGTGGTCATATTCGCGGCATTGACCGCCGCGTTTCATCCCCAACGGTTAGCCTGGTCAGAAGAGGTACTGGGTGAAGGGGAGGTCGCCCTCACCGAGGCGTTGTCCTGGGACGCTGAGGCACTTTGGGTGGATGCTCGTACCCGAGCTCAATTCGAAGCGGACCATATACCGGGCGCCCTTTTGCTGAATGAGGACGAGTGGGAGGCCCTGCTTCCGAACTTTCTGGTGCGTTGGCAGCCCGACATGAAAGTCGTTGTGTATTGTGACAGCCGGCAATGCGGGGCGAGCCATGCTTTGGCCGATCTGTTGCGCGAATCGGTTGGACTCGAGGAGGTCTATATTCTAAACGGAGGTTGGAAGACATGGCTGGAAAGTCAGGGCGACCGGGAATGAGATGGATCCTGTGGGTCCTGCGCTGGGTGGGAGCGGGTATATTTATCTACGCCGGTGGCATTAAGCTTGCCGACCTTCCCGCATTCCTCTCCGCAATCGAGAGTTTCCGCCTCTTCCCCTACAGATTCGCCGTGATTTCCGTCTACTATGTCCCCTGGTTGGAAATCTTAGCCGGATTTGCTTTACTCAACCCGCTGTTTCGACGCGCCGGAGGGATCGTCTTGGTCGCTCTGGTGGCCGTATTTGTTGTCCTCAAGCTATCGGCTGCGGCGCGAGGCATTGATATTCAATGTGGGTGTTTTGGAGTCGCGCGAGCAGGTGAATCTCCGTATCTGTGGTATTTTATGCGGGACGCTATGATCCTGCTCCTGCTTTCCCTGGTCCTTCGCTTTGACGTGTCGGAGCACGAAACCCGGCGCGGAGCTCAGGGCAAGATAGTGGATTCAGGAACACCGCTGGCGGGATCAGCGCTATGAACAAGGAGGTATGCCATGAGAATATTAATCGGAATTTTGCTGGTTGGAGCGGGGTGGCCTGGAATCTGCCTTGGGCAACTTGCCTGGGCCGAGACGCATCTCAAAATTCAGGCCGAACCTGAAGATAAAGAAGTGATCGGGACATTTTCGTTTCAGAATGGCGGCAGTGAGACCGTAACCATTCTGAACGTGACTTCGAGTTGTGGCTGTACGGTGGCCGAACTGGATAGGAAAGTGTATGATCCCGGAGAAAGTGGCTCTATTCGCGCCACCTTTTCCGTTGGCAGCCGGGTTGGAACCCAAATTAAGAGGATTACGGTGAGAAGTGACCAAGACGGGGGTAGTAGCCAGGTTCTCATTCTGGAGACGAGAATTCCTGAGATTCTGCGCGTGCATCCAAAATTAGTGCTTTGGCAGGTCGGCCAGAAACCGGAGCCCAAACGGGTATTGCTTACCGTAGGCGTAGCAGAGGAAGTAAGCATCAATCGGGTATCTACGCAGGGTTCTGGCTTGTTTACTTCCGAACTCGAAGTGATCGAGCCCGGGCGCCGCTACGCGCTTACGGTGACACCTGCGGATACGGCCGAAGCGCAGCGATCGACGGTCTCGCTACATACCGATTACCCGGCTGACGATCCCCGCGTCTATCGCGTTTTTGCCTTCATTAAGTAGGAGATGATGACCGTTCTTCTTTTATTGTAACACGAGCTTCGGAACCGGAAGCCATTACTGTAAGTCTAGGAGATTAAGACGAATGCATGGGCAGAACGAATCGATCCCTTACACTTTACCGAAGGTCGTAACCTCTTAACCGAATAGCTGTGACTCAACTTGACGAGATTCCCGACGAAAACGCTGGCCGAAAACGGAAGATAATCCACTGGAGCCCGGAAGGATCCGCGGTACAGCCCACTACTGAAGTCGGGAAGAGCAGGAGGGGGCCGTTGGTGGTAGCCATGCTGGCGGTATTGGTGCTCTTCGGACTCTTTGTTGTGGTCCGCGCCTACCAGATTGGACTCTTTTGGGGTGCCATAACAGGAGGGCCGGGCATAGACTTGGCGCAAGGGCTGAACCGTGCTGGAGGCTACCGTTTTGTCAGCAGGGAGAGAATCGATCGAGTTCGTTCCGCGACCGAGCAGTCGCTGGAGGACATCCGCCTACTTTCGGGTGACCATCCTGTGATGCTGCAAAATCTCATTCTGATCGAGCAGGCGGTGGAAGAAGCGGATCGCAGTACCGCCTCGGCCGACTATGATATTGCGCTGGAGCGACTCGAAGGCGTCCAGCGAAGGGTGGCTGACTTTCGTACCCTGGTTGCCGAGAAACAGGAAGCCGGCAAGACTTACGATGAGTTTCTCAATCTCATGGAAACCGGCGAGGCCATACAGCGCCATGCGCCCTATGATTTTGAGAGTGCCATAGCTACCGGCAATGAGGGCAGGGCGATGATGGATTCGGGGGACTTTTCTGGCGGTCTGCGAATGTTCCGCAGGGCCAGCAAAATGATGAATGATCTGGATACCCGCGTAGACGCTGTGATGCTGGAGAAGGAACTGAAAGCGAAGCATGCAATGTCGCTTGGCGATGGGGAAAGTGCGGCGCGGTTGTTTGATGGGATACTCGAGATCAAACCAGACTATGAACCTGCACGCATAGGTCTCAACCGCGCCGGTAACGCCGGGCAGGTAGTGGCATTGCTCAGCGCTGCCAAGGAAAATGAGGGGCGAGGTAAATTGGAGGAGGCGCTGCAGGGATATGAGCAAGCCTATTCGTTGGACAGCCTTTCCGCCCGAGCGCAGCAGGGGGCAGCCCGCGTCAAGCGGACTATCGAGGAGCAGAAGTACGACGGATTTATGTCCAGGGCGGCAGATGCCGAAGAGGCTGGAAAATGGGACCTCGCCATCAGTGCCTACGAAGAATCCAAAGAAGCCTTTCCGGAGCGCGAGGAAATTCAGGAGGCTCTGGAAAATGCAAAGGAATTGAAATGGCAGATGGAACTCGATGCTGCTATGGCTAAGGCGGTTGTGGCGGAGAAGGCCCGGGAATGGGACGCCGCTCGGCGGGCCTACCAGGAGGTGCTGGACCTCGATGAGGAGAATCCGGAAGCCATCGACGGTCTATTTCGTTCAGGAAAGATGATTCGTGCCCTGTTGCGCTATGAAAGCTCTCTCGAGAACGCCCATGAGTATGCGCAGAAAGGGTTTTTTCAGAAGGGAATCCGCGCTTTTAACGATGCCATGGCAATTAAGCCTTCTTATCTTCCCCTGGACGTAGCGACCAAACGGCTACGCGATCTTCTGAAAGTTCAGAGTCAGCCGGTGCGGTTGACGATCGTTTCCGATGAGCGGACCTGGGTGAGTATCAGCGGATTCAAGCTGCTGGGTAAGATCAATCAGAAAACCGTCAATATCTTGCCCGGCAATTATAAGATTCGGGGCCGTCGCAAGGGTTACCGAGATGTGGTGATCAATCTCCGAATCCGTCAGGGGATGCCCTTGAGTCCCATAACGGTAATCTGTGCGGAGCGGATTTAGTGCCGGACACGATACTAGGTTTGGGCGCCGAGTACGGACGTGAACCAATAATTAGCAAATCGAGCATTAATTTGAATTCGGCGGAGTGAGTTATGAAAAAGACGTTTAAGTTGATATCCTATGGAGCAATCGGTGCCCTCTTTGTGCTTTCCACCCCACTGAGTTTCGCCCCGCCGGATCCGGATATATTCGATGGTACTAAGTATAAGGACGAGCAGGAGAAACAGTCGCTTATACGGCAGATGATCACGAAGAGACCGCAATTCGGACGACCCGGACCGTTTAATTCCGAAGGCAAGCCCAACGCCCAAGGTGGCATGAGCGAAAAGCAGAACCAAAAAGGGCAGGAGCAGGGGGGCCAGGGCCAGACGCAGAATCAGCAACAACAGGCTTCCGGCCAGGAGGGTGACCAGCAAGGGGGCGGTGGTGGCGGAGAACCGTCCGAGGAGGTCGAAGAGGGGGCAGGCGGAGCGCTTGGCGGAGAGCTCGACGAGGAAAAGGAATTGCCGCCCGAACAGCAGGGCGGGGGTGGCATGGCCGGCGAGGAAGGTGAGGAGCAGCTCGCCGAGGGAGCCGGAGGGGCGCTCGGTGGAGAACTCGATGAAGAGAAGGATTTGCCCGCGGAGCAGCAGGGCGGTGCGATGGCCGGCATGGAAAGTATGGATCCCGGTTCTTTGGAGGATATGCAGCAGGCCATGGGCGGAGGTGAACTGGAAGAGGCCAAAAAGATGACCAATGCGATCCAACTCGGTTCGCCGGCGGAGATGATTGAAATGGCCGAAGAACTGAAGAGGCAGGGGGAACAGCAACAGCTTGGCCAGGTGGAAGGATCCCAGGAATCACAGTCCAACCGTCCTATGGCAGGAAGAAATAAAGGCCTTTCCCGTGGCGTGGAATCGGGTGAATCCATTTCCACCGAGCTTTAGTCCGGAAATCTCTTAGGGCAGCGAAGCAGCCAATAAGCAGTTAATGATCAGAGATATACAAGGAAAACTTTGTTCGAAAACCCCAGAGGAGAGCCAACTATGAAACCTACGAAAACATTCGGATTTGGACTACTCGCGATCTTCGTGTTGCTTCTCGGTCCGCTCTCAACCGATGCGGCGACCATGATCCTGCCTGTGGAAGCGATACCCGACAGCGGATGGATGCGTAAAGATGACTTTCGAAATCGCTATCCCGGGATCGACATATCCGGCGATGTGCCTACCGAAGTGGGATACTATGTGCGCTACGTCCACGATGACCTTACCTACTTTTTCGGTCCCACCGATACCTATAGCGAAGCTATGGAGCATTTGGAGAAGATGGAGATCATACGCGAAGATGTCATTTATGAGAGGCCGCCTTTGCGAGAGAGCACGGTCGACATCTACCATTTTTCCTTTGAGAAATTCGGTGGCCTCGAATCTCTGGAAAAGGGGCTCAGTGAAGGTTTGGAAGTAGCTGAAGGCGAAGTCAGCGGCGAGGGTTCAGAGACGGGCGGCGGACAGGGCGCGGACGGCCAGGATGATGGCGCAGAAGGCGGTCAGATTGGCGAGTTCAGCGCGTCGCAGTTAGGCGAGATGATGGGCGGCGCTCAGGGCCAAGACGGCCGCCAAGGTCAACAGGGCAATCAAGGCCAGCAGCAGGGTCAGCAGGGACAATATTCCTCCACCTCCTACGGCAGCATGTCCTCCAGCAGTTCCAGCTCCAGTTCGTCGCGCTCCCGCAGCAGGAGCCAGCAGTCCGGCGGGGGCGGTGGACCGCCCGTCGGCTCACCCAGCAGCGGGTCGCCCTCCCAGCAGCGGCAACAGCAGCAGAGCCTGCCGCTTTTTCAGATTCTGAGGCGGATCTTCGGGTTTTAAGCAAACTGTCGGGCTGCACTATATCGACGATTCCAGTCAAGGAAGTTCACTCTGGAGTCTCCGGTCGAATGTCTGGAGGGCGCGGCCATGCGACTTCGCTAACCCGGAAATCATGTAGTTTCCGAAATCGGCCTTTCCCTTCCGAAAAGTCTTTAGGACGGATCGCAGTCGGTCCGGATCCTCGAAGCTGAACGCTGAATCATGCAAAAGCTCATCAAGTACCTCAGCCCAGGCTTCACGACCGAATTGATAGCATGTCTGAAGCACCCAGAATCCCTCCAGCACAACGAGGTCGAGAATAAGGATAGCTCGATTTACTTTGGATTCGGCGCCGATGACTTCCGCAACCGCTTCGCACTGATCTTTGTCATCCTGAACGATGTGCCGAACCAGGCAGTTCGTGTCGAAGGCGATCTTAGGGTTCTGATTCATAGATAACGCGCCAATTGCCCAGCTTGTCGTTTCATTTAACGCTCAGTTGGAATCGTTCCGCGGCGGCCTCGGCGACAGCATTTTCCATGTCTTTCAATCTTACAGGCTTTCGACCCTGTTCCAGGAACTTCCTGCCGCAGCCGGCGGATGATCCGGGAGCGCTTGTCTTACGTAGAAAAATCAGGTCGGGTTCCTCCAGTGAGAACTCTATATGGTCTCCGGTTCTAATAGAGAGGGAGTCACGCAGTTTCTTAGGCAAGGTCACTTGCCCTTTCGAAGTAACTTTAGCCTGTAATGTCTCCATTCCTTACGTTTTCACTAAAATTGTAGAAAATCAAGCCATGAAATTCCCGGAATCTCCATTCGCTCCATTCTGAACGAGGCCCCCCAGCTTTTTCGGTGCCTGCGCCGAAAAAATCAGCAATTCCTTGAGGCATTCAGGTCCAGAAAATCAAGCCATGAAATTCCCGGAATCTCCATTCGCTCCATTCTGAACGAGGCCCCCCAGCTTTTTCGGTGCCTGCGCCGAAAAAATCAGCAATTCCTTGAGGCATTCAGGTCCCTGAATGCCTCAAGGAATTGTAAAGAAGCCGTTGGATTGCAGATCGACGAACTCTCGCGGTCCGGAAGTCCCTTCGAAGTAGAATACCCAGGAATTTCGGGTGAAGCTGTAGAGATTCGGGTAGGTCTCGGCTGCAGTGTAAAGCCACTGGTCCGAACCGTGATCGTAAACGTACATCTCGCTAGGGCTGCTGTCCTCCCAGATATACATCCATTCATGCTGGGCATGGAAGATCCATCCGCTGTCGGAAAAGGCGACATTGAAATCGCCGAACCAGGGAGAGCGCCGCCAGTCGTCTCCCAGATCTTCCGCTCCTTCGAAAGGCGGCGGGACAGGCAGCTCGTCACTTTCGACGAAAATGGTGAAGGTCCTCGAGTCGACGCAGCCGTAGTTGTTGCAGAGGCGCCACCAGAACGGTGTCGTTTCGGTCACAGGACCGGGAAAGAAGATCACCGTTCCTCCCGCATGGGTAAAACACTGTCCGGCAGGGGATCCGAGGTGTCGGGGTGCGCCCCGCGATAGGCACGCTCGGAGATGAGCTCTCCAAATGGGTTGTTCGGCTCTAAACTGATGTCCTCCCTAATCACCCACCGCTGATCGGGATTTACTGTCTGATCCTCGGGTTGCGTGAGGAATGTCGGCTGACCCAGAGCGCTTGTGTTGACCGCGAAAGCGGCGGAGACGATCAGGAGGAGGTGGCAGAATCGGGTCGCTGATTTCGTTCTCGTAGTCGTTTTGCTAGGCCGCGAATTCATCGTCGTTCTCCTGTCGGTGAAGTTATGCGGTCGGTCTGGAACTCGGCATCTATTGCGCGGAGGTGTCTTTATTAAGTGCTGTCCGGTTTTGCGCGGGAGGTTACAAAGTATTTTCCAGCGAATTCTCGCTGGAAAATACAGGGCGCGTCTGCAACCCGCTGGGGAGGAGAGGAAAAGGATGGAATTTGAGGTAGCACGGGCGCGTATTGGGTAGGATGGAGCGCCTGCTCCGTCTAGTGGTGCTGCGGCGCATTACCAGGCCAACGGCGAAGCTGTCGCTTCACCTTACGGACCACCAGCAGTTGGCAAAGGGCGTTAGCTCCATTGTTCTCCTATTCATAACTTCTACAGGGACGAATTGGGCAGGATGGTGGTTGTCTCGGCAAAGCATTTTCCCGGGCGCGAGGCACCCTTTTCAACGGAACGAAACACACAGGCTTTCAGGGAAGAAACGACAAGTCGTCCCCTCGTGGCCTGGGGCTTACTCCTGACGAAGGAGGGGTTGCCCCGGGTTCCTGGACCGTTCGCCTAGCAAACTCACGCACCGCAATCTCCGCTTCCGTCTACGGATTGCTTCCGTCGTCGCCTGTCGGCTTTGTCGGGACGAGTCGGCGGGACAAGCCGCTACGATAAGCAGTGCGCCACGAGAGAAGGACCGGTTCTTGGAAACTCGCGTGTGACTGTCCCAGGAGAACCGTAAGGCGACGACGGAAGCGCCCGCTCCGTTTCCCGCAGCAGTAGGTAAGGCGCCGGGTAGTAGAAGGAGCCGCCGCCGAGAACTTCGGCGAGGCAAGCGCGCAAGGGTGCGGTCTTGGAAAGCTGAATCTGAGTGTTACAGATTTCCGCCTTCTTGCCCATTGGCCCTGAGTTTATCGATGGGCGAAGCCTCTGGTTCCCGAGAATTCGCATGTTGCTATCTCAGGAGAGTATTGTTCGGGTGGCTGGGTGTCCGTTTTATTAGGACGAAACAGAGGCAATCAGCGCGTCCTGAAGGGGCGCGAGAGCCCAGCCCAGGGAGGAGCGTAGCGACGCCCTGGGTCACTGGGCGCAGATCCAGCAGGCGTCCTGAATGGGCGCGAGAGTCGAACGCCCAGGAGACGGATGTCCGTTTCCCCCGCCCCGTCGGGACGGCGATCATTGCATCACAGGGAACCCAGGGCGTCGTCGGCTACGCTCCTCCCTGGGCCGGGCTGTCAGGCCCCTGCAGGGGCCTCTCGGGAGTTCGCGTGATTGCCCCGCTCTCGCGGCCGATTCCTCACTGGTCGGTGATCCACTCTTCGGTCTCGAGATCGAAGAAATTGCGCGGATCGACCGAGTCGCGTGCGTAGAAGAGGAAGGCTTCCCGCTCGTCGCTGTAGAGAAATGGATAAAAGTCGCTGCCGCTGAACCACCAGCCCAGGTCGAGGTCGAAAGCCCAGAAGCCTTCGGCGGTGCCGGATGTTGGAACCAGCAGAGGACCGTGCTCGCCGTGGAGGATCCAGTCGTCGGGCTGGTCCTGAAATGTCCCGAACCATTCGGAGGCCCACCAGCCATCGCCCATATCGACAGCGTCGCTAAAGGGAGCAGGAGCTTGTGCCGCCATCCCGGCAGGGTCCCCCTCCGGGACGATGTCGATGGTGAATTCGTTGGACCAGATCCCGGGCTCGAGGCAGTCCGGGCATTCTCCCAAGGTCTCGGTCAGGTTGAAGCGATAGTTTACCGAGTGGCGCCCCGGTGTGCGGATGATATGGGCATAGTCAAAGTAAGTGAGAAAGGCGGTTACTCCGGGGCCCGCTTCGAAGGAAACAGGCCCTCTTATGGCGATGTTAGTTCCCTTGAATGCCACTCCATCGATCTCGACCTCGTAGTCTGCCGCTATTCTGGTGCGTACATCCTCTTCGGAAATGCCCTCGGGCCAACGCACGTCGGTTTCGGGCACAAACCAGCCGACGACACCGAAAAACTGCTGGTTCGGAGTAAGCGTTACCGGTTCGAAGACCCACCTTCGGCGGGGAGGCCCATCCGGCAAGAAGAGGGGTTCTTCGATGATCTCAAATTTTCCTGCCGCGGCCAGCGTGCCGAAGAGATCGAATACTCCCTCGCAGAAAGTCAGCGTCGGCAGTTTGCTTTCATCAACCACACAAGTTCCGCCCTCGCTGTCGTATACGAGCCGGGTGACGGCCTGGTTGTCACCGATCTCGGCTTGTTGCGCAATGAGCAGCCCGGAGGCCGCACAGATCGCGCTGCTTGCGGCGTAGCCGGCGAGAAGTACAGCAAGCAGCCTGACGGTGTTTATTCCCGATTTATTTTGGAACCTGGTAATGATCTGGATCGAAGTCATTTTCTTTCTCCTGTTGGTGAAGTTATGCGGTCAGTCTGGTACTCCGCACAAATGGCGCGGAGGTATCCTTATAGAGTGCTGTCCGGTTTTGCGCGGGAGGTTACAAAGTATTTTCCAGCGAATTCTCGCTGGAAAATACAGGGCGCGTCTGCAACGCGCTGGGGAGGAGAGGAAAAGGATGGAATTTGAGGTAGCACGGGCGCGTATTGGGTAGGATGGAGCGCCTGCTCCGTCTAGTGGTGCTGCGGCGCATTACCCGGCCAACGGCGAAGCTGTCGCTTCACCTTACGGACCACCAGCAGTTGGCAAACGGCGGGAGCTCCATTGTTCTCCTATTCAAAACTTCTACAGGGACGAATTGGGCAGGATGGCGGTTGTCTCGGCAAAGCATTTTCCCGGGCGCGAGGCACCCTTTTCAGCGGGACGAAACACACAGGCTTTCAGGAAAGAAACGACAAGTCGTCCCCTCGTGGCCTGGGGCTTACTCCTGACGAAGGAGGGGTTGCCCCGGGGTTCCTGGACCGTTCGCCTAGCAAACTCACGCACCGCAATCTCCCCTTCGCTACGATAAGCAGTGCGCCACGAGAGGCGTCCTGGTTCGGGGGAATTCGCATGGTGCTGTCTCCGGAGACCGCGTCCTGAAGGGGCGCGAGAGCCCAGCCCAGGGAGGAGCGTAGCGACGCCCTGGGTCATTGGGGCGCAGATCGAGCAAGCGTCCTGAAGGGGCGCGAGAGTCGGAACGCCCAGGAGACGGATGCCCGTTTCTCCTGCCCCGCCAGAGCGGCGATCAATGGATTACAAGGAACCCAGGGCGTTGCTATGCTCCTCCCTGGGGTGTCAGCCCCCTGTGGGGCCTTTCGGGAGTTCGCGTGGATAGGCCCGCGCTGTTTCAGATCTCCCGGTCGTAAGCTTCTTTCCGATGGCTTATGCGGAGGATCAGAACGTTTTCGCCGAGGATCGTGTAAATGACCCGATAGCTTCCAATTCGAAACTTTCGCAGACCAGCAAACTTGCCGCCAAGCTCTGGGAATTCGAGCGCGCGAGCAGGCAGTGTGGACTCGATCCGATCGAGGATTCTTTTTGCCCGCAACCGATCAATGCGTCGCAGGTCTTTAGCCACCGATCGCTTAAAGGTTACATTAAAGCTCAATTTCCCGCCTCAACGCATCCATGGAAATGGTCTCATCTACCGTGTTCCTGAGTCGATCCAACGCAATCTGCAGGTCCGCCTGCTCCTCAAGGTAGGTTTCCAGGGCCTTTTGGATATGGAAAGTCTTGGATCGTTCCGTTGCTACGGCTACTTCGCTGAGGCGCGCCGCTATCTCTTCCGGCAATCGAACGGATATCGATGTTCTCATAACATAAGCGTACACTGTCTTACTTGCATTACAAGCGTTTCGACCTCATTCAGGGATGATTCGATCACGCTCTACCTGGAACCTTAGGAATTCGGGATTCTGATTTTATCATCGAGTCACCTGCGACGAATGGTTCGATTTTTCTTTTCTCACGGAGACACGAAGGCACGGAGTGACCCAGTCAGAGCTCACCATTGATGATTCAGGTGATTCCATTCTTAATCAGGGCATCGCCGAAGTTCAGAAAGTATCTCAGTTTCATTCTCTTCCATCTCCGTGTCTTGTTCTGCGGCGCTCCGCTTGCGGGTGTCGCGGGCTTGGTAGTGCCTCTATGAGAGCTCCCTCTTTCCTTATCGAACCTGGCCCCCGACACCTGAACACCGAAACCTGAATCCGTGATGACTAAATCTCTCCCCCCAAATACTTCTCCTCCAACGCCTGCCACGCCGGGTGATCGCGGATGGTGTCGAAGATCGGTTCCTTGCGAAGGCCCCGCAGAGAAGCAACCGAGGGTACGGAAAGCGCGTCGTCGATTTTTTCAGCGGCGGATGCGGGTTCGTTCAAGAGAGCGTAGATTCTGGCCAGCCACAGGACGATGTCCGGATGGGGCTTTCGCTCCTGACGGTTCCTTGCCGAAAGGTCCGCCGCTTTCTCTCCATGGCGAATCGCTTCCATTTTCCGTCCCAGGCAGGCCAGGGCAACGGCTGCATTGAGATGCGCCAGGTGATCTTCGGGCATCCTATCAAGCTTCTCTTGCAGGTTTGGTAGCAGTGATTCCAGCACACGCGCGGCGGCATCATCGTCGCTCGCAAGTCGATGCGTTAACCCGATGAGAACTTCCCTTTGCAGTACTTTCAGGACCGCTCCTTTTTCCAGTTTTCCAAGCACATCGAGCGCTGCGTCGAAATTTCTATCGAAAACTTCCACGTTCCAGCGCAACAGCGACAGCTCAAACGGTGGAAGTCCTCCGGAGCGCGTATTCCGTTCGGGAATCGATGCAAAATACTCACGAGCTGGGGCAGTGTCACCGAATCCCACTGTGAAAGCGTTCGCCCTATGATACATTGCCGCATCGTAGTCCGGGGCTAATTGCAGAGCGCGATCAAAATTCGCGATGGCTTCCTCGTGTCGCCCTACGAAACGCATCCACATTCCGAGCCAGTAAAAGACTTCAACGTTCAGCGGATCGAGCGCGGCGGCGGTTTCACATACCTTCAATGCTTCATCCACCTTTCCTCGCCGGAAGAGGATCCGCTGCTTAAGCTGTGTCACCTCCCAATCGCCAGGCAATCCTCGCTCCGCTTCGCTGAGCAGATCGAACGCGCGATCGAGGTCCATGTTCGAGTGGTGAACGTCCGGATCAGCGCCGCGCCCATAGTACCAGGCGAGAGCCAGGTGCCCTTCCGGGAGAGTGGGATCAATCTCCAGCGCCTTCCGGGCTGCTTGGAGCGCAGGTTTCCGGTTCTCTTCGTGCACGTAACGCCCTTCACGATCCCAGCGGACTCGAAGCAGCGACCTGGCAAGATTGGCCCAGGCTAGGGCAAACTGCGGATCCAAATCGACCGCATGTTGATACATGGCGATAGAGTGATCCCGGTCCGCGGGCCGGGACTCGGGTCGGTAGTAATACTCGTTGCCCCTGAGAAAAAAGTGGTAGGCCTCGAGATTCGTCGTGGGGAGCGAGTCAGGTTGTGTGGCGCGTCTAATCTTGGATTGCAACGCTTGCGCGACTTGACCCGCGATCTCACTCTGGATCTCGAAGATGTTCGTCACGGACAGCTCGCGGTCGAACGTTCCGGCCCAAAGATGCTCGTCGTTCCGAGCGTCGATGAGCTGGGCATTGACCCGCACGCGGTCGCCTACTCGCTGCACCCCTCCTTCGAGAATCGTGCCGACACTTAATTCACCCGCGATTTGACGGATGTTTCTTGTCGATGTGCCTGCATACTCCATGACCGATGTGCGGGAGATCACTTTCAAAGACGAGATCTGAGAAATCTGGGTCAGGAGATCGTGGTGCAAACCGCTGGCGAAGGCTTCATTATCCTGATCCTCGTTCAAGTTCTCGAAAGGAAGGACAGCTATCGAAGGTCGGTTGTCCTTTTGTTTGAATGAAGCGGATGGTTGCCGATTCGGTTCTCCTCCCGCAGGAGTGACTGCCGATTTGGACGGATCACGTAAACGCCATGAGGTGGAGGTCACTATCACATCTACTTTGAGCCGAACCAATTCCCCCAACATCTCCTCCGCGCTCTTGAATCGTCTCGCCCGGTCCTTCTCCATCGCCTTCTCCAAAATCCATTCCAGCATAGCTGGAATCCGACCATTCCGCTGTCCCGGCGGGGCAGCGGAATGGTTCAGAATCCGGTCGAAGATCACGGCGGGACTCGCCCCGTTGAAGGCGCGCCCGCCGGTTAGCATTTCGTAAAGGAGGGTTCCGAAGGAAAAGATATC
The DNA here is from genome assembly GCA_963665345.2 of Opitutales bacterium. Classification (GTDB taxonomy): domain Bacteria; phylum Verrucomicrobiota; class Verrucomicrobiia; order Opitutales; family CAXXNP01. The sequence goes on from OY762281.2 coordinate 1,285,135, forward strand.
GGAGCGGGTGTCCAGTTCCTCCGAACGCGCCTGCTCGGGGGACATATAGGGAACCGAGCCCACCAGAGCCAGCGAACCGGTCACCCCGCTCTCCAGGGAGTTCATGTTCGCGGGTTCATCCGAAGCGGCCAGGCTTTTGGCGAGGCCGAAATCCATGACCTTCACGTGGCCGGACGACGCGAGCATTATATTGGAAGGCTTGAGGTCGCGGTGGAGGATACCGCGGCCATGCGCGGCGGCCAGGGCCTCGGCAATCTCTATGGCCATGCCGATGGCCTCTTGTAGGGGCAATGGCCCCTCCCTCAGCTTCGATTCCAGGGTTTCGCCTTCGATGTACTCCAGGGCGATAAAAGTGAAGCCGGGGACTTCCCCTGATTCGTAGACTTTGGCGATATAAGGATGATCTACAGCCGCTGCGGCTTTGGCTTCTCTCAGCAACCTCGACTGGAAGTCAGGCTGATCGCGAAGCGCTTCGGGAAGGAGCTTCAGGGCGACGCTGCGCTGCAGGTGTGTATCCCGAGCCAGGTAGACTTCACCCATTCCCCCTGCGCCAATTGTGCGCACGATCTCGTAATGCGCGATGGTGGTACCGGCCAGGACTTCATGGCCGGAGTCGCCAAGCCCCTCGAAAAGAAGACATTGCAGGCAAAAGCTGCCTTGGAAGCTTTCGGAAGTCAGAGGAGACCCGCAACGGGGGCATTGTGGGGATATGTGTGCCATGCCGTGAAACTGAAATTCGCTAGTGTATCATCAAAACTACGTTTCGAGTGAAGCGACAACCCTCATATCGCGCAGCGAGGGGAATGAGATACCCTCGGTATGGCGGGTACTCAACATCATTTGCCTGATGAACGGCTCTCGCGCCCGGTCAGGGCGCGTCTGTGGTGTCTGCTTTTATACCCAGGGCGTGGCCGCCCTGGGCTGTGATCTCGCACCCTTTCAGGGCGCCTGGGTGAAGCACCGGGCTGGGATCTCGCGCCCCTTCGGGACGCCAGCGGCACGTGAATTCGGAGCCCAAGGCAACATCGATCATCCACATCCACGCTCGGGCTGATGTGCAGCCGGTTTGATCGAGGGCGTAGCGCAACAACAGGGTCGACCCTGCCGGGGCTTGAGATCGCAGCCCTGAAGGGCCGTCCTTGGGGCGGTAAAGGTTCGGCAGGGCCGGGTGCGGTTACACGGGAACCCGCATAAAAATTGTCGCTGTGTCATCGGGCTCCGTGCTCGCGTCTTTTTGTGCCCTGAAAGGGCGCGAGATCCCAGCCCAGGGCGAAGCGAAGCACCGCCCTGGGATATTAATGACAACCCCATCACCGCCCTGCAGGGGCGGGAGAATCGTTCGTCCTTTCCGTCGGTCGATCCCACCGCCCAAAGGAAAGGTTCTCGCGCCCGGTCAGGGCGCATTTTTGCTGGCTGCTTCTTTACCCAGGGCGTGGCCGCCCTGGGCTGGGGTCTCGCACCCTTTCAGGGCGCCGGAGCGAGGAACCTGGTTGGGATCTCGCGCCCCCTTCGGGACGCCAGCGGCACGTGAATTCGGAGCCCAAGGCCTCATTGATCATCCACCTGCACGTTCGGGCTGATGTGCAGCCGGTTCGATCGAGGGCGTAGCGCAACGACAGGGGCGGCACCGCGGGGGTCTGAGCTCGCAGCCCTGAAGGGCCGTCCTTGGGGCGGTAAAGGTTCGGCAGGGCCGGCCAAGATTAGACTGGAATCCGCACAAGAAAGATTAGCGGGACACTGATCCCCATACTCGCGACGTTTTTGCGCCCTGAATGGGCGCGAGATCCCAGCCCAGGGCGAAGCGAAGCGGTGCCCTGGGGTACCAATGACAACCCCATCACCGCCCTGCAGGGGCGGGAGAATCGTTCACCCTTTCCGTCGGTCGATCCCACCGCCCAAAGGAAAGGTTCTCGCGCCCGGTCAGGGCGCATCGTTGCTGGCTGCTTTTATACCCAGGGCGTGGCCGCCCTGGGCTGGGGTCTCGCACCCTTTCAGGGCGCCGGAGCGAGGAACCGGGTTGTGGTCTCGCACCCTTTCAGGGAGCCTGCGTGACCGCCCTGGGCTGTGATCTCGCACCCTTTCACGGCGCCTGGGCGAAGCACCGGGTTGGGATCTCGCGCCCCTGTGGGGCGCGGGAACCGCAGCCGCTGAGGCTGCCTCTGGTCCGGTATGCAATTATATGTGAGAACGGGAAATCGGAGGGGCTCTACCTGGGCACCCTAGTCCCATACATAACGCTCGTCATATTCGATCTCGTAGCGTTCGAGAAACGCCCTGAATTCTTCTTCGAATGAACGCGTTCGGTGATGTTCCGCCTGGTTCACGATATATTGCGTAACCGATTCTAAATGCGGCGGACTTACGGAAAAAGCCCCATACCCGCCCTGCCAGGAGAATCCCTTCAGGTGAGCGAAGGTTCTCCGAACCCAAAGTGTGGATTCGGACTTGATTTGTCCAATAACTGCTGCCAAGGCATCCGTCCGGGAAAGGCGGAATAGAATATGAACATGATCGGCCACGCCGCCAATCTTGAGAGCCGGCGAATTCTGATTCTTCAGTGCGCGGGATAGATAGGGATACAATCGCTCTTGGAGATCCACCGAAACAAGAGGCTCTCGATTCTTGGTGCTGAATATGAGGTGCACATAGATCTTTGCTAACGACTGAGGCATATTATCTCAGTGCCCGATACCCCACTTGGAGGCAATTTCAATTTCAGGAGGGAACGATCAATTCTCGCGCCCGGTCAGGGCGCAACCGTGGTGGCTGCTTTTATACCCAGGGCGTGGCCGCCCTGGGCTGGGGTCTCGCACCCTTTCAGGGCGCTTGCGCCAAGGAAATTCGGAGCCCAAGGCCTCCTCGATCATCCATTTGGACGCCCGGGCCGACGTATAGCCGGTTCGGTTGTGGACAAACCGTAGCGGGGACGGCCCTGGAGAGGTCTGAGACCAGCAGGCCTGCCCCGCGGCACTACAGGATTGGCAGGGACGGCCACGGTCGGACTGGAACCCGCACAAGAATGATCATCGGGACATTGAGCTCCGTGCTCGCGTTGTTTCTGTGCCCTGAAAGGGCGCGAGATCCCAGCCCAGGGCCGAAGCGAAGGCTGCCCTGGGTCTCCTGATGACGAACCCGTCGCCGCCCTGCAGGGGCGGGAGAATCGTTCGCCGAGTCCGCCGATCGTTTCCAGGCCAAGTGAAAGTTTCCCGCGCCCGGTCAGGGCGCAATGTTGGTGGCTGTCTATTTACCCAGGGCGGTCGCCCTGGGCTAGGGTCTCCCACCCTTTCAGGGCGCCTGAGCGAAGCACCGGGCTGGGATTTCGCGCCCCTGCGGGACGCATTGTACCTCAGTAACATCAGCCCAGAATTCCGTCTGCAATTGCTTAATGTTGTTAATTGGAATGCTGCTTTCTACAAACTCTCCACGAACCCTTGAACCCGCTTCCCTACCCGCTGATCACGTTGATCAGATGCCGCAATTCCTCTTCCACTTCGTCCGGGTTTGCGACCGTGTCTGCGATCTCGCCGCGCAGGATCTCGCGATAGCGTCGCCGCAGGCGATGGACCGCCACTTTAAATGCCCCGACACTCATCTGCACCTGGTCGGCAACCACTTTGTAGGGAGCGACCTTGTCGCCCCACAGGAATGAGGCCAGGTGGTCGAAAGCCGCACTCTGTTTTTTCTGAGAAAACTCCTCGCGCAGTAGAGACACCGCACGTTCCACCACGGTCGCTGCCCACTTTCTCTCGAAGGCGGTTTCTGGTGTAAGCTCGTCGGCCGGTTCGGCCTGGAGCCGATCTTCCGTGGCCTGTTGATCCCATGAGACGATGGATTGATGGCCACCGCGTTTCATCGCCAGGGTCTTGCGCTGTGTCTTGCGGATGAAATTCTGCAGCGAAGTCAGCAGATAGGTCCGCAGGCGTCCCTTGTTCGGATCCACCTTTTCGAAGTCTCTTTTTCTTAGGAATTCTGCGAAAAACGCTTGCGTCAGGTCCTGGGCGTCGTCCGATGAATGCCCGCGTTTCCGGACATAAACATAAAGCGGGTACCAATAGATTTGGCACAGTTCGGCGAGCGCCTTCTCTGCTTCCCGCGAGGAGTTTTGCTTGAGCGCGAGTACGAGACTCCAGCGGGTAGTGGGGAAGCCTGCGCCCCGTGGCGAATGTGCCCTAACTGAGGTCACCGCTGCGGTCCATTTCCTCCCGAATCGCGAATCGATTATCGCTTTTCGGTATTAGAATCTGGCACCAGTGAATTCCGATGCCAACTCAAAAAAGAATCTTTGGCTGGGCCGGCCAAGGTCGGGCCAGGAACCCGCGCAAGAACGATCATTGGCACATTGAGCTCCGTGCTCGCGTCATTTTGTGCCCTGAATGGGCGCGAGATCCCAGCCCGGGGCGAAGCGAAGCGTTGCCCTGGGATGTCAATGACGACCCCATCACCGCCCTGCAGGGGCGGGAGAATCGTTCGTCGAGTCCGTCGATCGTTCCCATGCCTAAGGAAAGGTTTTTGCGCCTGGTCAGGGCGCATCCGTAGTGGCTGCCTCTCCACCCAGGGCGTGCCCTCCCTGGGCTGGTGATCTCGCGCCCCGTCGGGATGCATTTCTCCCCATTCGGGAGCCATATTGCTCTTCGACGAAGAGCGTCAGGCAATATGTCGCCTGCCTCGAACGCTCGGATTTCCGCTTCTTTAGCTTTGTCCGCTTCCGTCGCCGTGACCGGTAACCAGCCTAGACAGATTGCTAATTCTGGATGCCGACGAAGGCGCCGCCGTGGTCGAAGGTGAGTTCGCGCATGAGGTTGGCGAACTTCTGACCGGTGCGGGTGTAGTGGCGCTCGAATTTGACTACGTGGGGAAAGCCGATGGCGTTTATCTTGACCGGACGATTCTCGTCTTCATCCATCGGGTTAAGCTGGTCGATCCGCCTGAGAACCGCGTCGGCGGTCTGCGTGAACTCGTCGCCAAATACATAGATACCGACATGCTTTTCGGGATCCTTGGGATCGCTGAAGGTACGAATGGCCTTTATGATCCCGGGCACCGGATTACTTTCGCTGTGGGTTTCGTACCACTGAATGGAACGAACGATATTGGCGCGTTGCTGGGCGCTGTCTGGTATCCACTGGCCGCGAAAACTAGGGAGGATGTAGGAGCCGTTGGCATCCATGATCTGAATCCCCTTGACGATGGGGTAGACTTCCAGCGTTTCCATGATTTTTCGGATCACGATGGACCAGATCATGCCGGTGCTGGGGTTGCGCATGCTGCCCGAGGTATCGAGAATGAAGACAAGGTAATTGCTCTCGACGGGCACGCCCACGGGCAAGGGCGTTTCCTTCTGCTCAATGGGGACATACTTCTGCCGCGCATCGCGCTCTTTCTTTATTTCCTGAATCTCGACCACCAAGTTTTTTTCCCCAAACTCGGCTTCGTTGAAAAGGCGCAGGATCTCCTCCAGAACGGTTTGCATGGTCGCCTTCTTTTCTTCCCCTTCCCGGATCTCATCTTCCTGTTGCTGGTCCTGGCGAATCATGTCCTCTTTCTTGGTTCTGAGTTCGGTCCGGTACGACATGCGCTGCTGGAAAACCTTGAGGAGCGTGTCGCGAACCTGCACGATGACGAGACGCTCCGATCCGAGTGAAATCACAAAGAGCAGAATGACGGCCCCAAAACCACAGCTTATACAGTCCAGGAAAGAAAGACTGAATACGGTGATATCGCGTCTGGGTTTTCTGCGCATGGTCGGGCAATCGGAATCAGGTATCCGGCCAGGATTTTGAAGGGCAGACGAATGACCCCTTGGTGTCGCAGGCGAGACGCCAGTATAGAGCCGGGGCATCGGGGTCGCCGGTAAAGGGATACAAGATTATATTGATGGGCACGCCCAGGGGTATCTGGCGACGCGCGGTGGTAAACATGCGCACGCGGGTCTGCTGGTCGGCCATCTGGCCTGGACTCATGGACTCGCTCAAGGTAGGCAGGCCGTCAATGAGCATGATGATATTATCGGGCAGCGGATCCATGGTCCTGATAACGAAAAAAGCTCGCTCCAGATTAGCACCTCCTTCCGGCACGATATCCTTGAGGTTATCGAGGACTTCCATAGTGGTGGACCGGTCCGTGAGGTCGAGCCAGTCAAACGGCCTGTCCTTGATCAGGGGATGGGCGTCTTTGCTGTAATAGTAGACCTGGTAGCGGCTCGGCGGGCTGAGCGAATTCAGCAGCCATTCGGTGGCGCGCACGACTCGCTGCCACTTGGGCGCCTCCTTCTTTTCCTGTTTGGAATCGGAAATGCGCTGGATGGCGCCGTCCTGGGTGTAGTCCATCATACCGCCGGAAGCCTCGATCAGGAAGAGAACGCGTTCGCCGTCGAGTTTGAAATCGGTGAGGTACTGGCGTTTTACGGGATTCGGTATAAGGACAGGCGGCTCTTCAGGGATTGTGGGCAGATCTTCCAACTCGGCGATAAGAACTTCCTTGGTTTCCTCGAGATCGCTCGTACTGGAGAGAACCAGGCTAAGTTCCTTTTCGTTTTCGGTGATGGTCAGGGCCATGACTTCCACTTCTTTGAGCAGCATTTCCAGAAGCTTGCTTTTCTTCTTCAGCATCTCGGCCAGTTTCTTCAGGCTTCGTTCGTCGTCGTCAATTTCCCGATTCAGTTTGCCGAGGTCGACTTTGACATCGGAAAGCTGATTTTTGTTGTATTCCGACTTCTTCCCACTGGTAAGCACGAAGAGGAGGATGACGGCACCAAACCCGCAGCAGATGCAGTCGAGGAACGAGATGCTGTAGGGCTGAAAGGCTGGTTTTTTTCGAGCCATATCGTGTCAATCCCGGCAGTGAATGAAGAGAAAGGTCACATTGAACGTGGCGTCGCCGAGGACCAACTGATCTCCGGGTTTGACGGACGTGTGGCCGGTAATTCTATCGTCATTTAACCAGGCGCCGGAATTTCCCTCGAGTGTGATGATGGTATGTCGGCTATCCTGTCGGATCGAACAGTGATGTTTTGACAGGGAGGCGGATCCATCCGGCAGGGATAGCCCAGGCTGGCCTTCGGGCAAGTCGCTGCCGATCCAGAAATCCTGCTCGTTCAGTCGGTAGGCCATGCCCCGCCACACCAGATGGGTAGCAGGCTGGGTCGAAGATTCGAGTTCTGCAGCGGGAACCTGGGCGCCGGCTTGTTTGGCTTCCCCCTCTGCGATTTGAGGTTCGGGTCGAGCAAGCGCGGAGCTGGATGATGGGCCGACCAAGCCCAGATCGCTGTTGTGACAGCTTATGGTCAAGGGAGCATCTTCCAGATCGGTAATGACGGTTCGACTCAAGCCGAAGCGCGATGCTCCCAGGGCCGCCACGCCCTCCTCCAGTTCGGAGACAGCGAATCTTCCGGTATGGGCTAAGCTTTCCTTGAGGCCGGGAATTCTGGCTGTTCGCTCAGTCATGAGCAGAGTGACCGGGGAGGCCCCGGCAATCTGGGTATGGGCCACCCGCAGGACTTGCCGCTGAATCTTTTCGATGATCTGTGCGAGGTGCCGGGCAAGGGTGTCCCGGGAGACCAGCATCTTTCGTGGGCGGCGCAAACGCACCAACTCCAGCGTGCCTTCGGTTTGAATCTTGAGCCGATGAAGCAAACCTCTGGTCTGATTGTAAAACGACTGCTCGGTTTCAGCCGCGTGGTGAATATCGAATGCTGTCTTGCTGAGAAACTGGTTGGCTAGTTTGGGTATGAGGTCGCCCAAAATCTCGGAGTAACCGGTATTGGGTATACGAATGATCTCTTCGCGGCTCACCTTGTCCGAGCAGTTGAGCACCGTAATGAGTGTGGCGTGTTGGTGAATATCCAAGTGCAGGACCCGACCTGAGGACTCGAGCGCACGGCCGGGCCTTCCGGCCAGCGAGGCCACCGCCATATCGATAATTCCAGCGAGCGGAATCTGCAGGTCGGCAATCATTCCGAGCAGGAGTCCAACCTTTTCCTCATCGCCATATTCGCCCAACAGGTAGTAGCCAGGGACGGCGAGCACTACCCGGTCGATGGGATTTCCGGTAGCGTTCAGGCGTTCCCAAATCGTCCTGAAATGATGATAGGCCAGCTCGGAATAGTGGGGTGTTTTGCCCGACGCCATGAGGTCGGATGTGCGCAGAGAGAGCTGATCCCAGCAGTCGTCGGTAAAGAATTTCGGGTGAATCCTGCAGATATCCTCTACTTCCTGGCCGGCTCGGAACTTGCGGCCGTTGAAGTGGACGAACGCGGGACTCGCCAGACGGGTTTCTTCGAGCGGAATCAGAGGGGTGCGATTCTCCACATTGGCCGCCAGGACGCCTTCGTCACAAAGCTCAATACCTATGGTACTCACGTTTTCAGTCCTTCGGTTGTAAGATTGATGTCGTGTCTGGTCAGACTAGTAAGCATGCTTTCATATGTGTTTAGCGTGTTTCCGGCTCCCCCGGTCTCGTGCCGGGGTGGCGCTGGTTTCCAGTTACCACTCACGCCTGGGGACAGCATACCCCTCTCCCGGACCTTCTCTCCCAGCCGCCGCGGCGGTTGGGAGAGAAGGTCCGGGAGAGGGGTCGGTGGTGGGAACGCGTTCTGTAGCACGGAGCCAGCACCACTCCGGCACGAGACCGGGGGAGCCGGCGAAGGAAAGGATGACGCTAAACGGGTACATGCTAGCTTGTCGGACAAGACGCTAGGTCAGGGTGAGTTCGCTCTGCTCCTGGAAGGGAATTTTCATGACCGCCACCAGACGTTCGCGGCAATAATCCTCGACCTCCAGAATCAGACTCTCTTCCCGGCTCTGCAGCGTATGGATAACAAACATCAGAATGATACTCAGGAAAAGAGCGATGAAGGTCGAATTAAACGCTAGTCCGAGGGATGCGGTTACACCCTGAATGTCGCCTTTGATAGCCTGGTCGGCCTGGGTTAGGGCCTGGCCGATACCGCGAACGGTACCGATGAACCCAACTGAGGGAACGGCCCAGGCAATGTAGCGAATGAGCGAGAGGTCGGTATCGAGCCGGTCGGCTTCCGATTCCGCAATCTCGCGCACGGAATGAGCCACATCCTGGATCGAGTGGGTGGCGCTGAAGCGCTGCAGGGCGGTAAATATGACACGCGGGAGCAGAAGGTTCGCGATCCGTGGATTTCTTTGTACGCGGTTCTCGATCTGCTTGGTGTGAATAAGCGCCTCTTCCGGTATTATGCGTTCGCCCGTTTCGATATCCAGAAAATTGATCGCCAGCACCTTCTTCTCCTGCAGGACATGATACATCTTGTAGGTTATCATAATGATTGCCCACAGAAAGAGGATAAAACACACTTCCTGCTCGAAGTCCTTGATGATTGTGAACACGTTGCGCTCGGGAACGAAGGCTTCGTCTCCCTGTTGCGCGGCTATGACTTTGTTTGCCCGCTCAATGTTTCGAGCCTGGGGCCGAATGATGGTCTCGTAGGCGGTATGCACGAAAACCAGTGCAAAAACCAGGCCTAGGAATTGAATGATATTTTCACGGGAGAAGAGGCTGGGTCTTTTCAGGCTGTGCGACATGAGTTGGTGGCGTTTTCGCCGCCGCGGCAACGGCGGTTGGCTTGATTTAGCGATGGTCGATATGTTTTCCAGGTCATGCCAGGCAAAGCGTCGCGCCCGGAAGGCGCCCACCGGGCCCATAAAGCAGGCTCCCGAAGCATAGCTTCCAGGCCTTCCGGGACAAGATCAAAAACCGTGGGATAGCGGGTCGAAAGCCCAAAAATCGAGGCGTTCATGCTTGATAAATGACTCTTGCCGCCTATTAATGTTTCTTCCTTATTAGGATTGGGAACAATCTTTTCCGTTCTGGTTCAATATTTGCTAGTGTGCGACACACCGCACTACATTTACGGTCGTGCCGGGAATATCATCCGAACCCAGGGCTCTTGCCCTTACGGACCGCCGGATGGTTGAAGACACGCCATAAGCAGCTATCTATGAAGAGAAAGACTCATCTGGCGCAATCCGGCATGTTCGCCGTGATCCTGATTTTCGCGCTTGTTCTGGCCGGCTGTCAGACCAGCTCACGAACCAAGAAGGGTGCCAGCATGGGCGCTGCGGGAGGCGGCATAGCCGGTGCGATCGTCGGCGGTCAGAGTGGCCAGACTTTGCAAGGGGCGGCCATCGGCGCGGCCGGAGGCGCCATCATCGGCGGCGTTATCGGTGCCGTTCAGGAGGCGAAAGTTCAGCGTGAGCAGGAAGCGCTCGCGCAAGAGCGCGCACATCAGCAGGAGTTGGCCAAAATCCGCAAGGCTGAAGCGACCGCGACAGCTTCGCGGGAACGCGAACTGGCGATCAAGGAAGGCATGCGTATCACACAGCGGGAGCTTTCGGAAGCCGAAACACGTGCCCGCGAAGCGGAAGTCCGATTGAAAGCTCTGGAAGATGAAGTGGGACAGGCCCTGTCCCGGAAGAAGACGTTAGAAGACGCCGAATCTCGCAAAGCCGACGCGGAAGAGCGCATACGTCTGCTGGAACAGGAACTCAAGGAGCTCAGGGGGGACCTCGGATCGGATGATTCGTCTGATATTTAGGCTTGCTTGCCGAAGAGAGTAAGGGATATGCTAAGCATTCTCTTGCGCATGGGGGGGTATGCACCCGACAAAGCGCGTAAAAGTTATATTACCTCAACCATCAAAATCTGGAGATTACCTATGCGGGGAAAAATCAATTGGCAAACCTACCCTCTACTCCCTCTCGTCGCCATAATTCTGGTCAGCGGCTGTCAGAGCAGCTACAATTTCAAGGTCGACGCAATCAACAACCCTGAAATTGCGAGTGAGGAGCTGAAATCGTACACAATCGTGAGCTCGAACGCCGAGATCAGCGAAAGCGACCTCGAGTTCAAGGAAGCTGCCGAGTATGTGCGTACCGCCCTCTCCAGCAAGGGTTACTATGAAGCGCCCGATGTCGAACACGCCGATATGATCATCGATATCTCCTATGGCGTGGGTGAGCCGCAGATCGATTTCAAGACGTATTCCAATCCGGTGTATGCCACACGAGGTGGGGGCTACAGCACGGTAGCGACGCCCGTGGTTGATGGCAAAGGCAATGTGACCTATGTGACCACCACGGTGTATCACCCGCCGCGTGTGGAAATGGTGGGCATCGAGGAGAAGATCGTGCCCATCACCACCTATGAAAAGTTTCTCAGGTTGACCTCGCGCGACAATCGTGAAATCGACGAAAGCGAGGGCCCGGTACAGGTCTGGAGCATTTACGTAAAGAACAAAGACGAAAGCGACGACCTCAGAAAATACCTTCCTCTGATGGCTGCGGCATCGGTTCCGCATATAGGCGAAAACACGGAGAGCCAGACCGAGGTCAAACTCAAGGAAAAGGACGATCTGGTCGGTTTCGTCAAGGAAGGCATGTAGGTTCGGTTAGGCCAGCTGGCGGCCCCGCTGGAGCAACTGACGGTAATGTTTCTCCAGCTTGCCCTTCGACTTCGCTTTGCCTGCCACCAGACAAATCCGAAATGTCACCGTCGGCATCTTCAGTCCCCGTACCTGCAGAAATCCATACAAGCTCATCGACTCGCACCGGAAGCGCCGCGCCACTTTGGTGGTCAACGAACCGAGAAAACCACGAATCATCAACTACACGTATACCGCATAGGCGGGCATACGCGGACCACCGCTCTCAAGCTTCTATTCGCAAGCTAAAACCTCTCGCTCCTCCATGTTTTCGGATTTCGGACTAAGAGGACGAGGATGACGACGATTTTCCGGATCGCTCATCAGTCCCTTGCGGGAACGTTGAGCAGCCGGACCTGGTGCCCTGTATTCTCCAGAAAGCGTTTCAGATGATCCTTTAAGATAACCAGAGTACTCGTATTGACGAGCGGATGGCACTGAAAGGCGGCCGCCTTCCACAGGTCACGATCCCAAACCACTTCAACCTCGTTGTCGGCATCGTTCACAACTGCCAATATCGAAACAGCGCCGGGCGTTATGCCCAGATATTTCTTCAGCCGTTCGGGAGAGGCCAGGCTCATTCTGGAACTGTCCAGAAGCGTGGACAGAGCCTTGAGGTCCACGCTCTTATCGTGCCCCACAACAACAAGAACGTGCCGTCTTCCCTTTCTGTCGCGCAAAAAGAGATTCTTGGTCTTCGCCCCTTGCAAAGGAGGGACCAGCCGTTTTGCTTCTTCTACCGTGAACACCGCAGCATGGTCGTGCCGCTCGTATTCGATATTGTGGTGGGCGAGAAACTGGTAGATATCCATCGGCGGAATCCTCGTCCAAGCTCACACGAGATCCTGAAAAGGCAACGGGAGAATTAATCAAATAACCGATGTAACGGAAAAACTGGATCAGTTGCAGCAGGAGGGCTTTTTGTGTTTTTTGTGCTCTTTTGCGGCTATTCTTTTCAGGAAGCGCGGTTGTTGTCAGCGCTCCGCGGAGATTGCACGGTCGATCTTTCCCGGAATTCGTCTACACTGGCCTTGATGAACGGCTTGAAGCTTCTCATTGCAATCGTATTGGGAGCGCCGTGTGCCCATGTCGGGGGAAACGAATCGCCGGCAGGTGCTACTGCCTTCCCTGCCTACGATCGGCACTCGCGGCACCATGCCGTAGCCGGCCGCATGGGCATGGTGGTTTCCCGGGAGGCTTTCGCTACTCAAGCAGGTGTCAAGGTCCTGAAGCAGGGCGGAAACGCGGTGGACGCAGCGGTCGCGGTCGGATTTGCCCTCGCCGTCACTAATCCGCAGGCTGGGAATATCGGAGGTGGGGGCTTCATGCTTATCCACGATGCCCGCTCCGACAAAACCGTTGCCATCGATTACCGCGAAAAGGCGCCGCAAGCCGCCACGCGCGATATGTTTCTGGATGAGAATGGAGACGTGAACACCGAACGCTCACGGTCCAGCCATCTCGCGGTGGGTGTGCCTGGCACCGTTGCCGGATTTGCCATGGCATTGGAGCATTTTGGTAGCATTACACTCGCAGAGGCCCTTGCTCCCGCGATCGAGCTGGCGACGAAAGGTTTCCCTGTCGGTCGCGACCTCTACACGGAGCTAATACACTATCGCGATCGCCTGATAACTTCACCCGAGATCGCAAGGGTTTTTTTCAAAGAAACTGGTGAACCTGTCGATCCCGGAACCCGGATCGTACCGGATGCGCTGGGCCGATCTCTAGAACTCATCGCAAGGAAAGGGCAGGATGCATTCTACCGTGGTGAAATCGCCGATCAGATTGTGGAAGAAATGCGGAGAAACGGCGGCCTCATTACGCACCAGGATCTCAGGAACTACCGCGCGGTTCTACGCCGGCCGATACGGGGTGCCTACCGAGGCTATGACGTCTATTCAATGCCTCCGCCAAGTTCGGGAGGCGTGCATATCATGCAACTGCTTAACATACTGGAACCGTTCCGGCTCAGAGGAAAAGGACACAACAGTGCCGCTACCATCCACCTCATGGCCGAAGCCATGAAATACGCCTACGCGGACCGTTCCAAACATCTCGGCGACAGTGATTTTCACCCCCTTCCGCTGGATTGGCTTTTGTCCAAAGACCATGCGCTCGCCATTCGTTCCCGGATAGATCCCGCGAAAGCCACCCCCAGCACGGATATCCTGCCCGGAACACCCTCCGAAGAGGCACCAAGCACCACCCATTTTTCAGTTATGGATGCCCATGGAAATGCCGTCGCCAATACCTATACGCTGAACTTTCCCTTTGGATCCCGGATCTACCTACCGAAAGGTGGTTTCTTCCTCAACAACGAAATGGACGACTTTTCCGCAAAACCGGGTGTTCCCAATGCCTATGGTCTCATCGGCGGCGAATTCAATGCAATCGAACCCGAAAAAAGAATGTTAAGCTCCATGTCTCCGACCATTGTCATCCGGGAGGGACGTCCCATGCTCGTTACCGGCAGTCGCGGGGGCAGCCGCATCATAACCTCCGCGCTTCAAGTGATTCTTAATGTAATCGAACATGAAATGAAACCCGCTGCCGCCGTAGCTGCACCACGGATACACCATCAATGGCTGCCGGACCACCTTTATGTCGAAGACGGTATCAGTCCCGACACACGCACCCTGCTGGAGAAGATGGGTCATACTGTCGAGGAATCAGAAGCACTGGGCACGGCGAATACGATCGTCTATGCCAGAGGTTATTTTTACGGGGTCGCCGATTCGCGGCGCCCTGACGCATTGGCAGCGGGCTACTAGCAATCGGTCGGGCTTAGATTCTGAGTTTCTGTAAGGAATCGGGTTAAAGTGAGAAAATGGGAGTTTGAGTGGTCGAGGCAAACGACAGATTGCGTAAAGCTCTTCTGCGAAGAGCTGGATGGCGATCTTTTGGGCTGAAAATCCTTGCTGATTGGACTTTATGCCATGGTTGTTCCCGAATCGTTTCCGATCAGGTTGAAAAGCCGATTGAAGTTGTAAGCGAGGCACACCAGGTGCCATTCGGTTTCCACTTTGGCCAGTCCTCGCAGGTGAAAACGGCGGAAACCGAGCACTTCTTTGATGATCCCAAAAACTGGTTTGACCGTTTGTTTGGGTTTGCGGTAAATCTCCCTGCTCTCCTCGCTGGCCATGCGCTCGGCCATGGCCAGGCGGCGCTTCTCGTTGATCGGGGCAGCTTTTTTCTGCTTGGGCGGCTTAAAGTCGTTGCGGGGTTGGTGCAATACCAGCGGCGGTCCCAAAGCCACATCACGAACGGCTTTAACGGGAACCTCTTTGCAAAGTTCGGCCCCGAGTTCTTCCGTAACGAGTTGCTAATTGGGGGCACCGTATACGATGAAAACTTCGCCTTGTTTACCGAATCCGTCACGAGTCCACGGGTCACTCGCAGCGGCCTGAAATTCTTCCCACCGTCGCAAGTCATGATCACGGTCGTCGACCTGGAAAAGTTTGACTACCCGGGAAAAGGCACCGCCGAACCCGATGAGGATAACAATAACCTGCCGGATTTTACGTGGACGTTGGGTGAGGATTCGGACCGCATATTTCGAAACCAGGGATTTTACGTCACCAACACCGCGGTGCTCTTCAACAACCGCCTGCGTCTGATGGCGGGAACGCGGTTTGATCACATGGAGCAAGGTCAGGATTCATTGCGACTCGTACAGACCAAGCAGGGCGACATTCTCAGCCGCGACATCCTGCAGACATCCAGCCAGAACATCTGGACAATGCAATTGGCCGCTATGGTAAATGTAAGGAAGAACATTGGCTACTATATCTCAAAAGCCGACTCCGCAGTGCAGCAGTTCCTGGCCATCCGCGAACGAAACTTTCCCCCTGCCTTGGCCGTCCCCGCCACTCCGCTCCTCGGTGAAGGATGGGAAACAGGCATCAAGTTCAGCCTGTTCAAAGAGAAGCTGAGCGGCACCATCGCCTATTTCCAGTCGGTCGAGAAAACCGGGCCAAGGACGCGGGAACAGACCGCTTTGGCAGTTACCAGCGCGTGGCCAAGGCCCAGGAGGTCGAAGGAACTGAGATCGATTGGGTCTTTCAGCCCGGTCCCCGATGGCAGACGATCATATTCGGAGCCTGGATGGACTCTGCGGAAAACCGTCTCAATCCCACCGATCCGAAATTTGACCGCTTCGCACCAGTTCCCGATACTCCCAGATGGCAGGGCGGGTTCTTTACCAAATATACTTTCGATGAAGGGCCGCTCCGGGGCTTTGAACTTGGCCTTGGCGAAGACTGTTGCTGCGGGGAGTAGGCTTTTTAAGGGTGTCGTTCAAATGGATGGATTAGATGTCGACCAACACGTGGCCCAACTGGAAAGGGAAGGCTACACTATCATTCGCGACGTGTTGCCTCCCGAGGAGATCGAGAAGACCAAGCAGGCGATCGACGAAGTGTTGGAGGCCGAGCGCGAAATCGCTACCAAGTACGGCTTGCAAAGCGAAAACCTGCACATGTGCTTCAACGCCCAGGGAAAACACCCCCATTTCTACGGCCTGGCCCTGCGCTACCTCAGGCCTGTGCAGGCAATCCGTCGGTATCTGGGCGACGACATGTTCGCCCACGACGTCTCGATTCGCAAGCCCCTGCCCACCGGCAAAAAGGACTGGACAAAGCTCGGCGGCCACCTGCACGCCGACTGGCATACCTTCACCGTTGAGCCGTTCATCGGGGGAAAGCATTATCCGATGGCGGTTCAGTCGGTGTGGGCGATCTCTGAGTTTTCGGAAAAAACGGGGGCGACCTATCTGTGGCCAGGTTCGCATCTAACGAACGAAATTCCGCCCGAACAACCCGCAACGCTTCCGCGCGGTTACATTCGTACCGAAGCGCCTGCCGGGTCCGTCATCCTCTGGGACTCGGCCGCCTGGCACACCAGCGGCACAAACTATAGCGATAGTCCGCGATATTCACTGGTCTATTACTTCCAACGGTGGTGGCTGAAAGGTTTCAACGATTCGTATCGCCTCATTCCGCAGGGAATTCGCCGGAAAATGACGCTGCAGGAGCGCGAGTTCTGGGGGCTGGAGGCGAAGGTGCCGCCAAATACGCATTTTCGCGGGATGAGCAGCGAGCAGATCGGCGCGCTGACTCCCCGGGAAAAGGCAGTGCTCAATATCGCGGCGTTCTGACAGGAGGCCACGCCAGCAGGCTATCGGAGAAAATCAGTGTATGTACTGAGAGTGTTTCCGGCTCCCCTGGTCTTGATGTGCCGGGGTGGTGCCGGTTTCCGGCTACTACTCACACCCGGGGACCGCATTCCCCTCACCCGGAGCTTCTCTCGCCGCCGCGTACCTGTTTAGCGTCATCGTTTCGGTGGCGGCCAGTCCGCCCCGACGGGGCGCGTGACTTGACCGATTCGGGTCCAGGGGTTCCACTTTGCTGCACCCCTGGCTATATGCCTCCGTCTCTCTGAGGCGCCGGGGATTGCAGTTCTCCTTGTCCCCGGACCTTCCATGTTGCCATATCCGTGTCTCAACTGCCGCCGCAAGGCTTTGGCGGGTCAAGGCACCGGGGGAGCCGGAAACACGCTAAACAGGTACCCGCCGCGGCGGCGAAAGAAGTTCCGGGAGTGGGCGGGGTGGTGGAACGAATTCTGTAGCAAAAGCGTTAGAATATTGATGGAAGTAGCGGAGCCTTAGGGCATTGTCGGCATCAACGCTTGATTATCTGCCCGGACTGCTACAGATCAGAAAGAGAGATTTCGTCATGTCCGAAACACTATCCCCGTCAGTTATCGAAACCTTGCGCCAATTTGACAGTGCAACCATAGCCAATGCAATCGAGCATTTTGAAGTGCGCGATCCGACTACCGGCTACGCCACCAACGAACTGGTTTGTCAAACCCCTGAGATTGCCAAACCGATGGTCGGCTACGCGATCACCTGTACTCTAGTGTGGTGTCCGATAAATAACATAAATTAATCAGTTTTCCCTGTCTGCTTTGCCAAGGCACGTTTGGCGCGCTGGATCTTGCGCAGGATTTCCTCTCCCTTCGCCTTCCATCTGTAAGGCTTGGGGTCGAGGTTCCTTTCAGCCAGATAGGTTTCTATGTCTTCGACCAATTGCCTGACGCTGGTAAAACTACCATCCCTGATAACATCTTGGGTCAGTTCGCCGAAAAAGCGCTCGACCAGGTTCAACCAGGACGAACTGGTCGGGGTGAAGTGGATGTGAAAACGCCGATGGCGCGACAACCACTTGCGGACCTTCTGTTGCTTGTGCGTGCAGTAGTTGTCAACGATCAAGTGCAAGTCCAGCTGCTTGGGTGTCTCCCGCTCGATTTGCTTCAAGAACCGCAACCATTCTACATGGGTATGCCGCTGTTCGGTGCGTGCGATGAGCTTGCCGTCCAGATAATTCAAGGCTGCAAACAACGTAATGGTCCCGTGTCGCTTGTAGTCATGTGTCTTGGTGCAAATCTCTCCCACGCCAAGAGGTAAGCCCGGCTGGGTCCGCTCCAAAGCCTGGCATTGGCTCTTTTCGTCGCAACACAATACAAGGGCCCGCTCTGGCGGATCCAGGTATAAGCCGATCACATCCCAGAACTTCTGCTCGAAGTACTTGTCATTGGACACTTTGAACGTCCTGACCAAGTGAGGCCTGATATCGTTAGCCCGCCAGATGCGCTGCACGCTGTCGGGGGAAATCCCCACCTCCCTGGCCATGGTGCGAACACTCCAGCGAGTGCGTGGCTTCGGCGGTCGTGTAGCCTCGGTAATGACCTTCTCAACCTTGCCCGCCGGTATCCATCGGGGCCGTCCTCGTCCCTTCCTGTCCCGCAATCCCTCCAAGCCGTCTCGCTCAAAGCGTTGCGACCACTTGTTCACGCAGGGCACACTAACCCCGAGTTCTTCCGCGAGCTGCGCCTGTTTGACGCCTTCGGAACGACGCAGTACGATTGTCGCCCGAAGGCTGTCGCGCACGGATACTGTCGGTGCTTTCACGCGACGCTGCAACTCTTGCAGCTCAAGATCTGTAAGTTCAATTATGGATATGGGTCTTGCCATGCCGATAGCATAACATGGTAAGACAGATTAATTCAACTTAATTATCGGACATGAGACTAGATACCACTACCCCTGGTGACCAGCGCCCTCCGGGCATCGGTGAACTGGTGGGGTTGATCGATGCGGCCCCCAAGCCGGCAGTGCTCGTTGCCCAACACGTCGGGCACGAACGGAAGCGATGCTGCTTGTTTGGAGACATGTTCTGCACCTCTTTAGAAAAACTCGGCTGCGCCGGGATCGTCACCGACAGCAACGGCCGCGACCGCAACGCCATTCGGCGACGAACGCCGGAGTTTCACGTCTTTTCGACGGGATGGGTCGTCTCACACGGATACGGCGTCTATATCGACTTGAACATCACAGTATCGATCTGCGGCTTAACGATTCGCCCGGGTGACCTTTTGCACGGCGACGAGAGCGGCCTGGCCTCCGTCCCCATCGATATCGCCGAGGACGTGGGCAAACGAGCCCATGCGGTCGGCCTGGAGGAAGCCGATTTTTTTGATTTCCTGGAAAGCGATGAATTCACCATTGAGGCGCTGAAACGTCGAATTACCCCTCATGAGTAGACCTTCCTTTGAATGAGAAATAACGCCGGTGGAAGGGATTCTTGATCCACTCCACCGGCACAGGGCGCCCTGAGGCCCGACACCGATCAATCCTCTCCTGAAGGGCAATTCGTTCTTCGTAGAGTGCCCGGAGCCGCCGGCTGTCGGCAACTGTATATTGTATCTCGAGATTTATTTTCTGCGCCGCTTCGCGAGCCGCTTCCTCGGGGGTGGCAGTACCCGCGAGTACTTTCTCGAGCGCCTGCTTTTTCGCCAACCAGCTCGGCTCGAGGGGAACGAAGGGGCTGTGAGGCCTGGTTATGGCAATTGTTTTCAGGGCTTCTGCCTGGGCCTCATGTACACCCCATTCATTGGGATGTTCAGGGGGGAATTTGAACGCGTCGAGCTCCGTGTATTTCGGAATTGGCGGCATCCCGTAGGCACGCTCCACAACATGCATGTTGTGTTCCCGGCTCCTTAGAAATTGGAGAAAGAGCTCCGCTTCCCGCTTATACCGGCTGAGCTCGTAAATGCCCATGGCAATGGCCACCGGCATGGTGTTGGGAAACTCGTCGGCCGGAAAGAAACTTACGCTTAGCCGCGGCGGCTGACTGAATTGGCGCAGCTGAAAGAGCATCCTGCGGCTGCTTGCGATCATGGCGTAATTTCCCTTGTAGAATAGATTGCGGGCGCCCGAGCTGTAGCTTGCGTCCGTTACGAATGAGACTTCATCGGCGGCTGTGGGCAGAATGCGGTCAACGTGGGTCCACTGATAAACCCGTTTCAGGACCTTGATGTAGCGTTCGTCGTCCAGCGTACAGCGAGTCATTGTTTCATTGAAATCGTCGAGACCCAGATCGCGATGCATGGAGCGGATGAAGCGCTGATTGTTTCCCGAGGTAATAGCTCCGAGAAAAAAGAAAGTCTGCCGCTGGTCCGGTTTGTTGGCCCGCCGGATGAACTCCTTACCGATCCGCTCAAATGTGGCGATGTCCCAGCGGCGCGGCGGCGGATCCAACCCATATTTTTCGAACGTATCCAGGTTCACCCAAAGGGTCGGAATATAGATGTACATGGGAAACCCGTATTGGCGCCCCTCAACCATGAAGTCGGCCTCAATGGTCGAGTAAGTCGTGGACTCGTCGATGCCCAGCCGCTGCGCCATCTCGCTCAAGTCGGCCAGCATACCGGCCCGCTCCATGTAGGGCATAGTACCGTAGTGAAGGTCGCTCGCTACACCGGACACGCCCTGGATCATTTGCTTGTACTTCCCCCGGCCTCCTTGGTCCAGGCGCAGCTCGAGAATGGGCTTGCCCTCTTCGGTTACGTGGCCGTTATCGATCAGCCACTGGTGAAAGATCTGAAGTTGCTCTATGCGGACCTCGCTGATGCCCGAGCCCCAGTAGAGGATCGGTACTTCGCTCTGTTGCCGCGGCTCGGTCAGGTAAGTGAAAGCGCTCCCGATGAGCACGGCCGCAATAAGAATGGTGAAAAGAGTCTTCAAAGGTTCACAAAGTCAGGAGTGTCGGCTGAACTGAGATACGGAGGCGAATCGAGACTCGCAGTAATCCCGAATCAGCCTTCCGGGACATTTCGGATGAGGTGTCATGGGTCAGCCAGCAGGTGGATGTAGGCTTTTTCAGGGTGTCGTTTAATCTGTTATTGACCATTTGGAGGCTGTGAAATGAAATCGCATGAGCACGACCGAAAAGTGCCTCGATCTTCTCGTCCACGTGAGGAGAGTATCCTCATTTCCGGCGGCTTCCGCAACTTCCTTTGCTTCTGCTTCTTCTGGCGCCTCTTTTTCTTCGTTCGTGGTCAAGGGTAGGCTGAACTCACTCCACGACCAGTATGCGCCCGGCACGGGCCTTTGACCTGCTTGCAGACCACCTCCGTCACAGAGTTGTGCTCCTCCCAGTCCAGAGTGGGGCTTTCCCCGGCGGTGCCGACGGCGAGCACCCCGCTGATCCCTTCGGAGATACGGAAATTGACCAGCCCCTGCCCGTGACGGCCCGGACCTGGACTTTCCGACCCATTTCCGAGTCCGTTTCTTACTTGAGACCCTTACCCGGCGTCCACTCCTGCCCAATGGGCTCGGCATCCCCATCGTACACGATTCTGAGCCCTTGGGGTTGATTCTTCTCGAAGTCGCTATCGGGATCGCTACATGTGGTACGAGGATCCCTTTCGCGGCGGCGGGACCTCGCGCTTGGCTCACGCCAAACTGCGCGAGCTGATCAACACCCCGCTGCTCATGGGCGAGCACGTGCGCGGTCTCGAGGCAAAGCGATTTGAACCGATTTGACTTTACTCATCCGGCGAGGCGTCGGGCAAGGCCCAGGTCCCAGGGCCTACACGGGACTTGCACCCCGTTCACGGCTCGCCCATGCTGGGAGCACACCGGGCGGTTTTGGACAATGTCGGCTAGCGCCTCCATCGCCTGAGCTTGGTCGTTGGGAGAACGATATGAAAATCATTTGCCGATTCGTTGTCAGTTTCGCGGATGCGGAACGTTGGTCATCGAAGGAGATTGACCTCCTCCAAAACATGTCCAGTATTCTGGACATATGAAGGCGATCACTTATACTAGCGCTCGAGAGAATCTGGCAAAGACGATTGAAAAGGTAGTCTCTGATCGGGATCCGGTCATAATCACCAAGAAAAATGATATGTCGGTGGTAATGATTTCCTTAGATGATTACGAATCTCTCCAAGAGACCGCATACCTTCTTCGCAGCCCCAAGAATGCCCGTAGGCTGCTGGAATCGATCGCGGAACTTGAAGAAGGAAAGGGTATCGAGCGGGAGATCACCGAATGAAGCTGATTTTCTCTGAGAATGCCTGGTCGGAATACCTCGAATGGCAGAAGACCGACAAGAAAGTTCTCAAGAGGATTCATGCGTTGATGAAGGACACGAAAGGGAATCCGACGGATGGATTAGGAAAACCGGAACTACTGAAGCATGCACTTAGCGGATATTGGTCCCGGAGAATCACGGATGAACACAGAATGGTCTACAAGTTCACAGAGGACGCCATCTACCTGGCTCAGCTCAAATACCACTATTAGGCCAACCAGGCACGCCAGAGAACGCCGACTAACGCCATCATCTCTGCGTTCGGACGGTAGGGTCAGCGTAGCCGAAAATGACGGAATACTTTCGAGTGTCTTAGCGAAGATTTTCTCATAATAATGCAAGCGTTGCAGTGCAGATTTTGGAGTATGTTATGAAACAATCCGACAACACGATCGTATCCGACGAGTTGGCTCTCAACTACCACCTGATGCATCCCGGTGGCGACAGTGACCCCGGTGATCCCAACGTCGCCTTTTACCTGGACGGCACCTACCACCTCCACTACATTCTGCGCCACCCGTGGCAGGGCAAGCAGTCTTACTCCTTCATCCACGTTACCAGCCCGGATATGTTGCACTGGACCTGGCAACCTACCAGGCTGCAGCCTTCCTTTACCGACCATGGCATGTTCAGCGGCACGGGGTTCATTACCAAGGCCGGCAGGCCTGCGGCTATCTACCAAGGTCTGCCAGGGTTTTTCGGGATTTCGGCTCCGCGTTTCACCTACATCACCGTCGCCAAAGACGCTCGACTCAGCAGCTGGGAGCAACCTTACCCGGTGCTGCCGAAAGGCGGACCAGACGGCAAGGACATTGGCTTGTTTGGTGACCCGGACTGCTTCCGCGTCGGCGATACCTACTATGCCTTTTCCGCCAGAGGTAACGCGCCATTGTTTAAGTCTGCCGACCTTGTCAACTGGACCTATGTCGGGCCCTTCCTGAAACACGATATGCTGGACGTCGCCGCGGGCGAAGATCTCTCCTGCGCCAATTTCTTCAAGCTCGGCGAAAAGTGGATGTTGCTGTGCATCAGTCACTCGATGGGTTGCCGCTACTATCTCGGCGACTGGGATGCCGCGACCGAGCAGTTCGTACCGCAAACCCACGGGCGCATGAATTGGCGGCGCCCCGGTCAGTCGCTCACGCGCCCTGTCTACCGGGACTACTTCGCGCCGGAGAGCGTCCTTACTCCGGACGGCCGTCGCGTCATGTGGGCCTGGTTGGCAACCGCCAATCCGGCGATCGACCTGAAGACAGTCCAGTCTCTGCCGCGCGAGTTGAGTCTTGCCGAAGACGGTAGCCTCCGCATTCGCCCGCTGCGCGAGCTGGAATCACTGCGTTACGACGCCGTTACGCTGAATGATTATGTGGTGCGACCACCCGACGATGCCGGAGGTGCAGCGGCGAACAACGGATATATTGCCGAACTTGATGGTGACTCGTTCGAACTGAGTATCAGCATGGAAAGGCGTGAGGCTGAGCGAGAACGCTTTGGCTTCCTACTGTTCGCCGCCGGCAACGGCGAAGGTCTACCGGTGTCGATTCGACCGGAGGCCGGCACGATCTGTATCGGCGAAACCGAGGCGCCTTTCGCTGTCTCTGATCTCCCGGAGGGGGAGGATATTGAGCTGCGCATTTTCATCGACAAGTACCTGGTCGAGGTCTTCGTCAACGGCCGCCAGGCGGCGCTGAACGCTTACATGGGCTATCGGGATGGAGGCAATACCCTGAGGGCGTATCACTTCCGGGGGCGACAAGGCCACCCGATGAACATCAGCAAGGTTGAAATCTGGAAGCTTAAGTCTACGAATCAGGGCTTCCTCAAGGCGCGCCAGAGTCGTAACTGGGAACCCAACACCGACTGAGGTGTACCGCGTCTCAGTTCTGAAGACGATCTTTCCGGATCGGAAAGCGACTAGAGATTACCGAGCAGAAATGGAGGGAGGAAAATGAACGTGAACGAAGAAAAGACAATCCGCGACGCACGTCTTGGAACAAGGCTGCATCACCGACATTCCCGCTTCCCCTTCGCCCCGACTGCTGTCGGAGTCGGGATTACGCTCCAGCGCGAAGTCGGTGAGCGCCGCCATTCGAGACCTTAAACGTTCGATGGATGAGAAGAATCTGTGAGTCAAGAACCGATAGCTCGCAGCAATCAACCTGCCAACAGCATCGTCCGGGAGAATCGTCTGCCGGGCGATCCAGCGACTGAGTGGGACATTAACGGCTGGGGGGATCCAACGATACAGGGATTCGGTCACGACATCAGCATCAACCAGGGTGAGACGATCTTCTTCAAGATCAAAACGGACTCAACCGACTATCGGATAGACATTTATCGAATGGGTTTCTACGGAGGGATGGGCGCGCGTCGAGTCGACACCATCGACAACGTTCCCTAGATTCAGGACCATGGCACCGTTTATGACTCGGGTAGCGCGACTCACCATCTGACGCTCTATCGTTACGCAAGCGGAGCCCTGGTATTCGGCGCGGGCACGGTCCAGTGGAGTTGGGGTTTGGATGCGCACCACGATACCGAGACCGGGGTACCACCGGAGCTGGCAAATTCCGATTCTACACGGGTGGGCGTCGATCCAAACTGACCGGATAAGAACATCCAGCAAGCAACCGTCAATTTGTTTGCGGACATGGGCCTGCAACCGGATCTTACGTAGGCAACTGCCTCCACCGATGAGGAACCTCCAACTTCGATGGTGCATGTTCCTGGCCCGGGCGCGACGCTGCCTCGTAGCACCCTGGTGATCAGTGGCACCGCTCAGGACGCCGGCGGCGGACAAGTCGCCGCGGTCGAAGTATCTCTCGATAACGGTGTCACGTGGCATCCGGCAAGGGGACGCGGCGAGGCCTGGAACTATCCATGGTTGCCGCCACGGGCGGGCGCCTACACGATCTTGAGCCGAGCCGTCGACGACAGCGGCAACCTGGAACAGCCGGACCGCGGGGTGGCGATTACGATTGTCTGATCAATGTAGCGGAAATTCCGTAGGAATTTCCGTGATAATCGGCAAAGCCGTTTGAGGGGAAGAGGGGGTGTAGGGGAACGCCAGCCAGCTCACTGTTGTGGAACGGCTATGTCCCTTTGGAAGTATCTCCCGGGACGCCGAAGGGTGCCGAGTGGGTAGAGTAGAAGCGGCGTCTCGCCGCTTTCATCAGCCGTCGGGAAATTGTAAAGCGGCGAGACGCCGCTTCTACTGTAGGCTCGCCCATCTGCAACCTCTGGCCTCTCACACCTGATCCATTTTGATCCTTGGGAAGGAGAAAGACTCGCTTAAAGCGCGCGGCTGCGCTGACGCTTGGCCGGATCAAACGGGGATGAAACTGGAGGCACATCCGTACCCGGTGGCTTACGGAGGCTTTGCCGGAGTTGCCCCGGGTCACGTCGTGCACGATTCCCCGCAGGCCACGCAATTCCCGCTACGCGTCCATAAGCGAGGAGCCACGAAGCGAGATCGAACCCACCCCGCCCTTCGGGCACCCCTCCAAGGAGGGGACTGTTATAGCTGGCTACCGTTAGGCAAAGATCCCCTCCCGGGAGGGGTGCCCGAAGGGCGGGGTGGGTCATGCCCAGTCTGAGACGAGTTTCAGAGAAGCCTTGGCGAAGACCGTTGCTGCGGGGAGTAGGCTTTTTAAGGTTGTCGTTCAATTTCCAGAATACACTGTGTCAATTCAATGAACCCGCTTAAATATATCTCACCCGGTCAACAGATGGATATGTGTTACGAAAAGAAGGGAGAACGACCCAGGGCGGATGAGAATATCGCTCGCTTCCCTCTTCCCGCGACCGATCCTCTTTGTGGAGAGCAAGGCCCCCTACGGGAGGAATGGGTTTGATCGGAAAAAAGGTGTTGGCGGTCTGGAGGGAGCACCTGCAGGACGAAGCGGACGCTGCCTTTCTTTACCAAAGGCTAGCAGAGATTGAAGCGGATCCAGGCAAGGCGGAGATTTATCACCGTCTCGCGGATGTCGAAGATCGACATACCGAGATCTGGAGAAAATTGATCGTGGAGGAAGGGTTTGCGGTTCCGAAAACGAACCCTTCTCTGCGCGTCCGACTGCTGAATTGGGTTGCCTTACGATTTGGGCCGGAAACGCTCCTCACCGTGCTTTTGCGCGAAGAGGGCCAGGAAGTGAAGGGCTACCTCTCCCTCTACCGCGAGAGCAAGGATGGGAATCCGAAGGAGGCCGCCCTTACGCTGGCCAAGGAATCGGCTGAGCACGCGCAGACCCTCGCCAAGATGGCAGATGTATCCGGGGAACCGTGGCATCAGATCGAGTCGGGCGGGTTTGTGCGCAACATCGTCTATGGGTTTAACGATGGGCTGACCGCAAATTTCGGTCTCGTCGCCGGAGTCCTCGGAGCTTCGGTCGACTTCGGCGTAGTCCTTGTCACAGGTATCGCCGGGATGATCGCCGATGCGCTCTCGATGGGTTCGTCCGGTTACCTTGCGGCCAAAAGTGAGCAGGAAGTCTATGCCCATGAGATCGCATTGGAGAAAGAGGAGATCGCGCTCATGCCGAAACTCGAGGAAGAGGAGTTGAGCTTGATCTATCAGGCCAAAGGGATGAATGAGGAGAGGGCGCGGGATCTCGCCGGCGAGGTCATGAAAGACCCTGAGAGAGCGCTCAAGGAGTTGGTCAGGGAGGAACTCAAGATTGGGGAACCGCACACGACTCCCCTCAAGGAGGGATGGATCACAGGTTCGGCCACCGCGGTGGGCGCTCTCATCCCGGTAGCGCCGTTTCTCTTCCTCCAGGGACCGGCCGCGATTGTGACCTCCTTCGCTATCTCTATGCTCTCCCATTTCGCGGTCGGAGCGGCGCGCAGCATTTTCACGGGGCGGAGCCTTATTCGGAGCGGATTCGACATGTTTGTCGTAGGCCTGGGAGTGGCAATCGTCGCTTATTTCGTTGGCGACTTGGTTGTTCGGTTACTGTAGCCCGAACTGAAGCGTCAGAATGGCAGTTGGTCGTCCTCTTCGACGTCCAAATTGTCGTCCTGTCCGAAATCGCAGGTAGGTTCTCCTCGCAATTTCTGCTCCTCCAACTCCCATTGATGCAACTCTTCATACATCTCATGCTGGAGGAGCCAGATGGGGTCGGCGTTCCTGCTTATGAATTCGTCTACCGGAAGCCCGTCGATGGTAGGCGGTCGCTTTACTCGCTTCTGCTTTCCGTTGATAAAGATCGTCATGTACTCATGCTGCTGAAATCTTTGAGGCAGGCACACTTGCTTCATGATCGAATTTATCAAGCCACAGGGAAAGCTCCTCCACGAGTGCGGGATCGAGGGCGAGCGGCAGAGCGACGATGTCTACCCGGCGCAAATAAACGGGTGCCAGTTGAGCGCGGACCGGTGGATGCTCATTTTCGCGACGCGTGGCTGGCGAAATGTGGACGACGATATTGAGTTGCTCACTCCTATCACTTTGTCCCGGGAAAAGGGTTTTGAAGAAGGCGCCGAATTCTGCCGAAGAGGCGCCTTCTCATGGATGAACCAGAACATCACCCAGTCGGTACCGTAGAATGAAGAGGGCACGGAATGGGTTTCGATTCACCACTTCGACCGGAGGCGAGTGGCGGCGATTAAATGAATATCGCTCAGGCGGACTACCATGGCCTTCCCGCGGTGACTGAACAGATGAAGGGACCTCACGGCATCTATTTTGCTCGGGTGCGCTACAGCGAGGATCATCCCGGTAGGTGGGCGCTCGGAAGATTTTGTCGACGCCGTGAAGCTGAGAACGCTCCCCGGGAACTCTGCAACGTGGGGGGAGGGTCCCGCCACAGGAGCACGATCCAGCGCCTCGCTGCAAGAATCCGTGAGAATACTGCTGCACCAGCGTCCGGTTGCAGCACATACGGGAATGGAAGCCAACGTCGGCTAGCGCCGACCCGCCAGACCATTGTGGTTTGTGATCGCGATCAACCGGTGGCAACACCTGGCAGCGTCACTCTTCGATGATGTCATTGGCCTCGGCTTGCACCCCAGGTTCCTTGATGATTTCATGCATGGCAACCAAGACAATCAGCTTGGATTTGGATGCTTACGGAAAGCTGCGCCGGGAAAGCGGTCGGAAGAATCGAGGAAGGCCATTCTCGAATGCCAGAGCGGCTGATACATGGAGGATACAATGAAAACCGAATTGACCGTCGAACAGATCGAGCACCACCAGCGAGAAGGCTGGACGATAGTAAAGGACTTCCTCACCCCGGTGGAGCTTGCAGAGCTGAGTGACGCGGTCGACGCTGGTGTCGAGCAGATGGGGAACACCAAGCTGACCGGTGAGGGCAATGAGCGTATCAAGTACGGTGAGGGCAGCAACGAGTTCTACGACCGCGTCTTCCTACAGCGGCTGAATCTTTGGAAGATCAGCGACACAGTCGCAAAGTGTATGCTCAACCCCGAGCTCGGCGAGATGCTCTGCAAACTCGAAGGGATTGACGGCATTCGCGTCTGGCACGACCAGACTCTGCAGAAGGGCCCCTGGGGCAATCCCAGCTCCTGGCACATCGATGTGCCGGCCTGGTCGTTTCGCTCCCCGCACGCTATCTCGATCTGGATCGCCCTCGACGATGCGACGATTCAGAATGGCTGTATGTACTACCTCCCCGGCTCCCACCGCATGGCGGTGTACGAAAAGAGAGGTGGTTTCAGCCCCAACGTGGGCGCCATCTTCGATGAGTACCCCGAGTGGCGCGACATCGAGCCGGTCGCCGTGGTCCTGAAGGCCGGCGCCGCCGCCTTTCACAACGGCCTGATGGCGCACGCCGCCGGCCCCAACATGACGCCGCGTAACCGCCGCGCCATGACCTGCGCCTACATGCCCGACGGCGCCACCTTCAACGGCAGGCAAAACATACTTTCGGACGAGCAAATGGCGAAGCTGACAGTCGGCGATGTGCTTGACGACGAGAGTCAGGTTCCTCTGGTGTGGTCGAAGGACATGTCCGTCGCTGTGGGTTAACTGCGAGCCTTCCGCTACCCTCCACTCTTCTTCATCTCCTTTTCCTTCCGAACCCGCTTGTTAAGGCGTATCCGGCGCTTTCTTGGAAGAAGATGATGAAGGAGACGAAGATGAAGAGGCACCTGTATTTCGAATCATCCATCGCCCGCCGGCATCAGCAGTGAAGTTTCACACAAGTGAGGCGCCCGGCTGCATTCGCGCTTGCCGGATATATCGTGGGTGAAACCAGGGAGAGGTTTCAGGTGTCAGGCCTTCTCGCTTCGCTCGTGAACAGTTGTCAGTTCTGAGGAAGCGCAATCGAATCCTGACACCTGAACACTTAATCCTACTCCAGCAGTGAAGTCTCAGATCAGGCCCTCCGCAAACACTCAATCCCGATAGCGCCGCCGCCTAAGTCCGTCGCTATCTGCAGCAGGTTTTGCCACAGGTAGATCCCGTAACTCGGGATGAACCAAACTCGAAAGGCGGGAACACCGAAGATCCGGGTCCGCAGAATGGCACACGATACCAGCGCTACCCGGGTCATCACCAACTGCTTCTCGTCCTCAGCAAACGGATACGAGCAAGTCTGCCGAAGGACGTCCCTGGCGCGCTGCCCGGCAAGGAGGAGCCCTGTATCCTGTCGCTCGACACGATAACAACCTCCACTGCCCGAACCAAGAGAGGAGGACAGTTGTCCCACGCGCTCCCCGTTCATTCCCTCCTCCAGAAAGAACTCGTTGCGATCCGTCCGGATGACCAGGCCGTCCCCTTCGATTTGTTCGTGCTCGTAAAGTTGCCGGGGTATGGCGACCTTCTCGTTTCGCAGCCATTCCTCACAACCGGTTCCCTTCAGTCCGAGTTTCGGCAAGGCGCTCAGGTCGCAGAGGGCCAGATCGCTCAAGCGCTGCTTCTCTTCATCGAGAGAGCTAAACCGGAGCGCGACCCGCATCCGAAACAACTCACCCCAGTTCGGATTCAGTTTCTCCAACTCGCTATGGATCGGACTGATTCTGGGATATGACATCGAAAAGAGCTGCTGCGTGATAGTTCCTACTCCTCTGGACTACGATTCCTCGAATTCTGGTTTTCCAAGCAAGTATTTCTCGACGGATTTCCATAAGGCATTGATTTTAAGCTCGATAGAAGAGAGACCACGGATGCCACCGATGGGTACGGATAGGTATTTGGCATTGCCGGAAAAAGACGCATTAGAGGCAAAGCACTGTCGCCTTGAGGTGAGCATTGCGAGAAATCGATATCCGAGAATCCAGTACACAGCGAAGACACCCGCTATGATCTCCTCAGAGATCTCCCGTTTGTGCAAAGATATCTTCCCAAATCCATGTCAATCCGTGTACCGAGCAAAGCGACATCCCAAATCCGTGGTTTCCTTTTTTCCCGCTGGATTTGGTTGCGGCTTCACTGCCCTAAGGGTTACGCGACCGTTGTCTTTTTTGGCTTCTGCCTCAGATTCTCGGGATCGTAGAACGGCAGGGCGGCGACGGTTGCTTCGACAAAGGCGCCGTTTTCAATTCGGATATTGATCTTCCGCCCCACTTGATTCTGTTCCGGTTTCACATAGGCCA
Source organism: Opitutales bacterium (assembly GCA_963665345.2). Lineage (GTDB taxonomy): Bacteria > Verrucomicrobiota > Verrucomicrobiia > Opitutales > CAXXNP01. The sequence continues at coordinate 1,315,579 of OY762281.2, forward strand.
ATCCTATGGGTCGGCCCACTGCCGGACTGAGACCGATACTGGTTACCCTGCCGGCGATTTCATCGTTCTCGATAACCAGGTGGCTCTCCTTCGGGAGTGGTCCCTCATAATCTTCGGGTAAGGTGAAGCCGACTAATTCTCTCAGGCGTTGCTTTTTCTGCAGTATGACCAGGCTCCTCTGCCCGAAAAAGAACGGTTTCCTCATCTTTACGGCCCATGCCATGCCGGCTTCATCGGGCTGCGTGAGCCCATCTGTGTCCTGACCGATAATGATGTGCCCCTTCTCCAGGCGCAGTATCCTTTGCGCCTCTACCCCGAATGGAAGGATCTCAAACGGTTTTCCAGCCTCCATAAGGGCGTTCCACGCGTGTAAGGCGCCGTCTGCGTTGAGGTGGATCTCGAACCCGAACTCGCCGACAAAACCGACCCTCGAGAGCCGCGCCGGAACTCCCGCCACGGTTCCTTCCCGTATTCGCAGGTAGGGAAAGGCCGCCCCGCTGAGATCAATATCGGTCAACGGCTGCAGCACTTCGATCGAGTGCGGCCCGGCTAGGTTCATGGCCAGATAATGGCTGGTGACATTCGTCAGGAGAACGCCAAGTCCCCATTCGATAATCCATCGCTGCATAAGCTGAAAGATGGCGTCGGACCCGGTAGTGGTCGTGCTGAAGTAAAAGCGGTTTTCAGCCAACCGCCCCACGATCCCATCGTCGATGACGACCCCCGATTCATCACACATCGCTCCATAGCGACTCCTGCCCACCCTCAACCGGGCGAACAACCCGGTGTAGAACCGGTGCAGAAACTCGACCACGTCAGGACCGCAGGCCTCGATCTTTCCCAGCGTTCCCAAATCGATCAGGCCGACGCCGTGCCGAACATTCTTCGCCTCCCGGTAAATACACTGCTCACGGGAGAGACCATCTGTCTGGTAGTACTCCGGCCGCATCCAGGAGCCTGCGTACATGAACTTTGCTCTATGAGCCTCGTGAAAGGAATGGATCGGGGTCCGACGAACGGCAGTGAAGATGCGACCGGCGAGGTGACTGAGCTTGATGGCACGGGTAAAGGGACGAGCGGTAGTCATCTCTTTGGTGCGCATTTCCTCGCCTCGCCAACGAGTCAGGACACGCAAGGCGAGAAGGTTCGAGTGTTTTCCCTGGCTCGAACCCATTCCAACGGTGGAGTAACGCTTGAGCAGCTCGGGGTAGTCGAACCCTTCCTGACAGGCATTCTCGATATCTTTAAGGGTTACGTCCTCATCCAGATCGATGAAATTCTTCCCCTTCGGATGGAAGAAGACAGGATAGGCATGGCTGCGTGCAGGCCCCGATCGTTCCGGCCTCGGACCGATCTTGTCCTCTTTAGCGGTTGCCAGATAAAGGGCAGCTTCCAGGCCCGCGCAACGGCCATCCTCGATCTTATGATGGAGGTCGTAGATTCCGTTGACGCGGCCCGCCGCGAAGACCCCCGAGGGGAATTCGTGGGGAACGAACTGCTCGAGATCAGCACTGTAAACCATCCGCGTATTCGCCTGGCGAAGGAGACCATCCGCTGGCGTCCAGCCCACGCTCATGGCGATTCCATCTCCGGCGATCGTTACTCCCGTGTCCGGCAGAACCGCACCTTTTGCATCGAGCGCACAAACCACGGCGCCTTTGATCGATCGCTTGCCGGGACCGGGCACGGCTTCGTAAACGGCGCTGCCACGGTGGATTGGTATTTTTCGCTTCGCAACCTCCGCAGCCAGGGAACCGGGTTCGCCCGCCGGGCGCAAATCTACCATCGCCGCGATCTCTATTCCCGCATCGCTGAAAGTCAGCGCGGCCTCGTAGCCGTCGGCGTTGGCTGTCAAGACAATCGCTTTGGCAAACGGTCTCACCGAATACAATTGCATCAGCCGCAACGCCCCTGCAGCCAGCATAACGCCCGGAAGGTCATTATTCCTGAATACCGCAGGCTGCTCATAACATCCTGCCGCCACGACCACCGAACGCGCCCGGAGTTTTGTCATTCTCTGCGTGTCCACGAGGGCGAGCCAGTGGTCGGCGTAATAGCCTGCGGCGAGCGTCCCAAGCCGTGTTGCAATCCGAGGGTGGGATTGGACTCTGTCCCACAGTTTGGAGAAGTTCTCATCTCCGACATGAAGGTAGCGAAAGCTCCCGCCCGCGTACTCGTTCTCGTCCACGAGGATGACTTGTGCGCCCTGCTCCGCGGCCGAGAAAGCTGCCGCCAGGCCGGAGGGACCCGCACCCACGACGATGACATCACAAAAGGCATAGTCTTTCGGAGACGGAGGAGTCGACCTGGTTTCGTTGACCCTGCCGAGGCCGGCAACCTTTCGGATGCTGTTCTCGTAGAAGGGGAAAAGTCTCCTCGGGGTATGGAAGGCTTTATAGTAAAAGCCCACCGGCGTAAATGCACTGAATTTGTCCAGGATTCTGAGGGCGTCGTTCTTAACTCCGCCCACCGTGTTTACGGCCGTTACGGTCAGATCCTCGGTGATGGGAGTCACATCGCCCCGGATATTCGTTTCCGCAGGACTTTCCATCATGGCGTTGCAGTCAACATCCGCCATGCTGAAGATACCGCGTGGACGATGATACTTGAAGCTTCGGCCGAGGACGCGCACGCCACTGGCCCACAGTGCCGAACTGATGGTGTCTCCGGAAAACCCCTTATACGATTCTCCTTCGAATGAGAACCGTATCTTCTGGCGCCGGTCGATCACTTCGTTGCGCTGTTGAGGCAGACGCTGTGAGACAAGCGGGTTAGGCATGTTTCTTCATTTCCTCGAACAAGTAGGTGCGTATAAACAGGTCTTTTTCCGTGTCGCGTTCAGCGATGAACCACACACCGCTGGCGATATGGTACCACCATTCCTTCTTTATTCCGGGTTCACCGGCACGGTTGAATACATAGTCAGCCCACGCTTGATCGGAGCTTTCGGCTGGATCCGGCATGGGCCGGTATTCCCCGCCAAAGGCGAACTCCTGCAGTGGCCTGACACCGTTTACGGGACATTGAATTGTTTTCATTGGCCTGCAAATCGCGCCAACCCTGGAGGGGCGAGGGCCCCCGAGTCCCAAAGGTGGGCAACCTTGCCAGTCCCGCACCATACCTTTGCCACCCGCTTCCGAAGGACAAATGTTAACCATCTGCCATGACGCTTTATCTCCGAATCCGGTGCCCAGCATCCAGCCTCGCTCGCACGGTATACTTTCATACCAGTGCACGGCGCCGCCTTCACCGGAGGGCTGTATAATGAACCTGAGCAGCATTTCGCTCCGCGATCGTGATCTGAATCATAATCATTCTCCTCGACTGAACGCGAAGGCGTCCAGCTACGCCCAGCCGCAAATCGTAGCTGGAGCCTTTCGGCTTCAGGCCCCGCTCGATAATCCAAGCTGTCCTGAACGCGAAAGCGTCCAGCTACATAGGCTCCAAAGATTGTCAAGAATCCACGGTTCATTGCCATTGCCAGCCATAGTTGACGGTCATTTGCCTCGATGGGTGACTTCCTAATGTCCGACCGAAGCGGCGCCTTTTTCGCCGACAAGCTCAAAGTCTTCAAAACGCGAGAGGGTAAACGGTCGGGTCAATTCATGGGTCTCGTCGTTGGCGATGGTATAGGCCATAGTCTTCCCGCACACCGGTGTCGCCTTGAATCCGTAAGTTCCCCAACCGGCGTCGAGGTAGAATCCGCCAATCCGTGTCTTTCCCATGATGGGAGCGAAATCGGGCGTCATATCGGAGAGCCCGGCCCATTGCCTCAGCACCTTGACATCTCCCAGGAAGGGGAAGAGCTCGAGCAAATGCCCGGCCAGACCCTCGACAAAATCCAGGGTGGAACGCGTCGAATGGACCTCATAGGGATCAAGCGCCGCTCCCGCCACCAGTTCGCCTCTCGACGACTGGCTGACATAGAGGTGGAGGGTGGCCGAAACAATGATGGTATTCAACCACGGCTTCAGCGCTTCGGTCACACACGCCTGCAGCGGTTGCACCACAATGGGCGTCCGCAAACCCACCATGCGCGTAATGTGGGGAGTATAGCCCGCCACCGCAGAGAGCACTTTCCGGGTCTCGATATATCCCTTGCTGGTCTCGACGCCTACCACACGATCACGTTCGACGCGGATACCCGTTGCGGCCGTATACTGGTGGATTTCGGTCCCGCGCATGTCCGCCCCGCGACCGTAGCCCCATGCTACTGCGTCGTGACGCACGATAGCCCCCGGGGGATGAAACAGAGCCCCGTGAACCGGCATATTGTGCCCGCAGTCCAAGTCGATCTGAGGACACTTCTTTTTTATGAAAGCTCGATCGACCACTTCACTGTCGACGCCAAGGTGCTTATTCACTTCGGCACGCCAGCGCATCGTCCGCATGGCCGAGTCGGAGTGCGCGAGAGTGAAATGGCCCCGTTGCGAGAAGAAGAGATTCAGGTCGAATTCGGTGGAGAGATCCCGGAATAGACTGAGACTCTCGTCGTAAAGACGGATTCCTTCCGGGGTCAGGTAATTGGACCTGACGATGGCCGTATTGCGACCCGTTCCGCCGCCCCCGAGGTAACTCTTTTCGAGAACCGCAATGTTCGTTATACCGTGATCACGGGCCAGATAATAAGCGGTCGCCAATCCGTGTCCCCCGGCGCCGATGATCACAACATCATAGCTTTTCTTGAGCCCGTCCGGCTCAGTGAACATTCGCGGCTCCGTATATTCTTTACGGAAGGCAAAAGGGATCAATCTGTAGGGCATGTTTGCTCAGATTTCCGGATCACCTCGAATGAAACAGTAGGGTCATTGTGCCGTCTGCGCACATAATTCTCACAACTGTCGGTCCGCCGTCGCATAAAACGTCCTCGAGAGCATCTCTCGTGACCCTTCCATATACTCCTCGATCAACCCGAAGAGCAGACTGATGACAAATTCAACCGCCACTTTGGGTGCGATTTCCGCCCCCAGCGGATCATTAACAATGCCGGATATCAGGGTTTCATCGGCCAATTCCGCAACCGGTGACTCAATGCTGTTGGTGACACTGATAACCGTTGCCTTCGTCTTCCGCGCGATCTTTCCGGTAGCAAGAATCTCCTTTGTACTCCCTGAAAAAGAGAACAGAACGGCTAAGTCCCGCTCGCTCAGCGCGGCCGCCCGATGTCGCTGGAGATGATTATCGGTGTAGCAAGCTGACTTGAGACCGAAGCGGCCCAGACGATAGTCGAATCCCATCGCGGTTCCCGCAGAACCGCTCAATCCCGCCACGAGGATGAAAGACGCCCGCACAATTGCCTGTGCCGCTCGTCTGAGCGCGTCTCGGCTGATGAGCTGAACGGTGTTGTCAATGTCGCGCTTCGCCTGAATCGCCTCCCATTCAACGAAATCCTCAGACGTGGCCCCACCCTCGCTCACCTTCCTCGCGGCCAGATCCTCTGCCAAGCGAATCTTCAAGTCCTGAAAACCTGAATAACCCAGCTTCTTACAGAACCGATCCACGCTTCCGTAGCTCGCCCCGCTGGCTTTCACTACATGGGTGATTGTCTGGTATATGACCTCTTTTTGCCCGCGAATATAGTCCGCCACCAGCCTCTCCGCCTCCGTCAGCCGTGAATATAGCCCATTGATCCGGGCCAGACAACCAGCTCTCTCTTGCACGAGCATCCTCTGGAGATTTCCTCCAAATTTCTTACTTCGTCAAGAAATTTTCTCCAAATGACTCCTGGAACAGGTCCCTGAACGTGGCCAGGAGGATGAAAAGAGGAAGCCTTCACTGTAGCCGGCTTCGCAAGAAGATGGATTCCCGGTCGGTAATTCCTGCCATTATAGACGCCCGGGCCCCCGTAGGGTGAAGCGCCCGCTTCGCTATCGACCGAGTAAGGATCCTGCCTTTAAGATGACGGAGCAGGCGCTCCAACCCGCCCTGAACCCGATCAGTCTCCGCCCTGTGGTGCTGGACTGCGCAGGGACGGCCTCCAGCTTCATCAGCTTCCGAATCAGGCATGACTGCACGGTTGATTTCACCCTTACCGGTTCACGCTTGAAACGAGATATCGTCGTTGGCACTCTGGGCACTTCGAGCAGAACACTGAATTCCGGGTAAAGATGGCTCGCAAATTCCCGTTAGCAGATTTGGATGTTTGACCTCTGGCACCACTGGAGAACCGATGAACATTGGCGAAGAATACGGATACGCAACCCTGTCACCCACTGCTGACGTCGTAGCGGGGGAATACGGTACTTGGACACTGACCTATGTGGCCGGAAAAAGAGGCCTGTCCAAGGGCGGCGCTCTAAAAATATACACCGATTCGGATACCGACTGGGGGCTGCCCCAACTCCAAGATCCGGCAGGCGCGGATTACTTCACCTGCGAAGCGCCCACGGATGCGGGGATCGCCGTCATCGTGAAAAACTACAAGACCCTCCTGCTGGCCGTGCATGGAAAGGGTTTCAGTGCGGGCGAGTCGGTGAAGGTTACCTGGGGTGATCGGACACGAGGCGGACCGGGTTCGCGGGCGCAGACGTTCTACGAGGCAAAGCACTATTTTTGGGTGAGTGTCGATCCCGACGGAAAGGGAGAATGGGTCTCGTTGCCGAATCCGCCATCGCTTCGTATCCTGGGGGGAGAACCGGAGCGGCTGGTGGTGACGGTTCCCTCGATGGTTGCGCTTGAGGAACCGTTTCGAATTCAGGTGAAGCTCGTCGATAAATGGGGAAATCCGTCCCAGGTGTTTCGTGGTCGAATTGACCTGACGGCGGCAGGAGTCGATCTTTCTGCCGAGCACCTGGAATTCACGGGAAAGGATGGCGGCGTCATTTGGCTGGAAGGCTGTCGGGCAGGCGAGATCGGAATTTTACGGGTCGAAGGAAGGTTTGTGGGGGGTGATCTTCAGGCTGCGAGCAACCCGCTCCAATGCCACCTTCCCGGTGAGGAGTTCTCCCTTTTCTGGGGAGACTACCATGGCGGTCAGGTCGAACTGGCGGAAAAGATACCAGGCTTCTTCCGCCATGCGCGGGATGTCGCGGCGCTCTCGTTCGTGAGCCATCAGCGGAACGACTTCATGATGTCGAACGAAGATTGGGAGGTTCAGCTCCAAGCGGAAAAGGACCTCTACGAGCCGGGACGATTTGTTCCCGTCCCCGGATTTGAATGGTCGCCCGGGACAGCAGTTGGCGGCCACCACAACATTTACTTTCATCGTCACGACCAGCGCTTGCGCCGCTGCCATCACGGAAACCTCAAAGACAGGTCCGACGAGGGGGAAGACTTGCCCCACATTTCTGACGTCTACAGGACCTACCGCAACACGGACACATTGATCACTCCCCATGTGGGCGGGGAGCACTCAAACCTTGCTTTTCACGAGCCCAATCTGGAGCGCGCTGTAGAGGTGACGTCCACCCACGGAAGTTTCGAGTGGTTCCTGCGCGAGACGCTGGAACGTGGTTACCGCCTGGGATTTTTCGGCGGGAGCGACAGCCACACGGGTCGTCCCGGCGACGATAGACCGGGGCATCAGCATCGGCGTTACGCCAAGTCCGGTCTGGCCGGGGTCTACGCCAGTGAGGTGACCATCGCGGGTTTTCTCGAGGCTCTTAAAGCGCGCCGTTGCTACGCCACCACGGGGGCACGAATTATCGTTCATGTCGCCAGTGGCGGGCATTTTATGGGAGAGGAATACGCGACTCACGAGCTTCCCGAGGTAGCTGTCCGTGTGGAGGGGACGGAGGCAATTGAAGCTGTGGAGCTTTATCGAGGCCTCGATCGTATTTACTCACATTCGTTGCCGACACGCCCGGCAGGCAATCGCGTGCGGATCCTATGGGAGGGAGCCAGCCGACCTAGCAGCTATTCGGGCATTGTTTGGGAGGGTGGGATCCGCGTCGATGGCGGACGTATTTTGAGGATTGAACGCGTGCGTTTTGACAGCCCGCGGTCCCACCTGACTGCCACTTCGGAGGCGAAGGTAAGGTGGTATTCCGTGACCTGTGGCTACCGCAGCGGTTTGATCGTGGAGTTGGATGGAGATCTCGAGGAGATGAATTTCGCCTGCGAGATCGACAGCAGCTTGATCAGCGGGAACCGCTTTGGGCACGATCTGGCAAACGGCACTCTGCGCATGGCTCAGAGTCTCGGAGAGCGGGTTAGGTTTGCCGTATCGGGAAATGATCTGAAGGAAGGACCGATAAGTGTCGAAATCGGTGAATTGGATCGAAAAGTCACGTTTTCCCTGGCGCCGGAAGACAACGGAAAGAACACGGTCGCGTTCTCCTATCGAGACGAAGAACCGCGGCACGGCACTAATTCCTACTGGGTGCGTGTCGTGCAGACGGATATGGAGATGGCTTGGACCAGCCCTGTGTTCGTGGAGTACCTGGCTTCGGAGTGAGTGTCTAGTCCTGATCAAACGGAGTTATTCTTTTGGAGGGTGCAGTCTTAGCGCTTCACGGGTCCAGTTGCGTGGATGAGGAACAGCCTGGAATCCCGCGTCTAGGGAAAGTCTTTTTCACTTGTCACCGCACCGAATTCTCCACTTCGCGCTCTTCTGCGAAAACCTGAAGCGTTTCGTGAGGGGCGAAGCCTTGATCAGCGTCGTCGACAAAGTGAAGGGGTGCTAGCGTGGTGTCCCCAAAATACCTCAGCACAGGCAGGGGCGTCCTGTTCTCTAGGAATGAGGTGGCATTGAAGAGTTCACGGCGTTGGTCAGCAGGGGAAAACCCTACGAAGATTCTCCCCTTGCTGCCCGCCTTGCGCTTATATTTCCGAAATCAATGCTCGACAGATCGCTAGAGCTGTAAGTTTTGTGTCACTATGAGAGCAAGCCGTGTCAGGAAAAGATGGAGTGAAGGAATGCCCGCCTTTGCCACCCAGGTCAAGTCTTCGGATCCCGTGGTTACGGAAATAATTAGTCGCATGGGCGTCGACAGCATCTGGATCGACCTCGAACATAATCACAAGTCCGTAGAAACGCTGACTGAACTTACCCGAGCGGCTCGCCATGGCTATTCGGATATCATGGCCCGCCCGGCAAAGGAGGAATTCATGCGTATGGGTCGCTTGCTGGAGGCTGGAGCGCATGGTATCCTCTATCCGCGCTGTGAAAGTGCCGAAGAGGCGCGGGAGGTGATTCGTTGGTCTAAGTTTGCGCCCTTGGGCGAGCGTGGATTCGACGGCGGCAATGCCGATAACCAATACGGCGCTACGCCAATGCCACAGTATATCGTGGATGCCAATCGGGAGACTTGGATTGCCGTGCAGATCGAATCGCCCGTTGCGGTGGAAAGGGTCGACGAGATCGCTCAGGTGGAAGGTGTTGATATCCTGTTCTTTGGGCCTGGCGACTTCTCCGTATTGGCCGGTATACCCGGTCAGTTCGACCATCCCAAGTTTGTTGAATCGGTCGAAACCGTGGCCAGCGCATGCCACAGGCATGGCAAAGTGTTCGGCACCCTCATATTCAATCTGGAGATGTCGAAGTGGGTGCTCGACCTGGGAGCGAAGTTTGTCGTGCACGGAGTGGATGTGGGCTTCATGACGCAGGGCTACCTGCAGCTTCAAGAGGACTACGAGGAAATGGGATACACGTTCTTCGATCAGGGATGAGCTCCGGGGCGCCGGATTGAGCAAAATAGATCAGTGATCACGGCTGTCACTGCTTCCCGATTTTCTGCATCGCCGGGGGTTGCCCGCCGGAACCGGCCATGAAGCACGACATGTTCTCGCCGAACCACTGGGCGCGCTCGCCGTGCGCGCGAATATTCCAAAACACTCCGAACCGGCAAATATTGCCTTGGTCGGTGATGCCAAGTGCCATCTCGTTGTCGAAAGAGTTATGGTATGGATTTTCGCTTCCGGCCGGGAAGTCGTTCCCCGCCAGCTGGCCCAGGGCCGAGACCCTCGCGATGCGTTCGCGCGAAAGAAAAGCTTCGGCACAGCCGTAACGGTCTTTCAGGGCTTGGCGACGCTCCTCGCTGGCATCGGCCACTGCGGTTACGGTGCAACTCGGGTGTTCATGCCAATGGTGGTCGGCGCCGAATCCTCCCCCGGCAATGGCCAATCGAATCATGGAATCGCTACCCATACCGCTCGCGCAGTATTCGGGCCGCGGTTACTTCGTTTTTCAGTTTCCGGTAGACCTCGTCGATATCGACGCGGGCAGCCGAGCCTGGGGCGAATCCACAATCCGGATTGAGCACAATACGATCAGCGGATAGATAAGTCATGGCTCGCTCGACACGCGCCACAATAGTCTCCGGCAGATCCACCTCGCCTGGATGGACGCTCACACAACCCAAGCCGATTTCGAAATCTTCGCGAAGCTCCTTGAAGACTTCCGCCTGGCCCGCTCCTGGGCTGGTGAATTCCATCGTCAGGTGATGCACTTTCAGGCGATTCAAGTAGGAAATAATGGGACCATACCCGCCGCGATGACAAATCTCACCGCGCACTCTGGCACCGGCGCGCCTACAGAGATGCACAGCCAGATTCAATCCGCTTATGCCTTCCACCAAGGCGTTGGTCATACCTGTCGCAAAATCCGCTTCATCGTCGGGGTCGTCGTACCCTGCGCGCACGTCGTCGTCCACCAACAGACAGAGGTGGGGATCGTCGATCTGAACAATGTCGGCGCCTTGGTCGCGCAACAGTTCCAGTTCACGCCGTAATATGGGCACACAGTCTTCGACAAACTCTCTTCGTTTGGGATAGGCATGGGCCGATTTCTCCTTATCCCATAGACGTTCACCCAGAAGCGCGGGAGCCGGCAGCGTCACCTTGATTTTGGCCTCGGCAATGCTCTTGAGAAAGCGGGCCTCTTGAGCAATGAATCCCGGTTGCCTGGGTGTCAGGCGGTCCACCACGACCGTCCAGGGTCGTCCGTCATTCGGATTATGCCCCAGTTCGAAGCCATGGGCCAATTCGGCGATGACGCCTATGTAGGAGGCACGCCTCCACTCTCCGTCGCTCACCACATCGAGGCCGGCTTCCTCCTGCAGGGCCACGACATAGCGCACCGCTGCGTCCAGCGTCTTCTGGAACGTTGATCCTCTGTCAGAGCTCTTCGCGGTTACCGCCTCGCGCACGAAATCGGGCCGTGGCATGGATCCAACTACGGCCGTAGGGAACAGAGTACCATATCGTTTGAGCGTGGACATCTACTTACTTGCTTTCTCGCTGGTTGGCAGGCCAATGGGAGTTGGCCAGAGCGTAATCCTCTTCGGTGTCGATCTCCATGTATTCTCCGTTTGTCGTGACCATGTGAAAGTCCACACCTTGCTCGAGCATCTCTTGAAACAGGTGAATCAGGTAGGCTTTCTCGAAGAGGGTATCGTCACGCCAAACTTTGCCGGTAAAAATCTCCCGCACGCGGTTGTGATGTTCACGTAGCCATTTAACTGCCTGCTTGCTGAATTTTGCCACTCCGATGTACTCGCCGCAGGCGTTCTGAGAGGGAATCTTGCGTTCGATGCGGTTCACTTTGTCCCCTTTGGCGATCACCTTTTCCGCATCTTCTTCGGGATGTTGAGAGCGCTGGGCGTAACGAGCCCGCCAATCGGTGTCCACGCAGAGCACAATATCGCCCTCATGCTCCAGTGCCCGGGAGACTACGTTGCTTCCGAAGAGGATGTCGGCATAGCTACATACGAACCCGTCGTGCATGTATTCCTCGGCGCAAAACAGCGAGGCGAGGATATTGTTGTTGGGCCAGTCGAGATTGTGGCAGAATTCGAGAAGGGGATAGTCGCGGCGAATCACATCAATCTGATACCCGCCTATGAAAACGGGGGAATTCAGTCCGGCTTCGCCCAGCGCCTGGAGTATCCAGTCGAGGATGCGCTGCTGACCCACGGGGGCATAACACTTGGGTTGGTTATCGGTCAGGGCATTGAGGCGGCGGCCCCGCCCGGCTCCTATGATGATGGGTCGCACGACGGCCTGTCTCGTTCTAATGAACTTGACTAGAGTTTCTCCTCCTAATCCTAAACGTAATCATACTCGTGGCCTCGTGGGCCCTCGGCCCTCCAGACTGCACCGTCAGAATGCTCTTGGTCCAACCAGATTCGACTGCCCTGGCGGCCTCTAAAAATCGACACTAGATAAATTCATCGAAAGGGCGCCTCAAGCAAAAGCTCCCGCAGGAAGAGCTGTCGAGATTTTCTTCAGGCGATTCCGATTCTATTCGGCCAGAAGATTCGAACCCAAGGTGACACGGGCATCCCTGCCCGTGATCAGGCTTGGCGACAGGCAGGGATGCCTGTTTCACCTTGGTGGTTCATTAGAGGGATTTTCTCGAGGCCTGCGGTCATCAACTATGGATGTGTCATGGACCTGAGTTCAAGGTCAATGGTGACACCGGATTTTAACCCGGTGACGACCGGGATTCGAGAGAAATCTTAACCGTTTCAACGGTTTCCCGCTCGTCGCAGGGACGAGGCGTCTGGCGAGAAACCGTTGAAACGGTTCCCTCGTGCTCCCCCGTAGCAGAAGAGCACCCGACTGCAGTCGGGTGTTAATGGGTCCCTCCGCTCACGCAGAGGGCTACATGTAGCTCGCTCCGTGAGGAGCGGGTAAGGTTGGCAATCGACAAGGTTTACTAGGAGGTTTCTCATCGAAGCCTGCGGCCGTCAACCCGTCTCCGCCACGCGTTGGCATGGCTGCGCCGAGGCGGGGCCAAGGCCGGCAATGTCCACCGAATCGGCGGCCGCGTTCGCACGGTCTAAAACGCCGGCATCCTTGACAAATACGATAAATGTCGCTAAATTTACGACAAATATCGTATAGAAGAAACTGACGGAGGTATCATGTCCCTTTCACTTGTCACTGAACTGCTTGGCGGGAAGAGCACTCTCGGGCAGGAAGTCCGAACGCAGATGGACCTCATCAACTTGAGTCGCATTGGAGTCCCAAAATCGTCTCTCCTGCATCTGGCCAAGTACATGGGGTCGCCTGTCAACCAGATGGCGGCCCTCCTTCCGGTGACCGGACGCACGATTCAGCGCTACGCACCCGAGGACCACTTCAGCGGGGTTGTTTCCGAGTGTATCCTCCACATCGCAGAAGTCATAGCCAGAGGGACCGAGGTGTTTGAGGACAAGGAGAGTTTCCTGACTTGGCTCACTCAGCCCAGCACGGCTCTCGGAGGCCAGTCACCGAAAAGCCTGCTTACCTCCCGGTTCGGTACCGACATGGTACTGGATGAACTGACACGCATCGAACATGGGGTTGTGTTCTGATGAGAATGTACCGCCTGGTGAAGGCGAAGTATATTCACGACTTGTCCGGAATGGGCGCTCGAATCGCAGGGGGTCGATGGAACGAGAAGGGGACTGCCGTCTTGTACGCGGCACAGAACCGATCCCTTGCGATTGTGGAGTACCTGGTTCACGTTCCAATGGCGATCAAGCCCAAGGACTTGAGCATGGCAACATTGGAGGTTCCAGACTCAGTGTCGCAGGCCAGGGTCGCCATCAACGACCTGCCCGCGGACTGGGATGCCTACCCACCGCCCCCTGAGTTGGCCAAGCTTGGCACGGAATGGATCGCTGCGAATTCTGAGCAGCTTCTGTTCGTTCCATCGGCGGTTGTAGCTCGGGAATACAACATTATGGTCAATCCGGCTCACCCCGACATGCGGCACGTAAAGATTCTTCAACCCGAAGTGTACCAATTCGACCAGCGGCTTCTCCGATAGTAGCCACCGATCCCATGATGCCTCACCGAGGAACTACGGATAACTCCAACGCGCTCAGTTGATGACCGCAGATTGCGCAGATTATCCCAGATTATTAATCGGCGTAATCTGGGTAATCTGCGGTTCAGTTATTCGAAGTATGCTCTTGGAGACAGGTTGGCTCTCCAATTCGGAGTTTGGATTAATTAACCGCAGAGGGCGCGGAGACCGCAGAGCAACAGAAAAGGGAACTCTGCTCCGTGTAGAATGGCTTTGCCTGTGAACGTGGTTTCTCCGCCCGTGAACGGAAAATTTAGATGTGGCTTCGCTGCCCTGGACGATATGCGTCCCTGTGAGAAATATATCGAGGGCCTGCTGACGCCCGACCGGCTATGAACTTGATCATTCCCTGTCCCGACAAATCGGGACTGCAGGGTTCTCCGTTGGGTTATTACCTGTGGGCTTGGGAGAATCCAAGGCCCGAGGATATCATAGAGTCAATCGAGATTGAGCCGGGCGACCGGAACTTTCTGATCGCGGCCATCACGCTCGGTCACCTTGACGAATTTCCGTTCGTGCGCCAGGGAAGGCGTGAAGTAAAGATCTCCCTTCCCCGGAATGAGGATGCGGGGAAGCCATTTGATCTGGAGGTGGAGGTTGACCGCGGCGTGGCCACTTACCCCTACCCATTGCCTGAGCAAACCGGCGAGGAGTTCCTCGATGACGACTTCAAAGGTTGGGGGGAGAAGCAGAACACGCAGTCGAGTCCCGCTTATGTCGAAATCGCCGCCGTTCCCTCGGCTACCGTGGGGGTGAAGCAGCAAGGGGAGACGTTGGGAGAGGTGGGATGGGGAAAGCTCCAGGAAAAGGGGTCTTGGGAAAGTCCCCGTCTCCATCTCGAGATGCTTGACCGGGGAAAGAACTGGGTTCACGTAACCGTGCTCGACGAACAGACCGGGAAACCGGTGCCCTGCCGTGTCCACTTCCGTTCTCCCGAGGGGGTGCCTTACCAGCCTCATGGTTACCACAACCAGGTTCATTCGAATGAAGGGACGTGGCATGTCGATATCGGAGGCGACCTCCGCCTAGGACAGATTACCTATGCCTATATCGATGGTAAGTGCCAGAGGTGGCTGCCGCGCGGCGAAGTCATCGTCGACGTAGCCCGTGGCTTTGAGTACGAGCCCCTGCGCCAGAAGGTGTCGATCGCGCCGGGACAGCGCGACCTCACATTGCGGTTGAGGCGATGGACGAACATGCGGGAAAGGCGATGGTTCAGCGGTGACTCGCACGTTCACTTTCTCGCCACTCAGGGCGCCCACCGGGAAGCGGATGGAGAGGACCTTCAGGTGGTTAATCTGTTACAGTCGCAGTGGGCGGTGACTGGTGGCTCTTCGATGAGGCCGCTGCCCAGTACATGCTTACGCTGGTTTCGGGAACACTAGAATATATGCGGCACACGGCCCCTCACCGACCCGCCGGAACGGTCACTCACCACCACGGAGAAGAAGACCATCTCGCTTATCTCGAGCGGCCCTTCAGGGAAGCGATCGAGGCAATTCACCGGCGCATGCATCAGTTGGGGATCCGACACTAACACGAAAATCTCAGCTGAGAAAATCGGGTCGTTATGCAAAACCAAGGTCAGCATCATGAACCGGGAAATTGAAGGTCCTCAAGGCGATGTAGCTGGACGCCTTCGCGTTCAGGAAAGCATGGATAATCGAAATGGGTCTGAACCCGAATGGCTCCAGCTACGGTTTTCGCGTGGGCGTAGCCGGACGCTCATGAACCTTTCGACCGTGCCATCTGGAGGGCCGAGGGCCCCCGAGGCCGAGAGTAAGAGTAAGATTGCAATTATGATTATGTGGGGGAACTTTGCTCAGGTTGATTAGGGGGAAACCATGACAGCAAAGAATCAACTTACGAAGGGACGGGCAATAGCCTCGTTCAGGGAGTCAAGGTGGAGTCAGAGCGATCAGGATGCCGGGGACCATCAACCGGAGCGTTCCGTGCTCATTCACGTGATTGTTGCTCACGAGAGCGAGCCACGGGCGAATGATTCGTTGGGGGAGCTCGTTCGGTTGACACAAACTGCCGGTGGCCGGCCTGTAGCTCAACTACGACAGAAAAGGCGCGAACCCGACGCCGCCTACTTCGCCGGCGCCGGCAAAGTCGATGAAATCAAGGCTCTTTGTGATCGGGAGCGGGCCGACCTAGTCATTTTCGATAATGCGCTGACGGCCGCGCAACTAAGGAATCTGGAGGAGCGTCTTGAGCTACGTGTGGTCGATCGGACCGAGCTGATTCTCCAGATCTTCGCACAGCGGGCGTGGACCAAGGAAGCACAGCTACAAGTAGAGGTGGCTCAGCTCCGAAATCTGATGCCGCGGTTGCGGGAAGTGGGCCACAGCCTGTCGCGAACAGGCGCCGGTATTGGAACGCGCGGACCGGGTGAGACGCGGCTGGAAGCCGATCGGCGGCGGGCACGCGCCCGGATCAGGTTTCTTACCTCCCAATTGGCGGCTATTTCGCGCCACCGGAACTTAGAGCGGCAGCGCCGTAGAGCCCTGCCGTTGGTATCTCTGGTGGGTTACACCAATACCGGAAAATCGACCCTGCTCAATGCGTTGACCGGTGCCGGCGTTTATGTGGATGACAAGCTTTTCGCTACTCTTGACCCTACTATCCGGCAGGTGCACCTTCCGGACCAGAAGAAGATTTTGCTTACTGACACGGTCGGATTCATTCGCAATCTTCCACATCGTCTCGTGGCTGCCTTTTCTGCTACCTTGGAGGAAATCCAGCATGCCGATCTGCTTCTTCATCTGGTAGATATCACGGATTCATTTGGCCGCGACCATATCCAGGTGGTGGAGCAGACTTTGGACGAACTGGGTGCTGATCGTGTTCCGCGTCTGGTAATATTCAACAAGGTGGACAAGGTCGAAAAGACCCGCCTGCTGCAGATTAAGGAAGACTACGCTGAGGCTTTGTTCATATCCGCTCAAACGGGTGCCGGCCTGGATGGCCTACTCGAAGCCGTGTCGGGATTTTTCGAACGCGATCGACTGAGTTATACGATTGGATTACCTCCAGAGGATGGACAGAATCTGGCTTGGTTGCATGCCCATGGCGACGTCGTTGACGCCAAATACAAGGAGGATGAGACGTTCGTCACGGTGCGCATGAGTGAAACTGATGTGCGGCGCTTCGGGAAGCGTTGTGATCGCCGGTTGGTTCCTCTAAAAACCTAAGGGAGTGGTTTGGCAAATTACGATGCCATTTTAGGTGGTATGTCCAATACGGATCAAAAGTTGGCGCAAGGTTATAGGTTTTGAAGTTCACGGTTCCCGCTTCAGGGTTCACGGAATGCCAAATGGTAAGCAGTGGGAAGTGGACAGTGAACATTGAGAGAAGGAACCATGCCGACTGAGATGGAAGATTACCTCTTTGATCTAAGAGGGTATATTATTTTGCAAGGAGCTCTAGATGGGGATTACGTGCAGGAGCTGAACGCGATCATCGACGAATTATTGCCCATGGCGGCGGGTGAGTGGAAGGGGCACATGCACCGGATGGAGGGTAGGGGTCTAAACGACAACAATTTCTTCGTGCAGAATATGTACGAGGCGGGGGAGCCGTTCGAACGGCTGATCGATCACCCTGCTTGGATGGAACACATGACGCGGTTCGTGGGGGGCGACGACGGCCTCTTCATCGACGAAGGTTGCATCAACATCCGGCGACGGAGCGGGGCGCTGGCCCTGCACTCGGGGGCGCACAAGCGGCGCACTCGGACGCAGTTCCGGTTTCACAACAATATGTTTCGGTGCGGGCTGGTGAACGTGTTGCTGGCGCTGACCGACATCGGTAAGGGAGACGGGGCGACGATGGTGCTCCCGGGGAGCCACAAGTCGAATCTGCTGCACCCGGCGTTCAAGCAGCAACCGGACTCGCTCGACGCAGTCGAGGCAGCGACAGAGGTACACTTGAATGCGGGGGACGCCCTGGTGTTTGTCGACTGTATGGCCCACGGCGCGGCCCGGTGAACGAACTCAGGGGAGCGTCGCATCGTGCTTTATCGCTATGGTCCGCACTGGGCCAACAACCGCTACGGCTACCAGCTCTCGAATGCGTTGCTGGCGAGGTTGACGCCCGCACGCCGGAAGATATTGCAGCCGCTGCCCCCGAAGGGGCCGCCGGCGGCGCAGACTGGGAGGGCTTCATAGATTAGCAAAGCCCCCTGCCGTGGCTTCCGTCTTCGTTTGTCGAATTCGCCGTGACTGGTCTTCGAAGCGGGGCTATGGCTGGATCATGAACCTTGAATCCTTGACCATCACTGAAGCCGATGTAGCCGGACGCTTTTGCAACCGCAGCAGCCTTGGCGAAGGCGGTCGCGTTCAGACGAAAAGTATGATTGCGATTAGGAGGGGAAACGCTGCTCCGGTTCATTCGGAGGTCGTCCATCGAGGCCGGTGGCCGTCAACTATGGCTGGATCATGAACCGTACGACCGTGCAATCTGGAGGGCCGAGGGCCCCCGAGGCCGAGAGTAGGATTAAGATTACGATTAGGAGGCGAAACGCTGGTAGGATTCATTAAGAGCGTAAAAGGTCAAAATGCGCTACATTATTTATGGGGCAGGAGGGATTGGGAGTTCCATGGGCGGACATCTTCAGCGCACGGGATGTGAATCGATCCTGATCGGGAGACAAGGTCATGTAAGCAGGATAGCGGAGTCCGGTCTACGACTGATCACCCCTCAGGACACATATTGTATTCGCATCCCGGCGGTAACCTCTCCGAAAGCGATTGAATGGGAGCCTGGCGACATCGTTATTCTATGCATGAAGTCGCAGGATACCGAAGAGGCATTGCGTGCGCTCATTGCAGCGGGGGCCGATTCCTGTAATTTACCGATCTTCTGCGCCCAGAACAGCATTACCAACGAACCGGCGGCGACCCGCTACTTTGAACGGGTCTACGGAGTCGTGGTGGGTTTTACGGGCATCTACCTGGAAGACGGTAGCGTCCACAACCCGGTTGAAGGAAACGCGGGATACCTTGAGATAGGCAAGTATCCGACCGGAATAGATACGCTGGTCGAGAGGTTGGAATCGGATCTGCAGAAGGCCAGTTTTGCCGTCACGCGAAACCGCAATGTAATGGCGGCGAAGGGGGCAAAGATGATAGGAAATCTGGGCAATGCGCTGAACGCTATCAGCGATGGCAGAGGTGACAGTCAGCACTTTTTGGAGCGCGTCCGCGAGGAGGGCGAGCAGTGCCTTTCGCCAGCGGGTCTGCCGCTTGAGAACAGGGCTGAGCTCATGCGCCGTGCGAAGGCGAAACGGGGGGTTAACCGCCTCCCGGAGGGCATGAGGAATCTTGGTTCGACCTGGCAGAGCTTGACCCGAACTCAAGGATCGACAGAAGCCGATTTCCTCAACGGTGAAATTGTCCGCCTGGGCAAGATCCACGGGATTGCGACACCATTTAACCGAGTCCTGCAATCGGTCGCCGGGGAGATGGCCCGCGCCAAGGAATCACCGGGAAAATTCACTGCCGACGAGCTTTATCGGATGGCACGACACTAGTCCCAAAATAAGCGTGTTTTGAAAATCGAAGCCGTGCGACTTGATTCGGCGCGCTGGCGTTTGCGGCGAGAGAGGATTTTACCGGGCACACGGCGAAACAGATCCGTTTTTTGGTGTCCGCTCACTGATTGCTATTGTATATTGCGTTATTTCTGGTGCACTTTAGAGATGCGTCGACAGTACTCCCGTGCTTTCGGTCCATCGGCTTTACTGCATCGGTTACCCAGGCGACATGCATCGCAATCGTTCCCAGGTGCGGAAAAAATCCCCCATCCATTCATTCCAGCTTAATAGCCGATAAACAATGCGGCGTCCGCTACGGATGATCTGAGCCGGAAGCAATATGATGGCGTGAAGGAAGCGGCGGAACTCCATCTTCACGATCTGCAGACCGCGCTGACGGTTGGGCATGAGCAGTCCATACCACGCCTTCAGGTTCCAGGCCAACGATGTCATGACCATATAGGCCCAGTTGCTCAAAAGGTCATCGACGGGCATGCGCATCGCATTGACCCCGTTTTTGAGTTGCTCAATGACGTTTTCCTGATCGCAGCGTTGATTCGCCAGGCCAACTACCTGCTCTTTGCCGAGGTCCCAGCGGGTGGTGATATAAAAAAAGTAGCGAATCTCGTCGAAGAGCACTGCTTCGCCCTTTTGCACACTGATGTTCTTGCGCACCACGACCATTCGATAAGTGCCTTTGCATTGGTTCGGCCGATAGTCAAATTCCGCCACGCTTTCGCCCTGCAGCACCTGGTTTTTAAATCCTTTCTGGCGCACGATCCCTTCCTTTACCCGTGGCGCTTTGCGCCTGGGTTCGGTTGCAATTTCATATTTGGGCACCCGCTCCAGCCCGCTCCAGGCTGCTTCTGGCAAGGCTTCGGCCAGTTTCACCACTTTGGCATGCGCGTCCATCCCGAAGATAAATTGCGTGCCCTGCTCATCCCACCGATCGAAGTTTTCGGTTAACGAATAGTCCGTATCCCCGCGCAGACAGATCCTCCCGGCGTGCCCCTGCACTAACCCGATCGCCCGGTCAATCCACTTTACGCATCCCTCATGGCTGGTCACATTGCCCGGCCGGTTCACCAGGTAAAGCACTTCGCCGGTATTGGCCAGACTCACAATCAGCGGCGCATAGCCCCAGATCCCCTTGTAGCTTATGCCCATCCCCCCTTTGCACTTGCCGCTGGTCGGCGCCATCGTCCCGTCCACATCGATGAACGCCTCCTGCAAAAATCCTCGCCGTTGCTTGCCCCAAACCCTTTGACGCACCCGATTGATCCCTTCCATCATCGCCGCGATCGAGCTTGCATCAAAGCGCCGAGTGAAGTCTCCACTGGTTGTCGGATCCGGGATCCTCTGCGCCCCCAGGGCGTTCAAAAACACCTCGTCATTGCGGCGCAACTCGATGTCTTCGAGCCGCACCCCACCCAGCAATGCGTTGTAGGCTATGTTGAGCACATGATCGCTCTCATGATACGGCAGGTGGCGCTTGAGCAATTGCACCGTCTTGTCCAGTTCCTCCACCAGACCCAGCCGCTTGACCATCAGATGCATCGCCCCGATCCCTCCACAGCTGACCCCTCTGCCACGTCCCGCGCTCTCATAGTGGATGTTGCTCGCCTGCAACATCGGTTTTGCCTGTTCCGACCAGTTGCGCTCTCTGAGCCGATACTTGATTCTTCGCTTGCTGTTGCGCAGGTTTTTGCGGTATTTTTTTTTCACTCGAAATGGCCTTTCGTGCTGGGTCGGTTTTTTTCGTCAACAACCATTTAAACCAGTATTGAAGCTCGTTTCGAGTTTTTTTGTACGTTAGAGCAAACCCTATTACGCTTGTTTGAGGACTAGTATCGACTGATTGAGCGCTTTTGCTTGCACATTTTTTGAAGGCTGATAAAGAAATAGGCTTATCTCATCCATCACACCTGCTACTGAAAGGGAATAAACATGAAACAGCCTTATCGATACCTCCTCATTCTCGGCTCCATGCTGTCCATAGCATCCATTCCAACTGGATTATTCGCCTGCGCAGAGGATCCGGCGATGGGAGCAAATGATTATAGTGAATTTGGGCAGAGTTTCGATTATGCAATGGAACCCGTTCGGCCACCAAGGCTGAATCTGGACCGGTTTCAGGAGGGAGCTTACCTCTTCGGGGGCAAAACGGAGCTTCCTGAAGCCGTCATTTCCGATTCGCTGATGGCAAAGCAGCAGAAGATGTTGAAGCGGCTGAAGAAGCGGCTGCCCACTTTCGTTACCACTTTCCTCGATATCCGGCAGTTCGAGGGCAGAATGGAGCCGCGGCAGTTTCAGGCGCTACGCTATTACCTCGAAGCCCGTTACGTAAATTCCGAACTTTACGGAATAGGTCGGTAATCAGCGCCAGGGGCCCCGTTTGCGGGCTCGCACCTTCCATCGCGGTCGGTACCTTAATCCGCTTCGACGCGCTGCATGCGCAGTCTGAGACGAGTTTCAGAGGAGTTGCGCCGAGCCGGATTCGCCTGGCACACTCACACAGCGCAATCTCCGCTGCGATCTGGCGATTGAGGGCAGAAAGATGGGAGGCAAAATATGCTGAGGGCAGGTGATGCAGGCTTCGAATCCAGCCTGACCTCAAATTACCCAAGCCTGTCTGGTTCCAGCGGCCGAGTGTACGAAACGCGCCTGATATTTTTGCCCCACATTTTTCTGCCCTGATTTCCCTGTGTTGAAATAAAGAAAAATTTGCCAAACCGTGATGAAGGAAACAATATCCGCCCCTGATTCTGAAATCCCGTTATGGTTGACGATTTTGAAGGAATCCAGAGATGAATACGATCGGAAATGCAGGCCGCCTACGCACCCGCTGAGCAACGCAGTTTTGGACAAACCATGCGCCCCGATGCGTGGTGGGCGCAGCCGCTTTCCATATTTCTCGGGCTTTCCGCCTTCATCGTCTATTCCACCTGGGCTGCTTTCCAGGGTGAACATTACTACTTTGGTTCGTATCTCTCGCCATTTTATTCACCCGAGCTCTACGGTACTTCGGGAAATAGCTTGTTCGGGATAAGGCCGGGCTGGTGGCCGGATTGGCTGCCGTGGTCGCCTGCCTTTTTCATACTTTGGGCGCCTGCCGGTTTCCGATTAACCTGCTACTACTATCGAGGCGCTTACTATAAGGCATTCTGGGCGGATCCCCCTTCCTGCGCCGTGAGTGAGCCGCGCAAGAGCTACTGGGGAGAGCGATCGTTCCCTTTGATTATGCAGAACGCGCACCGCTATTTTCTCTACCTGGCGCTGGTTTTTTTGCTCATCCTATCTCATGACGTGTGGAAGGCGCTTTGGTTCAAAGATGCGGTTTCCGGAACGGTTTCATTTGGGATCGGTTTGGGCACGTTGATCCTGGCGGTCAACGTCGTTCTGCTTTCCGGTTATACGCTCGGTTGCCACTCCTTGCGGCATCTTGCGGGCGGAATGCTGGACCAGGTTTCGAGGGCGCCGGTGCGCCGGCAAACTTACGCCTGTGTAAGCTGTCTCAACCGGCGGCACATGCCGTGGGCATGGAGCAGCCTTTTATGGGTAGCCTTTTCCGATGTCTATGTTCGACTTTGCTCCATGGGCGTTTGGACGGATTGGCGAATCATCTGATGGCAGAGTATCAAACCTTCGAGCACGATGTATTGATAATCGGCGCCGGCGGCGCTGGATTACGGGCGGCGATCGAAGCCTCCGCTTCGGGATGCTCCGTCGGGTTGGTTTGTAAATCCCTGCTCGGAAAAGCCCACACGGTCATGGCCGAAGGGGGTATCGCTGCGGCTCTGGCGAATGTCGACGATCGCGATAATTGGCGGGTCCATTTTTCCGACACGATGCGTGGAGGACAGTACCTGAATAATTGGCGGATGGCGGAAATTCACGCCAGGGAGGCACCCGAACGGGTGCGGGAATTGGAAGCCTGGGGAGCGGTCTTCGATCGAACCGATGACGGCCGTATCC
This sequence comes from Opitutales bacterium, assembly GCA_963665345.2. Lineage (GTDB taxonomy): Bacteria > Verrucomicrobiota > Verrucomicrobiia > Opitutales > CAXXNP01. Next base: position 1,338,828 of record OY762281.2, read on the forward strand.
TGCAGCGAAACTTTGGAGGGCACAGGTATCCACGGCTGGCCCATGTGGGGGATCGAACCGGTCTGGAGTTAATTCGGACCCTGCAGGATTTCGGGATCCACCAGGGCATTGACGTTCATATGGAGTGCACCGTGACACGCCTGCTGAAAGACGGATCACGTGTCTGCGGGGCTTTTGCCTACGACAGGGAGCGCGGGCGATTCCGGGTCTTTCGAGCCAAGGCCGTAGTGATGGCGACCGGAGGCGTCGGTCGTGCATTTAAGATTTCAAGTAACAGCTGGGAGTATACCGGAGATGGACATGTTCTGGCCTACGAGGTGGGTGCCGAATTGATCGATATGGAGTTTATCCAGTTTCACCCGACCGGGATGGTGTGGCCCCCCAGCGTGCGCGGAATTCTGGTTACGGAAGGCGTTCGCGGGGAAGGCGGGATCCTTCTCAACAAGGACCGACGCCGTTTCATGTTCGACAATATTCCGGAGAACTATCGTGACCAGACCGCCGACAACGCGGAGGAGGGATGGCGCTACACCCAGGGCGACAAGAATGCCCGCCGCCCGCCGGAACTGCTTACCCGCGATCACACCGCGCGGTGCATTGTCAGTGAAATCAAGGAGGGTCGGGGAAGCCCCCATGGCGGCGTCTACCTCGATATCGCATGGATTCGGGAAAAGCTTCCCAATGCGGAGGAGCACATCAGGCGAAAACTGCCCAGCATGTACCATCAGTTTAAACAATTGGCCGACATTGATATCACCAGGGAACCGATGGAAGTGGGACCTACAACCCACTACATAATGGGTGGTATCCATGTGGATGCGGATACGCAGATGTCGACCGTGGCGGGTCTCTTCGCCAGCGGCGAATGCGCCTCGGGCATAAACGGGGCTAATCGCCTGGGCGGCAACTCGCTATCAGATCTTCTCGTTCTGGGTAGGCGAGCTGGGGAATATGCCGCCAGGTTCGCGCGCGAGCATGGGCATGGAAGTCTCGACGAGGTTGAGGTGGAAAAATCTGCCCGACGAACACTGGCGCCCTTCGAGCGCAATGGGGGCACGCAAGGAAGTGGAGAGAATCCATACGCGATTCAAAGTGACTTGCAGGAATTGATGCAGGACAACGTAGGAATCGTGCGAAACGAAGACGAGATGGAGCGTGCCTTGGAGCAGATCGGCCGCCTCAAGGATCGGAATGAACAGGTGGTGGCGACTGGCAATCGAGAATTCAATCCAGGTTGGCACACCGCCTTGGACCTGCCCAACTTACTCACCGTTTCCGAGGCAATTACGCGATCCGCACTCGAGCGAAAAGAGAGCCGGGGAGCTCAGTTTCGCGAAGATTTTCCCGAACAGGATCCAGAATTCGGAAAAGTTAACATTGTCGTGCAAAGGGGCTCGGAAGGCGAAATGAAGGTGCGGCGGCTCCCCATACCCGAGATGCCCGACGAATTGAAAGCCATTATCGAAGAAATAGGATGAGCGATACAGCAACATTCAAGATCTGGCGGGGCAATTCCGACGGCGGTGAATTTGAGTCCTATGAGATCGGCATCTCGGAAGGCATGGTCGTTCTCGACGCGGTCATTCAGATTCAGGCTGAGACAGCGCCCGACCTCGCTTGTCGGTGGAACTGCAAGGCCGGTAAGTGCGGGTCGTGTTCCGCGGAGATCAATGGTATGCCGTGCCTCATGTGCATGACGCGGCTGAACAATTTACCTCTTGTCCGGCCCGTCACCATTGAACCGATAAAGACATTTCCCTTGATCAAGGATTTGATTACCGATGTTTCCTGGAATTATCGGGTTAAGAAGAGGATCAAGCCCTTCAAGCCGCGCCCTCCGGATTCTCCCGACGGGACTTGGCGCGTCTCGCAGGAGGACATTGATCGCGTTCAGGAATTTCGCAAATGTATCGAGTGTTTCCTCTGCCAGGATGTCTGTCATGTCCTGCGCAATCACCAGCTGCACGACGAATTTATCGGACCCCGACAATTGGTATACATAGCAGCGCTGGAGATGCACCCGCTGGATACTGAAGACCGGCTGGAGGAATTAAAGGACGCCTATGGCGTAGGCTATTGTAATATTACCAAATGCTGCACCAATGTTTGTCCGGAAGAGATCAAGATCACTGACAATGCCATCATTCCGTTGAAGGAACGCGTGGTTGACGAATACTACGATCCGGTAGCGAAACTCCTGCGCAGATTCAAGCGGCGATCGCCGGACTAGCGTCAAGATAGGCGAGGCGGCATTTTGGGACTTAAATCAGGATCTTAAAACCTTGCGAAACAAACGGAAGTGCCTATATATCAATGCGTTATAAAATCCCTTTAGAAGGGTAATAGGAACACTTCCGAAGTGAAGGCTAAAAAACGGTGTAGCAAATTGACCGGAAACACAATCCGCATCACTTCTGGAGGGACGAGGGCCCCCGAGTCCACCAGGCAGGCAACCGCCGGTCCCTGATCATGCTATCAAGGCGGGCAACCGGGCCGTTCCCGAGACCGAACCGCGCAGCGGCCTGCAGAGCCGTCGGCCCTCCAGGGGCTGGAAAACTGCTCTACATCTGCCCGGGTTCGCTGAATCTGGCACCAGCGGGCTGTTGTTCTTGGCTTTCCCAAAGATCATTGCCAAGCGTAACTTGGGCCGTCAAACTTCCTTCCGTCCATACGATCGTCGCGGTAGCGTTTGAGCGACTGGGAAGCAGGTTAAACAGGGCGGACCCATGAGTGAACTGAAGTTAATTACCGAGGAAGCAGTTCCCGCGGCCTTGGAGAGAGCGATGCGCTATCGCCTGCTGAATGATCCAATGACGGCGCAAAGCATCTGCGAAGACATCCTCAGCATTGATCCCGATAATGAGGGTGCCATCACGCTTCTGCTGCTGGCGATGACGGACCAGTTGAACGTGGACTATGCCGGCAGCATGTCTCGCATTAAGGAGGTCCTTCCCCTTTTTAAGGACAATTACGAACGATTATACTACACGGGGATTGTCTGTGAGCGCCAGGCCAAGTCGAGACTGGAAAAAATCTTTCCCGGTTCCGAATTCGCCGCTTACGAACTCCTTCGCAGTGCCATGGAATGGTATGAGAAAGCGGAGGCAATTCGTCCCGCTGGTAACGATGAATCGATTCTACATTGGAATACCTGTGCCCGCATCATCGAGCGCAAGAAGCTCGTGGCGGCGCCCAGGGACGATTTCACCCCACTGCTTGAATAGGCGCTCGTCCAAATCCCCACTTCGTTAACGTCGCCAGCGACCCCATGCCGCTCCACCCTTGGGGCCAGGCCCTTTTCAGCCTCAGTCCCGAGTTTATCGGGATTGCCCGCGCCGGGCGGGGCCGCACGGGCACAGCACCGGCGCAGCCGCCTTACTGAGGCTGAAAGTGGCTCTGGCATTGGTTTGCTTATTTATCGGACACGCCACTAGAACCGCGGTCGAGCCCTGGCAATCGTTTGCCTGAGAACCTGCAGGGAAATCGGCTTCGGAATATAGTCGTTCATGCCGGATTCAAGACTGCGCGCCTGGCCATCGGGTAGCGCCAGTGCGCTGATCCCGACAATATAGATGTCCTTTGTAGCCTCTCCCCAAGTGCCTTCACGTAACCTCGCGGTCAATTCGAATCCGGTCTCACCGTTTAGTTGAAGATCCAGAATCACCAGGTCGAAGGTGCGGTTCTCAATTGTCTCACAAAACTGCTTGCTATCGTTCACAACCTCAACTTCGTGCCCGAGTTTACTGAGGGCGGCACGCATCACGGCCTGACTCCCCGGATCGTCCTCGACGTAGATTATTCGGAGCGGCGAAGCATCCGTCGGTTCATCGGATTCCTGATCCGATGTCTCCTGTTCAACCGACTCGGGCGCTGCCGCCCCTGCGGGCAAGGTGACGATGAACCGCGATCCTTTTCCGGGAGTGCTCCGGCAACTGACGGTGCCACCCATGCGTTCGACTTGGAGGCGGCAGATAGCGAGGCCCAGGCCGCTACCCCCGTATCGGCGATTGAGCAGGGGCTCGGCCTGCTCGAAAAGGTGAAATATCGACTCTTGTTTCTCGTCTGGAATACCGATTCCTGTGTCCGTTACGGTGAGGATGAGATCCCACCGTTCTTCATCGGTGTCCCAACGCGCGTCGGCACCGATCGTGACGGTGCCGGACTCAGTAAACTTGACTGCGTTGTCTACCAGAATAACCACGATCTGTCGCATACGGTCGCCGTCGGTCTCGACATGTGTGGGGACGTTCTCAGTGGCGGATACAATAAGCTCAACACCTTTCTGATCTGCTGGCAGACGAAATTCCCGCTCCACTTTCTGCAGTTCCCCGAGAAGATTGGTTGCTTTAACGTCGAAGACGACCGAGTCCGCTTCCAATTTGGTGTAATCCAGAATATTGCTGATGAGTGCCAGGAGATGGTCGCGACCTTCCTGAATCGTCTCCACGAACTCATGCTGCTCCTCGTTAATTTTGGTATAATTGAGCAGATTGGCAAAACCGATGATTGAGTTCAGCGGCGTCCGCAGTTCGTGACTCATCATTGCCAGGAATTGACTTTTCGCCTGACTGGCCGCCTCCGCCCGTTCGGACAAGACGAGTGCCTGTTCTTCCTTTTGACGCAAATGCGCCTCCGATATCTGCTGGGTCTCGAGCAACCTGTTGATCTCCTTGGCAAGATACCCGATCTCGTCATCTCCCGAGTGTGGAACTCGGGCCGTAAGGTGGCCGTGATGGCGGATTTCAGAGACACTCTGACTCAGCTTGGTCAGGGGATTGACGATTGCTCGCCGAATGAGGAGAAGGGTGGCAAGCCCTATGGTTACGCCCGCGACAAGGATTGAAATCAACATCTGCGTGATGGTAGCCCGACCGCGTTGAAACGTATCCCGCGGCATGGTGACCGAAACGGAGTATGCGGCATTGCCGTAGAGGTCCTGACGAAGGAGTGACCCCGTCACTTCCTTTCTGCTGAACCGATGCACGGACATCTGCGAGGAAGCGGCGGATATGCCGGTCATTTCAGGAGGGACTTTCTGATCGCCAGACTGCTCTATGGGAGCAATAGAAGCGGGCGCGATCATCAAGGGGACGATATCGGATAATACGGGATCGGATAGCCATCGACCCATAATCAATCTGCCTCTGACGGGACCGGAATTGTCGCTTCGCAAGATTGGTTGCGAGGATATCAGGTAGAACTTCCCGGACACCCTTGCGATACCGGCGGCTCCCTTTTGCGAATCAGGTTCGAAATTCTGGAGGTGGATCTCTGCTATGTGCCGGCGGATATCGACGGGCCTGAGTATCTCCTCCTCGTCCAGGAGATCGAACGCCTTCGTGTAAACCAGCGCACCTTCGGACGAAACGAAGGCAACAAAATTGATTCGGGTTACGACAAACATCTCGTCAATCAGATTGACGTCGATGAAGTTTTCATTTCGGTCTTGAATAAATGCGTAGGCGTCGTCCCACGATGCCCAGTCTGTTACCGTCCGGCTGAGCGTGTCGGCCTCATGGTCGAGAATATTGGCAGCATTCAGAAGGGCTCGCTCGACTTCTACATTCTCCAGTGCCAGATATTGCTCGGTTACGAAATGTTGAGTCACGATGGCACTCGTAGACAGCAGGCCAAGGGTCCCTGCGATGATTATGACCAGGGCCTTCCGGCTCAGGGGGAGCCTCTGCCAGAAGATACCGCGAGCTTCATTTGAGCTGGTCTTCATTGTCGATGAGACAACACGAATATGACTTTCTGGAATGCTTCCTCCGGCTGGGATGGACGCCCTGCCGGGCTTAAGAACCGACGAGATTTACACGTTAGCAGTAGGATGTTGCGCGTGGAAGCAACAAATTCCATCCAGAAGCTCAGAATCTAAGCCCGGCAGATTGCTAGCCCGTTTTGCTCACCCGTAGACTCTCGGCTATAGTTTGCGCGGCCCCAAGGATACGGGTTTCTACATTCGGGGAGAAGGGAGCAGGCAAACCGAAGAGGCACATGGCGTCCCCGCCTTCGTACCCGCCTTCCTCGAGGACTCGGCGGGATGGGATATAGGTCAGGAGTTCGTCGCAATAGCCGGAAATCCATGTGCTGTCCCATCCAAAATGTTCCTTCAATCGCAATGAATAATCCACGACCACTTCGCCGGAGAGAAAAAACCACAGCAATTCATCCCCGATCTGCCAGGCTTGAATCGTGTAAGGACAGCTTTTTGTGAGTTCCAATCCCTTGAGCAGTTGATCGCGTTGGTAAGCACAAGCGCGGCGATGGAATGAAGAGGAATGGAGCATTCGTTCCTCCCAAGCGGCGATACCTGGAGCCTCTTGGAGGTCGAGCGAGATTGACGTCTTGGCTACATTCAAAGTGGAGGCCAGCATCGCCGTGTCACCATTGACGACATCCTCAACAGCACAGGCGAGGACCATGCCGTAGGCTTCCAGGAGCTCGATTCTTCGTCGGGGAAGGGGATTGATGTCAGCGCCACAGCCCGTAATGAAAAGCGCGGTGGCGCCGGGAAACACAGACTCCAGGTTTGCCTGTGCGTAGCCGGCATGGTCGCCGCTAATCATATAATCGCCCATCACTGTGGTGTGACAGGCATAGCCGAAGACGAGGGCGTGAATCAATCCACTTTGCCTTCTGACGCAGAGAACGGGAACATCATGGTCCACGGGAGCCGGAAAGTGACGGCATCCGGGCCTATCCCGACGGCGATTGACAGCGAAACCGGTAAGTCCCTGGCCGAACTCAACGGATGCCGGACAGAGATCTTCGAGCGCCAAGCCGGCAACTTCGACTACCTTTGCGACGAAATCCTCCGTGTAGCGGTTGATTAACTGTTTCTGCTGCACGGTAAGATCAAAACCTAGATCCAGCATCCCGCTTGTGACGGGTCCACTGTGGGTGTGTGAACAATTGATGGTCACTCTATCGTCATCGATACGGTGGCGTTCGCTTATCCCGCAGAGTATCTGATCTATCGTGCCCCTGCTTAATCCTACGAGCTCGACTGCTATGAGTAGCACGGGAGGAGTGCCCGATGGCTGAAGGGCGAGCGCCCTTACATGAATAGGCCTGCGCACACCTTCGGAAGGTCGATCCCGATAGCCGTACCCAGCCATCCAGATTGGGCTGTCTGGAGTGACGTCGATCTTTGCCGCGCCGGCCCTCCAGTTATATTTCTGTTGAATTGCCATGTTAGCGGCCCCATTGCAAAATCAACGCCTAGCCTCACCTGGTCAGTGTTTCGACCGAGCTACGCTCATTCAGTGGGGATGGGCTACTTGGTATTACGGGCACCTGGATTACTGTTGGTTTTTCTTCCTTTAGCCCCTTTTGGATTGCTCGTATCAAACCATCGGATGTTTCGACCCGGATTCCATGGCATCCGAAACCCTCGGCGACGAGATCGAGGCGCGTGGGCCCTAGTTTACTGTAAAGCGGGTACCCGTACTCGGATTCCTGACCCGTGACTGTAATTCCCCATTCCTCGTCGTCGGCCACCACCGCCACGAAGGGAAGCTGCTGGCGGGAGGCGCACTCCAATTCGGCCACTGTGAAAGTAAAGGAACCGTCACCGGATAACAGAATTACGGGCCGGTCCGGGTACAAAGCCCGGGCGGCCATCGCTCCAGGGAGACCCCAGCCGATGACGCCGCTCGCGCCGCAGGTGACCCAATTGCCGGGTAAGCGGTCTTCCAAAAGCTGATTGAACCACTGGCCGATGTTGCCGCCATCGACCAGAAGAACAGTTTCTTCTTCGAGGCAGGCCCTCACCGCGCGGACTACATCGCGTCCGTTCATCGGCGGGGGCAGGGAATCCGCTTTCTCCTCACATTGGTTGCGAAATGTCTCTCGCAGGAGTCTGGCTTCACTTAGCCATGAGTCAAAGGGTTGGATCTTCTGTTTCCGAGCCCGATCGCGAAGTTGATCGAGCACGTTGGCGGGGGACCCCAAGATGGAGATTTCCACTTCCAGTCCGGAGCGCAGCCGCGAGGTATCGGCGTGGATGTGGGTGACAACTGCTTCCGGATGAATTGCGGGAGGGGCGAATTGGCCGACACGGTAATCGAATTCGGTACCGGCGGCGATGATCAGGTCGGATTGAGCGGGAATTCCGGGGTCCCCGGAGGCCGCTCCTACTACGCCTAGAAAGTTGGGCGTGGCGTCGGGCACGCTACCGCGGTCCCAGACGGGCACGACGACTGGAATAGCAAATGCCTCAGAGAACTGCCTGAGGGCGTTTTCGCCCTTGGCGTAGTAAATCCCGCTCCCTGCCACAATGAGCGGGCGCTGGCTCGTCTTCAGCCGTTCCACGACGGCATCAACGCAGTCGGGATCGCCATGCCCATCGATACGTACCGAACCGGAGCGTACACGCGACATAGGAATCGTGGTTGCATCAACCTCGGTCTCGGCAACGTCTATGGGAAGAGCGAGGTGAACCGGTCCGGGGCGCCCTGAGGTGGCCGCAATGTATGCCTCGTGGACCATCTGAGGCACCCGCTCGGGGACATCGAGGAGACGGGCGAATTTGCAGATTGGTGCTGCCATAGGTACCGGGTTGAAGTCCTGAAAATCGCCAAAGCCCAACCGGTGGAGGGATGTAATTCCAGTGATCAGGAGCATGGGTGCGCCATCGAACCAGGCGTTCAATACTCCCGTAAGCGCGTTGGCATGGGCAACCGCTCCACTGACCGCGCACACGCCCACGGATCGCGTTAAACGACCAGTGATCTCAGCCATGTAGCTGGCAGCTTGTTCGTTGCGCACGTCGATCAGGCGCATTCCAGCCTTTTCACACGCCAGGTACAACGGATTCAATCCGTGCCCGTTGAGCGTCGCGATGAAGGGAACTCCGCGGGCTTTCAGCTCATCGACGAGGAGATCGGCGGCAGTCAGTCCCATTCGAGTATTACTCCCAAAGCTTCGTTGGGACGGTTGTAGAGCATATGATAGGCATCCGGCGTCTGCTCCCAGGGCAAGCGATGAGTAATCAGCTCGGCCACTCTTACCCGACCATCGATTAACATCTGGGCGGCATCCTTCATACATGATTCTCTCGGATCTTCGATGCGTATTCCTGCTACCAGCATCTTATCCATGAAGAAATCCCCGTTTAAGGGAAGGGGTGCGCCCTGGTACTTGGCGATGAGATGAATGACCCCTTTGGGAGCCAACATTTGCTGCGCCTGCTCAAAAGATTTGATGCCTGCGTTGCCGCCTACGCACTCAACCACGACGTCTGCGCCCTTTCCTCCGGTCAGCTCGTGAACCGCTTCCACGGAGTCCGTCTGCGAAACATCGATCACAGCGTCCGATCCCAGTTTGCGCGAAATCTCGCATCTCATGGGCTGGGCGTCCACCGTGATTACCTGGCCCGGTTGGCGCTCTCGCACAATCTGGGCACAGAGTGCGCCGACAATTCCCTGGCCAAGCACCACGACCGTATCACCGGGATTGACTGGTGTGGTACGCATCCACATTACGGAACTGGTCGTCAGAGGTAGGAACGTTGCCTTCTCGTCGCTTAGTTCATCGGGCAAGGCGAAAGCCCTTTTGCGCCTACCGGATCCGTGGCCGATGACATACTGGGCATGGGGCGTGTTCACCATGACGCGTTGACCGACCGAAAATTCTTGAATTTGGTCGCCTACTGCCACGACCTCGCCGGCGTCTGAGTAGCCCATAATATCCGGGCTTACCGCTTCCTCCAGAACATAGCGTCGAAAGAGCTCGGAGCCCCGGCTGATTAGACTTCGCCGTACCTTGATCAGCATCTGGTCCCTGGCGGGCTCAGGCTGCTCTGTTTCGACCATCTTGACATTGCCGAATCCCTCTAATTTCTCTAGTCGTTTCACTATCTTCCTTTCTGGTTCAGGGACACATCAAATTCACGTTTATCGGCCGCCCTTTGAATGCTTAAGGCAACTCGGGAGGAGGCGATTACCTCGTCTGTGGTGAGGGCGTTGGGTAGTGGACTGCCGGCCACGTCGGCCAGAAAGGCGTTCAAATAACCACCTGCATCCCCTTCCGGCAGGCCGACTGCGCGCGGGGCAGACTCACCTTCGAGCGTCAAAGTTACCGATTGGTGATTCGTGCCCGTTTCAAGTACTCCTTTGCGACCGTAGATGGTCATTCGCCAGTAGTATGGATTCGTATAACCTTGGCTGTCCGGCGCAAAGTATGAGACGTCTCCCATCACTCCGCATCCGTTACTGAGCGAGAGCATCATCTGGCCGGCATCCTTAAAGTTGGGGTGTTGGGACGCGAAAGCGTTCCAGCACCGCGCGGCCTGAAGTCGATCGTAGTGCAGGCCGGTAAGCCAGGGGATCAGGTTGATGGCATGTACGGCGATATCATTGATGGTGCCTCCATGCTTACCCTTTTCGAAATACCAGGATGGTCGTGAACCTAGCAAAAGTGGGTGATGGCCGAGAAAGGTGATGCCGTGGACCTCGCCGACGCTTCCTTCCTGAATGAGGTTGTGTGCTCCTCGAAAAGGAGGCGTGTCCCGCTGTCCAAGCATACAGCCGACTTTCAGTCCGTTTTGGCGAGCTAATTGCTCGATCTGGTCGATTTCATCGAGAGAAGTAGACAGCGGTTTGTCGCTGATTACGTGCTTACCATTCTTGAGCGCAGCTATTGCCGTCGGCCCTCGCCGACCGTAGTAATCACCGATAGCGATGACGTCGCATTCGACTTCATTCAGGAGACGGTCCAGACTGTCGAAAGCGATGGCTGCACCACCTTCCCGGTTCACTGCGTCCCGCGTTTCGGCGTGGGCCTCACTGGCGCCGGTGATCTCGATATCGGGCCGTTCGCTGGCGAGTTTGTAAAGAGAAAGGATGTGGCTGTGCCTGAAACCCGAAAACGCGATTTTAATACTCATATCCATGGACCCGTGTAGGCATACGGATCACCATTTCACTTTATGTCTGCAATGCCAAAACTTTTGGTTGACCTTTGGTAGGAATCGCTAGCGTCCGTTTTGCCGGCTGAAGGATGGTTGGCGCTCCGGCAGGAAAAGGGCAAGCGATCCTGTAACCAATGGAAGCACGGCGAGGTAGTAGAGTGCCGCCGCGACCCCGATTTTATCGGCCAAGTAACCGATTGCGGGTAGCGCAAAGGAAGCCAGACCCCAGCTGAATCCAAGCGGCAGACTGGAGGCAAATGATGCGTTCTCAGGCGCGAGCTCCTGAGCCACAGCTACGAGTATCGAATTCGAGCCCATGATGCCTATCCCTGCAATTGCCAGCCAGATGTAGCCCATCGGTCCATCGGCCTGAAGAAAAGCTATGAGGGCAGGACAGGAAAGCAGAATCGAGCCATAGACGATGCGCTTAGAATTGAAACGATCAGCGGCATACCCTGCAACGAGACTACCCGTGACACCGGAGAGATTGTAGATCGCCAGGGGAATACCGCCTTCCACGAGAGAGAGTCCCCGTTCACGTGCCAATTGGGTAAGGAAAAATCCTACGCCTACAAAGGTGATGGTTCTTAGAACCACCACCGCTGTGATCAGGATCAGCGGCGAGGCGCTGCGCCCCAGCGACTTCATCAGCTCGCCGAAGCGCACCCGCTTAACCCTTGCATTTTCCAATGGTACGTGCCTCCCTACCAACAAAATAGCCACGAGACCGGGTAGGGCCACTAGGGGCAGAGCCTGCATGCCAAAATGATTTACATATTGCGGCACCCACAGAGGGGAAAATCCGATGCCGAGCGTTCCTCCGAATGCAAAAAGCGCGACTCCAAAGGCACGTTTTTCAGCGCAGAGGTCCCCCACCAACGCGAATGCCTGGGGATGAAAGGCGGATACCCCGATTCCCCCGAGAATTAAAACCGTTGCCAGAATCGCATAGTTCGGGGCGACACCGAGAAGTGGGGTGAATATACTTGTCAGGAGGGCGCCTCCAACGATCAGATTGCGTCGCCTCATTCGGTCCCCCCAGATTCCCATCAATGGCTGGGTCAGGTTGCAGACCGCTAATATCGTTCCCAGCAGGCCCGCCATCGTCAGGGTCAATCCCAGACGTTCAATGATGAGCGGTAGCACCGGTGCCAGCATCGTCCCGTAGGAGTCGACGCAGAAATGAGAGAGTGTTAGAAACAGGAGGGGTGTCTTCCGCATGGTCGCGTAGGATTCGCTGGCGCGTCGTTTGTGGCAGGACGCGGTTTCGAGGTCAAGCGGAGGTGACGTTGTGGTACATTCGGTGTCTTCTTTCCGACCTGGCGGGGATCACCCACGAACACCATGCGATCGCGCAGATCGCCCTTGATTGAACCGATTAGATAACGGCTGATCGGAATCATGGCATTGGCGGTGCCCAATTTCTTGTGGTTGGAAGTGCGGGAGTCGCCTACCGAGCACACGGGATTCTACGATGCCGATTTTTTTCCCACTCAAATGGTACAGGAGGGACCGAAGATCCGGGTGCCGGATGGGCCGGGATTGGGCCTCCAAAGGTTGAAGAGCGAAACTACGAATCGCGCAAATCTACGATCGTAGCCGTGGGCGAAGCCAAGGTAGAAGCTGCGTCTCGCCGCTTTCTGTCCTCTGCACCGGTGTGGCTCGCCCGGTGACGAGCGGGAGCCGCGTTCTTGCCAGGCTGGACATCCGCTAGAGGCGTGCTCGAATCAGAACACCTTTGCTATCTGCCGTGATGAGTGTCATCTGTAGTCAGCAAAATGGATAACGTAGATTCAGATCGAGGAGAACTTCGCCTGCGGATCTCTCCTTGTGATCCCATTCATCAAGGTTGTAAGCACTGATTCGGGAGGAAAACAATGGCAGAATTCGATGGCAAAGTGGTGATCGTTACCGGTGGGGCCAAGGGTATCGGCGAAGGGATCTGCCGGGCCTTTGCCGGCGAAGGGGCTCAGGTGCTCTGCGCTGACGTTGACGCGGCGGCCGGGAAAGCCCTGGCAGCCGAGAGTTTCAAAGGCGACGTGCGTTTCTCAGAGGGTGATGTGTCGAGCGGCGAAGTCTGCCGCAAGCTTGTGGAGACCGCCGCAGGCGCTTGGGGCGGGGTGGACATTCTCTGCAACAACGCAGGTATTCAGCCGACCCACTGCTATTTGCCGGCCGATCAATTGCCTGAGGAGAAGTGGGACCGCATCATCGACGTCAATCTCAAGAGCTATTTCCTGATGGCGAAATATTGCATCCCGGAATTTCGCAAGCGCGGGGGCGGAGTCATCATTAATACCGCCAGCGTTCAGGGACTGCAGTCGGCCAAGGGCGTCTCCGCCTACGCCGCCAGCAAAGGCGGCATTCTTTCGTTGACGCGGAACCTGGCCCTTGAGTACGCAGAGGAGAATATCCGCGTAGTGGCGGTCAATCCGGGAGCAATTCTGACGCCGCTCTTAGACGAGGCGATCGGTGACGCGGATCGAGACGAATTCCTGCAAAGCGTGGCCGAAGCACATCCCATCGGTCGCTATGGATTGCCTGCCGACATCGCGAATGCCTTTCTCTTTCTGGCCAGCGAGAGTGCCTCCTTTATCACCGGCGAGTACCTCTGTGTCGATGGGGGTATGATGGCCAAGGGCGCTTGGGCGTAGGACGGCTCAGGGTTCAACAGTTCAGGGGGCCGGTTAGCCTGAATTAATTCCGTGCAAGCTTCAGTGTCTTCGAATGGCTTAATCCCCATCTTTTCTCCTCCCAACCACTGAACCGTGTTCACGAGCGAAGCGAGAAGGCCTGCCGGCCGAAGTAGACGGAGCCATTAGAGAAAACGACGTCCTCGGTGTGAGTATCATCTCCTGCTGGGAAATAGCCATGCTGGTTGCGAAAAACCGGCTCAGACTCAGCATCGATGTGCAAGACTGGATCACGCAAGCGTTGCAGTACAAAGGCATCAATCGAATAGACCTCAGTCCCGAGATTGCGGTTTTGGCAACCAGATTGCCCGGTGAATTCCATAACGACCCTGCCGACAGGATCATCGTTGCATCGAGTCTGAAGCTTGGAGCTCCGCTGCTTACGCTCGATCAGAACATCAAGAAGTGGGGCCATATTCATACGATCCCCTGACTGGGCTACTGCCTCAGGGCTATCGAGACGAACTTGGTTTCCAGATAGACATCGAGTCCTTCGATTGCGTTTTCGCGTCCTATACCCGACTCCTTGAGCCCGCCGAACGGACCCTGTGGGGTGGCGGGCACGGTGTCGTTGATGCCGATGGTGCCGAACTCAAGACCCTCGGCGCACTTCATGGCTGTGGTCAGATCGTTGGTCATGACGTAGGCTGCCAAACCGTAGTTGGTGTCATTGGCTTTGGCGATGGCCTCATCGATATTCTCGAAACTGAGGACCGGAAGGATGGGAGCGAAGGGCTCTTCGGTCATGATTCTCATTTGGTCGCTCATTCCGGTCATTACGGTAGGCTCGAAGAAATAGCCTTTATCGAACCGGCTGGAACGAGAGCCGCCCAGAATCAGGTTGGCTCCCTTACCGACGGCATCCTGGATTATCTCTTCGGTTTTATCCAACGCCCGGAACTCGAACATGGGACCCACATCCACGCCTTCCTCGAGACCGTTGCCCATTTTTATTTTTTTGGTTGCTTCGACGCAGGCGTCGAGAAAATCGCTTTCGATCGACTTTTCGGCGTAGAACCGGGTCGGGCAAATGCAGACCTGACCGTTGTTGCGGAATTTGCCGATTACCGATGCCTGGGCTGCCGCTTCGATATCGACGTCGGGAAAGACCAGCACCGGGGCGTGCCCGCCCAATTCGAGGCTGAGGCGCTTTACCTGTTCGCTCGACCGCTGCAAGAGCTGTTTGCCGACTTCGGTTGATCCGGTAAAGGAAATCTTGCGGCAGATACGGTTACTCATGAACTCCTCCATGAGCTCAGCCGGGGGACCCATTACGAGGTTGATCACTCCCGGTGGCAGGTCGACGCTCTCCATCAGTTCGAACAGACGTAGCAGGCAGAGGGGAGTCTGGCTGGACGGCCTGGAAACCGTTGTGCAACCGACCGCCAGAGCCGGGGCGATTTTGCGCGCCTGCAGGAGAATGGGGAAATTCCATGGCGATACCGCTGCGCATACGCCGACCGGATGACGCACGGTGAAGAGCCGCTTGTGGGTGAAACTGGCCGGAATGGTGCGGCCGTAGGCCCGTTTCGCTTCTTCGGCAAACCACTCGAAAGTGGCCGCCGATACCATAGTCTCTCCGCGGGATTCGACCAATGGTTTCCCCTGCTCCATGGTCATGGCTACGGCGATGTAGTCCAGGTTTTCGCGTATGGCTTCGGCGATCGCCTTGAGTTTGACCGCCCGTTCGTAGACGGTCATACCCTGCCACACGGGCATCGCCCGATGGGCTGCTTCCAGCGCATGTCGGGCGTCGGCTGCCGTCCCGTAAGCCACGTCCGCCACGGTCTCCTCGGTGGCTGGGTTGATGACACCGAGGGTTTCCCCGTTTTCACCGTCGACCCACTCTCCATTGATATAGAGCTGGGTGTGTTTCATCTCGAGTGTTTGAGCAGTGGCAATCATGAGCTTTGTCCCCGTCCTTTCGCTATTAGAATTCTTCCTCGCTTGGCCTGGTCGTTTTCCAGCGGTCCCGTTGACCGGATGTGATTCTTAGGGACAGGAACGCCGATGGTAAAGCGAAAGCGTCGCACGCGGGCGAAAGGACCCATGACATCCAGCTATTCGCGTCTGTTTTTCGTGAGCTTTGTCGAATAAACACCAGTCGTAAGGTTTGCCTAACGGCTCTACAAAATTAACTTGACATCGATTCCATCGCCCGCAAACCCGCTCCAGAGGCTAAGTTTCAGGTCAGTCGCGCCCCCGGCTGCGCTGCGCTTGGCCGGATCAAACAGGGATGAAACTTCGCCTTATGGGCTCCTCGATGAATCCAACCTAACGGTCCAACAAAATTCACTTGACACCGATTCAATCGCCCGCAAACCCGCTCCCAAGGCTAAGTTTCAGGTTAGTCCAGCCCCCGGCTGCGCTGCGCTTGGCCGGATATATCAAGGGTGAAACCAGGGAGAGGTTTCAGGTTTCAGGCCTTCTCGCTTCGCTCGTGAACAGTTGTCAGTTCTGAGGAAGCGCAATCGAATCCTGACACCTGAACACTTAATCCTACTCCAGCAGTGAAGTTTCACATTAGTAACTGTCCTCCCGTTCCGCTGAGAATGACCAGCGCCCATGGAGGCAATTTACCGAAGCGCAGCAATGCAAACGCGACCAGGGCGAAGGAAAATCGTAGGGGCCCAGTTACTGTCTCCGTCCAGATTGGATTGTAAAAAGCGGCCAGAAGAAGGCCGACCACGGCGGCGTTGGCTCCCATGAGCGCAGCTTGCGTGGCGGGAATTTGACGCAGACGTTCCCAATAGGGCAGCGCACCCAGAACAAGCAGCCATGAAGGCAGGTAGATGGCGATGAGCGCCAGCAGTCCGCCAGTGATTCCTTCCGGGCCTATCTGCAGCGATGCGCCGAGAAACATACTGAAGCTGAAGAGGGGTCCGGGAAGCGCCTGCGCCGCCCCGTAGCCGGCCAGAAATTTGTCCTGGGTGACCCAGCCTTTGGCAACCGTGAAGGAATCCAGAAGTGGTAGAACGACGTGCCCACCGCCGAAAACCAGCGAACCGGCACGATAGAAGCCTTCCGTCATGAGTAGCCAGCCTTCTGGCCAAATCTGGCTGGCTATGGGCAGTCCGAAGAGAAGCAGGATAAAGGCAGAAAGCCAGGGCCACCCCGTATTGGGTTGGGCCTTGTGTTCCCGAGAGCACGCATCGGGGTTTCGCTGTCGATAGATTAAACCACCTGCTGCCATTCCCAGAAGAATTACTGCTACTTGGCCGAGAGGGGAGGGAGCCACGACTAGAAATGCGGCGGCCGCCAGCGCCAGGAGGGCGCGAGCTCGGTCGGGGCAGAGCTGTGCCGCCATGCTCCATAGCGCATTGGCCACGACAGCAACGGCGGCCAATTTGAAACCGGCCACCCAGCCGGCCGCGCCGAGATCGTCGAGTAGGCCAAGCCCCAGATAGAAACCGATCATGAGAATCGCAGAGGGTAGTGTGAAAGCCACCCAGGCTGCGAAGGCGCCCGCCAATCCGCTTCTCTTTAAACCGATGGCAAAGCCCACCTGGCTACTGGCCGGTCCGGGCAGGAACTGGCACAGCGCTACAAGGTCGGCATAGGCTTCTTCGGCTAGCCATCCACGCTTGTGCACAAACTCCTCGCGAAAGAAGCCGAGATGGGCGACTGGCCCGCCAAAGGCGATGCAGCCAAGTTTGAGGAATGCGCGGAAGACTTCCCTGGTCATTTCTCAGCTAATTTGGAACACAGCCATCCCACAGGATGTGGTGAGACTCCCTTTCGGGCAGGGTTAAAAAAAGGTGGTCGGCGGCGGATTCCGACCAAAGAATCCGCAGTATGAAAAACATAACGCCGACGAAACACTACAGCAGCACCTTGCATCAGCTTTGTAAACTCATCCCGTCGCATTTGACGGAAAAACTCGCCCGGGAGTACGGGGTCGATAAAAAGGCGCGCACCTTCACGCCATGGAGTCATGTGGTCAGTCTGCTCTTTGCGCAACTGACCCATGCCATCGGCCTTAACGACGTCTGCGACACCCTGCGGCATCATGCGGCCAAGCTCAGGGCGATCAGGGGAGCGGTTGCACCGAGCCGAAACACTCTTTCGCATGCCAATAGGGAGCGCGACAGCGACATGATGGAGGCGTTGTTCTGGAAGGTGCTGGGGCATCTGCAAGAGCTTTCGCCGGGCTTTGGACCGGCCGGGCGCTACCGAGGCCTGCCCCGTCGCTTCAAACGGGCGATCCATGCGATCGATTCCACCACCATTGCCCTGGTGGCCAACTGCATGGACTGGGCCAAGCACCGTCGGCGCAAGGCCGCGGCGAAGATGCACCTGCGGCTCAACCTGCAAAGTTTTCTTCCCGGCTTTGCCGTCATTGAAGAAGCTTCCCATCACGACGACACGCGGACTCTGGCCCTGTGCGCGGGGCTGCAGGCCGGAGAGATCGCGGTTTTTGACAAGGCTTACGTGCATTTTGCCAATCTTTTCCATTTGAGCGAACGCGGCATATTCTGGGTCACGCGCGCCAAAGACAACCTGCGCTGCCATGTTTGCCGCAAGCGCCTGCGCAAGCCTCAAGGACCTATCCTGCGGGATGACGAGGTCACCCTGAAGGTTCCCGCCTCCCGCCGGCAGTATCCCGGCAGGTTGCGCCGGATCGAAGCCGAAGTGGAAGTCAACGGCGAGTGGGTCGTCATGGTTTTCCTCACCAACAACATGGACTGGGCCCCTTCCAGTGTCTGCGCCCTCTACCGCTGCCGCTGGGGCATCGAGGTGTTTTTCAAGCAGATCAAGCAAACCTTCAAGGTCTGCGATTTTCTCGGGCATTCCAAGCAGGCCATCCGTTGGCAGCTGTGGGCCGCCCTGCTGCTGCTCGTTCTGCTCCGATACATTGCCTTTATCAGCCAGTGGCCGCACAGCTTCACCCGGTTGTTTACGCTCGTGCGCGGCGTGCTCTGGGACCGCTTCGGGCTTTTCGATCTGGCGGACTTCTATGGGACAGCACGAACCCGATATCGAATGTGTTCCCAGCCTCAACAGGCTTACCTGCCCGGTTTCTCCCCTTAGCTCTGTGGGACAGCATCCGTCCATATCAACCATTTCCCCCCTGTTTTACATTTTGACTTTTTCCCAATATCAACCGCTATCCCGCTCCATCCCTCAGGCTTGCCTTCAGGGTTTAGGCCTTATGGGATGGCTGTGAATTTGGAAACACAATGCTAGGTGCGTTGGCGCGGGATCGTTTAGGATCTCATTCTGCTTTCCGTCGTCGCCCAACGGCTATGCCGTGACAAGTGCCTCGCATCGCTTCTGGAATTGGAAGATGCTGCATTCGCTCGGTAGTGCTATACCAAGGCGTGGAAAATTCACCGGACCACCCGACCGGATGCCGAACCACCCATTAGCGAAAGAACTTCGTCGCGGGTAGAGTAATTGAAATCACCGTAGATGGAATGCGCCAGACAGGAAGCCGCCGCCGCGAAGCGAACTGCATCTGCCGGGGCGCATAGCGCTTTGTCGTTAAGCGCATGAATCAAACCGGCCGCAAATGCATCACCGCCGCCAACTCGGTCCACGATGTTTCTGATTTCATACGGTCTGTATCGGCCATCCGTTTCCGGAGCGAAGTACGCGGCATCCACGGTACAATCATAAAGCATGGCGCCCCAATTGTTGTGGCTGGCCGAGAGACTTTCCCGCAGGGTGATCGCCACTTTGTCGACGTTGCGGAACTGTTGATGAATCTGGCGGCCGACCCCGGTATAGCGATCGGCATGGATCGTACCTGCCTGCACGTCGGTATCCGCGGCATGAATGCCCAGGACATCCCCGGCGTCTTCTTCGTTGGCGATGACGAGGTCGACGAATGGCAGGACTTTGTGCATCGTTTGGCGGGCGAGTGCGCGGCGGTCCACTCCCTTCTTCCAGTTCCAGAGTTTATTACGGAAGTTAAGGTCGCAGGATACTTTGAGTCCTGCTTTTTTTGCCGTTTCAACCGCATAAATACTGACTCCGGCAGCAGTTTCCGACAGCGACGGTGTGATTCCCGTGATGTGAAACCAGTCCGCTCCGGAAAAGATGCTATCCCAAGCGTAATAGCTCTCATCCAGCAGGCTGACGGTGGCGTAGTCCCGATCATACACAACCCGCGACGGGCGTTGATTGGCTCCTGCCTCGACAAAGTAGAGCCCCAGCCGTCCCTCCTTGGATTTCACGATGTAGTCGGTGTGGATTCCCACTGTCCTGAGCGATGCAATACACGCATCGGAAACCGGGTTTTCGGGCAGAGCGGTGACGAACACAGCCTCGTTTCCCAGCATGGAGCAAGAAGCCGCTACGTTGGCTTCGGCACCGGCAAACGTGAGGTTGAGGTCACCGGGCATGGCCTGCCGAAATCGGAGGAAACCCGGTGGACACAGTCGACCCATTATTTCACCAAATGTAACGATCCTGGGCATTCCTAATGGACCTGATCGGCCTTTTCCTTCCTAATCGTAATCCTAATGCTAATCATACTCTTGGCCTGGTGGGCCCAGTCGTCGCCCAGTCGTCGCCAAGGCTATGCCCGACAAGCCTCGGCCCAGAATGCACGGTCGTACGGTTCATGATCCAGCCATAGTTGACGGCCGCAGGCCTCGATGGAGAACCCCTCATTGGCGTCCAATCGCTTTAAACGTTTCGAAAGCCCTCTGGGCATTGGCGGCAATGCCATCCCAGTCTTTGTTCTGTATGAGGTCACGCGGCGCTATCCAGGATCCGCCCACTGCCGGAACGAGCGGTGTGGAGAGATAGTCCGTCATATTACCGAGGTTAATGCCTCCCAGCGGAATATACTCGAGCCCCAGATGGTTGTAGGGTGCTGCCATGCTCTGCAGGTGCTTAAGACCACCGGCCGATTCAGCCGGGAAAAATTTCAGCAATCGGCAACCGAGTTCAACTGCTCTTTCAATGTCGCTGGGAGTGCTGATCCCCGGCGCAAAGTTAAGGTCTGCGTTCTCAGCCGCTTTTACGACACGAGGGTTGAGGCCAGGCGAAACCCCGAAGTCCACGCCGATGTCCTTCACCTGGGCCACCTGGTCGGGTGTGAGGATCGTACCCACTCCTGCAAGCATATCCGGCACCGCCGCTTTAACTGCCCTCAAGGCATCGATCGCGGCCTCTGTCCGAAGCGTCAACTCCATCGCCCGGATGCCGCCTTTGAGCAGACTTTCGGCCACGGGGACTGCATCCTCGACATTGTCGATGACGAGAACGGCCACGACTCCGGTGTCCGCAATGGTCTTCCAGAGGGTTCGATCAAACATAGCTGTAGGACAGGAAACGACGGGTGAGTGATTATACAATGCTTTATCGGGGTTCGCTCATAGATTTCTGAACGTATGCGGCTTATGGAGCCGTTGATTGGTTTGGCTGGATTGTGAACCTCTCGTCTCTGACGGTCTGGGGACTGAAGCCGAAGGGCTCCAGCTACGCCGAAAAGGAACCGCCAGTGTAGCTGGACGCTTTCGCGTTCAGGGTGGGTTGGTTGAGAGCCGGCCTGGGGACTGAAGCCGAAGGGCTCCAGCTACGCCGAAAAGGAACCGCCAGTGTAGCTGGACGCTTTCGCGTTCAGACGAGGAGTAGGATTACGATTCAGAATACAACCAGGAAGTAAATTACGGAATCAGCAGAAAGCTTGCTTGAGTTTATCGAGCTGCAATGCTCAGGATTTTCCTATGGCTGAAATCTCGCAACGCACTCTTCAGGACCTGCATAAATCGAGCACGGCAACGCTCACCACCGCATTGCGGAAGCACGGGCTCGAACGCACCTTCATGCATCGAGTAGCGCCACTGCACCCCCGGATGAAAATGGCGGGTCCGGCGCATACCTTGCGTTACCTGCCGATGCGCGAAGATCTGCTGATGGAACGGGTCGACAACCTGAAGGACGTACAGCGAGTCGCCATAGAATCGGTAACGGAGGGCGAGATTTTCGTCATCGATGCGCGGGGTGACGACCGCGCGGGTACTTTGGGCGCTATTCTGGCCGCCAGACTGCAGGCGCGAGGTTGTGGGGGAATCGTTACCGATGGCGCCTATCGGGACTGCCCCGAAATCGTCGCCAGCGGCCTTGCGGCCTATGCCCGATCCATGAACGCGCATGCCAACACGACGATTCATTATCCCAGCCAGTCTCAAGTCCCCATTGCCTGCGGAGGCGTGGCCATCTTTCCCGGAGACATCGTGGTGGGCGACGCTGAGGGCGTAGTCGTGGTCCCGCGGCATCTGGCTGAAAAGGTGGCCGAGGAGGCCGTCGCCATGGAGGAAACGGAGGACTTCATCCTGCAGAAGGTGCGCAAAGGCGCATCCATCGTCGGCACTTACCCTCCTGGCGAGGAGACCTTAAAGGAATATCGGGAATGGAAACGCCGGTAGACTGAACTCTGCCATTCCCTGCAGCTCGCCGCAGGGAATGGCAGAGTTCAGTCAAAATCGGATATCCAGACGTCGAATCCCCGGCGCGTCTGACCGATACAATAGTAGCCGTGCTTCTCATACAATCGGCGAGTACCTGGCCGCATGAGTTTGCGGTTTTCGCTCACATGGACAAGGCCGCAAGGTTTATTCTCTGTTCGAAGGTGTTGCAAGTAATCCCGAGTCGAAAGAACCATGCTGATCATCATACCGTAAATGCGATCCGTCGGTTGGATAAACATCCGATAAATATAGTAGCGCCCGCGTCCTTTCGGCGCTGCTACGTAAACAGTGGTCACGCCGACGATCCTCCCCTCTGAATTTCGTGCCACCAGGACCACCTGAGGCGCGCGCTGTCGCGCCCTTGAGGCATTCGGCAGGGCGCCATTGCGCAGCCAGAAGGCGACCAGTTCTTGGGTCAGTTCAGCATCTACCCGGCCATAGACGGTTGAGATACGATAGTCCCTGTAGTAACATTCCACGCTCGTTCCGCTTCAACTCCTCCTCCGCTCTCCGCGGTAAAAGGAACCCAAGTCTGGATTTTGGGGTACGCGGCCGGAGGAATCAACCCTGGTTAATTTCAACCGCGCAGCACGCCGAGGGCGCTCAGATCCAGGAGCTATTTGTTCGGAAAAAGAGTTTAACCAGCGAATGGACGCAAATTAACGCGAATGAGTGGCCTGCGATGAGACCGGTGGCCAGATCACCACGGAACGGCCAGCGCTGCCCGGGAACATTCCATTTTTAACTCTGGCCAATATGATTCGCGTCTCTTCGTGTTGATTCGCGGTTGAAAAACGAACGATGATCAAAATGAGACCTCCGACCCAGACGCTTCAGGCAACTCGCTCTGATCGCGCCTGAGCTCGTCGTTTTAGCGTGGTTCGTGTGTTTAGTGGGCAGATCATCTTATTTGCCTCGCGAAGTACACCAACCACACGAAAAAGAGGTCCGCCAAGGAACGAGCGCCCGGCACACTTCAGCGACGCGGGGTCTTCTGGCAGCGCAGGGCTTAGGCGGTTTCAGGAAAAGCAACCCGGATCCGGCACTCCGCCGTTCACGCTTCGGCAGTCACGTCCAGGCGTCTCAGCTTCCACACCGCCGCGCCGGCCAGCAGTGTCGTTAGCACGATCAGACCCCATTCATTCAGGGTTGGCACCACGGCGGCGGCAGCCCCTCCGCCGGTCGCCCCGGCAAGGATTGGCGTGTTCGGGGTGTCTTCCCAGGCCCAGTCGATGATGGTCATCGATGTGCTGTTAACGCCGACGGTGACCTGGATCCAGCCGAAGTGGGTCGGGCCTGCTCCTCCTGCGTTCTTAAACTGAACACCGATGAACTTGTTTCCCTGCGCAGGAAATTCACCGGTGTTGGCATTCCCCCTTCCTAAATACTTCCTCTGCGTTGTTCCACTTGCGAGGAAAAGGCCAGAGTTAATAACGTAGTTGGTGGGCAGCGCATTCACGTATGATGTACGTATCGCCGCGCCAGAAGCATATAACCCATGGTTGAACTAAGCCGCTACGCGGCGGCTCCTCATTTCGGACAGTTACTGGGCTAGGATTGATAGTCGGTGGTAAGGTGTGATTCCTCCCGGCCACACGGGGTGGCCGGGAGTTTCGATTAACGGATTCAAACGAAAGGAATCACGCCATGAAACGTACTCACACCTATCGGTGCTGGCAAGAACGGATGCTCGATGACATGACTCTGCACGGGTATGCGCAAAAGACACAGGAAGTCTATCTGAGGGCAGCCGAAAGGCTCTCGGAGTTTTGCGCGGGAAGATCGCCGCGATCGGTCACGATTGAAGAGCTGCGGCAGTTCTTCATCTACCTTAAAACCGTCAAAGTCTACAGCCGCCCAACCTGCACGAGCTTCATCTGCGCGATCAAGTTCCTGTTCGAGAAGACGCTCAAGCGGCGCTGGCCCCAAGAGACGATTCTGGTGCGTCCACCGCGCCAGTCGCGCCTTCCGGTCATTTTGACCCTGGAGGAAGTCGGGAAGATCCTGCGGGAGGTGAGAGAAGCGCACCATCGCTGCTGTCTGGGCGTGATCTACTCGTGCGGGCTGCGCCTGGGAGAAGGCTTGAGCCTGAAGATCGAGGACATCGATGCGGGGCGCATGGTCCTGCACATTCGTGCCGGGAAGGGACAGAAGGACCGCTATGTACCTCTGCCCGAACGCGCTCTGCTGGCGTTGCGACGCCAATGGCGGCGTCATCGCAACCCTACCTGGCTTTTTCCTGCTCCGGGCCATGGGGGCATCGGCTGCCCGACGGCCCAGCGGCCCATGTCACGAACCAGCCTGCAGCGGGCCTTCCGGCTGGCTCTGAAGGCCACCGGAAGCCGCAAACAGGCACATATCCATACCCTGCGTCATTCCTACGCCACCCATCTGCTCGAGTGTGGCGAGAACCTCAGGCAGATTCAGAACAACCTGGGCCATCAGTCCCCTCAGACTACGGCGCTCTACACCCACCTCACCGAAGTGGTACAAAAACAGGCCACCCAACGGCTCAACGCGATGATCGCCCACTTGTAGCGCCTCAGCGCATCCATACTGTCCATGCCCGAACTGACGGAGGTTTTCCGCCGGTATGGGGCGGCCTATCTGCAGCGCTTTGGCGAACACATCCTGCCCAGCCACCGGCGTGTCATGCGCGATATCTTATCGTGCCGCACGCCGCTGCTGGGCGGCTGCGTTTACCACTGCGCGCCCTGCGACCGCACCCATTACAGTTACCATAGCTGTAACAACCGGCACTGCCCCAAGTGCGGAAACGCCGATGCTTCCGAGTGGTTGCAACGCCAGGAGCATCTGCTGCTCCCCTGTGCCTATTTCCTGGTCACTTTCACCATTCCCAGCCAGCTGCACCAATTTGCACGCAGCAATCAGAAGCTCTTCTACCACCTGCTCTTCCGCTGCTCCGCCGACGCTCTCCTGCAGCGCGGCCGGCAAAAGCGGCTCCTGGGCGGCCTGCTCGGCTTCATCGGCATCCTTCACACCTGCACCCGTCGCCTCGATTATCACCCTCATATCCACTACCTCATCCCCGCCGGCAGCCTTTCCACGAACGCCAGGAAGTGGATGCGATTGAAAAAGCCCGACTACCTCCTTCCGGTCCAGGCACTTTCCTATTCCTTCCGCGAGAACATCAAAGCCGCCCTCACCAAGAAGCTTCTCACCGATCAGGTCGACCCCCAGATCTGGAACTGCGACTGGGTCGTCCATGCCAAACCTGCCGGCAGCGGCCTGCCGGTTTTAAAGTACCTCAGTCGCTATGTCTTTCGTACCGCCCTCAGCAACAACCGCATCCTCTCCGCTAACAATGACGCTGTCACATTCGCCTATAAAGATTCCCACACCGGCCGTCCCTGCACCTGTTCTCTGCCTCCATTAACCTTCATTGCCAGGTTCCTCCAGCATGTCCTCCCACGCGGTTTCACCCGTGTCCGCTACTACGGATTCTTCAGTCCTGCCAATCGAGCCAAGCTGCAGAAAGTCCGATCCCTCCTCGCTGCAGCTTTTGCCCGCCTCGAGGCGCTCACAGCAGCAAAGAACGACCCCGCACCCTTCCGCTGTCCCAACTGCCACCGGCCCATGCAGATCCTCGCCTTACTCCCCCGCATTCGATCACCGCCCAGTTTCTTTCCTTTCTCACTTCCATCTGTTGCCCATGCCTGATCACAATCAGAATAGCGGCCTCTATTCTGCTCCGCTCTCTTTACGTACCCTTCGCATGCCCGGCTGTGCAAACACTTCTTGGGCCCGATCTGTCTCATCTCACCGATACCTTCGAGCTCTTTCTCCTGCTGAAACCTATCAGCATTCCGCCTCCGCCGCGGGCCTCCTTCTCCTCCCAAGCCCCCTTATCCCTAAACTCGTAAACCTTTAATCCGCAAACGACACTCCCCTTCAGTCCCTGCGGCTCAGTCCAACCCTGTGATGCAACTCAGCTCCGCAAGCTCCGCTGACCTACATCACTTGATTCGATATGTGCTTCGTACTTGAAGCCGAAACCTGTTGGTCCTTGGCGCAGCGAAAAGTCAGGCAGAGTAACGCCGTCAAAATTGATCTGTTTAAAGGAGGGAGCGGTAACTCCGAGCTGAATATTCTGCGGGCCGCTCCACTGGATGGTCGCTTCGGCGGCGGGCGCCATGGCCAGAGCGGCAGCGCCGGAGGCGGCGCTGGCCATGGCCAGGTTGCGGGATTTCGCGGGCGCTGAAGCTGCTCCCGCTACCGAGGACCGGTAGGCATCCAGATTATCCTTCAGGTCAACGACTTTTCTGGCTCCAGGCCGACTACGCTTACTCATATTTCTTCCCTCTTTCGGTTTTCTCTCCCGACAATGAAGAAATCAGCATAAGCAGACCTGCCGTTACAGTCAGCGAAAATTGGCGGGCCTTAAAGCAATGCCAGGGGGAGGTTTCCCCAATGCCGTGAGGTGGCAGCGACGGCGTTCAGATTGAAATCGGGTTCCTCTGAAACTCGTCTGAGGAAGTTTCATGCTGCTAAAACCGGCGGCGCCTGGATACAGTGCTCTTCTCCTCCTCCGCGGTCTCTGCGCTCTCAGCGAATAGAATAACGCCAAGCCTGAATCGAAAGGCACGCTGCTGGTGAAATCACCTCTGGTTAGAATTGAACCGCGGAGCACGCAGAGAGCGCGGAGGTTTGGACAAGGGGCAGGAATACCTGTTTCACCTTTGGGGTTCGTTCGTAACGGATTCAACAGGTAGGGCGAATCCCGATATAGTCCCGGCTTGCCGTGGGCGACTTCGGGATGAGCCGCAGGCCACGGCGCACGGCTCATCCCGGGGTCGTCCATCGAGGCCTATGGCCGTCAACTATGGATGAATCATGAACCTTTCGACCGTGCCTTCTGGACGGACGAGGGCTCCCGAGTCCGAGCGTATGATCAGGTTTAAATGTGCGATCTAGCGTCGCAATTTCGGTCGGGTTCATTAAGAGGTCCCTCATCGAGGCCGGTGGCCATCAACTATGGCTGGCAATGAACCCGAGATGCGGTCCCTCCCCGCTCACGCAGAGGGCTACTTGCGGGAATGCTTGGCATTCGACGAGGTTCATGAGGAGGTGCACTTCACGACCCCGAGGGACCGCCGGACTCCATCTTGACCCGGTGGAGGTCCGGATCCACGGCCGCTGCCATGGCCGCTTCGTCGAGCCCGCCTCCCAAGAAGCGGTTCACTCCCCGCGCAACCAGTACGGCGTCGTTGACGGCGTCGGCATAGGCGACGGTGAGCACGGGGACCTCGAGGGCGGCGAGCCAGCGTCTGACCGCCATAAGGTGCGTGGAGAAGGTTTCCGCGAGCCGGTTGGCGTCGCCGGGCGTTTTGCCCTGGCGCTCCAGCATGAGGTTCTGGGAGCGGACCACATCGCCCAGGTTGCGCTCCATGAAGATTACCCGGTCTATGTTCCCTTGGGGAGGGCAGGGCCGGCAGCAACTGGGCCACGATCTTGACGGCACGGCCGCCGGCCTCCCCGACCCAGGCATTGTCTTTGCGCAGGGCGCGGGCCTTTTCGTACTCGAAGTAACCCTTTGGGTTGCTCTCGTCTGCCGGGCGGGCCTCGTCAGCGAGCAGCGGCAGGCCTCCTGCCCGAAGCATCTGCATCATCATCGAGGTGCCGGAGCGGGGTAACCCAGTCACGATGACAACGGTTTCGCGCAGCTCTTCCGCCCCAACCGGAGGGGCGGCGCTATCGGGAGGTCCCAGTTGGTCGGAGGTCCGGGCGGTCCGGGCGAACGCGGCCTTGTCGCCAGATGAAGACGGATCCCGTGTTTTCAACTCGCGGATGCGCTGGGCAGCCGCTTTTGCAAGATCGCGATTTTTTCTGGCTTCCTTACGGTCGCCCAGGCGCTTGCCGTGGATGTAAGCCAGACGGATGTAGGCCTGGGGGAAATTAGGGGTTCTGAGCCACCGCCAGATCGAGCGCTTCGAGGGCGCGGGAGACCACGTTCAAGCGGGGGTTGTGGAAGCGCAGGGCGATCGCCGACAGGGCGCTGTCCGCGGCCTGCAGGTTCTGCAGGGCGCCAAAGTGTGCCATGGGGTTGTGGAAGCGCAGGGCGATCGCCGACAGGGCGCTGTCCGCGGCCTGCAGGTTCTGCCGTTGCCGTAGAGAAACGCGGGCCCAAGGTGGGCGTCGGGCAACTCCGCATCGAGAGCCAGTGCCTCGCGATAGGCTTTCTCAGCCTTTTCGAATTCGTTCGAACCCAGCAGGACATCTCCCACCTTGAGGAATACATGCGGCCGCGTCTTATCGCGCCGCAGGACCTTGTTGAATAGCTTGAGGGCGGCGGCGGATTGCGCTTCGCCCATCAGGATCGTACCCATCAGATAGTCTACGGACAATGGATCGATAGAAGCGCGGGCGCGCAGCGCTTGGAGCTTACGTTGCTCCTTTTCATCGAGCTTGGAAACATCGAATTCCTCTCCCTGCTCTTTCTTGAATGCAAGAAATTCTTCACGAGCTTTGGTGGCGTCCTCCTTGGCCGCGGCGACGGCCTGTTCGAGTGCGACTCTCGCTTCCGCGAAGCGTCCCACGGCCTGCAGGCAGGTTGCCAATTGCACGCCGAAGCGTGGCTGATCGGGCCACCTTGCGCCCAGTTTTTCGAGTATCGGGATTGCTTCGGCATGCAGTCCGGCGTCCATATAGGAACGGGCGAGATTGTATTCCAGCTCCCGCACCGTATCGGCCACTACCTTGTCCCGGTCGCCGTCGACCGGGTCGATGTAGCCCAGGTCGACAAGCTGCTGCAGCGCTTCCCTCGAAGCCACCGGGTCGAGGCGGGTCTCCGCGCTGTGCGCGCCATCGTGGCCCCCTTGGACCTCTTTCCCAGCTTTGTATCGTGAGCACCTCAGGCGGCGCGGTAAAGGCGTTGACGAGGGGTTTGCCGTCCATGTCCTCGCCCATGGGCAGGCCGTAAATCGAGAGGATGGTGGGGCAGATATCGAGCAGGCCGGCGCCGTAGATGCGTTCATCCGATTTTACGTCCGGGCCGCTCAAGACAAAGATTCCGTAGGGCCGGTGCTGGACGGCCGGGCCGGCCGGTTCATTGGGCAGGTGTCGCGGCCGCAGGTGGTCGGAATGAAAGCCGTGATCCGAGATCAGCATGATGTATCCGTCTTTGGGAACCAGCTGCATGAGCATGCCCAGGTGCACGTCGTGCAGCTGGTAGGCGGCTTCAATGACCTTGTGGTATTGGTTATAGTCCTTTTCCGGAACCCAATCCAGGCGGGGTGGGTGATAGCGCATGAAGCCGTGGCCGAAGTGGTCGATGGCGTCGAAATAAACGGCCCCGAAATGCCACGGCTCGTGGTGCAGCACGGCGCACATGGCATCCCGAATAGTGATCGACTCCGCTATGGTCTTGGCGAGCGATTCGATGCGCTTGTCCTTCTCCTGATCGATTTCGAAAAGGTCCGGCACGAACAGCTTCACGAGCCCCGGATCGAGGTCCTGGGGGTGGGTTCGCAGCTTCTCCAGATTCGATAAGATGCGTTCGGGGTGGACCGCGCCTGGCGGTATCGGCCAGGGCTCGCCGTGCGGGGCATGCGCGCTGTGGAACCGGTTCGAAATCATGAATCCGCTGATCGGTTCCACGGGGTGCGATGGCCACCAGCCGGCCACATGGCAGCGCAGGCCGCAAAGCGTTAGCATGTTCCAGATGGCGCGGCATTTACGGGCCAGATTCGTGATTGGCCGGACGCTGTCGCCGGAGGGCGTGGGCTCGGCGAACCCCAAAATGCCGTGCTTGAACGGGCGCTTGCCCGTGGCGATGGACGTCCACAGCATGGGCGACAGGTCGGGACGCAAAGTCGCCAGATTGCCGATCACGCCACCCTCCACGAGTTTTTCGAGATTCGGCATCTTGCCCGCGTCCAGGAGCGGGTTGATGACCTTCCAGTCAGCAGCGTCCCAGCCGACCAGCAGGACTTTCCGGGTAAGCTTAGTGAGGTCGGGTTGCGGCACGAGCTTAGTATTACCACGATAGCGCGAAGGATGCCGATCATTAGTGAACTTTTCTCTTGCGAAACTACGAGCATTTTGGCGATTTCAGACCACGCACTTGTCGGTATCCGCATGGCGCACCGCTCGAGTCCCCGCAGGCCCCGCAATCTCCGCTACGCTGCGATAAGCATGGCGCTAGGTAAGCGCTTGCGGAGGATTGTAGATTCTGTCTCAGGAGAGGAGCGTAGAAGAAAGCGTAGATTGCGGTATGGAGCCGGGATCAAACGTTCGCATCGTCCCCTTGCCTGGGACTCGGGTTCAAACAGGGGGCGAAACGGGCGCTTCACCCTACGCCGCGATTCTCGGATCAGCCGGTAGCGGATAGGGCATGGCCGTGTTTATGAAGTCGACTACGATCAACCTTGTTTTTTCTAATAGAACCCAAGCTCGCGCGTTAACAGTGTTAATATGGAAACAGGAACGAAGTTGCTCATTCCTTCTCTAATACTTGGCCTGACTATTGTCTTTGCCGCATCCGACTGGCAAACTATGAACGCATCCCAGGCTACCAACGAGGTTGATTTCCGCATCGTAGGGAGTTCGATCGATACCCGAGATAGATTGTTGGGTGAGATCAATTCGATTCTCCATCCGGACGCTGGAGGCCGATTGCCGGAGGGACTTCGGAATCCATTCGAGCTCGCAAAACAGCCGCTCCCTCCACCGCCGCCACCCCCTTCTATCCCTCCGCCAACTCCTCATAAAATCCTCTCAAGAGCGGTCGGGGAATTGATGGCTACAGGCAGTATTGTTATGGAAGGCGCCGGCAAAAAGATCCTTCTCTCTGCCCTAGGGCCAAAGAGGATCGGAAACGCCCTGTCGGTAGCGTTTCAAAGCGGAACTACCTATGCCGTGAAGATCGCGGACATCACTCAGGATGGTTATTCCATTCAGTATGAAGGTTCCGTCCACACAGTGCGTTTTACAAAGGCCATGCCGAATTCGGAATCGTGGGTCAACCCCCCGGAAACCGATTGGTACGATAATCTGAAGTAAATCGCTTGCCGAAATTCAGGCCCGGAGAAGGGTGCGCCGCCACAGAGTTGCCTCGAGCGTCTGCTTGTGCAGGTGCCTTCTTCGCCGCGGATTCACGCGGATGTTCCGAACGAGGTGACATCCCTCAATGCGGATTGTATGCGAGCGTGTTCACCGCCTTCTTGCGAAGCCGGCTACGGGGCCGCGGCCGTAGCTGGACGCCTTCGCGTTCAGACGACGGGTATGAACTGGTCGAGCAGGCGTGATCATGGGTTTATCTGCTGATCAATCGTGTTCACCGCCCTCTTGCAAAGCCGGCTACCGAGCCATCACTTCTTCTTCAACAGACAGGTCTAAAGAATGATCTCCTTAGTGTACTCTACGTGATCCAAGGGAGTTTGATCCTATCCGCGATTCATCCGCGCACATCCGCGGCCCATATCTCCTTTTCTTGATAACACGGATTTCTGCCGAATGGATATATATCTCACAGCTCCGGTCGCCGATCCCCCCACGGGCGAGCCTGCTCGTAGGCGGCGGATGCCGCCAGCACGGTTGCTTCGTCCTTCATCCTGCCAATAATGTGAAGGCCGATAGGCATTCCGTCCGATGAAAACCCACAAGGTGCGCTGGCGGCTGGGTTTCCCGTCATGTTGAAAATGGGAGTAAACGGAATGAAGCCCCAGCGGGGAAATTCGATGGTTCGCCCGCCAATTTCCAGAGGCGGATTCCCAATCTTGAAGGCAGAGACCGCAGTGACCGGAGACAACAGAAGATCAAACCGTGTGAAAAATTGCTCCGTATAGGTTCGATAGCGGCCAACCGCATCCATAGTGCGAACGTAGTCCGCTCCGCTTCGTGACTTTCCATATTCGAGATTCTCGCGGAAATAGTCAGTGAGCTGGTCGGCCGTCTCGGGATCGTCGATCAGGTGAGCGTAGGCGGCGTAGGATTTGATGCAGAACATGTCGAAAAATCGGACCATAACTTCCCTGTTGGCGCCCGGTCGAAAGTCGATTTCCTCAACGGTGGCGCCGAGTTCTTCGAAAGCCGATGCCGCGCGGCAGATTGCGGATGCGACTTCCGCGTCCACCGGGAAACCACCGAAATCCCTGCTGAGCGCGATCTTGAGCCCCTTGACGCCACGGCCAAGCGCAAGTGTGAAATCCGGCGGGCGATCGGTGAGGGTTCCGTATTCGGCGTCTGCACTGGGGCCTGCCAGTACGTTAAGCACGATGGCAGAGTCGCCTACCGTCCAGGACATAGGGCCAACCGATGAGTTGTTAAAGACATGCCCCGAGTGCTCGCTGGTCCATCGACGAGGTAGGCGTCCTTGTGTGGCCTTGATGCCATAAATTCCGCTGAAGGCCGATGGGATTCGGATCGAACCTCCGCCATCGCTGCCTTGGGCAACCGACGTCATTCCGGCAGCGACCGAAACGGCTGCTCCCCCGCTCGATCCGCCAGGTGTGCGTTCAGGGTTCCAGGGGTTTCGCGCCGGGCCGAAAACCCTGTTCTCGGTTGTGCCCGCGTGACCGAATTCGGGCGTGTTTGTCTTCCCGATGATGATGGCCCCCGCTTGGCGCAGGCGTTCTACACAGAGCGCGTCCGATTTCGCGATTTCGTCACCAGGGATCGAACCATGCGTACAGCGAACGCCCTTTACCTCCTCGAGGTCTTTGATGGGAAATGGAATTCCGTGCAGCGGGCCGAGTTCGTCGCCGCGGCTGACGGCGGCTTCGGCTTCACGCGCCGCGTCCAACGCCCGCTCCGCCATCACCGTAATGTACCCGCCCAAATTGGGGTCGAGGCGTTCGATTCGCCTGAGCGTGGCCTCGACCAGTTCGACCGGAGACAATTCCTTTGCCCCGATCATTCGCCTCAATTCTTGGGCCGAGGTGTAACCTGGATGCTCAGCGCTGTACAAAGTGGATCTTCCTTGGGTTTACGTGCGTGTGCAATGAAAACGTGATTGTAAGCAGACTCGGGACCATTCGAAAGTCAAGATGGGAAAACCCGCGTGTCCCGAGATTTTCCCTCGCAGGAAAAGGCTGAACTTGATCATTCCTTTTCCCAAGAAGTCGGGACTGGAGGGTTCTAAAAAAACACCTAGTAGGACGACACCCGGTCCCGAAGGGTAAAAAGCTGTAGATTCCCCGTAGCTCTCGACTGGGCCAAGCCTCCCCCGTCGCCATTCTGGCTATGGAGGACGTGTTGGCGAAGACCGTTGCTGCGGGGAGTAGGCTTTTTAAGGGTGTCGTTCAAATCGGAGGGGCAATGCAGGTATTTCTTTGCCGTCCCCGCGTCGAAGGCCAGAGCGTGTCACCAGATCACGGGGACCACCTGATACGCCTGGAACCGGGCATCACGACTAACGAGTGGACAACCAATTCTCACCGCCGTGGCCAGGATGATACGATCGGCAGGATCTGCGTGAATGTCTGCCAGTTCGACTGAATGGCGAGCGATATTTTCGTCGACCGGAACGACTTCGAAACGCGAATCTCCGTGTGTCGTAGCGAGAAATGCGTTCGCTGGCAGGGTGAGCGAGAGCCGCTGTTTTTTCACCAGCATGAACAATTCCCATACGCTCATCGCAGAGATCAGGATCTGACCGTCCCCGTTTTGCCCTTCGATGGAATCGGCGGCGATCCTTGATAGCTTATCTGGCGAGGCCAGTAACCAGATCCAGACGTGAGTATCCAGCAGGATCATCAAAGATTTTCCCAGTCTTCCTCGGAAACGGGCTCAGTCGGATCCTGGTAGGACTTGATGACACCAGCGAGCGCTCCGGTCGCGCTCTGGCCCTGGTATGGGACGATTTTCGCGACCGGACGTCCGTGATTCGTAATGACCAACGTTTCGCCTCCTTCGACCATACGGAAATACTCGAAGGAACGCGGTTTGAACTCGGATTTTGGTACGGTTTTCATTACTATGGACCATATACCATAGGCTTGTTTTTATGGTTGTCAACGTCTCACAACGTGATGAAGGAAGACCGGTGCAGAGGGGGGCTTTGACGGAGTTCTCGGGCAGGATCTGGTCTACGTCTATTTGTTTGTCCTGCGAGGCCCCGGCATTTTCTTGAACAACGCACTGAACCGTTTACCTTTACAGCGGAACAGGCATACAGACCAACCGTCAGTGTCAATTTATTTAGCCTGACTATTAATTCTTTCTCCAATCCTGGACAGTCTCCCGCAGGCGGATGAAGTCGCGAAGCGTGCGCCTTAGCCCTCCAGCCGAAGGTCCTCCCGATAGAACGTCCGAAACGACATGCGCGGATGGCGGTCGTAGGCCACGGCGATGCGCTCGCTGTCGATCTCGAGCAACGTGGAGTAGCCAGCGCTTGCCGGCTCGACTACCAGGCTGCGGGGCCAGGTCTTGCCGCCGTCGGTGGACATCCTGCACACTAGGTGCTCGCGTCGGTTCAGAGCGCGGCGGGACTCGACTGGGGCAGGGTTGCACGTAACCAGGGCGTGGTGCATCCCGTCCGGGCGTTCCGACAGCGCGATGATGCTCCCCTGCGTCTTCGTGCAGGGGCGCGCAGGGTCAGATCGCATCTCGTCCCAGGTTTCTCCGCCGTCACGGCTGTAGCGGTAGGCGCGGTAACCGGTGCGGTTGGTCTGCAAGCGGATGTCCTGTATCAGCAGGTCCTCGGCCACCTCGGCGATCTGATTCTCGTTACCCCCCGGGCCAGAGACAGATCCGATGTGCCAGGTCTCGCCTCGGTCGTCCGAATACAGGGAGTGACAGGCATATTCGTGGCTGCCGTCCGCCTTGAGGTAACTGTGATTCGTCGGCGCCACCAGTCGGCCGGCGTGAGCGCCGGCCTGGATCTGTATGCCCCCGGCCGGCCCGGTGGCGTACCAGAACCAGTCCTCCCGCCGTGCCATCGGGCTGATGTTGCGTAGCTCGCTCCACGTCAGCCCATCGTCGTCTGAGTAGCAGAGCCAGACCTCTCGATAGCTGGAGCCGGTCAGAATCGCCAGCTCCTCCTCCACGCTGGTGCAGCTGAGCAGGTAGATCCGGCCGGTGTCGCGGTCGACGATCGGGCACGGGTTACCGATCTGCCCGTTGCCGAACGCATCTACAACGCGGATGTCGTCCCAGGTGAGGCCGTAGTCCGTCGAGCGGCGCAGCAGGATGTCAATGTCGCCGAAGTCGTCGAGGCTGTTGCGGCGCCCCTCGGCGAACGCCAGCAGGGTGTTGTTCGTCGTCTTCGCGAGCACGAGTCCGACGATCGAGTGATAGTCAGCCGGGCCGGCTATCTCCGACATGCGCACGCCGGCACTCGGCGACTGGAAGGCGAACAGGCTCCACTGCAGTCGCATCGAGGTGAGTTTCGGCTCGTTGGGGGTGAGTTGTCCGCACACGTAGACGTCGGTAAGCGGGATGTTTCGCTCCGACTGCGCGTCAGCGGTCTGGTCGGCCATGCATCGATTGCGTGCTACCGGGACGCATCTGTCAAGGCGTTGCCGCCTCTGAGTGGTTAAAAGAGGAGCTTTTGGACACCCCTAATTTAGGGCGAAGGGACGAATGAGCCAAGCCCATCCGTTGCCGAATCCCTGCCAACTCCTCTGGGATCGCACCGGCCTTGTCCTCCCGAATCGTCCGGCCCCCGGGAAAGAGCCGGAACCATCTCCTTGCCACTTCCTCCTTCGACCACTCGCGGCACCCCGACCTGCGCGACCTCCGGAAAACGTGCCGGCTCGATCCATTCACGACTTTGGAGAGCTTCGAGCATACCAGGATGTTGCCCGATCATGGCCCGCTATCACCTGATTTAGGTCGCAGAAATGGATTCACCGCATTCACGCCGTTATAGTCTTGGTTGTGGTTGAGGTCTTCCGTTATCAGCCGGGTGCAGCGGGAGCGTTTCGCCGCGGCCAGGATAAGGCTGTCCCAGTAGCTCGTCTTGAATTGACGGTGCAAGGTGATCGCCGTTCGCACCATCGTGTAATCGATTTCCACAACGTGAAGGGCACTCAAGCTGCGAATTGCGCTTTCGGCTTCATCCGCGCTCAACAGCTGCCGGCGAACTACCGTAGCGTGAAAATACTCTCCCAGTACCTGTGCGGAGAGGCAGCCGGTACCTGAAGCCATCGCGTTGGCTAAGAGCTCTTGCGCAATGGACTGCTTGTCGGGTTCAGAACTGTCGAAGGCATAGTAGAGGATGTTGGTGTCAAAAAACAGCCGGTCACTCATAGAGGTCGTCTCGTATCCAATCGCGTTTCCCCATGGTACGGCTCAGCTCGCGAAAGGTATCCAGAAGTGCCTCAGTATCCTGCAAATGCGAGGCATCCACAGCTTCAGCCATCTCTGTCAGGTAATTCCGCACCATGGCCGTCAGGGTCGTGTCCCGCTCCAAGGCAATGCGCCTCACCTTCTTTACGGTTTCGTCATCAACGGTGAGCGTGATATTACCCATAATAAGGGTAAAACATAAACTGGTATGGTGGTATGTCAAGGGTTTACCCGATTCGGCTCTGAAGTCGCTGATGACTGGCGAACAGCGGATTTTGGTAATGTAGAAACGAAAATCCGAGACACGGGCATTCAACAGAGACACGACAGAACGAGTTTGTCTGTCATGGTTTTCAGGATTTCACCAATAAGGAACGGTATCGCAAAGTTCAGTCCGACGACGCATGGATGCAGTCCATCACCTTTTTCGAAGGGAACCTGAAGTAACGCCATTCACCGTTGCTTCCAACAATAGAATGGCCTACAAGTGACCCCATGAATTCCAGCCAGGTGGAAGCTGCCCATGAGGCCCTGAATCATCTTCGAATTGAGACCCCTTCTTGGGGCTACGCGGATACCGGGACGCGTTTTGGAAAGTTTTTCCAACCTGCCGCTGCCATCGATTTGAATGATAAATTTGCCGATGCCGGGGAAGTGAATCGTCTTACCGGCTGTTGTCCCCTGGTGGCAGTGCATGTCCTCTGGGATTTTCGGACAGGCGATACGGCGGAGGAAACGGCGAAGCTGGCGCGGGCCAACGGCGTGCGCGTAGGTTCTATTAACGCCAATCTTTTCGAGGAACAGCCGTATAAATATGGTTCCTTTGGCAATAGCGATGAATCTATTCGTCAAACCGCCCTGGACCACGTCTTTGACTGCATCGATCTGGCAAAGCAGCTAGACAACAATGCCGTAACGCTCTGGTTCGCGGACGGCACCAACTATCCCGGGCAGGATAGCATTCGATCGCGCAAGCAACGGTTTGAAGCGTGTATTCAGCGCTGTCACGAACGTTTGGCCGAACGACAGGTATTGCTGATCGAGTATAAACCTTTTGAGCCGGCATTTTATCAGACGGATATTGCGGATTGGGGGATGGCCTACCTGTATTCCAAAAAGGCGGGACCCCAGGCGCGTGTCCTTGTCGATACGGGGCACCATTATCTGGCCCAGAACATCGAGCAGATTGTGGCTTGGCTTTTAGATGAGGAGATGCTC
This sequence comes from Opitutales bacterium, assembly GCA_963665345.2. Lineage (GTDB taxonomy): Bacteria > Verrucomicrobiota > Verrucomicrobiia > Opitutales > CAXXNP01. Next base: position 1,376,327 of record OY762281.2, read on the forward strand.
GGCGGCTTTCATTTCAATGACCGGCGCTATGCGGACGATGACCTGACTATGGCCTCCATCGACCCCTACCAGATATTCAGGATATTTCACGAAATTCATTCCTACGCCGAGGAGAGCGGGCAGCAGCCGGACATTGCTTACATGATCGACCAGTCGCACAATTTGAAACCGAAGATAGAGGCGATGGTGCAGACTGTTGGGCGCGCGCAGGAACTCTTTGCCAAGGCTGCCATAGTCGATCGACAGCGGCTTTCCGATTGTCAGAGACGAGCCGACCTGATTGCCTCCGAGGAGACTCTTCAGGATGCATTTTCCACCGATGTCCGCTCCGCCGTGGCCAGTTGGCGCGAGGCCAACAGCTTGCCCGTAGACCCGCTTTCCGCGCTGCGCGATGGAGGCTACCTCGAAGCCGCCGCCGCTTCTCGCAGCAAGCGGCGCGGGGAACTTGGCATCGTCCAGGCCAGCAGTTATGCCTGAGTTTTGCCTGGCACGACACTAAATCACCATATCGTCATTTTCGGAAGTTGACGAAGCTATGCTAATGAAGTTACTTTGCCGTTTGGTGAGAGGACGCGGCTTAAGAATTTCTTTTCTTTTTTTCTCAATGAGTCTTCCTGCCCCTGTGCTGCTGGCTCAGCTCGACATCTTCGTAATTGATGTTCCGGTGATTGTTGACTTCGAGCAAACCTTCACCGGTGTCAGCGAAGGCGCGTTTGCCGGGGGCGGTTTCGCGCCTTCTCCCGCCACTGGTCAGTTGGATTCAGACGCGTGGAAAGTGGCGGGCATGAGCGACGGAGATCTTGATTTTGGCCAGACCAATTCCGCGGGAGACTTCGCTCGAGGTACCCACCCGGGCGGTGTCGGCACCGGTGGAATTTATGCGTTCGACGTCGGTTCCAATCTCATCCTGGGCGTGCAACCGGGCACTTCAGATTTTACCCCGGGTAGCCTGACGTTGAAAGCCTTTAACATGACGGGTGATTTCATTGAGGATCTGCAGGTAGAATATACGATCTGGGAGCTCAACAATGCGGACCGAAGTAACTCGCTGAATTTCGAATGGTCTCTGAACGGAACGAGCTTCACGATGGAGCCCTCGCTTGATTTCAACTTGGTGATTCCCCGTAGCTTGCTGCGGGGTGGCTGACTTGATAAAGAAGAGAGGGTGGGAGAGAGGAAGGAAGAAAGTCGAGTAAAGCGAGGAAGTCACTGTGTGTGGGAGATCCACTATCATGTGGTGATGCCGGTGAAGTATCGGAAGGCGCTGATAGATAAGCGGATTGAGCGAGTGATGATCGAAACGGCCAGAGGGATAGGGGAACGCTATGAAATAGAACTGGAGGCCCTAGGGATGGATAAAGACCATGTGCATTTACTGTGCGGGGCACATCCGAAAATAGCGCCAGGAAGTATCGTGATGAAATTCAAGAGTATCACAGCACGGGAGTTGTTCAAGAGGGAGCGGTGGCTGAAGGAGGAACTCTGGGGAGGAAGATTCTGGAGTTCAGGGTATTACGTGGGGACGGTTGGGGAGAGAGGGAATTGGGCGATGGTGGAGAAATACGTTTTGGAACAGGGCAAGCCGAAGGAGGATCTGCGTCAGTTAACACTGTGGTAGAGAATAAGTTCTCCTTGCCCGATACCCCGACGCTTGCGTCGGGGAGGTTCATTACGACCGAAGCGGCTGCGGGTTCCCCCTCATGGATGTCGACCAGTCGATCCATTACCTTGGCCGGCGTGAATCTTCCCTCCGGCGACGATATTTTTTTCAACTGGAACTTCGATGATGCATCCGGTAGCGGCTCTCGAGACGAACATGGCATCGACAACATTACTTTGACGGCATCGGGTCCAGGTCCGGGGATTCCCGAACCGGCTTCGTGGGTAACCTACGCCGGTATTGCAGTCATGTTACTGGCACTTTGCCGGAGAATCCGCCGGCGCCGGTCCCAACTGAAAGGATATAAAGCGTTGATCCGTAGGGTGTTGATAGAAACGGACTAAAACGGTGTGCTCGGGATTTCGGGAGTCCAACATCGAACGTCGGAACGGGGGAAGTTGTAGGACTTTTGACACGCCGACCCCTTCCTTGGGAACCGATGGCTGCGCGATGTGTCTGAGGCAAGTTGACATGGCGCGGAAGTGTCGAGTATTTTTGACCGCGTATGGGGAGTCTCCCGTTTCGAAACCTCAGGAGATGTTGAACCCCTGATAATCTGATGGCGCGAAGACGGATTTTTCGAAATTGAAAGCCCTGTGAGTAAATCCGCGAATAACAAAGGTAATGAGAAGACCTCCGAATCCCTGAGCGCGGCCAAGGATATCGGACTCATTCTGAAGGCTTGGCCGTTTGACGATAAGTTTAACGTCCGCAAGGTAGTGGATCAGGGCGGGCAGGAAAAGATACAGGTCCGGCTCGACCAGGGCGCGTTTCAGGGTATCCTTCAGATGGAGCTCGATGGTCGTCCCGACGGGAAGCAACACGAAGGAAGGGCGTTCCTGTTCGATCATTACAAGGAAAAGCTCCATCGGCACATCGCGGCCCATGGTTCCGACGCGGGATTTCGGGTCGGGTCGGGCGAATGTGAAGAGATTTTCGATGAAAGCCGGCGCGTCTATGAGCGCTACGTTTTTTTACTCCAGATCCAGGACTACGATCGGGTCGTTCGAGACACGGAACGGAATATGGAGGTGTTCCGATTTGTGAATCGGTTTGCCGCTCGTCAGAAGGATCGAATCAATCTGGAGAAGTGGTGGCCTTTCGTTTTGAGAATCCATGCGCTCGCCCGCGTAATGCTCGCCACCAAAGAAGGGAAGTTCAATGCGGCCCTCGAAATCATTCGCGCCGCGCGTGATCGGATCGAAGCCCTCCCTGAAGTCGATGCCGAGGAATTCCATGTCGAGAGGAAGCGCTCTTTGGAGGCGATCGAGGAATTGGAAGAGGAGATCCGGGAAAAGCGGCCATTAACCAAGATCGAGCGATTGAAGAAGGAAATGGCCGATTCGATAGTCAAAGAGCAGTACGAGCGCGCGGCCGAGCTGCGGGACATTCTTTCCGAACTCGAGAGCTAGCAATCTGTCGGGCTTAGAATTCTGAGTTTCTGGAAGGAATTGGGTTAAAGCAGGGAAATTGGGGTTGGGACGATCAGGTTGGCGACAGATTGCTCACTCATAGCGAAGCGTTTCCACCGGAGAAAGCCGGGCCGCCCGGAGGGCAGGATAAAAGCCGAAGAAAATTCCCACGGCACACGAGAACCCGAACGCCAGAAACACACTCGAGCTTTGTACAAGCGGTTCGAAAACGGTGTATCGGTCGAGAATCCAGGCCGCCGCTATGCCTACGCCGGCGCCCATAGAGCCACCGATTCCGCTCATGAGGATGGACTCGAGCAGGAATTGACGAAGGATATCCCTCCTCTTCGCGCCAACCGATTTTCGGATCCCGATTTCTCGCGTGCGTTCCGTTACGGTGACCAGCATTATGTTCATGATGCCGATGCCACCGACAAATAGCGAGATGCTGGCAATGCCGCCCAGTAGATAGGTGAACGTCTTGCCCACCTCCGAGGCCGTTTCAAACGCCTCCGCCATGTTGCGAATGTTGAAGTCGTCGGGTGCCGGAGGAATGATGCGGTGCCTGCGACGCAAGACTTCGGCGACCTCCTCTTGAGCCTGTTGCAGGACGGAGCTTGAATTTGCCTGAATATTGACTTCACGAATGCGCTCCTGGCCGAAGAGTTGCTTCATGGCTAAGTGAAGCGGGACAATTACCTGGTCGTCGGGGTTGAACCAGCCTTGATCGCCTTTGGCCTTGAGCATTCCGACGATCCTGAAGTTTGTTTTGCGAATCCGGATCGTCTCACCGATGGGGTCCTGCTGGTCGAAGAGCTCTTCCGCGGTCGCCGGACCGATGATTGCGACCTTGATGTTCTTTTCAACTTCGGCCTCGGTAAATGAACGCCCTCGTTCCAGCGAAAAATTTCGGATGGGCAGGTAAGTGACCGTAGTGCCGAGTATCGTCGTATTGGTGTTGCGATTGAAAAAGACAACCTGGGCACGGCCCGTGGCGACCGGCGCGACCTGCTTTATGCTCGGGCAGGAGTTCACCAGGGCTTCGGCGTCTGCCAGAGTCAGGTTCTGGCCTACGCCTGAGCTGACGCCGCGAAACCTTCGATTCTGGCCGGATCGAACGATGAGGTTATCCGCGCCGAGGGCATTGAGACGTTCCATTATGCTGGCCTGAGCTCCCGCGCCGATTGCCAGCATGGCGATCACTGACCCTACGCCGATGATGATGCCGAGCATGGCAAGAAAGGATCGCAGCTTATTGGCCAGCAGACTCTTGAGAGCACTCTTGACGATGATCCAGACCAGCATGTTCAGGTTCCGGTTACCTGCGGTGACTCTGACCCACTCGTCTCACCATCCCCGTTCGGACAGGTTCGCCATTTCACCATCACGCATAAAAACCTGGCGATTACAGGCCGATGCTACGTGCGATTCGTGGGTGACGACGACGATGGTGCGGCCTTGGGCATTGAGTTCGGAAAAGAGTTCCAGGATTTCGATTCCGGTTTTCGAATCGAGATTTCCGGTGGGTTCGTCAGCGAGGATGATGGCGGGATCGTTGACCATGGCGCGGGCGATTGCCACACGCTGGCGTTGCCCCCCTGACAACTGGCTGGGTTCATGCTTCATGCGATCACCCAATCCCACCGCTTCCAGAGCAGCTTCGGCGCGATTGCGCGCATCGCGACGCCCCGCATACAAGAGCGGAAGCTCTACATTTTCCAACGCGGACGCGCGCGGAAGGAGATTGAAGGACTGGAATACAAACCCGATCTTACGGTTACGGATTGCGGCGAGCTCGTCGTCGGTCAGACGCGAAACATCCTCGCCGTCAAGGTGGTATGATCCGTCGTCAGGTGAATCCAGGCAGCCCAGTATATTCATGAGAGTGGATTTTCCACTGCCCGATGCGCCCGTCACGGCCACCATGTCGGCTGCGTCCACCTCGAAATCCACCTGGCGCAACGCATGCACGGTGGTATCCCCCATTAGATAGGCCTTTTCCACTCCGTGGGCTCGAATCATCGTGGACGCATGCCCCCTCCACCCATGCGACTCATCATCATGCGCATCCGGCGCTCCCGGTTCTCCTCGCCGCCGGCCCGCCACCGGCTCTGCATGCGACTACTGTCCATGACCACCGAGTCGCCAGATTCCAAGCCGGACAGGACCTCGACCATATAGCCGTTGTCTATCCCCGTTTCGACCTCGCGTTCGACATCATTTCCCGGGCCGACGCGGACGGTCACAAAAGCTCCCTCTCGACGTCGAAAGACAGCATTCAGAGGTATGAGCAAGGCATCTTCTTTACTCGCTGAAATGATTACGACGTTCGCAGTCATCTCTGGTTTCAGCAGGTGAAGGTTTGGGCTCACGACTTCGATATAGACGTCGAACACGATGACATTGGAAACGTTCTCCCCTTTCGTCGCTACCCGCACCACGCTGCCCAGAAAGCGTTCCCGTGGATAAGCATCAGCGGTGATCAGCGAACGTTGGCCCACCGATACGTTGCCGATATCGCTTTCGGCAACCGATGCTCGTACAAACAGTCGCGACATATCGGCCACGGATATGAGTGTGGTACCGCCGCCCACGTTGCTGATTCCCGAGGAGATGATTTGCCCGATCTGTATGAACCGCCCTGAGATCACACCGTCTATAGGTGAGTATATCTGAGTCTCCAGGAGCCGCTGTTGGGCGTCCGCCAAAGTCAATTCATCGCGGACCACCACGGCCTGCGCCATTTCCATGCTGGCTTCGGCCTGAACCAAACCGGTCTCCGCAATTTCGAGTTCCTCCTCAGAGGCCAGATCCTTTTCGAACAGCGCTTGGACGCGATCGTACTTCGCTTTCAATTCTCGCGCTCTTGCCCTGGCCGATTTCAGCGAGGCTTGTGAGGAGAGGAGCGCGGCCTGGCTCTGCTTGACCTTCCGTTCCTCATCAACTGGGTCAAGTTCCACGAGGAGGTCACCAATCATCACGGGATCGCTGATATCAAACGGGATGGAGACCACCTCTCCACTCGCTTTTGACTTGATCTCGACTTCGAGAGCAGGCTCTACCCTGCCCGTACAGTCTACCTGCTGGCGTATACTTCCCAACTCGGCCTCTACGAGTTCGATCGTAGGGGTGTCCGTGTCGGCATCGACAGCCTGTCGTTTCTGCACGAACGCATATCCTCCTCCGAGGACGGCCAGAAAGATTATCAATAGTGCCAGCTTTCGCATATCTGGATTGTTGGGGATTCCGGAAGATAAGGAAAGCTCGATACGATCGAAGGCAGAGGGCTACACAAGTTTCCCAACATTAACTAAGTAAACGCCTGGGACTAGGTCGAGTTTCATGCGTAGGTGCCTTTGGTAGCTGGACGCTTTCGCGTTCAGACAACCAGCTTGATCCAGTTTAGCACTGCGAGCAGGAGAGAAAACACAGGATCGGTCGCAAAAGTAGGATGGAGCGCCTGCTCCGTCATATTGATGTATGCCATGGCCTGAGCTAAGTTAGCGCTTATGGGGCTCCGCCTCCGCGACGCTTCCTTGGCCTTCCGAAGTCTATCGATTGGTCGCGGCATCGGTAGTAGGGACGGTCCGCTCGTTCGTCCGTTCCCGGCGCCTACCTGAATTTTCTCGCGCTCAGTCGGAGCATCGCTTTGTTGCTTGACATGGAGTATCGACGTTTGGGCCGGACTGGCCTTGAAGTTTCAGTCATGGGTTTCGGCTGTGGCGGGCCCAGTCGAGCCGGAGTCAGTACGGATAAGCCGAAAGAGGAGTCGGTGCGCGTCATTCGGCGGGCTCTTGATGAAGGCGTGAACTTTGTCGATACCGCGGAGGCGTATGGAACCGAGGATATAGTTGGCGAAGCGATCGCCGGTCGGCCTCGCCATGCGGTTGTCATCTCGACCAAGAAAAGCACCTCTGCTGATCTCAAGCCGAGCGAAGTTGAGCGAAGCCTGGAGAATAGTCTGCGTAAGCTGCGAACGGAGTATATCGATGTCTATCATATGCATGGAGTCCGCTATGGGGATTACGATTATCTCTGCCATGAGATTTTGCCGGTGTTTGAGAAAGCGAAACAGGCGGGGAAGATTCGTTTCATCGGGATCACCGAAAGCTTCGGCGGCGATCCCGATCACCTGGGTCTTCAACGTGCGGTCCAGGATGACTGTTGGGATGTCATGATGGTGGGATTCAATGTGCTCAACCAGACGGCGCGGGATACACTTTTGGTAAAGACGAGGGAGATGGATATTGGCGTCCTGATCATGTTCGCCATCAGGCGCGCCTTGAGCAGGCAGGAGCGCCTCAGGGAGGTAATTGCTGAATTAGTCGGCAAGGGTGAAATTGAATCCGACGTCTTGGATAGAGACGATCCGCTTGGTTTTCTCGTGCAGGAGGCGGGCGCGGCGAGTGTGCCGGACGCCTGTTATCGCTTCTGCCGCGACGAGCCTGGTACCCATGTCATTCTTTCGGGCACTGGGAGTATGGCACACCTGGAAGAAAATCTGGCTTCCTTTCGCCGACCTCCTCTGCCCGATGCAACAACGGAACGCTTGAGGCAGGTGTTTCGCAATGTTGTTTCCACTTCGGCTAATTAGCAATTTGTCGGACTTGGATTCTTGGATTCTAGTCTTTTTGGAAAAGCTGGCCGAGAAAGCGAAGTAGGAATTTGGGTGATCCGGGCAATTGACAAATTGCCTAAAGCTCTTCTGTAAAGAGCTTAATGGCCATCAACTATGGTTGCATTATGAACCTTTCGACGGTGCAATCTGGAGGGCTGAGGTCCCACGAGGCCGAGCGCATGATTACCATTAAGATCAGGATCAGGACACGCTTCTGATGATGGGGCACAGCGGGTATCTCGAGACGGACCGCCGCGCCCTCGTCAATACGCTCAGGCGGTTGCGACTTCCAAGCGACGACGAGACCGTCAAGCGCTACCGGACACCCTTTGAGGACACTCCATTTCAACCTGATTTCGAGATTTCAGATTTCGCCGAAATGGCCGACGCACTCTTGCCCTAGATAGTTTGCGGGAATTGCTCCGCCACAATACTGGCGCGATCCATTCCGGTTCCCGTTCAAGGCCTCGAACTGGGAAAAGAACCGCGGATCAGGTCGCCGAAAGTAGGATGGAGCGCCCGCTCCGTCGCCCGGGCAAGGAGACCGAACGGCCGAGCCGGAATTTCCGGGTTGTTCCAGCTCGTTCCCTACGCCACCTTTCACCGGTATGGATTTTGATCTCCTGTTTCGAAACGCGCTTATCATCGACGGAACCGGGGAGCGATCGGCTTTTCGCGGGGATTTGGGGGTCAAAGGTGATTGCATAGCCGCCATAGGCGATCTCGCGGAGGCGGAGGCCGCCAACGAGTTCGACATCTCGGGCCGTATATTGTGCCCTGGGTTTATTGATGTTCATATCCATTCGGAAATCGCTATTCTGGGCGGGCCCGATCAGTTCTCCAGTGTGCGGCAGGGAGTGACGACGCACCTGCTCGCGCCCGACGGCTTCGGATGGGCGGGCTTGGCTAAAGATCCGGCAGTTGAACTTTGGGAGTACACACGGTTTTCAGTGGGAAATGTGGAGAGGATCCCAATTCCCTTGGAAATAGAGGATTACCTGAATCTATTCGAAGGGCACGTCCCGGTAAACGTGTATCCTCAGGTGCCCCACTGCGCGATTCGACTCGCCGTAATGGGTTGGTCTTCGCGTTCCGCCCGTGGCGATGAAATCCTCGAAATGGAGCGGCTCACTCGCGATTGGATGGAAGCGGGGGCGGGTGCGCTGAATCTCGGATTGGATTATCAGCCTACGGCAAATGCCAGCTTTCAGGAGATGGTGGCGCTTTGCCGTGTGGCTCGAGAATACGGGGGAATTTACGCCGCACACATACGCTACCGTTTGCTGGGTCGCTACCGGGCATGGATGGAAACGGTCGAATTGGCGAAGGCGGCTGACATACCCGTCCATATCTCGCATGAGCGGGTTGACGATGAGGTCGAGCCGGTCCTCGAGCTGGTGGACCGCGAGGACGTCGACTTGACTTTCGAATCTTATCTCTATGCCGGTGGTATGACCCATCCAACCATGCGCTTGCCCATGGAATACCAGGTCGGTAGCCCTGCAGCTGTGTTGACCCGGTTGCAGGATGCCGATGTAAGGCAGCGCTGTCTCGCGTTTCTGAAGGATGATCTAAAAGGAATGAATCCCGTGATCGGCAACACGCGTTCAGGCCGATTTACGGGTGAAAAGCTGGCTGCCGTGGCGGCGCGCCGAAAACAGTCCGTGGCAGTTTGTCTCTACGACCTCATTCTGGAAGAGAATGGGTTGCAGGCTTACGTGATGCCCTGGCCCATAACTGCTGAAAAAGCAGCAGCTACGTTGGATCGGACAGTCCAGCACCCCCGCATGATGGTGGCGAGTGATGCCATTTACAATGTGCCGTTTTCCCATCCGCGAAGTTACGGTTGTTTTCCCCGCGTGCTGGGTGAGTTCGTGAGAGAGCGGAACCGGATCAGCTTGGAGTCGGCCCTGTTTAAGATGTGCGGTTTCCCAGCCCGGCGCTTCAGTATTCCGAACCGGGGTGAGATCGCAGTAGGCAAGACTGCTGATCTGGTCGTCTTCGATCCGAATTCGGTGGCCGGGCCGAGCAGCTGGGAATCACCTCATCTCCTGCCAATCGGAATCGAGCACGTTGCGGTTAGTGGGAGGATCGTTATCGAAGACGGCAAGCCGACCGGTTCGCTCCCAGGTAGGTTGTTGCGCAGCGAGGGCAAGCGGCGCTAAAGCGTTAGTGTTTCGCGATCTGTCGCTAGCCCCAAAATAAGCGAAGCGGCATTTTGGGGCTAAAATGGGCCCGAAAAACCGTGTTGAAATAAACATAAGCGTCCATATATAAATAGCTTACGAAATTCATCAAGACCGATATAAGGGACACCTTCGAAGTTAATGTTGACAAGCGGCGCTGCAATTGGATCGGAAATACAAACGGCGGCAAATCTGGAGGGACGAGGGCCCCCGAGTCCGCAAGGCAGGCAACCTTCCCTATCGCTGATCATACCTTTCAGGCGGGCAACCGGCTCGTTCCCGATACCGGACCTGGTAGCGGCCTCCGGAGCCGTCGTCCCTCCAGAGGCTGGCAGACCGCTTTGCATCTGCCAAAGTTCGCTGGATCTGTCGCTAGCAGGCTGTCGGTTTTGAGGTTTCTGCTGAATCCGAATTTTCAAACATTCTACTTCAATGTACCCGTTTGGCGCGTTTCAGGCTCTCCGGTCTCGTGCCGGGGTGGCGCCCGGTTTCCAGCTACTGGACACGACTGGGATGGCATGCATTTATAACCGTTCAGCAGAAACCCGCGAGAGATGCGAGGCAAAGCCCGAAAGATTGCTATAAACCATGACGAGACTGGGGCGCTATCAGCGTAAATTGGAAACCGGTGCTCAGCGGGGCCGATCCCTGAAAACGGGTCCGCTGTTCCTGGCTCTATGCTTTCAGGGCGTCTTGTTGTTGGGTACCGCGTTTGTAGTCGTTATCGCACCGCTCTATCGGAAGAAACCCGAATTCAGTTCGCACAAGACAATATACCTTCCTCAGCGTGAACTTGAGCATCGCGAGGCGGTAGCAGAGCTGCGGCAGGTCGCCAGCCCGCCGGTCATGATGGAGCGATTGACCACCACGGCACTCTTGCCTGACCGCCTCCCCCAATTGCCGTCGTTTCCCAAGGTGGAGTACTCGCTCTCCGACAAGAGCTTACCCGTCAACCATTCGCATAGTCTGCTCGGGGAGGCAGGTTTGGTTTCGGCCCTGCAAGGTCTCGGCCAGGGCGCGTCTGCGGCATCACTTTTCGGTATTGAAGATCAGGCCGAGCGCTTCCTGATCATGTTTGATGACGGGGGATCCGTTCTGAACAAAGCCAGGGCCAGTGGGGCGCCGATTGAAATTATCAAAGAGGAAGCCATTCGCATGGTCGAGCAACTGAACGCCAATACGCTTTTTGGCATCGTGAATTTCGTGCGTCAGGTAGGTTCATTTCGCGATTTCCTTTTGCCCGCTACGGTTACCGGCAAAGCCTCCGCCCGGGATTGGATTAACCGTAATTTTGGAAATCGCCGGAAAAAAACCGGATTGACGGTTACGGGTTCTGGCATTGAGGCTGCCTTTGAGGTAGCGTTCCAACTGCAGCCCGATGTTATCTATGTCATGTCCGACGCCGATTTTCAGCGCAATAAGGTTGGTGCGGGCGGTTCTCGGGGCGAACAGGTTCCTTGGGGCGATCTGAGGAGCAGCTTGCGTGAGCTTAGGCATCGATACGACCGCGATCTACGTATTCATTTTATCGGTTTCCAGGTCGAAGAGGCGCATCGGGCTGAGATGAAACGGCTGGTTCGGACTTTCCTCGGAAAGTACCGAGACATAGGTTCGGGCAAGTAGCATGGAGCGCCGTCCGCGACATCGAATCATGATAGCCTGGTCGTGGATCAAGCTGCCGTAGCCGTAGCTGGACGCCTTCGCGTTCAGTTGCCAAGCACCGTAGGATGGAGTGCTGCTCCGTCCCTCAGGTTCGAAGATGATTGCCTGGCCGAGCATCAATGCGTCGGTAGCCTTATCCGTAGCTGGACTCCTTCGCGTTCAGATACCAAGATTGAACAGGCAATGACTAACTCGGCTAATCTTCCAGAACCTGCACCTGAGGCGATGTCCCGGGGAGTCTACACGGGTTCGATCTGGCGCACGGCCGCGCTTTTTCCTTTCAGCGTCATCCTCAGGCTCTGGTCGGCAACCCTCAGGTTTGAAGTCGATGACACTGCCCTTCAGAGAATCGCGGTTTCAGGACGGGGGATCGTATTCATCTTCTGGCACAATCGCCTCTTCATCGTATCTGAACTCTACCGTCGATTCCGAAGGGGCGGACGTATCTTTGCGCTCGTCAGCGCCAGCCGGGACGGAGCCTGGTTAGCAAGTCTGTTTCATCTGCTCGGCATTGGAGCCATCCGAGGTTCAGGTTACTTCCGTGCTTACGGCGCCGCTCGAGAGTTGCTGAACGTGCTCGCCGAGGGCGCCGACATTGGAATCACTCCCGATGGTTCGCGAGGTCCGGTCTATCGCCTGCGGCAGGGTGCTATTCTACTAGCCGAACGGGCCAATGCTCCAGTGCTCCTGGTTTCAGCCCGCTTCGAAAAGTCTTGGCGTTTACATACCTGGGACGGCTTCTACCTGCCGAAACCGTTTTCAAAAGTGGTCATCGAGAATCGGGCTTTCTCGGGTTACGCGGAGTTGGGACTACCCCAGGATCGTCGACACGCGGCGGCTCGCCTTCAGGAAATGTTGATGGCTATCACGGAGGATTAGTGTGCCTCAGCAACAACCTCAAACGGCTCATCAATCTAATGGGCGAGGATCGCACTATGGAACCCTAAGAAGGGCCATTCAGGGAGCATTTTCGTCCCACTAAATGCTTCCGCGCTCTTCGCAGAAGAGCGTTAGGCAATCTGTCGCCTGCCTGACCGCCCGAAATCCAGTTTCCCTACGTTCACCCAATTCCTTCCACAAACTCAGAATCCAAGCCCGACAGATTGCTAAAATGTGGGTTGCATCACTGATTTTTGCCCATGGCGAATGGCGATATTTTCGCCTGCCGACCAGGTAAAGTCGTTGATCAGAAACTTGCAGATCAGGTCTTCTTCGAGGCGCTCACTGCACCACTGCCATATGTCGGCTTCGATATTTTCCATGGCAATCCCGCGATGCCATCTGAGATTGGCGCCCTCGCCCCGGATAAAGAGCTCGTTGCCCCAGCCCACATCGACCTGGGCCATGATTATCGTTGGGTATACGGATTTAGGGCGCTTCCGAGTGGACGCTTTCTTGCCCGTTGCAGGCGTAGCGAGCGTCTTGTTGGCGGGCGCTTTTTTCGCACTGCGCGAACTTGCCGCGGAAGCACGGGCTTTGCTGCCAGCCTCAACCGCGCTGCTCTTCCTTGTTGTCGCCTTCCTCGTCATGGAAGCCGATGTTTTCGGGGATTTTGTTGATTTCTTTTCCCGTTTGGATCTCTCGCTCATGATAATTATATGCTTTGAAAAACCCGAATTAAGAGATGCTTGATCAATATACGTCCCAGATTGCCAAGCAATTGGCAGACCAATTTTCACGTTTGAGCATAGATTGCTCATCCGTGCTGCCAATGCCTGGTTATGGACATTAGGAGGTTCCGCATCGAGGCCCGCGCCCGTCAACTATGGTCGGATCATGAACCCTGGATTCTTGGAAATCCCGCGAGGCGATGTAGCTGGACGCCTTCGCGTTCAGGGCAGCTTGAATAATCGAGCCGGGTCTGAAGCCGAAAGGTTCCAGCTTCGATTTGCGCCTGGGCGTAGCTGGACGCCTTCGCGTTCAAACGAAGAATATGATTACGATTAAGATTACAATCACGATGCGAAGCTCTGTTAATAAGCGTTAGGCAATTCGCGTTCAGCAGATGCTTATCATGCGCGTCGCTTGGGTAATCCGCGTGTTCAATTGACATAGAACCGTATTACGCCACTGTCTGGCTTCTTGCGGAGCGGTGATCGTCTTCTTTAGTTTTCTCAGGAGGCTGATTAAAGCATCCATTGCCACCATTCGCGGCCTGTTCACTATGTGAGCAGGAGTTCTTGGGGCCGTAGCTCAGATGGAAGAGCGCTTGAATCGCACTCAAGAGGTCGGCGGTTCGATCCCGCTCGGCTCCACCATATAAATAGTTGATATTAAGCTATTTGCGAAATTAGCCTAGAAACGCAAGATTGTGATTGAGCGATATTTACGCAATCTGCGCTTGAATTTTGAGCCCCCGTGCCTCACTTTAGATCGGTCGTTTCCGTATCGATGGGCCTTTAGAAACCAAGCGAGAAGAGATTGAAGGTTGCCCCTATCAGGTTCGCCTCGCTCAGGACTGCCTTGCGCAGGTTTGCCCGCCCGGGTCGGCACTGTTGAGGTTGGCCTCGGTCAGGTCTGCCCGGCTTGCCCCAGACCTGCTGGAGGCATTCAATTTTCCCGGTTTCCAGATATCTTTTCCCAGCCCAGGCGGCACGATCGCCCAGACCTGATGGCGGCCTGTATCACGCCCTCTTCCCAGAACGTCTTCAGCGAGTCCGGCATCTGAGAATCGGCATAGTGCCGGCTGGTTGTGTTGGCATCGAAATGCCCGCCCTGCTGTTGTGCAGCCAGCAGACCGTCAATCTTGACCTTACTGGAGAACCAGAACGTGCGTAACCCATGTGCGGGGTGGGTGACATTTAACCCTTTCACCCGCAACCACTGGCTCAACCTCTGAAACGCCATCCCTGCCTTGTGGTAGTGGTCGAGTCGCTCCTCCGCATCTCCATCGAGAACAAAGTCCGACCCTGATCGTTGTTTCCAGAGCTCACGATAGGCAAACTCGCTCACCACCACCTCCCTCTCGTGCTCGGCCTTCGGCATGAAGCGCCCGTCGGCATGAACCCGAAGCTCAACCACATCGCCGATGTTCCACTATTGCCAGCGGCAAAACCCCGCCTCTCTGCGCCGGCGCCGCTGGAGCATCTCGAGGTCGTCTTCATTAACCTCACTCAGAATGGCGTCCTGGAAGTCGTGGAGTAGTCGAGCCGTCAACTCATTAACCCGCATCGCTTCATACGGCGAATAGTCGATCTTGGGCGACCCCGACCGGCTCACGAATTCCTCGCCCCGACGGTAAGCGTCCACCCGCCGCCGCAGCAACATCAGCGACGACCAGTTCGTTTTAACGGTCCCAGGCGACAACCCGAACCGCTTCGCCGTGCTTAGATATTCGTCAATTATCTCTCCCAACGTCGAGAAACCGCCCCGGCCGTTTTTTTTTCTGGGGTTAAAGCGCGCGATTGCCTCTTTCAGTGTGTGCTGCCTGTCCTGAAGGAAGTGTCAATGTAGCTCACAGTTCTAACCTGGAGGTCGAAGAGCCACGGCAAGGTCCGGCTTTCCTTTTGTTTAGGCAGGACCGCCTCCCAACCGGTCCATTTTTACGGTGCCTACGCGTGTTCCAAACGCCGACTTCTAAGCACTCTTCGAGGTACTCCCTCGCACATCTCTCGACTATGTTCCGGGCTGCTTTACACGGCCAGACGTCGTTTTCATCAGCCGGTGCTTTTGCCAGAAGCACGCCAATGGCTGGGTCAGCTTCCCTGAGATTTTCCTGTTCGCCGCATATCGTTCGCACTTCACTCACCCATTGAATCAGGCGCTCGGCCTCCGCTGGATCATCGATCGCCTCCATGCGCTGCTTCAGATGCGCTGGACTTCCTCGGTCTCTGGGCGCGCGAAATACTTTGTAAGCCTTATCAGGAAGTAGTAGAACCCATTCTGTGAGAACGACGCAACGCGCCTTCCCGCAGAAAGCGCAGTACTGTATAGGTTGCTGCTCACTGCTGACATGCGCTCCAGCAGGATTACGGCGCCCTCGCGAAATCCGGGACAGTCCGCCAGATATAGAATCTCGTACACCTTGTTCTGCTTCACGCTATGCAAAAAGTCCGCTGCCGCAGCGCGATTCCGTCGGCCCCTTCGAATGCCTCCCTCAAATGCTGAGAATTCGAACACGGGCACAACGGTAATGAACTCCGATCTACCGGGCTGCAAGTCACAGGTGTTGTTGACCACGGCAACCGTGAATACAGCCCTCCTCGCCGCACCGCCGGCGTCGATGATGGCGAAAGGCATCCCATCCACCAAATCCCCCTGTAGCCTCTCTTCATCAGGATGCGGGTCGACAAGAAGCGGTGGCGTTTCCGGCTCCTGGTGGAGCCAATCCAGGAAGGCCTGGAGGCTACTCCCCTGAAACAAGCCGCTATGCCTCGCAGCCTCGTCGAGATACATCATTCGAACTGAGCGAGGAAGAAGTCGTCCACGGCACTTCTCTCCCAGTCCACCATCGGGCGCATGCTGCGCAGGGCCGCGTTGGCTGCAGCAAGGAGACTCACCGGCCTGGAAATCTCATCGCCCGCGCCTGACGTCGAGTCACTCCAGTTCCAAACCGTCACCTCTGTCGGTTGAACCTGGTCGAACTCGTATTCCAGCGTAGAGGCAGTGTTGGACGGTGCGCCATGTAAGCCAGCCAGTACACCGAGCGCCAACAGTGGAGAATCAATTCTTACAGATGCCATTTTCCCTGATCGGATCGAATAACTCTCTCGTATTATCCTTTAGAAATGCTTCGAACGCAAGCGCTTGTGGTTCATGCACCAACTCCAGACGATCAGGGAGCTCGTCGCCACGCGCATTTCCGGCGAGGATCACATCGAAATCGAACATCACGGTGCTGGAACCCGCTTCCTCTGACCGAATGGTGCCGATATTGCAGACGGCCCGAAGTCCCTCCTCAAGCTCATTATCGTAGTGAATTTGCACTTTACCACCGGGACGTCTGAATCGATCCGGTATAGGAATCCGAAATTCGAACCAGTCTTCCCAATTGAGCGGAGTTTCCGGAATCTCAATTCTGTCGATATATCGTAACCCTAGCCGAGAAAGGCCCTCAATGCCCAAAACAGAATGCGCCTCGGAGAATCGACTCAGAATCATCGGTTTAAATCCTTCGCGCCATCCCGGATAGACGGCGAGGTGATTGACTGCCATCAGAGTCGGCGCTAACTGAACCAGTTTCTTTCCATCCGACGAGCGGCATATCAGCTTGCTGCCAAGGTGCTCTTCCCTGGCTTGAATCCCGTCGATGCTGATCTTGAATCCAAGCTTTTTCTCCTCAGCGAGATTTTGAACGGGATACAGCTCCTTCCACACGGGTCGAAGCTGCTCAATTTCATCTTCCTTCAGAGGTTGCGAACGGTCGAAATGAATCTCACAAATCACCTCTTGGAGCGGCGGCTTCCCGTATTTCGTCTCCTGGCGCGGCATCAACAATAGTCAGAATCGGTGATCCATGTGCCTTCTGTCGAGCACTTCTTCCCCAACCCCGTTGTGATCGATTAGAATCTCTGACAGTCCCCCAAGAAGATTGGGCAGCTTCGGAACGCTCTCCTGTTATCGCTGCGGTGGCGAGCTTCAGCTTTCCTGGGATGATGGCCCGGATTACAGTTGGTCTTGCCTGGAGGGCTGCGGACCACGCATCCGAACAGGAGCGCTGATTACTGAAACGGATTCCCAGTTTCTCGCGAGTGGCGGAAGGGGTTACCGTAGGCGCCTTCGTGCCACCGATACTTCGCTTTATGTTCGGCCGGAGCGAACCACCTCAGAGGTTCTACTGAGTGCCAGGGTGTGCATGCCCTATCCATTGCAGCACTTCATCGAATGCACGATGATGGTCTGCTAAATGGGCATCTACAGGAATTTATTGGTTCCTCATCTCGATAATGTCGATGTCCTGGACCATGTGCTCCACGCAAGTGTCATTAGCCCTTGGGTTAACACCATTGAGGGAAAGCGGTTAACACCATCGAGATCATCGATATCTCCGAGCATCAGCCCGCCGCATCCCGTCCGCGAAATGGCGCGAACTGATCAAGAAGGTCTGGGAAGCCGACCCGCTGCTCTGCCCCACATGCTCACGGGAAATGCGGATCGTCGTGCTTATCGACGACCGGACCGTGATCGAGCGCATCTTGCGGCATCTGGGCCTGTGGGAACAGTTCGCGCGGGTGTTTCTCTCCAAGGGCACCTCCGGAACCGGCCGAATGGGTCATTGGACCCTCCCTGGATGACCCATTTCCCGACTACGACACCGAACCCATCTACTTGTCTTCCGAAGCTTCGGCGTAGGAGGATGGCGTAGGCGAACGGCTGAACGCTCGCGATAGGTGGGGCCTGTCGCCGGATGCCGGTCTCCGGCTCGACCAAGCCCCCCGTGGGTATTCCGGGGCGGCTCGGGAATACCCACGGGGGGCTTACCGCTTCGTCCTTGCCTTCTCATGTCCCCTTTCTGCCAACACCCCGGCCGTGACAACGCTGTTTCAGGCCGGTCGAAACGGGCCCGTGCCCGTACCGGCTGAAAAGCGATTTCTTATCAGTATGCGGGCGTGAGCGGCGGGGATTTCTCGAAGATAAACGGCAAAAATGTCAAAAAGATCGACATGACCCCTTACCCGTTGCCGATCAGGTGCTCTCCCCAAGGAATTCTGTCCGGTTCCTGATGATCCAGCGTTGTGAGTACGCGTTCTCTTGGTAGCATTGTTCTCCTCCCCAGCGGTACAACAGAATGCTCAAGCCTTTTACCTGCCGTTTGCGCATTGTCAATGGCGAGGTCGTTTGCCCCGCTCGCGGTGCGGATATGCTGTTGGGGCGGCAGGACGGGGTTCGTACATTCGGATTTTAAAAAAGGATCATTATGCCCAAAACCTATACAGCCGCAGTCGTCGGTGCAGGCGGAGGCGGAAAAGCCAGCCTCAAAGGTCTCTCCGATTCAGATCGTTATGATCTACGCGCAGTCACGGATCTCAACCCCGAAGTTCAAGAAGAAATCAAAGGCCTTTACCCAGGCATCCAAACCTTTTCCAACCACCGCAACATGTTTGCCCAATGCCCCACCGACATTGTCTGCGTCTCAACCTGGCCACCGTCACATCTCGAAATCACACGCGAGGCCCTCAATTTACCCCTCACTGGCATTGTCGTTGAAAAACCTCTGGCTGACAACGCCGCCGCCGGTCGCACCATTTGCAACCTCATTCACGAAAAAAACCTGCCCGTTGCAGTCCCTCACGGCCTTCTTGTATCCGAACACATCGACCGCATTATGGCCCATGCACACAATGGCGATCTGGGTGACATCAAGCTGATCGAAATCCAATGTACCAATTGGGACATTATCAACGCAGGCATTCACTGGCTCAACTTTGTTGTAAACCTCGTTAATGAACCCTTCGACCACGTCCTCGCCGCCTGTGACAAAACCACGCGCACATATAGAGATGGCATGCAAGTCGAAACCCTTTCCGTCACAACAGCCCAAACCAAAAGCGGCATTCGCATCGTCATGCACATAGGCGATCATGTCACTGTCAATGGCGATGGTGGTGTCGTCTTTCGCATTCTCGGCACAGACGGCGACATCGAATTCTACGGCTGGAAGTCGGCTTATCGCATTCGCAACGCCGATCACCCCAGCGCTGAACTCATCGATGTACCCGCACGCCCCGGCACCCGGCATCAGCTTCACCTTGAAAACCTCGCCAATCAAATGGATCGCAACGAACTGGACTATCGCCTCATTGAAAGCTCATGGGCAGCCCTTGAACTATGCGAAGCAGCTTACGTTTCTGCCCGTCATGGCTGCGCCATCTCGTTCCCCCTCGCCGACTTTCCCATTCCCGACAAAAACGATTGGGACCCCGGCATTCCCTACAGCGGTTCGGGCGGTGGGAGGAACGGGCGGACACTTTAGGGTCCTCACCCCCCCGGCCCCCTCTCCCAAAGGTGGGAGAAGGGGAGTTTATAATCAATCTTTGGAGAATATTCATATGATCAAATTTGGAATCGTTGGCACAGGATGGCGGTCACACTTTTTTCATCGAGCAGCGCATGCCTGTCCTGATCTTTTTACATGCGTTGGTGTTGTCACTCGCGACCCAGAACGCGCAGCGCCATTGGGTGAGCAATACGGCGTAAATCTTTATCCTGCACTCGATGACTTGCTTGCGCAAAAACCCGACTACGTCGTCACCAGTGTGCCCTGGCCCGTCAATCCGGGTCTCTTGCACCAACTCGCCGATGCCAATATGCCTGCCTTAGCCGAAACGCCGCCTGGCCCAACGACAGAAGAAATGGCTGGCCTTTGCAAACGAACGCAAGACGGTGCCATCATCCAGGTGGCCGAACAATATTTCCTACAGCCGCATCATGCAGCCAAACTCGCCTTTATCGAAACCGGCAGACTCGGCACCATCTCTCAAGCCCAAGTATCCGCCGCGCACGGTTATCACGGCATCAGCCTCATTCGCAAATTTCTTGGCATCGGCTTTGAATGCCCCACCATTACAGCTCACGAATTTACCTCGCCACTTACAAAAGGTCCCAATCGCGACGGTCCACCTGAAGAAGAAAGCACCGGCAACAGCAAACAAACCATCGCTTATCTCAACTTTGGCGACCGCTTAGGTGTATTTGACTTTGCCGGAGATCAATACTTCTCTCACATCCGCAACCAGCGTGTGCTCATTCGCGGTGACCGCGGCGAAATCATCAACGATACAGCCACCTATTTAAAAGATTACCTCACACCCGTTACCGTACACTTCACCCGACAGTGCGCTGGCCCCGAAGGCAACCTCGAAGGCAACCACCTCAAAGGGTATCAAGCCGGTGAATCCTGGATCTACCAAAACCCCCTTGCTCCCGGCGAACTCTCCGACGACGAAATAGCCGTAGGCCATTGCATGCGCCTTATGGGCGAACACGTCAACGGCGGTGATCCCGTTTACCCTTTAGAAGAAGCCTGCCAAGATCACTACCTCAACCTGTGCATTCAACAAGCACAACAGGAGAATAAATCAGTCACAGTTGAACCTCAATCTTGGGCATTATAGGAAACCCCCCGGAGCGATAATCGCTCCGGGGGGTTCGCTTGCCAGGCGCTGTCCACGATCGCGACGCGCGTTCAAAGCGCCCTGTTCTTGAGGAATGAGGCGGCATCGAGGGGTTCGCAGCGTTGTGCAGCCGGGCAAAGCCCTGTGGGCTTCCTCCCGGCTGCCCGCCTTGCGCTGCCCCTCGATGGCGCTCTCACCTGTGTAAAGGAATTTGCGGGACACCACACTAGGATCAGCTCGTTCGCTTTGCCGTGAAACCGAGTTCGTGCTCGATGAGGCCGACGTCGTAGACCGAATCGTACTCGTGTCCAGGCTGCTCGAAAAAGGATAGATCCACATCATTTCCCCACCAGTTTCTTAGAATCTCTGCCACGGGAACTGCCGCCCATGTTTTCGGTCCCGCTGCGTTCATGATGCGAACTCCGGGGCTGTAGGGAGCTTCCGCGGCCAGGCTGAAGGCGCAGACGGCATCGCTGCGCGCCATCACCGTAATGTGACCGAGTGACCACTTGCTCAATGCTGTCACACGTCTGAGCGGCGGCATATTCTCGTCCGGCGCCACCGACGAGAGACGAAGGTTGATCACATCGATCCCCTCGTTTTGGCGATGGTAGTACTTCGTGACCTCTTCCATGAGGTATTTGGAAAAGCCGTAGCCGTCGCGGTCCAGACAAGGGTGCTCGTCGGGGATAGGGATCTGAAAAGGCCTGAAGCGCTTGCTCTGAAAGCCAACCGCCGCAATGGAACTGGCCATAACGAATTTCTTGCAGCCGGAATCCATCAGGTACCTCATCAGGCAGCGTGGACCCTCGACGTTAACGAGCATGGCGTCTCGTTCGAGACAACCACCCGTAACCGCGGCAAGGTGGACGACCGCATCGATTCGCCGGTCGTTGAGCCGGCTCAGGTCCTCAAACGAGCCGAAATCACCCCGAATCCAAGGGAGATTCAGGTCGGGATTGTTCCGGCTCATGCAGACCACGTCATGGTGCGCCGACATGGAGGTGGCAAGGGCACGGCCAATAAATCCACTCGCTCCGGTCAACAGTATTGTGCTCATCGACACTCTCTCTGCGCCAAGAAGCCGGCGACGTCAATCTCGCCAGTCGATGACGACACCGACAATATCCTCGGCCGTTCCTTCATTGATTCGCTGATACATGGCGGGCGCATCCGCGTAAGAAATTCGATGGGTAATACAGCGCTCCCATTGCAGCGCTCCCATCGCCATGTTCTTCAGGACGGCCCGCCGGCAGGGCTGCCAGCCGTCATCACAGGGAAAGAACATTTTCAAACGGCGACCGTGCGGAGCGGTGAAGTCCATCGACACCGGCAGGTCGCCGTAGTGGCCCTGCCAGACAAAGCTGCCGTGCCGGCGGCATAACGCGATCGCCGGATCGATACACTGCGGAAGTCCCGTGCACTCGAACACCACATCGGCGCCACCGGGAGCGATGCGCTCCACGTGCTCGGCCACATCGAGGGCACGCCCGTCGATCGCATAGTCGGCTCCGAACGCCTTGGCGAGGGCAAGCCGCCGGTCGTTGATATCCACGGCAACCACCACGCAGCCGCGGTGGGTGCACGCGGCCACGACGCCCAGCCCGATCAGGCCGGTACCGTGCACAACTACCGTCTCTCCCATCCGGGGGTTCGCCATATCCACTCCGTAGAGCCCTACCGCAGGCATAACGAACATACAGGCTATGTCCAATGCAACGCCCGGGACCATATGGGCTATCCCATGGGTTGTGTTGGGCCTCGTGACTGCGTGGCTGCAATGGCCGCCGACAAGGCAAGTGACCGAAGGCCCGTGGGCGAGTGCCATGGAATCATTCCCCCGGAAGTAGACCTCGTCGCCGACCGCGAAATTGTCGATCTCCGTTCCCACCGCTTCGATCACTCCCGTGCCCATATAACCCGTGCAGAGGGGATAAGGCCGCGACAGCTTACTGCGGATAAACGCGAATTCCGTCCCGATGCTTACTCCGGTATAGAGCGTTCGAATAGCCACTTGATCGGAAGCGGGATCCTTCAGGATCACGTCCTCGATAGAGAAGGTCTGCTTCTCATCACATATGAGTGCTCTTGCCCTCATCGAATCGTCCTCCAATGACCCCTTGTACGACTACGACGCCGAAACGGCCGCGATGCGGGCGAACGCGTGAGCCACGGCAACGGTCTACTGTCAAACGGCGCTTTTACTCGCATCCAGCCGGATTTTTTGACAACCCTCTGCCCGAAAAGCAATTTCTTTTCAATTTGCTTCCTATCGGTCTAACCCCTCTTTCTCAACTGGGCGTCATTTTTGACCTAAGTCGTTGATAAACGACCAAAGGTCTCCACTACATCTCGCTAGTTTTCGATTCGATTTTTGGTGGCGGTTGTGCAGGAAGTTCAAGCTTTAGCTGGTTGAGCAATAGCTTTTGATCCTTACTGGGCTCGGTGTAACGGGTGAGCACCACGGTGCGCCCGTCGGTGGTGGGTAGCTTTACATCGAGCATTTGCATCGCCGCCATTTTCGAAAGCACCTCGGCGGCAGTAAGACCAGGGGCCAGATCGCGCAAGCGACGCTTCAGAGTGACCCATAGGCAGTAAGCCAGGAAGCTGATAAAAATATGGGCCTCGATGCGATCGTCCCTTTGGTGATGGATGGGCCGGATGGAGAGGTCATTTTTCATTTCCTTGAAAACTTGCTCGATCTCAGTGAGTTGGATGTAGAGGTGCCAGAGGCGGTGCGGATTGTCGGCACTGAGGGTGCTGCGCAACAGGTAGCGGCCTTCCCGGCGATAGGCCTGACGGTAGTTCTTCCAGTTCAACCGGAAGCTCACCGGCGAGCCATTGGCGGGGCCATCCTCGGGGGCTACGGCAATGTCGAGTAAACGCCAGATCCGCGGGCCGGCTTCCTTCTTGGCTTCGCCCAGTTTAATGAGGATGGTATCGCGCTGGTAACGCCGCTTGCTATCGCGGAGCTTCTTGAGCCTCTCAAGCAATCGGCGCAAACCGCGCAGACGCATACCCTTTTCTTTGTGCAGACGCTCCTTGCTACGGGCCAAAACATAAGTTTCACCCCCCTCCCTGATGAGTTTTACGTCGATACCTGCACGCAGATTCTGCCACTGCTTTTGCAGCAACGATTGCTCGAACTTGTCCAGCCACGAGCGCGGCGTACCCACCAGATAGTCGATCGGCGGGTCGCTTGCACGCATCTGGGCCAAAACCTCCTCGGTAGGTATTCCCCGATCCATGACCCAGATGCGCCGGGCCTTGCCGTAGGCCTTTTCGATGCGAGCAAGAAAATCGCCCAAGGTGGTTTGATCCAGGGTGTTACCGGGAAGCACTTCATAGGCAATCGGAAAGCCCTCCGGGGTGACTACCAGGGCGATCACCACCTGCAGACAATCCCAACGTTTGTCTCGGCTGTAGCCGAACTTGCGGATTCGGCTCGAAGCCGCTGGTTCCTGGTTCGGATCACACTCGAAATAGGTGCTCGTCAGATCGTATAGCAGTACCTCGTAACGGGTGTTGAACAGATCGCTCCAGCGGTTGGTCAGGTGGCTGAACAGGGCCTTTTTGTGCTCCAGCAATCGATCGTGGCAGCGATACAGGGTGTTCTTCTCGGCCAAGGCGAAGTCTTCGCCCAGAAGATCGGCCATGGCTGATTGCTCATACCATTGGCGGTGCAGCCGCCACTCGCTTCCTGGATCGATCAGTCGATAGGCCACCAGGGTTTGCAACACATGGGCCCACCGCCTGCCTTGCCGGGAAGGCCTCACTCGCTCGCGCCAGAACTCACCCAACCCCAATTGTTCATAAAGCACGCAGGACAACCAGCACGCTCCCCATTGCCGGGGCCGCTCTATCCTCAAATCTTTGAGCCGAATCCGTACGATGCTTTCCTCCTCGAGCGGCGGCGCCCGATCTTCGGGAAACAGCGCCACCTGCTCCGGCCGGGCACTACCCTCGGCAAAGATCTCGATACTCTTGCGCCAAGCGCTGCGCTGGCTGTCGTTGATCTCTCCAAGGTAGAGAACCTGCCTCTGCACCACCCGACCGCCACCCACACGCTTATTCTCCACGATGTTCCAATAGCAATGCTCTTTGCCATCTTTGCGCCGACGATTGCACCTCAGAAACATGATGGCCCCCAATTATACAAACATATCGAGGCCTGGGAAGAGGGTAGGTCTACACTACAGGCTGTTCTGCCAACCTTCCCCCACTGTTTATGCGACTCGACAGCCCATTTACCCCCGAAAAAAACTTTTTTAGAGGTTGAGTTGGTCAAGTCGGGCTAAGATCCTTTGCCTGAGTTTGATGTTGCCTCCGAGCTGGTTTCGAATTCCGTTCCAGTACTCCAACACTCTGCGCCGACTATGATGAAACCCATCCTCCTGACTGATGAACAGATGCGCGAATTTATCGTCAACGGATACGTCGTACTAAATCCCGGTGTTCCCGACGAAATTCACGCGACGATATTCGAGAAACTCACAGGGATGTTCGATCAAGGTCCAAACCCCGGGAACAATGTGCTGCCGGCGGTGCCGGAAATGCGGCACGTACTGAACAGCCCTGAGGTGCGCGGTGCCTTGATCAGCCTCCTTGGTGAGGATTACATCGAACATCCCCACCGTTATTGCCATCGTGTGGCCCCGACCATCGAGCGGCCGCGTGGTATCCGCGCGAAACTGGCGAAGAACTGCCACCAGGATTCCTACACGCCGATCGGCCATTCGCGACAGCACCTTATCCGCTACGCCCGTATCATGTACTACCCGCAGGACACACCGGTCGAGTTGGGGCCGACGCACGTTATACCCGGGACGCAGTATCAGAGCGCGCTCACGAAGGAAGATCGAAAACGGGCGATTCCTGTATTCGGTCGAGCAGGCACGGTTTCGATAACGCATTTCGACGTTGGGCACGCCGCCGGTGTGAGCTTGCTGAATCAACCCCGGCATATGATCAAATTCGTCTATATGCGGCTATCGGAGCCGATAGCGCCGTCATGGAACTGTCGGAGCAGGACGTGGCGGCGCCCACGCAATGTCGAAGCCCCTTACGATCTGAACGTGGCTTGGTCTCACGTGTGGGATTGGATGGCGGGCAAGCGTGATCGGTATGAGAGCCTCGGGAATGGCCGTAGATGTGCATCGGCGGACGCGATCTCGCGGCTGATCCAGGAGTTGCCCAGGAACCGGCGGTTACCCGTGCGTCTTGAGGCGATCCGGCAACTGGCGTGGGAGCGTGCGAGAGCCGCTGCGGCGGTGCCCGCGCTGTTGAAGGTGTTGAACGTGGATCACCAGGCGGTGCGCATCGCTGCTACGTACGCATTGGGGGCGATCGGTGAATCCGTGGTTGAGCCCCTGGTCGATCGCCTTAAGGAATCGGGACGGCTCGAGGATGGGCACGCCGTGCCTCGGCCCTGGGACGAACGAGCCACCTCCATGCAGGATGAGGCGCACGCTTTGGGTGCAATTGGCGCTCCCGCGGTGCGAGCCCTCACAGAGCTACTCGAATGCGAGTTTGAGTGGACGCGAATCAATGCCGCTTTCGCGCTTGGCGAGATGGACTCTGCAGCCGTTGATGGGGTTCCTGCGCTGACGCGTTGTCTCAAGGATGAATCCCATTGCCTGGTGCGCACGGTGTTGGATTCACTGGGTGCTATACGGCAGCGGGTGTCTGTATCGGAGATAGGCCGACTTCTGGAAAACGGTCGCGACGAATGGGCTGCGCCGTTGCTCCGCGGTTGGTCCGCGCGCGACCAGGTCCGGACCAATGCGGCAATGGCTTGCGCGCGTCTTGGCGAGGACGCTGCTCCCGCTGAAGCCGCCCTGACGCGTGCATTGGATGATCCCTGCGGGCACGTGGGAGCCTTTGCGGCCTACGCCCTGGAGGGTATCGGAACGCCGACTGCAGCGGCTTCGGTTCGGGATTATCTCTTCGCCCAGCGGTGGGATGCTTCCCTGAAGGGGCCACATATGTTTTGACGCCGGGGTCGATTGCCGACCTGTCGGCGTTTGAATCAGGGCTCCGAAGGCTGTCGGGGTGCGGATTCGGGGGCTTGGTCCCCCCAGGGCGGTGCCGGTTACCGGCCTGCCACCTTTGTCCCTGGGCCCGACTCGAGTTGAAGGCGTTCCTCTCCGTCTGGAGGCGACAACCGTTCCGGTGGAGGGCCGAGGGCTCTCGAGGCCGGGAATGCGGCGTGCCTGAAAACTTAGGGGTTTTTTCTGCCGACGGGTCTATGCGATGGCAGCGCCGCCGATTCTACTGCCGAACCTGGAGCGACTGGCGCTGCGGCGGGCGAACCGGTCGGGGGCTGTGGAGCGGACAGCGGCCGGGGCTCAAGCGATCAATGTGCCGGATGAGCGGATCCGGGAAGGAGGATAAATTGTCAGACATAAAATTGGTTGCTGGGAATGGGTGCATAATCTGATTTAAGAGGTTCGCGGGCCTCGGCTTCACTGCCGGAACAATGTTTCGGGTGCCTCCCTGAATTCTCGACGCCTCGAAGAAATATAGGTGTCCTCTAATCTCGATTCATAAATTCAACAGTTAAAAAGTTAATTATTCGAATCCTGACCTCCTCGTCCTCGCGCTCGTCTGTTTCCTCCGATAATTAATACGCATAGTTGACACAAATGTCAACTATGCGTAATGTAATTGCCATCGATCCGCGATGAACATGTACGAGGCAAGGCAGTATATCGAACTCTTCAACCTGCTGTTCCTGGACTTCCTCGGACGTAAGTTGGACAAGAGGCGCTATGTCCTTAAGGGCGGCTGTAATCTGCGATTCTTCATGAAGAGTTTCCGGTATTCGGAAGACATGGACATCGATGTCCAGGACATTCCGAAGCAGAAGCTGTCCGATACCGTTGACTTGATCTTGAATTCCAGATCCTTCGCCCAGGTCCTGCAAATCAATGAAATGGGCCTGGAGAGATATTCGGCGCCGAAGCAAACGGAGACGACCCAACGATGGAAAATGCTGCTCAAGGTAAGGGGCGTCGATGTCCTCTTGAATACAAAGACCGAGTTCTCGCGCCGGGGAGTGAGTCAGGAGCACGTCTTTGAGGCCATTGATCCTCTCCTGGTGGGCGCATATTCGCTAGCTCCGATTCTAACGAACCACTACACGCCTCACGCCGCATACAAGCAGAAGGTGGAAGCCCTGATCACAAGATCTGCGACGCAGGCACGGGACGTCTTTGATCTCTACCTTCTACTGTCTACCGGCGTCGATTCGCAACTCGATGACTTCAAGCTGAACGACTGTCTTGGCGAGGCGGCATCGAACGCCATGTCCGTCACATTCGATATTTTCAAAGCGCAAGTTTTCTCCTACCTGCATCCCGATTACCAGTCAAACTATGACTCACAAGATCTGTGGGACGACATGGTTCTTAAAGTGGCTGAGGCTATTGAGGAAGCGGCGCAATGAGACTTGACGAAGCACTCGCTCGAATTCGGCAGACGGGACAGATGGTCATGAGAACGGCTGACGTAATGGCGCTTCTGGATGTGAACAAGGACCACGCCGGCCAGATCCTGTCTCGCTTGGCCGGGTCCGGGCATCTCCTGCGACTGAAACGGGGCCTGTGGCTGGTCTCCGAGACGCGGAATCCGCTTCTGCTTGTCGACTATCTGACGGCGCCATTTCCGTCGTACATATCCCTTCAGACGGCGCTGTACCGCCATGGAATGGTTTCGCAGATGCCGGCTGTCATCTACTGTGTGTCGCCGGCACGGTCACGGGTCTATGCCACACCGGTCGGCACATTCTCAGTACATCGTATCTCCGAGCGTTTCTTCTGTGGATTTCAACGACCGGGCGACGGTGGAACGAAAATGGCGTCTCCGGAGAAGGCCCTATTGGATTTTCTTTACCTGAGTTCCACCAAGACGAGGCTTTTCGTCACCTTGCCGGAATTGGATCTGTCGACTGGCTTCAGCTTCCGGAAGGCTCAGCGGCTCTTGTGCTGCATCCCGTCACCGCAACGTCGAACGATGGTAGAGCGTAAGCTTCGCAATCTGGAAAGAGCGTTTTCAAGCTGAGAACGGTATTATATTATCTGTCAGACAGAAAATTGATTGACGGAATTGCAGTGCAGGGGAAGTGATGGGCAGGGTTGCGGTTGCAAGAACACTTCTCCGGACGACGCCTGATCGCGAAGGGTAAGAAGCGATGAATGCCGGGTAGCTACCCATCCTGCCGCTTTTCAAACCGCTCGACATTCTGCATGAGGCGAAGCACCAGAATGCGTGCGAGGTTGAGGTTCAGGCGAGAGGAAAGGTGCGGATAAAATCGTTGTATCTTGGACAGTGATTCCCAATCGATGGCCAGGAGCTTGGAGTCGGTAATGGCGCTGATGTCGGCAGTGCGTTCACTCTTTGAAATGAGTGCGATTTCTCCGAAAACGTCGCCCAGGGTAAGTTTCTGAAGGACGGTGCGTTCATTGGCGATGATCTTAGAGACTTCCAGTTCGCCATCGATAACGACGTACATGAGGTCGCCCCATTCGCCTTCACGGATTACTTCGGCACCGGCAGTGGCATCTTCCAGGTGGGAGAGGAGAATGACCTTCTTTACTTGCCAAGGGCTCATGCCGGAGAAGAGAGGCGAGCGGTTGCGCAGCGTTTCCCGCAGTTGCATACCGAGGATCTCCCACAGCGTAATAAGCCGAATTTTTGAGAAAAGAATGGGTGTCAGCACGAGGTCGACGATAACTGCGATAATAAGCACAAAAGCGCCGAGCAGACCAAACTGCATTACCGGGACAAAGCTGGAAGCGCCCAGGACTACAAAACCGGCTGCGAGACCCAGCGAGGTCACAAGGACGGGCAACACCTCCGCGCGAAGGGCCCGGCCGAGCGCCTGATGTTCATCTTTGAGGTACTTCAATTCCCGGTGATAACGGACCATGAGGTGGAGGGTATCATCAATACCGATTCCTAAGGTGATGGCCGCGATCATACTGGTGCCGACGTTCAAGGGTATGTTAAAAAGTCCCATCACGCCGAACATGACTGCGACGGAAAACAGATTGGCCAGCACTGCTAGAATGCCGCAACGGATAGAAACGAAAAGGCCGCTGACAATAATGAATAGGAGCAGAGAAATCCCACCGAGTGAATATATTTGGCCGCCCACTACGCGATCGACGGCGGCCGATACGAGGACGGACTTTCCCGTCAGCGTGTAAACAAAAGTTCCTATTTTCCCGCTGTCGAGGACCTGGCGAATTTCATCCATGAGTTCGTTGAAATGCGTGGTGTCACTGATACTGGTTCGGATTATGATATTGGCCTGCGAGTAGTCGTGAGTGATATAGGGCGTAAGGTCGCTGCGATGAAAAAAGAGTAGATATTGTGCGATCAAATTGTCGGAAGCGGGAACAACGAAATCTTCCTGTTCGCCGCCACGCATTTCCATGTTCACGAGGCTCAATATGTCGGCCAGGGAGATCACGGAATCAAACTCCCGGATTTGCTTCAGACGTGCACCCAGGGCACTGACTTTTCTCAGCTTTGATGAAGATTTAAATTCGCCCTCATTGCCCTTCAGGGTCAGGTAGACGACCTTTGAACCCGAGAGTTTAAAAGCCAATCGACTGAGGCGTTGGTATAGGGTGGAGTCTTCGCGGAGGAAAGAGATCAGGTCGTTACTGACACGAATATTCCGACCCAGGAACACACAGACCATGGCGATCAGGAAAAAGACGGCGGATACTGCCAGGGGGCGCCGTGCGAATTTATCCATGACAAGGGAGGAAAAACGGTCGAGAGGTGAAGTGTTTCCGCTATCATCAGTGGGCGAAGGGATGGATGCTTGCGACCGGCTCTTTCCTAAACTGAGAAAGGCCGGGAGGAGCAGCAGCGAGATGCCGAATCGCGCTGCCATAGCGATGCCGGCGGTTATGCCAAACTGCTGCATCACAGGTACTTCGGTCAACCCCGTGGCCGAAAAACCGAGAACCGTGGTGAGTGCAGTGAGCAGCAGCGTGAGACCGATCCGGCGACCCGTTAAATAGATGGCTGACGATCCGTCCTTGTTCTGTTTTCGAAGCTCGCGATATTCGACCAGGACGTGAATGTCCTCCGTTGCGCCTACGATGAGGATGAGCGCGGGAATTATGTAGTTCAACATATTCACCGGGAGGTCGAACAGGGCCATGATACCGGCGGTCCAAATGGAAGTGACAACGGCGTTAGCAAGAGGTATGAGGGCCGCGACAATACTCTTGAGGGTAATCGCAATCAGGAGCATCAGAATTAGTCCCGAGAGGGGGAGCAGGAAGAGTTGATCTTTTATCAGAAACCGGGAAAGGTTGGCTTGGAGGGCGGGCGATCCGAATTGAAAGACCCTGTCGAAGTCGGATTCATATTTCTGGATAACCTTCTCGACCTCGTTGAATATGGTTTTGTCGGCACTCGCTTCGGCGCGGCGTCGCTCCCGCTCGTCGAGAACGTTCTCAGGATCTTCGGAATTCAGGTACAGGGTAAACAAGGTAGCTTGACCCTTGGTCGAAATCACGTTTCCCCGCATAAGCGGATTCTCCCTGGCTTGCTTGATGCGCGAACTCAGGTCGTCCTGATTTTCGGGAATGGGATCGAGCAGTGGTCCGATTTCGAGCCAGCCCTCTCGACTTTCGATATGGTTCAGGGTGAAGAGGCTTTCGACGCGCCGGACCTGCTCGAGAGCTCCCAGATCCTGACCCAATTGCGCCAGTCGCTTGACCGCTTCTACGGTAAAAAGCTGGCCGTCATCGACGTAGACGGCAGCGATCTTATCGGAACCGAAAGCTTTCTGTACCTGTGCGTACTCCTGGTGCAGCGGTCCTTTTCGGGGCAGGAGGCTGTCTGAGGATACGTCGATCTCCAGGTTGCGAGCAAAGAAGAAACCGATAAGCCCCGTGAGCAACAGGGTGATCGCAAGTACCCTGATGGGGCGATCGTAGCTGAACTTGAGAATCCTGCCCACGTCTACCCGGATCCGGCCAGAATAGCGTCAATCTCTTTGTCGTAAGCGGACTTCCAGTTTTCAATCGCCTCTTTACTGAAATACTTGGCAGGCACGGGAATGTCGTAGCGCCCCTTAGTAACCACAAGCATGGAATGGGTTTTTTTCTGATGGTGATCCATCCGGAAACGGTGCGGTTGAAAAACGGGATACTGGTTCCCCGGTTCATTTCGATAGTCCGAGATGCTCAGGGTCTTGATTTTCTGGCCGGAGCGGTCCAGGAAATCGATCTTGAGGAGATGAAAATCATTGTGCGAAACCCAAAGTTCGCGTGATGCGTAGCTCGTCGACCGGCGTTTTTCTGAAGAGGCGGGCTTGGCAATGATGTGGTATGTCCTGGTGTCGTCGATGGTGGCGTCAAACTGGCGCTCGTACTCGAAATCACTAGGATTTTCCCGAAGCAGGTCTTCATAGGCAAAGTCCGAACCCATGAAATAGCCCTTCTTGCCGCTTCCCACGATTCGCTTGGTCTGGCCAAGGGCGGACATGTAGACATATTGCGTCGTATTCCCCTTGTCAGACTGGTCGCTCAGAAGGGCCACTCCCGCGATCTCGGGCGGGCCCATAAATCTCAGCAACGATTTCCAAGAGCCGCCGTCCCCGGACCTGATCATACGTAATACCTTGCGAGTCTCTACGTTTCCCCGACTATCAAGGGTAACCATTTTGATCACCTCGACCTGGGATCGAAAGCGGGTGCGCTCGATATACTTGTCGATAATGGTACGCGCGCCGAGTCCGGACCCACGAAATCCAGAGAGGCAGGCCAAGGCAAGTCCTCCAAGAATTAAGGCCAACCAGAAGCTTTTTCGGAATAGGGTGTTTGACACCATCGGCGTGCTCGGTTCGTGAGCATGCCGATCCTAGGGCCACCGACCTGACGTTCAATCTTTTTGTGGTTCCGGTTGAACGGGAAGGCGCGATCCGGTTCAGAAGTTCTTACCGTGGACCAGGGGAAGGGCGTCCACTGCCTGTCGGGCGTCGGGGGTGCCGCATTCACCGGAACTATGCAGGGTCCCGAAGACTACGCCGATCAGATTATCGCGAACGATCGGCTCGGGGTCCCGCACCCAGTTATTCTCTCCTTGAGCGATAACGCGGTCCGGTGCTACGGTAGTCACCTTATGTCCGATCAACTGGCCTTCATGGTCACGGTAAATTGTGATCATGCCCTTTTGCAGATCCTCGAAATTAACTGACTGCACGAGCAGCAATGAATTCACTCCGAAATAGGGCTCCATGGAATTGCCCGTGCAGCGCATGACCCGCCAGTTTGGATTCATCTCAGCGACCTCTTGGGCGTCGCTTAGTGCCTGATCAAGGGAGACGCCGGTTCGGGGTGTGCTTGCGCTGCAGAGATTGAGCATCAGGGTTATGGTGAAGAAAGTGAAGCAAGTGCTGCGGATTAGTAATGTGGTCTTCTGCATGATGCTTTAAAGAATACCACAGCCATCCCATAAGGCCTAAACCCTGAAGGCAAGCCTGAGGGATGGAGCGGGATAGCGGTTGATATTGGGAAAAAGTCAAAATGTAAAACAGGGGGGAAATGGTTGATATGGACGGATGCTGTCCCACAGAGCTAAGGGGAGAAACCGGGCAGGTAAGCCTGTTGAGGCTGGGAACACATTCGATATCGGGTTCGTGCTGTCCCATAGAAGTCCGCCAGATCGAAAAGCCCGAAGCGGTCCCAGAGCACGCCGCGCACGAGCGTAAACAACCGGGTGAAGCTGTGCGGCCACTGGCTGATAAAGGCAATGTATCGGAGCAGAACGAGCAGCAGCAGGGCGGCCCACAGCTGCCAACGGATGGCCTGCTTGGAATGCCCGAGAAAATCGCAGACCTTGAAGGTTTGCTTGATCTGCTTGAAAAACACCTCGATGCCCCAGCGGCAGCGGTAGAGGGCGCAGACACTGGAAGGGGCCCAGTCCATGTTGTTGGTGAGGAAAACCATGACGACCCACTCGCCGTTGACTTCCACTTCGGCTTCGATCCGGCGCAACCTGCCGGGATACTGCTGGCGGGAGGCGGGAACCTTCAGGGTGACCTCGTCATCCCGCAGGATAGGTCCTTGAGGCTTGCGCAGGCGCTTGCGGCAAACATGGCAGCGCAGGTTGTCTTTGGCGCGCGTGACCCAGAATATGCCGCGTTCGCTCAAATGGAAAAGATTGGCAAAATGCACGTAAGCCTTGTCGAAAACCGCGATCTCTCCAGCCTGCAGCCCCGCGCACAGGGCCAGGGTCCGCGTGCCGTCGTGATGGGAAGCTTCTTCAATGACGGCAAAGCCGGGAAGAAAACTTTGCAGGTTGAGCCGCAGGTGCATCTTCGCCGCGGCCTTGCGCCGACGGTGCTTGGCCCAGTCCATGCAGTTGGCCACCAGGGCAATGGTGGTGGAATCGATCGCATGGATCGCCCGTTTGAAGCGACGGGGCAGGCCTCGGTAGCGCCCGGCCGGTCCAAAGCCCGGCGAAAGCTCTTGCAGATGCCCCAGCACCTTCCAGAACAACGCCTCCATCATGTCGCTGTCGCGCTCCCTATTGGCATGCGAAAGAGTGTTTCGGCTCGGTGCAACCGCTCCCCTGATCGCCCTGAGCTTGGCCGCATGATGCCGCAGGGTGTCGCAGACGTCGTTAAGGCCGATGGCATGGGTCAGTTGCGCAAAGAGCAGACTGACCACATGACTCCATGGCGTGAAGGTGCGCGCCTTTTTATCGACCCCGTACTCCCGGGCGAGTTTTTCCGTCAAATGCGACGGGATGAGTTTACAAAGCTGATGCAAGGTGCTGCTGTAGTGTTTCGTCGGCGTTATGTTTTTCATACTGCGGATTCTTTGGTCGGAATCCGCCGCCGACCACCTTTTTTTAACCCTGCCCGAAAGGGAGTCTCACCACATCCTGTGGGATGGCTGTGCTGTGATTTCACGAATTCTGCTTCGACGGGCACCATAGACGCGCAGCTAATGCTACCTATGCCGAGTAGGTGATTTCGCCTGGTGTGGTGGCCGAAGTCAGGACCGAGCGCCTGCTCGGTCACCCGGCCGTATCGGGATACTCGATGAGAGGCGCAGTGGTGCTTCACCCTGTAAGGGCAGCGCAATTCCGTTTGAATCGCCGACCGGAAACCTGCTCACAGCGAGTTTCAAGCGATTCTCAAATTTGCTGAATATCCGAACCTCACCATGAAGCTTCCCGGGTTAGGTGAAATCGCCCCCGTACCGATTGACCGCTCCAGCGTCCCTCCACTTCTTGATATGGCCCTGGAAGTATTCGGACCCGAGCGACTGATGTGGGGCAGCGATTATCCCCCGGTTAGCTCACGCGAGGGATACCTGAATTTCCTCAGGCTGCCCCTGGAGCATTTCTCGAGTCTGAGCGAGGATGAACGTTCCTGGATCTTCGGGCGAACAGCCATGGGCGTATGGGGTCTCTAGCCCTACTCGTGTGGCTTGGCGTTCCAGGCAGCCAAGGCCAGGATCATGGACGCAATACAGGCGCCAACCCAGAAAATGAACACGTTTCCGAAGTCAAATGTGGGAACCCCATCGATGATCGTTTTGGTGTTTTCAATGAGTAGCCCGCTTACCCAATCCTGGGTAGCGGCGCCAATATAACTGAATAATCCGATGATGCCTTTGACCGCACCGGCCGCGCGCTTCGGGAGAATATCTACCGCGATGAGCCCGGCCAGGAATACGACCAAGCCCCCAACGCCGAATCCGAATATGCCTAAAGCCAGCGCATCCAGCCAGAAATTGCCGGGAGGAACAAGAAAGAGTAGAATGAGGGCGCCCGTCTGGAGAAAACCATAGAACAGCGTAGGGAGGTTGCGGCGAGATTTGAAAAATCGATCGGAGGTATATCCGGAGAGGACCGCACCGATAAATCCGAATAGGGGATAGGCAGCCATCACGGCTCCTGCTTCCACGAGACCGTATGCCTTTGCTTCCTGCAGGTAAAATATAGCCCAGCTGTTAACGGCATAGCGGCCGGTGTACATGCATGCGCTGCTGAGTCCGAGCACCCAGACCAGCGGGTGTTTGAGGACTATCAGCTGGAGTGCGCCTACCGATTCGCCGGAGGCGCTGCCACCTGTGAAGTCGTTTCGATAAATCGATACTTGGGGAAGCCCATAAGTCTCTGGCCTGTCGGCCAATTTCAGATAGAGAACTAGAGCGATAAAGAAACAGGCGATGCCCGGCCCTATGAACCCCCATTCCCAACCAAGCGCACTGACGACCATAGCGGTTCCGAGAAAGGTAAGGCCCTCGCCAATATTGTGGGCGCCCGCCCAGATACCATAGCGGGTGCCTCGTTCCTCATGACTGTACCACTGGCAGATCGAGACCACACTAGGCGCGGAGCCAATCGACTGGAACCAGCCGTTCAGACCCCAGAGAATGGCAAAAACGAAGAAAATCGAGGTCAGGCCGAAGAGCAGATTGGTGATCGCGGAGAGCAGAAGAGCAATGGACATAAAGCGCCTGATGTTCGCACGGTCAGAGAGGAACCCGTTGGTGCATTTCCCAAACGCGTAGACGTAGAAGAGCATGGCACCGATGAATCCCATCTCATCGACGCCAAGCACGCCGGCGTCCAGCATCGGCTTCTTCGCTACCGATAGACTCAACCGGCAGGTATAGAAGAAGCCGTAGCCGATTGTGAGCCAGAGAAAGACATCGAAACGCTTCTTTTCGTATACCCGTTCGACCTCTTTGGGATCCTCGATAAGTGGAAGGTCGGGACCGGTCCTGAAAAATCGTAAGACTGCGTTAGCCATAGCAATGTCCTGGCGAATCTCGCGGCAGATGGATCGTCGGTAAAGGAAATCCTTTCTGCGGCCTGATATCTGGCTGCTGCTGCGAGGGTAGGCTCGGTTCTCGATGGAACATACCGTTTCGAGTCGTGTTCCTTGTTTTGACAGGGACGGAGGAGTCATCTTATCTGCCTTAAATGCTGCGGATTCAAATCACGCCCAACCCATGACCATGCTGAGAAAAGTCATCTGTCTGTTTGGCTTCGGATTCTTGACGTCCACTTTTCTGGCCCCACTTCCTGCAAAGACGATCTCCAGCAGCGATGGACCTTGGAGCGGGTCCTGGGCGTTTGAACGTAGCCAGTTGGATGCGGATTCAAGGGTAACCTGGAGCCGAATGGATAATGGTTTGCGGTATGCCCTGCTCCCGCATAAGGGGGTTCCGGAGCGCGTCAGCCTGCGACTTCTGGTGCTCGTCGGTTCTGTGGAGGAGACTGTAGAGGAACTCGGCATCGCTCATTTTATCGAGCATATGGCTTTCAACGGGACGCGAAATTTCCCTGCCGATGAAATGAGCCAATTCTTTCTGGAACTGGGCATGGAATATGGCCACGACGTGAACGCCCAGACGGCATTCGATCACACTGTTTACGGCCTCGAATTTTGGGAGAACAGCGAGCCCCTGCTACGACGAGGTCTGACTTTGTTCAGGGATATGGCGGATGGCATCAGTTTTCAGACTGAGGAAATCAATAAGGAGAGAAACGTTATCCTGAGCGAAATGCGGAGCCGTGATGGACTTGGGTTGCGGACACAATGGTCCGCTTTCCAGCTTTTTTTTAAGGGTCTTTCCTTCACCAATCGTCTACCCATTGGCACCACGGAATCGCTGAACGGTCTGACTCGGGACCACTTTCTCAAATTCTATAAGCGCTGGTATCGCCCTGACCTGATGGTGGTTGTTGCGATAGGTGACTTCGATGCCGGGCGCATGGGGACAATGATCGAGGAGCAATTCGGCTCGATCACGTACCCCACGAGACCGTTACCCCAGCGGAATGTTGGAGCAATGGCGCGATCGTTGCGGCTTCGGGCTTCAACCTACCGGATTTCTCATGTGGGTTCAGCGCAGATTCAGGTTGCCTCAGTCGTCCCGCCTGCCCAGCGTCCGGTAGCCGATTCGATCGAGGCACGGCGCCAGGATTTTTACCGGCAGTTTGCCATGAGCCTGCTTCTGCAGAGGATGAGAGGAACCATACCGGCGGCGGGAGACGGGTCAGCCGAATTCTCCCATTACTTCAACCATGGTGCTGCGATTGCTTCAATTTCGATCGACGGACGTGGCTGGGAGGACGGCGTCGTTTCCCTCGATCGCGTAATCCGATTTACCGAGAGGGAGGGGTTTGAGGCCCATGAAATCGAAAAATTGCGCCAGAGTGAACTCGTTAGGACACGTAAGATGTCCATCTACTATCCGAAGCTTGACCCGACTCCGATCGCAGATGGGCTCATTCAGTCGATCCTAGAGGACAGGGTATTCATCGGTTTGGACCGGGAACTCGCGCTCCATGCGCAGATCCTCGGGAATATCGATGTGAAGCGTATCCACCGCACATTCGCCGAAATGTGGGATCTCGATAGACTCGCATTCCATCTATCAGGTGAATTCGACATAGAGGACGACCCGCCGCGTAAGATCCGGGAGGCGGTGGCGAAGGCCCGGCAAGGCCGAGCCAGCATCTACTTGCCCCAGAACGAAGCTGGTCTGGACTATGAACCGGTAACCTGGCTGGTTGAGGGAAAAGTGGTGGAAGAGCGCGTGGAGGCCGATTTCGGCGTTCATCTTCTTCGTTTCGACAATGAGGTCAGGATGAATTTTATCGAAACACAGAGTGAACCGGGCTTGATGTCCGCGCTGGTCAGGGTTGGCGGCGGTTTGTTTGACTTGAAGCGCTCGCTGCCAGGTCTCCGGGAGTTCGCTTTGCAGGCTGTTCTAGGTAGTGGAACCAAACGCCATGCGGCGGACCAGATACAGCGTATCTTGGCCACCGAGATGATTGACTTCTCCTTTGATACCAATGACCACGACGCCTTCAGTTTTAGGGGAGCCTTCGGACCTGAGAGGTTGGAGGCGTTTCTGGGAATTGTATCGGAATACTTGAGCGGACCGGAAATCTATAAATACAGCTATCGCGACGCCAAAATGGGTGCGGCCATGCACCGGTATCAATCGGCCGTGGGAATGCAGGATGGATATCGCGCCTTCACTACCTTCATGTTCGAAGGCGATGACCGGTTTGCCTGGGGGACACGCCAGGATTACAGTGGACTCGGCGTGACCGACGTGAG
This sequence comes from Opitutales bacterium, assembly GCA_963665345.2. GTDB lineage: Bacteria > Verrucomicrobiota > Verrucomicrobiia > Opitutales > CAXXNP01. Next base: position 1,415,042 of record OY762281.2, read on the forward strand.
AGAGTGGCTGGAAGAACCTTTGGCGCGGGGCTTTGTCGAAGTCAGCATCGTCGGTGACGTCGGAAAGGAGGCGGCAGTGAGCGCCGTGGCCCGTACGCTGGGCACCTTAAAAAAGCGACGCTCGGAAAAGCGGAACCCCTTTCCTCAGCGGTCGGTTGAGGTGTCGGCAAGTCCCGGATTCCACCGTATTGAGTTTGTCGGTGAAGAACATCAGGCAGCGGTCGTAGGGATCTGGGAGATTGAGGGCGAACTGAGTTTCAACGACCGCATGGCCCTTGAGGCCTTAGGGCGAATCTTGGAAGCGCGAATGCGCAAACGCCTCCGTGAGGACTTGGGACTCACCTACAGTCCCTCGGCCGACTTCTCACCTTTTCTGGAATACCCCGATTTTGCTACGATTCGAGCTAATGTTGATTGTAGTCCCGACGATGCCACCAATCTCGCCCATGCAATACTGGAGATATCGGAGGAGATTGCCGAACAGGGTATCCGGGATAAGGAAGTTAAGGGTGCTCTCGGTCCCATTAAAGTGAAGGTGCGGCAGGCCCTCCGCTCAAATGATTACCTCCTACACAGTATTTTGATGCGTGCTCAGGAGCGACCGGCCAATTTCGAAGAGGCCCGTGCCCTGCAGGAAGGGATCTTGTCGACCCTGACGGTGGAGGAAGTCAATGGCTGGGCGCGTAAAATCATGGTCCCTGAAAATACGCGCGTGGCGGCTATCGTACCCCGGGCATTTATCGGTATCTTTCAGACGGGACCTCAAGGACTCTAAGTACTCGAATTCGTAAATACAGTGTTTCAACTAAATTCGGGACATCGCCGCGCCCCACGCACCGTGGTGGTAGTAGAAGGCTGCTGCCAGCGCGCCCCGATCATCAGCTTTTGAACTGTGTGAATTGCGGATGGGGGCCGGATCTCGCCAGGGCCTGGACTGCTGCGCCGTCGGTCGCTGCTCCTGCCAGAGGGCTTGTCATTTAGAGTCTCATTCTGTGGAATGTTTATTAGTCATGCTTAAGGATCGATTTTCGGACCAACATGCGATCCCACCGTTTCTGAATCTGGACGCCTGCCATTCAACACCGGTGGTTGTCGAAGCCATCGAGGCATTCCGGTTTTCCGGGAGCTATCTTGTCAGAGCTCGGAGTAGTGACGGTGCGGTGAGTGTTGCCACATGCAACGTACGTTCGCGATTTTTCCTGCCCATGTTGAAGGGTCTGGTAATACCGGCCTTCCTGGGAAGGGATGTCCGCGAACTGGAGACGCTCGTCAACGAGGTCTACATCTACGAGAATAACTATAAGTACCAGGGAACCCCGTTTTGGAATTGCGTCGCCTACGTCGAAGCCGCCTTGTTTGACCTCCTGGGCCGCATCTCAGGGCGCTCAGTGGGTGTGCTTCTGGGGGGTCCCTGGCGTGATAGGATTCCTGTATACCTGTCTAGTATGCGTCGAGATACTACCGCGGATGAGGAGGTCGACTGGATTAATGCGCGAGTCAGGGAAACGGAGGCGACAGCCGTAAAAATGAAGATCGGCGGACGCATGCGGAACAATGCTGATTCGTTGCCTGGACGAACGGAGCAACTCATTGCCCGGGCACGAGAGACATTCGGGGCTGAAGCCACGCTCTACGTCGACGGTAACGGCTCTTACGATCGACACGAGGCGGTAAGGATAGGTCGGATCCTGGAGCAGTACCAGTACTCATTTTTTGAGGAGCCGTGTCCCTTTGAACAGTACGAGGAAACGAGGGCCGTTACTGAGGCTCTTGAAATGGACGTGGCTGGGGGAGAGCAAGACTGTAACCTGGGTCACATGAAGGTTATGATTCGCGATGGCTACGTCAACGTCATCCAACCGGATATGATGTACAATGGCGGCATCATTCGAGCGCTGCGCGTTGCTCGCATGGCGGCTGAGGCGGGTATACCGGTAACTCCCCACAGTCCGAAGCACAATCCGGAACTTGCTACCCTGATTCATTTCGCATCAGTTGTGCGAAATACGGGTCCCTATCTGGAGTACCCGGCCCTGCCCGTAACCTTCGATTCGTGGTATTCGCCCGCGTTTGAAATCGAAAGGGGCGGCTATATTCGAGTGCCTGATGGACCCGGACTCGGGGTCGAGTATGACGGCGCAATCTGGGAACGGGCCGAACTGTGTTGAAGGCAGAACGCATCGATCGAACATGCGATGAGAAGGGCTTGATTTCGTTTGTCAGGCGGAGCCGGCATCCCCCTGATTGGCATGGTGCCAGGCGACCACGCTTCGGTAGGGAATCGTTCCGCCAAAAACGTCCAATGAACTTCCGATCGTGACGTCGACTCGATCTGAGCCCAAGTCTTTAACGGCATCGAGATCGGAAAGGGATCGAACCCCGCCTGCGTAGGTCACCGAAATCGGAGAGTGCCTGCCCAGCAGGCGGATCAGGTCGGATTGGACCCCTTTCATTTTTCCCTCCACATCGACACCGTGAACGAGGAACTCGGCGCAGTGTTGGGCGAGCCGCTCCAGAGTTACCGGGTTCACGCTTAAATCCGTAAACTTCTGCCAGCGGTCAGTTACGATCCAGAAGGCCCCATCCCTTTTTCGGCAGCTCAGATCCAGCACCAGGCGATCTTTGCCGACTGCGGCGACGAGAGATTTGAGGTTTGTCAGATTAAGCCGGCCATCAGAAAATACGTAGGAGGTAACTATAACACGACTGGCGCCGCCATCCAGGTAGTCTTTGGCATTATCGGGCGTTATCCCGCCGCCATAGTGAAAGCCCCCCGGGAATGCGCTCAATGCCCTCATTACGGCGCCCCGATTCCCGGGGCCGAGTGAAATTACATGGCCTCCCCAGAGGCCGTCCTGGCGGTACATTCGGGCGTAATCGGCTGGTGAACGCTCGGTTTCGAAATTCGTTCGAAGTTCCGCTTCGTCATCTCGAAGCGAACCGCCGACGATCTGAACGACGCGACCATTCCGTAAATCTATGCACGGCCGAAATCGCATCTTACTGGACCACTTTTCTGCCTCTATAGACCATCTGCGCCAATTCCGGCGTCCTGCTTGCGTCCTCTGATTCCTTCAAGGTAGACGCTTTCGTGCTACAGTCCTTCAAGTTTAAGTGTAGTGCCATCAACCATAAAGTAGAAGCGGCGTCCCGCCGCCTTCCGTGGGCCCAAAGCGGGCATCACAAAGCGGCGAGATGCCGCTTCTACCTTAGCTTCGCTGCTTCCGGATAAGGTTTCAAGATCACATTCAAATGGATTGCACGAGCGTGGACAACAGCGAGAGCTCCACTTGGTCGTATCGCCGCCAAGCAGGCCTCACTCGGGATGGAACCTATGATCTCCTTCCCCATTTTGTGATCGATCCCGTGAACTGGGAACCGGACGTAGGGATATGGAGACCGAGTCCGTCCCTCGGAGCCAATCCAGGTATCGGCGTCAACCATACCGGCACGACCGTTACCTTTACCTTAAACGCCAGTACCTTCTTCTGGCCTCAGGATACGATCTGGTTGCACCCCAATCCGAACGAACTCATTGTCGTGAGCTGGTTGAGCGCGATTTCCTCTCTGGTTGATATTGAGTTCGAAGTTTCGGACATGGACGCCACCGGAGGACGCGCTGATGACGGCGTCGCGTGGTTCGTTGACCTTTTCGCGAGGTGGATCGAGTGGCCTCCTAAAAATCCTTGATCAGCCGGTGAGTTTGGGCGACCGGGTCAATTTTGTGGTAGCTCCACCAACTTCGAATCACAGCTTTGACTCCACTCAGTTGACCGCCTCGATCACGGCCGTTCCCGAGCCGGTCGCGGCGTCCTTGTGGGGATTGTGGGCGCTTGCCTTCGCGCTGGTGGCGAAGCGTCGAAGGGCCTGGCACAGGCAAGTCAGATGAAACGGCTAGGGGGGACGCTGGGCTGCTTGCGAAGCGCCGGGGTTACCAATACGGTTGTCTCCTCTTTGTTCGCCTTTTCAATATCAATCTGCTGGCGGATCGGATAAAGAGGTCGGAAAGCATGACCAGGATCGGAATCATAGGAACGGGTGGCGTGGCAAAGTCGCATGGGCGGGCCATCAACAGTCTCAAAGAACGCGCGCAACTTGCGGCTATCGCCGAGATCGACGAGGAGAGGCGTAATCAGTACCTGGAGATGTATCCAGCGCAGCCATTCGCTTCAGCTGAGGAGATGTTGGCAGATTGCGATCTCGATTGCGTGGCCTTCTGTCTGCCCCATCACCTTCACGCTCACTATGCGATTGCCGCAACTCGAGCCGGTAGGCATGTCCTGGTGGAGAAGCCGATGGCGATTACGGTTGCGGAATGTGATCAGATCGTCGATGCCGTCGACGCTTCCGGAGTCAAACTGACAGTCGGCCATAGCCATCGCTATCAGGACGGAATCTGGGCGGGGAAAAAGGTGCTCGAGTCCGGTGAAGTAGGGAAACTGCTATTTGCCGGGCAGTGCTTCCACTCCAAGGAGGAGATGGATGCAGACGATTTTGGCGTCACCTTGATGCGCCACGCCAACAATGTACAAAGCGTGACCCTGATAAACGGGTACCGCACGGGGGCTCCCAGGTACCATTTGGAGATGACCTGTTCCGCAGGCATGATCCGGTGCGAAAGGAAGGCGCTTTGGGTTGGTAAGAACAATACCTGGGAGGAGCGGACGTTCGAGGCAGGAAACGATAAGGTCAGAGAAAGCACGAAAATAGACCTTTGACTCGGATCCATTCAGCTTGGGCGTTTGGGGTCTTGGTTTCTCCTGCAGACTGTCTACGGAGGCGGGGCCAGCCCCGGCGATTTTGCCATCCTCCGACTCAACCACGACCTCGATCAGGACCCCGAAGCTGACGCTACGCCAGGATACACGGTCGGTTTCAATGACATAGGTGATGGATTCCCAGAGTTGTCGATTACCGTGATGCCTGAACCTGAGCTGGCTGACTTATTGATGGCCATGAGTGGCCTCGGTATCTGTCTCGCGCCAGCTCGCAGTCGAGCCCCGAAAAAAGGTCATTTTCGCGGTCGAACCGCCCGACGGAGTTCGTTTATGCTTTGAGTTCGAAAGAAATACTTGTGACGAAATAGGAGATGAAAATTAGCGAAGAGCAACGCAGGCAATTCGATGAAGAGGGGTATTTCATTCTGAAACGGGCGCTGCCGAATGAAATGCTGCAGATGCTGAGAGAAGAATGCAGCTATTTCCTGGGCCGGATGGACCAGGAAATGGAGGACCTGGGCGAGGAGAGGCGCGGGCTCACCCACAAGCGAAAGCGTTATTTCATTTCTCGACTCTATCGCAAGAGCACGCGCCTTTGGCGGTTTATCTATTCCGACCTGATGGCCGAGATCTGCCGGGCTACGCTCGGAAATGAATCCTACCTCTTCAACGAGCAGTGGGTGGTCAAGGGCGCAGAGGTTGGGATGAAGTTTGCATGGCACCAGGATTCGGGGTATGTCAAATTTCGGGATCCCGACACGACGCACAAACCCTATCTGTCTTGCTGGACCCCCCTCGACGATGTAGACGAGACCAATGGTACTGTCTACCTGCTACCGCACTCCCGGGCGGGGACGAGGAACCGCATCTGTGACCACACCCGTGAGGAGAGGACCAATGACCTGATCGGCTATACGGGCGACGAGCCCGGGGTCCCGGTGATCGCTCCGGCGGGTTCCGTCGCCTGCTTTTCCAGCACCTCACTGCACCGTAGCGGCGCCAACACCACCGAGGCTATGCGCCGCGTCTACCTGACTCAGTACTCGGCTGAACCGGTTTTGCGCAGTGACGGTACCCTATGGAGTAGTGCTGTGCCGTTCCTGAGAGCAAGAGAGATCATATACGATCCTGAGACGGATGGTCTGGAGTAGACTCTTTTCACCGAAATTAGGAGATCTGGGAATTCAGGAGGAAACGAACCAAGTCGCGGTTATAGCCCAATATCGGGGCTCGACCGATAGCGTTTTCTATCTCGGCTCTCGAGTGGTTAATTTCATGGCGCAATGATCGAAGTTGAGGCTTGGCGCGCCAGCAGCAGATGTGCTCAAGAGAAGGTTCGGCGATGCGGGTTCTGACAATGAGTATTATTTGACCGACAAAAAATAGGTTGACTTGGATCCATGCAGTGGACATAGTTATGTTTAATGGGATTACGAAGAGTGAAAGTTAATGGTGAGATGGAAGCTGTGTACCACTGTGTCTCGCGAATCGTGGGAGGAGAGCGTTTAATACGGGTTCGAGGGAAGGAGATTCTTCGCAGGCAGATCTGGAAAGTCTCGAATTTCTGTGGGGTGGAGGTGTTGACCTTTTGCATCATGAGCAATCACTTCCACCTGCTGGTGCGGATCCTGGAGAAACAGGAAGTGTCTGACCAGGAATTACTTCGGCGATTCTTTATATTGTATGGTGAAGAGAAAATCTCGATTAGATCATTGGCTGACATGCTACAAAAGAATGGCAGAGAGGCGAAGGCGTGGAGAAAGCTGATGTTGCGGCGGATGGGCGATGTATCGATATTCATGAAGATGCTCAAGCAGCGCTTTTCGATCTGGTATAACCGCAGCCATGAGCGGTTCGGTACGCTGTGGGCGGAACGGTTCAAGAGCGTGCTTGTGGAGGATGTCAATTTTGCCCTGGAGATCGTGGGGGCCTATATCGACCTGAATCCGGTTCGCGCGGGATTGTGCCGGGATCCGAAGGACTACCGCTTCTGCGGGTATGGGGAAGCGGTAGGAGGATCCGAGCGCGCGCGTTCGGGTCTTTGCTCACTCATGCGAACCAAACGGGCGTGGGCAATGGTGGCGCGGGAATACCGAGTAGGGCTCTTTGGCAAGGGTGCGATGCCCAAAGCAGGAGGAGAGCCATATATTGATCATCAAAAGGTAAGTGAAGTCATGAAACGGGGCGGCCGGCTTTCGCGAGCCGAGCTGCTGCGCTGCCGGGTGAGGTATTTCAGCGATGGGGTGGTGCTGGGGAGCGAGGAATTCGTGCAGAATCAGTTCGAACGGATTCGCGACCAGCTCGGTCCCAGGCGAAAGTCCGGTCCGCGTCCAATGCGAGGAGGCGACTGGGGAGGATTGACGGTGTTGCGCGCCTTACAGAAAGGCGTGATCTCATCTTAATTAAAGGCAGAATTCGCGGATCCCCCGCATGCCCTTCTTGACTCAATGTGCGGCACATGGCGCGTGACGGCCCCCATGACAATCACCCGCCCCCTGCCGAGATTATCTTTTCGGCACGCGCGACCAGCAAACCGGCTTCTTTTTCGATTCGAATAGCAAAGTCCGCGCGGTCGATTTCAAGAGCCAGCTCGCGATCCTCGGCCCGGAAATGTAGTTGCTCGGGGTCGCCAAACTTTTGTGACTCCTGTCCGGTTAAGACAAGCGAGCGAACGGCTGCCCTGTCCGGCTGTCTTCGCTGCAACAGATTTCTCAGATACAGCGCGCACTGCTCGTCTTCATCGGTACGCTCATAACCAGCCCATCCCATTGCCACTAGGGTAACCATTTCAGGATTAGCATTTAAAATCGCCTGAGCCGTCGCCCAAGCATTAATCAGTGCGCCTCCATAGATAACATCCGACTTGGTTGCGGCGCTCACACCCACCGTGCCCGCACGCGTTGAGTGAATCAACGTCTTCCCTTCCAGATCAGCCTCGCGCATTTCCTGTGGCGAATTATTGAAGTCAAATCCTTCGGGACGCCTGCCATCCACCTCGCCCACACAGAAATCACCAACGCCCCGATTGCGCAACTGCAACGCCTTCTCGACTTCGGCTACCAAGACTATCTTCTTCACCCCTCTTTGGAACGCAATCGTCTCCGTCGTAAACGCCCGATACACGTCAATAATGACGGCAGTACCTTCTGCCTGATGTGCTCCACCTAACAAACTTGCGATCCGAACCTTCATCAATCAGCCACTAAGAAGCATAGCATCGGAGGGACAGCCATGAGAAGAAGCAAACTGGCAATTTTCCACGCTTCGGGTAACTGCTCCGTGCTGGTCGAGTTTGAGGCCTGGGGAACACTACTCATCCCATATTCCTTCCATCACGATTTCCAGAATGTTGTCCTCGGTATCCCGAAAATAGAACGATTCTAATCCGCCTTTCCAGGTCTGTTCATGGATGATTTCTACCCCTTGGCGCTGCAGATTTTCTTTCGAACGGTCGTATTCCTCGTGCCCTACCTCAAAGGCTATGTGTTGGTTTCCGCTTCCGTAGTGGGGAGGAAGATTCTCGTCCTTCCGGGTAGCTTTTGGATTGAAACAGAGCAGAACTGAGGTTCTCGCCCGGAAAAAGACATGCCTTCCCTCCTCCTGACCGATTAGGGGAAGTCCCAATATCTCATGGTAAAATCTCCGCGTTTGATCCAGGTCGGTCTACGTACAGTGCAGTTTCTTTGATCTGTTTGATTCTCATATTCACTTTAGAAACGTGCTTCGGGAAGGTGTCGACTTTGCCTCACAGATTGTGGCTTCCTGTTTCGACCTGAATCCGGTGCGCACGGGGTTGTGCCAGGATCCGGAGGATTACCGTTACTGCGGGTATGGAGAGGCGATCGCCAGCCGATGCAAGAAGGCGATTAGGGCGGTTTGACAGTTCTACCCAGCTTAAAGAAGGGGGTGATCTCCTGATAAAGGCAGAAGGCAGAATTCGAGGGTGCCCCGCTTGCAATGGGTAGCGCGAAAGCGTGGGATGAACCCTCACGGACTTACCCTCTTGATAATCATCGAACTGATGCGGTCGTTCCAGTTTTCCCCTTGCTGGCTTCGGACGTGATAGAGATTTTCTTCGCTGGAACGGAGTTCGAGGACGGCTCCGCGAAACTGCTCATGCTCGTATAGCAGGACGACAAAGTCACCCCGGATTCTCACGGATGAGATCTGGTCGTTCATGTCCGGGATATCAGCCATATTGTGGACCTTATATGCTTCGTGGAATGCCTTGGCCGCGCCTTCGTAATTGGCGTGCTGGAAGAGCCAGACGCCGGATTTGCGATGCGGGAGCCTTGCATATTCCGGGACCCGGGGACGTGAGGACTGGAGAATTACCTTGAGCGACGAGGCCTGATTATCCCAGTTCCCAGCCCGGGATGAAGGGACCTCCCCGCCGCCGACGCGATAGCGTCCACTTCCGTTCGAATTGGAGGGCGAGATCCATTCATCGCGATCCCGGCTGTTTCGGGAGGACGCAGAAATCCGGGAAAACCAGTCGGTTCCCGACTTCTCCAGAAGGACCGCCTGAAGGTCCCGGATATCGTGCCGGATGCGGATGGAACGGCCGTGGAACTCCTCATTCTCATACAATATCAACTCGACGTTGCCCTCGATCCGGACCGACGAAATGCGGTCCTGAAAATCAAACACTCGACTACGATAAGGCACACGAGTGAGCAACGCAAAGTGCAGCTCGGGCTCGATTTCGAGGGCCTTCCCCCGAAAATTAGGCTCGGTGTAAAGAACGACGCGATCGGCCCGGAGCTCCGGTGTTGCGGAAAGCAGGCATGCCAGCGCGGACAGGCTAAAGAAACCTCGGGAAAATAGAACGGACATGGCTATTTGCGAAGAATATGGGTCATGCGCACGAGCGAGGATGCTCGGATTTGCGCAAAACTACTGACCCAGCGTTGTCAGAATTGATCCCAAAGCCAAATGAAGAATGCACAGAAATTTTTATCTGGTAGAAAATAGCTTGACCTAAGAACGAGTAGAAGATTGAGTAACCAGATATGGGTTTACGAAGATTGAAAGTTAGGGTTGAAATGGCGGCTGTCTACCATTGCATATCGCGTATCGTTGGGGGAGAACGCATGATAGGGAGCCGAGGGAAGGAGATCTTTCGACGGCAGATGTGGAAAGTCTCGGATTTCTGCGGGGTTGAGGTGTTGACCTACTGCATCATGAGTAATCATTTCCACCTCCTGGTGAGAGTTCCGGAGAAGCAGGAAATACCTGACCATGAATTACTTCGGCGATACTTTGTATTGTACGGGCAGGAGAAAAGCCCAATCGATTCACTGGTTGAGATGTTGAAGAGGAATGGCGGAGAGGCGAAGGCTTGGCGGCAGCTGATGCTTGGGCGCATGGGTGATGTATCGATGTTCATTAAGATGCTCAAGCAACGGTATTCGATCTGGTATAACCATAGCACCGAGCGGTTTGGCACACTGTGGGCGGAGCGGTTCAAGAGCGTGCTGGTGGAGGATAGCCACTTCACGTTGCAGATCGTGGGGGCCTATATCGACCTGAATCCCGTTCGTGCGGGGTTATGCCAGGATCCGAAGGATTACCGCTACTGCGGGTATGGGGAAGCGATGGGCGGATCGGAGCGGGCGCGGTCGGGTATTTGCACGCTCCTGCGCGCAAAAAAAGCGTGGACGACAGCGGCGCGCGAATACCGCGTAGGGATCTTTGGCAGGGGCGCGATGCCCAAAGCGGGCGGCAAGGTGTTTATCGACCATGAAAGGGTAAAGGGGGTCATGAAACGGCGTGGGCAGCTTTCCCGAGCGGAGCATTTGCGCTGCCGGGTGCGTTATTTCAGCGACGGGGTCGTGTTGGGGAGCGAGGAATTCGTGCAGCATCAGTTCGAACGGTTTCGCGACCATCTCGGTCCCAGGCGAAAGTCCGGTCCGCGTCCGATGCAAGGGGGCGATTGGGGAGGATTGACTGTCTTGCGCGGCTTGCAGAAGGACGTAATCTGCCGATAAAGGCAGAAGGCAGAAGTGCTGCGCGCGTAGCTCAGGGCAAAGCCGGAAATCGGCGGCCAGCCGGTCGAAATTCGGCATGGGTCTCGGGTATGGTCACGAGCTGGTAGTAATCGAACATTTCTTTGTGTTCGACAGATGGGCAGCGGAGCAGGATGAGTCCCCGGCCAGCAAGCTCAGGCTGGATGGCTCAATTCTTCTGAACCATCTCGTTCCCGATTCTTCAGCTCGCGACCCGCCAGGGCGATGCCCTCGACTTCGTCGACCCGATAGAGGATGGCCGCGCCGATCGCAAAGAAGAGCAGAACGGTCAGCAGCCCGGCACGTTGGGAGGCAAAGGTTTGGGTCATAAATCCGAAGAGAAGGGGGCCCAAGAAAGCGGTCGCCTTGCCGGAGAAGGCGAAGAAACCAAAGAATTCATTCTCCTTGTCGGGCGGTACGAATCGGCCGAGGAGCGAGCGACTTGCCGATTGGTTGGGACCGACGAAGATGCCGATCAGAATGCCCGACAACCAGAAGACGGTTTTGTTGGGTGCAATCACTCCGATGGTCGTCGCCACCGAAAGCCCCGCGAGGGTCAACAGAAGCGTCTTCCTTCCGCCGATGCGGTCGTCGAGAAATCCGAGAGCGTAGGCGCCGAGGCAGGAGGTGACGTTCAGGGCGATTCCAAAGATGATGATCTCGGGAATGGAGAATCCGAAGGTGCCTGCTGCATAAATGCCCCCAAAGGCAAAAATCGTTACCAGTCCGTCGTTGTAAAACAGCCTCGCCGCTAGCAGTCGCACTATCTGCCGGTAACGCCGGATCTCGTGAAAGGTGCGCCAGAGCTGCGCCTTGGTTTCCCGCATCAGGTTAGCATCGGAAGGGGCCGTGGCAGGTCGGTCCTCGCGCACGAACAGGAAGAGGGGAAGGGCAAAGAGGGCGAACCAACCGGCTACGAGAAGATTGGTCGCCCGGACGTGGGCGCCTGTTTCCTTCGTCAGCCCGAACCAAGGTGATTGGGGAAATACGAAGCCAGTGAATGCCACCACCATGCAACTGAGACCGCCGATGTAGCCCAAGGCATAGGCGAAGCCGGAAACTCGCCCGATTCGGTCGGGGGGAGCAATTTCGGGGAGAAACGCGTTGTAAAATACAATGCCCATTTCGAAGGCGATGTTGGCGGTAACGAACCAGACGAGTGCCTGGACCGCTTCATCAGGCAGGCCGGTCGCTGCGAGGGTGGCCGCCGGCAGGGGAAAATAGAGCATCGCGGTCGCTCCCACGCAAACCGCGGTCGACCCGGCCAGCATCAGTTTCCGAAAGCCGCCACGGTCGGCCAGAGCGCCCAGAACGGGCGAGAGCAGCGCGACGACGATCGCCGTAAAAGCGATTCCGTGCGACCAAAGCGCGGTACCGGTAACGTTGCCTTCGCTGGGCGGCGCGATATATTCCGTGAAGTAGACGGAGTAGATGAAGGTAACAACGAGGGTGGCGAAGGCGGAGTTGCCGAAATCGAAAAAGGCCCACGAGAGGATGGTCCGACGGGCGTGCGGTGCCGTATTCATCATCCGTCGGCAATGCGGAAAAGATGTTGTGAAACCGGTCGCCCAGGCGCCTTTTCACACCGCTCTTGCCTGTTCGAGTATCCGTGTTGCTCTCTTTGGTCTGGATCCCCACCAGGCTCAGATCGATCCCAATCCCGCGTTTGTATTTTCGAATCGATTTTCACGCCACCTACCTTACGATACTAAGGAGTCGGGGGCAACCACGCGAACCGTGCGGAATTAGAAATCACTTGTCTGCTTCGGAATAGGCAATTCTGTCAATTTGATCTCCTTGCAATTATGGAATTCAGGAAAAAATGAAAAAGTTAGTATTTGTTTGCTCACTAACCATTATTTCAACGGTTTCATTTGCTACAGAGCTATTTCAAACGGTTACGGATTTTCAGCGTTTCTATACTTATTACTATTTGAATCCTCAACGCGAAAAAGTGATTCCTTCGATTGATTATTATGTGGAGTCCAAGCTCTATGAAAGGATTAAATCACGTACTCCAATCGCACATTTTTATGCAAGCATCTTAAGATTCGATAACGAGCACCTGTTGGATCTAATTGAATGGCAGAGCCAGGCCGGTACTATGAATTCAAGAGGTTTTACTATCGAGATTCTGGTAATTGTTAACACCGATGTCAGCACGGGGCTCGTTCAAAAATACAGGAAGTCTTGGTCAGATGAAGCAGTCCAGGAGAGAATTGCTGTGATTGAGAATGCCTCGCGTGACGATATTATGGCGAGAGCGCCGAAATCAATGGAGGATTTGGATAATATCTGGAGCATTTTTTTCGCCACCGGAAGCGAAGAAGCGGTAGAGAAAGTAGCCTCCATTCTGTACTTGAGGAAGAGGGGAAAAGGAGCGGATATAATGCTTGGTGAGGGCGCCTATTGGTCGCTTCTGAGTAATGCGAAGCAGCACGGGAAGGTGCTCAAGATTCTAAAGTCCGAGGTCAAGAGAGCAAAGGGGGTAGGGAAGAGAGAATTGGAAGAGGTCATTCGTAGCGCCAGCCGGAATTAGCCGTATATCGGATAGCCGTAGTGGCGCGATCTTGCCCACAGAACCCATTTCCGCATCATTCTTACTTTGTGAAAACCATTGATACGCAAAGACTGGAGGTTCTGGTCCGTGAAGAACCGGGTTTGCAGTTACTTGATGTGCGCCTGGCCGAAGACTACAACGCCGGACACCTTCCCGGAGCTGCCAACAACTGCATTTTTGCTGTGACCTTTATTAACGGGATCGAGGAACGCGTGAGCGACAAAGCGGCGCCGGTCTGTGTCTATGGAGCGGGCAACGACAGCCACGAGTCGCGTATGGCCTACGAGAAACTCGACCGAAACGGGTATAGCGAAGTTTACGAGTATCGCGGAGGCGTGGCGGCCTGGCTGGACGCAGGCAGGACACTAGTCCAAGAAGGGGCCGTCGAATCGCAACTCGAAGCAAAGCCTTCACGTCTCCTCGAAGGTGAGCACCCGATCGACCTTGAAGCGAGCCTGGTTGAGTGGGCGGGACGAAATCTTGGCACCAGGCATTGGGGGACCGTGGGCCTGCAGCCGGGCGTGGTAGTGTTTTCCCATGGAATCCCGATTTCGGGACGGGTTGTCCTTGATATGACTTCGATTACCAACGCGAATCTCAGTGAAGGCCAAGGCAGGAGCATTCTGGAGGGCCACCTCAGAAGCGACGACTTTTTTGATACTGAGCGATTCCCGAAAGCGAGCATCGTGCTGACAGCCTTCGATCTGATAAAGGAAGCCAGGGCGGGTATGCTCAATACGAAGATCACCGGAGACCTGACTCTCAAAGGGATTACCCATCCCATGCGATTCCTTGCGGTTACCGGCCGGAACGCGGAGGGACCTTGGATTGCGCAGGGCAATTTCGACTTTGATCGCACCCGCTGGAAAATCATTTACGGCTCTGGAAGGTTCTTCCGCAACCTCGGGATGCACGTCGTTAACGACCTCATCAGCCTGCAGATCAAGATCGTGGTTTGAGCCTCCTTCCGAAAATGTGGCGGCCGACTTTACAAGGTCGGCGTCTATCGATAATCGATAATAACCGGGTAGATTAAATCCCGAAAGTTTCGTGTACGGCAACATGGTTCCGGCGCGGGGTCAATCTCCAGTTGCGAACGCCGGTCTGTTATCCAACCACATCTGCTTACGTTTGTGCCATTCCACCTTGACCGGCACCATAATATACACATGGTATATCCATGAAGGTTGCGAAGTTGTTCAAGAATGGAGGGAGTCAGGCAGTCCGTATCCCGAAGGCGTATGCCTTTGAGGGAGAGCGCGTAGTGATTGCGCGAGTGGGCAACGGAATCTTGATCCAGTCACTCTCGGAAGGCCTCGAGGATTGGTTTGCCTCGTTGGACTTTTCTGACGACTTCATGGCCGACGGTCGGCGCCAGCCGAACCCCCAGGAGCGGGCGTTCAGTCTTTGATGCGCTACCTTCTCGACACGGATACCTGCATCTACATTGCCAATCGACGTCCGGCGGCGGTGTTGGCGAAGTTCAAGCAAGTAGGAGTGCTACAGATAGGAGTATCAGCTGTGACGGAATATGAACTCTATTACGGGGCAGCAAAGAGTGCCCAGAAGGAGCGGAACATGGCCTCGCTGACTCGATTTTTCGAACGTGTTAGTGTTATCACCTGGGATTCGGTCGCCGCTCACGAATCTGCGCAGATTCGCGCCGACCTGGAGAGCAAGGGCCTCCCGATAGGCGCCTACGACCTCTTGATCGCCGGACACGCAGTGAGCCGGAGACTCGTTCTCGTCACCAACAACGAGAAGGAATTCGGACGGGTGCCAGGATTGCCGATTGAGAACTGGTTCCATGGAGGGCACTAGAGTCGTGTCCGAATAGGGTCCCAGGAAACCGGCGAACAGTATGATAGGCAGTCGCGAACTTTACGATCTGGGCACCGGTTTGGACTCACGATCGATCTCGTTCGAAAATCCAACTGGTGGGAAAGGTGCTGGAGGCCATGCAGCCCGTCCTGAAACGGGGGTGGGACGAAAGGGTCGCCCTTCGATTGTGATCGATTCGGGAGAAAGCGTCTCCCTAGCCGATATCGAGGGACCGGGAACGATTCGAGTTGATCAACGAGAGTGGAGTGGAAGCGCGATTCTATTACCAGATGGATTACACGATTGGCGACCGCCACCAGGAGGATTTCGGGAGGTTGCACGTGCTCTTCCGGCGAGAAAACCCTACTACTTTGAAGGAGGATTTTGAGCTATTGCCCAAACGCGTCAGCAGGGGTCGTTACCTCGGTGCTGTCATCGGCGCCCGCATCCTTGACCGCACGCACTGGTGGGGCGAAGGGGAGGCGAAAATCTATCTCGATGGCGATCGTGAATTTCCCAGCATTTGTACAACGGGGTCGGAAGACTACGCATGCCTGGGATTTGAGGTTCAGGAAACTACGCATCCTTACGGTGGCTGCACCCTGTGCCGCGACGAGTTTGTTTCCTTCTACCGCTGGCACCTTCCCGATCCCGTTTATTGGAAAAAAGACATCCGCGTCACCATCCAGCAACTCGGTATAGAGAAGGGCATCCTATTCGAGCGCCAGGACGATTGGTGTTGTTCGAGTTTCTGGTACGAACCGGTGTCGAGTGCCCCCCTGCCGAGCTTCTCTGATATCACGGATCGTCTGGCGGATATATGGTCCCTGATTCGCAGTGGAAGCGACGGGTAGGGCGAATCCCAAAAGAGATCGGGGTGAACTGCAGACCTCGGCACGCGGTTCATCCCGAGGCTGTCCGCGGCAAGCCGGGACTATATCGGGATTCGCCCTACCCAATACAGCAGCACGGAATTCTGATAAAGGGTCTGTTACGATTCCCGAGTCAGCGGAGTGCGGTCCCAGATGTCGTAATTGAACTTGATCATTCGTTGTAGATCGCTACTGGGTCTCCCTGGGCGTATCGGACCCGCCCCGGCTTTCAACCACCCCTCCCGAGAGGGGAACTTCGCCTAACGGTAGCCATCCATAATGATCCCCCCCCTCGGAGGGGTGGCCAAAGGCCGGGGTGGGTCGAGCGTTGAACCTGTCGACGCAGTTCCAGAATAGCAATATATCCAGGGACGCCCATGTTTTAGGGGGGGGGCAATCTAATCGCTTCGTTCATTCTACGGCGAATCAGCTCGCTGAATTTGGCTGGAGCGTAAGTCGCTCCGCCTGGCTGCGCAGGACCTCTGCGTTGAGACTCACTGGATCCCATTGGGCATAGAGCCGGCTTTCCAGGTCTCGTCGAATCGCGGCGAATTCGGCACGGCTGGAAAGATCGTTGAGCTCTTCCGGATCCCTCTCGACGTCGTAGAGTTCCGGTTCCTCGTTAAGGCTTTGGACGAGCTTGTAAGATCCCTTACGTAAGGCGGCCAGGGGCCGGTCCACCCAGGTTCCATAGTGTTCCACCAGGGCTTCATCTTTCCAGGCAGGATGCTTGCCGCGGGCGAGGGCAATGAATTCATTGCCGTCCAGCGGCATGGTGTGAGCTACCTCCGCTACCGAGGCAATCGTAGCGGCCAGGTCGATGAGCGAGACCACTGCCTCCGCGCGCTTTCCAGAGGGCAGGTGGTCCGGCCAGCGGGCGATGAGCGGAACGCGGGCGCAGGGTTCGAACATGGAGGACTTATTCCAGAGGCCGTGCTCCCCCAGCATTTCTCCGTGGTCACTGGTGTAAATGACGAGCGTGTCCTGCTCCTGGCCGGAATCACGGAGGGCATCGAGAATCAACCCGATGCGCTCATCGATACGTGTGATGAGGGCATAGTAGGTCAGGCGCGCGCGTCGCACGAGATCGTCCGGGTAGAGGCCCTCGTGGGGTGTGCCGGGCAGCTCGCAAGCGCCAGTGCACGGGATGCTACATCGCTAAATGACCCTCTGGAATTGCAGGCATGTCGATCTCTTCCGACCGGTAGCTATCGAGGTAGGTTTGCTCCACGGCCCATCGCGGATGGGGAGAAAGGAAACTGGCTACCATTGCCCACGGCTGGTTGCTTTGTGCTCTTTCCTGAATGAAGTCGACAGCCGCAGGAGCGATGGCGTCATCAACTGAATTGGGTCTGCCCACGGCGGGGTTAAGGCGGTGCTGATGACCGGGCACCGCGTGGTCGCCGGCCGGACGTCGGTAACCTATGGCGCCAGCAAGCATGCCCTGCGAGTGCTGACCGACGGTCTCCGCGCGGAACTGGCCGCAAAGAAGAGCCCGGTCAAGGTTGCCATGATATCTCCCGGCATGGTGCGCACGGAATGGCACAGCCGCGCGCGCCACGAATACGAATACCGGCCACTCGAACCCGAGGACATTGCGGACGTGGCCATGTATATTCTTTCTGCGCCACGCCACCTACAGGTGTGCGATGTGCTCGTCCGCTCAATCGAGCAGGCTGTTTAAGCCCTCGTTTCCTCTCGATCATCTCACCTTCGCCCACGCTTTAAAGAACGCCGATTACAGCTGCGCCTGCACCGGTGTTCGCGGCGCCGTTCGATCTGCGCGTGACATGGGCGGACTGGGCCTTGAGTCCCTTCCCGGCAGCAAAGATTACGAGATTACGAAGAGCGCCGTTGAATTCATCGGACGTGATCATCGGCGTCCCTTCTGCCTGCAAGTAAACCACAGGTGGATTCACGTTCCCATCGAGCCTTAACCGGAAAGAGAGGCCAAATTCGAGAGATTTGTCGATCGCAGGTGTGCTTGGAAGAATTCGGCCTATGCGGCCGTTATGGAACAAATCGACAACAGCGTATCACAAATTCTCGCCGCACTGGATGCTGCCTGCTCTCGGGATAACACGGTCGTCATGTTCCTCCCTGACCACGGTGGATTTCTTGCTATGATGACGAAACCTGCACTTCGAACTTGCCCCTGCGCGAGGGCAAAGCCAGTCTCTACGAAGGCGGTATTCGCGTTCCATGGATCGTGCGGTGGCCCGGCGTTACGCCCCGAGGAATGAACTGCCGTCAACCATGTCGATCTCTTCCCCACCGTGCTCGAGATTTCGGGTGCGCGAATCCCGGCCGACTATAAGCTTGATGGGCAGAGCCTGATGCCCCTTTTAAAAAGCTCTCCCAGCCCGGAGTGGAAAGCTCGAACCTTCTTCTGGCACTGGCCTCATTACCGCCGAACCATGGCTTGCATCCGCCAGCTCGCTCAGTGCATCCTGGGTAATTGCGGCAAATGGTCAAAATGCCCGTCGCGGGAGTAGAGGAACAAATGGCTCTCCACCGTCAGGGCAGCAATCCAAAGGTCGTTTGTCGGTATCGGCGTTCCCTGTTTTCTCAATTGAAAGAAGAGGTGCGCATAATGATGGCTGGTGTTTTCTGTAGGATAGAGCACTTCCACCCGCGAGAATTGCAGAAACCGAATCAGAACGCGCTCGTTTTCGCGCGCCTTGGCCCCGCAGAGAAATCCCGCCCTTAATTCCGCGATCGTGATGAAGGGAAGATAAATCTTTTCCGCCAACTACACCCGATCAACCGCCTCGGGGTGGTTCGCGCAGAAATCCCGGTAACGGTTGGTGTCGATTACGATCTTCACCCCCACATTCCCGGATCAATGCGATCCATCTCCTCCACCGCCCGGTCGAACGCCGGGTCCTCAACCCACGTTCCCGCCAGTTTGTCCAGATCATGGTAACGGATTCCCCCCCCATCGATCCCAACGCCCAAAGTCAGCGCCTCCAGTGCCGTGTCATTAAGGCTCTTATTCGCTTCCCGCGCGCGCTTCCGCAGGGCGCGGTCCACCGCTTCAGGCACCTTTCGTATCGTATATTGCATGCTGCCTAAAAAATATGCCTGTAAACCAGGCTAATTTTGCCTACATGTCAACTAAGCGGTCACAGAAACGACGCCATTCCTTGATCAAATGCCGTCAGGCTACGTTTTTTCCCGAGCAGGAATGAGAGAGAAAATCTTTTTTCAGACATAAAGTGATTGACGCTTGCCGATTTCTCGAGAACTCATCTCGCTGGTAATACCTAACCCGGAAATCTCACAAATTCCGGATTTGCCCACGCCCGCTTTTCCGCACTCGATACAGGCGAACCTCTGCGGCGCTAACCGATTCCCTTTCCGATGGGTGCCGTTAGTGTTTGCTCGACTCCGTGACGACCTTGGCGTAGAGATTCTCAAAGGTCTGCCTAAGCGGGTGGGTGGACGAGACGAGGAAGCCGTGCACGCCCTCGGTCCACCACTTGGTTACCGCTTCGGGGTGCATGGGATCGTGCGAGGCCATGCTGATGGCGCAGCGGCCGCGCACCTGACCGATGATGTCACGCAGCGCCTGCTCCACATCAGGGTGATCGGGATTCCCGGAATGACCGAGTGATTGGGCCAGGTCCGATGGACCAAGAAAGAGCATTTCGGAATGGACAAGATCGAAATGCGGATGCTGTGTTCCGGGCCTTGACAATGGTAAGCTGTGTAGTGATTTATACTCAAAATATGAGTAAACGCCTTCAAGTAGTGATGGATGAGAGAGAATTCGCCGAAATCGAAGCGGTTGCGCGGCAGTCTGCCATGTCTGTCTCCGAATGGGTCCGCCAAACGTTGCGAACCGCGCGTGATACAAATCCGAGCGGGGAAGTAGGAAAAAAGCTGGAGAGAATTCGATCGTCCACGCGCCACGAATTTCCTTCTGGAGAGATCGACGACATGCTGAGCGAAATCGAACGAGGTTACCTTGAAACGAAAACTGAATGATCTTTATCGATTCTAATATACCGATGTATCTGGTTGGTTCATCCCATCCGCATAAGATCGATGCCCAGTTTCAGCTTGAGGCTGCGATTTCGGCACGTTTGAAATTGGTCACCGACGCGGAAGTATACCAGGAGATCCTCCACCGATATATGGCGATTAATCGGAAGGATGCTATCCAACCGGCATTCGATGCCCTTTCCGGTGTTGTGGATCAGGTATTTCCGATAGAATTGGAGGATGTCGAACGAGCGAAGGAAATCTTGTTTGGCGCACTCGATTGTTCGGCACGCGACTCTATACACTTGGCAACCATGGAACGTTTTGGTGTTGATCAGATCTTGACTTTTGATCGGGGATTCGACGCCTATCCAGGCGTGCGTCGCCTATCCGCGCCACACTGACCCTGACCGAAAGTCCGGCAATTAATAGCAACCCGCGATCCGAGCTCTTTGCTGGAGGAGTGGGAGGACAACGTCAATTGTTGGAGTATCTACTTCTACCAGGCGACCCATCTCCTGAACAACGGTTAAAAGGGCGTTGATCTCCATGGGCCGGCCACGTTCGAGATCTTGTAACATCGAAGTCTTGTGTGCCCCCACGGCCGCGGCGCCAGCGATGCGCCGCTCGACATCGACTCCGAAACGCACCCCCAACTTTTCACCGATCGCCTGGGCTTCCAGCATCATCGCGCGCGCCACCGTTCGGGTGCCGGGCTGTGTGGCTATCACATCCAGTGTTGCCAGGGTAAGCGCGCTGATCGGGTTAAAGCAGAGGTTGCCCCACAGTTTGACCCAAATTTCATTCCGGATATGGGCGCGCAGCGGCGCTTTCAATCCCGCTCTGCGTAAACTGTCGCTCAATTTTTTGACTCGGTCGGTCTTTTCCCCGCTGGGCTCGCCTACGCTGAATCGATCGCCGTCGATGTGCCGTATGACTCCGGGTTCGGACACTTCGGTGGCCGGATATACAACACAGCCGATGGCCCGCTCCGGACCAATTTTCTCCCACTGCTCACCTGCTGGATCTACGCTCGCAAGCCTGTGATCCCGCCACGCCCCTTCAAGTCGATAGAAATACCAGAACGGTATTCCGTTGTAGGCCGTCACGACCGCCGTATCTGGACCGAGCAAAGGCTGTATGGTATCGACGATGCCAGGAATCGAAGGGGCTTTGAGCGTGATGATAACGTAGTCCTGGAAACCAACTTCGCCTGGATCGTCCGTGCAGGTCGGATGGGCCAGGTGCTCCTCGCCTCGGATGCACAGCTTCAGACCCTGCGTTTGCATTGCTTTGAGGTGCGGTCCACGGGCGATCAAGGTAACCTCATCGCCCGCGAGCGCCAATTGCACACCCAAGTAGCCGCCGATCGCACCGGCGCCGTATATGCAGATCCGCATCAGGTGATTCCCAGCTTTTCAGCGAGACCGATGCGCTGTATTTTTCCCGTCGGGCCCTTAGGGATCTCGTCGAGGAACAACACTGTGCGAGGCACCTTGAAATTCGCCAGGCGCGCCGAGGCAAATGCCTGGACATCGTGTTCAGAAGCCTCGGATCCCTCCCGCAGCACAATGGCCACGGCGACTTCCTCGCCCAGCTTCTCATGCGGCTTGGCAAACGTCACCACCTGCTCCACAGCCGGATGATCCATGAGCACATCGTCGACTTCGCGCGGGGAAATCTTCTCGCCACCCCGATTGATGATCTCCTTGAGCCGCCCAGTTATGGTCAGGTATCCATCCTTGCCCATTACTCCCTGATCACCTGTTCGAAACCAACCGTTAGTGAAGTTCTCGGCATTGGCCTTGGAGTTATTCTCGTATCCCGGGGTAACGTTGGGACCACGGATGACCACTTCACCCACCGCTCCGGCCGCCAGCAACGAGCCCTGCTCATCCATAATCGACACTTCCGGACCGGCGGCGGGGCCCACTGTCCCCGGCTTTCGCTGTGCGGGCGGCAGTGGATTGCAGGTCATCTGGTGCGCCGCCTCCGTCATCGCGTAGGCCTCCACGACCGGCGCGTTAAAGACTTCCTCGAGTCGCTGCATCACCTGTGGCGGCAGAGATGCTGAGGAAGAACGAATGAAGCGGAGGCGCGCCGCATCGACGATTTCCTGATTTCGCCTGGCGAGGCTCAGAATTACCTGATGCATCGTCGGAACCACGGTGTACCAAGTCGGCTTGGCCTCCTCCAACCAGGAGAAAAACCGTAGTCCATTGAAGCCGGGTGTGCAGAACACACTGGCACCGGCACGCAGCGTTGAAAGGATCGCCGCTATCAGACCGTGGATGTGAAAAAGTGGCATCACATTCAGGCAGTGATCGTCCGGCGTCAGCGCCAACGTCTCGTAGATGTGTTCGGCTGAGGCGCACACGTTCCGATGAGTCAGTGGCACGATTTTCGGTCGCGACGTGGTTCCCGAGGTGTGCAGAACCAGGGCCACGTCATCAGCGGCCGCCTCGCCATCGGAACTCGCGGGAACCGCGTCTCCCGTGCCAAGCCCAGGGCCCGGCACGATGTCAAACCGTCCTGCGGACAGGCTTGTGTCGATAACCATCTCAAGCACCGGTATGTTGAGCGAGCGCGCAGCTTCGATGGCGGGTGAGGTGCTTCCTTGCTCCACAAGAAGCGCCTTTGCCCGGAGGTCGGAAAGATAGAATTCAAACTCCTCTCTCCGGTAAGCGGGATTGAGGGGCGCCGTGGTCGCACAGGCTGCAATCGAGACAAATGCCACCGCCATTTCGGGGCCGTTCGGCAGGACGATGGCGACGCGCTGGTTGCGGCAAATACCCAGCCCGTTCAACCTCGCCACGATCTGCTCAACCTGCTTCCGCAACCCTTCGTAAGTGAGTCCCCCGCGCCCCCTCGCGGCAATGGCAATGGCATCGCCATTGCCGATCGAAAGCAGGTTCGTGATGGTTGAAGATTCAGACATCTTTCGATTTAATGTTATTCGGTATTTGCGAATTCCAAGTGCCCTTCTCAGCGAAAAAGGGGGTTTGTTTCGCCGAAGGCATCGATGGCAGTTCCGGTGATCGCCCAGCTGGCTTCTGATACCAAAAAGACCCCCAAGGCAGCAATATCTTCGGGTTTCATCAGTTTCGGGTTCTCTTCTCGACCCCTGCTCCCGAACGCCTCTCGATAGCCCTCTGTATCGACACCACCCGGGCAGATACTGTTCACGTCGATACCGTAATCCTTGACTTCGGCTGCCACGCTCTCGGTCAGACTGATTAATCCTGCTTTCGTTACTCGATAGGCGCTGCGGCTCTTGCCCCCCTTTCGCCCGCCAATGCTCGCAATGTTGATGATCTTGCCAAACCGGTTCTCGATCATTGAGGGCAAGACGGCCTTTGTGAGCAGCGCCGTTCCCGTGAGATTAACGTCGATCACCTTCCTCCACAAACTGGAGTCGAAATTCACCAAGTCGATGCGAGGATGAATAATAGCGGCATTGTTGACCAGAATGTCGATGCGTCCGAAGCGAGACCGGGTCTCATGGGCTATGCGCTCAATGTCGGTCTCAACACTCAGGTCCGCAGTCACCTCCAGAGCCCGCATTCCCATGCCCCTGATCTCTTCTGCAACGGCTTCAATCGATTCAGTTGTACGAGCAATTGCGACGACGTTTGCCCCCTCACGACCAAAGGCGAGAGCCATCGCCTTTCCGATGCCCCTGCTGGCTCCGGTTACAATGGCGGTCCGGTTTTCAAGTTTCCCCATCAGCTTATCCTCACCTTATACCTCCTAAATAAGGGCTACGGAAGTATCGAGAATTTATATCATCATAGGACAGGGCTGTGGAAGAACAACCTTTGCCGTAGGAACGGGGCGCGTCAACAGATCTTGATTCTGCGGAAACCCTTTCAGGTTCGTGAGCCGGCGTCGACGATACTCAGTCAGTCGTGGCTGCATGCAGCTGCGATTGTAGCCACAGCGAAACTACTTACTGCTATGACAATGTCACAGCGTACGGGCGCTGCATCGATGATATGTGACTGTAATTCAATGCATTTCTTTGATTTATTAAGCAGCGTCGACGCTTCAGATCAGGCAGCGTCAGCGCATTGATAAAAATCCCTGTTCCAAGGGATTCTTGTGATGCAATACATTCATTGAGAACCGGTTCCGGAGATCCCTTACAAAAGCCTGCGAAAACATTTTCGTGACATAACGGCAGATGCGTCAGCTCTGCCTACAAGAGGGTTCGATGAGAAGGAAGAAGACTCTCACAGAGGCACAGAGACACGGAGATGGAAGAGAATGAAATTGGAACGATTATCGTGGATTGTGCCGTGCAAATCCACAGCGCACTTGGACCAGGATTGCTGGAGACGTGAGGTGACCTTAGCTCGCCGCTCGGGAAAGCAGGGACTACGGGCGGACAGGCAAGTTGCCATTGCGATAGAATTTGACGGAGTGAAGTTTGATGAGGGATTACGTGCTGACCTGATCGTTGAAGAAAAAGTCATTATCGAGTTAAAGTCGGTGGAGAAGGTAAGCGCGG
This sequence comes from Opitutales bacterium, assembly GCA_963665345.2. Lineage (GTDB taxonomy): Bacteria > Verrucomicrobiota > Verrucomicrobiia > Opitutales > CAXXNP01. Next base: position 1,439,518 of record OY762281.2, read on the forward strand.
CACACAACACGGCAGATTGACAGCTGTGAACCATCAATTATGCTTCGATCATGACAAAGCTCCTCGAGAGAGCGATTTCGGAGATCTCAAAACTTCCTGAAGAAGAACAGGATGCGCTCGCATCGGTGATTCTGGAAGAGATGATTGCAGAGAAACGTTGGTCGGAAATGTTCGCCGATTCGCAGGATCTTCTCGTCGCGATGGCCGAAGAAGCCGAAAAGGATTACGAAGCGGGTGAAACCAGGAAGTTTCCCTAAACTTTGGATTCACGAGCGAAACGTGCCTTCTGGAAGGGTTTCGACCGGCTCCCTTGAGGATTACAACAACCTCATTAGGCGGAGAAAGGTATAACATTGCGTCGACTTAACGCGGACAAGCCGCGTCCGTCAGGCACACCGAAATGATGATAGTGTGTCCCGAGATCACGGATGGGCTCCCAACTTCCCCGTTTGGCTCGATAAAAATGATTACGGCCGGTTTGTGACTGAGCTTGAAACGGCGTTTGAAGAACTCCCGACCACCTATCGTGGGTTTTCATTTTGAGGAGTACGAAGCCGGGTCCTCAACGTCAGGGAGTATATTGAAACTATAACCGCGTTCCGGAAGCGCCCCGATGAATTACATGTAGGTTGAGCCTGTTGTGAAAATCGGATGATGTCTACTCCCGCCAGCGAGAGCAATGCGCAGGTATCGAGGATCAGGTCCATCCTTCGATATTAAGTTTTCCTTGTGTCTGCGTTTTGGGTTAAGTTCGTTAGAAAGATCTATTTTACCGGGAACGGAGCACGCACAATAAGCCCCGTTCCTCAGAAATCCGGGTTTGAACAGGTATGAAAATCTGATCCGAGATGAATATTTTTCGACCTCAGAGGCCCTATATATTCCGGCCGCCGAAGTACTCTTCGTTTCTGGCACCTTTTCTCATAAAAATAAGCGAGGTGTTTTTCCTTCGAAAGACATTCCGGATGCGGAGAATTACTTCGGAGGGGTTGGATTCGGTCTCCCAATTGGTAGATGCGGGACACACCGTTTTGATAGCCCCCAATCACGCTGATCATGCGGATCCCCATGTCCTCATTTGCCTCGGTAGGCGGCACGGTCTCACATTTCACTTTATGGCTGCCCGGGAGGGATTTGAACTGAGTCCGTTACACGCCTTTGCTTTGCAGCGCTGCGGGGCCTTTTCCGTAGACAGAGAAGGCGCCGACATCGCCTCCATAAAAACGGCCATGCAAATTCTTCGACAAGCTCGTTTCCCGCTTGTGGTGTTTCCGGAAGGAGAGATTTACCATCACCAGGAGCAGCTCGATCCTCTTAACGAAGGGGTATGCACGATGCTCTTACGGGCTGCCAAAAGCCTTCCTAACGAGAAGTGCGCCTATTTGATTCCGGCGGCAATGCTGTATACCTACGAGGAGACGGTGGAGTCCTCTTTTCCTGAACGACTGAACGTGCTGGAGGAGAGAATTACCTGGAAACCAAAAGACGAAATGGAGGTAGTTGACCGGATTTACCGTCTGGGAGAAGGGCTCCTGGCGCTTAAAGAGGTCGAGTTTCTGGGGTCGGCGCGGTCGGGCAGCTTGGTTGATCGCTTATCGAATCTTCGAAATGAATTGGTAGCCGCCGTCGAGGAGAAACACCTGCCTAAGAAGGGAACGGGAAGCATACCGGAACGGGTGAAAGCTTTGCGCGCCCGCATTCGAAAGCAATTACTCGGTTCGGATGGGAATGTTTCCGAGGAGGAGCAAGCGCGGCTCTATGATGATCTGGACACCCTTTTTGTAACAGTTCAGCTCTACAGCTACCCGGGAGAGTATCTCCGTGAGAATTACAGTGTCGGCCGCATAGCCGAGACGATCCTGAAACTGGAGGAAGACGTGCTCGGAAAGGCAGACTATCCTGTTCCGAGAGATGTTCACGTCAAATTTGGGGCGCCTGTCGAAGTGAAGGCCTACCTCAAAGAACAATCCCTCAATACGCGGAATGCGGTAGGCCCATTGACGACGTTGCTGAGCGAGAGAATTCAGAGTATGTTGCAGGAGCTGGGATGAAGAATCCGCTACGAGGCCTGCTGGTCACACAATTCTTCGGCGCTTTTAACGATAATGCGTGGAAGCTGATTGTAGCCCTCCTGGCTATCGAGCGAATCAGAGGCGAAGTTGGCGATGTCGGCCCTGAATTTGAAGCGGCGGCTCAGCTCCAGACGATGCTGCCTTTCATGGTGATATCACTCGCTCTCATGCTCTTTTCGCTACCGGCCGGGGTTGTTGCCGATCGGTTGAGCAAGCGTACGGTCATAATCGCGGCGAAAGGGGTGGAGATCCTGCTCATGGCGGTGGGGACATTGCTGCTTTGGAGCAATCCATCCGGCAGCATGCTGCTTCTTGTGGTGCTCGGTATCATGGGCGCGCAGAGCGCTTTCTTCAGCCCCGCCAAATACGGTATTCTTCCCGAGATTCTTGATCACGAGCGACTCTCCGCGGGCAACGGAGCGCTGGAGTTGTGGACTTTTATGGCGATTATCGCGGGGACGGCGATGGCTGGTCCTTTTCTTGATAAATTTGCCTCCGAAGTCTGGGTCGTCGGAGCAATCTTAACGACTCTGGCGATAATCGGATTTCTCGCTGCCTTTTCCGTTCCTCGCGTTTCTCCGGCCCGTTCAGAGGGAGGCATTTTTGACACTGTGAGCATTGCCTGGGTGGCAATGCGCGGGGACCGGGTGCTCTGGTTGTCCGTCATGGGCTTGATGATGTTCTGGTTTGTAGTGGCGCTCCTTGGTCAAAACATCGTCGTTTATGCAAAAGCCGTGCTTCATCTCTCGGATTCGAAGACCGGCTTTCCCATGGTCGCCTTCGCCATAGGCATTGCGGCGGGAAGCGTGCTGGCCGGGAAATTGTCGGCTGCCAAGGTGGAGTACGGGCTTCCGCCACTTGGGGCAATCTCACTCTTTTTTACGACCTTGGTCTTCGGCCTATGGGGTCCACAGCTTGCCGGCACTCTAATCTTGATGGCTCTCGCCGGGATTTGCAGCGGGCTTATTATAGTGCCTCTTCACGCGCTCGTTCAGTGGCGTTCGCCCACGGATCGTCGGGGCGCGGTAATCGCGCTTTCCAATGTATTCAGTTTCGGAAGTATGCTGGCAGGTTCGCTGGGAGCGGCAGGGCTTTCATTGCGGCACATCCCTCCACAAGGAATATTTCTCGCTGCTTCCGTCTTTCTTCTTGGGTGCACCATCTGGGCCATCCGTCTCTTACCCGACGCCCTGCTTCGCCTGATCCTGGTCCTCCTCACCCACACTGTCTACCGTCTCAAAGTTACCGGGCGATCGAACGTTCCGGAAGCGGGCGGCGCTCTCCTGGTTCCGAATCACGTCTCCTTCGCGGATGGCCTTTACGTGCTGGCGAGTCTTGATCGTCACGTTAGTTTTCTTGTCGAGTCGAGCTACTTTCACCGCCCCTTATTCAAGCCGTTCATGAAATCGCTTAGAGCGATTCCCCTCGCTTCGTCGAGTAGTCCACGAGAACTGCTGAGCGCATTGCGCGAGGCCGGGAAAAGACTCGAGGAGGGCGAGTTGGTTTGCATTTTTGGGGAAGGGCAGATCACCCGCACGGGAATGCTGGGTCCCTTTCAACGCGGGCTCGAACGGATCGTCAAGGGACGCACCACCCCGATCATCCCGGTTAATCTCGACCGTGTCTGGGGAAGTATCTTCAGCTGGGCAGGCGGGCGATTTGTCACAAAGGTTCCGGAAAAGATCCCGTATCCGGTAAGCGTATCCTTTGGAAGCCCGTTGCCTGCCGGAGTCTCCTTTAACGAAGTACGCGCCGCGGTGCAGTCATTGAGTGAGACCGCATGGCGCCTACGCAAAGCCGACCGCCCTCCACTGCACCACACGTTTGTCCACGCTGCTCGACGGCGGCCCTTCCGGTTTGCCATGGCGGACCTGAGCTTTGCTCGCATCTCAAGAATTGGCGCACTCGCCGGTGCCATCGCGCTGGCACGAGCGCTGCGGCGCCACTGGGAAGGACAGACCGCGGTTGGGATCCTACTCCCGTCGAGTGTCGCGGGATTTTGGGCAAACGTTGCGGCCGCGCTCTCCGGCAAGACGAGCGTAAACCTGAACTTCACTGCCGGATCTTTCGGTCTGACTTCGGCGGCACAGCAAGCGAATCTTCAAACCGTCTTGTCAAGCCGGGCATTTCTGGAAAAGGCAAAAATCGAACTTCCAGAGGGCGTTAGGCCGCTCTGGATTGAAGACCTCCGCGATACTATGGGTGCGGGCGCGAAATTCCTTGCCTTATGTCTCGGATTTTTCGCCCCTATCCGGGTTATTGAGCGCGCTTGCGGAGCAAGACAGTCGCCTTCACCGGATGATATCATCACCGTCATTTTCAGCAGTGGAAGCACCGGCGAACCGAAAGGCGTTCGTCTTTCCCACTTCAATATCGACTCAAACGAGGAGGCCGCGGCGCAGGTCTTCCGCCTGGAACCGTCCGACCGAATTCTAGGCATTCTCCCGTTCTTTCACTCTTTCGGCTACATGGCGACTATCTGGTTGGCGGCAAACCAGGGTATGGGGGTGGTCTATCATCCGAACCCCCTCGATGGAGGCGCCATCGGTGACTTGGTTCAACGTTACCGAGTGACTTTTCTATTGGCTACGCCGACCTTCTTGCAGATATATCTCCGCCGCTGCAGCCCCGCTCAGTTTGGTTCCCTTCGCGTCGTCCTGACCGGAGCAAAAAAGCTCTCAGAGAGACTTTCGCATGCATTTGAAGACCACTTTGGGATTCGCCCCCTCGAAGGCTACGGGACGACTGAATGCTCGCCGGTGGTTGCGGTAAGCGCCCCGGACTTCCGAGCGCCGGGGTTTTATCAGCCAGGTTCGCGTCGAGGCTTCGTGGGCCAACCGCTCCCAAACGTAGCTGTCCGAATCGTTGATCCGGACAGCTACGAGTCAGTGGAAACCGGTCAGCCCGGAATGCTCCTGGTAAAAGGCCCGAATGTGATGTGTGGCTACCTCGGTCGAGATGACCTCACAGAGAAGGTGATGCGCGACGGATGGTACGTTACGGGCGATATTGCTCTCATGGACGAGGACGGGTATCTAAAGATCACCGATCGCCTCTCTCGCTTTTCGAAAATTGGAGGTGAAATGGTTCCTCATGGACGGGTAGAAGAGGCCCTGCAGGAAGCGTCTGGTGACCAGGCGCAGGTCTTCGCTGTAACGGCAGTGCCCGACGAGCGCAAAGGGGAGCGTCTGGCGGTGTTGCATACCTTGGAAGAGAGTCGAATTCCCGAGATATTGGAGAAGGTTCGCAGTAGCGGGCTTCCCCAACTCTTTATCCCCCGCAAGAATCAATTCGTAAAGGTGGAGCAGCTCCCGCTCCTGGGAACCGGCAAGCTCGACCTTCGCGAGATCAAACGAATCGCCTCCCAAACGCTGGTTTGATCTTGTTCTCGAGCGACTTTACCCCATTGTTTCAAAGAATTAAGAAGTGATGAAAAGCAAGGCGCAGACCGGAAAGGCCTGGGCGATCCGAATGCTGAAGCTGCTCACCGTCCTCGTGAGCGCATTGCTCGTCTACGAGATCGTCCACCTGGTCTTTCTGCCGGACATAACCGGGTGGGGCATCCTCGCCTGGATGGAGGAACCCTCGGCGGAGGGACCTTCGGCTCTGGCCGCGCCAGAGGACCGTGGGTCTTTCGAACAATTTCTTTCCTACGATGGGGTAACTTCCAGCCCGACGCTGGACGCCTCGATCCTCGGATCGCTTGGCCTTTTCGTCGTTTTGCTGTGGTTTTATTTGCGTCCCGTGCAACGGGCGAACGAACGTCGGCTGAAGGCGAGGAAGGTCCTTGCTTACGCGATGGGAGTCTCGCTCACTGTTTTCCTGGCGCTTGTTTCTGCGGCGCTGTCTGGCAAGGGAGCTCGACAACGCGAATTCAGCGACGAATCCTGGGAAAAGATCAGGGACCGGTTGCAAGTTGGTGACGTCCTCGCCTATCGAATGGAAAAGTGGAGCGCCCGGAGGGAGATCTTCCTGCGTGGCGACCTGACTTTCGTCGGCTACCGCTTATTCAAGTACGGCCACTTGGCCATCGTCGTCGCGGACCCGCTGGATCCCGGCAAGAAAGTCCTCTTCACCAGCCAGAGCTTCAAAGGGGTAAATGTAGACGAGGACCTCGACACTCTCAGAACTCACAACTGGGATGCCTACCGGCTGGATAGATGGGAGCGCATAGACAAGCAGCGTTTCAGCCAGTATGTCGACCATTGTCGGAATGCCGCCGGACATTTCACCGGGTACGACTTCTCCGGTATGTTCGCGTTATGGAACGCGAACCTGAAGCCAAAAAACAGGGAAGACATCGGCGCCGAGTACATCTGTTCCACTGCTGTGGTGACTATCCTCCACTACGCGGGGTTCGAAAGCGACGCCATTCAGCGTGACGGCTGGTTCGACCTCGTCACACCCTATCAGGTCGTGAAGGCAATGGGCCGATTTATGCCTCTGCCTCCAGAAGGAGTCGCCCCGCCAGAAAGCAGGTAAGCTACGATAAAAGACACTACTCCGCGATCTCATCCGCGAACATATCCTCATAGTGGCGATACCATTCACTCTGAAATCGGGCCTCGGGGTCGTGCTTTTCCTTCAGCCTAAGAAACTCAGGGAACTGCGGATAACATTTCAGGACCTGCTCGCGAGTTGCCCATCGGTGGTAGGTGAGAAAGTAGCTGCCGCCGTACTGGATGCCGCGGTCAATCAATCGCCGGAAATCCGCTCTTCCTTTTTCGAGGCCGACAGCATCGTGGCCGACGTGCAGATTAAAGATCACGCTGGCAAATCGCTCCCTGGCCCAGGCAAGAAAGGTCTCATCGTCCTTCTCAATGAGTCGGATTGTCCCGTAAATCAGGTTCACATCGTTTTCGAGGAAATCGCCTCGAACATCCTCCAGGAAATTTCGTAGGGCATGGCGGGGCACATAAATCTCCGAAATCATCTCGGTTCCGTTCTGGAGCGGACCGAGTCGTCCGCTGAGCTTTTGGTGATAGTCATCGATATAGGTGCTCATCTGGTGTGTGTCAGACCAGTAAATCTGGCCCGAGGTCGAGAGATAATACTCCGAGTATCGGGCGAAAGCCTGGCCGCGATCGACGTGCGCGAGGTGGATCAGTTCGACCCAATCTTTCTCCAGTAGTTTCGCCTGCTTCTCTGGAATCGGCGTGCTGTCCGGCACGGGGCGGTAGCATGAGAATACGCCCTTTCGTAATCCCGTATCGGAGTTGAGGTCAGTAGAGTACTGGAAATCTCCATACAAAAATCCCTCTTCGATCCGTTCTTCGAAACGAGCTGACAGTTCTTCTGTATCGATCACTTCCACAACCCGTTCGATCTTCCGACGCGGGGCCAGGCTAACCCGCACCGACGCGATGATTCCGAATAGTCCGTACCCCCCAATCGCAAGCTGGAAGAGCTCCGCATTCTTAGTTCGACTGCACTCTCGTGCCTCACCGGTTGCATCGACGAGGGTGAAGGAAGCAACATCTCCGACGATCGGTTTGTAGCGCAGACCCCTCCCGTGGGCGTTCGCTGCAAGTGCTCCGCCGATGCTTAAGCGATCGGCTCCCGTTTGCTTCTGTCTGATCCCCCAATTTCGTTCCGCTCCTTGCTGTTCACGAAGCAGGTAATCGATCATCTTGGGCCACTGAATTCCGGCACCAACCTCGATCTCCCCTCGTTCCGGATCAAAGTCCAGCACGGTATTCAATCCACTTGCGTCGATCAGGATCGTGTCGGTCCCAAACTGCTGCCCGCCCATCGCATGCCTCCCAGCTGCGATGCTTACCGCCCGACCTTCTGAGTGGGCGCTGCGAAGCACCTCTTGGAGTGCTTCGAGCGAGCCCGGCCTTATGATTTTGTGGACACGTGTCCGATTAAGCTGTGAATGAATGTCATTCACCCAGGTACCTGAAGATGCCGGAGCGGACCGTAGCATGCTCGCGGGCATAATCGTGGCGCCCATTGCGGCTGATGCGCTCAATTCCAGAAACTCACGTCGAGTCAGCATGATTTCATCCTTGTTTTGAACTTGATCATTCCCTGCAGCTCGTACCTGTTTAGCGTATTTTAGGCTCCCCCGTGCCTTGCGCCGCGGTGGTTCCCACCGGCTCCCGTCCGGCCGCTTTATAGCTGGTGCCCCGGAAGCGTTCGGGATCGACAAAGCTCTCCCCTAGCAAGGGCTCATAACCGAAGCGTTCGCGCCAGTCCCGGGCCAAGCGGCCGGTGCACATGCTCAGCGTTTTGGAGGCCAGGTTGGGAAGGTCTACTCCAGCCAAAAGCAGAAAGCGTCGGTTCTGCACCACCAGCTTGAGCCGTTCGTGCCGACGAGCGGCATCCCAGCCGATCCACCCATCACGGTCTTTCAAACGCAGGGCCGCTGCTCCCCACGGCAACAGGGCCATCCACTTCCCATCGATCTCGGCCACATAGCGAAGGGAATCTCCGGCGCTGTGGGCGCTATGTAAATAGTGCTCGTTGCGCAGATATTCATGGAAACGATCCAGCTCTTTCTCTTCGATCTGACGCAGGCTCAGACGAGTCAGAGAGGGTTGCAGCGGTATATTTTTCCATTTTATCCCATCGTCGCATAGCCTTCCACCCTTTTTTGTAACTTCTTGATCCTCTTGAGCTTCCCAGCCAGGAAGATTTACCCCTCAGCTAATTAGACCTTATCCGAAAAGCCATTGATCTCCGCGAAAAGGCACAAAGAAGCGCAAAGAAAATCTGAGGAAAGGCCATTTCATGGCTTGATAAAAATGTCGCAACATGCTAGTGTTCAGTATCTTAAAACCTCACAAGGAGAAGAACATGGCAGCATGTGCGACAGAACGGAAGATAGCCGATATCAATCGCGTAGGCAACCTGATTTTGCCGATTCCAGACACCGATTTCCGTGATTTTCTCGATGAAGTCGACGAGTTGTCCAAGTTCGCGCCGCAAATCATCGATGCGATCGAGAAGGATCTGGATGTCCATGCGCGTGAGAAGAAGAAACTGCGACAGGAAGATGGCAGGTTCTTTGCCAGCGCTACGGCGGATTTTGCGGAGCTGAATATCGAGGAGGCGGATATTTTGGCTGGCGAATTGAATCTTGGGACAGGCCGTCCACGGATGCCTGCTTATGCGGTATATGTGTTCTTGATGATTCGTGGTTTTCTCGGTTCGTTGACTACGAAAGCGGCGCGGCGGTTTCTGCTCGAGTCGATGAGCTTGTATGGATTTGTGCAGGCACGGGGCCTGAAGATACCGGCGGTGACGACGATTCTGGAGAACGTGAACCTTGTCAGCCATGCGACCCGCGAGTTGATCTTTGACCAACAGATCGGCTATATCCTCCAGGAGCAATGGGACGATTTCGGGAAGCTGACGATCGACAGCACCGCGGTGAAAGCAAACAGCAGCTGGCCGACCGATGCGAAGGTTCTCACTGGGGTGTTGAACCGGGCCTATCGTTATGGGCAGAAGTTACATGTTTTCGGGCTGGAGGATTTTCGTCCGGGATGGGTGCCTGGTTGGCTGCAGCAGATGGACAAGCTGGAGTTTCGGATCTGTCTGGTAGCCGGCAAAGCGAACTCGAAGGGCAAGCTGAAGAAACATTACCGGCAGTTGCTCAAGCGGGGCGGCAAGGCGGCCGAGGCATTAGGATCGCAACTGAGCTATCTTGAAGAGGGTCTGTCGATGCAAGCCCTGCCTCCTAGTCGGCGGGAGCTTCTGAAGCGTTTATTGAGCCAGATCAGCCGTGATGTGGCCGACGCCAAGCGGGTTATTGGCTACGCCCATGATCGGGTGTTTGACGATAAGAAGCTTCCCTCCACGCAGAAGGTGCTGAGCCTCTCGGACGGATCGGCGGCTTACATCAAGAAAGGCAGTCGCGAAGCGGTAATCGGTTACAAGCCTCAGCTGGTTCGCAGTGAAAATGGATTTATCACCAGCTTGATAGTTGAGCCCGGCAATCCGGCAGACTCTGCCCAGTTGGTGGAGTCGATCAGCGATTCGATCACTCGCACCGGCGTGGTGGCTGAACTGGTCAGCAGCGATGATGGATATGCTTCGGCAAAGGGACGTAATGAGCTCCTGGCGATGGGGGTGAAGGCCGTTAGTATAAGTGGGGCCAAGGGCCGCAAGTTGACCGATCCGGATGATTGGGAAAGCGCGCTGTATCGGCACGCCCGTCGCGATCGCTCGGCGGTGGAGTCGATGATGTTCACGATCAAAGCAGGATTCGGGTTTGGGGAACTGGGTCGACGAGGCATCGGTCCGGTCAGCGATGAACTGCTGGAGAAGGGACTGGCCTACAACTGTTGCCGTATCATCCTGATGAAGAAACGACGAAACAACCAACAAGCCGAGGCGGCCTGAATCCGACCGGTTAAATACCTCAGAGAAAAGAAGAAAATCACGGGATGACTGTCTTCAGAGACCATGAAAAAGCGGGCCATTACGCTGCAAACCCAGTGCATGATCGCTGCGAACCCACTCCCTGTGGTGCTGACAACCCGGAGCCTCGAGTCTAACCTTTATCAAGTAAGCAAAACATCCAAAAGCATCCTTCCAGACCCCTTTTCGAACAGGGTCTAACTAACTTCATACTACGTTCAACGATTCGAACACTTGTCCGAATGGCAATACAGCTTTCATGCGGTCCCTCAACCATTGTCGCATTTGACCAAGGAGCTGAGTATCGGCTACATTCTGTGTGCGGGGATCTCAAAGTGGGAGGTGTCTATTGAAAATCGAGTCGGCCGAAGTACGCTATCTGGAGCTGCCTTTGATCAGCCCCTGGCGGACTGCCTACGGGGAGGATCCGACCATTCATTCCGTGATGGTGCGTCTGGCAGGTGGGGGAACGGATGGTTGGGGCGAGGCTACGCCTTTCTACGCCCCAGCCTATTCATCGGAATCGGCAACCTCTGCCTACGAAACGGTTCGCCAGTTTCTGTTGCCGCGCGTCGTCGGCAGAGACATCGAGCATGCTGCTGAACTGCTCGACCGGATATCGATTTTCAAAGGTAATCCATTTGCCAAAGCGGCGGTGGAAACCGCCTGGTGGGCGCTGCACAGCAAGATCCTGGGCCGGCCCCTGTGGCAAGTCCTGGGCGGCACCGACCCCAAGGTCATCTGCGGAGCCGACTTTGGTGTCCAGGACACTATTGACGATCTGCTGCGAGAGATTCAGGGAGCGGTTGACGCCGGCTACCCCCGAATCAAACTGAAGGTGCGTCGGGGATGGGACATCCAGATGCTGGAAGCGGTCAGGAGCGCGTTCCCCGATCCGGTCATCCACGTGGACTGCAATGCCGGCTATGACCTCAGGGAAGATACCGAAACGCTGATGGCATTCGACCGATTCAATCTGGCCATGATCGAGCAGCCACTACAGGACACCGATCTGGTCGAACACGCCAAACTGCAGAAAATGATCAACACACCGGTCTGTCTGGACGAATCGGTCAAGAGCCCGAGAGATTTTCGCCTCGCCATCGAACTCGAAGCTTGTCGCGTCATTAACGTCAAGCCTGGACGAGTAGGTGGGCTCTATCACGCGAAGCGGATCCATGATATGGCCTACAATGAAGGCATGGAGGCCTGGGTCGGAGGAATGCTCGAGAGTGGCGTAGGCGCCGGTATCTGTGCTGCCCTCGGAACACTGCCTGGATTCACCTATCCGGCCGATCTCTTTCCATCCACAAAGTTCTATGTCGAGGACATCACCGAACCGTGGGTCGAACAGGATGCTGACTGTGCCGTCGTGCTCAGCGATAGGGTCGGCGTGGGCTTTGATCCCGTAGCGGATCGCCTGGAGCGCGTCACCCTTCGGAGAGATGTTCTGGATCCGTAAGCCGAGTAAGCCGGTGATCGTGCGGAAAGTAAGCGTGGCCCCGGAACCGGCGCACTGCGGAGCTGCTGGACAGGAGCAAATGGAAGTGGAAGCGACTCATGAAACTATTTGACTATAATCTATGACTATTGGTTCTTTAAGGGATGGAGACGGTGAATATTTCGACCTTTAAGGCCACCTGCCTGGAATTATTGAAACGGGTGAAGCAGACGGGGCAGCCGCTGCTGGTGACGCTGCGCGGCGAACCGGTTGCCGAGATCGTGCCACCCAGGACAGAGCGCAAAGAGCGAAGATGGCTTGGGTCTGCCCGCAAAAGCGGGAAGATTCATGGGGATGTGGTATCGCCCGCTGAGGAGGTGTGGGAAGTGCTCGAAATGAGGAAATGAAGCTCCTTCTTGATACCCACATTCTTCTCTGGGGATTCCTGCAACCCGAACGGATTCCGGACAACGTCAAGCGCGCATTAGAGGACCCTGCGAATGAACTCTGGCTTTCCCCGATCAGTGTATGGGAATGTCTCATTCTTGCCGAGAAGGGCCGCGTAACCCTTCTGCCGGATCCGCACTCCTGGATAAAGGCGGCACTAAAGCGTTTAATGCCTCGGGAAGCACCCATCACGATAGAAGTTGCCATTCGCAGCCGAACCATCGGGCTCGAACATTCCGACCCGGTGGATCGGTTTCTGGCGGCGACCGCCGCCGTTTTCAACCTGACGTTGGCCACCCTTGATGAGCGGCTGGTGACGGGCGGAGGCTTCCTTGTGCTGACTGGTTGAAGTGAATACGATCTCGACAACTACGACCGCTTCTCAGACAACGATTCCTGTAGATTTCTTCAATCTGGATCTTGCGTCCGGGACAGCAGCCGATCTCAGAACAATTTCTCTTCGATTATGTCTCTACCTCGCTTGTTGCGCATCCGGCAGCTTTTCGAAGCTTCCACCGTTCAGGATATTCCAGGCGCTGTCCACGAGGAGGTAGCCCGTCTCGGGCTTGGCTCTCATATCACTCCGGGCGAATCGGTCGCTATTACCGTGGGCAGCCGCGGCATCGCCAATATCGCTTTGATTATCAAGAGCCTGGTTGACGAATTGAAGGAACTGGGGCTGCAACCCTTTCTGGTGCCCGCCATGGGTAGCCACGGCGGCGGAATCGCCAAGAAACAACAGGCTATCATCGAGAGCTACGGGGTTACCGAGGCATACACCGGCGCCCCCATCAAATCATCCATGGAGACAGTGCAGGTGGGTACGACTGAAGATGGCATACCGGTCTTCTTAGACAAACATGCCTACGAGGCCGACCATGTGGCCGTGGTGGGCCGCGTAAAGCCACATACCGGCTTTGTAGGCGAGATCGAAAGCGGCCTGCATAAGATGATGCTTATCGGCCTGGGCAAACACAAGGGAGCCGCTCTTTACCACCGAGCTATTGTAAATTACAGCTTCGACCGCATAATCCGCTCCGTCAGCCGGACCGTCATCGACCAATGCGGCGTGCTTCTGGGCCTGGCACTGGTGGAAAACCAGTATGACCAGACCGCGCTGATCGAGGCCGTCCATCCCGAAGAGTTCGCCGAACGCGAAAAAGAGCTCCTGGTCCTGGCCAGGCAATGGATGCCGCGATTGCCCTTCGAGCAGGTCGACCTGCTCATCGTCGACCAAATCGGCAAGAATATCTCCGGTAGCGGCATGGACACCAATGTTGTGGGTCGCAAGTTCCACGATACCCACGCAGACGAGCAAGAATTTCCCAAAGTCACGCGTATTCTGGTCCGCGGCCTGACCAGGGAAACCCATGGAAACGCCACCGCCATTGGTATCGCCGAGTACGCCCACCGACGGGCCATCGAACAAATGGACCGTGAAGCCACTTACATCAACTGCATGACCGGCAACCGCCCCTCCGGCGCCCATATTCCGATCCATTTCGATACCGACCGAATTTGTATTGAAAAGGCACTGCAGACCGTGGGCCTGGTGACACCGGAAAACGCCAGGGTGTTGCGCATCCACAACACGCTTCATTTGGCCGAGTTACTTGTATCGGAAGCCTATCTTCCCGAGATAAAAAAGCGCCAGGACCTGGAAATCCTTGCCGAGGCCTCGGAGATGCCGTTCGACCCCTGCGGGGACCTTCCGCTCACGTTCTGAAACTATCGTCCTGGGCGCCGCGATTTCCACGGCGGCCTCACATGGTCAAGCCGCCGTCTACGTTCAGCACAGCGCCTGTGACAAAGGAAGCGCACGCCAGGTACAGGATACCGGCGGCGATCTCTTCGGGCTTGCCCAGCCGACCCATTGGTTGGCGCGCTTCAAACATTTTCCTGGCCGCAACGGGGTCATCGAAGGCGTTGATGCGATCTTGCAGTGAAGGGGTGAGCGTAGTGCCCGGATTCAGGCAGTTGACGCGTATGTTCCGGTCCACGTAGTCCATTGCCATCGCCTTGGTGAGCGCCACAATCGCGCCCTTGGAAGCGCAATACGAAGCACGATCCTTCAATCCCTTCACGCCCGCAACGGACGCGTTGTGGATGATCACTCCTCCGCCCTGTTTCAGCATCTGCTGGACCGCGAACTTCGACATCAGGAACACCCCACGGCAGTTCACCGCGAAAGTCTGATCCCAATCCTCGATCGAGGTGCTGTCGATCGTCCCGGGCGAGACGATCCCGGCATTGTTGACCAGTATATCGATTCGGCCAAAGTGTTCCAACGTGCCGTTGATAATGCGCCGTGCGTCCTCCGGATTCTGCACTTCACCTTGGACGAATAGTGCTTGGCGGCCGCGTTCAGCGATCTGGTTGGCAACGGCGCCCCCCCGATTGCTCCGCGAATTAACCACCACCGCCGCGCCTTCTTCGGCAAACATCTCTGCGGTGATTTTTCCAATTCCCACGCTCGCACCCGTGATCACCGCGACCTTGTCTTTCAATTTCATCACAACTCCTTTGATTTCGTATTGGATCGGATTGAACCTGATCATTCCCTGCCCGGAAAGCCTGCGAGAATAGCAGGAGCAGCGCTCCGGGGGCCGTATCCCAAGGTAGAAGGACTCTGTTGCGGACACAATGTGATTCAAAGTGTTTTCCAAATATGGGCAAGAACTTCAAAGGTGGCAAATGCCCTGCGGAGGTGTTTTATTGCCTCTGTGGTGTGTAAGCCCAGTTTCAGAATCTCGGCGGACAGAGCTGGCCCGAACGAGCAAGTAATCGGGATGGGATTCCCTCAGGCTTTCCCGGGCCGGCGGATCCTGCTTCTCCAGAAATGAACGAAGATCCTGTTTCCCATGTGAAGCGGATCAATCGGACCTGGATCGTTCGAGCGGGCTTGAACGATGCTGCCGCCGCCTACCTCGAACGGCTGCAGAGTCAGAAAGACCCTCGCTTGGAGCCGAGTTGCTCGATCGCTTTGACGGTACTGCAATCGCGGCATTTGATCGCTGACCCGAAAACGCTGTTTTATCCCGGGCTGTTCAGTCTCGCTTATCCCGAAGAGATCGTGAGCTTTCTTACAGCTCACAGGGTAACCCGGGAAACCGTAGCTATCTGTCAGAGGCGTGCGGCTGGGAATGGTGAGGAAGCGGATGCTTTATCGGGACCTCTGGACAAGGACACGCTTTCCGTGGTGGTGAAGGCGATTACCGACGCTATCGCCACCATTTACCCCGAGCGATTCTCCGATGGGTGATCGGATACCAGATGCTCCGTAAACCACGCTTTGGCCTTGTCCACGTGGAGACAATGGCGTCCTGGATAGGTCTCGTAGCACGTCAGATCCGCGGCGCCAAATACTCCGTAAATTCCTGCGACTCGTTCGTATGCCCGCTGCACATCATCTCTGTCAAAGCAGGGATCGTCATAGCCTTTCTGAATCTGTAGAGGCCGCGGTGCGATAGCGCCCACAATATCGGGCATATCAAAATGCTGCGGCCAGTCGCGAATCGAATAACATGGACAATTCCCTCGGTCAAACAGCAGCGATTTGAAGGTCGAGAGAAAGCCCGCTGAAACGCAGACACGAATATTCGGCTGGATGGCTGCCAGGTATAGAGCCAACTCCCCTCCCATCGACAAGCCGATTGTTCCTATGTGTTCGCTGTCTACGCCAGGTAAACTCTGGGCGAAACGGTAGGCGAGCGCGCCGTCAAACAGTCGAAGGCCCAAAAGTGTGCTGCCCAAGGCGTCAGCATCGACCGACCACACGCCGCAGTGTTCGTTCGGATCTTCCGGCGGACCCTTGGTTGCTCGTTCCATCTTTCCAAATAGTATGGGCATGAATACCCGATAGCCGTGACGAGCGAGCTCTCTTACGTAGGTGTAAATGCCGGTGAAGGGATCCTTGCCGTGACCGTGAAAGGTGATCAGCGTACCCCGATTCGCGTTATCGGGCGGCAGGAACTCGTAGATCGGCTGCGGCGCCCAGCCGCCCGCCTGCACGAGATGGCGAATTTGCTCCACTCCTTCGACGGCTTTCTTCTCGGATGAAACCGTACGGAAGCCCGATTCGGCTTGGGCTGTTGGGTAATGGATAAGATCAATCAGCTTTGCGCGCACCTGGCCCTGCCACCGGCTAAGCTGCTCCTTGCCGGAGCCTTGATGCTCAAAGCCGAGTGAAAACTTGGAAGATGGACAGGATAGCATTATGGTTTAAGGATGAGGTATACCGGCGCTCCGCGTCTTCGCCCTAACTTCAAGCAAACGTCGGATACAGAGGCAAGCGCACGTATCCCTTCTGCCCGACTATCCGTGAATCTGCAAACCTATGTCCATTTAAAGAAAGAAAATCGCAGCGGAATAAACTGGTAGGGCGAAGCGTCCCCGCTGAGCCGCGGGCCACGGCATTCGGCTCAGCGGGGAGTGTAAAGACCGGAGACATGGTGGGAGGCTTCGCCCTACCCAAGATGTCCGATAAGCCAAGCCAGGTTAATTGGGTGATCCCTCGTCGAAGCATTCGGCCATCTACTATGGCTAGCAATGAATCGTTTGAATCGGCGGCAACTGGAGGGCGCCAATCCTTTGGCGCCGCCGGAAATCCGATGTCACGTTTGTCACGAATCGGCGGACGCAAAGGATTGCGTCCCTCCAGGTGCACCGGTTCTATCATTGGTTCTCGAAAACCCAGGTTTATTGGGAGGTCCCTTATTGAGGCCTTTGGCCATCAACTATGGCTGGCAATGACCCCGAGATCCGGTCCCTCCGCTCACGCAGAGGGCTACATGTAGCTCGCTCCGTGAGGAGCGGGACAGGTGGGCAATCGACGAGGTTCATTATACAGTTCATCGAAACCTGCTGATTCCACCAACGTTTCGCCTCCCCAATCATAAGGTTCATTCAAATCGTACTCATGGCCTCGAGGGATCTCGACTCTCCGCGTGGTTAGCTGGAATCGTCATGCTATTAGTATTATAATTTGTAAAACGTCGCTTGTGAGCAGGACCATTACAAGTCAGCCCTTCTGATGGCTAAATATGCGGACATCCCGATGGATTTCGCCGACGCCTCGCTGGTGGTGACAGCCGCGCTTATCAATACCGGTGAAATCCTGACGTGGGACGAACCTGGCTTTCGCAAGTTCCGCTACAATCGGACGCAGAGATTTCGCTTGATTCTTCAGGAATGAGGTTATTCTGAGACAGTATAATCATGACTGATATACCCTCACTTCTTGCTCTGGCCGAGGAAACGGCTCGAATAGCCGGGAAAAGGCTTCATTCCGGATCGGCCGACTTGCGCGCTGTCGACGTGGTAACGAGGCGAGATGTCAAGATAAGGGCCGACCGGGAATCGGAGAAGCTGGTGCGCGCTCACCTTTCCGCACACTCGGCCCTGCCCATTATCGGCGAAGAGGAAGGGGGCGATGCTTCACTGATCGATCGAGATGAGGCTTACTGGGTGGTAGATCCCCTGGACGGCACCTACAATTACCTGCGTGGTTTGCCGCACTACTGTGTCAGCATCGGCGTGCTGCGTGGGCTCGAGCCCGTTCTCGGGGTCATCTTTGACTTCGAACGCGGCGAAATGTTTTCCGCCATTCCCTCGAATGGCTTGCTTCTAAACGGGGAACCGGCGGAACCTGAGTGGGCTCCAACGCGCGAGGAAGCGACCTGCACGACCGGCTTCCCCGCCGAATTCGACTTCTCGGACGCGGGATTGAGGACCTTTATTACCCACGTCCAATTATACAAAAAGATTCGTATGATGGGAAGCGCGGCACTCTCCATGGCTTATGTTGCCTGCGGGCGCTACGATGCCTACTACGAACACGGCGTCAAGCTCTGGGACATTGCCGCCGGCATGGCGCTGGTACGGGCCGCCGGAGGCGTTGTCAGGTTGGATACGCTCTCCGCCGGCAAGCTGACTTTTTCCATTGAAGCAGCGGGTTCGAATGCGCTGCTGCCTGATTCCGAATTTCACCGCTAGTCCCAGATTCAGCGAACCTGGGCGCGAAGTACGTGTGTAGCGTAATTACCTTCACACAGACAGGAGCGAATTTGCGTCTCGAGCATGGCCGCAAAAAAGTAATCTGACCGGTTGCTGCAACAACGGTAGTTAACCGTCGGTTCGGATTTGCGAAGGCAGCGAAGGGAATTGAACCTGATGATCAAGCCCGAAACCTATGCCAAGGCCTTTTACTGCTTCTTCTTTGCAGCGCTGGCCTCACTTATGCCCTATCTGCCGTTGCACTACCGTGGATTGGGTCTTTCCGAGAGCGAAATTGGCCTGCTCCTGGGCATTTCCCCCCTGGTCGTCATCGTAGCAGCCGCTCTGTGGGGTGGCCTCTGTGATGCTACGCAACGACATCGCCAGATTCTGTTGCTCGTAATCCTCGGCTGCATCGCCGCTGTCCTGGGTATACGGTCCAGCTTCTCTCTACTCGGTTTGCTCCCCGTGGTAATGCTCTTCGCCTTCTTCAAGGCACCCATCAATCCTGTCATCGATAACGCGGTAATGGCCCACCTTGGTAGCCGATCGGAACACTACGGTAAAATTCGCTTCTGGGGAGCCATTGGCTGGGGACTATGTTCGCCCCCGATCGGATATGCCGTTGAGCATTGGGGCATCGGTTCCTTCAGGGGCTGCCAGAAAGGCTAACAGGCACCGCTCGTCGATTGCCAACCTTTCCCGCTCCTCACGGAGCGAGCTACATGTAGCCCTCTGCAGCCTGTCCGCCGTAGCCAGAGGCGAAGGCTGGATGAGCGGAGGGATCGGATCTCGGTTTCATTGCCAGCCATAGTTGACGGCCACCCGGCTTCAATGGGAGGCCTGTTAAAGAACGTTGACGAAGAAAACAACGCTTACTCTCATTGTTCCCGTGCGAAAAGATCGAAATAGCACCATGAACTCCCCGCCGCACGTAGCCATTATCGGCGGAGGCGTCTCGGGCTGCGCAACGGCTTACTACCTGGGGGCTAGAGGGATTCCATGGACCCTCTTCGAACGAACTGGAATCGCCGCCGAAGCCTCGGGATGGGCTGCCGGGATTCTCGAAGCACCGTCCGGATACGGCATGACAGGTCCCTTGGTGGAACTGTGCTCACTAGTGTGGTGTCCGTTAAATAACATAAATTAATTAGTTTTCCCTGTCTGCTTTGCCAAGGCACGTTTGGCGCGCTGGATCTTGCGCAGGATTTCCTCTCCCTTCGCCTTCCATCTGTAAGGCTTGGGGTCGAGGTTCCTTTCAGCCAGATAGGTTTCTATGTCTTCGACCAATTGCCTGACGCTGGTAAAACTACCATCCCTGATAACATCTTGGGTCAGTTCGCCGAAAAAGCGCTCGACCAGGTTCAACCAGGACGAACTGGTCGGGGTGAAGTGGATGTGAAAACGCCGATGGCGCGACAACCACTTGCGGACCTTCTGTTGCTTGTGCGTGCAGTAGTTGTCAACGATCAAGTGCAAGTCCAGCTGCTTGGGTGTCTCCCGCTCGATTTGCTTCAAGAACCGCAACCATTCTACATGGGTATGCCGCTGTTCGGTGCGTGCGATGAGCTTGCCGTCCAGATAATTCAAGGCTGCAAACAACGTAATGGTCCCGTGTCGCTTGTAGTCATGTGTCTTGGTGCAAATCTCTCCCACGCCAAGAGGTAAGCCCGGCTGGGTCCGCTCCAAAGCCTGGCATTGGCTCTTTTCGTCGCAACACAATACAAGGGCCCGCTCTGGCGGATCCAGGTATAAGCCGATCACATCCCAGAACTTCTGCTCGAAGTACTTGTCATTGGACACTTTGAACGTCCTGACCAAGTGAGGCCTGATATCGTTAGCCCGCCAGATGCGCTGCACGCTGTCGGGGGAAATCCCCACCTCCCTGGCCATGGTGCGAACACTCCAGCGAGTGCGTGGCTTCGGCGGTCGTGTAGCCTCGGTAATGACCTTCTCAACCTTGCCCGCCGGTATCCATCGGGGCCGTCCTCGTCCCTTCCTGTCCCGCAATCCCTCCAAGCCGTCTCGCTCAAAGCGTTGCGACCACTTGTTCACGCAGGGCACACTAACCCCGAGTTCTTCCGCGAGCTGCGCCTGTTTGACGCCTTCGGAACGACGCAGTACGATTGTCGCCCGAAGGCTGTCGCGCACGGATACTGTCGGTGCTTTCACGCGACGCTGCAACTCTTGCAGCTCAAGATCTGTAAGTTCAATTATGGATATGGGTCTTGCCATGCCGATAGCATAACATGGTAAGACAGATTAATTCAACTTAATTATCGGACATGAGACTAGCGTTCGCGCTTCACCGCGATCTCTGGCGCCCCCTTATACAATCGACAGGCGTCGACTTTCATCCTCGGGAAGTAGCGACCATTCACGTAGCCTTCAATGAGGAAGAATTGCTTCATCATGAGGTCATGATAAGGGATTTTAATTGTGTTCCCGGATTTTCCGCCGAACCAATTTCATTGGCACGCATCCATCAGACGTTGCCGGGCGTCAGCAAAGAGGTCGTCGGCGGCATTGTTACCCGAGGCACGATCTCAATTGATTGCCAAAGCTTCGCGAAGGCGCTTCTGAGGGGCGCATTGAGGGAACAGGGTGAATTAATTTCGGCCCCGGCAATCTCCTTCACCACAGATCATGGCAGGGTGGTGGCGGTGTGTTTCGACGACGGAGCGATAACGGCCGATGCGGTCGTCCTGGCCGGAGGACCATGGACCGCGGACCTGGCTGCGATGCTCTCTATTCCATTGCCCGTGAGTCCTCTCAAAGGCGAGATTCTGCGACTGATGTCACCCACCCCCGACAGAAAGTACAGTCTGGCTTCTCGCGACTGCACAATGTGGGTGAAAGAGGAAGGTCAGGTATGGGTGGCCTCAACTGAGGAACGCTGTGGTTTTGATAAAGCGCCCAGCGCCACCGCGCAACGCCACCTACGGGCCGCGGCAGGCAGGATTTTGCCTGCATCGAGGCAGTGGGAGATCCTGTGCCAGACCGCATGTCTCCGGCCAGTGACTCCGGACGGAATGCCCGTTATCGGCAAGGCTCCGGGATGGGAAAACGTCTTTATCGCTACGGGCGGGGCCAAGAAAGGTATCCTGCTGGGACCGGCCATGGGCAAGGCCATGGCCGATCTCATTGTCGACGGTGCCACCGACCTGCCGCTTTCCCAAGCTGATCCCGCCCGATTCGAAGAGGAGTGACTAGCCCAATTGGGCCGCGAATGCTGCAGCGCCTTCAATCGTTGTAATCGGCTTGCCGTCCGCCACGAGCCGGAAAGGTTGCCCTCCCAATCGGGAACTCACCTCAGCCGTATTGGTCACCAGCAACGTCTTCCATCCTACTTCCGGGCCGAGTTCGAAGGGCCTGCCCGTGCGGATATGGTTCAGAAACGCCTCCAGTTCCCTTCTGTAAGCGATCGCATAGCGAGCATAGAAGTCGGGATGATCGGGACCCGGCCGAGTCATGGGAAACTCTTGATGCTCAGCCAGTGTTCCGCGGGGGATGGGGCCCTGGCCAGTACCCCGCCATAGCTTGGCGGATACGTCGCCGAAATCTCCCACAAACTCGCCTACGTCGATACGTCCTTCGCTACCAATCAGCTTAAACCCGTTGTCGTAACCGGTGTTGTTGATGCGCGATCCCCAAAGATGGGCCAACGAATTGTCAGCCCAGGTGCAGAAGACGTGCACTACGTTGGCTCCTTCATTGGCCTTATCTTCGTAATGAGGCGCCATAAAACGGTAGGATTGGACGCTTAGGGGCAATTCGAAGGCGCGAAAGCTCATGGCTTCGAAAACCAGATGAATTGCCATATCCGCGGTAAGACCGGAGCTTTGGTAGCCAACCGGCGTCGGATTCTTGTCCTGGAGAACATGGTGAGTCTGCTGCAGTGCCCCAATCAGACCCTTTTCCACCCATTCCAAAGCTGTCTGTGCTGCTGGATCGTAATACCTCTGCAGTCCTATCTGCACCAATCGACTGCCGGAGTCGCCCAAAGCCCTCGTAAACTCCACCGCTTCAGCTACCGAATCGGCAAACGGCTTCTCTACCATTACCGGAATATCGCGGCTCGTAAACGCCAGGCTGTCATGAACGTGATCTTGGGTTCGCGATGCCACTACGACACCGTCCAATCGAGCTTCGGCGGCCATTTTCTCAGGGCTTTCGAACTGCGCCAGGCCTCCAGCCAGTTCCGCGGCATCCTCTATGCTCACCATCGCCAGAGCCGAGTCCAGCGTGGGACCGAAACGGTCCCCCAAGGCCACCAACTCGATGTCGCCGGACAGCGACAAACGCACCAGGCTCTCCAGGTGCACCCGCCCCATTCGGCCCACTCCAAAGGCGCCAATACGCAGTCGTCGATCCTGACTCATCAGAACGGTAGCGGTTGTCATTGTGCGACAATAATGGCGCGCAATTGAAGTGGCGTCAAACCCACCCAATCTGCCTCGACTGAAACTGCGTCGACAGGTTCAACGCTCGACCCACCCCGGCTTTCAGCCACCCCACCCGAGAGGGGAACTTTACCTAACGGTAGCCGGCTATCATGGTCCCCTTCTCGGAGGGGTGCCCGAAGGGCGGGGTGGGTCGAGCCCAGTCTGAGACGAGTTTCCGAAGGAGCTTTGGCGAAGACCGTCGCTGCGGGGAGTAGGCTTCTTAAGGGTATCGTTCTATTTCCTGTTCGTTTACTGCGCAGTTTCCTAGGCTTCACCTCGAAAGTGTTCCGATTGTCTTTCTTCACGAATTTTCTTCTAATTGAGACGCATGGAGAAGCCAAACATCCTATATATCCTGGCTGATGACCTGGGTTGGGGCGACCTGAGCATGCACGGTTCGCCAATAGGCACACCCCATATCGACCAGCTCGCCCGCGAGGGAGTTGAGCTTACTCAGCACTACGTGTGTCCAATGTGTACACCAACAAGAGCTTCGCTACTTACTGGCAGGTACCCGAGCCGCTTCGGAGCACATGCTACGGTCCCATCAAATGCGCCCGTCTTACCGGACGACTACCAGACACTGGCAACCGTAATGCGTGATGCTGGATATGACACGGGACTCTTTGGCAAATGGCATCTTGGTTCACAACCACAGTTCGGGCCAAATCAATTTGGGTTCAATACTGGGTACGGAAGCCTCGCAGGCGGTGTGGATCCCTACAACCACCGTTACAAGCGCGGCGAATTCTCGGTTACATGGCATCGCAACGGAGACTTGGTCGAAGAAAGAGGACACGTTACCGATCTGATCGTCCGTGCGGCAAGAAAGTGGATCGAAAGCCGGGATCGTCCCTGGTTCTGCTATGTCCCTTTCACGGCAGTCCATGTTCCTATCAAACCGACACGAGGTTGGTTGGCGAATTACTATACCTATCATTTCGATGACGATCCGCTCAAGGACGTTTCTTTCAAGAAATATGCAGCCTACACCAGCCATATGGATCACGGTGTTGGACAACTACTCGAATCCCTCGCTCTCACATGTCAAAGAGAGAACACGATCATCGTGTTCGCCTCGGACAACGGTGCCATCAACGAATGTCCACTGCACGGCACCGATAAATACCCTGGTTGGCAGGAAGCATATCCCCGCCTCGGTTCGAACAAACCTTACCGGGGCGTGAAGGCTCAACTCTACGAGGGTGGGATCCGTACACCAACAATTGTCAACTGGCGCGGCAGGTTGTCTTCAGGCAAGGTCGATCACCCCCTACAGGTTGTTGATTGGATGCCAACATTCACCAGGCTGACAGGGGCTGAGCCCGCGGAAGATCCCCGGTATGACGGGAGGGATATCTGGCCATTGATAACAGGAGAGGAAGCCGATCCCGCCGAGCGCAGCCTTTTCTGGAATTTCAGAGGCGATAGCGTATTAGGCGCGCGGTACGGCGATTGGAAGCTGATTTCGCGAGACGACCACGGGTGCCGGAAAAATGAACTTTATAACATAAGAGAGGATCCATACGAGGAACGCGACCTGATCAAGGACTACCCCGACAAGTCAAAGCTGCTTACCGACATTATCGAAGAAGAACGACAACAGGACGGCTCCTCAGCAAGGCAGGATGTGATCTCGCCGATGGTATCCTGACCCATGACCGACGAACAGAAGTACCTTTTCGACCTCCAGGGCTATCTGGTCCTGGAAAACGTGGTGCCAACCGCAATGGTAGACGCCTGCAAAGTGGCCCTCGACAGATTTGAGCAGATGGACCCAGGCGGTTACCCGGCACCGTTAGTCCTGGGAACTGAAAAAACCCCGGAAAATCTCTACATCTCCAATATTATGGAGGGGGATCAAGCTTTTGTGCCCTTGATGGATTTGCCCGAAGTGCTGGATGTGGTCGCTACTGTGACCGGGGGCCCGTATCGGCTCAACCACACCTATACGATTTATCGCTGGGGCGGCGGCTACACCCGCTTGCACATGCACGGCACTCCGATTATTTCCAAATGCCAGTACCACTGTCGCAACGGCCAGATGGTATCCACCTTGACCAAAGCGGTTTTTCCCATGCTGGACTGCGGCCCCGAAGATGGCTGCTTTGCGGTGATTCCCGGGGCACACAAGAGCAATTTTCCCAGACCCTGGGGGCCTGAGCCGGCAGAAAATCCGGTCCTGACTCCAGTCCCGGCCAAGGCCGGAGACGCAATTATCTTCACCGAAGCGCTGACTCACGGCTCCGTAGTAAATACTTCCGGGAGAGCCCGCCGCACTTTATATTATTGTTCACAGCCATCCCATAAGGCCTAAACCCTGAAGGCAAGCCTGAGGGATGGAGCGGGATAGCGGTTGATATTGGGAAAAAGTCAAAATGTAAAACAGGGGGGAAATGGTTGATATGGACGGATGCTGTCCCACAGAGCTAAGGGGAGAAACCGGGCAGGTAAGCCTGTTGAGGCTGGGAACACATTCGATATCGGGTTCGTGCTGTCCCATAGAAGTCCGCCAGATCGAAAAGCCCGAAGCGGTCCCAGAGCACGCCGCGCACGAGCGTAAACAACCGGGTGAAGCTGTGCGGCCACTGGCTGATAAAGGCAATGTATCGGAGCAGAACGAGCAGCAGCAGGGCGGCCCACAGCTGCCAACGGATGGCCTGCTTGGAATGCCCGAGAAAATCGCAGACCTTGAAGGTTTGCTTGATCTGCTTGAAAAACACCTCGATGCCCCAGCGGCAGCGGTAGAGGGCGCAGACACTGGAAGGGGCCCAGTCCATGTTGTTGGTGAGGAAAACCATGACGACCCACTCGCCGTTGACTTCCACTTCGGCTTCGATCCGGCGCAACCTGCCGGGATACTGCCGGCGGGAGGCGGGAACCTTCAGGGTGACCTCGTCATCCCGCAGGATAGGTCCTTGAGGCTTGCGCAGGCGCTTGCGGCAAACATGGCAGCGCAGGTTGTCTTTGGCGCGCGTGACCCAGAATATGCCGCGTTCGCTCAAATGGAAAAGATTGGCAAAATGCACGTAAGCCTTGTCGAAAACCGCGATCTCTCCAGCCTGCAGCCCCGCGCACAGGGCCAGGGTCCGCGTGCCGTCGTGATGGGA
Organism: Opitutales bacterium; assembly: GCA_963665345.2. Lineage (GTDB taxonomy): Bacteria > Verrucomicrobiota > Verrucomicrobiia > Opitutales > CAXXNP01. The sequence goes on from OY762281.2 coordinate 1,465,397, forward strand.
AGCTTCTTCAATGACGGCAAAGCCGGGAAGAAAACTTTGCAGGTTGAGCCGCAGGTGCATCTTCGCCGCGGCCTTGCGCCGACGGTGCTTGGCCCAGTCCATGCAGTTGGCCACCAGGGCAATGGTGGTGGAATCGATCGCATGGATCGCCCGTTTGAAGCGACGGGGCAGGCCTCGGTAGCGCCCGGCCGGTCCAAAGCCCGGCGAAAGCTCTTGCAGATGCCCCAGCACCTTCCAGAACAACGCCTCCATCATGTCGCTGTCGCGCTCCCTATTGGCATGCGAAAGAGTGTTTCGGCTCGGTGCAACCGCTCCCCTGATCGCCCTGAGCTTGGCCGCATGATGCCGCAGGGTGTCGCAGACGTCGTTAAGGCCGATGGCATGGGTCAGTTGCGCAAAGAGCAGACTGACCACATGACTCCATGGCGTGAAGGTGCGCGCCTTTTTATCGACCCCGTACTCCCGGGCGAGTTTTTCCGTCAAATGCGACGGGATGAGTTTACAAAGCTGATGCAAGGTGCTGCTGTAGTGTTTCGTCGGCGTTATGTTTTTCATACTGCGGATTCTTTGGTCGGAATCCGCCGCCGACCACCTTTTTTTAACCCTGCCCGAAAGGGAGTCTCACCACATCCTGTGGGATGGCTGTGCTCGCGTTTGGAACATGGTTCTCGAACCAGGTCGATAGCCTGCAGCGACTTCCGAGACTTTCGGAAGCTGAGAGTGCCAGGTCAGAGTTTACCTGCCGGAACCGTTCATCGGGATCTAATCAAACCACATTTTAGAGATGGAGGCAAAAGATGAATAAAAAGGAGACCGCATGAATACTTCTCAAGAAGGTAAGAATCCTGACTCATCCGAGAGAGACCTCCGCGGGCGGTTATCCCGGCGGGAGTTTCTGGCAGCGCTTGGCGGGGGTATGGTGGCATCAATTCATACAGCTTACGCACCTCCATCGACGCCATCTTCCGCGGACAACTTGGATCGGGGGCCGCTGCATTACCTGAGCCTCAAGGAAGTCGCCCAGCTGGTTGAATCGCGAGAGATCTCTCCGGTCGAACTCACGCAAATGATGCTGGACCGGATCGGTACGCTGGATGCGCGGCTGCACAGCTACGCGACGGTAATGGCAGACCACGCCCTTGCTGCCGCAGGTGCCGCCGAACGCGAGATTCAGTCCGGAGGCTACCGAGGCCCTTTGCACGGCGTACCGATCGCGGTCAAGGACCTCTGTTACACCAAGGGTGTGCGGACGATGGGCGGCCTGAAGGTACTGAGAGATTTTGTCCCGGATTTCAACGCGACTGTGGTCTCGAAGCTTGAAGCGGCCGGCGCTGTTCTACTCGGAAAGCTGAACCTTACCGAGGGTGCGATGGCTGGTTATCATCACGATTTCGATATTCCGGTCAACCCTTGGGGAGATGAGCTGTGGGCGGGAATTTCCTCCAGCGGGTCCGGTGTCGCAACCGCAGCCGGCCTGTGCTTTGCCTCGCTCGGAACGGACACTGGTGGGTCGATTCGCTTTCCGGCAATGGCTAACGGCATTGTTGGCCTGAAACCGACATACGGCCGTGTGAGCCGTTACGGTGTCCTGCCGCTTGCGGAATCGCTCGATCATGTCGGACCGATGACGCGAAGGGTCGGCGATGCGGCTATCGTCCTCGAGGCGATCGCGGGTTTCGACCCCAACGATTCGACATCCCTCAAGGACTCCGTGCCAAACATGCTCGAGGAACTCGGTCGGGGCATCGAGGGCGTCCGCATCGGGTTCGATCGCGTCTATGCATCGGACGGAGTCGAGCCCGGCCTGGCAGTGGCGATCGAGACCGCCGTTGAAAGTCTGGAACGCTTGGGAGCGGATGTCGTCGAAGTTCAAATCCCGGACGTAATCGATGTTTTAGGCGCCTGGCCTGTCATTTGCGCGGCTGAGGCGGTCGAAGCTCACCGAGCAAACTACCCCGCCCGCAAGGATGAGTACGGCGCCTACTTCCGCGGGTTTCTCGACTTTGGTGCCGAAGTGAGTGAGGCCGAGCTCGAAGATGCGCGCCGCGTTCGAACCGAATTTTCGGGCCGGTTCACGGCCTTTCTTTCCAGTGTCGACGCGGTCGCGTTTCCGGCTTCAATTGGTGCTCCTTTCGCGCTTGCCCGGCAAGCGCAATACGGGTCAATGACGGATTTCGCCGCGGCCGTTGCGGAGAGCACGCAGTCTCGCGGTGTCGGAAACGAATTTACCTATTCCCTCGACTTAGCGGGAACGCCGGGCCTGGTCCTTCCCTGTGGCTTCTCCGATGAGGGCCTCCCCTACACAATGCAGCTCGCCGGCAGTCATTTGAGCGAAGCAATGCTGTGCCGGATCGGTCACGCCTACGAAGAGTCGACAGATTGGCATGAGCGACACCCTCCTGTGTGACGCTTAACAATAAAGAGTGTATTGGAGTTTGCTCCAAATACACCCTTGGTTGAACAAGCCGCTGGGATTGGCACAGAAGTTTCAAAACGCGGTATTCCGCTCCGCACGCGGAATACCGCTTACTGTCCTGCTTGGCGAGAGCCGATCATATTCGTTTAAGTTGCTCTTACTTAGTATGTTACGGGATCCATTCGAATTGGCATGGATACTGATGAAAGGCAGGAGAATTTGAACTGTAGGGAAAACAACAAGAAGAAAACCTGGAGAGAAGCGAAAATGAACAATTACGATTACCATGAGAAACGACGAGCCGTCCGCGAGGATGATAGGGGCATATCGGCGGAGACTTCGAGAGTGAGAAACCGACGGGCTCGGACCAAACCTTCCGAAAGTGAGGAGCAGAGTTCTGCACGGGTATCCGTCTACGCGCCGCCCAGAATCGAGGGTGGAATTGCGCGTCCACTCCTATGGACGCTCACACTGGCTGCTTCCCTTTTTCTCGCCTTACGAATTACTCAGTTTCTCTCCGAGAATCAGAACGCCGTAACTTCCGTGGAAGCGATCAGCATGGTGGATCTCCCTCCGCCCCCGGCGCCGCTCCAGGAACTACCCGTTCTGAAAGAACTTGAATCAGAGATCGAAAAGCCCGAACTGGAGCAGTTTACCGATTCGAATCGGAACGCGCCGGAACCGGCATGGTATCGCATACAGCCAAAGGAAACACCTGAAAGGGAGATCACCATAATGATGCCGGGTGACGCCTCTTTTCGGGAGTCCTCTACCCGCTCTCCGCTTGGAAAGGTTTCCCATCGTACTTACACTGCAAAGGGGAAGGGAGTTACTTTTACGGCCTCCTACTCAGCGATCCCGAAGCTTGCACTATCACTTGCCGGGGAAAAGACCATTTTCACGAAAGCCCGACATACCGTCCTGGAAAGGGCCTACGCAGAGCAAAGTTCGTTGGAGCCGACCCATTGCATGGGTATCCCGGGATTGAAATTGGCTTACAGAACAAGGCCGTTAGAGGGAACGCCTTCATTCAATGGAGTCGCCTACATGTTTATCATTGATCGGACCCTCATTGTCTTCAACGCGGTTCTTTCGAATTTGCTTCCTGCCGGCTACGGTGACCGTTATTTCGAGTCTATCGAGGTAACGCATCCTCTTGCCGACGCCGATGGACTCCATCAGGTCACTGGTTGTCAAACGACGTAACAATCTGTCGGGCTTAGATTCGGGACTTTCGCAATGATGTGGATGAAAGTTGGGAATTTCGAGTTGAACGGTCCGGCGAACGACAGATTGCCTATTTAGTAAGTCAGCAATTGGATTTATGTTCTAGAGAAGAAAGTGTGGGCCAAGAAGGATCCGTGGGGCGACCTTTTCGCTCGTAACTGACTGCAAAGGATTTAGTACCTAGGCCTCAAGTCTGTCCGGAACGAGGATCAGAGAAAACGGGATGGTTGAGAGGCAGGATAGGAACAGCGAAGGACCAGCTAAAGGTTCTTTACCGCTCAGTAGGGAATCGGAGACGATCGAGCACGAGCTGGGGGAACTTCGCCGTCTCCACGAGTTGATTTTGAATTCGACCGGGGAGGGCATTTATGGACTCGACCTCGAGGGACGGACGACTTTCGCAAATCCGGCAGCGAGCGAAATTCTGGGGTGGAAGCCGGAGGAACTGCTGGGAAAATTGCAGCATTCCCTGATTCACCACACGAGAGCGGACGGTACTTCCTATCCAAGAGAAGAATGCCACATTTATGCCACATTTGAGGATGGAAAGGTCCACCGGGTCGATGATGAGGTATTCTGGAGAAAGGATGGATTGTGCGTGCCGGTGGAATACGTCAGCACGCCAATGCGGGATGACAAAGGAAGGCTGGTGGGGGCGGTCGTCACCTTTCGCGACATTTCTGAACGCAAGCGGGCGGAAGAAGACATTAGGAACCTGGCAAAATTTCCAGCCGAAAACCCGAATCCGGTTATTCGTGTGTCCGATGAGGGAGAGGTTACCTACGCGAATGAGGCGAGTCAGTTTTTGTTGGAGGCATGGGGTTGCGGGAAAGATCGACTCCTATCGAGGAAATGGCGCTCTTACATCTCAGATGTCTTCAATTCAGATCAACTTGGTGATTCCCCGTAGCTTGCTGCGGGGTGGCTGACTTGATAAAGAAGAGAGGGTGGGAGAGAGGAAGGAAGAAAGTCGAGTAAAGCGAGGAAGTCACTGTGTGTGGGAGATCCACTATCATGTGGTGATGCCGGTGAAGTATCGGAAGGCGCTGATAGATAAGCGGATTGAGCGAGTGATGATCGAAACGGCCAGAGGGATAGGGGAACGCTATGAAATAGAACTGGAGGCCCTAGGGATGGATAAAGACCATGTGCATTTACTGTGCGGGGCACATCCGAAAATAGCGCCAGGAAGTATCGTGATGAAATTCAAGAGTATCACAGCACGGGAGTTGTTCAAGAGGGAGCGGTGGCTGAAGGAGGAACTCTGGGGAGGAAGATTCTGGAGTTCAGGGTATTACGTGGGGACGGTTGGGGAGAGAGGGAATTGGGCGATGGTGGAGAAATACGTTTTGGAACAGGGCAAGCCGAAGGAGGATCTGCGTCAGTTAACACTGTGGTAGAGAATAAGTTCTCCTTGCCCGATACCCCGACGCTTGCGTCGGGGAGGTTCATTTCCAGTGAGTGTGAGGTCGTATGCGAAAATCGAACGCTTTCAATATTATCCACTCCGGTTCGCGAATCCGGATATGTTTACGTGTATGGACGCGACATCTCCGATCGCAAGAAGGCGGAAGAAGCACTCAAGGAGGCGCACGACGAGCTGGAGAATCGGGTGCGCGAGCAGACCGCGGATTTGCTCCTGGAGATTGCCGAGCATAGGAAGACCGAGCGCGAGCTGCAGGAGGCAAAGGAAGCGGCCGAGGCGGCGAATCGGGCGAAGAGTGCATTTGTGGCTAACATGAGTCATGAGCTGAGGACACCGCTGAACGGCATTCTAGGCTATACGCAGATCCTGCGCAGGGGCGGCGGGCTTGGTCCTGAGCAGTTGAGGGGAATCCAAGTCATCGAGAAGAGCGGGGAGCATCTGTTGACCCTGATAAACGACATGCTGGATCTGGCGAAGATCGAGGCCGGCAGACTCGAGGTGGAGATGACGGAATTCGATTTGCTGGAATTTCTGAATATGATTTCGGAAACGATAGCAATTCGATCTAAAGAGAAAGGGTTGGAGTTTCGATACGAGAAAGGGGCTTCCCTGCCCGGTCTGGTGCGTGGAGACGAAAAGCGTCTCAGGCAGGTACTTCTTAATCTCCTGGGGAACGCGGTAAAATTCACGGAGCGGGGAGGAGTCACGCTCAGGGTTAATCGAAGTAAAGAGAATTCGAATTCCTCGGCATTCCGCTTCGAGGTCGTGGATACCGGAGTGGGGATCGAAAAGGAAGAATTGAGCAAGATCTTTGAGCCTTTCCAGCAATCGAAGGGGTCCGGACACAAGAGGGAGGGAACAGGCTTGGGTCTGGCCATCAGTAGAGAGTTAATTCGCATCTTGGGAGGCAAAATCGGGGTTGAAAGTGAGCCGGGCAAAGGAAGTCTCTTCTGGATGGAAGTGGATCTGGAAGAAGTGGCAGGGGTCAGCGAGAGCGGATTTACGGATGGAAGAGTGGTTGTCGGCTACAAGGGAATGCCGCGGAGGGTTCTGGTCGTCGATGACACGGCCGAGAATCGCTCCGTCATCAGCGATTTTCTATCCGGAATCGGATTCGAACTGGAGGAATCCGATTCGGGGGAAGGAGCGCTGCGTAGCGCCTCTTCCTTTGATCCGGATGTCGTCTTGATGGATCTGGTGATGCCGGGAATGGACGGTTATGAGGCCGTTCGACGTATGCGAGATGGGGCAGAGCTCAGGAATACAGTCATCATCGCCTTGACCGCGAGTGTATACGAGGAAAGTAAAAAACGGTCAAAGGAGGCGGGTTGCGATGATTTCCTCCCTAAGCCGGTCAGTTTCAACGGGCTTCTCGATAAACTTGAGACGCACCTTGGATTAGAGTGGGTCTATGGGCAGGAAACCGTCGCGGGTAGAGCAGCCAATCTTTATGCCGGTGATTTGGGAGAGAGCGATAAAGAAGCGATTCCGGATCGTGAGGTGCTCAGCGCACTACTTGAGCTGGCCCGGGCGGGCGACGTTTCCGGCCTGCAAGCGAGGCTCGACAGGATCCAGATCGAGGACAAGAAACTCACTCCATTTGTAGTGCGGTGCGGCACTCTGGCCGAAGGATTTCAGATGAAGCGGATAAGGGAACTGCTCGAGGGATATCTGCGGAAACCCGAATGATTGAGACGGATATAGAAGGGAGCACCGTGCTGGTGGTCGACGATACGCCGGCAAACATCAGCATCCTGCTCGATTTTCTTGGACAGGGAGATTTTCGGGTTCTCGTCGCGGAAGACGGCGAGAGCGCGTTGGAACAGATCGAACATGCCAAGCCTGATCTAATCCTATTGGACGTTATGATGCCGGGGCTGGACGGGCATGAAACCTGCCGGATGTTGAAAGAGTCGGATGAAACAAGGGATATACCGGTGATTTTCATGACCGCCCTGTCGGAGGTAGAAGACAAGGTGCTGGGGTTCGAATTGGGAGCGGTCGACTACATTACGAAACCATTTCAGCACGAGGAGGTGCTGGCGCGGGTTCGGACGCACCTGGCCATGAGAGACCTTCAATCGCGCCTGGAGGAAGCGAACGCCAATCTGGAGAAGCGCGTTGCGCAACGAACAGCGGAACTCTCCGAAGCGTTTGCGAGCTTGGAGAACCTGAAGAAACGATTGCAGGAGGAGAACCGTTACCTTCAGGAGGAAATCAAAAGGGAGCACAATTTTGATCAGATCGTCGGGAGCCATTCCAGTATCGTTGATCTGATGCAGAACGTGAAACTGGTGGCCCCGACAGATTCAACCGTTTTGATCAACGGTGAAACGGGGACGGGGAAGGAATTGATCGCGCGGGCCATTCACGAACTTAGCTGCAGGGGAAGCCGGGCGTTGGTAACAGTGAATTGTGGCGCCATCAGTGCCGGTCTGGTCGAGAGTGAATTGTTCGGTCACGAGAGGGGCTCTTTTACCGGCGCCACCCAAAGACGGCAGGGCCGGTTCGAATTGGCGGATGGGGGATCCTTGTTTCTCGATGAAGTGGGCGAGTTGCCTCCTGAAACCCAGGTTAAGCTACTGCGTGTCCTTCAGGAACAGGAATTCGAGCGCGTCGGGGGTAGTGCAACGATAAAGGTAGATGTCAGAGTGATCGCGGCTACTAATCGAAATCTCGCGAAGGCGGTGAGCGACGGCGCATTCAGGTCCGACCTCTATTACAGGCTGAACGTCTTTCCCCTCGATCTGCCTCCGCTGCGGGATCGGAAATCGGACATCACGGGTCTCGTGGATTACTTCCTGAAGAAGATCAGCGCTAGACTGCGAAAGTCGATTACCGGAGTATCGGAGGAGGCCTTGGTAAGATTGATGCAGTACTCGTGGCCGGGAAACGTCAGAGAGCTGGAGAATTGTATTGAGCGAGCCGTAATCCTGGCCCGAAGCGAGGTCTTGGATGCAGAGCTCCTCAGCTTAAATCACACAACCGAGATCTCCGGGACAAATAGTCTCGATCAACTGGAGGTCATTGAAAAAGACATCATTCTCGAGGCCCTCAGGAAGTCCGGTTGGAAAGTGGGTGGGGAAAATGGAGCCGCGAGTATTCTGGACCGTCCGCCAAGCACGGTGCGCGACCGCATTCGTAAACTTGGCATTGAAAAGCCGTAAATTCCATGTAGCTCTTGACCCGGCGAAGCATTTTCCTGGACGTGGAGTACCTTCTTCAACGAGATGAAACACACAGCTTTTCGCTGAAGCGCCTGGCAGGCTGATCCCTTGTGGCCCGGTGGCTTACTCCCGACGAAGAAGGGGGTTGCCCCAGGATACCGGACCGTTCGGATGGCCCACTTACGCACCGCAATCTACGCTGCGCTTCGATAAGCAGTGCGCCACGAGAACCGTTCCGGCCCCGAGCGAGCCGCAAACTGCAGTTTCAGGAGATCCTTGGCGAAGACCGATGCTACGGGAAATAGGCTTCTTAAGACGTTCTCTATCGAGGCCTGCGGCCATTAACTATGGTCGGCGATGAACTTGAGTTCGGGCCCAACGTGACACGGGCATCCCTGCCCGTGATCAGGCTTGGCGACAGGCAAGGATGCCTGTTTCACCTTTGAGGCTAGGAGTGTCGTTTAATCCCATGAATCGCTCGGAGATCCTGGATCATTAGGCGTTCATCTCCTTTCCAGATACCTTCGTTACCCAGATTGATATCCGCCATGGACTGGCGGCCTTTTACCCGACGGATAAAGTTTACGATGGTATCGGCAACGAACTTGGGTTGATCGGTTCCGGCGAAATGGCCTGCACGGGGAACCAGGGTCAATTGGACATCGTCGGTACCAAGGACGTTTGCAAAGCGTTGGGTTTGAGAGGCTGGCATCATATTGTCATACTCGCCCCACATAATCAGCGTAGGCACGGTAATGTCTTCGTAGGCGACACCTTCCGGGTTCTTCTCAGGGTCATAGGGCAAAAGCAGAGCTGGGCTGAGAATCGCCGCACGGTCGGCAAGCACGCGAATATTGTGCATCTTAAGTCTGAGAGTGGTAGCTTTGGCAACGTCCGTAACGCCATCACCCGCGCGGGTCCTCTCGTAATCGACGTCCACGTAAGGGAATGTGATCCATCTCAGGTTGTATTGGTTGTAGACGGCGGGGTCGTAAACCATGGTCTTGTAGATCTGCACGAGAGTCTGATCGAACGCGCCGAACGCACGGGCAAACATCTCGTCGCCTTCCAATGTGTTCGGAATCTGGGAAGCGCGGCCGAGCTGAGAAAAGAAACTCCAGATTACCCAGATTTTTCCAAAGGAATCCGCTCAATCCGTTTAATCTGCGGTTTCCGGATGTTTGATTACCTTATTCTTCGGTCGCCCGTTCGAGAGCCTCACGGCCCCGAGCCTGTCGCGGGGCGGCTTCTCTGCTTGGAGAAGAACTGGTTCGTAGCGCCGGGGTGACATTCACGCCCGCCCAATCCAGTCCTAGAATTCCCGCGGTCCTCTCTCGATCAGTTTCTTGAGGCGCGCTTTCCGATCGGCCGAGAGAGTCGCTTGGTAGGCTTCCGCGAAGCTGTCGGGGTTTTCCTTCAAGGCCTCATGGATCACTCGCAACTGCCGATGATAGCGACGGCAGAGCACACACATCCCGAGGTGAAGGCCGATAAGAATCCGTTCCTTCAGTGAGAGTCGGCGGTCCAGCGATTCGGAAGCCAATTGGGTCAATTCGTCGCAATTGGGGATAATCCCGGCAATAATCCTGATAAGCCGATTCTTCAGCATGGAGCCACTATCGTGCATAGATATTATAGTCGGGGAGCTAGGAAGAAACTTACACGAAGTCACTTAATTGTAAGGAAAAGTCAAAAAGCTCCACTAACCAAATACAACACGATTCAAAATGAAAAGGAATAAACAATAAAATCTCCGTCTCTTTAGAGCATGATTTTCCTAATTAACTTCAACTCAATTCGAAAGAGGTACAACGATGAAGAATCCTAATATTCATGAAATTTACGAGTTTATAGGCTGGAGTGTCATGGTTTCCATAATCTTGCTGGGAATCGGCCAGGCTCTGTTACAAGCCCATTCTTTGATATAAAGTGAAAGAGTGCGAATCTCTCCCTTGAGGTAATTTAAACACGGAATTCCGCCGCGCGAGCGGTTTTCCGTGGCCGAAGGCATTGGTATGGAGGCTTTTAATCGGCCATATCCAACTGATAACCAGCCAATTATGAATCTATGCGAAATTGGCATGAGATCTGGTAGAGAAAGGCACTTCAAGAGATACACTGCACCAGAATCGATTTCAAAATGTACCCAAACAGGGAAATAGGATATTCTAATTTAGAATCCAGAGAGCTCGTGCGACGGTACTATCAACCGCTGCTTCGTTTTGCCTTCAGCCTGGCTCGAAATGAGCATGATGCCAGTGACCTCACCCAGCAAACATTCGCTGTCTGGGCCGAAAAAGGGTCGTCGCTTCATGATCCAGACAAGATCAAAACGTGGTTACTTACGGTGCTCTACAGGGAATTTTTGCGTCTTCACAGGTACCGAACCCGCATGGCTACCCTTGATCCGGATATTCTTGACGATGCCTCATCGGAAAGCCCGTCCGATCTCGATACTTCAATGGACGCTGTCGATGTCCGGAATTCGCTCTCTCAGATGAGCGACGCATTTAAGAAACCCATCATGCTTTTCTACTTGGAAGGCTTATCTTACAAAGAGACAGCGGCAGCGTGTGGAATTCCTATCGGAACAGTGATGTCGCGCTTGTCACGCGGGAAAGCGCGATTGAAAGCAATTCTCCATAACCAATATCGCACCCATGACAGAAAGGCCTACGCCTCGTCGAAGGGCCGGTCATGTCGGGTGACCGGATGATTGATCCCAAGTTACAAAACCATTTTAACCTAAAGATAATATGAAAAATCAAAAATCATCATTTATATATAGTCGACGAGTACTCGCTCTTTCCCTACTTATTCCCTTTCTTTCATTTACTGTTTCCGGTTACGGGGCATCCGGCAATAGCTCAAGGGCCCATGGAAGGGGCATGAGCAAAGGGGCCCAAGGCGCGGCCAAGGGAGGACTTGGAGGTGCCGCCCTGGGAGCTTTAATCGGCGCCGCCGCGGGAAACGCGGGAAAGGGCGCCGCAATAGGCGCCGCCAGTGGCCTCATCCTGGGCGGTGCGATGGGCCACGCTAGGGATGTGCGGGAGCGTGAAGAAGTGAGCCATCAGGCACGCATAGCGGAGGAAAGAGCCTACCAGCGGGAAGTCATAGGCATTCGTCAACGGGAGGCCTTGGAATCAAGGCACCGTGCTGAAAATCTGGCCATTCAAGAAGGCTTCTCCACCACCCCCGCCGAAGTGAGGGAGGTCCGGAGGCGAGCCGATGAAGCGGAACGTCGCCTGAAGGAACTTCAAGCTCAAGTAGCGGAAGCCATGAAGAGAGACAAAATTCTCGATGAAGCTGTGGCGCGCGAAAAGGAAGCTGAAAAAAGAATCCGAGAGCTCGAAGCACAGCTCAAGGCGTTAAAGAAAGATTGATTGGAAATCGCTTTTTATCTTTATCTAGCAGGTTGTTGGAAGTAAAGTCCGACAGCCTGCTAGGAGGACAAGATGGGAGGAAAACTAAGCTCAGTTTGGCCCTCAGCGGTCGGCATCATCGTGCTGACATCGTTTCTGGGCGCCTACGGTGCGCAGAAGGGACCGCCATATTCCGGTTTTCTGGAGGCTTATCCGGAAATGGAACCCCTTAAGGGTGTTGCCGGGGCGTTTTTTTACCGGCAGCCGGAGGTCGATTTCTCGACCTATAAGAAAGTGATGGTGGATCCGGTAGAGGTGCAGTTAAAGCCCCCGGAGAAGGAGCCAGCGGGCGGCAGCGAAAAGGATGCAACTGCTATCACGGGCGAAGAACTCGCCCGGCTGACGGATTATTTCCGCGAGGCGATATTGATGGAATTTGAAGGGGCTGGTTTCTCAGTGGCACAGGACCCGGAAACGGACACACTCCGCATTCGAGTGGCGATCACCGACCTTGTCCCGGGGGATCCCGCTGTCTACCTCGCCTTCTCCGCCCCCTATGCGGGATTTGTATCGCTGGCGAACAGAATCGCGACGGGCGCCCATCTCGGAGTGGGGCAGGCAGCGGTGGAAACGGAAATCGTCGATGCGGCAACAGGGATCAGGCTGGTGGTATTCATCGACCGGAAGGCAGGTTCGAAGTTCAACGTGCCCGGCGGGATGAAAAAATGGGGCCATGTGGAGGCAGCAATGCGGCAGTGGGCCCGAATCTTTCGAAAACGCTTGATAGAGCGTGGGGGAGAAAACGCAGCTGGTGTCGTGTCCGACACTAGCGAGAGGTCTGCCGACGCTGTGCCTGCGGGCGCCCCAGATTGATCACCTGCACCGTATCGCGAGGAAGTTTGTTAGTTTTAGAATGGAATCTCCAGATGGCGCCATGCCATTCGACAAAATAGAACGGGCTGCCTTTGACGGCATGACCTGCGGTGAAGTAAGCAACCGTATCGTAGCCGCTGAGAGCGACGTTTTCATCTGGAGTGGTGCTGATGGGGAGGAAGCCGCAGGTAATCCCCGAGAAAAACAACACCAAGGCCAGCCTCGAGGCCGTCATCCCGTAAGGTGAAAATACCCGGTCGTGTAGCCGATCCTTTGGATAGAAGGCCTTGGGTGCGTCCTCGCGCTGGAATCTCAGGCGCCGCTTCGTCGCATAAGGGATTCCGTTTAACCTAGAGCATAACTCGAGGAAAATCAACACACGGCCAGAGGCCGCGTTGCATGCCGGCCGACATTCGCCTACTTTCCTCTGCATGCGAGAAATTGGAAGCGGATCGATCTTTTCAATTACTGCCTGCCTTTTCCTTGCCGGCCCTTCCGCATTTTTCATTGTTTCTATTTAGCTTTATTAAACATATATCGAGCTATTTTCCACTCACCATTTTCTTTTTGAAGAACAAATAACTCCCTGTTTTCTTCAGGCACAGTTTCTCCCGTGGCATGAATCAAAGTTGATCCTTTTGAAGTAGTTCTGGCAAAAGCATATTCTCCGTTTAGAGTTATTTCATCAATATAAAACTCAATACTCAATTTTATATGACTGAATACAGAGTCATACGCTCCTTTTACTTGCTCTGTACCTATCGAAGTTGGTGCTCCTGATGGCATAAATATTCCATCTTCGGTATAAAGCGGTAGCACCTTACTTACATCAGACGCATTTAATGCATCTCTATAAGTAAAGAGTAAAGTTTTGATTTCTTGTTTTTCACTAGTTTCCATTTCCTCTCCGGTTTGATTGTTAATTTGACTCTCTGAACTTTTTGCTTGGTAGCCACCAATCAACATAACTGCTGCCATTAAGATCATTGTACTTTTCATTTTCTCTCTCCATTTCTTGGGTTGCATACAACTACTGTATAAAGCTTTCATAATTTCTCCTCCTGTTAGGCGTTGGTTGTTCGTCGTCACAGGCCGAGTTCGGATAGACTCGGGTGACTTTCGGGGCGGACTCCTAACGGCCAATGGTATTTTCGTTCGCTCTCTTGAATTGGGAGATCGTTGATGCTGGCGATACGTCGCTGCATCAATCCGTGCTCGTGAAACTCCCAGTTCTCGTTGCCATAGGAGCGGAACCAGTGACCAGAGTCGTCATGCCACTCGTAAGCGAAGCGAACAGCGATGCGGTTGCCGTGAAAAGCCCAGAGCTCTTTGCTGAGGCGGTAGTCCAATTCCTTGTTCCATTTACGGGTAAGAAACTCAACGATGGCCTCTCGCCCCGACAGAAACTCAGAGCGATTACGCCATACGCTGTCCTTTGTATAGGCGAGCGAGACGCGTTCCGGGTTACGGGAATTCCAGGCGTCTTCGGCCATTCGCACTTTTTGTGTGGCGGTATAAGTGTCGAATGGAGGGAGGGGCGGCCTTGGATTTTCAGGTGTGCTCATTTGGGACAATACATGCGAAACGGATAGCGACAAAGTTCAGTTGGCATCACTAGGAAGAAAACGAGCAGAAGGACTACGAAATTGAACGCATGCTCTTTTCGCCCGGCAAGTCCCACTACCATCAGAAATCCAATTTCCCCATCTGCGATCTGACGAAGCTCCCAATCTTTCGAAGGTGATGGACGGGAAGGTACTCGGGAAACGAGTTCAAGGCGACATCGGCGGACTCCATCTCGCGCCAGAAGTAGCCCCTGACGCGCTCGAAGACTCCGTATTCATCCATCAGCATCGTGATTCCCCGCCGATCGGTCGGTGATTGATCGGCGATCTGCGCAATCAACGCTGTTCTCTCCTTGTACTCGATTCCCTGAAGTAACAAAATCAACGGAAGTGTGAATTTACCGCCAGCGAGATCGGTTCCCAAAGTCTTGCCGATGTTATCCTCCCGGCCGACAAAATCCGCCAGGTCATCGAAGATCTGATAGGCAACGCCCAAGTGGAGGCCAAAAACCGATGCCGCGGTCGTGAACTCCTTATCATACCCGCCAATTCGGGAACCCAGGTAGCATGACAGCCTGAAAAGCTCCGCCGTTTTGAATCGAATGATTCGAAGATAGTCGTGAATGGCGACAGCTGCGTTGCCTCGGTGCAGCGACTGGGCGATTTCTCCGCTGCAGACACGGCGGGTTGAGGCTGAAACTGCGCGGCACACATCGACGGTGGGGAATTCCGAAGCCAGCTTCAACGCCTGTGAGAAAAGGGCATCACCGAGCAGGACGGCCACCTGCGGACCGAATTTCGCAGATACAGTAGAACAGTTATGGCGGACTCTCGCCTGATCCAGAATGTCGTCATGAACAAGCGTGGCCATATGGACAATTTCAATTACGGCCGCGATGCGGACCAATTCATCCTGTATCGCTTTATCCCTACTCCAACCACTGTAAAACACGAGTATTGGTCGAATGCGTTTACCGTTACTTCGCAAACAGTAGTCAACGGGCTCGCGGACCTCGGGTTCGAACTGCGCCACTTGCGCCAGGAGAAATGCGTGCAGCTGCTCCAACTGGGGTTGCACAAATTCCGTAACGTCGTGAAGCTTCAGGAGCGGGTCAACGACAGGGTCCCTTTGACTCGGAGCAAACATGGTGTGAACGTATTTAATACCATTTCATCTTTCAGCACGGGTTGCAGCAGTTCACGGCTTTCCCGCACAGGGATTGCAGGGATTCACCGCCTTGCCTCCACACGGGTTGCAGGGATTCGCCGCCTTGCCTCCACATGGGTTGCAGGGGTTGGAGGCCTCCGCGCCGGGCTTCTTATCGGAGCCTATCAAGCTGACGTCCACACTGATCGTGTCGCTGAGTTTCGATCCGATGACCGATCCTCCCATCGATCCCCCGGTTATATTGAAGTCGGCGAGCCTTACGCTGAAATGCGAGCGGATGGCAGCCAAGTTGCCGGGCATTTTTGATTGGGTCTGCTTCGACTCCCGCAGGTATGTGAAACGGGCGGGCACTTCGACCTCACGTGTGACACCGTGCAGGGAGAACTGTCCCAACATGTTCATATCGTAGGTTGCGTAGTCGGTTGATTTACGGATAGTGCGGATTCGCCGGGCATCCGTAATCGTAAGGCTGATGACCGGATGGGCTTCAGCATTCAACCAGTTAGCGCTGCGCATGTGCTGGTCGCGCAAGGGGATGCCGGTGTTCAGGCTGTTCACGGGTACCTGAATAGTCCCTCGAACACCTCCTTTGGGATTTGCCGGGTCGAAAACAAGGTATCCGCTCAAGGAACTGCTCGTACCCACGATGTCTTCCAAAAGGGCTTCACTCTTAATCGTTACCGTGTCGCGATGCATCCGATCGTTTACGTAAAAGACCGTCCCTTCCTTGGCAAAGCAGGGATTGACGGCCATTGCTTCGATCATGCCGGCTTTTCCGCCACACGGGTTGCAGGGATTGGCTGCTTTCCCTCCGCAAGGATTGCAAGGGTTCATTGCTTTCTGAGCCCAGCCGTTACTCGCACAGGCGAACAAAAGCGCGGCGATGGCAGTTATGGTTATGGTATGATTACGCATTCAGTTTTCCTTTTTTAGGTTCCTACTCAGGGAAGAAGATGTGTCATTGGACGTCCGATGTGTTTCCGGATACGTCCGCTACTTGCGGGTCAGATGCTCTGCTGTTTCGAAGGGCGCGACGCCGCAGATGGTGCACGCCGAAGGTAACGACTACCGCGGCCCAAAGAGGCGTGATTACCGTCAATATTGAAAACATATGTTTGTCGAACAACCCCCTCGGTGTGGGCAACAGCCCGAAATGAAACTCATCCCGTGTCACGGTCTGAACCGGCGGCGTCTGGTCGTCGTAGAATCCCGCCGCAGCCAACGGATCATCGGCAGCGACTTGCACTTCAACCTGCTCAACCACCTGGTATTTGGTGTAATAGTGTCTGCCGGTTGCACCCCACACGATTAAACAGCCAACCGTGATCAGTAGAGTCAGAATCAAGGCTACCCACCGCATCATTGCCTTCTCCCTTCTGTATTTTTCGCGTGTTCGACGGTACGCTTCACCGGTTCTATGTCTTTGACGCACCGAAAACCAACATTGTTAAAGGTGTGATCGGGAGGGCTCGCGCCCCGGTAATGAGTGTTGTAGGCGGTACAATAGGTGGCACTGCAAAACCAACTTCCACCCCGCGCGACACGGCGTTCACCACTCACCGACCCGCTGGGATTGTCCTGGGGTGAATGGGCGTAAAAGTCAGCCGCATACCAATCGCCTGTCCACTCCCAGACGTTGCCGACCATGTCGTACAGACCGAGATCATTGGGCGCGAAGGTTCCAGCCGGCGTGGTCGAATAAAACCCCCGGATCCTCTCCCGGGTGTGTGGCCAGGAACCGTGCCAGACATTCGCCTGAATCATTTTCTGACCTGTCGAATCTGCCCCATGGTGGTGCGCGTGCCCGCCGCTCAAACCGGTCTCCTTCCGGCTCTCGGTATGGTGCTGGGCCGACGGGTGCGCACCCAACGTCGATCCCAACGTAAATGCAGCGGCATCCGCTGGGTGCACAGCCCCCGATCCGTCGGGGACCTCAGTTTCCGTAAGCATTGCAGCACCTGGCCTCAGTGTATGCACGTCCGCTTCCATGTGCTCGCGCCCGCCGGATCGTGCCGCATACTCCCACTCCGCTTCCGCGGGAAGCCGCTTTCCTGCCCAGTCGGCATATGCCGTCGCATCGTGCCAGGTTACGCAGACCACCGGATGATCCAGCTGTTGCTCGATGGATGACTGGGGGCCATCCGGGTGTCGCCAGTTTGCCCCATCCACCCGCCGGATGTCCACATCGCCCTCGAGAAACCCCCAGGCATATCCATCGCGCTCCGCCTGCGTCTGGAAACCGGTTGCCGCCACAAACTCCGCAAACTGCCGGTTGCTCACTTCGTAGCGGTCCATCCAGACCGAGTTCACGCGCACGGTATGCACCGCTACTTCGTCTTCATGCCCATAACGGTAGCCCATCTCGAATGTACCGCCCTCGACATAGACCATCGAATCAGGGGGATCCAAATCCGATCCCGCAGCGAAAACAGCGATCGATGGCATGGCGGCACTCAAAAGTGCTGCCCCAAACTGCGTCTTGAATGCACACAGCCATCTCGCTGCGATCATGAATATCATACTTATCAGCGGTGCCAAGCTCAAGGCAACTCGGGCCGACATCCTTATCATGTTATGGGCGGTTCACCTGCGGCCTACGCGTTGGTTGAGCGGCAGCGCGGTAGCGCTGTAACCGATTGCGTGCGCCGAGCATGGGCGCGTTGTAAATGGGGTGCAAGTCCAATGTAGGAGAACCAAACATGAAAACGAGATATAGCCGAAAGTTGTGGATGAAGGAAGGAGGATGAGCGTATCCTAAGCAGAGTTTCACCGCCTCAAGCCTTATTCATACTACTCAGGTTGATTCCTGAGAGGATGAACAGGATTTCGGCAAGCCAGGGAGTGAGTGGGTGGAGAGGAGATCGGGGTGCTCAGCAGGGGTGCGGAGTGGCTACGAGGTGTCGAAGGCCGGGACGAACGGAGTGCCGCTGAAAAGGCGGGCCAGAGCGTCCCTGGCGCCGAGGGCGTTCTTACGGGCGGTTGAAATGTAGCTGCGAATGCGGCAAAAAGCTTTGGCGCCTTGCTCGGTTCGGAAGGTCCCGGAGATTTTCTGCTGCACCTTCATCATGCGAAGATCGCGTTCGGCCAGGTTATTGTCGAACGGGACGTTGAGGTCGTACATGAAGGCCAGGGCTTCGTTGCGATGATGATCAAGCCGTTCGAGCAGGTTGCGAGGTTTGGTCTTCTTGCGCCGCCCGCGTTTCTTCTTTGCGTTGACCGGTTGCGGCGGCAGCGGGTTCTGAGCATAGCCCTCATCAAGGATCTTCTGATAACCCTCTTCAAGTGCCTGAATCTGCTCTTCAGGAAGATGATCCGCGGCCTGTTTGGCCTGATCGACGGTCTCCTTGATGTCCACAAGGCAGTCGATCATGCGATCGGCCCAGTCCTGCTGGTATTGCTCATGTACGAAGATCAACTCGCGCAGGTGGTGAGCGTTGCACAACCCATGGCGGCACGAGTAGCCGAAGTATGGTTTCCAGAAGTCGTGAATGGCGCGTCCCATGAACTCGGGCAAAATGCCGATAGCATCGAAGGCGTCGGCGCCGCGTTTGCGATGGATCTCATAGTAGGTCGCGTTTGATGTCGAGGCCGAGTGAAGCCACCAAAGTTTGTCTT
This sequence comes from Opitutales bacterium, assembly GCA_963665345.2. GTDB lineage: Bacteria > Verrucomicrobiota > Verrucomicrobiia > Opitutales > CAXXNP01. Next base: position 1,484,216 of record OY762281.2, read on the forward strand.
CCACGCGTGAACCAGTTTCATCAAAATGAGCTATCGAGGCTTGTTCGATCAGTTCCTTGATCTGATCGAGGGGTTCTTCAACGCGATCATTGCATTGTGAGATGAAGTTGGCCAATGTGCCTTCGCTCATGGGACAGCCGAAAAGGTCCTCAAGGAGTTCGCAGGTTCGCTCATAGGGCAGGTACTGATAGTTTTTCAGGTAGACTGCCGCGGCCTTGACTCCGTGGCCGTACTGCGCCGGGGCGTTCACGCCTTCAGGAAAAGCCGCCTTGTTCAGATGGCCGCAGGCACAGCGTTTCACCTCGCCCTGATGCTCGGTGACGATAAGTCGTCTCGGAGGCAGATCATGGACTTGTCGTTTCTCAAGGCGGTCGGGTTGCTGATCCGCCAGAGAGCGGTGGCAACACTCGCACTGCTCCACCCGGTGAACCTTTGTGTGATCGGGCGTTGCGACCCTCTTGAGGGTATGGCCCGTATGTCCGGGCTGTCCGCCGCACTTGCGCTGCCCTCTCTTACGCAGGCTTTTCGGCGAGGGTTTGTTGAAGCCATCGCTCGAGGGCGGCTTGCTGCTGTTGCGCGAGTTCTTGGCGAGCCGTTGCTCCAACTCCCGGACCCGGTCGCGCAGACGCTGGTTCTCCGCCTCAAGCAGTCCTTGTCGATCCTCGAGCAGAGTGAATTTTCCTGACAGTTCGACGATGAGCGTTGCCGCCGCATCCGGCTCGGCATTGCAAACGGCCAGGGCTTTGGCATGGGTAATCATGCGCACAACTCCCGACGAAACTCTTGGATGAGGGGATAGAGATACACATCCTTGACTGAAGTGTGGATACAATTTTGCCGGTCATTGCGGCTGCGCCCCTGCGTCCTACCCAGCCGCATCCAGTTGGCGGCCTGGTAGCAGGTTCCCCGGAAACGGCTGCGGTCCACGAACGTTTCCAGGGCGTGGACCGGATGGCAATACTTGGCCTGCCAGTCGGCGCGAATCCGTCGTGCCAGAGAGCCCAGCAGATGACTGGCCAGATGCGGAACCTCAACCCAGGGCAACACGAGCAAGCGCGTGTTGTTGGTCAACCCTTGCAGGTTGCGCTCCCGCGCGCTAGCGCCCCAACCGATCCAGGCGTTGCGCGGGGCGCACTTCCACGCTGCCGAGCCGAAGAGAACACAAGCCACCACACGGCCTGTGCAATCGCGGACCAGGTAGCGAATGTTCTCGCCCACGGTGTTGCGGTGGCCAAGGTAGTGGTAGCGGCTGAGCAGGCAGTTGAACAGCCGCAGGTCTGCCGATCGCGGCTCCACGACATTCAGGGCCAGAGGCCGCAGCTCGTGCAACGCGCAACGGATCGGCTCGCTCGTATGAGCTACAAGGGGCACGCGGCGATTCCGGAGTCCGTTAGACGAAGGTCGCCGGCGCGGCGGCAGTCGAACATGACCGCATCGTTCCAGCTTCAGCAGCAAGGTACGGGCCGCCATGTCCTTGATCTGCCCCCGCCCATTGCGCCAGTCCCAACGACGGCAAACTTCCTCACTGAGCCGCGTCCGGCCCCAACCGGGATGTTCGGAGAGCAAACCGCGGATCAGATCGATATCCCCGCCGCTTACCTTGCGCCCCTGCATGACCATGACGCCCTTCATGGTTCGCACAGTACAGCAAACACCCCCACCGAGTCCAGCCCCAAAACAACACTTTTTTCTGTTGCACTCGGGACGGGGCGGTAGACTACTCTCCAGTCAACGGTAGCGCCGTGGTGGGGCTACCTGGGTAGTTTATCTTGCCTATAGTCTCCTTCAGACAGCCTTCCAAGTTTAAGCCACGCTCTCGGATTCCTTTCCATCCGACGGCATCAAGGTAAGAGCGGTCCATCAACTTACCTAATAGCGTATTGCCTCGGGCCTTGTCTTCGTAGACGTAGTCCAGCGATTTGCCAGAGTCGAAACCGGTTTCCCATCCAAGCCGTATTCCATTACTCAGCTTTCCGATCGTTCTCATGGCGAGTTTCTGGAGGCCGAAGTTTACAGCTTTCAGAGGTGCTGCCGGTTTGCGCAGGCCGTCGTATTCTTCCTTTGTGTAGCCTTCCTGATCTGCTTTGAGCAGAAACGATGTGTCGACTTCCTTCTTGAATGCTTCCAGATAGAACTCACGGGCTTTGGCCAAAGGTTTTTGTCGATCCTTTTCGTAGAGGATCGCGTGATAGAAGCCGGGATAAATCTCCATCTGCTTCACCGAAGAAGACAGGCTGTCAAAGAACTTCCGTTGGGCGGAGGTTTTGACGACCCAGTCGGAACCTGCCGCGAGAATCAGGGTGGGTATAAATATTGCACCAGCGTCGGCCATGATACGTGTCGAAGTGTCATGGAGGCCAAGAAGAACGTTCACCGCGATATCTCGGGTGATGAGCTTGTCTTCATCGTAGCTTTTGGACTGTTCCGGATCGTGGGTCAGCATTCTTGACTTCACATAGCTGCTGATGAAGGCCTTGCCCTTTGTCTTCTGAAGCAAACGTAGAAGAGGTATGGCCAGGGGAATGTAGAGCTTGATTCTAAAAGCGGGCGCGGCCAGGACCATAGCACGAATGCGCGGCGCGTAATCGTGAACCCAAGTGCTCGCCGTAACGGCACCAACGCTGTTCGCCAGCACTGCCATATTCTCGATTGAAATATCGTGCTTCTCGGAAACGTATTTTACAAACGTATCGAGGTCCTTGACGAAATGGTAGTAGCTTTCCGCATATCCTCTGTCTCCTGGCGAGTTCCCGTGTCCTCTGCAATCCCAAGAGAAAGCCCAGAAATCCGATAGATCGAGATCCTCGATCTGTTGCGCAACTCGTCCTGAATGTTTATGTCCGCGGTGGATGACGATCAAAGCCTTATTGCTCGTTACTTCCGGTTTCCAACTTCGGTAGAACAATTCTGTCCCATCCCAACTCTTGAACCGGCCTTCAGTGATTGTCCATTTGCTCATAGCTTCAGACTGCTTTCTGGTTGTGGAGTGTACACGACAGGCTCATGGAATGCACGTAAACCTACTCCCAAGGTGAGTAGCTGATCTCTGACGCCAGTGACTTGATGGCGGAGTCGAGTTCGCCCATGAAGGCAGTACGATCTCCGGACCAATGAACAGGATCTCCCACAACCACGTCACAGAAGAATGGGACCAGCACGCATTCCCCTCTCGGTAGAGCCTTACCAAGACCATGCATGAAGACAGGTATAACAGGAATGTCAGGACGGCGTTTTGCGAGATGAGCGATTCCTGTTTTGAATGATGCTAGACGTTCCGGTTCTCCGCGAGTTCCTTCAGGAAAGAGCATCAGAATCTCGCCTCTTTCGAGAGCTTCAGAACATTGCCCAAGCGGATCCTCTTTGCTCTTTCTCATGTCACGGCTTATCGGGATAATTCCAATAATTCTCAATGCGAACCATGCCAGCAATCTGTTCTTCAGGAAATAGTCCATGGCAGCAACCGGGCGGAATATCTTCAGTAGTCTCAAGGGGAACAAGGTCGCCAGCACCATGGTGTCTAAGTGACTGTTGTGGTTGGCCACTATGATCGCCGGCTTTGAAGATATAAGCTTTTCGCGATTCCTGACATTCACCCCTACAATGAGCAATACAAGGGGCCTCATCACGAAAATGAACCATAGATATCGCAAAAAGTGATTCATACATTAGAAGTAAAAGTACCTGATAAAATGCAGGAACACCGGCGCAGTAAATGTCAGACTATCAACACGATCCAGAATGCCGCCGTGACCGGG
>CAXXNP010000001.1:0-23551 GCA_963665345.2 Opitutales bacterium
GGAGTAATTGAGATCCGGTCCCAGCCGGTATTCGGGATGTTCTTCGTAAAAACGGCTGATGGGTAGGGGAAGGTACCAGCGCGCGCGTGCGTCCAGCCGCTTGCTGTCGATAAAGTCCTTGGCGTGTTGATCATTCAGCCGCAGGCCGATAAAGGGCATCTGACCATGGTGCCTGCAGCGCTTGATGAAATCGGCAACGAAGTCGCCCCCGTCCAGAAGGTATTGGCCCATCGTGTCCGGTTCCATGCCGTAGCGTTCACGGATCCAGTCGTAGTGCTCCCGCGGCGAATAGACCTTGCTCTGCCACATCGGGAACCAGCCGAACCCGGGCTGGAGGATCTGTGCATCGACGCGGCCGGAGGCCTCATCGACCGATGCCTCGAGCATCTCCCGGCGGAACGGTTCGCCCTCACGATGGTAGGGGCTGATGCAGGTGATCAGATTCGTAATATCGTTGCTGTAAATAGTTTTGATTGGTGGCTTCATTGGTTCACTTAAGGCGCGGTTCTTCGAATTCTGTAGCGGTCGTGAGAACTCATGTCTGGCTTCTTAAAAAAGAAATTAAAATGATGGATTGCCACGTCGCTTCCGCTCCTCGCAATGACAAAAGTGGAAAATATTAGGCTATGTCACAGCGAGGAGCGGAAGCGAGCCCACTCCGCCGAAGTAGTTTCGGCTACGAAGGCCGGACGTGGCAATCAATCATTTCTCGATTTTTTGAAACAATGGGGTGAACCCAGCAAACCCAATTGGGTTGCAGTAGCGCGTGCCTGTAAGTAAAGGTGGTGCAGGATGAAGCCGATAAAAAGTAGGATGGAGCGATTATGAGCGAACTACCGGAATTCGAATATGTCACCAGGAAGGACTACCACCCTGAGCCCTTCAAGTGCGTGGTAGTGCTGGGCGAGAGCCATGTAACGGCGAAAAAGTGGGTGGATGAATTTACCTCATTGTTGACCCGGTTTCAAGGGCCGCCGGAACCCAGGATCGTCAATGCCGGGATCGGCGGCAATGCGATCTCGACCCGCAGCCCGGGGTGCCCGGGTTCTGCCAGGCCCAGCGCCATAGAGCGGTATCAGGCGGATGTCATCGCCCACGAACCCGACCTGGTCATCCTTTCCTACGGGCTCAATGATATGCGTGCGGGAATGCCGCCGGAGGACTTTCGCGAGGATCTGTGCAAGATCGTCGGCGATATTCAGGAAAAAACAGGCGCCGTTGTCGTTCTGACCACGGTTTACAACATGTCGGCCTATGCGCTCTTTTCCCCCTATGATGTGGGCAGTCCGGAAGCGACCGAGGTCTATAATCTGGTTATCAGACAGGTAGCGGAAGATTACGATGCCCTGGTGGCGGACATATGGGAGGCGGAGGGACAGGCGCCATGGGTGATGGCGGTCGATACCGTACACGCCAACGAACTCGGACATACCCTGATCGGCCATCGTGTCTTTGAAACCGTGGCTGCAAACTGCTCCGGGGTGGCGCAGCGCTTTAAGATTCCACCTGATGAAGCGCGGGAGCAGTTGAAGGAAAAACACAAGGCCGCTCTGCAGCGGACCGAGCAACGTGTCGCGAGCCTAAAGTAGAAAATATATCCTGTGGACCCTTACCAAAAAGGTACAGGTAATCTATACCGCGTTGGTGGAGTTGATGGGAGGTTAGGCCCTGAGGTCTCCAACTAGATAATTTTTTTCTACTTTCTCCTGGAATGTTTGGACCGATGAGCGGGATGGGAAAATGGAACAATTAACTTTTGAATTGTTGAATTGTTAATGGACGAAGGGATGATCGACTGCAGATCACGGCCTGCCATGAGCCTGTCGAATGGATTGAGAGTCACGATGAGAGAGGAGGAACCGAATTTGCGATCATTAGAAACAAGCTGCCTTCTGGTGGGTATCCTTTGACAACGGGTTATCAAGCGCGCCGTCTATCCCTGTGCTTGTGTTCTCAGGCCCGTTCTGGCACCTTCTATATCGTGAAGGCGCTCTTTCAGGACGGACTTGCCGGGCGTGGGGTGCCCGTAGCGCCCGAAAAGCGATTTCTTATCAGTGGAGCAGAAAGCCATGAAATACCGTTTTGCCGAGATGATATGGTACGAGATCAAGGAGGCCGCCGAGCAGGAGCGCGTGGCCGTGCTGCCCGTGGCTACCTACGAAGACCACGGACCGCATCTACCGGTCGATGTGGATGTCGTGCTGTGCACCGGGATCTGTGAGGGGGCCGTGGCGAAGATCCCGTCGGAGGCCGTGCTGGCGCCCGCGGTACCCCATGGGTACAGCCCGCACCACATGGATATTCACGGAACGCTGACGATTACCTGGGACGTATTCATCAAATACGTGAGGGACGTCTGCTGCTCGTTGGCCCACCACGGCTTCAAGCGCATTCTCGTCGTCAACGGCCACGGCAGCAACACGTCACCGTTGGACATGGCAACGCGTTTGTCGAACATCGAATACGAAGGCAAGATCCTATGTGCCACCGTGAACCACTGGGACGTGCACAAGATCAAAGTCGAGGGCGCCAGGATCAGAGACTCTGACCACGGTGGCGCTGGCCATGCCGGCGAGTACGAAACGTCGCTCTACCTGGCCATGAAGCCCGACCTGGTCGAGATGGACAAGGCAGTGGACGAGCGCTCGGCGCTGTCGACGAGCTTCCGGTCAGATCTGATTCTCGGAAGTCATCCGGAGGGATCGAATGCCAAGCTGATTCCCTACTGGAGCTCGCACACTGCCAGTGGCGTGGTGGGTGACGCGAAGAAAGCGACGGTGGAGAAGGGGGAGAAGTTTCTCAAGGCCGCCGTCGACGGCGTCGTCGAGCTGATTCGCGAACTCAAACAACAGGAGATCCTGCCGCGGCGGGATCGGCATTGAGCGATTTGGCGACTCCGTGATCACTAATAATCGATATGATCGATTGTATTGGCAGCCTGATTTTTGAGGGAGTCTTAAAGAGATTGCGTTGGACAGGTTTGATCGGTCTGGGACTATTCGTTAGCGGCGCCGCGGCATCTGGAAACGGCGAAGTGGTGTCTTATTTGACGCTGGGCGAGCAGTCAGCGGAGCGGTATGGTGATGCCTTGCGGGAGGCATGGAAAGAGGATTTCACCAGGGGCCCACCGATGCGGTTAGCGAGCAGTTTGAGGAGGTGGCGGAGGCGGCAGATGCGGAAGTTGCGGACAGGGAGCAGGCGCTGTTCGGGGTGGGAATGAGCGCGGTTTTTGCACGTCCCTTTACGCAACCGGAGAAGGCGCGTGCGGCTTTTCAGGCGATCGTGGATGAATTTCCTGAGAGCAGACTGGTGCCATGGGCGTTGATCGAGCTGGGAAACCTGGAGTTCGAGCGGCATGCGGATTTCGATTACGAGGCGCCTTTGGACATCAACGAAGTCTCACGCAGGTATTACCGCAAAGTGATTGAAGAGCATAGGGATAGTGTGGCGTTGCACGAGGCGGTCTCGCGCCTGGCGAACTCCTATTTCTTTGAAATTGAGCCCGAGTATGCGATGGAGGGCGTGAAAATTCTGGAAGGGCATCTGCAGGAGTATCCCAACAATCCCTTAATTTCGGGCATGTACTTCATGCTGACGAAGTGGTATCACATTGTTCACCAGGACTATCGGAAGAGTATTCAGTTTGCGGTTCGCCTCGGGGAAGCCCAGTTGAGTAATCCCTGGCGTTGGAGTTTCGTTTATTGGCATGTGGCGCAGACCTACCGGCGTGGTATGAAGGAAGTGGGGGCGTCGATACCATGGTATGAGAAGATCATCACGGTGACACCGAAATCGCACCATGTGCTGATGGCCAAACAGGTTTTGGACCGATTGGGCGTTGACTGGCGGCAGTTGCAGACCTCGAGCGAGCAGTCTGGAAAGAGTGGGGAGAGCACGTCTCGAATGTGATGGCGAAGAGTGGTCAGATGGTGCGTTTGCGGGGTGTTTTGGAAAGGTTCTGGAAACAGTCTTTGGGCATCGTTGCGGTTGTTGCCGCCTATCTTATCAGCGGCATCCACGTCGCCAACGTTGCCGTTTCTGGAGCGAAAGACTGTCTGATGAGCGCCGGGTGATACGCATCGCACACAGCCTCAGTGATCGGCGAGTGATCCGCGCCTTCCGTCGTATCGCAGATGACTACGAGCGAATGCATCGCGATGTCAAAGTATCGGTACAATCCATTCCTCAACGCGCCTATGAACAATGGGTAACGACGCAATTGATGGGGGGCACCGCGCCGGACCTGGTGCAGGTTCTTCACTTGTCGGGGCCATGGGCGGTGCTGGCGCAGCAGTACTTTGTGGCCTTGACGCCTTATATCGAGGAAGAAAACCCTTATAATGAGGGCACGGAACTCGAGGGACGGCCTTGGCGCTCTACTTTTATCGACGGCATGGAAGGCGGGTATTTCATACACCTGCTGGATTTTTACGCGGTGCCGCTGACGGTTGACAACACCCGTATTTACTACAACAAGGATCTGTTTCGCGCGGCCACAGGCAGTGACCGTCCTCCGGAGAATTTCCGGGAGTGGATGGAGATATGTGCGAAGATTGCCGCCTACGGAGAGGAAACCGGGGATCCGATTTTCCCCATCGCGGTAGCGCAGGATGATAAACTCTTCGAGCGTTACTATCCGACGCTTACCGGTGGCATGATGGAGGAATACGACACTCAGCAGAGCGGGCACTATTCCTATATTTACGTCTATTACGGTCTACTGGCGGGGACATTTGACCTCAACGACGAGCGCATTCGTGCCGGATTTCGTCTGGTCAAAGATATTTACCGCTATTGTCAGCCGAGTTTTATCAGTGACCAGGCCGAGCAGAAACGTTTTCTCTTTATTCAACAACGTGCTGCCATGACGCCGGGCAATACACGTGATTTTGGCGTCTTCCGGTCAAACGTCGACTTTGAAGTAGGGGTCTTTTATTTTCCTCAAGTGGATCGTGATCATCCGCGGTACGGCAGGTTCTATGAGGGTCCGACGAGGGAATCGTCCCTGGCAACATTTTCCTTTGGTCTTACCGGCAACAGCAAGCATCGGGAATTGGCGGTGGATTTCATGAAGTTCTACACGAGCCAGAAGAGTAATGAAAAGCTTTGCCGGGAACTGGCCTGGTATCCGGCGGTTGAGGGTGCCCGGATGGCCGATTACCTCAAGGTTTTCGAGCCCAGGACGGAAGGGGTGATGTTATATCCCAATCTCTGGTTGGTGGAAGGTTATCCGCAACTGTTCTACGAACAGAACCTTCCTTTGTATCTCGACGGTCAGATATCGTTTGATGAGTTCATGGATCAGACGAAGGAAGTATGGTTTCGTTTTATGGAGGAATCGATGGCACGCAAGTTTGCCATCAGTTTACAGAACCGGAAGCAGACAGAATTCAATGTCGCGAGATCGAAAGTGAAGATGCTTTTTCAGGAGGCGGGAGAATTGAAGTCGGGCAACGTCGTTGGCAGCCGCACACCCTATCAGATCGGCATGGAGATCGGGGTCATGCATGACCAGTTCATATGCCGCCAGCTTTATCAGTTGCGTCATCTGAAGACGGGCGACTTCGATTATCCCCTTTATCAGGATAACAGGTTAAGCAGTTATCGGCAGTGATATGAAAAAAGAAAAATCGGATATTGGTGACCGGGAAAAGGTAGCAGAAAAACTTAGAAAAATGGGAATGTCATGAAACCTCCCTACAAAGTCCTCTTCAGCAACGATACCACCAACATTGTCAGCTGTACCAGCCCCTACCACCAGAAGGGTGAGCCCTTCCGGCCGGAAATGCTGGAAGCGGCAGTCGATGAAACCGCGGGGACAGGGATAGACGCACACCTGTATCAGCCCGGAGTGGTCGTTGTTCCCTCGTGGAAGAGCCGTCAGTATCCCTATGCGGAACATGCCCGCTGGTTTGAAGAGACCTACGGCGTGGGTCCGAGGGAAAACCCCTATTCGCCCTACATGCTTGGCGGCGGCGACATGGTCGACGTGTTTGTGCGCCGCTGCCGTGCGACGGGCCTCGCGCCCTTCATATCCCTCCGCCTTAATGACAGCCATGGCAAGGAGTTCGTGGATGGTGTGCAAGGCGACGGTATCAAGGAGATCCCCGGCTTTGCTCTCCATTGCATCAACCGTTTTTACAAGGAGCATCCTGAGTATCGTTTGGGCACCGTCGTGGAGAAGGAAAACTGGAACACGCGGGTGCTGAACTGGAAGCATCAGGAGGTTCGTGATTGGATGTTTGGATTCATCCGGGAGATCTGCGAGGGTTACGCTATCGACGGGCTGGAACTCGATTTTCAAAGGCATTGCAGTTACTTCCGGCCCGATGAAACCTCGCTGGATGAGCGTCGATCGATCATGACGGGATTTGTCGGCAGGGTGCGGGATCTGCTTGATGCCACCAGCCCCTCGGGCCAACACCGTTGGTTGTGCGCGCGCCTGCCCTGCTACCTGGATGCCTATGATGCACTTGGCCTGCATCTGCCCGACCTCGTCGACGCCGGCCTGGAAATGATCAATGTTTCGCCTTATTATTTTACTGTTCAACAGACAGATTTTCCGAAAATCCGGAAATTGGCGGGGGACGCCGCCGTCTATCTGGAGATGTGCCACTCCATTTGGAATGGAGCTAAGCTACCCGGCGGCAACTACGACAATTTTACCTTCCGCCGGGCAACTCCGGAGCAGCTCTACACGACCGCTCACCTGGCTTACGCGGGCGGCGCCGACGGTGTCAGTGCCTTCAATTTCGTATATTACCGCGAACATGGGACCGAGGGGAGGGGACCGTTCCATGAACCTCCCTTCCATGTCTTCGAGCACCTGGGGGATCCGGACTGGCTGGCATCCCAGCCGCAGCATTATTTCCTCGCCACCGGATGGAACGATCCCTTCCGCAGCGAAAAACCGATTCCACGCACCGTGCATCCAGGAGAAGAAGCGCGGTTTGCGCTGGATCTGGCTCCGCCTGCAGACGGCTGGAGCGAGGGTGGCAGATTGCGTATCCAGTCTGCCGAGACCATGCGGGATCACGCCTGGACAGCGAAGCTGAACGGGCGCCAATTGGGCGGTGTCGATGATGTCTCCGAACCGTATCCGAATCCTTATCCGTCTCTGCTTGGAGAACCGGAACAACTGCGGGCGTGGGAAATTCCCGCGGACGCGCTGGAAAACGGTAGCAATGTGCTGGAATTCAAGTTGGAGACGGGTTCGCCCGTCACGATCATGTATCTCGACCTTGCGCTAGGAGCCTGTCGGACTTAGCTTTCGAAACTCGCGAAAACAATCCTCCGTCTGGGTGTGATTGTGCGGGTTCGATGCCGATTGGGCCGGTTTGCGCCAAAGAGGCGATCAACAACACAGGGAGTTGCTTAACTCTTTGTTTTCCAATAGTTAAAATCAATCGAACGAAAAGTGATATTTGAATTGGATGAAACCTGCACCTGGCTGAGGGAGCCGTTACTGGTGCGCATGCCGGATGGGTCCCTGTGTTGCGAGATATTTACAGGGGGACCCGCCGACGGCGAGCCGGGCAGCGTGGTCGGGGTTATCCGCAGCGACGACAACGGCGACACCTGGTCGGACTTCGAGATTATCGTAGCGGCCGGCGATAAGCCTTATTGGGCGTCGGCCATGTTCGCTGATGCCAATGCGGCCTACATCTTCTGGTATACACTTGAAGACTTACGCTATCACAAGAGGAACCACTTGCTCAGAACCGGTGCGGATGGCAGAAGTTTCGAAAAAAACGAGGATATCCTAACGGGGATCAACGGACCGCGCGGTTTCGATATTCGGCATGGCGTGACGTTGAAGAACGGGCGTAAGCTACTTCCGATTACCTGGGCGGAGCCTCTGGAGGAAAGACAACCTGGAAAAATTGCCGATCCGGATCTGGAAAGATTATTTGTCAACTTAGGTGGTGCCGAGGCAGTCTTTCGTCGCCAGTTTTTCGGTGTGATGGAGGTCAATGATGATCTGACTCAGTTTCACCGTTACGGGAAGCTCTCCGCGGTGAACCCCACCGGCATGACGCCCTACGTTCCTTTCCACGAGAATGCGATTGCGGAACTTGAAGGATCCAACCTTGCGATGCTCATACGCGGGGACACCACCAACCGGCTATGGCGTTCCGATTCCGCGGATGGCGGGCGTACATGGTCGGATCCTGTTGTCACTGACATAATGAATCCTGGTTCGAAGCCGAGAATTATCAATCTGCCCGGCGGCAGAACCGTTCTTTTAAACAATCCCAGTGAAAAGGATTATTCAGACGTGGAAGCGGGTACCCATGCATACCGCACACCACTGGATATGTGGGTAAGCAGAGATGGTATGCGCACCTGGTATCTGAAGACGACGTTGGTGCAGGCGCCCTCCTTGGGCCAGTACCCGGACGGATTTTACGACCCGGAACTCGAAGAGATATTTCTGGCTTGGGAGGATGATAAACGGGTTTTCTTTAAGAGAATTTCACTGGAGGAGTTGATGGGAGGCTAACAGCCTGTCGGACTTAGAATTCCTAATCCCGGCACGCCGGGAGTGACAGATCGACGGGTGATCACGATTGAGAGTCACGTCGCGCCGTGATAGATCCGCGAGAGCGGGTCGCCTGGAACTCCGGGAAGTATGAAGCCTATGAACATACGGAAAAGGGTTGAAGTTATCCGGTGGGTAACCACTCCCACCCGGCAATTCCTGTCAAGCAGCCGGAAGCGAATCCCGCTCAGCGGGATCGTCGTTCAGTAATGGCGGCACGAAGCGTATGGAGCGGGATCTCGGTGAGCGGGAAAAGGCAGAAAAGATTACCAGGGAAGTCGAAGTTGCCTTCGACATTCGGACATGTTTCTATTCTTCTTGAGATGGCAGTAATGCCAACAGGTTTTCGCGCGTCAGTAGTGCGGCATCCTGCGGGCGTTCATATAATGTAGACAAATTTTGGCTGGTGCACCGATCGGCAAGCAACAAAATAGGAATAGCCACTCTGCCGTACGGCAGAGCCGAGACAAGGAGAACACAAAGAATCCCTTTTCCTTTTTTGCGCTCCTGGCGCCTGTCCCGGCTTGCCGGGGTTCTTTTGTGGCCAATCATATGCTACGCCGAAAACCGATCGAACTTCCGATCCTGAGCGCGTGGGGTCGGTGTCAGTTTTACTTTCCATTTTCGGAGGTTGGTTCCGACTTGCCGAGCGATATAGTTTCAATGGTCGAATCGTGACCACATATCGGCCGAGTGACTTGGAGTGGTTGCCGAACTTAAAGACGCGGAGGAAATCACTATGAAGTGCCATGTTTGCGGAGGACGCCTAGAACCGACTATTTCAGACCTTCCATTCCGCCTTGGTCCGACCAGTATCGTGGTGATCAAGAAGCTACCTGTGTTAGAATGCACCAATTGTACTGAGTTCTCTATCGAGGATCAGGTGATGGAGAAGGTCGAGAAGTTACTAGGGCAGACTGATGAGGCTGCCGAGCTTGAAGTCATCGCCTATGCCGCATAAGAGAACTCTGTCTCAAAACTCCGACAAGGCCAGGGAAACGACCGGCGCGCGGAACGGCTCTGACGTTCAGAATCTGCAGGGAAACAAGCGCGGTATCACGCTTCGCGAAGCAAATGGGCCAATGGCAGCTTCCAACCGCGGAAAAGAGGTGACATGAGGGTATCGTCCGGGCATAACACCACAGGTTCCTCGTCCTTGGAGAATCGGTCGACCTCGAGCGTGTGCTGCTCAGGATCAGTAACCCAATATTCAGCCACTCCAACTCGTTCATAGAGGCGTCTCTTAGCTGTCAGGTCATATTCCCGATGCGAAGGTGAGAGGACCCTCGACAACAAGAGCGGGTGCTCCGGATGCGCCCTGCTGCGTAAGGATCGCCTCACGGTCCCTTGACACAAAAAGAAGGTCCGGAACGGTTCGCCCTCACGATGGTAGGGGCTGACGCAGGTGATTTTCTCCGGCATTATCTTGCGCTGCCTGTCCTGAGCAACGTCGAAGGGGAGCGCCCGATCCACCCGTAAGAAGAATGTTCGTGGATCAAGAAAAGTAAGAAGGCTCCTGTATAGTTGCAAACAATGAACACTGCAAATTCAATTGGGTTGCAGTAGCGCATGCCTGGAAGTAAACGTGGTGCAGGATGAAACCGATAATAAGTAGAATGCAGCGATGACCGATCATGAATTTCCTCTTTCCCGTTTTACAGTTCTCGATTTGACCCGTTTCCGATCCGGACCGACGGCCGTTCGCCAGCTTGCGGATTGGGGTGCGAACGTAATAAAAATCGAATTGCCTCAAGACCCCGACAAGGCCAGGGAAACGACCGACGCGCGGCACGGCTCTGACTTTCAGAATCTGCAGCGAAACAAGCGCGGTATCACGCTGAACCTCAAAGCCGAAGCAGGCCGGTCAACATTCATGCGTATGGTAAAGCGTGCTGACGTCGTGGTTGAGAACTTTCGTCCCAACGTTAAAGCCAGACTCAAAATCGATTACGAAGCGTGCCGCTCGAAAAACCCGCGCATTGTCTACGCCAGCATTTCCGGTTTCGGGCAGGACGGCCCCTACGCGACGCGACCGGGTTTCGATCAGATTGCTCAGGGAATGGGCGGCTTAATGTGGGTCACCGGAATTCCAGGCCGGGGCCCCGTGCGCGTCGGTGTGCCCATCGCAGACCTCGCCTCAGGTATCTACGCGGCGATCGGAATTTTGATCGCGCTGCTTCAACGGGAGGAAACGGGTGAAGGTCAGTGGGTGCACACATCGCTACTCGAAGCACAGATCGGGATGCTCGATTTCCAGGCGGCACGCTGGCTCATTGGAAACGAAGTGCCACCACAGGCAGGAAACAATCACCCTACGAGCATTCCAACCGGCGTGTTTCAGACCACCGATGGTTACATCAACATTGCGGCCCCTGGGGAGCGGATGTGGCAGCGGCTCTGTAACGTCCTTTCGGCCGATGAACTCCGCGATCACCCCGACTATGCCGACGAAAGCGCGAGGTCACGGAATCGGGATGCATTGAACAGCGAACTGCAAGGCTATTTCTCAACCAGAAGCAGCAGCGCATGGATCGCTGCGCTCAACGAAGCAGGTGTGCCTTGCGGTCCGATCTACCATATGGACGAGATGTGGTCCGATCCGCAGGTGGAACATCTCGAAATGTCCCGTCTTGTGGAGCACAGTTTACTCGGCAAACTAAATGTGCTGCGTCACGCTACGAACCTGAGTGGCGCCCGAAAGATGGCGTATCGTCCTGCTCCCGAGCTGGGGGAACACACGGATGAAGTCTTGACGGAGTTTGGATTCTCTGAGGACGAAATCGAGACGATGAAAAAGGAGAACATCGTATGAACGATAAAACGGCAGGCACTCAAAGCATGAAAGAACTGCTGATCGTCGAAAAGAACAGAGGGGTCGGATATCTTGGCCTGAATCGGCCCGAAAAGCACAACGCCGTTTCTTACGAAATGTGGCAGGGCATCGCCCAGGTAATGGACGATTTCGAGTCCGACGATAGCGTTCGCGTGATTATTATTGCAGGAGAGGGGGGCAAGGCATTTTCCGCCGGCGCAGATATATCGGAATTCGAGCAGATGCTATCGAGGTATACAACAGGGCGGCTGGACTTGCGCAGCAGAAACTAACCAACATCTCCAAGCCCACTATCGCCAAGATCGCGGGGTATTGCATCGGTGGCGGAGTGTCAACGGCGCTCTGTTGTGATCTACGTTTCGCTACCGACGATTCAAAATTCGGTATTCCCGCGGCCAAGCTCGGTGTCGGCTACGGCTATGGCAGTTTAAGATCGTTGGTAGCCGCCGTTGGCCCGATTCGCGCCAAGGAGATTCTGTTCACCGCCCGACAGTTTACCGCGAAGGAAGCCTACGACATGGGGCTGATAAATCGCGTTCTTACCCGATCCGAGCTGGATGGTTTTGTGGATGAATGCGCGGAGACGATCGCATGCAATGCACCGCTCACCATCAAAGCCTGTAAGCAGATCATCGCGGAATTTCGCAAAGATCCGGATGACCGCGATTTGGATCTGTGCAGACGCCTCGTAGACGAGTGCTTCGCCAGTGAGGACTATAAGGAGGGGCGGGAGGCGTTCATGGAAAAGCGAAAACCGGAGTTTCGAGGGAGATAGGACGACACCCGGTCCCGAAGAGTAAAAAGCCGTAGATACCCCGTAGTCCCGCTGAGTGGGATGGAATAATTAACTGTTGAATTTGTGAATTGTCAATGGCGGCCGGGGTGTTTCCAGTTTCAGACACTGCCTCAGGAAGTATTCGCGGGTCCAGAGTTCAAGAGAGGGTAACTCGTGCGGCTTTACGAAGCGTCGTACGTCGTCCCGCGCCCGCCTCCAGTCAAGCGCCTCGATCACGGCGTTGAGCTGCTCGATGCACCAGTTGTTGTCGGTTTCGGGCTGTTTGCCCTTCCAGGGGCCCTGCTGGTCGAGTGCCGCAGAGAGCAGACGGTGGTTAACGGGTGTTCTTCGCGCCGTGTACCACACGAAGTCGTACCAATCACGGCCTTTGAGGTAGTTGCGACAAAGCAGGGCGTGAATTTTTCCGGCAAACAGGCTGGGTAAATCATAAACCCGCACCGCGGATGGAAACGGATAGTCGAGCACTGGCATTTCATACGAAGCCCCCGCTGGCGGGTTCGTGTCCACCTCCAACTTGATGCGCAGCTTGCGCATGGGTCCGGTTCGGGAGCGATAGTTCAGGTGTAGCAGTTTGCCGATCGAGTCATCTTTCACGAATGCCTGCCGTACCGTGTGGGCGCTCTTTGATCGATCGTCGATCTCAAGCTCATACCCATAGGCGGTCAGCTCCAGTCGGACTTGCTTGAGATAGGACGTGAGTGCAAACGTCTCATCCTCCTCTAATAGCGCAAAATCCATGTCCTCGGAGAAGCGATTCAAGCTGTGAAAGATACGGAGACAGGTGCCGCCCTGAAAACCGGTATGGCCAAAGAAGTCTGTCCGGCCGAGGCCCGCGAGAACGATCTCCTGGGTGATCTCACGCAGCGCCTGCTCTTCCTCGATTGTGGATCTGCAGTCGTAGGTCGCAAGCCGCTCCTGGATGATCTGGACGCTCATTGTTTCAAGTCCTTTCGGAGTCCGGCGAGAAAGCGACGGACACGCCCGGCCGAGTACAAGGGCATGAGCTGGTCGAACGATTCGCCCTTCAATTCGACCAGTAACTCTTCGTCCACGCGAAGACTCTCCACTAGGGGCGTGGCGCAGGCCCAGTCGCATTGATGCGTGTAGACGTAGTCCGCCAGTGCCTTCAACGGCGTCCCGACGAAAAAACTGCCGCCTTGCTCTTCAGAGACTCTGTTGACCGCAGTGAAGAACCGTAGTTGAGGGACACGCGTATAGCTGAAAAGGCCGAGCGGCGTGGCTAATGTGCGTGATCGTTCCAGCGAGGTACTCGTAATGGCGTGAACGGCCTCAGGGATCCATCCGTGGTAGGAAAGGGCGGATTCGAGGCTGATATAGCTTGGACCGTGAATGCGCTGAGCAAGCTCGAAAGGGCTGGCGGAGTGTTGTGAGTATCGATTGGATAGACAGTAGAGGCCGCGATGGATGCGCCAGACTTCGTTGGTGGCAACAGCCCGTTTGAGCAGGGCATTGAGCCGTGCACCGTTGCTGTCGACCCAACATGCGGCCTCCCGCCGAGTGAAGACCCCTCTCTTTGCTCTCTGGAGTGCCAATTCCGTAATCGTCTGCATTTGCGACATACTGTCATAAAGTGACAGTTGGTTGCAATAATAAACCTAAGGAATCTTTGACGTAAACTCTGTCCTAAGCTTCGGCGAAATATCGTTAACCGGGGAACCGCGGCCGCGGGATCACGCCGAAGCCCGTGACCCCAATCGGGACGTAAAGCCCCTCCTACACCTTAGGGTATGTAGGAGCGGGTTTATCCCGCGATTAATCGGATCTGTTCGAATCGAGCCAGTTGAAGCGACAAAGCTGACGACGAAGTTTGGGAAGGAGACCGCTCGATCTCTATACTACTAACTTGCCATCACACCACTAAAGAAGCTAATCACCATGCTCCACTTCGCCGTCGGTAAACTCAACATCCCCTCCGCAATGTACCACTGAAAAAGGCTTGTTTTCTTAAGAAGAAATTTCTCAACCGAAAACATAACCCGTTGAATTTCAAGAAATATGGTTCTGTTCCTCCGAAAAGAAAGTCTCGCTAAGAAAATCTAAATGGAACACAGATTAACATTTGAATAAGGAAAGCAGGAAAGCAGGAATTGTCCATACTATAGGCCGAGGTAGGAGTCGACTTCGCCTCTCTGCCATACGGTAGAGCCTGAAACGCGAAGAAGAGCTTTCCCAAGAGCGCGACTGCAATTTGGTCCACGAATAGCGCTTTTGGGAAAGCTCTTCTTTGCGTTTCTCGACTCGCATAAGCGAGTTGGCGAAGTCGACACCCTATTCTCCATCCTGCAACTGCGAGATCCAAGTCCTCTCTCTATCCGTGCCATCCGTGAAATCCGCGGTCACGCTGATCCCGATCGACCTCACCTCGAAAGATGTTTCCAGGTCCTGGCGCGCCGGGAGGATTCGGCTTCTCTTCTCAGTTTCTCTCTGTTTCCTTCTGTTCAATTCTCTTCAGCGTGGAAGAATCTACGAGTTTGGTTGCGGCTACGCTGCGCTAGGGTACACTTCGTCCCAAGCTTTCTCGGCTACCGCCTGCATTATTCTCTCCAGTCAAAGACGGCCCCCAGGGTTTCATCCATGTTCTCGATCAGGTCTTTATAGGCCTGGGCCGCCTTTTCCGGCTTGTAAACCTTGGATAGGAGTTCCCTGGTCTTCAGTTTACCGGATTGTATCAGGCGCGTGATCGTCTGCACGTTGCGCTGCATGCTGATCTTGTGAAAACCGTCGGGATACATCGGTGTCTTCCATTCGTGGGCTCCCTTTAAGGTGAGGTCCCCATGAGGCCGGTGGAGGTGAAAACGCTCGATAAAGGGAACGAGGTCGGTGGGGTACTCACCGCGTGGAGAGCCCACCATCACGATGGTGCCACCTTTGGCCATGTAATCCGGACTGCCCTCCACCGCTTTGGGGTTGCCGGTGCACTCGAGCAGGTAGTCGACACCCTCGCCGCCGGTGATATCCATCACGAGCTGGACGGGGTCGTCTTTGGTAAAGTTGACCGCATGGCTGATGCCGCACTCCTTTGCCTTCTCAAGACGGCCCTCGACCTGGTCGACGATGACGGTGGTGACGCCGGAAAGCTCCAGCAATTGGGCAGCGAAGATTCCCACCAGTCCAGCGCCGGTCACCACCGCAAAATCACCGATCTGCGTGTTGACCTGCCGCACTCCGGTGATGGCTACCGTGATCATGCCGATAAGGGCGGCGTCTGGACGGTCGAGTTCGTCCGGAAGTTTTGCTACCAGCCGGGCACCTTTGGCGTGACTGACATGGTATATGTGGGAAAAGACGAGATCACCAACGGCGAAATCCTTACATTCCGGGCCCGTTTCCACGACACGGCCGATGGCGCGGTTGCCTAATCCGCTGGGGTAGGGGAAAGGCTGGAGCCCGGTGAGCTTTGCGATTTCCGTTCCGGCGCTGATGCAGGAATAATGCGTCTCTAAGATCACCCCATCTGGGTCAGGCCGGATTTCCTTCTCCTCGGCCACGCATTCAACCTCGTTCAGCGCCTGAAAGATGATGCTCCGTACGTTTGCTTGCATTCGTTACTCCTTTTTAACTTGGTAATTCCCCGTAGCTTGCTACCTTTTTAGCGTGTTTGAGGCTGCCCCGGTCTTGTGCCGGGGTGGCGCGCGTTTTCTTGCTACACAATGCGTGCCTCTACCGACACCTGCCCGTCCCTTCTCCTCCAGTCCCGCGCCGGGACTGGAGGAGAAGGGACGGGTGGTGTCGGTGTGTTGTGCCCATCGCGTCTTGTAGCCGCATATCGCGCACCACCCCGGCACAAGACCGGGGCAGCCAACAACCGAAGGCCGCTAAACACGTATCGTAGCTTGCTACGGGGAGTTTTCATTGCGGCAGGATCAGGATCAGAATTCTTCAACTGTTCAACGCCCCGTATTGCCAGCTTCCGCACGCTGCCGGGGTCCCGTCGGCTTCCGCGAATAGCTCCTTGTATTCGTCTTTGGTGACGATGGTGCTGTCGGCTGCGCGATAGTGGAACTGCACTGCACGGCGCCCGTGGGGTGAGGTGTTCTTTGGCGTGTAGTGAGGCAGCAGCCCCGAGAACACCATGAACCCGCCGGCTTCCAGTTCCACCGGGACCGCCGTGCCCTTGTCGATTCTCCCTTCGGCAATGGTGCATCCGACTTCTTTGCTCTGCAGCAGAGGACCCTTCTTGTGGTCGCCCGGCAAAACATGCATGCAGCCGTTGTCGACGCGCGCATCGTCGAGGGCGATCCACACGCCCGCTACCGCCTCCAAAGGATTCACGGCGAAATAACTGTCATCCTGGTGCCAGGCCCGTTCGCCGCCGACCCGCGCCGGTTTGATCAACGCCATTTCCTGGAAGAGCACGGGATCCGGTCCTATCAACGCTTCCAGGATCGCGCTCAACTTGGGATGCTGATTGGCCAGGTATTGATAGAAGGGCTCCTCCTGGACGAACCACATCAGCTTGCGCACGTAGCTCTCAGCGTCCGCGTCACTGACGGCTTCAGGATCAATCCCCTTTTCATACTGAACGGTAAAATCGCTGCTGAGTATCGTAGGTTTTCTGGTAGCCCTTGAACGGCAGGGCGACCTTCTTACGGCGGGCCCGCAAAATGAGGTCACTGTAGAACTGCTTCGCCTGCTCAAGTTCATCGGCGGTGAACAGCTTCTCAAACGCCAGGTAGCCGTCGCGTTCATATTGCGCTATCTGTTCCTCGCTGAGTTGCTCCGGACAGTCCGGATATACTGGTCCTACTTTTCCCATATTTCGTCGTTTAAATGCGATCTGATCGATCAATGGTGGGTCGTTACAATTTGAAGTTGGTGGAAAGGGTGTCAATGATCAACCGAGAAAGTTTGCGACGAAGCTGACGACGATTTTTTGGAAGCAGTTTCGCAGTGCAGAACGGCGACCTTCCATGCCGGGACCCTGACGTCGACGGTGCCGCCGGATACCGGGAGGTCCTCATCCGCGAGCAGGTCGCGGGTCCAGGTTGCCTTCCACTGCGGAGAGAGGGTGACGGTGACCGCTGCGGATTCACTCGCGAGATTGAGTAAAAACACGAGCCAGCCGCTTTTCCGTGATCGCCGCACCATGGGCACGACATCGGAATGCGTGACTGAAACCTCCGGTTGGATCCCGAGTTCCTCCAGCAGTCCGGATAACAATCCGGGATGGGCGGCGTTGCCGAAGCCGGCGGTAAAAGTAAACCCGAACCAGATGAAACGCTTGTCGGCCGTCCGTATCCCTATGGAATTGCCTCCAAGAGAGGCGATGGAAACGGTGTCTCCCAGAGGTTCAAGGATGGCATAGGGGAAGGGGGCAGTCGCGGTCGCGTCCCCGTATTCGGTTTTCACAACGTTATTGCCGCGTTCGATATCGACCTCCGTTACCGCTGAACAATCCGCTACCCGCACCCCCAGTCTTTCCGCTAATCCTTCCGGTGGGTGGTAGCTGGACTGCCCGTCCGCCGAATAGGTGGCGAAGTTGCCTTCGGCAACGATACAGGTGTCCGGACTCTTCTCCCACGTCTGCAGAATCCTACTTCGCATTTCCTCATCCATCAGTGCGACGTTCGGAAGCAGGACCACTCGATAGGGCGACCAATCCATTGCCGGCGATACGATATCGACGGCGATGCCTTGCTTCCAGAGTGTGCGGTAGGTGCCGCGCAGATCGGCAAGAAACCGTTCATTCTCATTGTCGTAAGTGAAGAGCTCATGTGACGGCCCATGATAGACGATGGCGACCTTTGGCTGCGGACGGTCAAGGGGGAGGTGCTCCTTCATGCCCGCGATCTGCTTGATTGCGCGCGTGGTGGCTTCAAACCGCGCGTTTGGTCTGCCGTCGTAGGATACGAGATTATAACCCGGTGACTCAAAACTCATGTATTCCGGACGGTACTGCCAGTACATCGCGCCCGCCGCGCCGTTTATAAGAGAGAGCCAGAGTAGCGCATTGGTCTCACGCGGGTCGGATTGTTTCTTCCATACGGTTCCTCCTGGGTGCATGCCCGCGTAGATTTCTTCGTTCCACCAACGGCCGCCTTTACCGATGCTGCGAGACCAATCCATAATGAAGGCCCGGTCGGTGATAACGGCGGAATCCCGCGATGTCAGCAGATCGTTTGACGGCATCGACATGCCCCAGCTGTCCACATGGCGGGCGCATTGCTCATCCCATGGAGATGGATTCCACATGCCATGAGCACGCACCTCATGGCTGGGATCGATTTCCTTCACTTCGCGGACCATCCATTTCAGGTGATCTTCGAGGTTTTCGTAATGGAACCGACGGTAGAGCACCATTTCCACCACATTGTGATTTGATCGCGGCGGTTGCACGTCCTCCCAGCGCCGGTAGCGCCGTTGGAAGCGTTCGTTCAGCTCGTCGAGGGTGTAGCGCTCGCGCAGCCACACTTCGTAGCGCGCCAGCGTGTGCTTGCAGTAACAGGGGTAGCCTCCGCCCATAGCCGACCAGGCCGAGGGCATCTTGATCGCGTCCCACAGCCCCCAGATGAGCAGGTTCGGACGGTCCTTGTAACGGTTGACGACATGGTTGATCAACCCGCCACCGTATTCTCTCCAGGCAGGATGATCATAGCAGTGGATCACGCCGCCCTGGGGGTAGGCCTTGCCGGAGTGCGGCGCCAGCCGCTCTCCGCGGTAATTGACGACTCGCATATCCGGGTGTTCGCGCGTCAGCCACTCGGGGCAGGCGCCATGGGTGGCCAGCATCATATCGAGCCAGATGTAGAGACCGTGTTTCTCGCCGAGGTCGAACATGCGGTCGAAATCATCGAGTTCGTAGATGCCCGGTCGAGGCTCCATCCAGTTCCAATAAGAATGGCTGCGGATAATACGGAATCCCGCCGCGCGGATGTTGGCGAAATCCTCATCCCATACCTCCTGTTTGGGCGCCGGCCCACGGTAGTACTCGACGCCCACGGGAAAGGGCTCATCCGGCGTTTGAACAAAGCGGTTTTCGAGTCCTGAGTCGTTGTTGCTCATGATGGCTTTCTCAGTTTCGGCCAACGGTTCTCAACCTGCTAGGCCGTGCGGCGGGTTCGATCATTGCACCCGGTTGTTGGAGACTCGGCAATACTTTATTACCTCAAAGGAATGGCTTTGAACCGCGTTCGCGACAAGGGGCAGGAAAAGATCTTGGAACAGAACCCATATTGACACAGGTTATAGATTGTGTATTGTGTTGTATATGAAGACAATTGCGGTGTCCGAATCGGCCTACCGGCGCCTTTCCAGCTGGAAATCAGGGAAGAAGGATTCTTTTTCCAAGGTGATTGAACGGATGGTTCCGCCCAAAGGGACGTTAAAAGCCGCCCTCAAGGCGGCGGAATGCCTTCCGGATTTCGAGGAGGAGGAATTCGAGAAACTGGAGGAATCTATCAGTGCCACTCGTAAGCCGATTTCTGATCCATGGAAGTAGTGGCCGATACAACGGTGCTGGTTGACATTTGGCGGTACCGGCGGAATCCGAAGCGGCTGAAGGATTTGAGGGATAAGCTGGGGCAGGCAGCGATCCTGGTACCTTGGATCACTCAAGCGGAATTTTCGCGGGGAGCCATTTACAAAGGGGTAAAGCCGGAGATCCTGGCCCAGTTCTACGACGGCTTCACGCTGCTGCCGCTTCAGCAGGGCAGCATCGACATCTATACGGATCTTTGGGGAACGTTGGCCCGGAAGGGAAAGATAGTTGATTATCCGGACCTTTGGATTGCCTCCGCTGCCTTGGAACGAAACGTGCCCGTCGCCACGCGTAATCCCCGTCACTTTCAAGTGATACCGAATCTAGAAGTGATCCGTTATGAAATTCTGTAACGAGGCCGTGCTCTATGTATTGGCTTCTTTGGTGGTGGGGCCGCCTCCTGTTGTCGCGGTTCAAGGGACGAGAACTATCCAGGGTGTCGACACACTTACCCGCGAGCGACAACGGGCAGATCGCTACAGCGAGGAGTTGAGTAAGGGGTGGCGGCACTTCCATGGCGGCAGGTCGGACCAGGCGCGGACCGTTTTCGAGGGGGTGCTCGAAAGTCGCAATGCCACCGCCGCCGGTCGCGTCCAGGCCCTCTACGGCCTTGGCCTTTGCCACAAGTTCCGCCGACCGGTTTCCCGTCCGGATGCTGCACGCGAGAGTTTCCAGCGTATCGTGAAAGAATTTCCGGAGAGCTCCGTCGTCCCCTGGGCCTTACTCGAACTGGGTATCCTGGCGCGAAAAAAACGGGCAGATCTTGATCACCAGGGTAGTGGGCATGAAAATGATGAGGCGCGGGGCTATTTTCTACGCATCCTGAAGGACTTTCCGGACAGTCTGGCCATTCATGAGGCAGCCGTGCGTCTGGCCAGTTCCTGGTTTTTTGAAGTCCGGCCGGAGGTCTCCCGCCGGGGTGTGGAGATCCTCGAGGAGCATCTTCGCCGTTACCCGGACAATCCGCTCGCTTCCACGATGCACTACCGGATTGCCTTCTGGTATCTCAGCGTCGCGCAGAATTACCCGAAGGGCGTTCCCCACTTGGTCAGACAAGGCGAAATGAAGCTCTGCGATCCGTTCCGTTGGGGCCAGAACTATTGGCAGGTCGCGCAATTCCTGCGCTTTGGACTGAAAAGACCCGAGGAAGCGGTGCTCTGGTACGAAAAGGTCATTGCCGAAGCGCCTGGGACGGCCATGGTTCTCTCGGCCCGAAAGGAGCTGGCGCAGTTGCGTGAAGGAATGGAGGCGGTCCCCGCAGATGCCGCACAAGTCTTGAGAGAAATGGGTCCGGAGAAATCGGCGCAAAGCCTGACCCGCCGTAGCGAAGGGACGATGACTGGTGAGAGCCTGGATTAAGCGGTGGCGGAAGCTTCTCGGAGGCGGCCTGGCAACGATTGGTGTCGTCGGCGTCTACCTGATCAGTATACTGCACGTGGGGCGCGTATCCTTCACGTCCGGCGATGCGCTCTTGACGGAGGAGAAGGTAATCCGCATCGCTCAT
Source organism: Opitutales bacterium (assembly GCA_963665345.2). Lineage (GTDB taxonomy): Bacteria > Verrucomicrobiota > Verrucomicrobiia > Opitutales > CAXXNP01. Next base: position 21,174 of record CAXXNP010000001.1, read on the forward strand.
AACCTGAATGATCAAAGGGTGCAGGCTGCTTTCTCCCGCCTCGCACAGGACTACCAGCGGCTGCACCCGGAGGTGCGCATTGAGATCCAATCGATTCCTCAGAGGGCCTACGATCAATGGGCCACCACCCAACTGATGGGGGGAACTCCTCCCGATCTCGTGCAGATGCTGGGCCGGGCGGGAATCTGGGAAACCCTCGGTCAGCATTACCTGGTCCCCTTGACCGCCCACATCGGGCAGGTGAATCCCTACAATCGTGGGACCGAACTGGAAGGGCGGCCCTGGCGGGACACCTACATCGATGGGATGGAAGGAGGCTACTTCTTTCACGTCATGGACTTCTTCAGTATTCCCATGACGATCGACAACAGCCGCGTCTTCTACAACAAGGACCTCTACCGATTGATCACGGGTAGCGATGAACCGCCGGCTGATTTCCGCTCCTGGATGGCTGTCTGCCGCAAGATCCGGGAGTACAGCGCCCGCCAACGGGACGTTCTTTACCCGGTTGCGGTGGCCCAGGGGGATTATCTCTTCAGCCGTTATTTTCCGACTCTGACGGCGGGGATGATGGATTTCTACAGCATATGGCAAGGGGGAAATCCCGAATACATCTCGATCTATTACGGACTTGCGTCTAAGTCCTTCGACCTGAAGCAGGAGCGCATTCGTGTGGGCTTCCGCCTCCTGAAGGAACTCTATGCTCAGTGTCAGCCCAGCTTTCTCAGTGACCTGGCCGAACAGAAACGATTTTTCTTCCTGCAGGGAAGGTCGGTCATGGCGGTTGGAACGACGCGGGACATCGGAATCTATAAGGATCTGGCCGATTTTTCTGTAGGCGTGTTCGACTTTCCGCAAGTGGATTCCGATGACCCTGCCTACGGTCGCTTCTACGAAGGACGTTCGCGCGAAAATCCCCTCACGACCTTTGCCTTTGGACTTTCCCAGGCCAGCCGCAATCCCGAGATAGCGCTCGACTTTATGATGTTCTGCACCTCCCAGAAGCAGAACGAGCGGTTTTGCGCGGAGCTGGCCTGGTACCCGGCAATCCTCGGGGCCGAAGTCCGGGATGCCGACCTTCGCTTGTTTCGGCCTGTCACCGAGGGCGTCTCACGATATCCCGCGCTGAATCCCGGGCACGGCCCCATCAACCTGTTTTTTGAGCAGAACTTCCCCCTCTACCTCGATGGACAGCTTACATTCGACCAATCCATGGATCAGCTCGCGGCGGTTTTTCTGCGGCAGAGCAAGGAGAATTTTCAGTTCAAGCTCAACATGAGCCTCGGCAATCGGCCGCAGACGGAATACAACGTGGCAAAAGAGAGAGCCAAGATGCTTTTCGAAGAGGCTGGTCCGGTTCAGGCCGGTACCGTCATGGGGAGCCGAACACCCTACCAGCTTGGCCTCGAGATCGGCGAAATGCACGACCAGTTCATCAACGTCAATCAGTACACCTTTCGCGCCATTCCGGAGGGCAAGTATCGTTATCCTCTTTTTCAGGAATCGCATGAATGACCCGTGCTGAAAAGCCTACTCGGTGTGACCCTTGCGTCGTATCTGTTTAGCGTGCCTGATTACTCATGCATCGCCGTTCCAAGTGTGCTCGATCTTCGGGGTCATGACCTTGAGAAGTGGCTGTTTTTTCGCTTCGCTGAGGGGGTCAGACCTTGCAAATCGCCCTTCGCAAGCTCAGGACAATTTGCTAAGGCGGCTGACCCCAAAAAACAGCCACTTCTAAGGCTTGACCCCTTTCCCGAACTAGAACGATCGCCTTTTCAGTCAGCGCGCTAAACAGATACCTTTCGTATGAGATATTCGGCAGTTTCTTTCCGCCCGTAGCGAAGGTGGTCGCGCATCTTCTGGTCGGCTAGCTCCGGGTCTCCGCCCATCATGACGCGGACCAGCAATTCGTTCTCGTAGTCGTCCTCGCGAAATTTCGAGAACGAGCACGATTATCCCGCTGAGCAGAAAGAACGATATCTGAACTGAAAACGAGGGGCTCTCAGTTCGGGAATTTGCGCCCTCGAAACGCCTAAGAATATCGCCCGGCAACCCGTATGAACAGAGAAGTTTCACATTAGGAAACCGTCGTCGTTCTGGAAGGGAAGGCCACGGCGGAAGTTGATGGCCAAGTATATCAGCTGGAAAAGCATGACACGACGTTCGTTCCCCCCTTGACGCCGCACTGCTTTCGAAACGAAAGTGACCGCGAGATGGTGTTCGCCTACTTCTACCCGGCCGTTAACGTGAGCCGGGATCCGGTGAACGTGTCGGAAGGCTGAAGGGGAAGATCCACCAGGGGCAGGTGGACGGTGCTTGCGGATTCAACGGAGCGAAAGACAGCTCCGGTAAACTCCATGTATTTTACCCCTTCGTAA